>CAVZTH010000057.1:0-73949 GCA_963778125.1 uncultured Alphaproteobacteria bacterium | reverse complement strand
TCGTCGTGCGCCTGTCCGGCGGCAACGGGCAGTATGTCACACGGGAATTCCCCGCCGACCGCGCCCGCATCGATATTGGTAGCTACCACGCTGATGACCGGGCCTTTCGGAGTGCCTCAGGCTGGCGCCCGCAAACATCCTTGGAAGAGGGCATCGGCCGCACCCTGGATTGGTACAGGACGCGGCTGGCGGACTACCTTTGATCCCACAGGCAAACCCCGGCGCCGGGTATCGAGCGCTGAAGGAAGAGATTGACCAGGCGGTCGGGCGAGCTTTGTCCTCGGGCTGGTATGTTCTGGGCAACGAGTTGCGTGCCTTTGAAGCCGAATTCGCCGCCTGGCTCGATGTTCCCTGGGTCGTTGGGTGCGGCAACGGCACCGATGCGATCGTGCTGGCGCTACGGGGTCTAGGTATCGGACCTGGATGCACGGTTGTGACAGTTTCTCACACTGCAGTGGCGACCGTCGCTGCCGTTGAGATGGCAGGGGCAACGCCGCTGCTGATTGATATCGATCCTGCTCATTACACAATGGATCCGGACGAGCTGCGACGGGTGCTAGAGAGACCACCGCACGGGTTGCCACCGATAAGAGCCGTTTTGCCGGTGCACCTCTACGGACAGCCCGCCGATCTGGACCGAATCGTTCCGCTGTGTCGTCAGCATCGGGTTGCCTTGATCGAGGACTGCGCCCAGGCGCACGGCGCCCGTTTGCATGGACAGCGAGTTCGGCAGCTTCGGCGATGCCGCAACCTTCAGCTTTTATCCCACGAAAAACCTTGGCGCGCTCGGCGATGGTGGTGCGGTCGCGACCGCCGATCCGGTGCTGGCCAAGCGTATTGCGGCGTTGCGGCAGTATGGCTGGCATAAGCATTATATCAGCGATGAGGCTGGGATAAACAGCCGCCTCGACGAGGTGCAGGCGGCGATTCTGCGCGTCAAGCTGAGCCACCTCGACCGGCAAAATGCCCGACGCAGCACAATCGCTGGAGCTTATAACGCGGCCCTCGCAGGCAGCCCGTTACACGCACCTCGATCGCGAGATGAGGTTAGCCACGTCTACCATCTTTACGTCATGCGGTCCGACCAGCGCGACCGTTTCCAGGGGATGCTGCGCGAACGCGGCGTAGGCACCGGCATCCACTATCCGGTTCCTGTCCACTGCCAGCCCGCCTACGCTGGACGCATCGCGCTCGGACCATCGGGTTGCCCCGAGACGGAAATCGCAGCGAACCAGATTCTTAGCTTACCGATCTATCCGGAGATGACCGATCCCGAAGTTGAAACGGTGTGCGCGGCACTGAAAATGCTATTTCGGCACGACTGACGGATTGCCGCCTGGCGACCCCGGCGGCGGAATAACAGGTGTCGTGGCACCACTATGCGCTGGCGGACTGACGGTCATCCCCGGATCGACGTTTGGCGGAGTGATCGTACCCTTTTGCTTTGATAGCCGGTCACTCAGGGTCCCGTCGGGCGGGGCAATCTTCTCTGGCGGCGGTGAGGCCGCATTGGGCGGAGCCAGCGGCACAGTCGGATTCGTGGGTGAGGCCGGCTGCGGGTTCTGTGCCATGGCGGGTGCCGCGACCAGGATCAGTGCGGTGATCGAAAGAGCTCGCAACATTTTGGGGTTTCCTCTGCTCTGCGTCGGGATGCCCGATGCCGTTGCTTCCCCTAACGCATCAGAACACGTGACGTTCCTGGGTTGCCACTGGAACGCGACTTGTCGTGGAAGAACCCATCCGCCGCACCGGGCAACCGCACCATCGAGAGGACTTCGCGGCTTGACGATTCTCTGTTGCGGTACGACAAGAAATCCGTTGACGTGCCCTGGTTGCTCGCATACATGCCGCGGCGGGTCACGTCCCCCCACCGGGACGCTTTTCTTCTGTAAGGGAGAACCGCGATGGCAACCGCCGCGACACCGGACATTCGTCCGGCCAATCCCAATTTCTCTTCCGGCCCCTGCGCCAAACGCCCCGGGTTTACGCTTGACGCCCTTGCGGGCGCGTGTCTCGGCCGCAGCCACCGCGCGGCGGAGCCCAAAGCCCGGTTGGCTGAGGTCATCCACCTATCGAAGTCGATCCTTGGCATTCCTGACGATTGGCGTCTCGGGATCGTCCCTGCGTCCGACACCGGCGCAGTCGAGATGGCGCTCTGGTCACTGCTGGGCGCCCGCGGCGTCGATATTCTGACCTTCGAGAGTTTCGGCGAGGGGTGGGCGACGGACATCGTCAAGCATCTGAAATTGCAGGATGCACACGTGCTGTCGGCGGCGTATGGCAAGCTGCCCGATCTGAGCGCGGTCGATCCGGCGCATGATGTCGTCTTCACGTGGAACGGCACCACCTCGGGCGTGCGCATGGCGAACGCAGACTGGATCGCAAATGATCGTCAGGGCCTGGCGATTTGCGATGCAACCTCAGCTGCCTTCGCGATGGCACTGCCGTGGAGCAAACTGGATGTCGTCACCTGGTCTTGGCAGAAAGTGCTGGGCGGGGAAGCCGCGCACGGCATGCTCGCGCTGTCCCCACGCGCGGTCGATCGGCTAGAAAGCTACGTCCCGCCCTGGCCGCTGCCGAAGATCTTCCGTCTAACGTCGAAAGGAAAGATCTCGGAAGGAGTGTTCAAAGGCGAAACGATCAATACGCCGTCGATGCTGTGCGTGGAAGACGCGCTCGATGGCCTACGGTGGGCAGAACGCGTTGGCGGTCTGCCGGCGCTGATCGCTCGGTCCGAGGCCAATCTTGCTGCCGTGGCCGCGTGGGTGGAAGGAAGTGAATGGGCGAGCTTCCTGGCGGAGGACCCTGCGACACGGTCCTGCACGTCGATTTGTTTGAAGCTCAACGCTGGTTGGTTCACCGCACTGCCGCCGGATGAGCAGACCAAGGTGGTGAAGCAATTGGCGTCGCTGCTGGAAAAGCAAGGCGTGGCCTACGACATCGCCGGCCATCGCGACGCGCCGCCGCATCTGCGAATCTGGGCGGGTGCCACGATCGAGACCGCCGACATCCGGGCGCTGCTGCCCTGGCTTGACTGGGCCGCGGCTCAGGTGGCTGGCGCATTCGCTGCTGCTAAGTAAGGATTTCTCTGATGCCTAACGTACTGATCAGCGACAAGCTGTCGCCGGCTGCTGTCGACATATTCCGCAATCGCGGCATTGATGTTGACTTGAAACCCGGCCTGTCGCCCGCCGAGCTGCGTGCCATCATTGGCGAGTATGACGGGTTGGCGATCCGGTCCGCCACCAAGGTGACGAAGGAGCTTCTGGACGCGGCGACGCGGCTGAAGGTCGTGGGCCGCGCAGGGATCGGTGTCGACAACGTGGACATCCGGTCGGCGACGTCGCGTGGCGTTGTCGTCATGAACACGCCGCACGGCAACACGATTACTACAGCAGAACATGCCATCGCCATGATGTTCGCGCTGGCCCGGCAAATTCCCGAGGCTACGACATCGACCAAGTCGGGCAAGTGGGAAAAGAACCGCTTTATGGGTGTCGAGTTGACTGCCAAGACGCTCGGACTGATCGGCTGCGGCAACATCGGTTCGATCGTCGCTGACCGCGCTGTCGGACTGAAGATGCGAGTGCTGGCCTATGACCCTTATCTGTCAGAGAAGAAGGCGCTCGATCTTGGGGTCGAAAAGGTCGACCTCGACGTGCTGCTTGGGCGCGCCGACTTCATTACGCTGCACACACCGCTGACCGACGCAACCCGGAACATCCTGTCGCGCGAGGCGTTGGCGCAGACCAAAAAGGGTGTTCGTATCATCAATTGCGCGCGCGGCGGTCTGCTGGATGAGGCGGCTTTGGCCGACGCGATCAAGTCTGGCCACGTCGCCGGTGCCGCGCTGGATGTGTTCGAGACTGAGCCAGCTATCGATTCGCCATTGTTTGGGCTGGAGAATGTGGTTTGCACGCCACATCTCGGCGCAGCCACAGCCGAGGCGCAGGAGAATGTGGCACTTCAGGTCGCCGAGCAGATGAGCGATTTCCTGCTGACGGGGGCGGTTAGCAATGCGATCAACATGGCCTCGGTCTCGGCGGAGGACGCGCCGCGCCTGAAGCCATATCTGGAACTTTGCCGCCTGTTGGGGGCGTTCGCCGGACAACTGACTCAAGCTCGGGAAGGGGCGATTGAAAAGGTCACGATCGAATACGAGGGACAGGTGGCCGGTCTGAACCATCGCCCACTGACGGCCGCGACACTGGCCGGGCTGATGTCGCCGCTGATGGAGGGCGTCAACATGGTCAACGCGTCGGTGGCCGCGCGCGATCATGGTATCGACGTGGCGGAGACAGTGCATGACCGCCCGACGGAATACCTGACGCTGGTGCGGGTGACGATAGCGACCAATGGGCTGACTCGATCGGTTTCCGGTACGCTGTTTGCCGGGTCCCGACCGCGCATCGTCGAAATCAAAGGCATCAAGGTCGAGGCCGATTTCGCGCCGCACATGCTGTATGTAACCAACCAGGACAAACCGGGGTTCATCGGGCGGTTCGGCGCGACGCTGGCTGGTGCTGGGATCAATATCGCCACCTTCCATCTAGGACGGGCGGACCGAGGCGGTGACGCGATCTGCCTGGTGTCGGTGGACGAACAGGTGCCGGAAGCCGTGCTGGAGATGGTGCGGACATTGCCGCTGGTTGTCCAGGCTACCGGCTTGGCGTTCTAGACATTCCGACGCGATCCTTACGGCTCCTTGGCCAGCACGGCGTTGATGAGACGAGTTCGTCCTTGAACCATCGCTCGGTGGGCATTCCGCAGCTTCTCTTGAAAGCCCGTTCCGACGACAATATGGACGCCCAGGATCGGTGGGTTTGCGGAACCGCGGGCGCGTTCAGCCTCTGCCTCGGCAATTGCAGTTTCTGTGTTGTCGATCCACTGCAGGACGCGAAAGCCGGCCGCGTCCAACAGGGAACGCGTTTCTTCCGGCGTGCGGAGGAAGCTGATCTCCGGCTTATCTGCCCACATCACCGGGAAATCGAGAGCCTCGCCGTTTCCCATTGCCACGTCCTGGATCGCTAAACATCCGCCGGGACGCAGGACTCGATGCATCTCGGCGTAGTAGCGCGGCCGGTCGGCGATGTTCATGGCCACATTCTGCGACCAGGCACAGGCGAAGCTGACATCAGGAAACGGCAACTCAAGCGCGGAACCGACGCGGAAATCCACACGGTCGGACAGGCCGACACGGGCAGTCAAGGCAATCGCGGTTTCGACGAACTCTGGTGTCAGGTCGACGCCACTCACCCGACAACCGTAAGTTGCAGCCAGGTAGCGCGATGGCCCGCCGAGGCCCGACCCGATATCTATGACATGATCGGCGCTCGAGGGCGCCATCATGCCCGCCAACTCCTGCGTTGCAAGCCGGCGGCGGGAGTGGAATTCGTCAACCGGCGCGAGGTCGTCGATCGTGAGGTGGTCGATATCTTTACCCGCCTGCGCGAGGGCGCCAAGTATCCGGCCCAGCAAGCCACCCTTGCCGTAGTGTTGCGCAACCTGTTCGGTCATTCTGTCTTACTCCCCGGCGGCAGTCATACGAACGATGCGGGCGGCGTGTCGAGATAGGCTGCCAACGGAGACAGGAATGATCAAGGAATCCGACAAGAAGAATTCGGACTTCCAGCGAGGATGGGATGCTGCGCTACAAGCCGTCAGAGCTTGGCACGAAGGAAAGGCCAAGCAGGCGATGGTGCAGTCAACACGCACGCGGTTTCCGAAGAACCTGGAACGTGAGGCGGAAGTTCACCGGCGCTGCGCGGAACTGATCGTCACACTGTCGCCGGACGACGTCTGACCCCGGGGACGGGACCCAACGCGTCAGGCCGCCATGGCGGCATCCGCTTTGTCTGCACGGTTGGCAAGGACGTCCATTGCGGCTGCGACCCCGCCTTGACGGTGCGGCACGCCGGCATCGTGCAGACCCATCTCGACGCCGGCCAGCGTGCCCATGAGCGTCAGATCGTTGAAGTCTCCGAGATGACCGATACGGAAGACACGTCCCTTCAGTCGTGCCAGCCCGGTGCCCAATGACATGTCGTAGCGGTCCAGGACGATTTTCCGAAATGCGTCGGCGTCGTGCCCGTCCGGCATGATCACCGCTGTCAGCACGTTGGAGTACTCGCGGGCGTCCTGGCACAGGATATCCAGGCCCCAGGCGCGCACCGCTGCCCGCGTCGCCTCGGCGTGTCTGGCATGGCGAGCGAATACGTTATCGAGCCCTTCCTCATGCAGCATCGCCAGCGCCTCACGCAGGCCGTACAACAGGTTGGTCGCCGGGGTGTAGGGGAAAAACCCCGACGCATTGTTCGACATCATCTCCTGCCAGTCCCAGTAGGAGCGCGGCATGTCGGCCGTCTTGTTCGCCGCCAGCGCCTTTTCAGACATCGCGTTGAAGCTAAGGCCCGGCGGCAGCATCAACCCCTTCTGTGACCCGGCGACGGTCACGTCCACGCCCCAGGCGTCGTGTTTGTATTCAATCGAGGCGAGCGAACTGATGGTGTCCACCATGAACAGGGCCGGATGCCCGGCGCGGTCGATCGCCGCTCGGATTTCCGATATCCGGCTGGTCACGCCGGTCGATGTCTCGTTGTGCACGACCATCACCGCGCGGATCGTGTGCCCGGTATCGGCGGCGAGACGCGATTCGACCTCCGCCGGATCGACCCCGTGCCGCCAGTCCCCGGGGATGACCTCGACCAGCAGCCGCAGGCGCTTGGCCATCGCGGACCACAGCGCGGCGAATTGGCCGGTCTCAGCCATCAGGACCCGATCGCCTGGCGACAGCGTGTTGACGATCGCCGCCTCCCAGGCGCCGGTGCCGGAAGCGGGGTAGATCACCACCGGACCGGCGGTCTGGAAGATCGCCTGCATGCCCGACAGGACAGTCTTTCCCAACGTCGAAAAATCGGGGCCGCGATGATCCATTGTCGGCATGTCGATGGCGCGAAGAATGCGATCCGGCACATTGGTCGGACCGGGGATCTGCAGGAAGTGACGGCCGCTTCTAAATGCCATGCTACGCTCCCGAGTTTGAACGCGGTTTGTGGCCGCACGCTGCTGCCATAATTACGAGCATACACGCGCGTTTTGTCCGCCAGAAGCCACGACATGTTTGGTCCTGGGGCCGGGTGGTCGTCTCCATCGTGATTTAGGGCAGCCCAACGCCGTGCGGTTCCGCGCGTTACGCACCCGCACCGCAACGGGAGCCGACATGGCTGAAGCCGGAGAATCTTCCCCTCATCTGGATCAGAAGGAGCAACGCCAGGCGGCTGCCGGCGCGCCCATGGGCGCACTGGTCATTCACGAGATCGTCCGCGACCAGGGTGAGGAGGAGCTGGAACGCTCCTTCGGGGGTCTGGCATGGTCCGGGATCGCCGCCGGTCTGTCGATCGGGTTTTCGTTCCTGACTCAGGCGACGTTGCAGGCACGGTTGCCGGATGCCGCCTGGCGCCCACTGGTCTCCGACTTTGGCTATTCGGTCGGCTTTCTCATCGTTATCCTCGGGCGGCAGCAACTGTTCACCGAGACGACGCTGACGGCGGTCATCCCGGTGCTGACGCGTCGGGACATGCGCACGTTGTTGCTCGCGTTGCGAGTCTGGGCGGTCGTACTAAGCGCCAATCTTGCCGCGACCTGGGTGTTTGCCGCGATTGCCGCAATACCGGAGGTGTTCCCGCCCGCAACGATGCAGGCGATGGCGGAGATTTCGGCCCACACCATGGAGGGACCGTTCTGGCGCACGGTTCTAACGGGCGGTTGCGCCGGCTGGCTGATCGGCTTGATGGTCTGGCTGCTTCCATCCGCCCACACCGGCCGCGCCCCAATCATCATTCTGCTGACCTATGTGATCGCGATCTGCCAGTTTCCGCACATCATCGCCGGATCGGCGGAGGCAGCGTTCGGCGTGTTCACGGGCAGCGCGACGGTCGGCGATTATCTTTTTCGCTTCCTCGTGCCGGTGTTCCTCGGCAATGCCGCCGGGGGCACGATCTTGGCGGCGCTGTTGAACCACGCGCCTTTGGCTGGTGAGTTGAGGGAAACGGACCAGCTGGCCGAGTGAAGCGACATGCATCCTCGAGATCGAAATCGGGCCGATCTCAGGCAATGCCGAGACTGGTCGTAGGCAAGGGCGACCTCCTCGCCAAGTCGGCGAAAATCGCGCTGCCGCGCGCCTACTGACCCGCACCATCCACCTTTCTGCTGATCGCGTGACCAACGTCACACATCCGCCCTCGCAGAGCCCGCATAGGAACGGGGCCGCTAATACGAGGCAGATCAGTCTGGCTCGGCGGGAAAGCGCACTCAATCTTGTTAGGGCGACACCAGGAGACCAAACATGTCTGGGTCTGTTACGGCGAAAAAAGTGAAGCGTACGCCAAAGAGCGTCTCGAGTTTATTTATGAAACAAAACGGCAACGTTTCGGATCTAGCCATGGTACCGAACAGCTGCATTGAGTCCGCGGAGTATATTATACGGTGTCAATCACAGGCTGAGATATTCACGTGGACATCAACCCCTCCGGCAACCTCGCCGAGCGTTGAAGCGGTGTTTGGCAACGGTGTTAGGGTTAATATTTCCAAGACAGAGCTGATCGCCTGGGCCAGCAAGAATGGTTCGAAGCTAATCGACTATTCATTTACCGCACTGCCGTCTGTGGGTGAGGGTATTATACTGCTACATAAGAAGAAGCTAACAGGAGATTACTACCACATGCATCTGGTTGCGGTGCTCGCGTGCTACGGTGATCCGACCGATGAGATAACGGTTAGCGCCATGGCGGAACCCAAAAGCGGGACGGTCAAAATGGCGCAATTGAAAGTCGAGTCTATTACGGATTTAGATGAATTTCGGACCAAATGGTTTGAAGGGCAAGAAGCGGAATACGCGGTCGGACTTCTGAGGATGTCGTTGTTCAACGTTGGCACCTCATCGGCGCCGAAAGGAAAGAAAAAGGGCACCAAGGTCAAGATATGACCCGGCTTCACGAACTTAGCAGTCGAGGTTGTCGGGCGCCAAATGGCCCGGTCATGAGTTCCAGTTCGTTAAGCAGTGCCTCGTCGATGTGTTGGCCGACGATCGGGTCGGCGGACGCTGCCTCACTCGAGCTGGGCTTTCAAATCGTCGGCCGTGGACCGCAGGATTTCCCGCGAGAGCTTGTCATCGTTAACCGCGCGAGCCATCGACACGGCACCGACCAGCGTGGACAACACGGCAATAGCCTTCGCCCTTCTTGTTCGTTGGTTATCCCCTGCGATCAGCGCGGTGAGCAGCTCCAAATACATTTCGACCTGCCGCGTATAAGCTGACCGCACCCGGTCATTGCCTCGGGCCACGTCGGCCGCCAACGTCGTGACGGCACAGCTTGTCGCCAATTCATCGCGATGTCTCGCGCTAAGATAGGCCTCCACCAGTGCCGCGACAGGACATTCCCCAATGTTGGCCGCAGCCGCGACGGCTTCCGCGCCTTCCTGCAGCGCGCGCTCGACCGCTTCTTCCGCCAAAGCTTCGCGCGACGCAAAGTGCCGGTAGAAGCCCCCATGCGTCAGCCCGACGTCTTTCATGAGATCCGCCACTGCGATAGCGTCGACACCGCTCTCCCGGACGCGAGCGGCGGCCGCCTGCAAGATGCGGTCGTGGCTCTCGGCTTTGTCTGCTTTCGAACGGGCCATTCAAACGTTCTCTCCTTCGGGCTTGACAGCGAAGATTATGTTCATCATCTTTCTGAATATGGATGACGACGATCATCCATAACATCGACGCGGGGTAGTCCTGACATGATAATGAAAATCGACCAATGGGTCCGCTTCGGCGTAGCTGCCGTTATGCTGGTCGCCTGCATTACCCGGTCGGCTTTCTCCGACGAGCCGCCGACCATGCCCGATCACAAACAGCAAGTGGTTGAGCTTCTCAAGAGCATCGAGACCGGTGACAGTAAGCCCCTCGCCTACATCAACCCTGATAAGTATATCCAACACAACCTGGCCGTGAGCGACGGCTTGAACGGCGTCGTGACGCTCTTTCGGTCTCTTTCAAAGGGTTCGACCAAGGTCATCACGGTGCGTGTGTTTCAGGACGGCGATTTCGTTTTTGCTCATACTGATTACAATTTCTTCGGCCCGAAAGTCGGTTTCGATATCTTCCGCTTTGAATATGGGAAGATCGTCGAGCATTGGGACAACCTGCAAGAAGCCGCCGCCAAGCCGAGTCCAAGCGGTCACACGATGGTGGATGGCCCGACAGTTGCCTCCGACCTTGATAAGACCGAGGTCAATAAGGCGCTGATGCAGGCATACATGGATGACCTTCTTCATGGCCGAAGGGACAAATTTCCGAGCTACTTTGACGGCAACAATTATATCCAGCACAATCCGTGGGTGGGAGATGGGCTGACCGGCCTGGTCGCCGGTCTGCAAGCCCTGGCCAAGCAGGGCCTGGCAGTGAAATACGAGCAGGTTCACCAAGTGCTCGGGGAAGGTAATTTTGTTCTCGTAGTGAGCGCGGGTTTGTTCGGAGAGCGTCCCATGTCCTATTATGATCTATACCGTATTCAGAACGGAAAAATCGCCGAGCACTGGGACACCCTGGAAACAATCCCACCGCGCGGAGAGTGGAAGAATTCCAATGGGAAATTTTGAACTTCCTCAGGCTGGGAAAGAAGCCGTTGCCGCAGCTCGGGCAGGCAAAAGGCCACGAACGGTGTGACGATAACGTCAATGAACCGAAACAGCGGCAATGAGGACAGGATCGCGTGCAGTTCGTCATGATCGGCGACAGCGAAAGCGCTGACGTTCGCGTAGCGGCGGGCGACGCGAGCAAGCGGCCGTTGGCGGACTAGTCTAGGTGTCTGCGGCGGGGTGGACCCAATCAGACGAGATGCCGGTCAAATTGATCCCCTGCTGTTTCAGCAGTTGCAGATGGCGAAAAGTCTGGCCTGAGCAGCAACCTTCGCCAGACTACCGGCGTGCATATGCCCGCCCAAGTCGAGCCACCAAATAGCCAAACTGACACGCCAAAAGCAGCGTCATCAATGGTTGATCGTAAGCGGCCTGCCGAAGCCATGCAACCAACGATCCTGTTGCCGAGCCCAAGCGCCGCATCACCTCATCTGATATCGTATCGATCGGACCGAGGCTTTGCTTTCCAAGCTGCTGGGATAGAAGGTCAATTTTCTCATCGACAGACATATTGTCTCCCTACGAACAGGTAACCATGGTCAAGCCAACAGCACCCCCGAGATGACTAAATGATCTTGCCGAGCAGGTAGCCAATGCCAACAGCCAAAAGAGCCGCCGAAATCGGGTTGTCACGAATTAACTCAGCCAGCTGATCTTGAGCTTCCCCTGCCTGATTTAGCCCTTGTTGCACTTTCCGACCGGCATCAGCGACGGCCCCTTCTGCTTGCTCACTCACTGGCTCAGACCTCCCAGGCGTTACCGATCGACCTTCGTCAACGCTAACCCAACTGCAATTGGCAAAGTTCGCCCGGCGAAGAACACGACTTCGTTGACCGCAGCATACACCTCAGCGAAACGCCACAAAACCGTTCGCGCCCCGCGAAGCTCATCCCCGCGACAGTGGTGAACAAGCTGCTGCCGCGGCCCGGGCCAGCACTATCATCCGCCGCGCCGCCACACCCGCGCCCGCGACGTCACCCGCCAGGTGCCGCAATAGTGGGTGAGCGATAATGGCATGTGTTGCCGCGTTCACGGCCATTTCGGTAGCCGCGACCGTCGCCGCCGCCATCGCCGTTTTCTGTAGCAAGGCCAGCGTCCCCAAGATCCCTGGCCGCATCCCATGCAGGGCCGCCACCTGCCGAATGAGCCGCACGCCGCGCCAGCCGACAGTCAGCGCGTCCAGCGCCGGCGAAGGCGTTGCCGCGATGATCGCGACGCTCTGAATAGCGGCGGTCCGCCCAAGAACATCCGTCCCGTCCCGCAAGGTCTGAGCGGGTCCGGACCGCAGCAGGGCGAGCACCGCCTCCGGACTATCCGCCGCAGCCAAAGCCGGCAACATCGCCTCGTGCTGGGGCAAGGTTTCCATCCAACGCTGCGCGGCTTTCGCCACGCGCCCAGCCTCGCCACAAGCCAATTCTGCTCGGAGTTGATCAACCCGGCGCAGCGCCGCCAGGCCACGCAATTCCCGCCCCATGCTCACGCCGATCAGGCTGAGCCCGGCCAGCATGCCTACCAGACCCACCCAACCCAACACACTCCAACGGTCAAACAACGCACTCACCAGCCAAGCTGTCCAGAGCACAGGAATGCCAAGGCCAAGGACGGCCGCCCCGGCCAGCGCCGGCGACCGTAGCCAGCGAACCGGCTCGGCGGCCGGCAATACCATCGGAACAGCCTCCAACCGGGGCGCTACCTCAGGTTCAAGCAAAAGGAACGGCTCAGGTGCGGTATCCATCACAGAAGGTCCCTCAACAGAAACGCGATCAAACCATCCACACCCACTTGCGGTATACCGCCGCGGCCCGCCTCCGGCAGGCGCATCGGCTCAAACTCGGGCAAGGCCAGAAAGCGGTGTTGCCAGAAGCTATCGTCAGGCACGCCGTCCGGAACTTCGCCAGGGTAAAATCGCGCGGGACGGGGCTCGCCTATCATGCGCCCCCGGACAGCCGAAACCGGACGGCCAGCCAGCGTCTCCACGATATCTTCGGTACAGCGCACCGATGCAATCGCGAAGGCCGCGGATGTGGCACCACCCTCCGGCACGTGCGTGACGCGCCGCATCAGCGCGGCAAGATTGGCCCGCTGGCGAGTAGCGATGTGGTCGGCTTTTGTCGCGACAAAGGCCACGCGCCCGATAGACCTCGGCGGCATCTCTAATCGCGCAAACGCGCCCAACCACTCGGTCCAGGACTGATTCCAGCGCAACGCGTTGGAAGCGGCGGCCAGCGCCAATTGCATGTCGGCGAATGCGGCCCGACCCTGGTTCAGGGCCGAAAGCAGGTCGGCCAGAACCACGAGCCCATCGAGATCACCAAACAGGGGCGACATGAGGTCCCGCCGGACCGCATCCACATACGCATCGAAGCGGGTCTGCATGAGGCGCGCGAGCGGGCCGCGTCCCGCCAACGGAAAGAATTGCGTCCAAGGTGGAGCGGCACCTGGAGGAGGCATCAGGAAGCGGCCCGGCTGCAAATAAGCCAACCCGGCCTCATCGCGCATTCGCTGCAGGACCTGGGTGTATAGTCGGTGGCCAGTCAGTGTCAGTGCCTCATCCGCCGCCGCCCCAGCCGGCAAGCCACGGACGAAGCCCAAAAACGGACGCGCTATCTCGGCAGCCTCAAGTGTCTCCAGGCGGCGCAGCGTTGCCTCGGACCAGTCCGCAAAATTCTGGCCGAGCAGCGGCAGATCGAGTAGCCATTCACCCGGATAGTCCAGGAATTCGAGCCGCCGGCGCAGAGGACCAAGCGACGCCAGCAGCCCCTCTCTTGGCACGTCGACGTCAAGCGCAAGCAGCGACACCGCCGTCGTCCTGGCTGGCCATCGTGGCGGATCGGCGGCAAGCGCGGCGACGTGAGATGCCACATCGAACCGAGGGATACTGGATGCTGCCGCCGGTGCGATGGACACTTGCGGCCTCCGGCCACCCAGCCGTTCGGACACCGCCGGCAGCGCTAGCCGCCCGGATGACATGGCCAGCAAATTAGCCGCGAGCGAGGTGAGCAAAGCGGTTTTGCCCGCGCGCGCCAGACCGGTGATGCCAATTCGGATGGTGCTCCGAAGCTGCAGCACGTCGGCAGCCAACCGGCTGGCGCTCAGGACCGAGACTACCACGCGGTCACACCATGAGTCGGCAAACCAGGCGATTGGCTGCCGATGATCATTTTCATAGCGATATCGTCCAACTTCAAATCTACAGCTTCCTCGGGCGGCAGGCCAATCGATCGCAATCCGCCGTCATCTGATACTTGGCGTCATCAAACCAAGTCAGCAGGGAGCTTTGAGAAGCAAGCGGTTCACAAATTGCATCCGGAGAGACGACCTTGACGAATACGTTCGGTCAAGATGCGATCAGTGCCCCCGGATCGATCTTCGCCACCCGAACAGCCCGGCCAAGCCGCTACCGCGCGGCTGTCCGGAACCCCGTCCGCCCCCCAGCCTCGAACAACGACCCGAGCGCCCGAGCCTTCGCACCCCGGCCCACCAGCACCAGTCCATCGCTCTCCTCGACCACGAGCGACTCCTTCGGCCGAGTAATCGCCTCGCCGCCGCGCCGGTTGATCTGCACGATGAAGAAAGCGCCGTCGGACTGATGCTCGATAGCCTCGATGGTCATGCCGATCGCCGGGCTCTTTGGAGCCGCCACCACCACCTCGATATCCAGCCCCAGCGATTGCAGCACTTTCTCGAAATCCTTCATCTGGTCCGATTCATGGATGAAACGCGCGGTTTTCTCATACAGAATCATCTCGGCGATGCGTTCCGCGCCGATATGGGCCGGCAGCACCACCGTGTTTGCCCCAGCCTGCAACAGCTTCTTCTCCGTGCTGGGCAATTCGCCACGCGCGATTATTTGCAGGGCCGGGTTGAGGCTGCGCCCACTCAACGTAATGAACACGTTGGCCGCATCGTTCGACAGCACGGTGGCCAGGGTGCGCGCATGCTCGATCCCGGCAGCCCGCAACGCGGTCTCATCCGTCGCATCCGCCTGCAGGCATAGATAACCAAGGCTCCGGGCCAAGGCGACCGCCGGCTCGGATTGCTCCAGGATCACGAAGTCGGCGCCCCCGTCGCGCAACCCCTGCGCCAGCATCACCCCGATCCGCCCGAAGCCGCAAATGACGACATGCTCTCGCAGGCGATCGATCTGACTGCTCATGCGCTTGATCCCAAAGATCTGGTTGATCTGATTGAGGGTGATGAACTGCACCAGCGCACCGGTCAGGTAAATCATGCCGGTGCAGCCCAGGACGATTGTGGTGATCGTGATGCCGCGCAGCAGCGGCGTTTCGATCGGGCGAACCTCGTCGTAGCCGACGGTGTAGACCGTCAAAACCACCATGTAGAAGGCATCGCCAAACGACCAGCCGGCTTTCACATAGGCGGCAACGGCGATCGTCATCACCACCAGCATGTAGAACACGCCGAATATCAGGTTGCGCAGCGGCGACCCGAACAAGTCGGTCCGACGCATGCGCGACAGAGCGGCGCGTGTGGGCGAGAACGGCCGGCTGATGGGTTTGGCTGATCTCAACGCCCCTGGATCATTGTGCGAATGCGGAATTAGCACATGGAAGCCCCGCATCGAACAAGTGCGAATGGCGCCGCTCGGCCATCCCGCCTAAAAACGCCCGTATGGAATGGGACGCCCCCGCCATCATCCTGGACGCCCGCCCCTACGGCGAGGGTGATGCGATTACGACCGTAATGACCGAGGCGCATGGCGTGCACCGCGGCCTTGCCAAAGGCGGCGCCTCGCGTGCCAAGTCCGGAACCTGGCAGGTCGGCAACATGGTTCAGGTCCAATGGACCGCCCGCCTGTCCGATCAGCTCGGCAGCTTCACCGGCGAGCTGATCCACGCCGGCGCGGCGCACGCGATGCAGGCCGCGCTGCCGCTTGCCATGCTCACCGCGATCTGCGCCGTCGCCGAGGGTGCCCTGCCGGAACGCGAGCCGCAGCCCCGCATCTTCGATGGCCTGCTGCATCTGATACCGCGTCTGCCCCTAGGCCAATCGACCCTGACAGACCTCATCCAATGGGAACTGGTTGTCCTCGCCGACCTCGGCTACGGCCTGGATTTTTCGAGCTGCGCCGTCACCGGGCGGACTGACGACTTAGCCTTTGTCTCCCCCAGAACCGGCCGGGCGGTCACTCACGAAGGGGCAGGGGAGTGGGCCGCCCGCCTGCTGCCGCTGCCCGAATTCCTGACCAAACCAGTCGAGCCTGACTGTGCTGCATGGCGAGATGGATTACGCTTGACCGGGCATTTCCTGGCGCGCGATGCATTTGGACATCAGCATCGTCCTCTGCCACAGGCCCGTGCGATGCTGTACGACCGAGTCGCTGCCATGGATCAGAAATAGGACGACGTGACCAGAAATGCCGGATGATCTGATCGGCCTTATCCAGGAAACCCACCTCAAGGACGCGCTGTCCGAGCGCTACCTCGCCTATGCGCTCTCCACCATTATGTCCCGCTCGCTGCCGGACGTGCGCGACGGCCTGAAACCGGTGCACCGCCGGCTGATCTACGCAATGCACCAGTTGCGACTCGACCCCACCGCCGGCTTTAAGAAATGCGCCCGAGTCGTGGGCGACGTGATGGGCAAATACCATCCGCACGGCGACGCCTCGATCTATGACGCCATGGTGCGCATGGCGCAGGATTTTGCTGCCCGCTACCCGCTGGTCGAGGGCCAGGGCAATTTCGGAAATATCGACGGCGATAACCCCGCCGCCATGCGGTACACCGAGGCGCGCCTGACCCTGGTCGCTCAAGCAATGCTGGCCGGCATCGATGAGGACGCCGTCGATTTCCGCCCGACCTACGACGGCGAGGAATCCGAACCCATCGTGCTGCCGGGCGCATTTCCGAATCTGCTGGCGAACGGCGCGGCGGGTATCGCGGTGGGCATGGCGACCTCGATCCCGCCGCACAACGCCGGCGAAATCTGCGCCGCCGCGATCCACCTGATCCAGCACCCACAGGCAACCACCGCCGATCTACTGCGCCACATGCCCGGTCCGGACTTCCCCACTGGCGGCGTGTTGGTGGAGGATGCGGCGGCAATCCTAACCGCTTACGAAACCGGCCGCGGCGGCTTCCGCCTGCGCGCCAAATGGGAGGTCGAAAAGGGCAAGCACGGCACCTGGTCGATCGTCGTCACCGAGATCCCCTACCAGGTGCAAAAATCCAGGCTGATCGAACAGGTCGCTCAGCTCATGGAGGACAAGAAACTCCCCTTGCTCGGCGACATTCGCGACGAGAGCAGCGACACGATCCGTCTTGTGCTGGAACCCAAGACCCGCGGCGCGGAACCCGAAGTGCTGATGGAAACGGTCTTCCGGGCGACAGCTCTGGAAACGCGGTTCCCGCTCAACATGAATGTCCTCGACGCGACCCGCACCCCCCGAGTGATGCCGCTGCCGGAGGTGCTGCGCTGCTGGCTGGATCACCGCCACGAGGTCCTGGTCCGCCGCTCCAACCACCGTCTCGCGGCGATCGAGCGCCGGCTGGAAATCCTCGACGGCTATTTGCTGGTCTATCTCAACCTCGACGAGGTCATCCGCATCATCCGCGAGGAAGAACAGCCCAAACCACGCCTGATCGAGCGGTTCACCCTGACCGACGTGCAGGCCGAGGCGATCCTGAACATGCGCCTGCGCAGCCTGCGCAAGCTTGAGGAGATGGAGATCCGCAAGGAGCACAAATCCTTGTCCAAGGAACTAAAGGACCTGCGCACGCTGCTGACGAGCGATAAACTGCGCTGGGCGCGGATTACTGAGGAACTCGAAGACACCCGCAAGAAGTTCGGATCGGGTGCGCTGGGCGACCGGCGCACGGAACTGGGCGTGGCGCCTGCGGTAGTCGACGTCAACCCGGATGCCTTCGTGGAACGCGAAGCGATTACGGTGATTTTGTCGGAGAAGGGCTGGATCAGGGCGATCAAGGGCGCTGTCGCGGAGGCGGCAGATCTGAAATTCAAGGAGGGCGACAAGCTGCGGCTGCTGTTGCCTTGTCAAACCACAGACCGGCTGACTTTGCTGGCAACCAACGGTAAGGCCTTTACGCTGAAGGCCGCCGAGCTGCCGCGCGGCCGTGGCGACGGTCAGCCGGTGCGCCTGCTGGCGGAACTGACGAACGAGGACGAAATTGTCGCCCTGTTCGTCACGATGGAGGGGATGAAATACCTGATCGCCTCCAACACCGGCCGCGGCTTCATCGTCCCGGCCACCGAGCTGTCGGCGGAAAAGCGAACTGGCAAGCAGGTGCTGAACCTGAAGCCGAACGAGGAGGCCTCACTCTGTGTGCCAGCGGATGGTGATCATGTTGCCATCATCGGCGAGAACCGCCGTCTGCTGGTGTTCCCGCTGGACCAGATTCCGGAAATGGCGCGTGGGTCCGGCGTCATCCTGCAACGTTACAAGGATGGCGGTCTCTCCGACGCGAAGGTTTTCCCTCTTGCCGAAGGCCTGACGTGGAAGTTGGGCGACCGCATTCGCACTGAGACCGATCTTCGCCCCTGGCTGGCGGAACGGGGCACCTCCGGTCGCCTGCCGCCCAACGGGTTTCCGAAATTACCGAAGTTCGGGGCTAGCTGAGGGGCCGGGCGCCCCTGTCCCGCTGGGCGGCGACATGGCACAGTCCTTTACATGTTGGACTCGATCAACACGTGGCTGGCCAGTTGTCCTGACCCCGCCTCAGACCCCATTCAGGGTATGCGGGAAGCGGGCCTCCTCGAACCAGCGTCTGACTACGCGACCATCGCACGCCTCAAGGCGGCACTGGTTGAGCGCACCGGCCTGCTCGGGATCGCCAGCGTCTGGGGTGGCCGGCAACTCGTCTACCGCCACTTCCTCTCCTTCGGCACAGAAGCCCAACGGCTGGAGTGGGCCGGCCGCGCGCTGTCCGTGGCGATCTCCGAACCCAAGGTCGGCGCGCATCCCAAGCTGCTGACCACGCGCGCCGAACCGGTCGAGGGTGGCTTCCGCATCAGCGGCCAGAAAGCCTGGGTCACCAACGGCCCGTCAGCCGACGCGATTATCGTCTTCGCCATCACCGCCGAGGACGACGGCCGCAAGCGCTACAGCGCCTTCATCGTGCCGCGCGAGACGCCAGGAATGACAACCGCGGACATGCCAGGATTCCACGCGCTACGGCCCTCCCGGCATTGTCTGCTGACATTGGACGGCTGCTTCGTCCCAATATCCGCCATGCTCGGTCCATCCGGCTCGGCCTACGAACGTATGGCTCTTCCCTTCCGCGACATCGAGGACGCCGTCGGCACCTTCGGCACGCTCGGCGGCCTGCGCCACGCCCTCAGCCTTTTTGCCGGCATCGCGTTCGAACCGACCGAGGACCTGGGAGCCATCGTGGCGCTGGTCGCGGTGTTCGCCGCGGGCGCCGAAACAGTGGTCGGCTCCTTGGACGACGGACGCCTCCACACCAGCAAAGCCACGCTGGTCGGGTTGCGCGTGCTGGCGGCGGATATCGTCGCCCGCCTCAGGTCGTTGGCCGAACAAGCGCCCATTACGAACATCCTCGCCGACCTCGACGCCACCCTGTCGATCGCGCGCGGCCCCCGCCTGGCGCGGCAGACCCAACTCGGGGCGGACGCGATCCGTACGGCGCGCAACCCATGACCACCCGCTGCCATTGGGCCGAAACCGCCGACGCCTTGATGCAGGCCTACCACGACACCGAGTGGGGCGTGCCGCATCACGATGACGCAGCGCTGTTCGAACTGCTGACGCTGGAGGGTGCGCAGGCCGGCCTGTCCTGGCGCACCGTCCTCGTTCGGCGCGACGCCTACCGAAAAGCCTACCACGGCTTCGACATTGAACGCGTCGCTGCGATGTCCGACGCGGACCTGGAGGCGCTGCTGGCCGACTCCCCGCTGATCCGCAACCGGCTGAAAATCTTCTCTACCCGCGACAATGCGCGCGCCGCGCTCACGGCGATTGCCCAACACGGCAGCCTGGACCGCTATCTTTGGTCTTTCGTCAACCAAACCCCGATCCGCAACAAATGGACCGAGCGCTCCCAGGTCCCGGCCACAACGCCGGTTTCGGACGCAATGAGCAAGACGCTGAAGAAAGCCGGGTTCCGTTTCGTCGGCTCCACCATCTGCTATGCGTTCATGCAGGCCACCGGCATGGTGGACGACCACATGGTAAACTGCTTCCGGCACACCGGAGATTGATCTTGATGCAGAACGCGAAGGAAACCTGGAGCTCGGTGAAAAAGATGCCCAGCAGCGCATAAGGGCCCAGTGCATGCGGCGAAAATCACGGCCGGCACCGCATTGGATGCTATCCATGACGAGACCCAGCTGGCACGCGCCAAGGCCATGTCCGCTGCCAGCCAAACTTGATCCCCCGACGGGGTGTGCGTGTAGGCCTCGGGAGCCAGGGCGGTGACCGGCCTCAATCGGCAATCTTCCCGAGCAATAAAGGGGTAAGCTTAAGATCCTCTTGTGGGATAATGGACGGGCGCGTTATGTCGAAAACCTCCGAGGTGATGCCGTTATGGATCTCAGCGTGCGATCGGACTAATTGTGCCGCAAAGCTGGTCACGTGCACCTCGTCCGACCCGGCAAACTTGTAAGCCAAACAAGCGATCAAATCGAAGCCTGTATAGTTGGCCGTCTGAGCCAACCCGGCAGCTAAACGCTCAGCCTCCTCTTCGCCCCAGGCGCTACGCCAGCCTTCGATCATTTCCCGGGTGTGAGCGTCCCGACCCGCAATCAAGTCGCGCATCGGTCGACCGAAATTCATTGACAGTTTCCCGACATCGCCGGGAAACAAGGCATCACCAACAACTTTATTGATTGTCTTTACTTCAGAACAAAGCCGTCGAGTTTCGACGTGCGGCCACCTCTCAAGACCAGGAACCAGCAAAGCGGGCGAGATGGCTACGGCAGTGGCTGGAGAGGGTCCAATGCCTTTGAACAAAAAATCCGCCCACACTGAAACTTGGTCGGCTTGGGCTTCGAGCTTGGTGACCACGGCATCCGTTATCTGAACCCAAGGACGGCTGCTCGCGACAAGAGCCGATTGGGCAATCCTGGCTTGCAAACCGACCGCATTCGCCACATTCCTAGAAGCGGATATTGACTCCTTCATATCGCGAGCTTGTTCGGCAGCATAGGCCCAAAGGCCCACAGTCGCGATAAAAGAGCGACCGTCGCAAGGGCCAAAACTGCAGTAAAAGCGGTAAGCCAAAACGTGTAGTTAGCGAGTGCTGCGTCGGCATTTTCATTTTTCTCTTTGGCTTGGCGGTTTGGGCCTTCAGTGGAGGACGCCTTGGAATCGCCCTTCTCGCCCTCAGCACTATAGTCACGTTCGATCGTCCCTTGAGCTTGGCCGTTGTTAGAGTGCTCTGGGACGAATGGCGGCATTCCCTGCTTGTACCAAGTTAAACCGACCAACGCGATTAGGAACGCGCACAAAGCTATTACGGCTGCCTGTGATAAAGAGTTCAGCATACGAGCCTGCCTTAAATATCAGTCACCGATATCGATTTGCCTCTGTGGCAGCCAAGCATGCTGGCGAGAAAATAGCCGCAAACTTGCTCCGCTCGAGCTTGCTGGTGATCGATGCTTGTTTCAACCTCTTTCAAGGCATACTCCTCAAGGAGCCTCGGCAACTCACCGTACCTCACGTTAGCCACCTTCATCTGAGCTTTTGGGAGCCGGGACACTCTCGCCACTAAACTCCCTTTTTGTCGGCCGCCCGTCCCAAGCGCCCGCGGTAGGCGATCAGTGGGTTTTCGCCTTTATCGTGTAGGGATGGGTGCCACACGATACAGTCCAATTGCGAGGAATCAGCCGACGCGGCAGTCTGATCCCCACCATGCCCACCTCGCTCCGCGCAATGACCGGAAAGGAATCGCCCCCCAATGGACACCAAACTCTGCCGCATGCTGGGGATCGAATTCCCCCTGTTCGCCTTCAGCCACTGCCGCGACGTGGTGGCCGCGGTCAGCCGAGCCGGAGGTTTCGGTGTCTTCGGCGCCGCCAGCTACACGCCGGAGCAGATCGAAACCGAGCTGTCCTGGATCGACGCCCACATCGACGGCAAGCCCTACGGCGTAGATCTGCTGATCCCCGAAAACCTCTCGATCCGCACTGAGTCCGGGGCCACACTGGGTGGCCTCGCCGCTCAAGTCCCCCAAGGCCACCGCGCCTTCGTCCACGACCTGCTCCGGCGGCACGACGTCGATCCGACCCAGGGCGGGCACGCCAGGGAGGACCCCAACCGGCCGGTGCCCTATCAGTTCGACACTGGCGAGAAGGCCATGGACGTCGCATTCCGCCACCCGATCCGGCTGATCGCCAACGCGTTGGGCGTGCCGCCCGCCTCGATGCTGGAACGCGCCCGCCACTTCAACGTGCCCTGTGCCGCCCTGGTCGGCGCCCGCGAGCACGCCATGCGCCAGGTGGCGGCCGGCGTCGATATCATCGTAGCGCAAGGCACCGAGGCCGGCGGCCATTGCGGCGAAGTCTCCACGATGGTTCTGATCCCTGAAGTCCTGCGCGCCGTCGAGGGCAAAGTGCCCGTTCTCGCGGCCGGCGGCATCATGACCGGCAGGCAGATGGCCGGCTGCATGGCGATGGGTGCGGCCGGCGTCTGGACCGGTTCGGTATGGCTGGCCACCACGGAAAGCGAGACCTCGCCGGTGTTTCGCGAGAAGATGGTAACCGCCCGGTCCCGCGACACTGTCCGTTCCCGCGGGCGCACCGGCAAGCCCGCACGCCAACTCCGTTCGGCATGGACCGATGCGTGGGAGGGCGCCGACAGCCCCGGCACCTTGCCGATGCCCCTGCAAGGTCTCATCAGCGAGCCCGCGATGGCCCGGGTCAACCGCGCGGCCGAGGCCGGCAATGCGAAGGCCCGCGAACTGGTCACCTACTTCGTCGGCCAGGGCGTCGGGCTGGTGGACAGTATTCCAAGCTGCCGCCAGGTCGTCGCCGATTTTATGAACGAATTCGCAGAGGCCTTGGACGACATGCGCCACCTATCTGAAGGAGACTGAAATGGCAAAGAAATTGACCGACACCGAACGCGCCAACCTGGGCACAACGGTGCCCGGATGGGCACCCGCGCTCGACCGCGACGCAATCCGCCGCGACTTCAAGTTCGCGGATTTCAACGAAGCCTGGGGGTTCATGACCCGCGTCGCGCTGCTGGCCGAGAAACTCGATCACCACCCGGACTGGTCGAACGTCTGGAACACGGTCCGGATCGAACTAACCACCCACGACGCCGGCGGCCTATCCGACAACGACGTGAAGCTGGCGCAGGCGATCAATAAAATCGTGGGCTGATGGACGGCATCGGCTTTCCCGAACGCACCTTCCTGGTGCGCCGAGCGGCGGCTCGGTTGTGCCTGCGGCTCGGATGGGCGCCGTTGCACGAGGTGCGCCTGGCGAATGGACGCCGGGCAGATATCCTGGCGATGCAGCCCGGAGGCGGGTTCGTCTGCGTCGAGGTGAAGTCCGGCCTGCGCGATTACCTGGCGGACGCCAAGTGGACCGAGTATCAGCCGTTCTGCGACCAGTTCTTTTTCGCCGTCGACCATGACTTTCCCAGCGAAATACTCCCGCCGGAGACCGGCCTTATCGTCTGCGCAGGGCGGGAAGCGGAGATCTTGCGTGAACCGGTGTGCATCCGCTTGCCGGCCCCCCGCCGCAAGGCACTGCTGGAACGCTTCGCCTGGTTGGCCGCAGGTCGGCTGGCGGCCCTGGAGGACCCTGTAGGCGTCGCCGACCTGACCCTAGCATTGAACGAAGATTGAATCAGGCAGTCCTTTCACGCGACCACTTACCCTGGCCACCCTGCACAGGTGGCGCCTCATTGGACACGGTTGGGTGCCTCGGCTTGCCGCGTCGCAGCGTGCGTCCGCTAACGAAACGCGTAGGCATCCATTCGCAAACTCGAATACATCGCCGACGTATGCAGCCGCTCGGCAGCTTGCGTCTCTCCCCCGGCACCGAGCGCCACAAATAGCGGCAGCAGGTGCTCGTCGGTCGGATGCTGCTGCACCGCGAAAGGCGCGCGATCCCGGTAATGCACCAGATCGTCCACCCGCTGCTCCGATATCGCGGTATCGAACCAGTCGGCGAAAGCCACCACGTCGGGCGGCTGCGGTGCCTCCGCCCCGTCACGGCGCAACCGCGCCAGGTTATGCGTGAACGATCCGGACCCGATGATCAGTACGTTGGCCGCCCGCAGCGCCGCCAGCGCGCGGCCGAGCCGCACATGGTGGGCCGGATCGAGTTGAGATTGGATCCCGACCTGCAGAACCGGCATATTCGCCGCCGGATACATCAACGACAACGGCACCCAAGCCCCATGGTCCAGCCCGCGCTCCGGATCGATGGCGCTTTGCAACCCGGCATCAGCCACCATCGCGGCGGCTTTCTCCGCCAAAGCTGGCGCTCCCGGCGGTTCATACCGCATCGCGAACAGCGCCGGTGGAAACCCATAGAAATCATGAATTGTCGTGTTGCGCGCCACGCTGTTGAATGCCGGCACCGCCGTCTCCCAATGCGCCGAGGCCACCAGTATGGCGCTCGGTTTGCCAAGCTCGCGCCCCAGACCGCGCAAGAAATCGCGCGCCGGCGAGTCGGTCAGCGCCAACATCGGCGATCCGTGGCTCAGGAAAAGGGCAGGGAACATAGCGGCGCTCATTGGTTGAAGCGGGTTACGGGAAGCCGGGCAGCAGCGGGCAACTAGGCGAAGCGATCGCCAGCACTTTGAACAGATGCCCCATCGCCGCCGGTTCCACCAGTCGCCGTGCTGCCTCGGTCACTGCCGCCGCCCGAGCCGGCTGCTTCTTCGCCAGACGCTCAACACGTTGGAACAACCCCAGCGCCCTCAGGAAAGACCCTTGAGGCTCCGGTCCCTGCACGCGAGCACCAAGCGCTCGAGCGACCCCTGCGAGATCGGCGAAATCCACATGCGCGGTCAAATCAGCGGACCCGGCGACGGCAAGCGGGTTGACCGGCCGCTTGTCCGCCAGCGCCTGCAGACTGTCGCCGGCAGCACTCTGAGCCGGCCCGTAGTCAACCAACAGCGCCGCACCGGAATCGCGGCGCAGCCGAACCGTCACCTCGCTGACAAAGGCGCGGGCTGCCTCGTTGAGTTCGACGATGTCGCCCTCGGCGGCAGCGCGGTCGGGCGGGACCTCGGCCGGGTCCGCCTGGCGTTCGGCCCATTGTCCGCCGGCGACGAAGCGCTCCGTCCAGCCATCGCCCCGCCGCACGAACTGGCGAATCGGCAGCGCATCCAGAAACTCGTTGGCGACCAGAACCATCGGCGCGGAGGGAACGGTGGCCAGATCATCGTGCCATGTCGCGTCCGGAACGCGGGCCGCCTGCACCGCCCGCAAGCGCGAGGAATTTTCGATCAGATGCACCCGCAGCGCCCCAGCAAAGCCGGGTGCAGCCAAGCGAATCGCCCGCAGCGCATCAGCCATGAGCGTGCCCCGTCCAGGCCCCGCCTCGACCAACAAGACCGGGTCGGGGCTGCCCAGCAGTTGCCAGGTGACGGCCGCCCACAGGCCGATGATCTCACCGAACACCTGGCTGATCTCGGGTGAAGTGGTGAAGTCGGCGAATGGATCGTGAGTGCCGTAGTAGATCGCGTTGGCCCGCGCCATGAAGTGGTCGAGCCGCTCCGGGAGCGGCGTCATGCGCGCGGGGGGACCGCCACGCCTCCGGTCGCCATCGCCGGCCGCGCCCGGGCGATCAACCAGACGCCGGCGATGAACATCGGCACCGACAGGATCTGTCCCATCGTGGTGCCAAACGCCAGAAACCCGAGGAAGGCATCCGGCTCGCGGAAATACTCGCCGATGATCCGCGCGACGGCATAGCCACACAGAAACACCCCCGTCAGCAGCCCAAAACGCTCGCGCAGCTCCTCCCGCCGCGAGAGCACCAGCATCACGACCAGCAGAACAAGCCCTTCCATCAGCGCCTCGTACAACTGGCTCGGATGGCGGGCGACGCAGACGTCTGGAAAGCTGGGGCAATCTGGCGCGCGCGGAAATTCCATGGCCCAGGGCAGCCAGTTCGGCGCCGGACGTCCCCACAGCTCGCCGTTGATAAAGTTCGCCACCCGCCCCAGGCCGAGGCCGAGCGGTGCCACGATGGCGATCCGGTCCGCGAACCCTAACAACGGGATGCCGTTGCGGCGGCAATAGATGATGATCGCGGCGGCGACACCCAGCATGCCGCCATGGAAGCTCATGCCGCCTTCCCAAACCGCCAGGATCATGAACGGATGAGCCAGATAAACCGCCGGCTGGTAGAACAGCACGTACCCAAGCCGCCCCCCCAGGACGACGCCCAGCGTCGCCCACGTGAGGAAATCGTCCACCTGCAACTGTGTGGCGACCGCTGGAGCCAGCCGGGCGAACCGCCGCACCAGACGCCAGCCGATCACCAGGCTGGTGATATAGGCGAGCGCGTACCATCGGATCGCCAGCGGGCCGAACCGGACCAGAACCGGGTCGAATTGCGGAAACAGCAGAACCGGAATCACACGAACAGATCCCGGCCGGATAGGTGATCCTGGACATATCGGCGGATCCCTTCCTCCAGTGGCGTAAACGGCCGGGCGTAGCCCGCAGCCCGAAGCCGCTCCATGGGCGCCTGAGTGAACGACTGATACTGGCCTTTCAGGCTCTCCGGCATGTCGATGAATTGCACCGCGCGCGCCTTGCCGGCGGCGTCCGAGACGGCGTCAGCCAGGTCACGATAGGTTCGCGCGACCCCCGTCCCCAGGTTGAACAAGCCGCTGACCGAAGGCGTCTCCATCAGCCACAGCAGCACATCCACCACGTCGCCGACCCAGATGAAGTCCCGCGCCTGCGCGCCATCCGCGAGACCAGCCACATCGGACTTGAACAGCCGGGCAGGGATCCCGGCAGCGACCTCATCGTGTTTGACCTTCACGACCGAGATCATCCCGCCCTTGTGATATTCGTTAGGGCCATACACGTTGAAGAACTTCAGCCCGGCCCACTGTGGCGGCTGCTCCCGCCGGGTCAGCAGGGTCCGGGCGACCAGCAGATCAAACGCATGTTTAGTCCAGCCATACAGGTTCAGCGGGCGCAACCGCTCCAGCGCATGCACCGAAAACTCATCGTCGAAGCCGCGCGACCCGTCGCCGTATGTCGCCGCCGAGGACGCATACACCATGCGCACCCCGCGATCCGCGCACCATTCCCACAGGCTGCGGCTGAGTTCCACGTTCGTCGCCCAGGTGTGGTCGCCGTCGACCGCGGTCGTCTCACTCACCGCTCCGAGATGAAACACCATCTCCACCGCGGGCCGGCCGCTCAGGAAGGCGTCCAGCTCATCGGGATGCACCACCCGGGTCGGCGGATGTTTCGCCAGATTGCGCCATTTGCCGCGGTTGCCCAACGAATCGGCGACCACGGTTTCGAGCCCGCGCCGCGCCAGCTCGGCATGCAAATTGGAGCCTATGAAGCCGGCTCCGCCAGTTATCAAGATCATGGAGACGCTATATACGAGGAGGGAACACTGGCGAAAGCCGGGTGATGCAGCAGAAGGACATTCGCCCATGAGCGAGCGGCCCCGATTCTTCGACGACCTTGCCGGCGTGGCGGGAGGAGCCATTTCCGCCCTGGCCGGCTTGCGGGAAGAAGCTGAGGCAATGATACGCGCCCGGACGGACGAACTGATCCTGCGGTTGGATCTGGTTCGGCGGGAGGAACTGGAGGCAGTTCATGAACTGGCCGCCAACGCCAAGGCCGGCCAGGAAGCGGCGGAGGCCAGCGTGGCCCAATTGGAAACCCGGCTCAAAGAGCTCGAGGCCCGCGTGGCCGTGCTGGAAGCACCGGGCGCCGACGTCGTCGCACCGGAAGGATTGTAACACCGGCGCCCTTCGCCGGGGCTCGGCCGTCCATTCGCATGAACCGGCGAAGTTGGCGCCGGCCACACACGCCTAAGCGTGTAGAAGCAGCCCCGCTCGAACCGGCATCGAAACGCGATCGGGCGGAACAACAACAACTTATCGAAAAAGATACACGAGTTCCCCCGAAAATGATGCCGCGGCACTTGCAGCCAGTCGGTACACGTGGATAGGCTCGCGTCGTGGCCAACTCCGGACGACTCCGAAAGCGTCTCGGTGCCGACACTGTTCGGGGGTGAAGGTCACGCTCGGCCTTCCTTTTGATGGGAGACCCCGCATGTCAGCATCGCTGACCACATCATTGGACAACGCAGCCAATCCCCTTGACACAATGGAGCAAATCGTAGCCGCGAACGAATGGGAATTTGACCGCCGTAGTGACTCGGAAATGGCGGCCGAGGCACCAGGCCACTGGTGCGATTACGCTCTCTTTTTCAACTGGTCGCACGAAATCAGCGTGATGCATTTCACCTGCGCGTTCGACCTGAAGGTGCCGGAAAAGCAACGCGCCGGCGTTTACGAATTGCTCGCCCTCGCCAACGAGAAGCTCTGGTTGGGGCATTTCGGTCTCGAAAGCGATGATGGCATGCCGGTGTACCGTCACGCGATTTTGCTGCGCGGGGCCGCGGGGGCGTCCGCCGAAAGCCTGGAGGACCTCGTGGATATTGCGCTGACCGAATGCGAGCGCTTCTTCCCCGCCTTCCAATTCGTCCTATGGGGCGGAAAATCTCCGGCCGAAGCGCTAGCCGCCGCGATGCTGGACTGCGTGGGCGAGGCATAGAACCAATCTGGCCCGGCCATCCATGACCTTGCTGGCGTCAATAAGGTCAGGCATGGGTGCCCGGAGCGCCCCCGCGAACGTGGCAACGAGGACTCGCTCCCCAGAACGGGAAGACCGCCGCATGACGCGCAACGACCGTCTCCGCATGACCGGGGAAAACCCGTCGAGCATGGGCGCTATCCCGCCGATCCTGCTGGTCGGCTGCGGGCGAATGGGTAGCGCGATGCTGTCCGGCTGGCGCGAGCAAGGGCTGGCCCCGTCCGTCGCCGTCGATCCCGCTCCTTCCGCCGGCGCGTTCGCCGGTCCGGACATGACCGTTGTGGCGGACCCGGCCGCAATCCCCGACGGATTCGCCCCGGCGGCCATCGTGCTGGCGGTCAAACCGCAGAACGCGGCGGCAACACTACCTGCCTACGCCCGATTCGCGCCCAACACCGTCTTTCTCTCGATCATGGCCGGACGCACCATCGCCGGCGTCGGCTCCTCCATCGGCGCTTCGGCGGCAATCGTTCGGGCGATGCCCAACACCCCGGCGGCGGTTCGCCAAGGGGTTACCGTCGCCTGTCCCAGCCCTCGCGTTAGCGCCCCACAAAAGGCCCTGTGCGACCGCCTGCTGCACGCCATCGGAAAGGTTGCATGGGTTGAGGACGAAGCGCTGCTCGACCCGGTCACCGCGGTCTCCGGCAGCGGCCCCGCCTACGTCTTCCTGCTCGCCGAATTGATGGAGCAGGCCGCCATCGAGCAAGGCATCCCGCCCGATCTGGCCCGCCTGCTGGCCAGGCAGACTGTCGCCGGCTCCGGCGCGCTGCTCGCGGCCAGCCCCGACGACGCTTCCGCCCTGCGCGTCGCCGTGACCAGCCCTGGCGGCACAACGGCCGCGGCGCTGTCCGTGCTGATGAACCCCGATGCCTGGCCGATCGCGATGTCCCAGGCGATCGCCGCCGCGACCCGGCGTTCCCGCGAACTGGCAGGTTGAGCCGATCACCCCTATCTGTATCCAATGAGCAACTCGGAATTCGACACCGCCTTGGTCACCGCGGCCTTCCGCATGGCCGGCGAGCAAGGATGGCGCCAGGTCAACGTTGTCGCCGCCGCGCGCGAGGGCGGGCTTTCGCTGGTCGAGGCACGCGAGCGTTTCCCCTCGCGAACGGCGATCATACTTCGGTTCGGCCGCCTCGCTGATCAGGCGGCGCTGCTCGACGCCGCGACCGAGGGCAGCGTCCGGGACCGGTTGTTCGACCTCCTGATGCGGCGCTTCGACGTCATGCAGACCCATCGCGCCGGTGTAAAAGCGCTGCTGCGGTTGCTGCCGACTCACCCGCCCCTCGCGCTCCTTCTTGCCTGCGCGACCAAACGGAGCATGCGATGGATGCTGCAGGCAGCCGGCGTCGGCGCGACCGGGCCACGTGGCGAGGTCCGGCTCCGCGGGTTGCTGGCCGTCTGGTTGTGGGGTGTGCGCGCCTGGGAGCGGGACGATTCGGAAGATTTGTCTGGCACGATGGCAGCCGTCGACGCCGCCTTGCAGCGCGCCGAACAGATCGCATCATGGCTGCATGGCCAAGGCAGCACCGCGCCTCCGCCCCCGCCGGTCTCGGAAGGGGCAGGGGAATTGGATCCATCCGCGCCTCCCCCTGCTACGGAACCGCCGTCACCCGGGCCAATCGATGATCCGTCGCCGCCCGAGCCTCAAGCATGAGCGTTCCATCACTGCAGGCGCGCATCGATGCTGCCATGGATCTCGCGGAACGGGCCGGTGAGATGGCAATGTCCATGCGTCCGCCGCCCGGATCGCCGCATGGGACAATGAAGGGTCCGCAGGACTGGGTGACCGAGGCGGACGGCGCGGTCGAGCTTTTTCTCTCCCAGGAACTCGCCGCCGCATTCCCCTCGGATGGCTTCCAGGGCGAGGAAGGCGGCGTTTCCCGCGGCGGATCGCTGCGCTGGGTGGTCGATCCGATCGACGGAACCTCCAATTTCGCCCGTGGTGCCGCGCGGTTTTGCGTCTCGTTGGCCTGTCTGGAGGGCAATACTCCATTGATCGGCATCCTCGTCGCACCCGCGCTGCGGGAAACGATCTGGGCTTGGCATGGCGGCGGCGCCTGGCTCAACGGTGATCCGATCCGAGCCTCGGAAACCACCGTAACTAACCAGGCCATCATCGAGGTCGGCTGGTCGCGCCGGCGGCCGAACGCAGACTATCTGAAAATCTGTGAGCACGTCCTGGCAACAGGGGCCGCTCTTCGCCACGGCGGCTCGGGTGCGCTGGGGCTGGCCGATGTCGCGGTCGGGCGGTTGGATGGCTACGCGGAGTTGCACATCAACCTGTGGGACGTCGCTGCTGCTTTGGTAATCCTGCGGGAGTCCGGCGCCAAGGTCAGCGATTTCCTGAGCGGGGAGGGGCCGACGAAAGGCAATGCGATCGTCGCCTGTGCCCCCGGATTGGCCGAGTTTGGGCTGAGTTACCAGGGCTGCCGAACCCCACATGATTACATAGTGTTTGGGATCATTGGAGCGCCGGCCGGCACAATAAGGACGGCTCACCGCCTAGCCCGAGTTGCTCCCCTGATCATGGATAAGTTGGTGGTTTCTTCGACATGAGTGGACGCTTCGCTGTCACCTACCATGTCCGCGGCACCGCGAAGGACATCGAGGCGCGCGCGCGGGGTATCGCCGTCGAGCAAAGCGTAGAGATGCCGCTGGCCGCCATACAGGACGCGGCGATCCTGTCCGACATTGTGGGCACGGTGGAAGATATCGACGACATAGGCGATGGCGTGTTCGCGGTGCGTATTGGTCTCGCCACCGAGACCGTCGGACACGATGCCGGACAGTTCCTGAATATGATCTTCGGCAACACATCGTTGCACGAAGATGTAGTCCTGAAGGACGTGATCGTGCCGGATCGCCTGGTCAAGACGTTCGGCGGACCTCGGCACGATGTCGTCGATCTGCGACGTCGCCTGGGTGTGCAGTCGAGGGCGTTGACCGGCTCGGCGCTGAAGCCGCAGGGGATGTCGCCGGAGCGGTTGGGGTCGCTGGCCGAGCACCTGGCGCGCGGGAGGCTGGATTTTATCAAAGATGATCATGGCCTTGCCGACCAATCTTACAGTCGTTTCTCCGATCGAGTCGCCGCTTGTGCCGCGGGTGTGGCGAGCGGAGCACGCTCGACCGGGCATCCGACGCGATATATTCCGAGCGTGACCGGCGACCTGGACCAAATGCGGCGACAGATCGCTCTGGCCGTGACCGAAGGTCTGGATTGCGTGATGATCGCGCCGATGATCTGTGGTTTTCCAGCGATGCAGACATTACGGCGCGCGTTTCCGGACGTGGTTTTGTTCGCTCACCCCAGCATGGGCGGCGCGACGCGGATCGCTCCGGAACTGCTTTTGGGGCGCTTGTTCCGGCTGATGGGGGCCGATGCAGTAATTTTTCCGAGCTTTGGCGGTCGGTTTGGCTACTCGCGTGAGACGTGTGCGAAGCTCGCCAACAATGCGCGTCAGGCAGCCAACGGCATGAAGGCGGCGCTGCCGGTCCCGGCGGGCGGGATGACTCTGGAGCGGATTCGCGAGATTCTTGATTTCTACCGCAGGGACACGATGTTGCTGATCGGCGGTGACCTGCTTTCGGCCGGCGATCAGATTACCGAGGCGGCCGAACGCTTCGTTCGGGCCGTCGAGGATTTGTCCGCGGATACCTAACGTGCGGATACCTAACGTAAGGCGTCGGGGTGTAGCGGCGACCGCGAAATGAGCCGCATGGCAGCGGGAGGTATTTTAGTGGAAATTGAACAAACGCCGAATTTTCGCCAAGCCCAGGACGGCTTCCGCTGGGAAGGGGTTGCACATCAGCCTTACAAGCAGGACGGAAGTGCTCCGTTCAAGGATATCTCACGCCAAGTGCTGTTCCACGAAGATACGCTTGGGTGCGAACTCCGTTACTTTGAAGTGGATGCTGGCGGCTACTCGACGCTAGAGCGACATGAACATGCTCACGCGGTAATGATCCTGCGGGGCTGCGGGGAATGTCTGGTGGGAACCGAGGTGCGGCCGGTACGGCAGTTCGATCTTGTGTCGATCCCGGCTTGGCAGTGGCACCAGTTCCGCGCGACCCAGAACGAGCCGCTCGGTTTTTTGTGCATGGTCAACGTTCAGCGGGATCGTCCGCAGTTGCCAACCAATGACGAGTTTCGACAGTTGACGACGACGCCGGCGGTCGCGAGGTTTCTAGAGAAGAGTGAATGGAGGGCATGACCCTCCATTCGTTCGCCGGACTCCGTCAATCTCGGTTCGCCCGCGTAGCAAACCTTTTCTAATGCCCGAGCGTGGTCGTCAGTCCTTGAGCGAATCCTTCACCCCACCGACCGTGTTCTGAACCTTCCCCGCGGCCTTTTCGCCTTTGCCCTCGGCCTCAGTCTTTTTGTCGCCGGTCATCTTGCCAATGCCTTCCTTGATAGCACCCTTGGCCTGATGCGCGGCGCCTTCGACCCGATCCTTATCCATAGTTTGCTCCTGATTTTCAGGCGACCATTCGGTCGCATCACCTGAACGGAGAAACGCGGCCGAGGTTGCGTGACCGGCTTTATCGCGCCGCGCGCTCGGTGCTGCCAGGTCATGAAACGGTTGGCGTTGTCGATTGCCTCCTGCTCCACCGCGGCGCTGTCGCGGACGTAACGGTCGGCAAAACCTTCGACGCCCCACCGCTCGTATTGCATTACGTGCGTTAGTTCGTGGGCCCAAACCTTCAGATCGGTCTCCGCGACGCGTTCGGATTTGAACAGGATTACATCCCCGAGGGTGATCGCGGTCGCGTCTCCGAAGGAAAACGCCAGCGCATCCAGCGTCAGGGCTCGGCTGTTCCCGGTGGCAAAGCGGCATCGCTGCAACAGGGTGGACGGGAAATACCCAAGCAAAGCCCGGTATATGGAAGACGGGATAGGCCTCACGCCATCGGCGATCGCCTGTTGGCGAGCCGTGTCGATCAACCCGCCGAGCGCGCCTCCGGCGTAGTCCAGCAAAGCGGGTGGAATGTCAGGCTGAGCTTTGGCTGGCAATGCCCAGGCGAGGGCGGCGATCATGAGAGCACCCTGCACGGTAGAGAAATGGTGAAGATCATGACGGGATTTTAACCACTACATGTCGTCCAAACGCTGCCGAAAATGTGGCGGAATCAAGATAAGTGGGATTGTGCTATCTCGAGGTCGCTTCGTCCATAGCAACAAAAGCCGGATTCGAGACAGTTATTTCACCGGCCCAACTGAACGCCGGACTATTCGATGCGGCTTGAGATTAGGCCAGATCATGATCACGCTGAGCCGGACGTCGCCGACGGGTAGATCATGCAACCAATCCAGTAGCATAGACCGTCTCCGGCCTGCTCAGTCGGTCTCTAGACGCGTTCGCTGATGGCGATCGCGGCGCGGCAGCCCGCCTTGATGACGCGGGACAGCAGCCGATACCCGAACGCCTGTTCGGCGCCGTGTTCCAGGGCGATGTCGCGGTGTTCGAGTTCCTCGGCGCGGAATTTCTCCACGGTTCGGCGCAGGTCTGGTTCGGCCTCGTCCATCGTCTCCAGCTGGGCGCTATAGTGCGCGTCGATGGCTTCCTCGACCGCAACGGTGCAGGCCATCGCGGCCTTTTCGCCCAGCGCCGCGGTCATGGCGCCCAAGGCGAACCCAGCGAGGTGCCAGAGCGGCAGCAGCGCCGTCGGCCGCACCCGGCGATCCGCGATCAGGTCGTTAAAGGTGCGCAGATGCTGCTGTTCCTGCGCCTCCATGTGGCGCAGCACCTCGCCTTTGGCGCCGCGTCCCAGCACGGCGAGTTGTCCGGCATAGATCCGGGTCGCGCCATACTCGCCGGCGTGATCCACCCGGATCATCCGTTCGAGCTTTTCCCGAGCCGGAAGGTCGCCTGGAAGCTCGCCTGTCATCGCTTGTTGCTCCGTCCGGTCATGCGACATGGCCAGGACCGCGGCGAATGCCAGGGCGAACAGCATGTTCATTGCCGCCAACGAGACGGGAATGGCCGGGATCAGGAAGGTCGGCTCATCGCATGGCTTCGCGGGACGTGCAGGCATGGAAGCCAGACGATCGGCGATCGAACCGCCGCTGAGGTGCGGGGCGGCGCATTCCGGCAATGGGCTCGGCCACCATCCCATCTCCACCCCGACATGCACGCCGGCGATGGCGGCATCAGCCAGCAGGCAGACGACCGCCAGACCAGCAGCATGATCCGGACCAGGCGGGCGGCGCGAGAGCGGCCAGCAGGCCGAGGACGATAACGACGCGGTATGGCCAGCGCTCCAGCAGGCACAGCGCGCAAGGCACCATCTCGCCCCAGATCTCCAGCGCGTAGGCGAATGCCGAGGCCCGCCGCCGCCACGAGGGCGGCCAGAATGGCCAGCGGTGCGCGGCGGAGGACGCTGCATGGGCGTCCCTGTGCCTCGCTTCCTCGATCGGACGCAAGTTGCCGGTTGATGGCGCGCCGATTAGCCTAATTAAGGCCGACTCGGGCAGCAACCGGGATTGGGCGCAACGGCGAAGAACAGGGGCGAGCCATGAGCAGCAGGATCGTTTGGGGACGCGCGACATCCAGCAACGTGATGAAGGTTCTGTGGGGGCTGGGCGAACTCGGCCTGCCGTTCGAGCGCATTGATGTCGGCGGCGCGTTCGGCAAGACCGACACGCCGGAATACCGCGCGATGAACCCGACCGGCCTGGTGCCGACGCTGCAGGAGGGATCGCTTCACCCTGTGGGAGAGCAACGCGATCCTGCGCTATCTGGCTCAGGCGCATGGCCTCGGGATTCGCACGCTGTGGCCCGCCGACGCCGCAGGCGCGGGCCAATCATCGATCATTGGATGGACGCGCAGCAGACGGTGCTCAACCGGCCGATGAGCGCAGTGTTCTGGGGTCTGGTCCGAACACCGGCGGAGCAGCGGGACCTGATCGTCCGTCGCCGCTGTCGATCGGGGAGACCGCGGGCGTCTGGCGGATGATCGAGGCCGAGCTGAACCGGCACGACTTCATCGCGGGGGCCGACTTCACGCTGTGCGACATCCCTTGGGGTGTGCATGCGCATCGCTGGTTCGGCATGGACTATCTTGGCCTGACCCGGCCGGAATGCCGGCTCTGCGGGCATGGTATGACCGGCTGTGCCACCGTCCCGCCTATCAGACCTCTGTCGTGCGACGCCGATCGTTTAAAGTCTGCCGTCGGTATATCGTCTGACTGGACGGATTTTTTTCGTGTCGAGATCACGCCGGCGACGTTCCGTTCAACGGCCGATCAGGGCTGCTTAAGGGCCGTGCATGAACTCACCCCAACCGCCGCCGGCTCATCCGCTCGACGGCGCCGCCTTCCGCTGCCCGCCGCCGTGAACAGGCGCCGAATCGTCTGGCCGTACGCCATCACGGTCGGACTCTACCATCTTGTGGCGCTGCTGGCGCTGGTGCCGTGGTTCTTCAGTTGGACCGGAGTCGTCGCTGGTGATCCTGGGCCTCTACGTGTTCGGCACGCTCGGCATCAACCTCTGCTACCATCGGCTGCTTACGCATCGCGGCCTGGTTTGCCCCAAATGGCTGGAGCACCTGTTCGCCATCCTTGCCGTGTGCTGCATGCAGGATACGCCGGCGCGCTGGGTCGCGGTCCATCGCCGGCATCACGAGCACGCCGACAGACAAGACGATCCTCATAGTCCGCTGGTCGATTTCTTCTGGGGGCATGTCGGCTGGATGCTGGTTGAAAACCGCGACCTCGTCCGTTTGGGCATCTACGACCGCTATGCGAAGGACATCCTGCGCGATCCGTTTTACCGTCGAATGGAGCGGACGCTGCTTTATCCGGCGATCCTCTTCGGGTCCTGGGCGGTCTTCTTCCTGGGCGGCTTGGCGGCGGACCTTCTTGCTGGCGGAACTCCCGCCGAGGCAGCGCAATTCGGCGCCAGCCTGTTGATCTGGGGAGTCTTCGTGCGGACCGTCGTGGTCTGGCATATCACCTGGTCGGTGAACTCCGCCGCGCATCTTTGGGGCTACCGCAGCTACGAAACGGGCGAACAAAGCCGTAATAACTGGCTAGTAGCGCTCATTTCAAACGGCGAGGGATGGCATAACAACCATCACGCCGACCCACGTTCTGCTCGGCACGGCCACAGCCGATGGGAGATCGATGTGGTGTTCGCGACCGTTTGGGTGCTGGAACGCGCTGGGCTGGCCGCGGATGTCTGGCGCCCGAACTCGCGTCTGACACTACGAAAGGCCCATAACGCGTAACGCGTGCCATCTCAGACCGTCAGCGTCCCCCGCGTGACCGGCACGCAACTGCCGGCGACACTGGCCGACACCGGTCCCTCCGCGGTCTTCCGCGCCGAGGCAATGATCTCGCTGGGGCGTCCCATTTCCAACCCCTGCTCGATCTCGAAGTGAAGATCGACATTTTCGCCCGGTGCCATCGAGGTCAGCATTCCTGCCAAAGCGGCACACGCGCTGCCTGTCGCCGGGTCCTCAAGCACACCTGACAGCGGGGCAAACATTCGGCAACGCAGCCGGGTGGCATCGCCATCTTTCCGTACATAGAGGTGCAGGTTGAACGCCAGCTCGGGAAACGCCTCGGCCCCGCGATGGAACGCCGCCAAATCTGGCCGGGCACGCGCCAGCGCCTCGAGCGAGCGCACTTCGGCGATCACGAACGGTGTCCCGACCGACGCGACCAGCGGAGTATGGGTATCGGTTGCGATGTCGTCCTCATTCAGTCCTGCACAAGCAGCGACCAAATCCGTCGGCACGGCGATGTCGATTGACAACGAGCGGGGCGCGGCAACGCGTGCGCCCGAGATCGTGCCCTGCGGATCGCGCAGGATATGCACCCGCACCAGGCCGGCGGTTTCCTCGAACGTGTAATGCTCCGGCGGGTCGCCGGCCATCGTCGCGAGCACGAACCCCGTTCCGACGTTGGGGTGGCCGGCAAAGGGCATCTCCGTCTTCGGCGTAAAGATCCGCACCCGGGCGTGGTGTCGCGGATCTTCCGGCGGCAACACAAATGTCGTTTCCGACAGGTTGAAGTCGGCGGCAATCGCCTGCATCTGCACGTCGCTCAACCCGGCCGCATCAGGCAGAACCGCCAGCGGGTTGCCACCGAAACGGCGCTTGGTGAAGACGTTGACGGTGATAAAATCGTAGCTTGGCATAGCGGGCTCCTGAGGACGCCTGAAGCGCGGCGGCAGCGTCAGAAGGAGTTAAAGCGATTCGGCGGCATCATCCAGCAGGCGCAACCCATAAAAGATCCGCGGTTCCTCTCTTTCCAGCCCGGATCCGTCATGTATATCACCATCGCTGGTGAAGCGTCCGGGCTCTTGGCCGTAATGAGAGGGCGCTCAGCCATCAGACCGGCCGCCGGACTGAAGAGAGCCACTTTCTTCGATGATCTGTCATACCGGCGAGGGATCGGATTACGCAACCGAAGCGCGGTGACGCAAAAATCGAGGGTGTAAAGCATATCGTCACGGAGCAAGGGATCGAATCCGAAGAAAAATGTGGCCAGGCCGCACCAGCCACTTACAAAGATTGCCTAATTCCGGCTCCCGGGGTCCCTCCTGGCGGCTTTACCCGCTAAGCCAGTTGCCAGACGCACTCGCGGACAATGCTCGCTACCCGACCGGACGAAGGGCGATTTCCGCCAGATCGGTTGCAGCAGTGGCGAATAGCTGGGCGGTCAGCTCTTGTTTCCGTTCGGTCTGCGGCGGCCATCAATGATGCGAGATCAAAGTGGCTAGCCGCCCTGATTTCATGGGCACAAACGTGCCATTCCAGGTCTCTACCTGGGCTATACATCCTGAGCGGAGGTCATCGCCAAGCTTGTTATGCCCTGCCGTGAGCGCTTTGCGGATAGTGATGATCGAATTCCTGAATTCTATGGCCTCGATCCATCCTTCGAGCAAGAAACTCGGCGTCGCTTGCAGCGGGAAGAAAGTGCGAAAATAGACGTTCATTGAAATCTGATCGGACCAGAACTGAAAGTTGATGGCGTCGATCACCTTTTTGAAGAAGGAGTAAGCCCCGTAATCGTTAAGGACGCCGCTGCCATATCGATCAAAATAGATTGTATGTGTGTCTTCAACGACATACAAACCCCCTGGTTTAACCATCGGAAAATAGTTCACGAAAGAGTTCAGGATGTCCGTCGATACGTGTGAACCGTCGTCGATGACGATGTCGAATTCGGCGCTGATGTCGCGGATTGCCTGGAAAGCCGGTGCTGCATTGGCATCGCCGACCACGACGCGTATACGCGGGTCATCGTATTGAAGCGTCGCACACTTCGGATTGATATCACAACCAACGAATTGCTCACCGAACTTGAAATATTCTGCCCAGGTTTCCAGCGAGCCGCCATTTTGAACGCCAATCTCCAGAATTGAAACTGGCAGGTGGCGCCGTGGCCCCAAAAGGGCATCGTAGTATCCAAGATATGAACCCCACTTGTCGCTGACCTTGCCGGTCTTGCTGCGGTGTAGGGTCTCAATTGATTGCTCGGTCATCTGAACTCCGCCTATCAGGCCAACGCCGTGGCCAGGAACTGACAAAGGCGCTCCATCAGCATGCGGCGTTCCTCATTCGTCAGCAAATACAAGCATACCGGAACCATATTTTCCAAGCGAAATGAATTGTTGCCGGCGAAAGCGTTCGCGCCTGGCTACATTGAGAGCGCGCTCAGCCATCAGACCTGCCATTCCCCGCTGAAAGACAACATCGCCTGATCAGGCAACGAACCTACCCCAACTCCAATCGCACCGCGACCGCCGCATTGGCGATCACCGCGTTGTCGCCGCGCTCCCGATCGATCACGTCCAACCCGCCCTTGACCGCCTTCACAGTAACGATCCCATGCGGCAAGGACGCCTTCACTGCCTCGGTATCGACCTTCTCAGGCTGCTGGACGCCAATCGTAACCTCCACGAACATTTGCGTCTTTGGGTCGATCCCCAGCGACCGGATCATCGACAGCGACGAGTGATGGATCGCGTCCTGCACCGCTCGCAAGGCGGCCTTGGTGTAGTCCCCGCCATGCAGGTCGTTGCCCATGCCAAGTTCCAGGATGACGCGCTTGCGTGCCATGATCCGACCCTCCTTCAAGCGACGTCGAGCCAGACCACCGCCGCCGCGCTGGCGATCAAGGTCGAGTTGGTCCCCTCGTCGTTCGGTATCTCCAGACCGCCATCGACAACGGTGACTGTGCCGGTGCCATGGGGCAGGGTAGCCAGCACCTCTTCCTTGTTCACCCTCTCGGGGTGGGGCACGCCGATTGTGACCTCAACCTGCATGGCGTCCGTGTCGAGACCTAAGGCGTTGGCAACGCTGAGGGAATTGTGCCACAGCGCGTCACGCAACGCCCGGACCGCCGCCTTGGTAGGGTCGGCGCCCCTGATGTCGGTGCCCATACCAATTTCCAGCACCATGCGCTTCAACGCCATGCCCGTCTTCCCCGTCTGCGCCCGCAGCTTAGGCTGATTTGGCGACGTCGGGAAATATGATGCCACTGGGGGTAAGGATGCGGACTTATGCTCCCGTGATCGCCGGACCGAAGAAAGCCATCTGCTCCGATGATCCTGGAGGGCCGTCCAACACCACCAGTCCCTGGTTCTGGGCACGGCTCCCAGACTGGGTGCGGAGCAAGGGTGCCGCTGAACCGGATGGTTTTCGACACGGCAGGCAGAAGCGTGAAAAACGACGGCCGAAAGCCACCCCTCAGCGAGGGTTGGCGAGGGGGCTTTCCGAACGCTGATTGTCAGGCGGCATGTAGGCCGTTCTGAGTTCATCTCGCTCGGGGATCTGCGCGGCCCGCATGTCTACCATCAAAGCGAACCAGTAGTTGGCCATACGGCCACGCACCCCGCTGATGCACTCTGGGGAACCACCCCGACCATGCGTCCGGCCAGGGTGGTCAGTCTGCACAAGAGGCGGCCAGCATCGCTCCAATATGATCGCGAGGAGGTAGATGCGACGTGGCCGGATTTGCCTCCTCCTTGGCATCTCGCTTCTGCTTAACCACATGCGCAGAAATCGCTAGACGAATATTTTCTTTGTCGCTCGCAAGCGGATCGGTCTCGCTGATCCTCGTCTCCTCTCGTAATGCGGTCAACACGATTTGGCTCGCCAGCGGACTTGCGCGGCCGATCCTCGTTTCCTCTTGTAAGGAGGCCGCCGGCACGGTTTCGCTCGTCCCAATTCTCGTTTTGTCCTGTAAAGAAGCCAGCGCGATTTCGCTCCATAGCAGGTTTGCATTGAGGATTCTCGTTTCGCCTTGAGACGAGGCCAGCGCGGTTTCGCTCGCAAACAGGTCGCTCTGGCTGACCCTTGCCTTTTCTTGAGACGAGGCCAGCGCGGTTTCGCTTACAAGCAGATTTTCGCGACCGATTCTCGTCTCTTCTTGTGACGAGGCCAGCGCGGTTTCACTTACAAGCAGATTTTCGCGACCGATTCTCGTCTCTTCTTGTGACGAGGCCAGCGCGGTTTCGCTTGCAAGCAGATTTTCGCGACCGATTCTCGTCTCCTTTTGTGACGAGGCCAGCGCGGTTTCGCTTGCAAACAGATTTTCTCGGCCGATTCTCGTCTCTTCCTGTGACGAGGCCAGCGCACTTTCGCTCGCCAGCAGGTCACTCTGGCTGACCTTCGTCTCTTCTTGTGATGAGGCCAACGCGGTTGCGCTTGCAAGCTGGTTTTCTAAGGCTACCGTCGCCTCTACTTTCGATGCAGTCCGTGCAGTTTCGCTTACCAGGAGGCTGGCCCAGGTGCCCGCCTGAGACGAGGCCTGCGCCGCGCGATTATAGGCAGCCACTTCCAAGGCCTCGCGCAGCAGGCGGTTATCCGTCTTCATTGCGGGAAGGCGAACAAGTGGAGGCACAGCGTTTTGCATATTCATCTGCACATTTTCCTTCGTAGTCTGCTCGGAATCTTTCTGCTGCGAGGCTGCGGCTTGTTTCCGCGTTCACATCGTGACCGACCACCTTTCGGGCACTTCTTCGGATATGCCGACTTTCATACAATGGTCCGCGTTCGTTAACATTAAGTTAATAAAATGCCTTGGAGGCCAAATTACTCAAATTCACCCCAAGTCACATCTAACTCGTCCTCGCAATCGTATTGGGGCGGTGCTTGCCGCCTCTTGTCCAGACCGACCACCGCTGACCAAACGGCAGGAATGCGAGCCGCGCAAATCCCCGATCGAAACGAGCTCAGCACGGCCTACATGCCCCCTGATAATCAAGGTTCGGAAAATCCCCTCGCCAACCCTCGCTGAAAGGTGGCTTTCTACCATCGTTTTTCACGCATGCCGTATCGAAAAACGATCCGTTTCAGCGACGTCGAGCCAGACCACTGCCGCCGCACTGGCGATCAAGGTCAAGTTCGTCCCCTCGTCCTTCGGTATCTCCAGACCGCCGTCGACCACGGTGACGGTGCCATGGGGCAGGGTGGCCAGCACCTCTTCCTTCTCCACCTTCCATCCGTTTCGACGCCATACCTGTCTTCTCCAGCCTATCAAAATGGCTTACGGCGCTTCAGCGGCAGCGGGAACTACGCGGGTAAATGCCCGGCTGTCCCGACCAATTTTCCTGTTATCCTCTGCAAGAATTTCTCGATGGCAGATTGTCTTCGCCCCGAATGGCGGCCTCCGAATTCAGAATCGGCTTGCTGGCTCACGATCTTGAGAGTATCACGATGCCGTAAGCGGGATTACCAGATCATGAAGATAATGATTGTTGAAGATGATTTGCTAATTGCCGATCTATATGCGGAAATGATTCGCGGCTCAGGTCGGCATGATGTCTGTTGCATCGTTCGAACGGTTGGGGCTGCGGTAGCCTGTGCGGATGAGCAGGCGCCAGATATTGCTTTGATCGACGTTCGCCTTGCCCATGGTGAGATGGGAACGGATATCGCAGCGCGTATCAGCAACCGGATTGGTATTCTCTACTCAACCGGAAATATGGGGCGAGTGCTGAAGGTTGGCGTATTGGGAGACGCCTGCATCGGCAAACCCTATTCTACGGTTGACCTTTTGCGTGGGATAGAAATTGTCAGGGAAATCCACGACGCTGGTCGGGCATCGCTACCTTACCCGGATACCTTCCGGTTGCTGCCGGATGCGGTGGAACGCCTGGCGGCATAGCGTGACGAGCCGCCTTAGCGGCTGGATTATGCAGCCAAATCAACAGGCATGTTTATTGGAAAACTGATCTCCCATCTGGCTCCTCCCTCGGAAGCTTTGAGAGTTATAGAGCCGTCGATCTGCTCAACCAGTCTCGAGATCAGTTTGAGACCGTAGCGTCCCTTATCTTGTTGGGGGTCAAACCCGACACCATTGTCGCAAATAGTGAGCAACGCGTTGTTGTGGAGCATGACGGAAAGGGCGACCCGGATCGCCCCCTTTCCACCGGGAAACGCGTGCTCGTAGCTATTCGTCACGATCTCCGCGATTATCAGGCCCAAGGCGGTGACCATATCCAAATCGAGCATCAGAGGCTCTGTCAGACACTCCAGCGTGACTGCCGAACCGGGAGTGAATTGGGTTTTTTGAAGGCCGAGGCACAGAGAGCGCACGAAACCCGCAAAGTCCGTCAACCGCGACATCTCCGTGCCCAGCAGGTGGTCGTAAACCTGCGCGAGCGTAGAGACCCGGCGCGCAGCCGCTTTCATGGTTGCCCTCGCTTCACTGACCGGGATATCTTTGCTCAGCATCCCGTAAATGAGTTGCAGGCTGTTGCGGACACGATGCTGCAATTCCTCGGCCAACGTGTTCTTTTGTTCCAACAAAGCCTGCATCTGCGCAAGTGCGGCTTTCAGGACGGTTGAACGGGCGGAGGTAGCGACTGCCTCGCCAAGCACGTTGGCGAAGCCGGTCAGGAAGATGATGTCATGCTCGTCATAGTTATGCTGCTGATCATTGTCGATCTCCAGCACCCCATAAGGCTTTCCATTTCCACTGATCGGTACGTCGATGGTTGAGATGATGCCGTGATCCCGGTAGAAAGCTGGCAGTTTGAATTGATCGTCCGCCCGCAGATCGTTGCAAATTGCCGGATGACCAGTGATGAAAGCACGGCCTTGAGGCGTGCTCCCATCGGCGCGGGACACCACGTGTCCAACGACGCCCTCCTTCCAGCCAAAACCAGCTTCGATCAAAAGATCGTCCTCATCATGGCGATATCGACACACCTTGCAGTACGGCACGTGCAACCCCTCGGCACAGACCTTTGCGGCCTCCACCAGAACCGGTAACAGTTCAGTTCTGACGAAGGGCATATACGCCAAAGTCAGCGAGTGCCTTTTGCTGGCGCAGAAGTCGCGCCACCTTGGGGTCTTCGACTTCAATCAGGGCGTTGGTCATTGCGGACCCTCCAACCGGTGTCGCAAATCCGTGTGGGAACTCCATAGGCGTAAAAGTTGACGATGGGAACTGCCTATTCCCCAATGGCCCCACTGACAAATCGCCGTCCCGACGATATTGAAGGCGTCGGCGCGTTTGTCATGATGGTTCGCGGGCTGGCTGGTCCTCAAGACGGCTCGGCCCGGTCCAGATCATCGGCGGGGTTTTCTACGCCCACCGGCCACTGTTACAACCCTCTCGTTCCGGTCTGTCGCAAGCCAATGGGTTCCCTCCAGTACCTCGCAGCGGATGGGTTGCAGGGACGCTCGATCGGCGGGTGGTCAAGTGAGAGAGTCGGACCTGTAACCGACTTTCTCCCCTCCTTCCCCCTTGCGGTGATTTTGCTTGGAACGCCTCCACCAAATTTGCCGCAATCGCGCGACCGTGGAACCATTCCCCCGAAACATCCCCAGGGAGAGAACCCAATGGACGTCGGCTTTCAAATGGCCTTCACCAGCTACGGCTGGACCAACATCTCCGACACCCAGGTCTGGGATGAGGAAATCGCGCTCGCCCGCCTCGCCGCCGACAGCCGGCTTCGACGTCCTGTGGTCGGTCGAGCACCACTTCAACGACTACTCCTTCTGCCCCGACAACCTGCAACTGATGTCCTACCTGGCCGCAGTCTGCCCCAACATCGACCTCGGCACCGCCGCCGTCATCCTGCCCTGGCACGACCCGCTGCGAGTCGCCGAGCGCGCCATCGTGGTCGATCTCCTCAGCAAGGGCCGCCTCCGCCTCGGCATGGGCCGCGGCCTCGCTCGGCGGGAGTTCCACGCCTTCCGCGGCACCATGGACGAATCCCGCGAACGCTTCGACGAAGCCGCCGCGATGATCGTCAACGCCCTGCGCACCGGCTTCATCGAGGGCGACGGCAAGTTCTACAAACAACCCCGCACCGAACTGCGCCCGCGGCCCTACAAGCCGATCGACGGCCGCATCTACGCCGTGGCCTCCTCCGACGAACTCGGTCGTCTCCGCCGCGAAACTCAACGCCCGGATGGTGATGTTCGCCGACCGCCCCTGGCCGATGCGCATGCCGGCGATCCAGAAGCACCGCGACCTGACCCGGCAACTGCACGGCGGCCCCGAACTGCCGCCCCTGCTGGCGGATTTCTGCATCTGCACCCCCACCATGGACGGCGCCGAAGAAAAAGCCCGCCAATACATGGGCAAGTTCGTCGAAAGTAACTTCTATCACTACGAACTGCTCGGTGAACACTTCTCGCAAGTCAAAGGCTACGACGCCTACGCCCAGAAGATCGCGCTGGCGAAGGAGGTCGGCATGGACGGCATCATCTCCGCCTTCCTGCAAGCCGCGGTGTGGGGAACCCCCGACCACATCCTGAAAATGTTCGAGGAACGGCGCAAGATCGTCGGCGCCTTCGAACTCGCGACGTCATTCCGCTTCGGTGGCATCCCTTACGATCTCGCCGAGGGTGGCCTGAAGCTCTACGCCAAGGAGGTGCTCCCCGTGCTGCACACCTGGAAGCAGGAAGCGGTGGCACAAGCCGCGGAATAAGCGGCTCACGGCACCGGCGCGTCCGCCCGCAGCAGCCCCTCGTGCTTCAACTCGGCCCAGAAATCCGCCGGGATCACGTGGCGGAACGCCGCCACGTTACGATCCACGTGCTCCGGCAACAGCGCCCCAGGGATCACCGACGCCACGCCGCGATGACCCAGCGGAAATTGCAACGCCGCAGCAGGCAGCGGCACCGCATGCCGGCCACAAACCGCCTCGATCCGCTTCACCTTGTCCAGGATCTCCGGCGTCGCGTCAGCGTAACGATATCGCGCCTCAGGCACCGCCCCGGTGGCGAGAATCCCCGAGGCAAACGGCGCCCCAATCACAAACCCCACCCCGCGCTCGGTGCAGCGCGGAAATTCGCTGTCCAGCACATCGGTATCCAGCAACGTGTAAGGCAGCGCCACCAAGAAAAAGTCGAGATCCATCAGGTCGAGAAACCGCGGCATCATCCCAGCTTCATTAATCCCCGCCCCAAACCCGCCAATGAGCCCAGCCGCTTTAAGCTCCAACAACGCGCGCAAACCGCCATTGTGCGCCTCGGTCAAATAAGCGGTCACCTTGGCATCGGTGCCGTGATGACCGATGTCCAGATCGTGGATCAACAGCAAATCGATGCGCGGCACGCCGAGCCGTTGCAGGCTGTCCTCGAAGCTCCGCATCACGCCGTCGTAACTATAATCGAACCGATGCTGGAACTTCAGACCTCCGCGCCAGAACCCATGCTCGAAATTCTCCGCATCATGCACCGCTCGGAATAGCCGGCCGACCTTGGTGGACAGAACATAGTCGCCTCGAGGCCGCCGATACAGCGCCCGGCCGAAGCGGTGCTCGCTCTGCCCCCGCCCATACCACGGCGACGTATCATAGTAGCGGATGCCGGCCTCCCACGCCGCCCGCAACGTGGCGCTGGCGTCAGCGTCCTCGACCACGTCAAACAAATCGCCCAACCCCGCGCCGCCCAAGCCGAGTTGCGTAACTTCAACATCAGTGCGGCCAAGTTTGCGGCGGGCGAGGGGGTCCATAACCAGCTATCCTCGGTTGAAGCGCATCCCAGGCTCGCTCACATCCGTCCCGGCAGCCACGTAATGGTCGCCAGCAGCACGGCGACGGCGGTCAAGCCAAGGGAGTCGGATCGTCAATCACACATCTCCCGCAGGCCCTGGCCGGCCGCCACTACCCGTCTTTGCCCAGGTCCGCCGGCGGCTAAGGTCCTAAGCCGCAGCCCTTAACGCGCCTGTCCCAGCTGCTGCTGGAAATATTGCAAGGCGGCCTCTCGCTGCGCCGGCGTGAGTTGCGGGACGCCACGCTGCGTGAGATATGCGTCGAACCGTTCCTGCATTTTCGCATCGGCGATCACGGGCGGGGCGGTGCCGGGACGGTGTTGTGCAAGCCAGGCCTCCGCCGGTGGAAACCGCGTCCATCCAGCCTGCGCGGCCGCCAGGTTGACACTGTGCCACGCTGGATGGTGCGGCGGCTCCAGCAATTCAGGAAACTTGGAGAAAAACGTATCGACGAACGTCACCAGGTTCCGATAGCGGGTTGTGCCCGGCTGCCATCCGAACACCGCAAGTGTGACGCCAACGCCGACCGTCTCGACCGGCGCGTCTTCAGGAACCAGCGTCGGGTAGTCGGCATGCGTAAGCAGACCGCCTGGCACGTAGATCTTCTCCAACTCCTCATTCGAAGGGACGGGGATAAAATGCAGGCCTGTCCCGGCAGGCGTTGTGGCAAACAGGCGGATTGGTTTGCCTGCGAAATAGATATTGGCCACGACCTCTCCTCGCCGCAGCTTTTCCTGGCCGATGGTCATCTGTTCCGACCGCAAATCCGGCGCGATACCGAGCATCTTCAGGATCGCGCGGCAGGTCATGTTGGTTCCAGAGCCTTCCTGGTCGATATTAACGGGCTTTCCCTGCAGGTCCGCCAGGGTCTGGATTTCCGGCCGCGCGCAGACGTGCAGGTCGTTCTCGTAGAGTTTGCAGATGTATTGGATCTTGCCAAGTTCACCCGGATAGAGATGGTTCGTCTGCGCAAAGCTCAGTGCGTCCGCCGCGACCAGAGCCAGATCCACCCCCGGTAAATGCAGCAGATCGCCGATATTCTGTAACGATCCTTTGCCGACAACCGGAACGATCCTCATGTCGTTGGAATTAAGAACCGAAGTCAGGTCGACCGCGACCCGCATGAAGGTGCCATCGAGTTCGGCCCCCATGATCCCGATCGTGATCGGTTGCCCCGCCGCGCCAAACGCAGACTGGGCACCCGCCACGAGCGCGGCAGCGGGAAGAGCCGATAGTAAGCTACGACGGTGCATCATCACCTCAAGGCCAGAGCTTCAAGAAGGGGGGCTGCATCCGGGTCGCCCATAGCGACAGCCAACTCATACCAGTGGCGGGCCTGCCCAAGATCAGGATCGATACCACCAAGCGCGGTTCGCTTGAGGAAGACAGGATCATACAGGCGTCCAAGGTTACGCGCGGCTGTCGCGCTACCAAGCTGGACTGCGCTGGCATAGAACCGCCGCGCGCCTGAGACATCCCCTAATTGCTCAGCCTCCTGGCCCCGTGCAAGCAAGTCCGTCGCTCGAGGGCTCAGCCGGCGCGCCACCGAGGCGGCTGGTTTTGTGATGGCCCGTTCCGGCTCCGTAGCCATCGCCTGCGCGCCGGGTCGTGCGGCAGGTCGATCCGGCTCCGAGGTCGTCGCCGGCACAACAGGCCGCGCCACGTTGCGATCCGGCTCCGCCGTCGCCGTCGGCATCACAGGGCGGGCGACCGGCCGGTCAGGCTCAGACCTCGCCGCCGACACAGCAGGTCGGCCCTCCGGCCCATTCGGCTCCAACGTCGGGGCCGGGCTTGTGGGTCGTTCAACAGGCCGCTCCGGCTCAGACCTCGCCGCCGACACAGCAGGTGTTTCAACAGGCCGTTCCGGCTCGGACCTCGCCGCCGACACAGCGGGTCGTTCCGCAGGCCGGTCCAGCTCAAACCTCGCGGCCGGAGCCGCGGGTCGTTCGACAGGCCGATCTGGCTCCGACGTTGCCGCCGATACAGCGGGTCGTTCCACAGGCCGATCCAGCTCAAACCTCGCTGCTGGCGCAGCGGGTTGTTCCACAGGCCGATCTGGTTCCGATGTCGCTGCCGATGCAGCGGGTTGGTCCACAGCCCGATCCGGCTCCGCCGCCGCCGGTGAGGCAGACTGAGAGACCGACTCGGACTTCGCGGCCGGGTGCGGAAGTCGCGTCGCATCTCTCTCCAGCAAGTCCGACAGCTCCGCCAACTGTTCGGGCGTGGCGGAGGAAATAAGTTCCATCATCGCCGAGACCGTTTCGGTCATGTTGTCACCCGAGGGCGCCCATCGATGGCCCGCTGCGGCCTGTGCTTCCGCCCGGGCAAGTAAGTCAGCGAAGCTGGGACCATCGGCAAATGCCGGACGCGCCGCCGCGATGATAACCCCAGCGACGATTAAGCGAGAAAGCCAAGCGGCCATCTCATAACACTCGCGCGCAATCGACGCCCTGGTCGTTGCGGCCGAATGGACATCTTTCCAAGTAACCAGACACGTTCCCGCCCCCCGATCCCGGTTCTTCCCGTGGACAGAAATCTCTCAGACTACCTATAGAGTGAGGGAACTCTTTAGATCCCGGACGCTTACCAAAATACTTCTAGCGCAAATTCACGTCAGAGCCGCCTGACATTCTCTTGAGCGGGCCAATCTGGCCGAGCGATCGATGGCTCCGGGGCATCAGAGATTGAAGCCATGTGGGAAACCGGTTCATTCGCACGTGCAACCGAAACCACAACGCACTTGGTGGCGCACCTCAATCGATAACCGCCGCATGGTCAGTGCCCCCGCCGGCGCCTTTCTTCGGCCCCCGCATCAGCAGCAACAGCAGAAGCATGGGCAGCGACGTCAGCATCATCAGCTTCCAGTCGTCATTGTAAGCGATGATCTCTGCCTGACGGTTGAGAATTCCATTGAGCATCTGCGCCCCATGGGCCGTCGTCGGCATCAGACTTGCTGCCGCGCTCTGAAACGCCCGGTTCAGCGGCGTGATATATCCCGTCAGCACCGAATGCTCGATCTGCCCATTCTGCGTCACCATCGCGCCCGTCACCGAAATTCCGATCGCGCTGCCGACATTTCGCAACAGGCTCAGTAACGCCGTGCCTTCGGTCCGTAACGCGGGATCCAAGGTCGCGAACGCGATCACCTGCAACGGAATGAACACGAATCCCAATCCGGCACCTTGCAGGATCGTGTTCACCACCATCGTGGTCTCCGAAACAGCAGGCGTCCAGTCCGTCATCCGGTACAGGCTATAGGACAGCACAACGATCCCGAACGCCATCAGCAAACGCGCATCGACCTTGTTCGACAACCGCCCCGCGATGAGCATCGCCGCCATCGTGCCGAAGCCGCGTGGAGCCATCACCAGTCCCGCTGTCTCGACCGGGTAATTCCCCAGTTCCTGCAGCCACGGCGCCAGCAACGCTGATACCGACAGCAGCACCATCCCCACCGCGAACATCACCAGCAACCCGGCCGACAAATTCCGGTCCTTGAACACTGCAGGTGTAATGAACGGCTTCGGCGCGGTGAACATATGCACCACAAAGAGGTAAAACCCCAGTCCGGCAATGACGCCTTCGATAATAATCTCCGAGGAGCCAAACCAGTCCTGCGTCTCACCGCGGTCGAGCATCAACTGAAACCCGGCAATACCCATCGCAAACACGCCGAAGCCGAACCAGTCGAACTTCATTCCCGACGTCGCCTCCGTCTTCGGCAGAAACACCGCCATCCCCGCCGTCGCCAACACACCGAACGGCAGGTTGACAAAGAAAACCCACCGCCAATTGTACAACTCCGTCAGATAGCCACCGAGTGTGGGCCCCAGGATCGGCCCCACCATCACACCCATGCCCCAGATCGCCATCGCCGAACCGCGCTTTTCCGGCGGGTAGATGTTCAGCATCGTCGTTTGCGACAGCGGCACCAGAGCGGCGCCAAATACGCCCTGCAGCAGCCGGAACCCTACCATTTCCGGCAACGTCCCGGCGATGCCGCACAGCATTGACGCAACGGTGAACCCGATCATCGAGATCAGATAAAGTCGCTTCAAGCCAAACCGTGCCGACAACCAACCCACCGGTGCCGTCATGATCGCCGCAGCCGTGATATAGGACGTCAGCACCCAGGTAATTTGATCGGAACTCGCGGACAGGCTACCCTGCATATACGGCAGAGCGACGTTCGCGATCGTGGAATCCAACGACTGCATCAGAGTCGCGAGCATCGCGCACACCGTTATAATGGCACGATGCGGCACGGCCTCCTGCGGTTGGCTGGTCATCGACAAAACCTAGAACAGATCCGACAAACGGCGAACGTGACCGGTATCGATGTCGATATCCGCGCTCATGCCCGCGCGCAGCGGCGGATCGCCAGGCTTCATATCGACCCGGACCCGAACCGGAATCCGTTGCACCACCTTCACCCAGTTGCCGGATGAATTCTCCGCCGGCAACAGCGAAAAATTCTGATCGGTGGCCGGCGCCACGCTCTCCACAGTGCCGCTCCAGGTCCGCCCGGGATAGATGTCGAAGCTGACATCAACGGGATCGCCGTTCTTGGCATAGGTCAACTGTGTTTCCTTCGGCTGCGCCTCCACCCAGACATGATCGGTCGAAACCAGCCCGAACGCCGCCGTGCTGGCACCCAGATACATCCCAATTTGCAGCTTGTTCACCTGAGTAACGATGCCGTTATACGGCGCCCGCACCACCGAGTGGTTCATCTCACGCTCGGCCTCCGCCACCTGAGCCTGCGCCTGCTTAAACGACGGCATGTCCTCGACAGCAACATCGGGATTACCGTCAAGCTTGGCCAGCAGCGCCCGCGCCTGACTTTCCGAAGCTCTGACCGCCTGCTGATCCGCTGCCAGCTTATAGCGAGCGTCATCGGTCTCCTGCTCCGTGACGGCATGCTGCTTTACTAGAGCCGCATAACGATCATAGGTTGACTGGTCGGAATTGACCTGCTGCTGTTTGGCCGCAGTGTCGCGCAGCGCGGCCTGATAGTCGGCCTTAGCCGATTCGATGTTAAGTTGCGCCTGCGCCAGGTTGGCGCGCGCGTTATCCAGGGCGATCTGAAACTTCTGCGGGTCCAGGGTGAAAAGCACCTCCCCCTTCGTCACCGCTTGCCCCTCATGCACAGGGATCGAGGCGACGATGCCCGACACGTCGGTGGACAGCGTCATGCTGTCGGCCTGAACATAAGCGTCATCGGTGTCGACCCAGCGCCCGCCGGACAGCCAGTAGAAGCCTCCGCCAACGACAACCGCGAGTACCCCGCCCGCCATCAGCCCCCAGCGGAGCAGCTTGACACGCGACTGGCTCTTTAAAGCAGGGCGGCCAGCGACATCCTCTCGGAAGGCGGCGGTAGCATGAGACATGGCTGGCAAATCCGATCGTACAAGCAGTTGATCATGACCTAGCTTATGATCAGCAATCCGCAAGGGATGCCGCCATGCACGATCACGGGACCTCCAGTGCGAGCCTTGCGGGCCTGCTTCGCCAGCCTTGCAATCGCGTCTCGCGTATTGCGTTGGAGCTGTCGTTCCGTGAGGCGCGTGTCCGCTGTACCTCTACGGCAGGCTTCCAGCGAGTTATCATTCCACTATGATTATGGTAACCTATATTTAATGATCTAATCATTTTTTAACCTTGCTGCCGCACCTTCAGACGGTGCGCCAGATCAAAGACAGGCCTGACCAACCGATCGAGCCCTTCATCGCCCGCTGGCAAGGGCGTGAAGGCGGCTAGGAACGCGCCAACTACGTCATGTTCCTAAACGAGTTCTGCCACACACTCGGTCTTCCCATGCCAGAGCCAGCTCGGTGCCACCAATCCGAAGGAAACGCCGGGTTCGTCCTCCGGAAGGCGGCGTAAGCGAGACCCGCGGAGCCGCTGCCCTCGTGCCTACTCGTATTGCCAGGTTGCGCGCAGTCCGCCGAACGCCCCCATAGGAGGAAACCGCGATCCGTTTGCCCGCCGCCCGTCCGGACTCATAGTTCATTAATACTTGCGGCGTAACGCATGTGCGTCCCCGTCAGAAGCCGGAACGGGCGAGAAGGCAGGCTTTTCAAGGCGGATGAGGGGGATGCAGATGGATGAAGGGGATGCGCGGTTGCTGGAGCCGTTGACCGAGCGGATCATTGGGTGTGCTTTCAGGGTCGCCAATGCGCTCGGTCATGGGTTCGTTGAAAAGGTGTACGAGAACGCCCTCGCCCACGAAATGCGAAAGTGCGGGCTCGGCGCCGTCCAGCAGCGGGGAATCGTTGTCTTTTACGACGACGTTATCGTTGGCGAATTTATCGCCGACCTGCTGGTCGAGGACCAGGTCATCGTCGAACTCAAGGTCGTCGGCGCGCTGAGCGACGTGCATCTCCCGCAATGCCGAAACTTCCTCCGAGCGACAGGCAAGCCCCTGTGCCTGCTCATAAACTTCGGCCGGCCCAAAATAGAAATCCGCCGCGTGACCGCCCAGGCGTGATCGCAAGACCATCCCCTTCATCCCCAATATCCCCTTCATCCGCCTTAAAAACGTGCCCCACCCCCGCACTGCCCCACCGATCCAAGGAAGGGAAACGCGCCCGCTTTGTCGCCGGCCGGTCCCGGTTGCCCCGATCCGAGGCGGTTGGTTGCTTGCTTTGGACCGATTCGGGGACCAGCACTGGAGGAAAGCGTTCAGGCTTCCCGGTTTCAACCTGGGTGGACCGGCCGCAGCCCTACAACAATCCCACCCTGAACCAAGGCACCGCCGCCACCACGATCAACCCTCCAGCACAGCCATCGCCACCGGCTTCCGCCAGGGCCGAAAGCGTCCTGCCGCAGGTCGAGGCTGTGCCGCCCACGTCTGGGACCCAGGCCGAGGGCGATGCCAACTTGTCCTCTGCGGCGCGGAGTAAGCAAGGTTTGCCGCCCCGGGCGCCGCGAGACCGCATGACAGACGTCACGGCCACGACGTTGCATCCCCAGCCATCCCGCCAACACTTTTTCTCCTCAATCCCATCGAAGACGCAAGTTCCTATTGTGTTCCTATGCAACCCATGGTAGAGAATTAGGAACATTATACGAACACGAACCCAGAGCCAAATCCTTGACGCAATCAGCCCCCACCCAGACCATCAATCAACCGGACACCGACCCGTCCGCCTTCGATTGCATCCTTGGCAACATCCTCGGGTTCATGCTGCCGTTCTTTCTGGTATCAGCGGGCGGCAACACCGGCCAAGCCCGTGCCGCGATCAAGGAACTAATCGATGCCCATCAGGCCAGCACCCCCGCTGAGCTTGACCTTGTCGGCAGGATTATTGGCTTCAGCATAGCGGCTATGGACAATCTGCGATTGTCGATGGCCCCCGATCTCTCGGCCACCAAGGTTCTCCGCTACCGCTGCAACGCCGCGACGCTTAGCCGCTCGTCAGATCAGGCGCTGAAGATCCTGGAAGCCGTTCAGGCAAGGCAGGAGCAGTCTCGGAAAATCCCCCGCCCATCCGTCGCCGCCGCTCCGCCGCCTGCCACGCGGCCCGCGAAATCGACGATGTCGGCCCTCCCCGTTTTGGCGCCCCCTGTCCCGTCGCTTATCACGGCAGCCTCATCGAGCGGCGGGCCGTCAAATGGCGGCGTTTCAGAAATTGACCTCGAGACTATGAAGCGTGACGCTCGCATCTTGATGGCGGCGTTTTCGAAGAATGACACGCACAGCAGCACCACGATCCCGGTGATGCTCGATCCCGCTGCATCCGCCGCCGCCGCTGCCCGTGCCGCCATCGCCGCAGCCAGACGAGCCTCGCCGAGGTAAGCTGATTTTGGCCCGGCCGCCGCAATCGCCTTCAGCCAACCTCGAATGCGGCGATTGGGTGGTCATTCCGGAATTCCCGGGCGTGTCTCTCGGGCGGCAAATACCGGTTGGTTCCACGGTGGCAGTGGGCGAGGCGAGCGGCTAGGCTGGCGATATGACTGATAGCCCCTACCTCTTCCCTGCCAACCGGCATCCGCTGCGCGACGTGACCGACCGCCTCAAGGTCCGTGAAGCCGTCTCGGGCTTCGGCATCGCCCTGCGCTATCAGGAACGTGCGCCCGACCCGCCGCAAGGGGCCGACCCCAACGCGCCGGAAGCGGAGTGGTGCGAGACCGGCCACTCGATCTTCATCCTTTCAGGACGCATTCGCTACCGCTTCGACAGCCACACGGTGGAGGCTGGCCCTGGCGACATGCTTCATATTCCCGCCGGGCCGCGATCATCGGCACAAGCCCAGTGTCCCCGGTCCCGAGGTCGTCCGCTACGTTCTGACCGAGTTCGACTAACCCTCTGGTTGTAAACGATTCGGTAATATTATTGTATCAAGATCGGTCGATGGAGAGACCGAGACATGCTGTCTGAGGCGGTTCGCAACATTATTGGGCGATTTTCGCATCATCCGTCCGCGCAAGCGCTGGCGGAGCTGGTATTCGCGGAGCCCGATACCGAAGTCGATCCCGAAGTCACCGTCAGGAAGGTCCGAGCCACTGCCCGTGTCGTCTGGCCACCCGCCCGGATCGACCTGGTCCACCAGCTTTGGGGCTCCGGCTTCGTCTTTCCAGGTGGCGAGATCGAGACCTTGCGGCTGGCTCGCCCGCTCGGCACTTCGGCCGCTACCAGTCTGCTGATCGTCGGTGTCGGCAGTGGCGGTGCCGGCCAGCTCCGTCGCCAGCAACATGGGGACCTGGGTCACCGGGATGGAGAGTGACCCTTCGCTGCTCGCTTCGGCCTAGCAAGCTGTTCACCAAGATCGCCTTGGGAAAGAAGGTCAGCATCAAGGCCTGGGATCCCGGCAAATCCAGACTTCGGCGCTAGAAGCCATCACCACTGCCTGGCGCTTGAGGCGCTGGCCGGCGCACGGCCAGAACCGATCCTGGACGGGCTGGCTCGGGTGCTGAGACCGGGGGGCCAATTGGTCCTGACCGCGCTAACGGCTGCGGCGCCGCTGGATCGGCTCGATCCGACTGTCATCCGCTGGTCCGACCTTGAAGCGCGCGATCCTGCCGAATGCCGCCCGACAGTCTCCATTACCCGCATGTTGGGTCGGGTCGGGCTGGATGTCCGGGTCGCCGAGGATATCTCCAGCGCCATATGGAGCAGGCCATGCTGGGTTGGCGAGTGATGCTGCGCGAACTGCGCGATCGCAAGCCTACCCGGCAAGAGGCGATCCAAATGGTCTCCGAAGCCGAATTGTGGCTACTGCGCAGGCGGTTGATCCGCAACGGGCAGTTGCGGATGATGCGCTGGCACGCGATGAGCCGCGTTCCGATCTCGTGATCAGGTCGGCCTGCCCGTCGGTGAAGGGCTTCAACACCGCATAGAGCACTTCGTGCACCGGCGTCGGCACGCCGAGTTCCCGGCCAAGCGCGACGACTTTGCCGGATAGCCAGGGCAGCTCGATCCGGTTCCCGCGGATCAGGTCGTGCGCCATGGAGGCCATCATCGCCGGCGGAGCGGTTCGGGTGAAGGCAACGACCCGCTGCTCCGCGTCGTCCGGCAAACGCACGCCTTTGGCGCGGCCGACCGCGGCGACCTCCGCTGAGGCGCGGGCGAACAGCGGCGCGATGTCCGCATCCTCGCGCAATACGCCGATCGGCGTCCTGGTCGCAGCCGTGAGCGCCGAGTTGGTCGCCAACAGGATGAACTTCATCCACAACTCGGTCACGATCTGGTCGCTGTGCGTCGCATCGAACCCCGCTTTCTGACACAGCGCGAGAAAAGCCTCCCCCCGAGCGCTATGGCCGCCTTCGAGTTCGCCGAATATCAGACGCATGAAGTCGCCGGTCTGCCGGATCACGCCGGGCTCGGCGATCGTGGCGCTGATCTGCGCCACTCCGCCCATCACCGCCGGCGCACCGAGGATGGGGATCAGGCGCTCCGCGGCGTCGATGCCGTTTTGCAACGGAATCACCGACGTGGTTGGACCGATCAGCGGGCGTATCGACGCGCCGGCGGATTCGACATCCCAAAGCTTGACGCAGAACAGCACGAGATCGACTGTTCCGATGGTTGCCGGATCGTCCGTGGCCTGTGCCGGGGCGATGAGGGTTTCGCCACGGCCGCCCTCGATGCGCAGGCCGTTTGCGCGCATGGCCTGTAGATGGGCACCACGAGCAACAAACGTGACGTCGGCACCAGCTTTCGCCAAGGCGCCACCAAACGCGCCACCGACCCCGCCGGCACCAATAACCGCAATCCGCATCAATCGAACCCCTAATCGCCAACCCTTGTATGAAGTTGAAGTTTAGCTTCGGTAAGGATCGGGTCAAGCAAAGCTTCCATCCAATTCCGTAGGCTAGTTATCGGAACGTGGCGTGCCGGATACAGACAGATGTAAGTTACGCTGGGGATACGAATTATCCCTTTAGCAAGCAAGCGAGTGCTAACGCTCTCGGAATTACTAGCCTACTTTTGCGGGGTGGCTCACACCCGCCGGGATCAGTGCAGGACGGTGATGTTCCCCCTTGCCGGCGGGCTCCTCAGGACATGTTTGTGGATGCCGGAGACCAGGACGAGGCCTGCTCCCATAAGCATAATTCCGCCCGTCACCAGGAGCGGCACCATGTATCCGCCGCTCGCATCACGCAGCACGCCGGTCAACTGGGGGGCAACGTATCCCGAGATGTTGCCCACCGAGTTGATGAAGGCAATGCCGCCCGCCGCGGCGGTTGCTCCTAGGTACGCCGTGGGAAGGCTCCAGAACACCGGCAGGCTCGACAGGACGCCGAACATCGCGATGCAAAAGGCACCGATGGTTAGATAGATATTCCCGAGCAGCAGCCCCGCTGCCATCGCGCCAAATCCCGCCAGGGCGACGGGCAGAACGACATGCCAGATCCGTTCACCGGTCCGATCGGAACTGCGAGAGACCAGTATCATGCCGATGCTGCCACAAATATTGGGCAGCATCAGCACGTAGCCGATGGCCGTGTTCGACAGCCCCAGCGACTTTACTATTAACGGCAGGAAGAACGCGATCGCGTAGATGCCATAGGCCATCAAAGCGTAGGCGAGGGTCAGAACCAGTATCTGCGGGGTGACGATTGAGCGCAGCAGGCTGACGCCTTGCCCGGATTTGGCCGCGGCTTCCTGCTCAAGCTGTTGCTCGAGCCAGGCGCGCTCCTCTGGTGCCAGCCAGCGTGCCTCGCTCGGACGGTTGCACAATGTCGCGAAGCCGAAGCAAGCGAGCAGGAGCGCAGGTATGCCTTCAACGAGGAAGATCCATTGCCATCCCGCAACACCGAACATTCCGTCAAGCTTTAGCAGGTTGCCTCCGAGGGGACCGCCCAGCACGCCGGAAAGGGCACCAAAGGCATAGAAAATGCCCATCATGCGGCCGCGATAGAAGGCCGGGAACCAGCATGTCATGAAATAGGCGACGCCGGGGAAAAACCCAGCCTCGGCAATCCCCAGGAGAAACCGGACGGCGACGAAACTTGTCTCACCCGTCACGAACGCGGTGCCGGTTGAGCAGACGCCCCACATCGCCATAATGATACTGATCCAGACACGCGCGCCGAGACGAGCGAGCATCAGATTGGCCGGGAACTGGAACAGCACATAGCTCCAGAAGAACGCGCCGGCAGCAAGGCCGTATTCGCTCGCGGTCAGCCCAAGCTGGGTGTTCATGGTCAGGGCAGCCATAGACACGTTAAACCGGTCGAGCGCGTTGATCATGTAGCCGATGCTGAGAAAGGGGATCAAATGCCATGCGACCTTGCGCATAACAGCGTTTTCGAAATTGGGTATCACTGTTTTCCTCCGACGGAATCTGCTGTTCCGAGTGCCAGCTTAGGGTTTTGTATGGGATCACGCCAGCGAAGCGGGTCGGCGGTCAGGTCACTTGCGTTTGGCGAGCGGTCCCGTCGCGTGCCATGCAATCGCGCAAGTGTATGACCATTCAATATCCAAGTAACGGGATGCTCAGATGGCCACTACTTTAGTGAAAAACGGCTGGACTCCGGCAGAGAATCCAAGGCTAGATGGTAAGGTCGCGATCGTTACGGGCGCGACGGGCGGCCTCGGTTATGAAACCGCCCTTGCGCTTGCCCGACAAGGCGCGACCACGATCCTGGCCGGGCGCAACCCTGAAAAGGGTGCACGGGCCGTTGCGCGTATACAGGGGCAACTACCGGCCGCCAAGCTCCGCTTCGAGCTTCTCGATCTCGATAGCCTCGGCTCGGTTGCTCGCTTCGCTGCAGCGCGGGACGGGGTTGTGGACATCTTGATCAACAATGCCGCGGTCATGGGGCTGCCGAAGCGCGAACAGACCGAAGATGGGTTTGAACGGCAGATCGGCGTCAACTATCTTGCCCATTTCGCCCTGACGATCCGGTTGCTCGATGCGATCCGCGCAGCCCCCGCGGGTGGCCGGGTCGTCAACATCGCCAGCCTTGCCCATCGCCGAGCCACGCTCGAGCTTGATGACTTCCAGTCGGAGCAATCCTATGGTCCTATGAGGGTCTACGGTCGGAGCAAGCTTGCCATACTGATGTTCGCGCTCGAACTGCAGCGCCGAGCGGACGAGAACCATTGGAACGTGCGCAGCATGGCTGCGCATCCCGGGTGGGCCAGGACGGATATCATCGGCAACGGGATCGGCAGTGGCGGCTCTAGCATTCGAGCGAGGGTGGCGGAAACGGCGTTCAACCTCGTCGCCCAGCCGGCTAAGGACGCGGCGTTGCCCGTGCTGTTCGCCGCGATGGCGCCGGAAGCCAAGGGAGGGGCCTATTACGGTCCGAGTGACTGGGGCGAGACCCGGGGTGCGCCTGGCGTGGCGAAGATCTTTCCCCAGGCCATGGATCCGGTGGCCGCCGGCCGTCTGTGGGCTTTGTCTGAAAAACTGACTGGGCAAACCGCGTCGTGATCGGCGAATTCTCGTTAGATGGCACGAGGTTCACTGGAACACGAAGTATAGTTGATATAACTGGTAGCCACAGATAATCATACTTATGTGCCCCGGCCGGCCGCCGGCCACTTATCGACCAAAAATTCGCTTGCCGTTAGGGCGAGAGAGGATCGTAGTGCGATATAAGTTTCCGAGGTGCTCTATCGAGGTTCGCGACGGCGCCCAGCAAAGCCTGCAGATCCTCTACATCATGTCGACTAAGGAATAGACATGGCGGGATTGATAACTCAATTCCAAGACTAGACAGCGAAGGAGGTGTGTGCAGGTCCGCTGCTCGATATGTGGCGCGAATCCGCGACGTGGATAGGGGAGACGTAGGGATTTCTGGGCCTTTGGGCACGGCCCGTCAGACCATGCGGATGATCAGCCGCAACCTGTCCCACTGCGTCCAACCACCAAGTCTTGCAATGATCCAAGCCACCAGGCAAGAAAATGCGGCGGACGGAGGTTTTCTGACGTTCTGTGTTGCCCTCCAGCGTCGGGCCGATGGTTTCGGCCACAGACAACAAGGCGGCATCAATCACGTCGGCTGCCGGTCTTGCACTGCCATTGCGCGCATCGACCAATTGGATTGTTTGGCACGCAGCCGCCAGACCGACCACGGCCAGCTTGAACAGCCGTTAAGCCTGATGCATCTGGGTCTCTTCCAGCCGGCCGCATCCCATCGCTTTTCAGAGCGCGAAACACCTGTTCGATGCGCCAGCGCAGGCGATATAACCGCACGATCTCGCGTGCTGCGTCGGCGTCGCCAACCTCGAGGCTGGTCAACAAACGCCCGTGCAGCGGTTCCTGGTTCGCCGCAGGATTGATCTCGCGCGCCTCCACCAGGGTCATTGACCCCGTCGCGGCATCGGTCTTGGCGAACCTGGCGCGGCCGCTTGAGGGTAACCGGACCAGCCCGCAGGGCGACCGTCGCGGGCCGGCCGGGATCGCCCAAGCGGCGTGGCGCCACCTTGACCTGCAAGCACCTCAAATCAGGCCAGGCCGCCGCGCTGGCGAACAGCGACCCTGCGACAACCGGCCCATCCGGTGCGCGCTCGATCGCACGGTCTTGCGCCGCACGAACCCCCGCCGGCCGACGGGCGAAGCCCTCTCAGCCAGCGCATGCTCTCCTTGTCCTCAATCGCCCGCTGACGCGGTGGCGCCGCCTCGATCTCGTCGTCACGGGTCCAGATCTGTGCGTCGAGCAGACCGAGAACAGCCTCCGTCTGGCTGTCAATGGCGACCAGGGGATGGATGAAACACCCCGCCGAAACCCCGTCGCCGGCCGCGCCAATTGGCCCCGCGGCCGGCGAAATTGATCTCGGTCGTGTCCTGCGCGACGACAATGTGCCGACCCGCGGTCGCCGCGAGCGTGCACCCGGCAAGGGTCGCCAGCATCTCTCGGCAGCTGACCGACGGCGTCGACAGAAAACGATGAATCGCCAGCCAGGCGCGTCGCACCAAGTTTGCGGATCACCAGCGAGCCGCTCGCCGTTACCCTCTCGAGCAGCTCGGTGCCCACGGCTGCGCGCCTTGCGTCGCCGAAATAACCCAGTGCTCCAGCCTGTTCCACCATGATAACCCGCCCTGCCGGACGGGATCACAGAATTGGGACATTAACCGATTTGCCAGTCAAATGTGTGAGCACGCTAGACCAGATGTTCGCCTGAGACCGGGGCGACCCGTCTCACAGTATGCAGGCTTTCGAGGATTGCGCTGGATGGTCCGGCGCCGAGCCTCATGCATAGGAGACGGGTCATGGGACAGTGTATCATCTATGTCGGCCTTGACGTGCATAAGGATACCATTGCGGTCGCGGCGGCCGAAGCGGGGTTGCGGGGAGAGGTGCGCGAGCACGGAAAGATCGCCAATACACCTGCCGCCTTGACGGCGTTGACCGAGCGGGTGGCCGGTAGAGGAAGGGAGCTACGGTTTTGCTACGAGGCCGGACCGTGCGGCTATGGCATCCAACGACAACTCAGCGCGATTGGGCATGATTGTGCCGTGGTCGCTCCATCGCTGATCCCTCGCAAGCCAGGCGAGCGGATCAAAACGGATCGACGCGATGCGATCAACCTCGCCAAGCTGCACCGCGCTGGTGAACTGACCCCTGTCTGGGTGCCCGATCAGGCGCACGAGGCGATCCGTGATCTCGTCCGTGCGCGCCAGGCGGCGGTCCGCAGCCTTCGTCAATCCCGCCAGCAATTGTCCGGCTTCCTGCTGCGCCACGGTCAGCACTATCACCGCCCGGCGTGGACGTTGTTGCACCGGCGCTGGCTGGCCAGCCTGAAGTTCGACCAAGCGGTGCATCATATCGTGCTGGAGGATTGTATCGCGGCGATCGAGGCGGCGACGGCCCGACGCGATCGCCTGGAGGCAGATATCGAAGCCGCGTTGCCAGAGTGGTCTCTTGCACCGGTGGTGCAAGCGCTGCAAGCGCTGCGCGGCGTCGGTCTGGTTGCCGCGGCCACGTTAATGGCTGAACTCGGCGATATCACCCGCTTCACCAACCCTCGCCAGCTCATGGCGTATCTCGGCCTGGTGCCGTCGGAGCATTCCAGCGGCCGCACACGCCGCCAGGGCGGGATCACCAAGGCTGGTAACGGCGCGGCACGACGAATGCTCATCGAGGCGGCATGGAGCTATCGCTTTCCTGCGCGGATCAGCCGAGAGCAGCTGTTGCGGCAGGAACGTCTGGCCCGGCCGATCCGCGATATTGCCTGGAAGGCTCAGGAACGGTTGTGCCGACGCTATCGCGCGCTCGCCCGGGCCGGAAAACTGCCGACGGTGATCACCGCGGCGATTGCTCGTGAACTGGCGGGCTTTATCTGGGCGATTGCTAAAGAGGTACAGTCCGCGGCTTCCTGAAGGAAGAAGACCGGTAACGTTGCACTCCAAGGGAGTTGCCACACGCAACTGCAACATCCAATGCTGAGCAAGGTTGGGGGCACGGTCACGGCCAGGAGAACCCTCGAGTGTACTATCAGCCGGATCCATCCGACGCTGGCCACTAGACCGAGGAAGCTCCGCGACGCATCAGGGTCCGGCGGTAACCAACCCGCGCATCAGAGCATGATCAACCGTCGTTACATGATCGTGCCTCCTGCCTTGCTCAGTGGCGGCAATGCTGAACAGCTTGAAGGCCAAGCAAGGAATTTCTGTGCCTGCAGCTTGAAACGGCGAACATGAGAGTACAGCTCGTCGGAAGTGGCGACCCCATTTTCGCCTGGCTCAGGCCGCGAGAGGCTTACCGGTTTTGGTCCAGCGAAACGGCTTTGGCGAGAGCCTGGTTAAAGTAGGCGATGAAGGCCTCGATCCGCTGCTTGAGATCCTGCTTTGGCGTGAAGCTGGCCCGTCGCAGCAGCTTGCCCGCGAGGATGGAGAACCAGATCTCGATTTGGTTGAGCCAAGAGGCGTGCTTTGGGGTGAAATGAAGGCAGATCCGGTGGGCACGATCACGCAGGAACGCCTCGCGCGTGGCGATCGAGGCCAGCACACCGGACTTGCCCTTCTCGCCCAGGTCGTCCTCGATCTCACACAGACGGGCGACAAGGCGCACCACGCCCTCCCAGAGAAGGTGTTGAGATTGTCGGCAACGACGTGCCAGCGTGTGGCCAGCGCCGAGGTCGCGAACAGGCTCTCCAGGAAGCTGGCATAGTCCTGCTCGGTGCGCGTGTCACCGACCGTGCCGACGAGCTAGCCTGTGGCGACATCGAAGGCCGCGATCTGGGTCTGGGTGCCGTGGCGGACATATTCGAACTCACGCCGCACGACCTCACCAGGCCGCATCGGTAGATCTGGCGCGGCACGCTCCAACGCTTGCACGCCGGTCATCTCGTCGATCGACACGGTCCGGACGTCCTGGTTCGGGGTCGCGGTCGCCTCCCTGTAGACCGAGCAGACATCGGCGCATTTGGTCTCGAATTCGGGGTCCGACTTGGGCGTCAGCCAGCCGCGCAGGCGATGCGGCTGCAGATCGGCCTCCTTCAGGAAACGCCCGATCGAGCCGTGCGAGATGGTTTCCACGATGCCCCGCCGGATCGCATCGCGGGCCAGTTCACTCTGGTCCCAGTGGCTGAGCGGCAGGTTGCTGTTCTCCGGCACCTCGCAGGCCAGCGCCCGCCGTTCGACGTGCCCAGGCTTCATCGGCAGGCTTGGGACGGCGCGTTCCAGCGCCTGAATACCGGTCATCTCGTCAATCCAAACGGTCTGCACGCCTTGTTCCGCGGCGGTGGGTGCCGCCTTGTGCACCGTACGGATGTCGGAGCACTTCGTGTCGAACTCGGGATCAGGCTTGGGTGTCAGCCAGTAACGGTTGCGATGCGGCCTACTCGGCCCGAAACCGCCCGACAGAGCCTGCGCCGCTCCCCCCTTGTCGGGCCAGTTCGCTTTGAGTCCCATGACTGATCGGGACATCCAGCGTCTCGGGTTCTCACAGGCCAGCGCCAAAATCTGGCAGATCACCTCGGGCGTGAACGTCGCCGGCGCACCGCGGCGGGGCGCATCGCTCAGACGCGCCGCCACCCCGTCGGATGCCGCCGCATCCCGCTACCGGCGCCGCCAGTGACCAGCGGTCTTGCGCCAGATCCCCAGTCGCTGTGCGGTTTCGCCGACGTCGAGCCCCCCCCCCCCCTTCTTCGAATGCGCCCGCACCAAATCGTTCAGTTCCTGTTCATGCTCATCCGACAATTGCACCGGTGAAGCCTTGTGAGCCGCACGATATCCTCCCCTGCAGATCAAGAGGACCGACTTCGCATCACTGCTGGATTTACGCCTATGGCTTTGAGATCGGCCTCTTTTTTTAAAAACGCCCGACGAGCCGTGCGAGATGCTTTTGACGATGCCGCGGGCCACCGATTGGACGCACCGTCTTGGCCCCACTACCGGAGGGGATCGATGGCCATTTCGGCCCCGAACTCCGCCGTTCGTGCTGATGCAGTACCGTCAAGGCCAGTCGACACTGCAGCGGCTGGCGGCGCTGCGACGATCTTCGAGATGAACGTTGAGAGCTATCGACGCCGGGTCGCCGCGGCCCGTGTGCCGCGCAAGCCGCGGGGCGTCAGCGACAGCAAGAGCGACAGCCAGACGGCGTGAACTGAACGAACCGGATTACCCATCGCGGAAACCTGCAGCCGCTCGCCTCTGTCTTTCGTCCACGTAGCGGAATCCAGGGGCGACCTGCCCGCTCACGCAAGTCGAGGGGTGTCAGCGACAGCAAGAACGACGCCAAGAACCGAAGCCGTGGATCGTGCCACAAAACATGCCTCCACTGAGGCCAGGCGATATACTCCCCTTACAAACCTAAACTATACTTACTTTATACTGCAAGTGGATGTCTACCTTGGCTGTTGTTGATGAGCCGGTGGAGTTGTGCGTAACGCGCTTGCGTTATGCACAAATCCAATGTTTAGGCGACTTGGTATTACCGGCCCAAGCCAAGCTCGCGCCGGGTGGCCACCTTGCCGCGCGGTTCGACCGCATCTTCCTTCGCCGCACCGGCTTCGTCACGCTGGACCGCCTGCTCAAGCGGCTAATGCAACAGGCCGAATCGCTGATGGTGCTGGACCGGCCGGAGACGCCGCTGCACACCGACGGTTCGGAGAACGACATCCGGTGCTACGTGACCCGGCGCAAGGTGAGCGCAGGAACGCGGAGTGATGATGGCCGCGATTACCGCGATGCGTTTCTTGGCCTTGCCAAGACCTGGGACGAACTTGGCGTTGCGCTCTGGGACTATTTAGGCAGCAGGTTCAAGGCGGCGGGACACATCCTCGTTCAGCCACTCGATCACTATGTCAGAGGCCGGTTCCGGCCTGCTTGATCGACCGCCGCGCCCACGGTTTTGCCCTCTTACGCAGCCTAATTGGCTGGAGTTGCTCGCCAAACGAGCACAGACCGAAGCGAAGCGAGCCGCGTGTCCGGTCAAAATAATCAGCGTTCCTCTGAGCTGAGACGTCCATGAATTCAAAAAATTGCCAATGCAGTCAACCAGATACATTGGTGTCCCCGGCGCGATTTCGAACGCACGGCCCCAAGATTAGGAATCTTGTGCTCTATCCTGCTGAGCTACGGGGACACGCCTGGTTCATATACTGGATAAACCAACGGAAGCGAAGCCCCAAGCATGTCAGCCGCATTCGCGAGGCCACAACGAAAACTATCATCGAGATCGCCTATTTATCACCTGCTAGTTGAGTTTTCTGCTGCAAAAAGGGTCGCATGGTGCCACTGGGCGTCAAAAAAACCGACTGAACTGAGCCCAATCTGTGTGTGATAAATCTCCTTCAGCGGCGGTGGGAGAGTGCCAAAAGACGTTGGTGATTTTGAGATTTGGCATCAGCCAGAAAAACCCGAAGCTGCGACGGATCAATTCGGCCATCTCATGAGTGAGGTCGGGCATCAGCATCTGGCCGCCGATCCCAAGAGAGCGGTTCCGCCAGGGACGCGCGAAACTGCCCCACCGTTACTGCCGCGTCCCGGGGTCACGAACACCACCGGCTTTTTGCTGCGATCAAGATCGATGAACACGGCCACCTAGTGCCCTGCGTGCTTGATCCTGACAGGTTTCCGTGACTCTCCGCAACAGCATCCACGGCGGGAGGGAATCGGGTCATGTCAGAAGCTGCGGTCAAAAAATACGTTGTCCGTCTGAGCGCAGGAGAAAGACAGACGCTCGAAGCCCTATCAGCAAAGGCACCCCGCCCCCCAGGTCCTGAACTCGGCCGACCACGCATCATCTTCGACGGCGCGGCCGAGGGAAACTGATGCCCTGATGTGTTCGCCGCCGCCGAATGGACGGGCGAAGTGGACCTTGCGGTTGCTGGAAGACACCGTCGTGGACTGAACACCGTTGAGCGCGCCAGCGACAACACGATCGGACGCAGGCTGAAAAACGATCTCAAACCGCATCTGAAGAAGCAGGATATCATCCCGCCTGAGGTCAACGCCGCTTTCGTCGCCAACATGGAAGACGTGCTGGACGTCTACCACCGGCCGCGATCCCGAATGCCCCGTCGTCTGATTGGACGAGACCTCGAAGCAACTGATCGCCGAAACCCGAGTGCCGATCGCGGCCAAACCGGGACGGTCCGCGCAGATCGATTGCGAGTATGAGCGCAATGGCACGGCCAACCTATTCATGCTGTTCGCACCTCTGGAAGGCTGGCGGCACGTCAAGGTGACCGATCGCCACACCGCCGTGGACTACGCGCACCTGCTCAAGCAAATGTCCGACACGTGGTTTCCGAATGCGCCGAAGGTCGCTTGCCCAGGACAATCTCAGCACCCCCAAACCCGCGTCGCTGTACGAGGCGTTTCCTGCCGCCGAGGCGCGCCGCCTCGCCGAGCGGTTCGAGTAGCATTACACGCCCAAACACGGCAATTGGCTCAACATGGCGGAGACTGAACTCAGTGTGCTGTCAGGCCAGAGCCTCGACCGGCGCATTCCCGCCAAGGCGATGCTGACTGAAGCGGCCGCCGCCTGGAAGCTCGGCGGAACAAAAAAACACGCCAAAGCCGACTGGCATTTCACCACGGCCGATGCGCGTGTGGCACTAAAGCGCTGTGCCCGTCAATTTGAGCGACTAGGGAACTCCGCTTGGTCTCGATCGTCCGCCGGGCGGCCTCCCGCTGCTCATCGAACTTCGCCAAACGGCGGTGAGGATTGGGGTGAGTTCTCGTTCTCCGCCTCTCCCGGCCGCTTCTGCGAACCGGCCCAGCCATGCGCCGCGATGTCGAAGATGATACCTGACAGGTCGGTGTGCTTGACCTCATAGCCGTCGGGATTGTTCGGGTCACCCATGATCCAGGTGCCCCCCGCCGCCCGGGCCTGTTGCCCCGCGGCGATTACGTCGTCCACCCAGAAGCCGATATGATGCAGGCCGACAAAATCCGCCCCGGTTCCTTGAGCCGCCTCGTCCGACTTGAAGTGCAGGATCGCCAGGTTGACCACGCCGTCGGTCAGGAACACGCCCTCCGCCAATGGTCCGTCAATTTCGGTAACTTCCTCTAACCCCACAGTCTGCTTGTAAAACTCTGCCGTTTCCCAGGGGTCGGCGACGCTGAGTGCGACGTGCCGGAGATATCCCTTGCTCTTCACCGTCATGGTTCGGCTCCTTCGGTTACGATAGTCGCAGCAGTCTGCCTCCGCCCCTCGCGAAAGGGCAAGGGATCCCCTGACGCCAGGGGAGTCGCATTTGGAAATCCCTTGACCTCTGATTCCCGCTTGCCTGGCTCGAAGGGGATCGACTCTACCCATTGGCCTGTGAAATCCCCGCTAGGAGGCCGCATTGGAGGAATTTGGTGCATGCTGGGAAGGTCTGGAGGATCCGCGAACCGGGAATGCGACGCTTCATGATCTGCACGATCTACTGATGATTGCGCTGTGTTCGGTCATATGCGGCGGCGAGAACGCGATGGACATGGCGGCATTTGCAAAGGCCAAGGAGCCATCGCTTCGCGGTTTTCTCCGACTGCCAGTGGTGTTCCAAGCCATGACACCTTCAGCCGCCTGTTCCGTTTGCTGGACCCTGCGGTGTCCGGCGCCGCCTTCCAGCGCTTCATGGCGGCATTTTCGCAACAATGTCAGGGTGTTGTCGCGATCGACGGAAAGGTTCTGCGCCGTTCGAATGATCGCGCCAGCGGCAAATCAGCGTTGCATATGGTCAGCGCCCGGGAGTGCGAGCAACGCATGGTCCTTGGCCAGATCGCCACGGATGAGAAGTCGAACGAAATCACGGCGGTGCCAAAATTGCTGGCGATGCTGTCGCTGAAGGGCACGATCGTCACCGTCGATGCGCTCGCCAGCGGACCATTGCACAACAGATCGTCGGTCAGGCCGGTGATTGTGCCCTGGCGCTGAAAGCCAATCAGGCCACGTTGCATGACGATGTCAGGCTGTTTCTCGACGATCCGGTCCGCTCCGGCGGCGTAACCGCGCGAACGGTCGACAAGCGATCACGGGCGGATCGAGACCCGCGCCGCCAGCGTTTCAACCGATATCGGCTGGCTCCAGGACAATCATGATTGGCCGGGTCTCAAAGCCATCGGCAAGCTGGACCGGGTTCGCGAAACGCCGGGTAAAACCACACGCGAGACAGTGTATTATTTGCTCAGCACTGCGTTGAGCGGCGAGCGTTCCCTGGATGTGGTTCGTGCCCACTCGGGGTGTCGAGAACCGGCTGCACTGGCGGCTTGACGTCGTCATGAACGAGGATCAGCAGCGGGCGCGGCTGGATAATGGGCCAAGTAACCTCGCGGTATTGCGGCACATGGCGTTGAACATCATCCAAAAGGAGACCTCGAAAGGGTCCTGACGGGGGAAACTCAAACGCGCCGCATGGGATGAAAGTTACCTGCGCAAGCTGCGGGCACTATTCTCACTATTCTGAGGATCGAAGTGCGATTGCCCTGCCACCACCCCCCCGAGAGGGTTGCAATGACCGACGACACTTTGAAACGCTGGATCTGCCTCGGATGTGGCTTCTCCTACGATGAAGCCCTTGGCCTGCCGGAGCAATGAACAGAAACGCCAGGTGGATCCAGGTTAGATTCCGGTCGCCGCGAGCGAAATGACTGAGCTGCGTCTGTTGCCCAACCCAGAAAATTCCGAGCGTCAGGAAGCTCATCAAATAGATCATCAGCCGGGGCGCCAGTTCGCTCAGAGCGGCCAGCAGCGCCTGATCGCTCTCGATCGCTCGGCCCGCCGGGACCTTCAAATCCAACACCAGCAACGTCATGGCCACGGCGAATAGCCCGTCGCTGAGCGCCGCCAACCGCTCCACGCTCTGACCTGCGATCGCATTGTAACGCGCACCCATCGGCCTCAACCCTGTCGCTCGTCCCGTGTTTTCGCCTGCCCCTTGACCTGCCAGCCCTTGAGCTAACGGCAACACCAGCGGATGATCGCCCTCTGATGTCCCTGGAGGAACCATGGCATGCCCGAGAATCCCGCCGACAAGGCGATGCTCACCGACAGCCAGGCGCGTCTGCCGTTGAACGGCATCAAGGTGCTGGACCTTACGCTCGCCCGTGCCGGGCCCACGGCGGTGCGTCACTTCGCCGACTGGGGGGCCGACGTCATCCGCATCGAGCCGCCGTCCGAGGAGGCGGAGGGGGTTACCGGCCGCCGCCACGGCTTCGACTTCCAAAACCTTCACCGCAACAAGCGCGCGATCACCCTGAATTTGAAATCAAAGGAAGGCCACGAAGCGTTCATGCGTCTGGCCGCCAAGGCTGACGTGATCCTGGAGAACATGCGGGCCAACGTAAAGCACCGGTTGAAAGTCTCCTATGACGATGTAAAGGCGATCAACCCGAGGATTGTCTACGGCAGCATCTCCGGCTTCGGCCAGGATGGCCCATACGGCCCCCGTGCTGGGGTCGATCAGATCGCCCAAGGCATGGGCGGCCTGATGTCCATCACCGGCGAACCCGGCCGCGGCCCGATGCGCGTCGGCATCCCGGTCGACGATCTCACCGCCGGCAACCTTCTTGCCCTCGGCTGCATGATGGCCCTGTTCGATCGCGAGCGCACTGGTGTCGGCCGCTGGGTCACCACCAGCCTGCTGGAGGCGCAGGTCTTCATGCTCGATTTCCAGGCCAGTCGCTGGCTGATGGAGGGCGAGGTCGCCGGGCAGGCCGGCAACGATCATCCCACCGGTATTCCTACCGGCGTGTTCCCGACCAGCGACGGCCACATCAATATCGCCGCTAGCTCAGCGCGCGTGTTCACTCGCTTCTGCGAGGCGATCGGGCGTATGGACTGGCTGGAAAAAGACGAGTGGAAAACCCAGATCGGCCGCAGCACGGACCGCAAGGCGATCAACGCCGCAATATCCGAGATCACCGCGACACAGCCGTCGGATCACTGGATCGAATTGTTCGAGGCGAACGGTATCCCCTGTGGCCCGATCAACTCGATTGACCAGGTATTCGCCGATCCGCAGGTCAAGCACCTCGGCATGGCAACGAAGATGAAAAGCCCTCATGTAGGAGAGAAGGAGGTCGTTGCATCTGCAATCAACATCTCCGGTTTCTCCAAAGCCATCCGGACCTACACCCCGGACGCCGGCGAACATGGTGACGAAATCCTGAAAAGTGTAGGCTACACCGATGCCGAACTGAATGATATGCGACAGAAAGGAATTATCTGAATGCTGCCGGATCACGCGGAGACCCGCCCCTATGCGGGTGGAAAAATGCTGGCGGCGAAGGATGACGGCGTCGGTCTGATCACGTTCAACCAGCCGGAAAAACGCAACGCGATGTCCATGGAGATGTGGACCGGCCTCGGGGAGATCCTGGACGAATTCGCCGAGGACAGCAGCGTCAGCGTGGTAATACTAACGGGTGCCGGCAACAAGGCGTTCGTCTCGGGCGCCGACATCAGCCAGTTCGAGAAGAATTGCAACAGCGCCGACTTACAGGCCGAGTATGACCGCGCCACCGGGGTCGGCCGCGACAAGTTCCACGCATTCAAGAAGCCGATCATCGCCCGCATCCGCGGCTTCTGCATGGGCGGTGGCCTGGCGATCGCGATGGCGACTGATCTGCGCATCGCCTCGGCGGACGGCCAGTTCGGAATTCCGGCGGCGCGGCTGTCGATCGCTTACGCGCCTGACGCGGTGAAGCGGTTGATTGATCTGGTCGGGCCGGCGCATGCTCGGATGATCCTCTATACCGCCAAGCGGATCGATGCGGCGGAGGCGGAACGGATCGGGCTGATCAATAAGATGACGTCGGAAGAAGCGCTGAACGACGTCGTGCTGGATATCGCCCGCTCCATCGCTGACAACGCGCCGCTGTCCGTCGCCGCGTCGAAACTAACCATCAACGAGATGCTCAAGGACGAGAGCCAACGCGATATGCACGCCATCAAGAAGATGGGCGAGCTTTGCTTCAACAGCGCAGACTACAAGGAAGGGCGAACGGCGTTTATGGAAAAGCGTCCCCCGCGCTTCATCGGGAGGTAACCTCGGCGAACTTTACGCCTGGGCTCATGTTGGGGCCGTAGAGCGATAGCCGCGGCGAAGCGCACGACAGGCATGCTGGCCAGGAACGTTGCGCTTAGTTAGATTAGCCCCGCTCGCGTTCCAGATCGGAGCTTTACGATACGTGGGGCTTCGTTTTGTCCTTCTGATAGAGAAACATCGGCCTGACCGGTACAGTCGGGCTGATAAAGTTGCTCGTGAAATAATTGAGCTGGAGCGGCTGCCCGTTTACCGAACGCGCTTCTAGTATTCCTGGCGCGTGGGCCGGAACAGGATTTCGTTGATGTCCACATCATCCGGCTGGCTGATGGCGAACACGACCGCGCGCGCGAACAAATCGGCGGGGATCGCCGTCTCATAGACTTTGCGGACGCGCGCGGCCGTATCCGGCTCGGTTGACGTTGTCGGGCAGCTCCGTCGCGACCGCGCCCGGCGAAATGACCGTCGTGCGGATGTTGTAAGGCTTCACTTCCTGGCGCAGTCCTTCGGACAGGGCCCGCACCGCATGCTTGGTCGCCGCATAGACCGCGAAGCCGGGCCCGACCTTATGGCCGGCCACGGAGGAGACGTTGATGAAATGCCCGGCTTTCTGCTGCTTCATATACGGCAGCGCCGCGGCAATACCGTACAGCACGCCCTTGATGTTCACGTCGATCATCCGGTCCCACTCGTCGATCTTGAGCCGCTCGAGCGGCGCCTGCGGCATCATCCCGGCATTGTTGATCATCACGTCGACCCGCCCGAAGGCCTCCACGGCCGCGTCCACCAACGCCTTGACCTGCGCGCGGTCAGCGACGTCGGTTGTCACGGCGATCGCCTTGCCGCCGCCGCCCAGCTCGCGAGCCAGTGCCTGGATGCGATCCTGACGGCGCGCACCCAGCACCACGCGCGCGCCCTGTGCGGAGAGATGCCGCGCCGTTGCCTCGCCAAGCCCGCTGCTCGCGCCCGTGATGACGACGACCTTTCCTTCGATGTTATTGCTCATATATGTTACTCTCTATTTCCTGATGACCGTTCAGCGTCCGGACAACTTCATGAGTTCTTCCGGATAGCGCGCCCCTGCACCGTGATCTTCGCGGCAGCTCCCTCGATTTCGCGCAGATCGTCCGGGCAAGTTCCACTGAGGCAGCGCCGATGTTCTCTTCGAGGCGATGCGAGCTTGGTGGTGCCCGGGATCGGCACGATCCACGGCTTCTGCGCCAGCAGCCAGGCGAGCGCGACCTGAGCGGGCGTTGCGCCTCTTGCGCGTCGCGATCCGGCCCAGGAGATCCACCAGCGCCAGGTTGGCCTTGCAGCGCTTCCGGCTCGAAGCGCGGGATACGGCTGCGCAGATCTGAACTACGAAACGTTGTCGTTTCGTCAATCCTGCCGGTCAGGAAGCCCTTGCCCAGCGGGCTGTAAGGCACGAAGCCGATGCCGAGTTCCTCCAGCGTCGGCAGGATTTCGTCCTCCAGTTCCCGCGTCCACAGCGAATATTCGCTCTGCAGCGCGGTGACCGGTTGCACCGCGTGGGCGCGGCGGATCGTTTGCACGCCGGCCTCGGACAGGCCGAAATGCCTGACCTTGCCTTGCTGGATCAGCTCTTTTGACCGCGCCCGCGACATCTTCGATCGGCACATCGGGATCGACGCGGTGCTGATAGAGCAGGTCGATATAGTCCGTCCTCAGGCGCTTCGAGCATCCCCTCCGTGCTGTGTTGATGTGTTCGGGCCGGCTGTTCTGGCCGCCAAGCCGTTGCCCGTGGTCGGGTCGAAGTCGTGGCCGAACTTGGTTGCGATCACGACTCTGCCGCGGAACGGGGCAAGGGCCTCGCCGACCAGTTCCTCGTTCCTGAACGGGCCGTAGTCTTCCGCGGTGTCGAAGAACGTCACGCCGCGTTCGACCGCCGCGCGGATGATCGGGATCATCTTCGCCTTGTCCGGCGTCTGCCATAGGCATCGGTCATGCCCATGCATCCAAGTCCGATGGCCGAGACCTCGAGGCCGCTGTTGCCGAGTTTGCGCTTCTGCATTTTCCTTTCCTGTCTTTCGTACGAGCCACCGATCGTCAGCGGCGGTATTGCTCGTCGCTGACCTTTTCCATCCAGTCGACGACCTTGCCGTCCAGCGCTTCCTGGATGGCGATGTGGGTCATCGCAGTCGGCCGCGGCGCCGTGCCAGTGCTTCTCATCGGGCGCGAACCAGACGACGTCGCCCGGCCGGATTTCCTCGACCGTCCGCCTTCGCGCTGGACGCGCCGCAGCCTGCCGTGACGATCAGCGTCTGGCCGAGCGGATGGGTGTGCCACGCGGTGCGGGCGCCGGGTTCGAAAGTGACCCTGGCGCCGCGAACCGCGCCGGATCAGGCGCCTGGAACAGCGGGTCGATACGGACCGTGCCGGTGAACCATCGGCGGGCCCTTGCCGGACGGCCGTGAACCGATTTCGCATGATTTCCATTGTTTTATTACTCCGTTTGGTTGGGACAGTCAGTATTGGCGCCTCTGCGGCGGCAGGTCGAGCCGCTGCCAGCGCGGCGACGCCGCCGGTGACAGCAAGCATGCATCTGCGCGTGATCTTGACGTCGCCTGCAGTAGCTTCGAGATGAGGCCGCTTGCGTGATCCTTTTTGGGCCGCTCTTTTTTTGTTGGTCGGA
>CAVZTH010000056.1:0-55891 GCA_963778125.1 uncultured Alphaproteobacteria bacterium | reverse complement strand
TCGCCCAAATATCGAACGACTTCCCACGCCACACCTTCACCCCGCCAAACCCAGCCCCCTCCAACAACCCCCGCAACGTCGTCACCGTGAACCCGCACTTGTGCGCCATGTAATGATCCCCCCGCGCCAGCGAAGCCCCATGCCCGAAGATCATATCCAGCGGCGTGATCGGACCGCTCGGTGACGTGTAGGCCTCGGCCTCCAACTGATCCTTCACCACCAGTTCGGCCACGCTCTGCAGATCCGGGAGCGTCAGCAGCAGCCGGCCGCCCGGCCGCAGCACCCGCACGAATTCGGCCAGCGCGACCGGCACCTCATGACGGTGCAGATGTTCCAGATTGTGTGACGACCAGAGCGCGTCCACGCTCGCGTCTTCGACCGGGCTCATGTCGGTGATCGAGCACAGAACATCGGGCTGGACGGCCGGGTTGATGTCCAGCCGCACCTCCCGCCACTCCGGCCCGTGAAAGGACGGATGCAGCCGCCGCCGCAGTGGGTAGCCGCAGCCGACGTTCAGCACCGTCCTGGTCGCTGCTTCCGTGGCAGCGGGGTCCACGAAGCCGGACGCCTCGTCGAGCGCTGTCCCAGCCATGACAGCGGTATTATCCACCACGCTCGACCACGCGCAGATTGATCGCCTCCAGCACATCGTCCACCCGAGCGGGCCGGCAGGGCTCGCCATTGCGGCAGGGTTCGGTGATGCCGCTGTCGAAGAACGCGCCCTGGTAGATGACGTCGAACCGGTCGCGCATGTGGGGCAAGGGTCGCACCGCGAAGCCGGTCAGGGGCAGCCCACGTCCGCGCGTGCCGCACAGCTTGCCGTTGGTGGTCCATTGGGTCTCGCGGCCTTGGGGGCCGAACGCCTTGTATTCGAGGTCGTCCGGCGAGAGCTTGCCGCGGGGTGAGATGCTGAACGCCTCGATCTGGACGCGCCGGCCGACATTCCCGACCCAGCCGCTGAGCCGGGAAGCTGCGGTCGCCCTGGCGCGCGATGTGCAGCGTGATCCAGAGTTCGGCGTCGCCGGGGTTCGCTGGGGGCTCTGCTGGTGGCGGAGGCGGGGCGGTGTCGGCGTAGGGTGCCGGCTTCAGTGGGACCAAGACGCGGTCGGCGTCGGCGCGCCGGCTGGGTGGGGTGGGCTGGTCGATGGGGCGCAGTTCGATGTCGTCGGGGAATGCCGGCGGCGCACCCGGTTCGGTGTAGGCGGTGATCAGCAGGTTTCCTCCGCCGGGCGGGGAGCGCAGCACGACGACGCCGCCGTCCTTGCCCAGCCACGCTCCGGTGTCATTCCAGGTGGTCATGATTTCCACCGGATCGAAGCGGTTGGACGGCGGCGAGGTGATCTGGATCGCCGGCAGGGCAATCCCCTGGAGCACGTCCGAGTGGGCCGGCTGTCGGGCCGACCGACAGGACATGCAGGCCGTGCTCCACCCGGATCAGTCGCGCCAAGGTTTGCGGAGCAGGGTCGCCGGCGGCGGCGACTTCCGGCGAGGGCTCTTCTGGGGCGGGGCGGACGGCGGCGGTGCGGCTGGGGCCGGTTTAGCGGCGGCGTCGAGGCGGCGAACGTTCTGACGGGACGGCTTTGTTTTGGGCATGATCTTTGTCAGTTCTCCAGGCTGATTATACGCTGAACCAGAGCCGGATCACGCCGATCCGCCGCGGTCGCAACAGCGTGACTTCGTGGGTCAGGCGGCATGGCTGCTGGCTCGTTGCGAAAGCCGTTGTGCCGCGACCTGGTTTCCTTGCGCCGCCGCAAGGGCATACAGCCGGCCGGCGGCGTCAAGATCGGGGGCGGCCATCTGACCGGACGCATAGAGGTCACCAAGTGCGAGCTGGGCTTCCGGCACACCTTGCTCGGCGGCCTTGACGAACCAGGTTGCGGCCTCGTCGGCGTTGCGCTCGACACCCTGGCCCTTCATCAGCATCACGGCGATATTGTATTGTCCGAAACGATCGCCGTGTTCCGCCGCCGTTCGGAACCACTTCGCGGCGAGGGCGACGTCGCGGGGGACACCCTGTCCGGTGCCGTACATCGTGGCCAGGCGAAACTGCGCGGCCGCGTGGCCTTGTTCCGATGCCCTGAGAAACCAGCGGGCTGCTTCCGCTGCATCCCTTTCGCATCCGAGGCCGCGCAGATGGCGGTCGGCCACCGCAACCTGGGCCTCCAGATGACCGGCTTCGGCCGCTAGCTTGTACCAGCGCGTAGCCTGCGGCTGCATCTGGGCCGTTGCCTTGGTCAGTCGCGTAGAGCTGACCGAGTTGCCAGCACGCCGGCGCGAAGCCGGTGTCCGCGGCACGTTGAAAGAGCATCTCGGCCCTTTTGACGTCGTGCGCGACGCCGTCTCCCGTCAGGTGAAGTACGCCGAGCGTTGTATCGGCTTCGGCGTTGCCGGCTTCGGCCGCCTTCAGCAACCATTGCGCGGCGAGTTCCGCGTTGCGCGGGGCGCCGTCGCCCGCAAGGTAGAGTTGGCCTAGCCGGAGTTGCGCGACTGTTGCACCTTTCTCCGCTGCCGAGCGATACAACTGTAGTGCTTTCTCCGGATCGCGTGGCACGCCGGTGCCGCGCAGGTTGAACACCGCCATGTTGATCTGCGCGGCGGTGTGGCCCTGTTCCGCCGCTTTTTGGAACCACTTTGCTGCTTCGCGGAAATTCATCGGCACGCCCTCACCCTGGGCGTAGAGGCGGCCGAAGCCAAATTGAGCCTCGGCCATGCCTCGTTCCGCGGCGGCGCGATACCAGATGGCGGCCTCCTCGGTATGGGGCGATATCCCTTGGCCCTCGCTGAACAAACGGGCAAGGCTCAGCATGGCGGGCGCGTATTCCTGCCGAGCGGCTTTCCGAAAGAGAGTCTCTGCCTGCGCAAGATCCTGCTCTACGCCATCGCCCTGGAGGTATAACAGTCCGAGATTGTAACGAGCTCGCGCGTTGCCTTGCCCGGTGGCCTGCTGAAACAAGGCCGCCGCCGCGGCGGGATCACGGGCGACGCCTTCGCCGGCCGCATACATCAGTCCGAGGGCGACCTGAGCCGCGTCGTTGCCGCTCGCTGCCGCCCGCGCATAACAGGCAGCCGCGGCGGCGAGATCGATAGGCACGCCGTGTCCGTTCGCGAAAAGCATGCCTAGCCCAAGCTCCGCTTCCGGATTTCCTTGTGCCGCGGCGAGCCCGTACCACCGCCGCGCCTGGACGAAATCCTGCTCGCATCCGAGGCCGTTGGCATACATTGTGCCGGTGTTGGCTTGCGGTTCCGCCAGGCCTTGTTCAGCGGCGGCCAGGCTCCAGCGGAACGCCTCGGCTGGATCCTTCGCCACTCCTAGGCCATTGGGAAAAAGTAACGATGCAGCCTGCTCGGCGCTGTTGCTGTCGTAGTCGGCGGCGTAGCGGTACCAGTTACGAAAGGCCGGCAGGCGTTCCGGCGGGTGGCCACGCGCGTACGCTAGACTTAGCTCGAATTGTGACGCTGCGTGACCCTGTTCCGCGGCACGCCGAAACCAGGTCACGGCGTCCGGCGCGTTGGAGATCACGCCGTGTCCGCGCGCGAACATCAGGCCTAGCTGATATTGAGCCTCAGCATTGCCAGCATTCGCCGATGCGGTGAAGAGCCGAAGTGCGACAGGGTAATTTTGCCGTTTGGACGCAGCCAGCCCTTGTGACAACCGGCGTCGCGCGATCTTAACCCGCAACCAGCGCCCTCCGATCATGGTTCGCGCATCGCCTCGCCGACGCCCTTCATCATGCCGCGGATCAGATACATAAACAGAGAGCGGGTTCCGAGGTGAATGTCGGCAGTTAGCGTCATCCCAGGGATCAGTCGAAAAGTGGCCGGAACGTTATGCAGCTTCACGTCCGTAAAGCGGACCCGTAGCTTGTAGTAGGATGACCCCGCTGAGTTGCCCTGTGCGCCAGAACCGGTCGAGCCGGTCGAATTGGCGGCATTGGATCCGATCGTCGAGACGCTCGCCATGCCGGGGTCGACATTGAAAGTCCCGTCGCTGATCGAGATGTACCTCGCCCTCCGCGGTCCCGTGTTCGATGAAGTGGAAGGCGTCCAGCTTGATCGTCACGCGATCGCCCGGGCGGACGAAGCCCACGTCGCGAGGCGTGATATAGATTTCAGCCTCCATCGGCGAGCGCAACAGCGCGAGCGTGATGAATGGGTCGGCCTCTCGCAAAACAGATCCGACCGACAATTTCGCCATGCTGAGCACAACGGCGTCGTCGGGCGCATCCAACTGAACGAGTTCCTGGTGTTTCTCTGCCTTTGCCAGTTGTTGAACGGCGCTGTCACGTTGGTTGCGGCCGGTAATCAATTCCTGGCTCGCCTGGCCAAGCCATTGCTGGATGAACGCGTCGCGGGTGGATATAGTAGCCGCAAGCTGGTGAAGGGTCTCGACTTTGCTCCCTGTGTCGACCTCGCGATAGCGTTGCATCTCAAGCTTCTGGTCCATCGCAAGGAGAAGGTTCAGCCGGCTGCCGACCTTCGTCGCTTCAAGATCAGCACGCATTTTTTCGATCTCTTGAGCCACCGAGGTCCGGCTTTGATAATAGCCCTCATCATTGCCTAACCGCTTAAGCGTCGCCTGGGCTTGCGCGATCTGCTCGTCGAACGAATTTACCTGTGACCGGTATTGCGCCCTGCGTTGATCAAAATAGTTCTTCTGGATCGTCTCGTACTGGATCGTCGTCGGGTCGGTGCTGGACGACACGTCGAACGTCTTGCCCGCTAGTTCGGCCTTGTCGCGTGCGATCTGGGCGTTCAGGCTCGCAATCTGCTCTCGTAGCGCCCGCACGTCAGCTTCGGTAAAGGTTGGATCCAGTGTTGCGAGAAGCTGATCTTTCCGGACGCGATCGCCCTCCTTTACGTCGAGCGTCTTGATGATCGACGGATCGAGCGCCTGCAGCACGGTCGTCGGCTCGGTCGTGACGACCTGTCCGATTTGTGAGGTTACCATCCGGTCGACCTTAAACACACAAGCGACGCAGATCAGGCTTACGAGAAGAGCAGCAAGCAGCCACAAAGTGGCCCGAGCCTGTAGTGGCTCGGGAGCGTTGCGGATTTCGCCTGTCTCCGACTGGAATACCCGGATCAGTGCTTGGCTTGGTGAATCGAGATGGTCACCCTGCATGGGAGGTAACCGGCCGGAGGTGGCGGTGCTGCTGGTGCCATAGGCTGCTATAGATGTCGCACCGGTCGAGCAACTCTTCATGGCGCCCGATATTATAAACGTGGCCCCGCTCCAGCACCATGATGGCGTCGGCGGTTACGAGCGAGGATAGGCGGTGCGAGATGATGATCACCGTCCGTCCCTTCGCAATCCGCATCATATTGGCGTTGACGATCGCCTCGCTCTCTGCGTCCAACGCGCTCGTCGCCTCGTCGAGGATCAGGATTTGTGGATCGCTGATAAGCGCCCGTGCGATCGCGAGGCGTTGGCGCTGGCCTCCCGAGAGGTTTGTCGATCCCTCCTGTATGAAGGTCTCATAGCCGCCGGGTAGCCGTTCGATAAATTCCTCGGCGCCGGCAAGTCGAGCGGCGCGGACGATCTCCTCGAATGTCGCGTCCGGCTTGGTTGCGCCGATTGTCTCGCGGATCGTGCCGCGGAACAGGAAGTTTTCCTGCAGCACGACGCCGGTGCTGGAACGGAGATGGTCGACGTCTATTTGGCGCAGGTCGTTGCCGTCTATCTTGATCAATCCCTGATAGTTGCTGTGCAACATCTGCAGCAGGCGGGTTACCGTCGTCTTGCCGGAGCCGCTGCGCCCCATGATGCCGAAGGTGGTGCCTGCGGGGATCGTGAATGAGACCTCGTCTAGCGCTGGGGAGGCCGCACCGCGATAGGAGAAGCGCACGCCGCTGAATTCAACGCGCCCAACGAACGGGGTTCGCACGCCATTCCGCGACCGGCCCTCCTCGGGCGGCTGGTTCACCAGCGCTGGAGATAAGACCTACAGCAATCCGCGCCTCATCATATTGCTGGACCGTGAAGGAAAGTTGCAGCAGTGGGGCCGCGACGCGTTGCGTCAGCATCATGAAGGCGACGAGAGCGCCCACATAGACGTTCTCCTGTGTCGTTATTACCATGTATACGCCAAGAGCGATGACGCCGCTCGTCATCAACATCCCAAGCGGGGCGACGATGGTCTGCAAAATGTTGGTGGTGCACCCCTCGTCGAAACGCCGGTCGGCAGCGTTTGCAACGAGCACATCCCAATCATGCCGCCGACGGGCATCTAGCGCCAGTGACTTGACGGTCCGGATCCCTTGCAGGGTCTCGACCAGGTAGCTGCCCTTCCGGGACTCGGCTTCGGACACTCTGCCGGATTTTATATGTATTGTGGGTAGCATCAGAACGACACAGAGGCAGATCACCGCACAGATGCCGAGCACGAAAAAGGTGAGAAGTGCGCTGAAGAAGAACATGATCGGGAGGAAAACGACCAGGACCAGCGCATCGAGCATCGTTCCGAAGAGTTGAGTCGTGAGGAAACTCCGGATTTTATATATCTCGTGCATATCATGTACGATTTTACCGGTCTGCGTCCGCTCGAAGAACTCCACTGGCAAATTCAGGATCTTATCGAAAATGTCGGTAGAGAGTTTGGCGTCCACCCGCCTGAGGATGATCTGCACCATATACCGGCGAAGGTAGCCAAAGGCCGTGTCGAACGCTATCAGGATCGCCATTGCAACGCATAGCACGGTGAAGGTATTTATGCTCTGGTAGTAGAGCACCCGATCGATCAGTAAGCGCCAGAACATGATTGGCGCAACGGCCAAAAGGCTGAGGAGGAACGCCGAGATCGCGATGTCTCGGACGATGCGGCGGTCCTGCAGGAGGAGGCCGGCTATCATGCGCAGGCTGAACGGTTGTTCGTCCGCGGTTACGCGGTAGTCACGCTTTAAAAGGACGACCTCGCCAGTCCACGCCGCGGCGAAGCGGTATTCGTCCAGGGCCAGCACGGCATCCTCGCGCGCGTTCGGATCCTGCAACACCACGTGGGGCGGCTCGGCCTTGGGTTCCGCGCGAAGCAGCACCATAGAGCTGCCATTGCGGAGGCGAACGATGACCGGTAGGGCCTTGCCGAGGTTTAAAAGGTCCAGCCACGCAAATCGTGCAGAAACGGCGCGCAGTCCGCAAGCCTGCGCGATGTCGATCAGTTTCGAAACAGGAACATCATCCGAGGAGAGCAGATGGTCATGCACCAATTGCGGGACGGTGAGATGGATCCCACGAAAGCGCGCCGCGATGACGAAGCTACTAAGCAACGAACTGGCCGAACCCGTACTGGATTCACCCGGCCCTTCCATTGGCTCTAGCGCAATAACGTTCACTAATCCCCCGCTCAGTCCCTGTGGAAGTCCCAGGCAGTAGTCAGGCCCCCTGTCTGGAGCCGTCGAGCAGTGGCGCCTTCGACACGTCGCCGACGAACATGTAGCCAGTACGGAACTCAGTTTTGATCAGATTGTCGGCTAATAAGCCGCGCAACGATGTCAGCTTCTTTCGCAACCGCGTGACGACAACATCAATTGCACGATCTGACGCCGGGCGATCCTTATCATAAAGAATCTCTGCTATCTCCGCACGCCGGCAGACAGTCCACGGCCGGGAGACGAAATGCAGAAGGAGGTGGTTTTCCGCGGTGGTTAATTGGATGCTTGCGCCGTTCGCGCTGAGTATATTCTGCCGCGGTTGAAATATCATCCCCTCGACTTCGAACGTATCCGCTTGCGGTAGCTTTCGATTTGTCTGAGCACCGTTTATTCGCATAATCTTCTGTATTACAGCGTTGAGGACGATGATATCCACGGGGGCAGGGAGACATTCAGCCGCGCCGGCGATCCGGTAGTCCTGCTCGTGTCGATCCCTTTCATCTCGGATCACGACAATAGAGACGTCGCTGCGTTGGCGGATCTTCCGGATCGCCACCGTGCCATCTAAAGAAGCGTTCCGAAGGTCGAGAACAATAACGTCGGGCCGCCTCTCGCGGATAAGGGCAAAAAACTGACTTTCGATTTCGGTTTGCCGCTTCGCCTCGCGCTTTGCGCCGGTTTCCCCGTCAGGTATTGAGAAGTCTTCCCGCGCAATGACGATTGTAGATGCTCCAGGCATTAGCCGAACTCCAGATCAGTCGCAGTAGATCGCATCAGAGCACGCTTACTGGTTCCAAATTTGACTACTTTCACCTCCTAGGATGAGGAAATTGAGACGAACCGCATAGTCAACGACCGAATGCTGAAAAAAAGCTATCCTGCACTCAAACAGAGTGTCAACCCTGTCATTAGATACGAAATCAGACCAATTTGGAATTAAAGGCACTATCGGTAGTCTCATCCGTATTGAGTTGAACCTGGGCGCTAACCCCGGTGAGTTTCCCATCCGCTGATCTTTCGTCAGCGTTTTCAGACCTCCGAAATCGATATCCAAAGAGCTGATCACGAAAAAAATAGAGCGGAAGCCAAATGTTTGAGGCCTTGGATCACCAGTCGAGTAGCGCAAGGGCACGCGGCCGGACGGTTCCTCCGGATTTCGGCCTCTGGCATCGATCAACAGGATACCTGCAGGTGTAAGCGTGAGAATCGTCCGACATGCTCGACTGCTCGGATCTGAGAGATGATGGACGGGTACAGGTGGAGCGGCTGATCTGATCGACAAGCGGCAGAGGTGTGAGGGCTGCTCAGCGGCATTCGATGTCAGCTTGTGAAAAGCGCAATTGAGGCGGCTCACATCTCTACCTCGGACGACCAACGGGTGCACCCTCAACGTAAATGGCGCGCGCAAGCTATCGATTCAGAATACTGGCCCCGGGTGGATGCAGACGAGATCTATCGGATGGGCGACATCGCTTCCTCGGTCGGAAAAGAGAACGCACTGGACCAGGGCATGGGTGCTAAGTAAGGTCGCCAGTCTTCCCTCGAAGCCGCATGGAATTCGTTATCGTTCGTGCAAACGAAGGCCGCGTCAATCAAGTAGCGATGGGAACACGCGATGCGGCCTACGGGCGCCTCCATCAGATCGGGCCGATGGATGTGACCGATCTTGCCGTTACCGACGATCGAAGCGTGGATCGAGTGGGGGATTTCGCGAAGTATGAAACTGTGCCGGCCGAAGTCGGCATTATGCTCATTGCTTTTATAACGCGTTGGACGCGGACAACCCTAGCCGTCTGCTCACGACCCGCGGCGCGCTTCACCAGGCCCAAAGTTCCGCCGCCCTGATGTTCCGCGGCGAGATCTACGATTTCCGGCCGGCCTGGGCGTGGCTGCACGAGGCACCCATCTATGGGATCCCCTCCGGTGGGCGCAACTTCACCATATACCCTGGCTCTTTGAGAACCCGAATACGCCTCTTGCGAATTAGTTCCGCTGCGACTCTAGTCGTTGTATGATTGGCGGTGGTTTCCTTGGCGCTGAAGCGCGTCGCGCGCAGCAAGACAAACTGACAGCCTGGATCATCGAGACGCTGCCACGGACAACCTGCGAGGTTGGCGCCTGGATCGAAACAAAATGCGGCATCACCTATGAGAGCCGCCCTGTCTGATCGCCCTGTTGCACCGTTTGGGCATGGAGAATCGCAAGCCGAATGCACTGTCGTCCAAGCTGGACACTGACAAGCAGGCGGCTTTATCAACAGTTACGAGAATCTCCTGAACCAGCTTGGGGATGACGAGGCCGTCCTATTTGGCGATGCGGTGCATCCGACGCACGCGGTGCGGCCTGTGGGGTGCTGGGCGCCGAAAGACACACCGCTTGCGGTGCCGCAAACCAGCGACCGGCACGGCTGAACATTCACGGTGCGATCGATCTCGAAACCGGCAGAACCCGCATGATAGAGGTGCTATCAGCATGATCATGTTGCCGCGGGCGATCGAGGCGATGTGTCCGGGCAAAACGGTTTATCCATTTGTTTGTGGACAATGCTCGCTACCACCACGCCGAGTGCCTTCGGAGAGACACGCCCTTCGTCGATCTCACCACGACGTGCTGAGCCCGAGGGCATCTCGGCTCTGGCGCCAGTGGCAGGCATCGCCGTCCACCGCGTTGCGCGACGGCCACGCCCAACTCGAGCCTGTTATCTCGTCGCTGGCTTGAGATCGTCACCCGAACGTTTGTCAGGCTCGCCCTCTTCGGACGCGTTGCCTAATTAGTGCTGCAGGGTAGCCCGGGGAGATCAGCTCAGGAACGACAAAGCCGTCGACACACATCCACGCATGTGTATTGGACAGATCTCAAGATGGAAGGCTTAAGATATTGATTTCCTTGGCGTCCCGTAGGGGATTCGAACCCCTGTTGGTGCCGTGAGAGGGCACTGTCCTGGGCCTCTAGACGAACGGGACGATCGCCAAGGCCGGCCTTCTAACCCGGAACCTCGCCAACCTCAAGCACCGGCTTCCGAGCCATCACGCCTAACTCTACCGGCCAGCGAAACCCGACCCGCCACCGCCCCGGTCGCGGGATCGATCAACACCACCCGGTCCGCCCCGCCGCCCTGAAGCTGAACCGCCAGCCGGTCCCGCACTGCGGCGATACCCACAATACGGGTCCCCGCCGGCTCATCCAACGCCGCCGAAACCCAAGCGGGCAACTGCCGCAATAGGCGCCACCGGCGCCGACCACCGCCGAGCGATCGCGATCGACGCAGCCCGGTCGTCCCCAGAACGATCAGCACGCCCATGACAATGACCACGATCTTCAACGCCCGCATGCCGTCTCCCATTCGAATCCAATCCGCGTTATCCCCACCCACATGCCAGCCGACAGCGAACCCTCGCACCCGACCGTCCATCATCACCGCCGCGCACCGGCGCATGCCGGCGAGCGGATCGACCGCTTCCTGGCCGACGCGCTCGGCACCCTCTCACGCTCCCGCGTTAAGGCTCTGATCGAGGAGGGCCGCCTGCGAGTCGAGGCAGGTCCAGTCACGCCAACCGGCCGAACTTGTGCGGGCGGGCGTTACTTATACCCTGGACGTGCCGGCGCCGATCGCCGGCAACCCCGCGACCACAGGCGATCCCGTTCCCCATCCTATACGAAGATGCGGACCTGATCGTGCTCGACAAGCCGGCCGGCCTGGTCGTCCACCCGGCCCCCGGCAATCTCGACGGCACGTTGGTGAACGCGCTGCTCGCGCATTGCGGCGCCAGGCTTCACCGGCATTGGCGCCGAACGGCGGCCGGGGATCGTGCATCGGCTGGACAAAGACACATCCGGCGTCATGGTCGTGGCCAAGACCCAGTTGGCCAACGACGCACTGACCGCCGCTTTCGCCACCCGCGACCTCGACCGGGCCTACCTCGCCCTTGTGTGGGGCCTGCCGCGAGCCGTTGACGGGCGAGATCGAAGGCGCCATCGGCCGGGACAAGCGCGACCGTAAGCGCATGGCGGTAGTGGACCGCGGCGGCAAACCGGCGCTGACGCGCTACCGCATGATGCGCGCCTGGCAAACCAGCGTCGCGCTGGTGGAATGCCGGCTCGCCACCGGACGCACCCATCAAATACGCGTGCATCTTCGCTGCCAGGGGGCACCCGCTCGTTGGTGACCCGTTGTACTTGCGTCGCGTCCCGGCGGCCGCCAAAGCCGTCAATCAGCCACTTCGGGGCCATCTTCTGGACTTCCCGAGACAAGCCCTGCACGCCGCTAGTTTGGCGTTCAAACACCCACGAACCGGCGCACTACTGACCTTCGAAGCCGCCGTGCCCGCCGATATGCAGACGCCTCTTGCAGGATCTCGAGAGCTATCCTGTCGCGTCTGTTAACCAGTACGTTAATCTTGACAGGACTATTTCAGTCCTGTATAAGCATTCGCCATCGAAGGCAGGGGGATGCCCTTCTCGATGGGGACGTCCGGATACGCCGCCGCCAGTGTGGGGTGGGTCGCCGGGACGTGAAGTCCCATCCCTGCATCCAGATTGGTCTAGTCACATTCATGCCGCGATCTTGCGCCACGGTTGGGCAAGCACTACGCGGTTTGGCGAAAGGAGCCTACCTCGTGGCCTCTGCCGTCCTCAACATCGCCCCCGAGGGCAACCTGTCGCGGTATCTGCAGGAGATCCGCAAATTTCCGATGCTCACCCCGGAGGAGGAGCTGTCGCTCGCCCATCGGTGGCGCGACTCCCAGGATATGGAGGCGGCACACAAACTTGTCACCTCCCATCTGCGACTCGTCGCAAAAATCGCCATGGGCTACCGCGGCTACGGCCTGCCGGTCGGTGAACTGATCAGCGAAGGCAATGTCGGGATGATGCAGGCGGTCAAACGCTTCGACCCCGACCGCGGCTTCCGCCTGGCGACCTACGCGATGTGGTGGATCCGGGCGGCGATCCAGGAATACATCCTGCACTCCTGGTCGCTGGTGAAAATGGGCACCACGGCCGCCCAGAAGAAGCTGTTCTTCAACCTGCGCCGCCTGAAGGGCCAGATGCAGGCGATCGACGACGGCGACCTGCAACCCGAGCAGGTGGCGAAGATCGCCCGCGTGCTGGACGTCCCGGAACAGGACGTCGTCAGCATGAACCGCCGCCTCGCCGCGCCGGACCACAGCCTGAACGCCCCGGTGCGTCAGGACAGCGAAGGCGAGTGGCAGGATTGGCTGGTCGGACGAGTCGGAAGCCAGGAAATCCGCGATCGCCGACCGTGAGGAGCTGACCGGCCGCAAAGCCCTGCTGACCGGCGCGTTGAAGTCGCTGAATGAACGGGAACGCCATATCCTGATCGAGCGGCGCCTCAAGGATAACCCGACTACGCTGGAGGACCTGTCCCAGCAGTATAACATCTCTCGCGAGCGGGTTCGCCAGATCGAGGTGCGGGCGTTCGAGAAGCTTCAGAAAGCGATGAAGGCTCAGATCGCCGAGCGAAGGCTCAATGCCGGCAATCGGCAAGGTTCACAGGCCGGCGAATACGTGTGACTTGACGTGACGGCACCTTGTCCGGCCTCAACTAGGCCGGGCAAGCGGCGGGTCACGAGCGGCTATCCCTTCAAAGACTGAGACGTCTGCCCGAACAGGATCTTCCGTGCTTCGTCGGTATGCTGGCCGGTGCGCCGCATTTCCTTTCCCAGATCGACACCACGTTGCACGGCCGGGCGTGACTTGATCCGCTCTCTCCAGCCGGACAGATTAGGGAACTCCGCCAGCGATTGACCCAACGGCTTGGCGATCAGCACCCACGGCCAGGAGATCATATCCGCGATCGAGTAATCGTCTAGGATGTAATCCCGCCCGTCCAACCGGCGTTCCAGCACGCCAAGGCACCGATTGTATTCGCCGGCATACCGCGTATGGGCATACAGATGGTCGCCCTCCTGAACGCTCTTGGCATAATTTACGAAATGGCTGAGCTGACCAGCCATGGGCCCTAGGTTGCCCACCTGCCAGAACAGCCACTCCAGGCATTCCTTCCGGCCCTTCGCGGTCGTCGGCATAAACCGGCCGGATTTCTCCGCGAGATGGATCAGGATGGCACCGGATTCGAACACCGGCAGCGGACCGTCCGGCGCGCCGTGATCAACGATCGCCGGCATACGGGCGTTTGGACTAATCGACATGAACGCGGGTGTGAACTGGTCGCCGGCGCCAATATCCACCGGTTTCAGCGTGTAGGGCAGGCCGCACTCCTCCAGCATGATAGAGACTTTCCAGCCGTTCGGTGTCGGCCAGTAATAGAAGTCGATCATGCGGCATGCTCCTTCGCTGCCAAAGCCTCGATTTCCGCAGCCGAATAGCCAATTTCAGCCAGCACCTGGGCGGTCTGTTCGCCTAGGGCGGCTCCGCCCCGACTAATCGTGGCGGGCGTGCCGGAGAAACGCGCGGCGGGCCGGGCTTGGCGGATTCGTCCAGCCTGAGGGTGCTCGGTTTCAACGATAATGCCGTTGGCGACCACCTGCGGGTTAGACAGCATTTGCGTCCGGGTCAGGACCGGAGCGCAGGGGACACCCTCCCTGGTGAGCCGGTCCAGCCACTCCTCCGCGGCGCGCGCCCGAAACGCTTCTTGGGTCATGGCCAGCCGTTCGTTGATGTGACGTTGGCGCAGCGCCGGGGTCTTGAACCGAGGGTCCTCCAACCACTCCGGCTTCTCTAGCGCTCGGGTCAGCGCGAGCCATTCGCGGTTGGTCATCACCGCCGCGCTGATCGGGAACGTCGCGGTCTCATAGATCAGGTCGATAAAGCTGGCAGCTTCCTGCTGCGGGATCTCTTCACCGACAAAGGTCTGGCTGCCCATGTCGGAGGCCCAGAGGAAGGCAATGATGGCGTCCAGCATCGACAGCCGGACATGCTGACCCTTGCCGGTCCGTTCGCGGGAGAGCAGCGCGGCCGTGATGGCTTGCGCGGCGTTGTAGGCGGTCAATTTATCCGGGACGATCGTGCGCACCAGGCGCGGGCGTTCGGTATCGGATCCAGCCTGGATTGAAGCGAGGCCGGAGACACCCTGAATTAGCGGATCGTACACCGGCTTCTGCGCGTAGGGCCCAGTCTCGCCGAAGCCACTGATCGAGACGTAGATAATCGATGGAGCAATCGCGCGAACTGCCTCCTCCCCCAGGCCCATGCGGTCGGCCACGCCAGGACGGAAGTTCTGCACGAAGACGTCGGCCGTACCGAGCAGGCGGAGCACCGCCCGAAGCGCCGCGGGATCCTTCAGATCCAGGGCGATGGAGCGCTTGTTGCGGTTGTTGTTGAGGAACGAGGCGGAAAACCCGTTACGCTGATTGTTGGCCGCTCTTGTGTGGTCGCCGCCGTCGGGGTTCTCCACCTTGATGACGTCAGCGCCCTGGTCGGCAAGGATCATGGTTGCCAATGGCCCGGAGATCATTGAGGTCAGGTCGATTATCCGATACCCGTCCAGCGGCCCTGGCATTGGCATTTCCTTTTGCGTGTCCGGGCGAGGATATGGGCGCAGGGGCAGGCGTGCAATCGTGACGGCCATTCTGGCCGGCCGCCCGGTGTCCCCTGCCCTCCCAGGTGAAATCGTGGGCGCAACGTATTTACCAATTCTCTTTTTGCGTAACCAGCGTGTTGCTCGAAAGAGACGCCCAGCCACGAACTCCAGATCTTCTGTGCACTGTAACTTTGCAGGCATCAAAAGTCGGAGTAACTCGAAATTCCATAAGCGCGGCTTGAAGGCCAATGTCGGATTCGGAGTTTGTCTCAACACGCCAACTATATTCTCTTGCGGGAGATCCTACATACTTTCTTATGGTAACACTGATCGTCGCCGTAGCGTTCGTTGCGCGCATGTTCACGCTGTTCAATGCTTCGATCGATGCCGACGAGGGGGTGTATCTCGTCATGGCGCAGCAGTGGCAGCATGGCGGACTGCCATACGTAGCGGTGTGGGACCAGCACCCACCTGGACTTCCGGCACTGCTAGTAGCCGTACTCGACATCGTCTTCGATCCGGTGCTCGGAGCCCATCTTGCGGCCTCGGCTGCTGTGGTGGCTACGGCGGTATTGATCCACCACATATGCTGGCGCCACGCCTATAACGCCAGGGCTGGTCTGATCGCAGCACTGCTTTATGTCATTTGTATTTCGCGCTGGGCTGGCCTCTCGGCAAATACTGAGATTTTCAACAACCTCTTCGTCACCTTTGCTGCCTACCAACTGATCACGGCTGCACGTCGCCCGTTCGATCTGTCTCGCGCCGTGATGGCGGCGTTCGTGCTTGGGGTAGGCTTGCAATTCAAGTACGTGGTGTTTCCCGAGGCCGTGCTGCTCAGCCTTGGATACTTGGTGGCGTCATATCGTCGCGACCGCGATCTTCGCAGTGCAAGCGTCGCTGCAGGGTTCATGATGCTGGCGGGATTACTGCCTACCGTTTTTGTGGTCGGATATTTTTGGTCGAAAGGCGCGCTGCAAACCTTTCTCAGCGCGAACATCGGGGCTAACGTTACCTATGTGGCGTTGGTGCCACCCCTGCGCGAAATCGTTTACGACAGCGCGGGCGGCATGCTGCCGATTATTGGGGCTGTCCTAGCCATCGGCTATGCTTTCCTATGCAGAGTCCAGTGGCCGCCACGTTGGAGCGCCACATCCTCCCTGCAAGCCTGGATTTTTCTGTGGATCGTGGCGGCAGCGCTTGATGTCTGCCTTCCAATGAAATTCTTCCGGCACTACTTCTTCGCCTTGTACCCGCCGGTCTGTCTCGGCGCAACGCTCGCTCTGAACGCCTTGGCGGCGGGCCGGCGCAAGCCATTCGCTTACGGCCTGGTTGCTTTGCTGGCGACCCCGATAACACTCTGGGTGATGGGCGTCGTAAGGGCAGCACCATGGGCCGGGGAAGATGTGCCCCACACCATCGCCGAAATCGTCCAGCAAGCGGGGGCTCGCGACGGGGACCTCTATGTCTACCGGTATCAGCCGGTTATTTACGCGCTGGCCAGGCTTCGGCCGCCCACGCCTTATGTTATGACATTGGAAATATCCGAATTCAGTGAGAGCGCTCATACTGATGGGGTCGCCGAGATGGAACAAATCATGGCGGGCCGGCCGCGTTTTGTCATCAAGTCAGAGGGGGCGCTTGGTGACTCAGCAGAGGCCGTCGACAACGTCCTGACGCACAGTCTGACGCAGTACAGATTGATCCGGACCTTTCAGGACAGAGCGGATCGCTCGGTGATAGACCTCTATGAGCTCCGGGATGGACCTAACTATCAAAGATAGCTCGTCCGTTCGGCGGCCTAACCGGGTCCCGGCGGAGCGTCTAGATCGGGACGACTTCGATTGTCATAGCTGATTCGCTTGTGCTCCCAAGTGGCACAGTAAGTGCTTACTTTCGACCAATCCACGACCCGGAGGCCGATCCCAAGATGCTCTTTCACATGATACCGGGAGGGCCCAAACCCGTGGCACCCTTCAGCCACGCGGTGGAGTGTGATGGTTGGGTTTTTGTCACCGGCCAGATGCCCGACAGCCCCGCCAGTCCGGGCGTGCTGCCTGATGGGATCGAGGCCCAAACGCGCAATGTGATGGCAAATCTCACCACCGTCCTCAACGGGGTCGGCCTCGGCCTGGAACACGTAACCATGGTGCGGATCTACCTGACCCGGTTTTCAACAGACTACGTGCCGATGAATGAGGTATATAGCACGTTCTTCCCCGAGGGACGCCGTCCCGCGCGCACCTGTATCGGCACCACCGGCCTCGCCTACGACGCTCTTATTGAGATCGATATGATCGCCCGCCGCCCCGCCTGAGCGCTCCATCGCCCATCACGGCTCGGCGCGATATCCGTCCGTCAAGGTACGCAGAAAAGCTACCAGATCGTCCACATCCGCATCCGAAACGAGTTGCCGTGGGCCGAACGGCAGCTCCGCGGATACATTTTGTATATAGGCTACTGGCAGATCGTTGAACTTCAGCACGGTCCCGTCTGGCGCCGTTGGATACAACTGTTCCGGCTCAGTATCGCGTAGTGCATAGAATGCCACTGCATCTCGCAACGTGCGAAAAGCGCCGTTGTGGTAGAAGCTTTGTTTCAAAGCGACATTCCGCAGTGTCGGCGTCTTGAACAGGCCGCAATATTCCCCACGCCCTGCCAGATCGTGCCGTTCCGGACCGCAGAGGCCGAGATCGAAATAGGCTGGATCGTTGTTGGCCAGAATTGCTGCGTTGCGCGGAATTCCCAGCGCTGCGAAGCCAAAATCTGTGAACAGAGGCGGCCTCCCATCCGCCATGACCGCGCTCTTGTGGCAGTGCGCGCAGTTGCCCTTAGCCCGATCGTTGAACACCTCGAGGCCTCGAGCCTCCTGCGGTGTCAATATGGCGTCGCCCCGCAGGACGGCATCATATTTACTGCTGAACGGACCAAACACTGAGGGAGTTTGCTGATAAAATTCCAACGCCTCGGTGATCGCGCGGAATGCGCGCTCTGCGTCGGCGAAAATACCTTGCCCATACAAGCGCCTGACCTCACTCGCGTAGACCGCACGCGCCACGACGGCGACGACCGCGCCGGAATTGGCGTTCGCCATTTCATGCTCGTCCAACAATGGAAGTGCCGCCTGATCTCGCGCCCGATCTACGCGACCGTCCCAGTCGCGGCCGCCGGTTGGCCCTTGATCGACGCTCTCGTCCCCCTCGTCCTCGGATTCATAGTAATGCTCCGTGAATGCGGGCGTGTCCTGCCCGTACATTAGACTTGGCACAGCCCTGATCCCTGGCCGTCGCAAGTCCGGACCACCCAACTGCACCGGCAGCGCGTTTGGCGCCGAAAACCCGTGCGCCGGATCGTGGCAGCTCGCACAGGCCATACGTCCCGATGCCGACAGCGCCGGATCGAAGAACAGCGAACGCCCCAGCGCCGCAATCGCCTCCGCCCGCGCATAGGCGGCCGTGGGAGAGGGTGTCGGATCCCACGGCAATGGCGGCGTATCCGCTGCGATTGGTCGTGCCGCCCACGCCAGCATAATCAGCACGATCCACACGCGCATCATTCAGCCGGTCCTACCACGGGATCCTGTTGCTCACCAGATACAGGCTGTGTTCCAACACTTGGCCATCGACGAACGACCGTTCGGGTCTATATCCGGCCAAGGGTGATTGCGCGAGGATTGGGAATGCTGAAATTGCCGACGCTGGCGATGACGATCCTCGTGGCCCTCGCTGCCACGCGCGGGATGGCCGCGACCCCCAACTATGCGGCCATCCAGACGCTCGTGGTGATCTATGCCGAGAACCGCAGCTTCGAGAACCTGTACGGCACGTTCCCCGGCGCCAACGGCCTGGCGGAGGCCTCACCTCAGTCCATCACCCAGCTCGACCGCGACGGCAGGCCGATGAGCGGGCTGCCCGCGATCTGGGGGGAATTCCGGGAGGAAGGTCTTGCAAGGGGCTCCGCTGGCCCCTGTCGATCTGACCGAGGGCCAAACCGCGGTGTTCCTCAACAGCTTCAACCATCCGTATGATGTCGCCGCTTTGTATCGCACCGGCGGTCCGGCCGACTCCGACCCGCTGCGCTATACCAACCGAGACCTCTGGCACCGGTTCTACGAGCACCAGATGCAGATCAACGGCGGCGCCAACAACATGTTCGCCGCATGGTCGGACGCCGGCGGCATGACGATGGGGTATTTCACCCCTCAGCCTGAATCCGACGCGCCGCTCTGGGACTGGGCACGTCAATACGTCTTGGCGGATAACTTTTTTCAGGGAGCGTTCGGCGGTTCGTTCCTGAACCATTTTTTCCTGATCTGCTCGTGCGCCCCCTATTATGGCCATGACGGCCACAACCCGAACAACGGCGGCAAGGATCCCACTGGAACAATCGTCGCGGCTGATGGTGTGACATTAGTCACCGCGCCGAATTCGCCCGCCTCGGCGCTCGACGGGCGGCCAGTGTTCGCGGCGTCGGGTAATCTGACGCCGGATTTTTATGCCGTAAACACCATGATGCCGGCCTACCCACCCAGCGGCAACGCCGACGCGGGGCAGCATGCCGTGGATCTGACGTCGGCGACCACGCTGGTGCCGCAAACCGACACGACAATCGGCGATCAGCTGACCAACGCAGGAGTGGGGTGGGCGTGGTATGCCGGCGCCTGGGATTTCGCGCTGTCACACCCGCCGTTCGCGGCGGGTGCGTCCCAGGCGAGCCCGAACTTCCTCTACAATCATCAACCGTTCAGCTATTTCGCCGCGTTTGATCCCGCGACGCCCGATGGCAAGGCGAACCGGGCGGCGCATCTGTTGGACGCCGGGGTGGTGACCGATCCGGCACTGCTGCCGGCCTCGCGCTTCCTGGAAGACATCCGAACCGGCGCGCTTCCCCCGGTGACGTTCTACAAGCCGCAGGGATCGGTGGACCAGCACGCTTCCTACGCCAACATCACGGACGGCGAACGCCATATCGCCACGCTGTTGACGGCACTAAAGGCCAGCCCGCAATGGGACCATATGTTGATCGTGGTGACCTACGACGAGTTCGGCGGTTGGTGGGATCACGTCGCGCCACCCAAAGCCGACCGGTGGGGCCCCGGAACGCGAATTCCCGCCCTCATTATTTCGCCCTACGCGAAGAAGGGGGTAGTGGACCATACCCAATACGATACTACGTCGATCCTCCGGTTCATCACGAACCGATGGAATTTGCCCACGCTGCATGGAACTACCGAGCGCGACAGTGCCTTAGCGGTGCACCATCAACCGGAGCTCGGAGATCTGACCGGGGCGCTGCTACAACAATAGGTGAGACTACATAGTATTATAAAGTAACGAATGCACCGGCTCAGTAAGCCTCGGTGCGGGCCGCTGCTCTTCGCATAATCGCCTACTTGGCGCAACATACAAACGGCGCGCACGTGCGCGCCCTGAAACACTAAGGGAGTGACCCAATGATCCACGTCGTCGCCATCATCACAGCCAAGCCAGGCAATCGCGATACGATCCTCGAGGCGTTCCGTGCCAACATGCCGGCTGTCCACGCCGAGGCAGGCTGCATCGAATACGGGCCGGCAATCGACACTGAGGGCGCCGGACGTATTCAAACAGCCTTCGGTCCGGACACCTTCGTGGTGCTGGAGAAATGGGAGAGCCTGGACCATTTGAAGGCGCATGGCGCCTCCGCTCATATGGCCGCCTATGCGGCAAAAACCAAAGACCTGATCGCCAACCGCGTTATCCACGTTCTGTCTCCCGCAGCCTAAAGCAAGTAACGCCGTTCGGCCTCGGCCGGACGGCCATCGTTTCCTCGACCGCTTTGCTCAGAAACAATCCATAGTCACCGGCGGTCGACCGCACTCATTTCACAACCCAAACCGCTCCAGCAACGCCAGCGTTCGGGTGGGCTTCCTTGGCCTCGCGGCCATGAACGCCCGCAAGTCAGCTGGATGATCAATGTCTAGCCCGATCCCCGGTAACCGCACGATGGTCGGCTCGATCCCTTGCTTCCGCGCGGCCATCAGGTGCGGGAAATAACTGTTGTCGCCGAAGCGGAGCGGAACCGAGAACGGCGGTGCGCACAACACCGCGTTAGAACCCAGTTCGTCATGTGCCGGCACGATGGTGAAGGAGGGCGGCGCAAGACACGACGACACCACCGTGTCTACCTCAGCCGAGGTCACGCGCGGGATATCCCCCGGCATCGTCAGCATCGCCCCCTTCCCTTCAGCCACAAGCACCCGAGCCATCCCGTTCACCGCCCCGGTGTGGCCGTCGAGCGCGCCCTCGGTGACGACCCTGGCGCCATAACGTGCCGCCAGTGCCGCAGCGACCGGGTCGACCGTGTTCACCAGGATGCCGGCAAGGCGTGTCGCGCCCGCCAAGGCGGCCAACACGTCCTCCAGCATGGTCGCAGCCAACACTTCCCGCTGCTCCGGTGCCAGCAGGGACCCGGTTCGCTGCTTCGCTCCGGTGAACGCCTTGACCGGAACGGCCGCCCAGACGTCGATCATGGAACTTCGATCACCGGTTGCTGTGCCGGAGCCCACGCAGTTCGCGCCGGCGCAAGACCGCGGCGGCGTCCAGGACGATCTTTGCCAATGCCTCGCGGTCCTCGATCGTGGTCATCAGCGTTTGAGCCAACGTCACCCGAGCATCGATAGAGACGACTTCGGACATGTCAGCGTGGTCGATCACGTAGCCATCCAGCAATTCGGCATATCGTTGCGCAACCGTCCCGGCCGACGGGTCGAGACCCAGCTCCGTCATCATCTTCGCCGTCGGCCCCTTCACCGCCCGTCCCGCGATAATCGGCGAAACGGCGATGATCGGGGCCTTGCAGGCCATCAACGCGTCCCTCACGCCCGGAATGGCCAGGATCGGCTCCACGCTGATGAATGGGTTGGATGGGCAGATCACCACCGCCTCTAGCGCCGGATCGGCCAATGCCGCGATGAACCGGGGATGCGGTTTGGCAGCACCCGCACCCTGGAACTGGAGTTGGCTGACGACCGGCTCGCACCGCCGATGGACGAAATATTCCTGGAAGTCGAGCCACCCAAGATCGGTCAGCAACCGCGTCCGCACAGGATCGTCGGTCATCGGCACGACCGCGGGACCGACGCCCATGCGTCTGCACAAATCGGCGGTGACCGCGGACAGGCTTTCGCCCGCCTTCAGCCGCCTCGTTCGCTCGACATGCAACGCCAGGTCGCGGTCGCCCAGACGGAACCAGGTCTGGCCACCAAGAGCCTCCATCGTCTCCATGAACGACCAGGTCTCGTCATGTCGCCCCCAGCCAAGCTCGCGGTTCGCCAGCCCGGCCAGCGTATAGGCCACCGTATCGATATCCGGCGATATCGATAGCCCGAGATGCTCGAAATCGTCGCCGGTATTGACGACGACCAGCAGGTCCTCATGGGGCATGATGCGCGACAGACCAAGCGCCAGCTTGGCGCCCCCTACCCCGCCGGACAGTGCAATGATCATGGGGCGATAATCACGGGGCAACGATCACTGGAACAGATCCTCCTCGGCCGGGCGTATCACTTCCGCCACCGGCATCTCGGGCGCGGTCCAGGTCAGGCCACGCACCACGACGACAGGTTGCGCTTCCGCCGCCTGACCCTGCAACAACGAAGCGGCGGCGGCAATCTCATCCGCGAAACCGATGATGCTGACTTCAAGCTTGCGGCCGAACAGGTCGGGCTGGCCGCGCAGGTCGATGACCGATGGAATGCCGGCCGAGCCGATCGCTACCCCGGCGGTGCCACGGCGCCAGGGACGGCCGAAGCTGTCGCTGATCACTACGCCCACATCCGCCCACCTCCCAGCGCGGCCCGAATCGCTTGGGCCGAGCCGTCGGGGTCTAGTGGCAGCAGCAGGGCACGATGGTGGCCATCCGATGCCGCGATATTGGATTGGTCAACACCGGCATTAGCCATCACGAAGCCCAATCGGTGCTGCATGATCATCAGGTTCGGCCGGCTGCGGACGACCTTCGTCGACTCCGACAACACCACCTCGACGATCCACGGGTCCTTACCGACCTCCGCCGCCAGCGCGATCGCCCGGGCCGACGGAACAACGTCACCGAGATCGACGACGCGGCCCTCGGCTTTCGACACGATCTTCTGCGCGATCACCACCACGTCGCGGTCACGCAGAATCTCACCGGCACGGTCGAGGCCGGCCAGGATCATCGCCGGCAAATCATCGCCGGCGCGCACCATCGGCAGGTCGGGTATCGCGAACAATTCCAACCGAGACGTCACGGTCGCAACCGGTTTTGGGCCACCGTCATAGTGGGCGCCCCCGCAACCAGCCCATCTCCCGCCATCGCCATCCGCGCTTCGACGGGTAGGTGGCAGGGGCACGCCTGGCCATGACGAAGCGTCGACGCATCTAATCCTACCCGAAGCGCTGGCGCAGCATCGGCAGCACCATTTCCCCGTAGATCTTCAGGAACCGAGCTTGATCATTGCCGGGAGCGTGGAACACCAGGTGGCGGAAGCCCATGTCGATGTACGGCTTTATCTTCTCGATGTGCTCCTCGGGATCAGAGGACACAATCCAGCGGCTCGCAGCACGCTCGACGGGCAGAGCGTCGGCAAGCCGTTCCATCTCCTTCGGGTCGTGGACCGTCATTTTCTCTTCCGGCGTGAGCGCCAGAGCCGCCCAGATGCGTGTGTCCTCCAGCGCTCGTTGCCTGTCCGTGTCGAATGACACTTTCATCTCGATCATCCGGTCAAAATCGGGCTTTTGCTTGGATGACAACGCCAGCCCCTCGGCGACATTCGGCAGCAGCGTCTCGGTGTAGAGGTCCCATTTCTTCCCGCTGGTGCAAATGAACCCGTCGCCCATGCGACCGGCGTATTTGGCGATCTGAGGGCCAGCACCAGCCACGTAGATCGGCAACGTCGCGCCAGGCTTGTCGTAGATCGTGGCGTTCTGGGTCTTGTAATATTCGCCCTCGAAAGTCACGTGGTCCTCGGCCCACAGCTTGCGGATCAGGCTGATCGCCTCCCGCAGCCGAGCAAAGCGCTCCTTCATTTCGGGCCATACCATGCCGGTGGACGGGACTTCGTTCAGGCCCTCGCCGGTACCAACGCCCAGGATCAGGCGGCCGGGAAACAACGAACCCAGAGTCCCGAATACCTGAGCCACCACCGACGGGTGATATCGAAACGTCGGCGTCAACACGCTGGTCCCCATGACGATCCGCTGCGTACTGGCGCCCAGGGCGCCCAGCCACGCCAAAGCCGACGGCGCATGCCCGTCGGTGTGCCGCCACGGCTGGAAGTGATCGCTCACGAAGACGGAATCGAACCCCGCCTGCTCCGCCGCGACAGAGAAATCCAGCAAACGCCTCGGAGCAAACTGCTCCGCCGACGCCTTGTATCCGAGTTTCAGGATCATGGCCCTATCTCCTTCAGTTGGCCGCAGGCTACTGCCGAGCCGATGTCGCGGCAATCCAAGTCCATCAGGCCGCGTAGGCCATGCATCCCGAATGCGAACCATCTACGCACATGCTGGCGCCAATTTAGGCGGCGGAACGGCGCACCGATCGCCTATCTAGCCAAAACAGCCGCGCTGCGATGCGGCACAGGCTTTGCCTCTGCGTCACGCATGTGTAACAGCGATACAAGCAAGTGAAGGTCTTGCTGGCCGGCGATGATGCGGAAAGGGCCGGTGAGGTCGCGCGAACGCTTGCCATCGGTCCGATATTGACGGCCGCGCAGGCGCTGATCGGAAACGCCAATGCGCTTCCGATCAAGCATCGAAACCAACTCCACGCCCCAAAAGGGCTCCCTCGCCGTGCCGTGACGAACGCTCAGCCTGTCGTCAATGTCGCGATTAAAATCATAAACAACAAGCAAGGTGATGCGGGATGAGCAAGCCGATCCGTCTCGGCCTGTTGCGACTGGTCGACAGCGCGCCGCTCATCCTCGCGGAGACCAGGGGTCTATTTCACGACCAGGGCATCGACGTGGAGATCAGCGTCGAGGCTTCATGGGCGAATATCGCCGATAAAATGACCCACGGCGCGCTGGATGCCGCGGTGATGCTGCCGCCATTGGTCCTCGCGGCCTGCGCAGGGTTGCTTGGGCCGAAAGCCCGGTTGGTAGTGCCATTGTCGCTCAGTCAGGGTGGCAACACGATTGTGGCAAGTAACGAAGCCGCGGCTGCATTGACCGAGAATGAACTGACGCCGCGACCGGGCCTCCTGCGTTGGCTGCGCGCTCAGCAGACCAGGCCGCGGTTTGCGGTGGCGCACGCCTTCTCCACGCATAACCTGCTGCTGCGCTATTGGCTGGCATCCGGCGGCGCCTCCCTGGACCGGGATGTCGAAACCGTCGACACTCCGCCGGAGGATGTGGTGGAGGCGCTTGCCGCAGGCAGCATCTCGGGGTTTTGCGTCGGCGCGCCTTGGGGTGATGTCGCCGAGGCCCGGAAGGCGGGACGGATCCTGATCGGGACATCGGCGATCTGGCCGTTCCATCCGGAGAAATGCCTTTGTGTAGGGGAGGCCTGGGCGGAAGCCAATTCGGACCCGCTGCACCTTTTGCTCCGCGCCGTGCTGCGGGCCCAGGCCCTGTGCGATCAGCCCGGCGAGGCGGCCGGGATCGCCATGTTGTTGGCCGATTCGAATGGATTGGGACTGCCGGAGGCAGCCTGCCGGGCAGCCCTGCCGGGAGGGTCGGGAGCGGAGTTGATCCGATTCCACACCGGGGAAGCTTGGTTCCCGGCACGCGCCCACGCACTGTGGTTCCTCGGACAGATGGGCCGGTGGGGATGGCTGGATGAGCATGCCGATGTCGAAACGCTTGCTACGCAGGTCTATCGGCCGGACCTTTTGGCCTCGGCGGTCGAGGCCGAGGGTCTTTACCCTGCTGCGGGACTGCCTGCACTGGAGGGAACCGCGATGCTGCCGATGCCTGACGACGATACGTTCGCGCCCCGAGGAAGGAGATGAGGTTGACGCCGGCTGGCATGAACTCGAGATGCCCAAGACGTCAATCTGCTGCCCGTAGCCGGCCGCCGGCTATAGGCCAGGCAAAACGGAAGCGTCAGGGAAGCGCCTCCAACCCGCCCAGCGCCTGACGCAGGTCATCCTTGATGTCATCGACATCTTCCAGACCGATCGAGACCCGGATGACACCATCCGTAATCCCTAGGCGTCCACGCTCCTCCTCGCCGATTCGCATGTGCGTGGTTGTCGCCGGATGGGTGGCGAGAGATTTCGAATCACCAAGATTGTTTGAAAGGGCGATCAGTTGGAAGCCGTTCATGACCTGGAACGCGCCGGCCTTCCCGCCCTCTACCTCGAACGTGACTACGGTGCCGCCGCCGGTCATTTGCCGCCGAGCCAAAGCCTGCTGTGGGTGATCGGCCCGCGTCGGATACCACACGCGGACGACGCCTCTCTGCTCTGCCAGGAAGTCGGCGATTGCCGCGGCCGAGCGGCCTGCCGCATCGACCCGTAGCGCCAGAGTTTCGATACCCTTGAGCAAGACCCACGCGTTAAATGGCGATAGCGCTGGGCCTGTGTTGCGAATGAACGGCTGCAGCACCTCGTTGATCCACTTCTTGCTGCCGAGGACAGCCCCGCCCAGCACCCGCCCCTGCCCGTCCATGTGCTTGGTGCAGGAGTAGACTACGACATCGGCACCCAGCTTGAGCGGCTGCTGGAGCAACGGCGTGGCGAAGACATTGTCAACCACGACGATCGCGCCCGCCGCATGAGCCATTTCGGCCACTGCCGGCAGGTCCACCAGTTCCAGCATCGGATTGGAAGGCGTTTCCAGCAGCACGAGGTTGGTGGGACGCGACAGCGCTGCCTTCCATTGGGCAAGGTCTCCACCATCGACAAATTCCGCCTCGATGCCGAATTTCGGCAATAGCGTGGAGACGATCCAGTGGCAGGACCCGAACAAGGCTCGTCCGGACACGACCCGATCAGCGGTTTTCAGATGCGACAGCAGCGCGGCGTTCACCGCGGCCATTCCGGTAGCGGTCGTGCGACAGTCCTCGGCGCCCTCTATCAGGCATAGCCGCCGCTCCAACATGCTCAATGTCGGATTGGCGAAGCGGGAATACTGATAGTGTTCGATCGTTCCCGCAAAGGTCGCCTCAGCCTGCTCTGCGTCGTCATAAACGTAGCCAGAAGTCAGATATAGCGCTTCCGCGGTTTCGCCATGGAGAGAGCGCTGTACACCCCCGTGAATCAGGCGGCTGGCAGGACGAAGGCGGGATGGGTCGAGTATCATATGTCAGGGCCCTTGTAAGCGGTGGCCCGACCGTTGAGCAGCATGGGGTGAGAAATTGACCCGACGCTGGCCTCTTTAGCGCGCTTGTTTAACCTCGCCGCAATCCGGCCGGACAAATCACGAGGGCCGGGAACCTCCGGCGGTTTCCTCGTAGGGCAAAATCCGTCAGTCCGTCAATGGCGCTGCGAGTTTGCGTGTAAGGACCACCGTGAGACTTCTAGTTCGACCCGAAGCTACCTACTTGCAGTAATATGAAATATCAGCGATCGTCGGCGAATTATAATTGGTTTTCGGCTCTGCAAATGTATTCTGTTGCTAACGTTAGTTTTGTTTCGGTGCTGGGTGTGTCATGCGGCAGCGCACCTTTTGAATAGTCACACCATGCGGGCCTGACGCAATGCCGCGGCGATGAAACCGGCGAATAACGGATGCGGAGCGAACGGTTTCGACTTCAACTCAGGATGATACTGCACGCCGACAAACCAAGGGTGCCCGGGCAATTCAATGATCTCCGGCAGGACGCCATCCGGGGACATGCCGGAAAACCGCAGTCCTGTCGCTTCCAGGCAGCTTCGAAAGTTAACATTCACCTCATAGCGGTGGCGGTGGCGCTCCTCGATCATCGCCGCACCGCCATAGATTGAGCGCACAAGACTGCCCTCACCGAGCATCGCTGGGTAGGTGCCCAGCCGCATCGTGCCACCCTTGGCATCGTGCTCGGACCGGCGCTCGATCTGGTTTCCGCGGGCCCATTCGGTCAGCAGGCCGACGACTGGCGTATCGCATTGGCCAAACTCAGTAGAAGACGCTTCCTGCAAGCCGGAGAGATTGCGGGCGGCTTCGATCACCGCCATCTGCATGCCAAAACAGATCCCGAAGAAGGGTACTTTGTGCTCGCGGGCAAAGCGTACTGCCTCAATCTTACCGGGGGTGCCACGTTCGCCGAAGCCTCCAGGCACCAGGATGCCATGCACGCCCTCGAGGCGGTGGACCGCGCCGGGCTGTTCGAAGATTTCGCTGTCCACCCAGTCCAAGGTGACCTTTACTCGATTGGCGATGCCGCCGTGGGTCAGCGCCTCGGCCAAAGACTTATAGCTGTCCAGCAGGTTTGTGTATTTGCCAACGATGGCGATCCGTACCTCGCCTTCTGGCGCCTGCACGATCTCAACGATACGCTTCCATCGCCGTAAATCAGGTTCGCCCTCAAAAGGCAGCCCAAAATGGCGCAGTACTTCGCGGTCCATGCCCTCGGCGTGATAGGCGATCGGGACCTGGTAGATCGTGCCAACGTCCAGGGCGGGGATCACCGCGGCCGGGCGGACATTGCAAAAAAGCGCGATCTTGCGGCGCTCGTTGTCCGGGATCGGCCGATCGCATCGGCACAGCAGCATCTGCGGCTGAATTCCGACGTTCAGCAGTTCCTTGACCGAGTGCTGGGTCGGCTTGGTCTTTAGTTCCCCAGCCGAGGGGATGTAAGGCACCAGCGTCAGATGCACGAACATCGCGTTTTCAGGGCCAAGCTCATTGCCCAACTGGCGGATTGCCTCCAGGAACGGCAGGCTCTCGATGTCGCCGACAGTTCCGCCGATTTCAACCAGCACGAAGTCAAAATCGGCGGTTTCGCGGAGCACTGCTTCCTTGATGGCATCGGTGATGTGCGGGATCACCTGCACGGTCGCTCCGAGATAGTCCCCCCGTCGTTCCTTGGCGATCACGTCCTGGTAGATGCGGCCGGTGGTAGCGTTGTCGAGCCGGGTGGCGTGGACACCGGTGAAACGTTCGTAATGCCCCAGATCGAGATCAGTCTCAGCCCCATCATCGGTGACGAAGACCTCGCCGTGTTGATAGGGGCTCATGGTGCCCGGATCGACGTTCAAATAGGGGTCGAGTTTTCGCAGTTTAACCGTGAAGCCGCGAGCCTGCAGCAGCGCCCCAAGCGCTGCGGCGGCAATCCCTTTGCCCAGGGATGAGACCACGCCGCCGGTAACGAACACATATCGCGTCATGGGTGCCCACAATAGCGAAGCGAATCGGACCGGGGGAAGCTCGATGATGAAATTTCAAGCAAGTGCCAAGCTATCAGTGCGTGAAGATCCCGCGACGCGAGGAAAACTCTGTTGCAGCCTCATGCATAAACGCACGATCAGTTCGGTGATCTCAGCAAGGGTGAACGATCAATTCGTCGGGGCTGACGGACCTGGCGGCGCGGCTGGCGGCGGTGGCGCGGTGGTGGATGCCGGCGCCGGCGTATCCAGGATCGACCGTCCGGGCGCCGCTGACGTCCCGCGATCCAGCAGCGCCAACGTCAAGGAAAGGCCCATAAATATCACCGCGAGCACCGCCGTGGTGCGGGTTAGCAGGTTGGCTGTGCCACGACCCGACATGAACGAGCCCATACCCTGAGAACTGCCGATACCCAGGCCACCGCCCTCACTGCGCTGGATCAGCACGACGCCGATCAGTACTAGGGTGACAAACAGATGGATAATCAGCAGGACTGTGCTCAACGCGCGGGACTTTCAAATAAGCTGGCGGCGATCGCCTCAGCCATCGTCGCGCGCCTCTTACCCGCCCTTAGCGGCGCGGGCAATCGATAGAAAATCATCTGGCTTCAGGCTGGCGCCACCCACCAGTGCTCCGCCGACGTTGGGGAGAGTGAGCAAAGCGACCGCATTAGCCGGATTGACAGAGCCGCCGTAGAGGATGCGGATGCCGTGTCCGGCGTCGCCGAACTGGCGAACCAGCTCCTCGCGGATAAAAGCATGCATCAGGGCCACGTCTTGGCCAGTGGCGGTCTTGCCGGTGCCGATCGCCCAAATGGGTTCATAGGCGACAACGCCGGTGAAGGGCTTCGGCAGGCTCCCAGCGAGTTGCCAGCCGACGACCTCGGTTTCCTGCCCTCCGCTACGCTGGTCGGCGGTTTCGCCGACGCAAACGATCGGGGTTAGGCCCGCTTCGACGGCGGCCAAAGTCTTTTCGCGCACGAGTTCGTCGGTTTCGCCATGATTTTGGCGGCGCTCGGAGTGGCCGAGGATGACCCACGTAGCACCGGCATCGCGCAGCATCCGGCCGGCGATGTCGCCGGTGTGGGCACCTTGCTTCGCCTGATGACAGTTCTGGCCGCCGACTGCGACGGAGGAACCTTTGAGCGTCTGGGCGACGGCGGCAACATGCAGCGCGGTCGGGCAAACAACCAATTCCGCATTGATATCTTGCGCACCAGCCGCTATCGCCCGGGCGAGCGCGACAGCCTCAGCCGCCAGGCAGTGCATCTTCCAGTTTCCGGCAATCAATTTCGGCATTGTTTCGTCCATATCGCTGTTACCGGAAGCTGCTAGCGCACTGGCCGGAGGCGTCAAGGGTGAGGGTCGCCACTAGGCATCGTAAATGCGAGCGGCGAAGCCAAGGGTCCTACTCTGCTCGCAGACCCGCGAGAGCGGCCGCGAGATCGGCCTGCCTAAATGGCTTCGTCAGGCGCGGCAGATCCGGCGCGATCCCCTCCATTTCCGCAAATCCCGAAATGACGAGGACCGCGACAGCCGGACGCCGCTTCCGCGCAGCGTATGCCAGATCCACGCCGGTCATTCCGGGCATCAGGTGATCAGTGATAAGAACGTCGATCATCGCATCGCTATCGACAATCCGAAGCGCCTCCTCGGCGGAGGACGCCTCAAAAACGATAAAACCAAGCTCGGCCAGCATGTGGCCTGTAGTCATGCGGACCAGTTCCTCGTCATCGACAAGAAGAACGGTTCCGAGGCGTCGGATCGGTTGTTCGATTTCAACCGCGTTTCGGGCAACCGGTGGTGTCTGGCCGCCCACCCTTAGCCAGAGTTCGATCGTCGTCCCTTGGCCGGGCATGCTGCTAATGGTCAGAGCGCCACCAAGTTGGGCAGCGAGACCATGGACCATGGAGAGACCCAAGCCGGTTCCCTGGCCAATGCCTTTTGTGGAAAAGAACGGCTCGATGGCCCGCCGTACAGTAGCCGCATCCATGCCTACGCCGGTATCTGTCACACTGATGCATATATAGATCTCTGGCGGGAGGCCGGACCGGTGGCCAACGCCGACCACTTCCCTCACCGCCGCAATCCGAAGACTTCCTCCGTTTGGCATCGCGTCGCGAGCATTAACGCTGAGGTTGAGGATCGCCATTTCAAGCTGATTGGGGTCGGCCTTGGCTGAGGGCAAATCGTTGGCGCTTTCGACCACCATGCTGATGCGTGGACCCAAAGTACTAGCGAGTAGTTCAGCCATTCCACCAATGAGACTGGCGACGTCGACGGAGTCGACCTGCAGGGGTTGACGCCGGGCAAACGCCAGCAGTCGCTGGACCAGGGTCCGGGCGCGCTCCGCCGACTTCATGCCTCCGTTCATCAGCCGACGCTCCCGTTCGCTACCCACGCCAGAACGGAGGAGCATGTCGAGGCTGCCGATGATGGGGGTCAAAAGGTTATTGAAGTCATGGGCTACGCCTCCGGTGAGCTGGCCCATGGCTTCCAGCTTCTGCGATTGGCGCAGATGTTCCTCGGCAAGGCGCCGTTCGGTGATATCGACTGCCTCCGGCACGATGGCGACGACCTCGCCGTCAGCCCCCCAGATCGGGCGGATCGAAAAGTCGAAGCTGCGCACGCCTGATGGAAGCTGGACCGAAACCTCTTGGCGCACGGTTTCGCCTCTGCCAGCCGCCGACACCGCGGCGCGCACCATCTCGGGCATGCCGGATGTCGCGGTGACCCATGGTGTATCCCAGAACTTTTTGCCCACCACATCGTCGAGCGGCCTCCCGATGACCGCGAGTGAGGTTGCGTTGGCGTCAAGCAGTGTCCCGTCCCGGTCAATAAGACCCTGCAACTGATAGCTCGTTTCGAAGATATGTCGAAGCCGGGCCTCGCTCGCCTGGAGTTCAGCGGCGCGCTTGGCGACATGCCATTCCAAGTTCGCATTCAGCTCGTGCAGCCGAGCCTCGCTGGCGCGCAAAGCGCTTTCGGTGAGCGTCCGCTCAGTGACGTCGTGGCCCTCCACAAAGATCCCGGTCACATGGCCTTCAGCGTCGGTAATCGGTTGGAAGACAAAGTCGAGATACCGCTCGTTTGCCGCCTCTCCGAACGCAGCCTCCACTGTGAACTTGGCGCTGGTGGCGTTGTAGGCCACGCTGCTGCGGAACACACGATCCAGTAGTTCCAGGTAGCCCTGCGCGGCCGCCTCTGGCAACGCGTCAGAAAACCTGTGTCCAACGACTTCCCGATCGCCGACGAGGCGCATATAGGCGGCGTTGGCGAATGTGATCCGGTGTTCCGGCCCTTCGAGGATCGCCATGAAACTCGGCGCCTGTTCAAACAGACGCCGTTGACGATCGGCTTGCGCGGCACGTTCCCGTTCGGCAAGAACCGTGGCTGTCGTCTCTGTGCAAACAACCAGCACCCCACCAATTCCGTTCGCTGCGTGCGGGTCGTCGATCGGTCCGTAGCTGTACGTCCAGTAAACGTCCTCACGCTTCCCGTGACGTGTGATCGGAACAAGCTGGTTCTCATGCCAGGTTGCCGGGCCGCCCGCCATAACCTGTTCGATCTGGGGACCAATAATCGTCCCAAATCTCTGCCCAAACCTCCCGCACTGGCCGGCCGAGCGAACCGGGGTGTCGTTCGGGACCGATCGAGGCGCGATAGGCATCGTTGTAAAGGCACGCCCCTTCGTGACCCCACCAGATATACATTGGATGGCCGGTATTGAGCATGAAACGGACCGCGGTGCGCAACGGCTGGGGCCAGGTCTCGGGCGCGCCGAGCGACGATCCCGTCCAATCATGGTTGCGCATGATCGCCCCCATCTCGCCGCCGCCGGCCAGAAAAGCGAGGGGATCCGGACCCGGCTGCCGAAACGACGAACCAGGTTCGTAACGTCTGAAATTCAAGCCTACTCCTTCCACGCGCACAGATGGTGCGACCAACCCATCCATACGGTGGTCACTACTTCGGGACCGAACCGATGTTGGTCCATCTAGCATTCAAAGTCCAACTTTTGAACAGATCACCTATTTGTGATTCTCAGCTGCTTTGATCGATCAGGGGTTGGGTTCGTTATGCCAATGGCAGTTTGTCCTCGCGCACGGGCGCGCGGCGGGTTTTGCCAATAAAGCGGGAGGAATGTCCGGTGGGGATCCAGCTTACAGACGGGCGAGTGCTCAGCGCGACACTCTGCGAAGTCGAGCGGGGCCTGTTCTACGTCACCTACACTATGGATAGTGCGGCTCTTGGAAAGCACCTTTTGCCGCGGTATCAGGTTGGCACCTGCGCTTCGGACGCGCAACAGCGGATCGAGAGGAGAGCGCGCGAGTGTGGTTACGAGGCGGTTATCTGGGAGTCGGTACCCGCGGACCCGAGTGCCCTCTCCTTACCTGCGGAACAAGCCACTCGCCTGGCGCATTGATCGGGAGGTTAGTCGGCCGCAGGATCCTAAGGAGGACGGTCTGATCCGCGGTCTGAATTGAAAGTCGGCGGCGGGATATCGAGAATTTGCTATTGGGCATGTTGCCTTATCGTGGTTCTTCCCGCATTGGCTTAGCAGTCAACGGTTGCCGTGTCGGTGACCGTTGATCATCCGAGGCACTAGCCAACCTAGAAGACCGGTAACTATGAGCGAAACAGCAACACTTGTCCGGCCTGCCCAGAAAACCGAGCACTTCGACGTCCTGATCGTTGGAGCGGGAATTTCGGGGGTGGGTGGAGCTTACCACCTGACAAAGCAGTGTCCCGACAAGAGTTTCGTAGTCTTAGAGGCGCTGGACAACTACGGCGGCACCTGGTGGACTCATCGCTACCCAGGCATCCGGTCCGACAGCGATCTGCATACCTTCGGTTATCGCTTCAAGCCCTGGACGAGCGCACCGATCGCGAGCGCGGCGGAAATCTTGGCCTACATGGGTGAGGTCATTGCCGAGAATAATTTGGCTCCTCACATCCGCTACCGCCACAAGATCCTCTCGGCGAACTGGTCGAGCAAGCGGAACCAGTGGACGATCGAGGCCACACGGACCGACACCAATGAGGCGGTCCAGTTCACCACAAATTTCCTGTGGATGTGCCAGGGCTACTACCGCCACTCCGAAGGATATACACCGCACTGGGACGGGATGGACTCGTTCAAGGGTAAGATCGTTCATCCGCAGACCTGGCCCGACGACCTGGACTACAAGGACAAGAACGTCGTCGTCATCGGTTCGGGTGCCACCGCCGCGACGCTGCTGCCGGCGATCGCCAACGACTGCGCTCACGTGACGATGCTGCAGCGCTCGCCGACTTATTTCCTGACCGGGCGCAATGCGATCGCGTTGGCTGAAGAGTTGCGGCTGTTAGGCATTCAAGAGGAATGGATACACGAAATTGTTCGCAAGAAGATCCTGTACGAGCAGGACGTGTTCACCCGGCGAGCCTTTAATGAACCTGAGAAGGTAAAGCAGGAACTGCTGGGTGCTGTCCGAGCGGAACTGGGGCCGGACTATGATATCGCGACACATTTCACCCCAAACTATCGGCCATGGCGGCAACGGATCGCGTTTGTCCCGGATGCGGATCTATTTAAAGGCATCGCCTCCGGTAAGGCCTCCGTGGTAACTGACGAGATTGAGCGATTTACCGAGACAGGTATTCGGTTGAAGTCCGGCAAAGCACTACAGGCCGACATCATTATCACGGCTACCGGGTTTCATTTAAACGTGCTGGGCGATATCGAGTTCTCCATAGACGATAAGCCTCTGGTATTCTCCGATACCGTGACATATCGCGGGATGATGTTCACCGGCGTGCCGAACATGGTCTGGGTTTTCGGATATTTCCGGGCGAGTTGGACACTGCGAGCGGACCTGGTCGCCGACTTCGTCTGCCGCCTGTTGAAGCACATGGACGCGAAGGGCGCGCACCGGGTGATGCCGGCGCTGCGCCCGGAGGACGAGGACATGCCTCTGCTGCCGTGGATTGATCCGGAAAATTTCAATCCGGGGTATATCATGCGGGGGATGCACCTGCTTCCGAAGCGCGGTAACAAGCCGGAATGGCAGCACAACCAGGATTACTGGAGGGAAAAGGACGAGTTTCCGGCGATCGATCTCGACGACAAGGCGTTCGATTACAGGTGAGAGTCGAGGCAATTCATCGAGCAACGCTGTCCTGACCAAATTCGGCCATAAGACATTTCGGGAAGGTCCGGGCTAGTCGCTGGGGCCGCCGCGATCAGAAAATGAAGTAACGCGGCCAAACCGTGCGACGTGCTCGTCTCAGCCGTGCCGTCGCACCCCTGTGATGGGTGCCCTGTTCCCCTCCGCCTGAACCGCGCTAACATCTCCGGGCAAGGGCGCACCGAGTGCCCGCCTTCGCACGGGCCCGCTCTCGGAGGGCGCCTTCAATGTACGAAGGAGGTGCGGCCATGTCAGGAACACAAAACGGCAGAAGTCCTCGCTCGGTGGCTCTGGTGGGCCCATACAGCAGCGGGAAGTCCACGCTTTTCGAAGCTCTGCTCGATGCAGCGGGCGCGCCTGTCAAGCGACCCGCCGACCCGCGCAATCGCCCGATGACCACCGAGATCCGCCTCGGTCATTGCTCCTATCTCGGTGACCCGTGGTCTGTCCTGGATTGCCCCGGTTCGATCGAATTCGCCCACCAGACATGCGCCGCGCTCGCGATGGTCGATATGGCCGTGGTCGTGTGCGAGCCCACGCCGTCAAAGGCCGCCATGGTTGCACCGCTACTGAAAACGCTTAAGGAAGAGGGGGTTCCCCATATCGTCTTCATCAATAAGATCGACACGCTTGACGGCAGCATTGCCGACACGCTCGCTGCCTTGCAGGCCTACGCCGCCAGCCCGCTGGTGCTGCGGCAGATGCCGATCTTCGACGGTCCGACCGTCACCGGCTATGTCGATCTCATGAGCGAGCGTGCGTACCGCTACCGCAAGGGCCAGGCGTCGGAACTCATGCAAATTCCCGCGGCGATGCTCGCTGACGAGCAGGACGCGCTCGGGCGCCTCGTGGAAACCTTGGCCGACCACGACGATGCTTTGCTGGAGAAAGTGCTGGAGGACATAAAACCGACCCCCGACGAGCTGTACCGCGATATGCGCAAAGATCTTTTGGCTGGCTCCGTGATCGAGGTTCTCGTCGGAGCCGCCGAAAACGCAAATGGCGTGCGCCGTCTGTGGAAGGCGCTCCGCCACGACACGCCCGATCCTTCCGAAACCGCGGAACGCCGAGAAATCGTGCCGGGTGGAGCGCCGCGCGCGCAGGTTTTCAAGACCGCCTATGCAGGCCATACTGGGAAGTTGTCCTACGCCCGGATTTGGAGCGGCACCATCTCGGATGGGGCGCAACTCGGCGGAACGCGTCTCGGCGGCATCTATCGTTTCGTCGGAGGCGACCTGACGAAGGTCCCGGAAGCACGACGAGGCGATATCGTCGCATTCGGGCGTCTCGATGGTGTGCCGACCGGCGCCACCTTGTCGCCTGGCGGGCAACCGGAACCCCTGCCCTTTCCGCGGACTACCCCGCCCGTTTATGCGATGGCGATTGCCACAACCGACCGGAAAGACGACGTGAAGCTGTCCGGCGCACTGCAAAAGTTGGTCGAGGAAGACCCATCTTTGTTCATTACCCAGGAGGGTGAGACCGTCCTGCATGGCCAGGGCGAGATGCATCTGCAAACCACGGTGGACCACTTGGCCAAGGACTACGGCCTGAAGCTTTCAACCCACAAACCATCGGTTGCCTACAAGGAAACCATTCGCAAACCGGTGCATGAGCATGGACGCTTGAAGCGCCAAACCGGCGGTCACGGGCAGTTCGCCGACGTTAAGATCGATGTCGCTCCAAGGGCGCGCGGGGAGGGCTTCCAGTTCATCGACAAGATCGTCGGCGGCGCGGTTCCTCGCAACTTCATTCCTGCCGTCGGCGATGCCGCCGAGGAAGCCACTCGCAAAGGTCCGTTCGGTTATCCGGTGGTGGACGTATCTGTCACGCTGGTCGATGGCGGCTTCCACTCGGTGGACAGTTCCGACATGGCATTCAAAACCGCGACCCAGATCGCGATGAAGGAGGCTCTGACCAAGGCGGACCCCGTGCTGTTGGAACCGGTAGACCACGTCACCATCAGTGTGCCAAACGATTACACCGCGAGGGCGCAGCGGTTGCTGACCGGCCGCCGGGGTCAGATCCTCGGGTTTGCCGAGCGGCCAGGGTGGCCGGGGTGGGATAATGTGGATGCGCTGGTGCCTGAAGCCGAACTGCATGACCTGATCATCGAATTACGCTCTCAGACCATGGGATTGGGCACTTTCCAGAAACGGTTCGACCACTTGGCGGAGACACGCGCGATCCCCTGACGCCTTGCGCGGCATGATACCTCCCATCATGCTGCGCAAAACGTCCGGCTAGGGAGCAGCGCAGTGAACTTGTTCGATCTCAAGGGAAAAGTCGCGGTCGTGACCGGCGGCAATGGCGGCATAGGGCTAGGCATGGCAAGGGGCATCGCCTCGCTCGGCGCCGCCATCGTTATCGCCGGCCGCGACGAAGGGAAGGCCGCCCGCGCGCTGAGCGCCTTGCGCGATATGGGCGCCGAGGCCAGCTTCATCGTTGCCGATGTAACAAGGAAAGCTGACTGCCAGGCGCTGATCGCGGCCACAGTCGAGAAACATGGCCGCGTTGATATCCTGGTCAACAACGCCGGCACCTCGGTTCGCAAAATGCCGCAGGACCTGTCGGAGGACGAATGGCACCACGTCCTTGATACCAACCTGACCAGCGCCTTCCTTTGTTCTCAGGCCGCCTATCCGGTGATGGTGAAGGAAGGCGGCGGCAAGATGATCAATATCGGTTCGATGATGTCGCTGTTCGGCGCGCCCTACGCCGTCGCCTACGCCTCCAGCAAAGGCGGTATCATGCAAATGACGAGGGCAATGGCGACCGCTTGGGCGAAGGACAACATCCAGGTCAACGCGGTACTGCCGGGTTGGATTGATACCGATCTGACTAAACGTGCCCGCGAGCAGGTGACTGGGCTTCACGACAGCGTAGAGAAGCGCACGCCGCATGGCCGCTGGGGCACGCCTGACGACATGGCGGGAATCGCGGCATTCCTGGCGTCTTCTGCGTCAGATTTTGTCACCGGCACGGCAATACCCGTTGATGGCGGCTTTTCAATCGGGATGTAGCGAGTGTTTCCTCCGTGCCACGGCCGGGGTTGCTTCGCTCTCGAAGTTCGGGCGTCTCCAAAGATTTCTCATGCTTTCTTCACGCTCTGTGGTAACAACGACGGCTGAAACCACCGCGTCGGTCTTTAACCATGAGCCGCACCTTCGCGCACCAGACATCACGCCGGGTTCGGCTGATCGCCTGCCTGGCATTGTTGGCCACACTTGGGGCGTGCGGTAGCAGCCATACCCATCGCTCATCCGCTCATTACAACCCCTCCCGCTACTACCCGCCCCCTGGACCGGCGAGCGATCCTTGGGGTCCCTATATCCATGAGGCGTCCGGACGGTTCGGTGTGCCGGAAAACTGGATCCGCAGCGTGATGCGCCAGGAATCCGGCGGGCAGGAGGATGTCATCTCCTCGGCCGGGGCGATGGGGCTAATGCAGGTGATGCCCGACACCTATGACGGGCTGCGGGCACGCTACAATCTTGGTGATGACCCGTTCAATCCGCACAACAATATTCTCGCCGGCACCGCCTATCTGAGGGAAATGTATGATCGATTCGGCTCGCCCGGATTTCTTGCGGCCTATAACGCCGGTCCGAACCGACTGGATCAATACTTGAGCAACCGCGCGCCGCTGCCGACCGAAACGGTCAATTATGTGGCCTCGGTGGCGCCTTTGTTGGGGTCTGAGTCGCCGATGTCCGGCCCGCTGGCGGTTTATGCCCGAGGCGCAACGGTTACGCAGGTGGCATACCGTCCTACCTCGGCCGGTTGCGATCAGGATGCCGCTTATGATCCCGGAAGGCCTTGCACGCCGCTTCGTCCGCTTCAGCCCGTCGCTGCCACACCAGTCGAAGCCACACGATACGCCGTCGCACCGGCGCCATATACTTCGGAGGGTTGCGACCCCGACGCTGCCTACGACCCGACACGACCGTGCCAGCCACCCGCGCGGGCTTCCGTCAATGTGCAGCCGGTCGAGCCGCCGGCACGGCCCCGCCCTGGTCGAGCCAAGCACAACGGGGCAGCAGCCGACGCGGTATGCGATCGAGGGTCGACCGATCCAGGAGAGGATGGCCCAGCCGGTCGCCTTCTCTTCAGTATCCCCTCAAGGACGCTGGATGATTCAGGTCGGAGCATTCGCCACCCTCTCGATCGCTGAGGCCGCCGCCAAAGCCGCTCAGTCCGCCGAACCCGACCTGCTGCAGACCACAAAGATCGAGTTACCCGCGACCTCGCCCTTGGGAACCCAGGTCGCCTTCAGGGCGCGTTTGTCAGGACTTTCTTCGGCTGCGGCGGTGGAGGCGTGTAGCCGTCTTACTCGCCGGGGCAGCGCGTGCATCACCGTGCCGCCATCGCGCGATACGTTCTGATCAAGAAGAGCGCTGATCGCACTCATGGCGGGATGATCCGGTGCAGGCGATCGAGGCTAGCTCCGGTAGTCCGGCTTGCCGTCTTCGATCAACCGAAGCGCCGCGTTCCAGACCATTGCATAATGCTGGTCATTCTCCTGCAGGCGAAACTGCTCCGCCGTATGCGCGCAGACCTCTGGCGGCGGCAGGATGATCTCTCGGCCGCCGGACAGTGCAGCGATTTGCGCAGCGCAGGCGCGCTCCAGCATGTAGATGTAAAGGAACGCCTCGGGGATCGAGGTCCCGCCGACGAGCAGGCCGTGGTTGCGCAAGATCATTGCCTTGTGCTGTCCAAGATCGGCGACGAGACGGTCCCGTTCATCCAGATCCAGAGCGATCCCTTCATATCCGTGGTAGGCGAGGCAGCCGTAAAACTTGCAGGCATGTTGCGACAACGGGAGCAATCCGTCCTTCTGCGCCGACACCGCGATACCGGCCGCGGTATGAGTATGCACGACACACATCAGGTCCTCTCGGGCCATATGGATCGCCGAGTGGATGGTAAATCCCGCCGCATTTACGTTGCCGCTGCCGAGACTGCGCTCTTCCTCGACGACGTTTCCGTCTACATCGATCTTCACCAGATCGGACGCACGCATCTCGTGGAAATTCACGCCGTACTTGTTGATCAGGAAATGATGCTGGGGTCCCGGCAGGCGGGCGCTGAGATGGGTGTAGATGAAGTCCGTCCAGCGATGATGTGCCACCAGCCGATAGAGCGCCGCCAGATCGCAGCGGATCTGCCACTCGGCTTCTGACACGCCGGCGATCGACGCCGGAGAGGGTGAGACATTCATGGGCTCGTATCCCTGAAAATTGTCGGGCCACCGTCACAGCTGGCACCGTTGCCGTCAAGCGAGGCGGCGGAGAAACTCCAGCCTAGCGGCCATTACTTGACACGCCGAGCGCATGACGCCGCATGGGGAAGAAACTCATTGTGGATCGATCACCTTCAGCACGATCGGGTGATACTGGTCGCCGTATCCGGCTTCCTCGGCCCGCTTCAGCCGCGCCATGGTCAGTTTCGCACGCCGCCATGTCCAGGCCCGACGCCTGGGCCATCTCCAGCGCATAGGACAGATCTTTCATCGCATACCGCGTCGAGAACGCCCGTTCCGGAAAGCCTCCCGGCAGCATCGCCTTCATTCCATGGTTTCGCAGCACGAAACTATCGCCCGACCCCATTGCTATCGTCGGCAGCAGCACGTCCGCGGGCACCCCATTGCGACGCCCGATGGCGATCGCCTCTGCCAGCGCACCGCAATGCTGGAACACCAACATGTTGTTGAGGATTTTGACCACTTGGCCGCATCCGATGGGACCGCAGTGCGTGACGTCGGTTCCCATGGTCTCCAGGATCGGCTTGATCCGACTAAACGTCTCCGGCGTGGCGCCGACCATGATGCTCAGTTCACCGCGCGACGCGGCCTCCCGCGTTCGCGCGACCGGTGCATCGGCGTAAAGAATATCCTTCGTTGCCAGTTGCGCTCCGATCCGCCGCGTCAATTCGACCTGGGACGTACCGGTATCGACGACGCACTGGCCGGCCCGCAGATGAGGCTCAAGTTGCCCCACCACCGCGGCGACCGCCTTGCCGTCCGGCAGCGAGAGCAGGATCACATCGCAGCCGACGGCAATCTGCTGCACAGAGGCCGGCTTCACGCCATGCGCCGCCAATCGATCCAACGGTTCGGGCCGCAGGTCGTAGGCCAGGACAGGAACCCCAGACCGGCGCGCCAGATGGCCGCACATCGGTTCTCCCATCACGCCCAGGCCAATGAAACCGATGCTCGCGATCGCGGGCCTTGTGTCTGGTTCGGGCATGTACGTTCCCTTCTGGAGAGAACGTTGTTTTCTCCGCCCGCTTCCGGCTTGTCAAAGCGGATTTCCGACCTACCCGACCCGGAACAACACACTCGCCGCCGCCTGCGCTGCCGCCACGACCGGCGCCGGGAACAGGAAGAAGAAGCCGGTGAATAGGCCGGTTGCGGCCACAACGAACGATAGTGAGGCCGGGCGTGGGTCGAAGGGTTCGACCGAGGCGTCGAAATACATCACCTTGACGATGCGGATATAATAGAAGGCGCCCACCACGCTGGTCAGCACGCCGATGATCGCCAGAGCCAGCAACCCGCCCTGCACGGCCGCCAGAAAGATATACAGCTTGCCGAAGAACCCGGACATCAGCGGGATGCCGGCCAGACTGAACATGAACACCGCAAACGCCATCGCCAGCGCCGGATCGTTGGCGGCCAGCCCGGACAGATCCGAGATCTGCTCGACTGCCTTCCCCTTGCGCCGCATCGCCATGATGCAGCCGATCGTGCCGCCGGTCATGAAAACGTAGATGACCATATAGATCAGCGTACCGCGTACGCCGTCGGCGGTGCCGACCGCCAACCCGATCAGCGCATACCCCATGTGGCCGATCGAGGAATAAGCCATCAGCCGCTTAATATTCGTCTGCCCGATCGCGGCGAACGCCCCCAGCACCATGGACGCGATCGACACGATCACCACCAGTAGTTGCCAGGCGCCGACCAACGAGGCGAACGATGTACCCATCACCCGCAGCAACAGCGCCATCGCGGCGACCTTCGGAGCGGTGGCAAAGAACACGGTCACCGATGTCGGCGCCCCTTCGTAGACATCCGGTGTCCACATGTGGAACGGCACGATGGAAACCTTGAACGCCAACCCTACGAACACGAACACGATCCCCACCACGAGGCCCGGCGAGGCGCTTTCCGGCTTTAATAGCAGCTCATGCAGCGACGCTAGGTCCATCGTTCCGGAGAACCCATAAACCAGCGATATCCCGTAAAGCAGCAAGCCGGAGGAAAGACAACTCAGAACAAAATACTTCAAGCCGGCTTCGGAGGAGCGAAGATCGTCTCGAGCGAACGCCGCCAGCACGTACAGCGCCAACGATTGCAGCTCCAGCCCGAGATATAGCGTCATCAGGTTCGCCGCCCCGGCCATGATCATCATGCCGACGGTCGAGAATAGCATCAGGACCGGGAACTCGAACCGGGCGATGCCCTGCTCGCGATTCCAGTCCAACGCCAGGATCAACGACAACGCGGAGCCTGAGATGATGAGAATCTGGTTGAAGGCGCTGAAGGGGTCCGACACGAACTGGCCGTTGAAGCCGAAGCCGGCTGTGCGGGTCAGCACCAGCAGGCCCGCGATCAGAAAACCGCCCATCACAAACATTGTGCACAGCAGTGTGGTGTCCTGCTTACGCAGCACACCGAAGACCAAAGTGGCTAAGCCGACGCAAGCAAGGACAATCTCGGGAAGGGCCAAAGTCCAGTTCATTGGTGTATCATCCCAGCAGGTGCGGGTGTGATCCCGGCCATCTTGGTCGTCGCCTCCAGCGCGGCGGCGTGGTGCTGCACCATAGAACCCACAGTTGCGTCGAAGTAGTTTGTGAAGCTGGACGGGTAAATGCCCATCCACAAGGTGAGTACGATAAGTGGTGCGAACACCACCCACTCCCGCGGGCTGAGGTCGAGGATATTGCGGAGGTCATCGCGCGTTATCCTGCCAAAGATCATCCGGCGATATAGGTACAGCATGTAGGCTGCCCCCAGGATCATCCCCATACCGCCCAGCAGAGCCAACCAGAAGTTCACCTGCAGCGACCCGATGATGACGAGGAACTCGCCGACAAAGCCGGACGTGCCGGGCAGGCCAATCGTCGCCATCATGAAGAACATGAATACCAGGGCGTAGGACGGCATGCGGTCCGCCAGGCCCCCAAAGCGGGCGATCTCGTGCGTGTGGGTGCGGTCATAGACGACGCCGACAACCAAGAAGAGCGCGGCGGACACGATACCATGAGACAGCATCTGGAACAGGGCGCCGGAGATGCCCTGGAAGTTGAAGGTGAAGATCCCGATCGTCACGACGCCCATGTGGGCGATCGACGAGTATGCAATCAGCTTTTTCATGTCCTCCTGCGCCAGCGCGACCAAGGACGTGTAAATCACCGCCACGACCGACAGCGTGAACATGAATGGGGTAAAGACCGCCGATGCTTCCGGTAGCATCGGCACCGAAAACCGCAGGAACCCATATGCGCCCATCTTCAGGAGCACGCCGGCCAGGATGACCGAGCCGGCAGTGGGCGCCTCCACGTGCGCGTCCGGCAGCCAGGTGTGAACCGGCCACATCGGCAGTTTTACCGCGAATGAGGCAAACATCGCCAGGAACAGCCAGTTTTGCATCCCCGCCGGGAATGTCGTGTGCAGCAATACAGCAATATCGGTCGTGCCAGCCTGCAGCCACATGGCAATCATCGCCAGCAGCAGCAGAACGGACCCGGTCAGTGTGAACAGAAAGAATTTTATCGCAGAGTAGACCCGGCGCGAGCCGCCCCAGACGCCGATGATCAGATACATCGGGACAAGCACACCCTCGAAGAACACGTAGAACACGACAAAATCCGCCGCGGAGAACATGCCAACCATCATGGTTTCCAGAATCAGGAAACTTATCATGAATTCTCGAACCCGGGTCTGAATCACCTCCCAGGCGGACAGGATGCAGATCGGTGTCAGCAGGGTGGATAGCAGCACGAACAGGACCGAAATCCCGTCTACGCCCATGCTGTAGCCCACCTTATACTCCGGCAGCCAGGCAACGTGCTCGTTGAACTGGAACCCGGCATCGGACGGATCGAACTTCACCCACAGGACCAGCGAGAGGATGAAGACCAGCAGGCTGGTCCACAATGCTGTCCACCGCGCGTTGGATGCGACGGTCGCCTCATCGCCACGCACCATCATCATCACCAGACAACCGACGAGCGGCAGCCACGTGATCAGCGACAAAATGGGGAAACCGGCGGCGTTGTTAATTGCAGTCATGATCTCACCGGCTCAGCATGAAGATACCGACCAACAAGACAACGCCGATCAGCATGACGAAGGCATAAACCGCGAGGGAACCAGTCTGGATTTTTACCACCTCCCGCGAGCCATCACTCGTCAGTTCCGCCAGCCCGTTGGGAACGCCATCAATGATGGTGACATCACCAACTTGCCAGAACAGGCGGGCCAGACGGATCGCTGGCTGCACGAAAATCAGTTCGTACAGCTCGTCGAAATACCACTTGTTCAGCAGGAACCGGTAGACGCCGCCGAAGCTCTGCGCCAGCCGCACCGGCAGCAGCGGATTGACGATGTACATCAGATACGCCACCGCAATCCCGAGAAGTCCGACCAAGGTCGGTAAGATATCCACCCAGAACGGGACGTCCTCGATCTGGGCTAGAACATGGTTGTGCTCGCCGTTGAAGATGCTGCCACGCCAGAATGCCTGCCAGTCGTCGCCGATGAACCAGTGATGCAGAGCAAAACCCGCGGCTAGCGCGCCGATCGACAGAACCAACAGCGGACCCAGCATGATCGCGGGGCTCTCGTGGACGTGCTCCATCACGTGATGATCGGCCCTCGGCTTGCCGTGGAACGTCATGAACAGCAGCCGCCAGGAGTAGAACGCCGTCAGGAAGGCCGCGAGGACCGTGCAGATGAAGCCATAAGTGCCGATACCGGAATGGGCAGCGTATGAGGCGCTGATAATCGCGTCCTTCGAGTAGTAGCCGGCGAACGGGAAGACGCCGGCCAGGGCCAGACTGCCGACCCACATCACGGCATACGTCACCGGAATGAACTTCCATATCCCGCCCATCTTCCGCATATCCTGTTCGTCGGACATCGCGTGGATGACCGAGCCGGCACTCAAAAACAGCAGCGCCTTGAAAAAGGCATGGGTGATCAAGTGGAAGATCGAGGCCTGATAGACCCCGACGCCCGCGGCGACGAACATATAACCGAGCTGGGAGCAGGTTGAGTACGCGATGACCCGCTTGATGTCGTTCTGGACGCAGCCGATCGTCGCGGCGAACAGCGCCGTTGATGCGCCGATGAACGTGACGAAAGCCAAGGCGACGGGGGCGAACTCCATCACCGGCGACATCCGAGCCATCAGGAACACGCCGGCGGTCACCATCGTGGCGGCATGGATCAGCGCGGAAACCGGCGTTGGCCCCTCCATTGCGTCGGGCAGCCAAACGTGAAGTCCGAGTTGCGCCGACTTGCCCATGGCGCCGATGAACAACAGGAACGCGATCACCTCCAGCGCCGGGAATAGAACCTGTAAAGGTGACCAAGACTGAAGTTGCTGTGGAATTGGAATTAGCAGCAGTACCATTTATAGTCGGTACTGAATTACCAGTTAATGGGGTCCAGAAATTAAGCGGAGACATACCGCCGGCAACACCACTTGAACAAGGAACCATAAGTCCAGCTTCGCCAAGAGTTGTTGTAAGATTCTGTGTACCAGGACGTAGCATTGAGCTATCCGTAATCATATTTACGAAAATATGAGTAGGTAAAGATGTTTGAGCAGAAGCTTGTCCAGCAATGCCGTCACTTAAAACAAGAGCATCATTTTCATAGAATTGCGTACTGGCAGTGAGTAAATAGCGCTGACATACATTGTCGGCTGTTATATTCTCTGTCCAGAGCTGGAAACCTAAACCAGTAGTAGCAGCTGCCATTTTTTATACTCCTTATTTCTTAACTCGGTTAGCGGCGACCAGAGCTTGCTTCTGAGCTTCCTCTGATGTCATTGTTCTTTTGAATTGCGATAAACTTGCTTGATAAACTGTGCGTTGAATTTCTGACATGTCATCTTCTGGAGAAGTTACTGCTGATTTATCAGCATCAGCATTAGGACGAGTAACATCAGAAGGTGTAATAGTTGGAGTAGCAGCGCCTTTCTTGCCACTACGCTTCTTCTCAATAGCTTCAATTTTTTTAGCTGCGATATCATCGATGATGTCCTCATCAAGTTCGCCGCCATTTATGAATTTGCTGCGCGCAGTTAAAACACTTGCGCTGGAGCCGTTAAGGAATTCATTGCGTACGTGATTACGAATAGCCTCGGATACTTCCTGAAGCAATTCATCATCTTTTGTGTAGCTACGAACAGCACGACCAATAGCTGAAGAAAGCTCTCTGTTATTTCTATCAGCAACATATTGTCCAGCTGCTTTCTTGATTTCTTCTTGTGTTTGACGTTCTGCCTTCTTAGCTACGCCAAGAGCAGTTGAAATATGTGCTTGTATGTCAGAGTCTTCTAAGCCACTTTGTCTTAGCGCAGCTACAACTTCGCCAATCTCGTCGGCTTGTTGTTTAGGTGTAGCATTCTGATTTTGATTCAAAGAACTAGCAAGCTCTCTTGCCATTGCTTGCGCAAAAGCCTGAGCATCCACCGTTGCCGGTGCTGGCTGTGTAGTTACTTGATTTCCATCCAATACTTCTGTTGGCATAATTCTCTCCCCTTTTGTTGACAATTCGCTATCTCAACAATAGAAGGAGGTCGCCAGCATCTATAAGACCCGTTGGCGAACATTTAATGGAATTAAGCAAAACGGAACAGGGAAAGATAATTTGATTTATCTCTTCCTGCATAACTTAAATATTTGTGCTAGGGCAAAATGAACATTAAATCAAAGGCAAAACCTCGCAGTACCAAGAAGCTCAGCAGCGCCTTGATGGAGCGAAAGTTGCTCAAAAAGCGTTTAATGTTTTATCGGTTCTCTGAAAAGTAATTCATCCAAAACAAAAAGCCACCAGCTCCTGGGCTGATGGCTAAATGCTTGGTGCTGCCTTTTAGTTTCGAATGCGAATTGTCAACGAAAAGGGAGAGGCAACCAACGAAGTAAATATATCATATATAGAGTGGGTGTCTAGTTACCCTCTGTTCACTTGCTCTTCTCCACAAGCGTCAAATAATAAATGAAGCTCTTTTGGGTATTGTTTATAACAGGGCTTCTGGGGTCTCATTTTGCGTTTACGACAGGCAAATAATTCATCTGCCCAAGCATCACTATCATTTGCTTCCTTGCAGTCTTTAATGCATTGACGCATTAGTTCCAAATCTTCTGGCTCCATCCATTCCAAATCAGCACATGCCCAATAAAACAAATCATTAGCGTTTAATCCACATTTAATTTCACCATCTATAACACACCACCAAGTTGTATTATCTCTACCATCCAGAAGGGTCATGGCTTCCTTTATTTGTTCAATAGCTGTATAAGGCATTCTGAGTCTCCTTCCTTTTATAAGTCATTAATATCAAGTGCTAAAGATGGATTGTCTTTAAAATAGCTAGCGCGAGCCCCGTCAACTATAGGCATTTCTTCTGGTGCTTTAGCAACTGCTGCTTGTCCTTCAATATAATTGAATATCATATCTACAGTAGTACGTGCCATTGAAGCAAAGTGAAATACAACAGCCGAGTCAACATCATGTGGAATCTGCGGTTTAACAAGAGCATATGATTGTTCTCTAAAAGGTTTCCAGCCTGGATGAGAAACCAGGTCTTTAAATAAAGCTCGCTTTCTTTGCTCTTCTAAAATATCCTTCTGATTTTTTGGAGCCTCTTTAGTTTTTGGCATTATTGGATGTCTGGTACGAATGTCGAACTGAATTTCATCTTCTGGCATAATTTCTCCTGTTGCATAATCTGACACATTATGATAGTGTCTAATTATGACACATGAATTTGGACAATACATTAAAGAAAGAAGAGAAAGATTAGGGTATTCCTTGAGAGCATTTGGCGAGTCTTTAGGAGTAAATTATTCGCTTCTAGCAAGGATTGAGAAAGGGACAGCTTCTCCAATTAGTTTAGTAATAGGATGTTCTCCTGGACTAAAATATCTTTGTTCTTGCTTGAATGTCTACACAATAAAAGAACGTGGTTTTTTATATAAAAAGGGATTAGAAGCATTAGAGGATTGGGAAAATGGCAAGAAAAAAAACAGTACAAAGCGATAATATGACGCTTACGTCAGAGCTTCCAGATGATGCAATTAAAGATATAACTGGCGAAGACATTGACCGTGAAGAAGAGATGAAGCCTAAGACAATGTCTCAAGCTCAATCTGCTGCCTTAGCTCAAATCCCAGATGACAAGCCTGCGAAGAAAGATATCTTCAATGAAGACAAGAAGCTTGTTAATGCTGACAGTAAACAAGTATTTGAATGCATGTCTTATTTAAATAAACTAAGGCTTAAACCAAGCTTTGGCATTAATGGCAATCTTGCTACTTGTGTCATTGTTGATACTGACGGCAATACGGTCATGCCAATGAATGAACTTACTCAGAAGCCTACAGTTGCTTTTGGTAATGATAAAGATAGGGCATTGATTAATGCCGTTAATGGATATAAGGCTCATGCGCCTGAATTAGAAGAACGTCCATATGCTCAAAAAATAGAAGAAAAAACCGGTTTAAAAGCCCTTCCTATGCCATCAAAAGAATTGCCAGAGAGTCCATTTTCTCCAGGTTGTATTAATAACGTTTTCCCGCCAGCAATAATGTACGGTGGATTAGAAAATTCATTACTGGCAGCCCTAAGAGACTATATTCATCAACAAGTAAATACAATATTAGATAGCCGAGAAGAAGCAAAAGCTTATGACGAAGCGGAATCAAATGATTCTAATTATGAGCTAAAAGAAAAGATAACCGAATTATTGAGGAAACTATAATGCCAATAAAAACAGAAGGATTATTAATAGCTTTTCATGGCGATATTGCAATAAAAGATAAATACTTAACTCGTATACGTATGCATAAAGCCGCTGATGAAATTACAAAAGGCATCTATTGGGAAGAAGGCAAGGGCTGCGCAGTGGGTTGTACTATCCACTCTGGCAATCATGCCGATTACGAAACAGACCTCGGAGTCCCTAGAATCTTAGCTCGACTAGAAGATGGAATATTTGAGAATTTGCCAAACGAAAGAGCAAAAGAGTGGCCACTGCAATTCTTAGAAGCTATCCCAGTAGGTGCCGATTTATCGAATGTGTGGCCTCAATTTGTTATATGGATGCTGATAGACGAACAATGGGGTGTCTTGCAGTTTGCCAAGAAAGATAAAACTAAAGAAGCAATAACCGCCATTGCTAAATTTTATCAAGAAGGCAAATATGCTAAAAAAGAACATTATGATGAGATAAGAAAAATCCGTGCTGCTGCTTATGCTGCTGCTTATGCTTATGCTTATGCTTATGCTGCTTCTGATGCTGCTTATGCTGCTTCTGCTTCTGATGCTGCTTATGCTGCTGCTTATGCTGCTGCTTATGCTGCTGCTTCTGCTTCTGATGCTGCTTATGCTGCTTATGCTGCTGCTTCTGCTTCTGATGCTGCTTATGCTGCTGCTTATGCTTCTGATGCTGCTTATGTTTCTGCTTCTGCTGCTTCTGCTTCTGCTTCTGCTTCTGCTTCTGCTACTTATGCTTCTAGAAGCAAATGGAGAAATGCACAAGCTGATAAACTAATTGAATTGTTAAAAGCCGCACCTCAAGGAGAAACAACATAATGCCAGAACAACATCAATGGAACCAGCAAACACAAAATCTAGCTAGACAAGAAGCTATTCCTTCAGACCAAGTTAAATCATGCAAGTTCTGTAATGCACCTATTGTATGGCTCGAAAGCAAGAAATCAGGCAAGAAATATGTTGTAGATGTTCCCGAAGATTATTCACCTAATGATGAATTTGCTTATGTCCTTAGAAATAAGTTTCACAACTGTCCACAGCGTGAGGAGGCAATGAACAGATGAATGTATTTTGGATGGTATTGAAAGAGAATAGTAATTATACAGCTAAACGTCATGAAACATTTGATGAAGCAAAGGCTGAAGCAAAAAAATTATGCAAAAAGAAAATACTAAATTTTTGATATTGAGAGCAATAGGTGAATTCACTCCAGAAATTAATCCAGTTTTTCAATATACAGGAGAAACAGAAGATGATAGTTTCTGAGACATTTTTACAAAAGATAGCTACAGAGAAGCCCTTAAAAGCATTAGAGATTCCAGATGATGTTAATCTTTTTTATTTGAGTATTATTGCTGGATTAGTAAAAGAAAGAAATTTTCTTAGACAAATGCTGGAAGATAAGAATCAACGGATTTTAGATTGGACCGAGCAAATGTTGAAGGATAATACTTAATGCTAAGCCCCATTCGTTCTCAAGAACACATGAAACAAATTATCGATTTCAGTGGATTAAGATTTGGAGCGGCTATGCCTACAGATATAGATGCTTTCATGGAATACCGAGATAAACATTTTCTTTGGATAGAGGCTAAATATAAAGGCAAAGAAATGGACTATGGTCAAGAAACTGCCTTGACTCGTTTATGTGATGCTGTATATGAAAGCGGTCGGTCTGCTTTATTGATTCTTGGAAGCCACGAAACTCCATTAGACCAAAATATTGATGTCGCTGCATTAACTGTGATTCGATATCGTTACCGTAAACGCTGGAGAACTCCTAAAAAAGTTGGAGCTTTATGCATTGATTTGGTTAGGCAATATTTTAAAGAATATATTTAAGGCTAGAAGCAAAGCGAGGAATATAATTAAATGAACGAGCAAGTGGAGTCCCTCCGCCAACGAATTAAAATCCATGAAGTAATTGGGCATGATACGCCTCTGACTGAGAGATTACCTAAGTCCTGGAAAGGGGCTTGTCCAGGTTGTCGTAAAAACCAGTTTTACTGCAATGAAGGCAAAGGGATATATAAATGCTTCGATTGCGGCGTTGGAGGAGATATTTTTTCTTATGTAATGCATTTTAAAAAATTATCTTTTGAAAGCGCCTGTAAATATATCTCTGACTTAGCTGATGAACTTGAAATTAAGCAGTCATTCCAGGCGGTTGAGCACCACCACCAGCCATAGACGATTTGCCTTTCTGTCCTTGTCCTGCTGCTTGTTGCATTGCCAGTACTTGCTGAACCGCTGCCGCTGCTTGTGGATTTTGTTGTGCTAATTTTTGCATAACAGCTTGAACAACAGCTGGGTTTGTAGCTGCTAATTGGTTAGGGTCCATCTTGGCTTGCTCAGGTATCGGAATATTTAAAGCATCTGCTAGTTGCAACACAACTGGTTCTGCTAATTGAGAAGCATTAGGTAAAAGATTAGCTAATCCAGCAATGCCCTTTAAGAACTCTGTGCCAGCTTGTATACGTTCACTCTTATTGTATTGCCCGTGCAATCCTTGAACCATGATGTCTCTTGGCACTTTAAAATCATTCCAGCTAATCTCGGCTTGTTTAGCCATTCCTGGTCCTTGCATCTGAGGGAAAGCAATCTTGTCGCCTCCTTCTGGCTCTAGCTCTTGTCTAGATAAGTCATAAGTCAATTGGCATAGTTCTTGAAGACTAACACTAAACTTCTCGACCAATTCATCGATAGCGAGACTTCCACTAGTAGCACTAATGTTGGCTTCTGTAGCAGTTGTACGAGTGCTAAGCGAACGCGTAGGATTGTTATTTTGAACCCCCCATTCACCAAAACCTTGCGCAATAGCTTCTCCCCAAAATCTTATTTCTTGCATTCCTAATCCAACACCAGTCGTGTTAGGCATAGGCATTGGTTCTATAAACTTAAGTCCCGCTGGATTTTGTGCGACTTCGTTAATATCTCCTGGACTAAACGAAACGCCGGTATCGTCCCGTAGAACACCGGAAAGCACGTTGTAGGCGGGAAATACCGAAGTAATAGCCGCTTCAAGCGTAAGTGCTTCAATAACCTGTTTTTGGTGATATTTGGATAGTAATTTTTCAACTAAAGATATTCCGTAAGCAGTATTGCCAAACCAGTCTACCATTGTATCTTTAATTAGAAACTGATGTCCGTCAATAGATGGATTTTGTTCAATTCTAATAATGCGACTGATGGAGGATTCTCTAGATTCTGCTATATGGAAATAGGTATCGTAGAATTTCTCGCCTTGATATTCGTAATAAGGCATGTAGCAAATATAAACAGGAACATAACCTTCATTACGGTAAGGCTGATTCTGAGGGAATACACCCATAGTGTTTAGATTGCGAATGCGATTACTGCCTTCTACATCTTTCATGTAAATCTCAGTAGGAGTCCAAGCTTTAACTTCATCTAGATTAGAATAAATTTTATTACCGTCTCTATCTTCCTCTCTATGCAATTCATCTAAACGACGATAGGTCGAGACGATATAAGCAGAACGTCTATCTACAGTTAAATCATGTGCTGGGTCTAGATATAAATCTAAAGCATCAAGAACACGGATTTTAGGACCAACGTATTCTGGTACTTCATCGTAGTAGTTATCTATTAAATCAATATTTGCTTTGGGTACTTTACCTGATTTAAGTAAGCTCTTTAGTCGCTTTCTTCCTTGAGGATTAGAAATTTTCTTTCTTCTGCTTCTATTTTCCCAAGATATAAATAAAGCACTTGTACCACGCACCATGAGTTGTTTTAAGTGGCGTGCCACCATTCTTCTGGTATGTGCTCTGTCATGCATCCATAGCTGTTGCGCTTGTATGCCTTGCACGATTTTTGCATCATCACCTTGCCTTGATACTACAGTTAGCCATGAACCATCTTTAGGCATCATCGCCAGCGAGAGTCTTGTAGCAAGCATATTGACGCCATCAAAAATATCAGTACTTCCAAAATCTGATTTATCCGTCCATTGCATGCCAGCATTATGAGGCAACTGGCGATAACAAAGATAAGCATCATCTGATTCTCTCCAATATTCCATTAATGGACGCCTTGCCCACTCGTAATACATTTTTGTATTCCAAAGCTGCTGTGCTAAGCCAAGCATGAACTCGCTATCAAATGGCTCTTCTGGGCGCTCGTCGTATACAAGTTTCGGGATTGTCTTATCTCCTATTGCGCTAGCTTATAGCCTGCGCCTCCACGTTTCCATTTAATATCTGTTTGTCTAACTTGTATCTTGTCTTTGGAGAAGCTTTTAATTCCCCAAGGGAAGCTCTTTAAAGCAATCATACCAGCACAATCGATTGCATCCTCTATTGGATGTTTCTCATCGACTATAGGTATCACTACACCATTTATATCTGTTTTGTATTTATATTCACCACCAAAGCCTCTATCTATTAAAGGACATTCGTCTGGGTCTACCACCACGCATGGTGTATTGACGGTCCCATTATATTCAGACATCTTACGTTGAAGTATTTGAATACGAGCTTTTACCCTATCTTTTGGTGGCATCGAGCCAAGGAATTTAGTTTGCACATATATTCCGAAGTCATTTTGAAGTACCGTAAATTCAGGTTCTCTTTGTGCCGAAACTTGTCTGTATGAACCATAGGGGTCACCAATATCAATAAAATCATGGTCGGGGAAATACCGAGCAGATATATCCAGAACAGCTTCTGCCATAACATCTAAGTGTGCTCCTTCTAGATATAATTCTTTCAAAAATAGTAATCGTCCGTAAGAATCCATCTGTCCCCAAACAACACAGAAGTGCAAGCCAGGGTCCCAAGCTCTGAATATCTTTTCGTTATTGAAAGGCTTTAATTCTCTTTGTTGGTGTCCGACTCCGTATGAATCGAAAATACGCCCCTTGATAGAAGCGACATAAGAAATATCAAGTTCTTTGGCAATATCCTCAGGAGAATTAGTACGACATTCTTCCACGTACCAAGAACTTGTTGGCTTGCCATTAACGATTTGCAAGTCGGCTGCTTTATCCGGGTGCTTCGTCCAGTGTATGGTTCGGACAAGAATATCTCCATCAAGTCCGTATCGTAAACGGCTAAATTTATCCGTGTCGGTTTCACCTGGCGTTCCAACAGCAATCCGTACTTTTGTTGTTCCATAACTTGCTCTCCATGATTCTGACGCGTATGGCCACTTAGGAAATTCATCATATACTGTAGCAAGATTTCGTCCACCACGTCCAAACTCGGGGTTTGCAGATTCACCTACTATTTGCCCACCCATAGGATTGCGAATAATCATGTGTCCCGTATCGCGTTTGAAGTTCCAACCAGAAGGCAATAACCATGGGTAAGTTCGCTCTAGCATTAGAAGCATGTACTTCATTTGCCAAATGGCGTATCCATATCTCCTGTTTTATCTACTTCCTCTTCTTTTCTTGAACCTACTTGGAATGACGCTCCATGGTATAACAGAAGCCATACGAAGACGAATAAAATAATCCAAGATACACCCATATCACGTGATTTCTCATAGAGGATATTTTCTCTTGGTCCGTGAGCAGAAGCACATTTAAACAGAGTATTTACTAGCATAGTAACTTCTTCTATCTGATAATCATAAAGAATTGCAGGCTTATCTCTATCCTGTAATTCCCGTGGCTCACAGATAAAATTGAAGAATTGAATCCAATGCAAACAAGCTTCAGCTGTTGGCTCAGAACATTTTTTCAATTGGAATTGCTTTTCTATATCTGACTTCAGACACAGAATTGTCATCATAGCTCTATCTTCCATCCATTTAGCGTAATCTGGACGCTTGGGCGGAAGAAGATTGCTATCGAACGTTAGAGCTGGCTTTTCTATGCTTGATACTTGAATCAGAGCCATTCTTATGTTCCTTCAATTCATCTAGTTTTTGTTCTACAACCGCTTTGACAAATTCTGGTTCAACTTTGACTTCCTTTTGTTTAACAAAGTGGGCTGGAATTTGTTCGTAGTCATCTAAAGGACGACCTACATTAGCCATGATATTAATCGTGGCATCAGAGATATTATGGAAATACCAACACTTTTCTTTTTCTTTTCCATAGGCAGCGCCAGGCATTTCAAATACTCCGCCGCTCAATTCTGCGTCCAAAAGTATTAGACTGGCAACTCCGCCTTCTTCTATTCGATTAACAAATCCAGTATAGTATCTACCATTTTTAGGACAGTACCAAATGCGGTTGCAGGGCAATAATCTAACATCTGCTTGCATTATTTACTTGACCTACTTGTATTGCCCATCCCCATTGTTGCTTTAGCGCGTTCGGCATTGAAAGGCATTGTTTTTACGCCAATATTTTTGCTGCCTAATGTAACTCTTCCAGCTGGACCTTCTTCTTGTTTGGCTGGAGGATGAGGGCATCCTGCTGCTAATTCTTTGCTTTCTGAAGCTGTTTTGCCTTTGTTAGAACCTTTCAATTCTGTCTGTTCTCCAGTAACTCACTGAATCTACCTATACTGGAGCGAATACGCCCCTATTACTTCCGTCTTTTGCCATCTTGTTTCCTCCTGATGTCAATTTTACTCTACCTTATGATTCGGT
>CAVZTH010000055.1:0-220382 GCA_963778125.1 uncultured Alphaproteobacteria bacterium | reverse complement strand
CTTGGTTTATGCGCGAGGTCCGTAACCACCGCCGCCCGGCGTCTCGATCACGAACACGTCGCCCGGTGCCAGTTCCGCCCGGTCCGTCCCGGTCAGGGCGGTGCGCGAGCCATCCGCGCGCTCCACCCATTGCAGGCCGGCGGCACCATCCGCGCCGCCCGTCCAGGCCGAACGGAGCGACGTTGCGGCGGGATGAAACGATGACCGCCGTCATCGGCTCCAGGAAGCGGATGCGGCGGACGGCGCCGTCGCCGCCGCGCCATTTGCCGGCGCCGCCGGAGCCGTGGCGGATGGCGAAGAATTCCTGCCGGACCGGATAGCGCAGTTCCAGCACCTCCGGGTCGGTCATGCGGGTGTTGGTCATGTGCGTCTGGATGGCGGAGGTGCCGTCGAAGCCCGGGCCCGGCGCCGGTGCCGCCGCAGATCGTTTCGTAGTATTGCCGGGTCGCGTCGCCGAACAGGAAGTTGTTCATCGTCGCCTGCGAGCAGGCGATGACGCCCAGCGCGCCGAACATCGCATTGCAGGTGGCCTGGGAGACCTCGGTATTGCCGGCGACGACGGCCGCGCCGGGATTTGGGGACAGGAACGTTCCCGGCGGGATGATCAGCGTCAGCGGCTTCAGGCAGCCATCGTTCAGCGGAATATCGTCGCCGACCAGGCAGCGGAACACGTACAGCACCGCCGCGCGGGTGACCGCCGGCGGCGAGTTGAAGTTGCCCTCGTGCTGCGGGCCGGTGCCGGTGAAATCCACGGTGGCGCTGCGGGTTTCCTTGTCGACGCTGATCGAGACGCACAGGTCCCGGCCGTTGTCCATCTTGTAGTCGAAACGGCCGGAGCCGAGGCGTTCGATCACGCGGCGCACCGACTCCTCGGCGTTGTCCATGACGTGGCGCATATACGCGCTGACCACCGGCCAGCCGAACTGGGCGACGACCCGTTGCAGTTCCTGCACGCCCTTTTCGTTGGCGGCGACCTGCGCCTTGATGTCGGCGACGTTCACGTCCGGACTGCGGCCGGATATCGCGCGCCGGCCAGCAGTGCGCGGAATTCGGTTTCGCGGAAGTGGCCGCCATCGACCAGCAGGAAATCGTCGATGACGACGCCTTCTTCCTCCAGCGTGCGCGACATCGGCGGGGTCGAGCCGGGCGTGATGCCGCCGATATCGGCGTGATGGCCGCGGCTGCCGACGAAGAACAGGATGTCGCTTGCCGTCCGTAGTCGAATACCGGGCGTGATGACGGTGATGTCCGGCAGATGGGTGCCGCCGTTGAACGGATTGTTCAGCGCGACGACGTCGCCGGGCTTCAGCGTGAACCGCCGGTGTTCGAGCACGGTGCGGACGCTCTCGCCCATCGCGCCGAGATGCACCGGCACGTGCGGCGCGTTGGCGACCAGATTGCCGTCGGCGTCGAAGATGGCGCAGGAGAAATCCAGGCGTTCCTTGATGTTCACGCTCATCGAGGTGTTCTGCAGCACCGCGCCGGTCTGTTCCGCGACGTTCATGAACAGGTTGTTGAACAGTTCCAGCAGCACCGGATCGGGCCTGTTCGCTGCCGGCGGGAACGCGGCGTGGGAAGCGGCTTCGGTGCGGCGCAGGATCATGTGGTCCAGCGCGGTGACCTCGGCGGTCCAGCCGGGTTCGATGACGGTGGTGGCGTTGGCCTCGCGGACCAGCGCCGGCCCGGCGATGCGGTCGCCCGCGAGCAGGGAGGTGCGTTCCAAGCACCGGAGCCTCGACGTCGGCGCCGCGGGTGAACATGCGCGACGCGGTCGATCGGTTCGGGCGCGCCGGTTTCGCGTGCGGGCAGCGTCGGCCTCCTCGGCGACGGTGCCGGGCAGGGTGGCCTCGGCCGCGACGGTTTCAACCACGACGGGCCGCTCCGGCGTGGCGAAGCCGAAGCGCGCGCGGTGAGCCGCGGTGAAGTCTGACAGGATCGTTTCGAGATCGCTCAAAGGAACGATCAGCGCCGCCTCGGTGCCGGCATAGCGCAGATGCAGGGACTTGGCGGTCGTGACGTCCTCGGGTCAGGCGCCCTGGGCTTCCAGCGCCTTGATCGCCGTCTGCCGCCAGCCTGTCGGCCAGATCTTCAAGACCTGGCAGCGTGTCGGCGCCGAGAGGGATTTCGACCGCCTGTTCCTTCATCGTGGTCTGGTCGGCGAGGCCCATGCCGTAGGCGGACAGCACGCCGGCGTAAGGGTGGATGAAGACGGTCTCCATCCCCAGCGCGTCGGCGACCAGGCAGGCGTGCTGGCCGCCGGCGCCGCCGAAGCATTGCAGGGCGAAGCGGGTGACGTCGTGGCCCTTCTGCACCGAGACCTGCTTGATCGCGTTGGCCATGTTGGCGACGGCGATCTGCAGGAAGCCCTCGGCGACCTGCCGCGGCGTCCTTTCGCCGCCGATTTCCTCGGCCAGGTCGGCAAATTTCGGCGCGACCGACCTCGGCGTCGAGCGGCTGGTCGGCGTGCGGGCCGAAGATCGGCGGGAAAATGCTCGGGCTGGATCTTGCCGACGCAGACATTGGCGTCGGTCACGGTCAGCGGGCCGCCGCGGCGGTAGCAGGCGGGGCCGGGATTGGCGCCGGCGAAGTCCGGGCCGACGCGCATCCGAGCGCCGTCGAAATGCAGGATCGAGCCGCCGCCGGCCGCCACCGTGTTGATCGCCATCATCGGCGCGCGCATCCGCACGCCGGCGACCGCGGTCTCGAAGGCCCGCTCGAAGGCGCCGGCGTACAGCGCGACGTCGGTCGAGGTGCCGCCCATGTCGAAGCCGATGATCTGGTCCAAGCCGGCCATGCCGGCGGTGCGCGCGGCGCCGACGATGCCGCCGGCGGGGCCGGACAGGATCGCGTCCTTGCCCTGGAAATTCTCCGCCGCGGTCAGGCCGCCGTTCGACTGCATGAAGTAGAGCCGCGTGCCGGTCAGTTCGGCTGCCACCTGATCGACGTAGCGGCGCAGGATCGGCGACAGATAGGCATCCACGACCGTGGTGTCGCCGCGCGGCACCAGGCGCAGCAGCGGGCTGACGGCGTGGCTGGCGGAGACCTGGGTGAAGCCGGCTTGCCTGGCCAGTTCGGCCAGGCGGCGTTCGTGTTCGGGATATTTCCAGGCGTGCATCAGCACGATGGCGCAGGCGTTGATGCCGTCGGCCTGGGCTTTGGCCAGGACGGTCCGGGCCGCGGACTTCGTCCAGCGGTTCGATTTCCGCGCCGTCGACGCCGACGCGGCCGCCGATTTCGACGACCTGCTCATACAGCATCGTGGGCAGGGTGATGGCGAGGTCGAACAGGCGCGGGCGGGCCTGGTTGCCGATGCGCAGGGCGTCGGCGAAACCCTTGTTCACCAGCAGCAGGGTGCGGTCGCCCTTGCGCTCCAGCAGCGCGTTGGTGGCGACGGTGGTGCCCATTTTGACCGCCTCGATCTGTCCGGGCGGGATCGGTTCATCCGGGCCAACGCCGAGGATCGATTTGATGCCGGCGATGGCGGCGTCCTGGTAGCGCTCGGGGTTCTCCGACAGCAGCTTATGGGTGGACAGTGCGCCGTCGGGATGGCGCGCGACGATGTCGGTGAAGGTGCCGCCGCGGTCGATCCAGAATTGCCACATCGTGCTGTCGTCCCCTGGGTGTCTTTCCATATGAGGACAGAGGCCGGGGTCGAGAGGCAAGCCCCGGTATAGGGGGCAGCGAGTGCTTCATCCCCCTGCCCTTCCCGAGTTGCCATGCCGGGACATCTTCACTTTTCGCTTATATGGTCGAAAAAGAAACATTTCCGGCCCAATTTGCGCTATTGTGTCGACATGGTAAGAGTTTTGGCACGTGAGGTTGAACTCGCGCGACGAAACCAGTGGACCGAAGCCGCGTGAAGTGTGGAGGCCAAATGTCAGGTCGTTCAGCGGGGGCTTCTCTGGGGCTGTCGCCTCGCGAGCGATCCACGTTGGCCAGTATCCTATCGCGGCTGTCCTCGTCCTTTGAAGGCGAGCGAGCCGCGGCCGGTCTGTTGGCAACGGCATTCGTCACTAAGCATAACCTGATGTGGTCCGACGTGATCGAGATGCTACGGCCTCTTCCCGATCTACGGGCGAGTTCCGTTGATCCGCAGCCAAAGCATGATCGGCGACAAGGCGGGAAACAATGGCGAGGATATTGCCGCCGCCGGCGGCGTAGCGGCGGTACAGCCCTCGACCTGTCAACTTAAAATCGCCAGCGACTTCTCCCGCGGCTGAGAAGCAACTCGCGTTCTGCTTCTCCTCTTATGCCCCGTCTGGTTGCCTGCTTCGCGAATGGCCTTTGCGCACTCGAGGCGCGCCGGCGGAAATTTTCGGCGCGCCTCGGAGTGCGGGCCTGTGCTGACGCGGTCGCAGCGCTATAAGGGCGGCATCGACTCTAGAGGGATGCTCTATGTCCGCCACCACGTTGCCGAATGCGACCCTGACCGAGGCTTACCGGGCGTTGACGCCTGGCTCCGCCGCGTTGGCGGCGAAGGCGCGGACGCTGATGCCCAGTGGATTGGCGCATGACGGGCGGCACTTCGATCCGTATCCGCTGTATGTCCAGCGGGCGATGGGGCCGGTGAAGTGGGACGTCGATAACAACAAGTATGTCGATTATTTCGGCGGGCATGGCGCGCTGCTGCTGGGGCACAACCACCCCACGGTGATCGCGGCGGCGCATGCGGCGCTGGAAAAAGGCACTCATTTCGGGGCGTGCCATGAACTGGAGGTACGCTGGGCGGAGTTGATCACCCAGATGGTGCCGTCGGCTGAACGGGTGCGGTTCACGTCATCGGGGACCGAGGCGACCTTGATGGCGCTGCGATTGGCTCGGGCCTATACTGGACGGCCGAAGATCGTCCGGTTCCGTGGGCATTTCCATGGCTGGCAGGATCACATGACCAGCGGGCACACGAACCATTTCGATGGAACCCCGACCAGCGGCGTGGTCGCGGGCGTGACCGACAATATACTATTGTGCGATCCAAACGATGTCGCGGGGATCACGCGGATCTTCAACGACCATCCGGATATCGCGGCCGTGATCCTGGAGCCGACAGGGGCGAATTTTGGCAGGATGCCGATCCTGGCCGCATTCCTGACCACACTGCGTGAGCTGACCAAGCAGGCGGGGGCGCTGCTGATTTTCGATGAGGTGGTAACCGGGTTCCGGGTGTCGCCCGGCGGCGTGCAGGCGGCGCTGGGTATCACGCCGGACATGACGACGCTGGCGAAGGTGATGGCCGGCGGTTTGCCTGGCGGGGCCGTGGTGGGGCGCAAGGACATTTTGGACTGGCTCGACTTCAGTGTCACCAAGGCTGCCGGGACGGAGAAAGTCGCGCATCAGGGGACGTTCAATGCCAACCCGGTATCCGCCGCCGCGGGTATCGCAACGTTGCAGATCCTGGCTGCGACGGACGCCTGTGCGCGGGCGAACGCCTTTGGTGACGAAGTGCGCAAAAAGATGAATGCCGTGCTGGAGGAAGAGCGGATCAAATGGGCGGTTCACGGGTCCTACTCGGGGATCCATATCTATACCAACCCGGAAGGGGCGGACATCGTGCCGAGCAAGTTCGATGCGGGTGCGTTCATTCCGTTGATGCTCGGCAAGCCGCGAAGCGATGGTCTCAACGGTCAGGTACGGATGGGCCTTTTGGTGAATGGTGTCGATATGAATTCCGGACCATCGGGCTACATTTCGGCGATGCACGGGGAGGAGGAGATGGCGGTGACCGTCGACGCGTTCCGCGCCACATTGCGGGCGTTGAAGCGGGAGGGGACGATTTAGATAGGGAGCGTCGCGGGCAAGCTGACCTCCCGTCGGCTTGCCGTTGGTTCAGCAGGTCGCCGGGATGGCAGTACTGCCCGCTGAGGGCAGTGAAATAGCGGATTTGGCCTTCTCGGTCGGGCCGCTATACCGCTTCCTTGAGTTCCTTCGATGGCCGGAAGGCGATCTTCTTGCTGGCCTTGATCTGGATGGCCTCGCCGGTCGCGGGGTTGCGTCCCATGCGGGCCTGACGCAATTGAATCGATAAAATGCCGAGACCTGTCAGGCGGATTTTGTCACCTTGCTTGAGATGCCGCGTGGTGAGCGTTACCAGATCGCCCAATACCGCCTCGGCCTGCTTCTTTGGGAGGTCGTGGCCTTCGGCAAGTTCTGCGGCGATCTGCTTCAGCGTGACAGTAATCACCGCGGCCTTCACCGCCCCCGCCTTCGCCACGGGAGCTTTTTTGGCTGGAGCGGCCTTTTTGCCGGTGGCGGCGCTCTTTGCCAACGCAGCGGGCTTTTTGGTGGCCGGCGTTGTCTCTCTGGAACTCGGGGCTGTCTTTTTGGTCTTCGCTGATGGGGCAGCTGTTTTTTGTGGGGACATCACAATTTCCTAAAAGTTATTTGGCAGTCCAGTTTGGCCGCGATGCGCCGATTCGGACAACATCCCGATGCGCTCTGCACCGGTTCAACAGTCGGCAACGCATGAACGTCTTATCGACTAGAGCGGTTTCGTATCCAAGCGCGGCTGCTTCGATGGCTCGCCGGTCCGCAACTGACGAAGTCAGCGCCAAAGCGCCTGTCTTCGCGATCCTTGGCTTCGCGCTTCTTGGCCCGGCTTCAGTTCATCGAGGTGACGATGACTCATTTGTCTGTTGCATGGAAGACGTCTTGCCCGGCAGGCGGCTTCCTGCAAGCTTGTGTGCATGATTTTGAGCAACTCTGATCTGGATCGTCCCGAGGTGTGGCAGGCGCGCGTGGACCTCGCCGCCTGTTTTCGCGCCGCTGCTCGCATAGGGTTGCACGAGGGCATCTGCAACCATCTGTCATTCATGGTGCCGGGGCGGGACGACGTGTTCCTGGTCAATCCGGATGGGTGGTCGTTTGCCGAGATCACTGCCTCGCGGCTGCTGATCTGCGATTTCCATCGACGCGTGGTGGCCGGGGATGGGGTGCCGGAAGATACCGCGTTCTTTATTCATGCGCGCCTGCACGCGCGGATTCCGCGGGCGCGGGCAGCGTTTCACACGCACATGCCGAATGCCACCGCGCTGACCATGGTGGAGGGTGAGCCGTTGGTCTGGGCCGGGCAAAGTGCTTTGAAGTTCTATGGGCGGACCGTGGTGGACAACGCGTATAACGGGTTGGCGCTGGACGAGTCGGAGGGTGATCGGATCGCGGCTGCCGTTGGAGACGCGGATATCGTGTTCATGAAGCACCATGGGGTGCTGGTTCTGGGACCTTCGATCGCGAAGGCTTGGGACGACCTCTACTACCTCGAACGGGCCTGCGAGGTGCAACGATTGGCGCAATCTACTGGGCGCCTTGTGGTGCCGGTCCCGCCGGCGATCGCCGAGGCGACCGCTGAGCAGATGCGGCATGAAGGAGGACGGGATTCGCCTCGGCTACATTTGGAGAGTATCAAGCGGCAACTTGATCGAGATGCGCCGGAGTATCGCCAGTGACACGACTTGTGCCCGTGCTGTTGGCGCTGCTGAGCTTTACCGGATGCACGCTGATCGACCGGCGGACGTTCGCGCCGTCACCGGAAGCGAAGGCTCAGCCGGCGCCCGCGCAGGCGCCGGTGGTGCTGGACACGCGAACGCCGCTGGTGACGATCGATTATACCGTGCCTTCACCGGATTACGGCGAGCTGCTGCACGATGCGGTGCGGGCGGCGGAGAGCCGGGATGCCGACGTGCAGTATGACGTTGTCTCGGTGATGAAGGACACGGCGGATGCCTCTACTCGGGCAAGAACGCGCGACGGGCGTGATGCGCGCCATCATGCGGGACCGGGTGCCGGCCTCGCGGATCCATCTGGCGCTGCGGACGGACCCGACGCTGGCGGCTAACCAGGTCCGGGTTTACGTCCGCTGAGGCTCGATGTGATCGGAGAGGTTGCTCGGGCCGCCGGCGGATCGGTGCAGTTGGCGAGTCTTGCATGGGAGGCGGCGACGCGCCGACGGCCCGAGAGTTTTGGGTTTGCCTACTCCGGCACGACTTCACCCGAGCCGCCGAACTCGGCGGGGAAATCTTTCAGTTTCGGTAGCCCATCGTGCATGCGCAGCACGGTTTCGGCGTAATTGACATGGACCTCGGGGGCGAACGGAAGATTTGGAATGGTGGCGGCGAAGACGTCGATCATTTTCAGCGGCGGGTGCTCCGCCATCAGGTGGCCGCCGCACACCTTACAGAACTTGCGATGGCTCATTTCGGTTTTTGCGAAGGTCCCCACATGTTCGGCGCCCTTGGTCACCTTGATGGCTTCCGGCGCCCAAAGTGAGAAGGCATTTACCGGGCCACCCGACCAGGATCGGCACGACCGGCAATGGCAGTAGCCCATTGCGTTTGGTTTTCCCGACACCTCGATTTCGACTGCACCGCAGAAACATGCACCCTTATATGAATTGGTCATGATCGTGATCCTTTGCTTTCCTGAGTTTCCACCAAGCGCCGAGGGTGTTTTCGCGGCACCGCGAGTGGGACGATAGCGCGGATCGGCCGGGCTGTCGCCTGCCCGCGGTCAGATTAGATTGTCGTGGTGCTCGCTGACCTGATCAGGTCAGGCCAGCGAGTTGACGGCGCGGCTATTTGCCCAGGACCTCGGTGCCTTCCTTGCGCACGCCCTTGAGTTCGTTCGGGTCCAGGCCGAGTGCGGAAAGAATTGTCGGGGCGATCTGGGTCGTGTAGCTGAGCGTCTCGACGATCTGGGCCGGGACCCGTGGGGAGGACACAAGCAACGCGACATTGCGATCGTCGTCGGAAAATCCGCCATGTTCGGCGAGCTTCGAGCCTCCGGTGCAGATCACGCCGTGATCGGTCACGGCGATGAAATCGGGCACGCGGCTGTTCTCGAACGGATCGCCGTAGAGCGGGGTCAGCGAGGTGCGGTCCAGCAACTGCAGGATGTGCAGTTTGGCGGCGTTAGCCTGCAGGTAGTCTTCGGCGGCTTCATAATTAGCGTTTTGCTGATCCGGCTGCAGCCAGATCAGGGCCACGTCGTCGCAGATTTCGAAGCCCTGCGTGCCGTAGCCGGGGACGGCCTGGAAGCCGGCGTCGGAGATGGCGACGCGGACGCTTTTGTCGATCGGAGACTGGCCGTGCTTGGCGCTGACGATAATCAGGGTGGAGTCGGCGAGGCCCTTCGCGGTCAGTTCAGCCTCGAACTGGCCAAGTGAGTCGTCGACGAATTTGAGCTGCAGGGCGAGGGCGCTGCCGGGCGTGGCGTTGCTGTCGAGATAGCCGCCAGTGAGGCTGGCGTCGTCCTTCCAGCCGGCCTTTGCCAGCTTCTGGCCGACGCTGACGGCCTGGAAGTTCATGCCGAAGATCGCGGGCACGCCAGGGCTGGCGGTTTTTGGTGCTGTTGTAGCCATCAATCCAGTTGAGAACGGCTTGCACCTTGATGCTGTCGTAGCTGCGAACGCCGTAATAGCTGGTGGTGTAGTCATCGCCGGTCGGGGCGTCGGGGGGCTGCGAATTGATCTCCGGGGCGAACAGATCGTCGATGCCCTTACCGGACGGACCGCTGAGGACCTCGTAGGCCGGGTGTTTGTCGGACCACGCCGTCAGGCCGCCGTGCTTCTTGATGACCTCGAAGATCGTGTTGGTGCGGATGTACTGGTGCGGGTAGATCGGCTCGCACTTTCCGTCGACCAGACGGCGCTGCATGTGGGTAGGATCGAGCTGTGTTTCGACCTGACCAAGCGTCCCGCCGCCGGTGATGTCGGCGACCAGGGCGGTGGTATAGTTGTAGGATTTGTCGAGTTCTTCGAAATTTGTCAGTTCGGCGCCGGGGGTGCCGGTGCAGCCCGGATCGGCCATGCCCTGGCTGGTGTAGGAGGCGGCTGACGGGTAGACGGTGCGGTCGTAGCTGTCGTCGTAGAACAGGCCAGCGGTCTTCGGCGAGGCGCCGGTGGCCTGCGCGATCATGCCGGGGTAGGAGTCGGACGGAGCGGTGGTGAAGGTGTTCGGATAGATCACGCCGGTGGCGGCGAGCTTGGCGAGGTTGCTCGTCGGGTTGTTCTGAATCCAGTTGGCTAGATCTATAGCGTGCATGCCGTCCACGCTGATCAGCAGGACGTGCTCATAGTCGGGGGTGACGGACCATGCCGTGGCGGCGACCGGGTAGGTAGAGCCGGCGGCCATTGCGATGACGGTTGTGGTCGAAAGCAAATGATTCCGGAGTATTTTCGTTTTCATTGCGGTCCCTATTGGGTAAAAGCGGGGACTGTATGGTCGTGGAATGAGTAAATTGGATGACACGATTATGACAAACGGATTACAGTCAGTTTAGGTGGCGGTTGTGTGATGCACGTTGGCGTGAGCGGTTTTGATGTGGCAGCGGTTGGCCAGTCTTGCTCGATCTTAGGCACCGGGGTCTGATGACGGTTCACTCCAAAAGGCGGCCGGCGAATTGGGTCGCGAAAGGGCCTGTTTTCGATGTTGCTTGTTGGATTTCACTCACTGGAAAGCTTGTTCGAGCATTATGGCTACATCGCGGTTTTTATTGGCATCATGCTGGAGAGCATTGGTCTGCCACTGCCAGGGGAAAGCCTGATGATTGCCGCGGCATTGTATGCCGCCGGCACGCACCGCCTGGATATTTTCATCCTAGTGCCGCTGGCGGCGATGGGAGCAATTTGCGGCGATCAGATCGGGTATTTTGTCGGCCGGTGGATCGGTTACCGCCTGTTGGCGCGATGGGGGCGCAAGGTTGGCCTGTCGGATGACCGACTGGAACTCGGGCGGTTTTTGTTCCGAAAGTATGGGGCTGGAGTGGTGTTTTTTGGTCGATTTCATAGCGTTCCTGCGGACATTCGCGGCGGTCCTCGCGGGGGCTAACCGGATGCCATGGCACCGCTTTCTGCTGTGGAACGCGCTGGGCGGGATCTGCTGGACGACGCTTTATGGATTTGGCGCCTACGCGTTGGGCGATGCGGCGAAGCGGATCACAGGACCGCTGGGGATTGGACTGGGTGTGGTGGGGGCGCTGGTGTTGCTGGCGATTGTGATCTTTGTTCACCGTAATGAGCGCAGGTTGATCGAGGAGGCGCGACGGGAGATGATGGGGACGCCGGAGAGCTAAAGCGGGGGCGGTTGGTCGCGATATTTTCGTTAATTTTGCCATGGACTTGGGCGCGGGCCGGTTGGGGCCAAATATTAGCCGTATATTGACCATATCCTTGTAGGTGGTCTCGGCTCCAGCAGGCCGAGGGGTGCTTCCATGCTGCCGCGCGTGAACATGGTCCGTTGTGATAATGCTGATTACTTGCTGTTTTCTTCTCCGGATTCGATTTCAGATACGATTTATAGGGCATTCAGGCCCAGGCCCTTAGCTCAGGATCGGCGGAAAAATGGCCACCGGAATGCGCGTCATAGCGGCTTTCAACCTGATGTCCCTTCCAGCGCCGCGTTTAACTGGTCTGCAATGCGACATGCTGCCTTTTGGTCCAACCTGCATATGGAACCACCAGAGCGATGAGAAACAGGGAGATTAGCAGCGGGGAATATATACCAACATGGAACGCCATTGGCGGATTCATAACTGGACACAACCACACCAGGCCAGCAAGTGGCATGTACCATATAGGAAGGCCGCCAGCAAATGACCGCTTGAATACTAATGTAGCTGCTACCGTGAGCAGCACCGCATCGTAATTCGAAACGTGCGGAGCTGCCAGAAATGCACAAGTCAATAAAACTGCGAGCCGTAAGTCGGGTGGCATTTTCCGACGAAATGCCAAAATCACGTTTCCTGCTGCAAACAAGACTGCGAATATCTGTGCAAGTCTCGCTGTGGTCTGTGAAGCACCGGCTACAATTGCACAGGCGTAAACGCTCATGCCGTAAAGCCGGCCCGCCTCCGACCAATGGTCAAAGAAGTCTGACCGGCCCGTAAACATTGCCAGCCAGGCAAGCCACAGCGCCGGGCCGAACATGACCAAGCTGACCAAACAGAGGATCGCGCCGGTTGCTACCGCGCTAAACGTGACCCGCCAACTAGATGCAGCGACCAAGGCCACAGGTACCATAAGGCAAAACTGCGGCTTGACAGTGAGCGCGCCGAACAGAACCCCAGCCAGAACCGGCCTTGCACCCATGAAAGCGAAACCGCCTACCAGCAGCGCCGTTATTAGAAAAGAATTCTGGCCTACACTCACCGCAAATCCGGCGGCCGGCGAGAAGGCAATGGACGCAATCCATAGCCAAGGCTGCCTGTGCTCTAGTTGCAAAGCAAGTATCAGGCCGAGAAACGTCAACAGCATAAACGAGACATATGACAGCATCGGTGGCAGGATGCCAAACGGCAGGAACAGCATGAGGAAGTGTGGCGGATACACCCACGGATGCAAGGAAAGAGGCGGCTTCATCAGCCATGTCTCGAAATGACCGTTTAATACAATCATAAATCGAGAAGGGTCGAGCAGCGTCGAAAGCTCACCATCAAAATACACGCGGGCAGCCGTGTAGAACACCATCCAGTCCTGACCGCGCTCCCAATACATCCAGTATAAGGACCATGCGCTGACGCCCAACATGACGCAGGTTATAATGGTTGCGAGCAGCGCAGTTGCCCTGATCACGTTAACTGATGCTACCTTTTGTTACGACATGCGACGAAGCTCTTCGCTCTCGCTAGAGTAGAAAATCTGATACGATCCAGCAAGATAAATTGCGGGCCGCGTTCACCGCGGCCAACGCAGCCCCTATACGACTTTCTGGAATTTTCGCAGCGATCGCAGATTGTCCGGCATCGGGTCCTTCGGAAACCGTTGCGGCCACTGCGTCCATGACACCTCGCCCACGTAGATGTCACCACGGCTGTCCACACACAGGCCGTGCGGTGCCAGGAACTGGTCGACGCCCAGTCCCGCCCGCAGGCCGCCGAGCCGCGATAGGCGTTTGCCGGTGTTGTCGACGATCGTGACGCGCGGGCCGAGGTTGGGGACATCGCGGTTGACCGGCTCGACCGGGCCGAGTTCCCCGATGTAGCAGATCGGGCATTTGCCCACCGGGCATGAACAACCCGCACGGGCGGTGCAGATTGTTCCACTGGGTTTCGTATTTGCCCTTGCCGTCGAACACCTGGACGCGGTGGTTTTCCCGGTCGGCGACATAGACCCAGCCGTCGGCGTCGCAGGTGATGTTGTGCGGGATGTTGAACTCGCCGGGGTCGGTGCCGGGGCCGCCCCAGGACATCAACAGGCGCCCATCGGGGGCGTATTTGTGGACCCTCGCGTTGCCGTAGCCGTCGGAGACGTAGACATCGCCGTTCGGGGCCATCGCGGTGTGGGTGCAGCGATGGAACGGTTCGCCGCTCATGTAGGGGGCGGGTTTGCCAGGGGTGCCGAGGGTGAGCAGGACCTTGCCCGTCCAGGGTGCATTGGCGAACGCTGTGGTCGGCGTCGTCGGTCAGCCACAGGGTCTCGTCGGGGGCGACGTAGACGCCGTGGGCGCGGGGGAAAATTCCCTCGCCCCAGGAGCGGAGGAAATTGCCGTCGCGGTCGAACACGATCATCGGGTGCTCGCCGCGGTTGAAGACGTAGACGTTGTCCTTGCTGTCGACGCCGACGCCGCCGATCTCCTTGAACGACCATCCGGGTGGCAGTTTCGCCCAGTCGTCGACCGGTTCGTACTGGTAGTCGCCGCTGCCCAGGGTCACCATGGTTGTTCCCTCCTCGTGCCGTGTTTGGGGGAAGCTTGTCATGGGATGGGGCCCGAGGCCAGACTGCCGGCAGCTCAAGAACCAATAGGCCGAACCTCGATGTCTCATGAGACCAACGCTCTGGCGCAGATCCACCGGCAGATCATGTGGAACCGGCTGATCGCGGTGGTGGAGGAACAGGCGCAGATCATGATCCGCACGGCTTTCTCCACCACGGTGCGGGAGGCTGGGGATTTGTCGGCGGGGATCTTCGACCTGCAGGGACGGATGATGGCGCAGGCGGTGACGGGGACGCCTGGGCACGTCAATTCGATGGCCGAGAGCGTCGGACACTTCCTGAAGAAATTCCCGGCAGCGACGATGCGGCCGGGTGATCATTATATCACCAATGATCCGTGGCTGGGGACCGGCCATCTGCACGACCTGACGGTCGTTACACCGGCGTTTCATGATGGCACGATTGTCGGGCTGTTCGCCAACACCGCCCATGTGATCGACATCGGCGGCCTTGGCATGGGACCCGAGGGGCGGTCGGTTTACGAAGAGGGCATGTATATCCCTATCGTCAAATGTTTCGCGGAGGGCGAGCCGAACGAAACGTTCTTCGACTTCATCCGGGCCGGATCGCGGCTGCCGGTGGAACTGGAAGGCGACATCTACTCGCTTGTGTGCCTGCAACGACGCCGGGGCCAGCGGCTGGTCGAGATGATGGACGAGTTCGAGATGACCAGCCTGCGATCCGCTGGCGGACTTCATCTTCGACAGCTCGCTTCGCGCGACACTCGCGGAGATCGCACGTATTCCACGCGGGTGTTTACGCGAGCGAAATCTATTCGGACGGCTATGAGGAACCGGTGCGGCTGGCGGCCTCGATGGCGATCCTCGATGACGGGATCGAGGTGGATTTCGCCGGGACGTCAGGGCTTTCGTCACGCGGCATCAATGTTCCGCCAGCGTATTGCAGAGCGTATTCCTGCTTTGGGATCAAGTGTGTGGTGGCGCCGGAGATTCCCGAATAACTGGGCCTCGCTGGCGCCGTTTCGGATGAAGATACCGGAGGGCTGCATTCTAAACGCGCCGCATCCCTATCCGGTCTCGGTTCGGCATGTCATTGGGCACCTGCTGCCGGACCTGATGATGGGGTGCCTGCATCAGGCTGTGCCCGCACCGGGTCACCGCCGGAGGGCGCTTCGGCGCTGTGGAACCCGCCTCTGCGCGGCGGTGGCGCGATCTCCGGCCAGTCGCGCGGCAACAAGCCGGTGGTGGCGGATTTCGAGATCATCACGTTCAACTCCGGCGGCACCGGGGCGCGGCGGACGCAGGACGGGTTGAATGCCACCGCTTTTCCCTCCGGCGTGCGGACGATGCCGGTGGAGGCGACCGAGAACGTCGCGCCGATCATCGTGTGGCGCAAGGAACTGAGGCCGGGCTCGGGGGGCGCGGGACGGACGCGCGGCGGGGTGGGGCAGATCATGGAGATCGCGACGAAGGGCGACCTGGAGTTCGCGGTGAATGCCAGTTTCGACCGGATCGCCAATGCGCCGAAGGGCCGTGAGGGCGGGCTGAACGGGGCGCCCGGACGGGTCGCCCGCAAAAGCGGCGGGGTGCTGCGGACCAAGGGGCTTCAGGTCATTCCCGACGGTGAGCGGCTGATCCTGGAGTTGCCGGGCGGCGCGGGCATGGGCGATCCGACGGCGCGCGATCCGGCGCTGGTCGCTCGGGACGTGCGGGACGGACTGGTTTCGGCGGCCGATGCCCGGTTGATTTACCGCGTTGCGATCGACGCTAACGGCGCGGTGGACGAGGCAGCCACGCAGGCACTGCGCGCCTGAAGTTCGCCTTCCTGGAACCGCTGCGCAGCAGTCTGACGACGTGATGGGTTGCTGGCTGCTCGTTCGACGTCGTAGGCTAATCGAGACGACAAAAACAAGCGCCTGAATGTCCGAGACTTACGGTGGCGGAGAAATTCGTGAGCGAGGCGATTGAAAAGTCGGCGATGCGCAAGATTTACCTGCGTCTTTTGCCGTTCGCTGTGCTCAGCTATTTTCTTGCTTACATCGACCGCATCAACGTGAGTTTCGCCGGCCTGACGATGCGCGAGGATTTGCAGATGTCGGCGACCGCGTTCGGCTTCGCGGCGGGCACGTTTTACTGGGGCTATTTCATCTGTGAAGTGCCGAGCAACGTGATCTTGGAAAAGGTCGGCGCGCGGCTGTGGATCGCCCGCATTATGATTACTTGGGGGATATTAGCAGGTGTTACGGCGCTGGTAAGCGGTTCGACAAGTTTTGCCGTCGTCCGTTTTTTCCTGGGCGTTGCTGAGGCGGGGTTCTTCCCAGGCATCGTGCTTTATTTCACCTATTGGTTTCCGAGCCACCATCATGCTCGGATCGTCTCCGGTTTCCTGATCGGCCTGCCGATCGCGGTGGCGGCGGGTGCGCCGATTTCAACCGGGATTTTGGCGCTGGATGGGATGTTCGGACTGCGCGGGTGGCAGATCATGTATATCGCGGAAGCGATACCAACCATCCTGATCGGCATTGTGACCTTGTTCGTGCTGACGGATCGGCCGGAGCAGGCGAGCTTCCTGACGGTTGAGGAGAAAAGCTGGCTCGCCAACAAGCTGTTGGCCGAACGCCGCGCCAAGGAGGAAGTGAAGACCTTTGGCGTGTGGCAGTCGATGTTCGACCCAAAGGTGCTGCTGCTGTCGCTGAACTACTTCGGCATCGTCGTCGCAAGCCTGGGCATGCTGATTTTCATACCGCAGATCATCAAGTCGATCGGTGCGGGCAGCAGCAACATGGCGGTGGGTTGGCTGACCATGATCCCCTATCTGTGCGGCGGCATTTCGCTGGTTGTCTGGGGCCGTATCTCCGACCGCATGCAGGAGCGCCGATGGAATCTGTTAGCGGCCTGTCTGGTGTCCGCGATTGGGCTGTTCATCGCCGGCTATACGATGGGATCGTGGTGGTCGCTCGCGGGCATGTCGCTTGCGGCGATGGGCTTCTACGGCTCGAAAGGGCCGTTCTGGGCGATGCCGTCGATGTTCCTGACGGGCACCGCGGCGGCGGCCTCGATCGCGTGGATCAACTCGATCGGCAACCTGGGGGGGTTTTTCGGCCCCTGGTATGTCGGTGTGATGAAGGATGTGACCGGGAGCTACGCGGGCGGACTTTATGGCTTGGCGCTGTTGTGTCTGGGTTCCGCGATTATCTGCGCCTTGTTCCTGAATATTCCGAACGTGGTGGTTGCACGGGCGGAGCAACCGGCGGGGGTTCACGCGGATTAAACTAACGCCCCTCGCAGCCACCCTACGAGCGTTTAGAGCCCGTTATAGCGCTCAAGCATTTTTGCCGCATCTTCCGGTGTGTGCAGATCGTTGGGTATCAGCACCCACTTCGGATAGTCCCGCTTGCCATTCAAATAGCCCTGCACGACATCGAGTATATTGCTGCCGATGTCAGACTTGACCTCAACTGACGCATTTGCTTCGCCTGCCAGCATGGCGCGGTAAATGCCTGGCACGCCATCCGCCGAGATCATCAGGACATCTTTGCCGGGATGCAGGCCGGCCGACTTCATCGCCTCAATCGCGCCCAACATCATATCGTCGTTGTGCGCCCAGACTGCGCAAACATCCTTCAGTCCGTTGGTGGACTTGATAAAATCCGTCATCACGCGCCGGCCGCCTTCGCGAGTGAAATCGCCGCTTTCCGAGCGGATAACCCGCATGCCGGGGAACTGTGCGATGACGGCCGCGAAGCCCGTCTTGCGGCCGATTGCCGGCGCTGAGCCGATGGAGCCCTGTAGTTCAACGATAGCACAGTGACCACGGCTTGCCTGGGCCAGCCAGGAGGCGGCCAGTCGGCCCTCCAGATTGGTGTCATTGCCGATCCGTCGCGACGAAGAGCGAGGGCTCGGCGTCAACCGAGCGATCGGCAATAAACACAGGGATCTTCGCGGCCTGCGCCTCTTTTAATACCGGCGCCCATCCTGACACGACAACCGGGGCGATAACGATCGCATCGACCCGCTCTGCGATGAAGCGCCGCACAGCGGCGAATTGCCGATCCACGCTCCCCTGTGCATCGTCAAAATGGAGATCAATACCTCGGGTCTTGGCCACCGACTGCATGCTCGCTGAAAAAGCGGTGCGCCAATCGCTCTCCGCCCCGATCTGAGAAAACCCGACTGTCTCTGCGGACGCCGCCGACACGATCAGTAACGCCGCGGCCACGAAAGTCAAAATTCGAACCATGTCTAAAGTCCTATTTCCAGGCGGGGCAAAGGCTTACCGCCGGGTGGTCATGACATCCCGGCCGTCAGACCTGGTCGATCCTCCCACCGCGCTGCCTTTCAATTTAGCCGCCAAAAATTAGCAACTTGTTAATTACGGTCCTTTAGTTTTGCCGTGTTCGCCTTTTCTGGCCTTGCGTCGATCAGGGAGTTGGTACGATCGCTGCGGTTGAAAACCTGGCATTGGATTGCGTTGGGGAGTCGCATTCCCGGTGGTGGCGCCCGATCCAGGCCGCATACATCGGCATGCTTCGGGCTCGGCCCCAATCCAACTGTCCCAAGCACACCGAACGCCGGCATGGTGCGCATGATCACGCTGCTCGCCGCGTTAGCAGCAACGACAATCGCGGCGATCGTGCCGGTCTCATGTTTCCTCGCCGCCGAGGCGCGCCTGCGTGGCGAGGTTGAGATCAGCGCGCAGCACTACGCGAGCGAGGTCGCGGAAGAAGCACGGCAAAATCCCGCTCTCTGGAATGCGCTTGCAGACAGTTCGACAGGGGAAGCACTGGACGATCTGGAGATCGGACGCCAACCGGATGCGGATGGTCCGAGCGCTGCTCCGGAACGGCGGCGCGTTTTCTCTGGCGCCGAGAAAATCCTGATCGAAACCGCCACCTCCATCGCGCCGGCCAAGCCGCTGCTGATTGCCCGCTTGCCGGTGATGGATGGTGCCACCCGTCTCGGCGAAGTGGATATTGCCCGCTCGCTGCGTCCGGCGTTGACTGCGGCCGCCTTGGTGGCCTGCGCGTCCAGTGGGCTTGGCCTGCTGATGTTTCTGCTGCTGCGCGTCGTGCCGTTGCGAATGTTGGCAACGGCAATCGAACACGCCTCATTCCTGTCGGCACACGACCTGCTGACGGGCCTGCCGAACCGCCGACTGTTCTACGACCGGCTCGAGCAGGCCCTTGCTCAGGCTCGACGGGAAGCCGGCCAAATCGCGGTTTTCTATATGGACCTCGATCACTTCAAGACCATCAATGACGTGCTCGGGCATCCGGCCGGCGACACGACCCTGCGAACAGTGGCGGAGAGGCTGCGCACGTGCCTGCGTGCCGGGGACACGCTGGCGCGCCTCGGCGGCGACGAGTTCGCCGTGATCCAGCAAGGACTCGTCGACGCGGAAGACGCAGATGCGCTCGGCAAACGCATGCTCGCCGCGGTCGAGCCGCCCATCGACCTCGGCGGACAATTTCAGCATGTCGGGATCAGTGTTGGCATTACTTTGTCGGAGGTCGGTGCGCCAAACCTGGCCGACGAACTGATCAAGCAAGCTGACATAGCGCTTTATCAAGCAAAGGAGCACGGACGTTCACGGATCCGCTTTTTTTCTGAAGACATGAATGTAAAGCTCCGGGAGCATCACACCCTGGAGATTGATCTTCGCGCTGCGATCGGTGAACAGAGACTGATCGTGCAGTACCAGCCGCAGGTCGATCTTCTAACGGGCGCTGTGCTTGGCGCGGAGGCCTTGGTGCGCTGGAACCGGCCCGATCACGGTATGGTGCCACCCGATCGGTTTATCGGTCTAGCCGAAGAGACTGGCCTTATCGTGCCGATTGGCTTGTGGGTGCTTCGCGAAGCCTGTCTCCGCGCGACCACCTGGCCAGAGCATATTGGGATCGCTGTGAACGTTTCGCCGGTGCAGCTACGCCAAACCGGATTTTGTCAAGCTGTGGCCGACGTGATCCAGGAGACCGGCATTACACCATCACGCCTCGAGCTCGAAATCACTGAAGGTGTCCTGATGCGAGATACCATGGAAACCTTGGCCATCCTGCAGCGCCTGCGCAATTTGGGCACGAAATTGGCGATGGACGATTTCGGCACAGGATATTCCAGCCTTGGGTATCTGCAGAAGTTTCGTTTCGATAAGATCAAAATCGACCGTAGCTTCATATCCCGACTGGGCCAGGATCCCAATGCGGAGGCAATCGTACGGGCGGTCGTCGGCATGACCGAAGCCCTGGGCATTCGCGCCAATGCGGAGGGTGTGGAAACGAATGCCCAGGCCGCCGTGCTGCGCGAACTGGGTTGCTCGGAAGCCCAAGGTTATCTCTATAGCCGCCCGATATCGGGCGAGGCGTTTGACGAGATGGCGAGCACGGCCAGCTTGGGGGTCGTGGAACGGAGCCCGGGGTTCAACCAGATGACGCCTCAAGCGGCCAGCGCGGCGATGTGACTCGAATCCAAGCTTCGAACCCTTGCTGGGCGATCGCATTGAACTTCTCGGCCGAAGCATTTCCTGGCAGGCAGTAAATGCTCTATCCTCTTGTTTGATCGCATGATTTACACGGGGACGTTCCGCTTAGCGTGATCATGCTCTAGCCGGGCTTCGCTGGCATTATTAGCAAGACGAGTTGGCCATGGTCATGACGCGACATCGCGATTAACGTCACGACCCCGACGAACGAGATGAACGGAACAAGTTCATGGCAATGCGCTGCGATCTGATCATCCGGGATGCCACGGTGTTCGATGGCTTGGGAGCGCCTCGATTTGAGGCCGATGTGGCGGTCAGAGGCGACCGGATCTTCGCGGTCGGCGACCTGGGTATTTATCAAGCAGACCGCGATGTTGATGCCGATGGATTGGCGCTGGCACCCGGCTTTATCGACGCCCACACTCATGACGACCGAGCGGTGCTGTGCGGGCCGGCTTGTATGCTGTGTAAGATGTCGCAGGGCGTCACGACGGTCGTTGTCGGCAATTGCGGGATTTCGTTGTCACCGGTGCGGATGACGTCTCGGCCAATACCCCCTTTGGATCTGCTGGGCGACGAAAGCTGGTTCTCCTTCGACAGCTTTGGCGAATACGCCGAGCGCCTGACGCGCGAACCGTCTCCGGTGAACACCTACGCGCTGATCGGCCACATGTCGCTGCGGGTCGAGGCGATGGGCGGGGACACTCAGCGTGCCGCGACGGACCGAGAGACCGAGCATATGCGGGCGCGGTTGAGGGACGCGCTCGCGCAGGGGGCTTCGGGCTTTTCTACCGGGCTGTACTATCCGCCCAACATGCTCGCGCCAACGGATGAGGTTATCGCCGTCGCAGAGGCCTTGCGGGGCGTTGGCGGGATTTACGTCACGCATATGCGCGACGAGGCGAACGACGTTCTGCTGTCGATTGAGGAAACCCTGAAGATCGGCCGCGATGTCGGCGTGCCGGTGGTGATCAGCCATCACAAGTGCACCATGCCGGAGAATTTCGGCCGCAGCGTCGAGACCTTGCCGATCATCGACAATGCAGCGGCGCTACAAAAGGTGGACTTCGACGTCTATCCCTACGCGGCGGGTTCCACGGTGCTGATGCCGCACCGATTACGCCAGGACGTTCCGGTGCAGATCACCTGGTCAGTGCCGCATCCGGAGTTTGCCGGCCGGATGCTGTCCAATATTGCCATGGAATGGCAGGTTGACCCGAAGGCAGCGGCTGAACGGCTACTTCCTGCCGGAGCGATTTACTTCCAAATGGACGAGCCGGACGTGCAGCGGATCCTGGCGCACCGGCTGGCGATGATCGGCAGCGACGGATTGCCGCACGACAGCTATCCCCATCCGCGGCTGTGGGGGACCTTTCCGCGCGTGCTCGGGCACTACGCCCGGGATCTGGGACTGTTCAGCCTGGAGGAGGCAGTTCGGAAAATGACCGGGCATACAGCCTCGGTCTTCGGCATGATCGATCGCGGCGTGATCCGGGAAGGAGCTTATGCGGATCTCGTTCTGTTCGATCCTGCTACCGTGCGCGATGCCTCCACCTATGACGCTCCGACACGGCCTTCCGACGGGATTCTGGAGACCTGGGTCAACGGCCAGTCCAGCTATGTCATCGGCGACGGAGCGACCGCGGCGCGGGCGGGCCGGCTGATCACCCGCAACAAGGCCTGATACCAGCCGGCGCTTGCGCCGACCGGTCTCAGAGTTCTTATTTCGCGCGCCGCCGCCCGCCAACCCGGCGCGCATACTGGTCAACGCAAGCGTCGACCAGTATGATGTCACGCGATTGCAACGCCATTCGGAGGTGACAGGCTTGTTCAAGGCGGGCTAACAGGGCCGGCGCGCGCAACCTCAAGCGGACGATCGGCCTCCAGCGACATGCCAGCGACGACACTACCCTCGATGGCCGCTAGTTGGCGTCTGCCCAATTTATGGGACGCTGTGGCGTTTGTGTGCGTGATCGGTGCGCTGATCGCCGTTGGTCACGTGGCGGGAGGCACCGTCGCCCGTATTGATGCGCCGGGGGCGACCGAAATCACCCTCGATCCACTGAACCTACCGGTCTATGCGATCCGCACCACGATGCGGATGTTCGCGGCGCTGGCGGCCTCACTGCTGTTCACTTTCACATACGGCACCGCGGCGGCGAAAAGCCGGCGGGCCGCGCTGGTGCTGGTGCCTCTGCTGGACGTGCTGCAATCGGTGCCGATCCTCGGGTTCCTGACGTTCACCGTCGTGTTCTTCATGAACCTGTTTCCGGGCCAGGTTTTGGGGCTGGAGTTGGCGGCGATCTTCGCGATCTTCACCAGTCAGGCCTGGAACATGGCGTTCAGCATGTACCAGTCGCTGAAAACGGTGCCGGCCGACCTGTATGAGGCCTCGATCAGCTTTCATCTGACATCATGGCAGCGGTTCTGGAGGCTGGAGGTGCCGTTCGCAACCCCTGGCCTGGTGTGGAATACGATGATGTCCATGTCTGGCGGCTGGTTCTTCGTGGTGGCGTCAGAGGCGGTGTCGGTCGGCGACAGCACCTGGAAGCTGCCCGGGATCGGCTCCTATGTCGCTCTGGCGCTTGAAAAGCAGGACATTCTGGCTGTGCTGTGGGCGGTCCTGGCGATGCTGGTGGTGATCCTGCTGTATGATCAATTGCTGTTCCGCCCGCTGGTAGCGTGGTCGGCGAAATTCCGGTTCGAGACGACCGCGGGCGCGACTGCCTCCGATCCCTGGATGCTGCGGCTGATGCGGCGAACGCGGTTACTGAAGTTCATCGGTGAGATGGTTGGCGACACGCTGGCGTTTGTCGGTGGGTTGCGGCTGTCATTCACGGGACGGGCGCGGGCGCGCTCTGTCGCCAAAAGTTCCCAAGCGGTGGATGTGGTGTGGATCGCGGTGCTGCTGGTGCTGGTGGGGCTGGCGGTTTGGCGTGTGGTCTTGTTCGCATCCCAGGCGCTGACCTGGGCCGATGTTGGAGAGGCCGTCGGGCTGGGAATGATCACGCTGGTGCGGGTGGTCGTATTGATGACCCTGGCGAGCCTGATCTGGGTGCCGATCGGCGTTTGGCTGGGTCTGCGTCCGGTCTGGGCGCGGCGGGCGCAACCGATCGCTCAGTTCCTGGCTGCATTCCCGGCCAATCTGCTGTTTCCGCCGTTTGTATTGTTCATTGTATATTTTCACCTAAGTCCGGATATTTGGCTGACGCCACTGATGGTGCTGGGGACTGAGTGGTACATTCTGTTCAACGTAGTAGCCGGCGCCGCCGCATTTCCAGGCGATTTGAAGGAGGTCGCCGCCAATTTCCGCATCGGTGGATGGCTGTGGTGGCGGCGTGTCATAATTCCGGGGATCTTCCCCTACTACGTCACCGGGGCGATCACTGCCTCCGGCGGATCCTGGAACGCAGCGATTGTCGCTGAAGTGGCGTCCTGGGGCAGCACCAAGCTTCAGGCCCACGGCTTGGGTGCCTATATCGCTGATGCGACGGATAAGGGCGACATGGCGCGGGTTGTGCTTGGTGTTGCCGTGATGTCCGCTTTCGTCGTTTTGTTCAACCGCTTGCTGTGGCGGCCGATGTACGCCTATGCGCAGCGGCGCCTTACCTTGGCCTAAGTTGATCGCATGGTTGGCGCGCGTTCCCCGGGCGTGCCCGTGCTCTTGCATAATCAACGCTCCGAACCCTTCTGGCCGACGCTATCATTGGTTTGAGGAACATCGTCATGGACACAGCGGTCACGACAGGGGCCTGCCTGATCGACGTGAAAGCGTGCCGACAGGCGTATCACAAAGATGCCAACGTCGATCTGGTGGTGCTGGACGACGTCAACTTGACGATGAACGAAGGTGAGATCGTCGCGTTGCTGGGCCGCTCCGGGTCAGGGAAGTCAACTTTGCTGCGGATCGTATCGGGACTGCTGAAGCCGACCGCCGGCGAGGTGACGTGGCGGGGAAAGGCGGTGAACGGCCCGACCGAGGGGGTGGCGATGGTGTTCCAGAGTTTCGCCCTGTTTCCCTGGCTGACGGTGCAGGAAAACGTGGAACTCGGGCTGGAAGCGCGGGGTGTCGTGCGTTCGGAGCGGGAGGATCTGGCCGAGGCCGCGATCGACATGATCGGGTTGGGGGGGTTCGAAAGCGCTTACCCGAAGGAGTTGTCAGGCGGCATGCGTCAGCGGGTTGGGCTGGCTCGGGCGCTGGTGGTGCATCCGGATCTGCTGCTGATGGATGAACCGTTCAGCGCATTGGATGTCCTGACGGCGGAGACGCTGCGCACCGACCTGATCGACCTCTGGATGGAGGGTAAGCTGCCGGTGAAGTCGGTGCTGATGGTAACCCACAACATCGAGGAGGCGGTGCTGATGTGCGACCGTATCCTGGTGTTCCAGTCCAATCCCGGGCGGGTGGCGAACGAGTTGAAGGTCCCCTTCCCTCACCCGCGCAACCGTCTGGATCCGGAGTTCCGGCAGTTGGTTGACGATATCTATGGGATCATGACGCGGCGGCCGCCGGCCGGGCCGAAGGCGGCGACCACGACGCCGGTGTCGCCCCTGGCGATGCCGCTGCCCCGGGTCGGGACGAATATCATGTCGGGCCTGATGGAGACGCTGGAGGCCGAACCTTACAATGGGCGGGCGGATTTGCCCGCGCTGGCGGCCTCTTTGCAATACGAGGTCGACGATCTGCTGCCACTGGGTGAGACGTTGCAGTTGTTCCGGTTCGGGGTGCTGGAGGAAGGCGATATCCTGTTGACTGACCTGGGCCGGCGATTTGTCGAGGCGGACACGGATGAGCGGAAGCGGATTTTCGCTGAAGCTCTGCGCGAGCACGTGCCGTTGGTGAGCATGATCCGCGGGGTGCTGGATGAGCGGTGGAATCATCGGGCGTCGGCGGTGCGGTTCCGCGATGAGCTGGAGGATCACATGTCACCGGACTATGCGGCGGATACGCTGCGGACGGTGATCGGATGGGGGCGGTATGCAGAGCTGTTCAGCTATGACGAGGAAGCGGAACAGTTCAGTTTAGAGGATATCGAGTGACGGAGACGATGGATTTTTCTCAGGACGTATAGTAAGTTCGCTGGCCGCTTGCGGTTCCGTTTCCAGTGGATGGATCGGATTGATACGAGGTGATTGTCATGAGGATCGGCCGGCTTGGTATTATGGGGGCGTTTGCGGCCCTGTTGGCGCTGCCTGCGTTGGCGCAGTCTACCCAGACCAAACCTACGCCTCCGATGACGACGACGGGGAAGGCTTCGCCGGCCACTCCAACGGGGCTTGTCGACATCAATACGGCCTCGGCTGAGGACCTGGACGCGCTGCCCGGTATCGGCAAGGCTCGAGGCGAGGCGATCATCAAGGGCCGGCCTTATAAGGGTAAGGACGACCTGCTCAACCGGCACATCCTGCCGCAGAGTGTCTATGACGGTATCAAGAGCAAGATCATCGCGAAACAGGGGTAGAGCAGGCTCTCAGCGATTAATCGCGTCGCCTGCCCATGCTCCAAACGGTGATATCCCACGCATTGTGGATGGCGATAAGCATTAGTATCCCCATCGTGGTGGCAAGTGTCGGCCATCCTGGCGTGAGCCCCAGTATCAGCATGATTCCGGACGCCGTCTCCAAGCAGGTAGCCACCGACAGGCAGGAACGCGTACCAGATCCGGTCTTCCAGATCCATCTTCTTGATCAGTCCATCTTGCACCGTATCGCGCCAGGTTGCGCCATAATATGCCAGGCCAAACAGGCCGCCCGCTACGATCAGCGTGCCGAACAGGATTTGGCTCTGCAACGGAGCCATGACTATCAGAGATACTGCAAGGATGCCCGGTGAAATGGACCACGCTGGCGGACAGAAACATCCTGTACCGGCGCACGCCGGTCACTGCTGAAGGCGCCGGAACCGACGGTCGCTGCCACAAACAGCAAGCCGATCATCGTGGCCGAACCTCGAGCCAAGCAATTCGTAGTAGTTGCGCCAGGATGCGACAGTATCAGCCATCGGCGGCATGTCATTCCCTCGGTTGGGCGGCTTTATGTAAGCATGAGCGTTTCAGCTCCAGGTATCCCCGGTCCAGCCGTTTTCGTCGTAGTCCGCCATGCATTGATCGACCAGGGCTTCCATCTTGGCCATGTCGCCGCCCTTCTCGGCCCCGGTCAGCGTCTGGGCGCGGATATCTTCCCAACCGCCGGCGTAATTGCGCTCGTACAGTTCGTGCCGCCCGCCGAATTCGGTGCCGACGCACTCCCAGAGTAGTTTCATGATCTTGATCCGCTCCTTGTATTCGATCCCGTGGGAGCCGCGAACGTATCGCCGCAGATACGGATCGATGTCCGGATTGGCGAAATCCTTCACCGAGGATGGCAGGTAGATCAGGCCTGAGGTTACGGTGCGTTCGATGATGTCCTTGATCCTCGGATAAGCGTCGGGGGCGAACACGCGATAGGCCTGCCCTGCTTTCAGATCCGGCAGCACGGCGTCGCCATTCCAGGGGCTTGGATTGTGCGCCATGGCGTTCGACAGCGACCAGAAGAGGTTTCGCCAGGCGACGACCTCCCCCAGCAGCACCTGGTTGCCTCGCGCCTCGTCTCCGCCGGTGCAGCGCAGCGCTTTTGCCAGCAGGCCGGTGATAAAATCGAGTTTGACGGCGAAACGGGTGCAGCCCTGGAACTGGAAGCCGTTGGTGAAGCCGGAGCGCGGGTAGAAGCTCAATACCCGAGCTGGGTCTCGATAGATAAAGACGTCTTCCCAGGGGATGAATACTTTGTCCAGAACGAAGATCGCGTCGTTTTCGTCGAAGCGGGACGATAGTGGATAGTCAAATGGGCTGTTATGCCGAGCGGCTTGCTCATAGGAGGTGCGGCAGAACAGCTTCAGGCCGGGGGCGTCGATGGGGACGAGGAACATGAGCGACATGTCCAGGTCCTCGGTCGCGGTTTTCGATGATTGGCCCATGAAATTGTAGTGCGTCATCGCCGCCGACGTCGCAACGACTTTGGCCCCGGAGACGATGATGCCGCCGTCGACTTCCTTTTGGACGCAAACGAAGACGTCTTTGCTTTGCTCCGCCGGCTTATGGCGATCGAGCGGAGGATTGACGATCGCATGGTTCATGAACGGAACGGTTTCCTGGGCGCGTTTGTACCAGGAACGGGCATTGGCGGCGTACGGGCCGTAGTATTCGGCGTTGGCGCCCAGGGTATTGGTGTAGGCGGCCTTGTAGTCCGGCGTCCGGCCCATCCAACCGTAGGTCATACGCGACCACTCCGCGATGGCGCCTTGGGCGCCGATCAGGTCCTCGCGGGAGCGTTGCACTCGGAAGTATTGGTGGGTGTAGCCGCCGGAGCCGGTGTCGGTCGGACAGGTCAGAGAGTCACGGCGCTTTGGGTCATGCAGGGCATCATATAGCCGGGCGATCGAGCGGACGGAATTGTGGAAGGCCGGATGGGTGGTAACGTCGGCCACTCGTTCGCCGTCGATGTAGACTTCGCGGCCGTCTCGGAGGCTCTGGATGTATTCCGCCCCGGTGTAGGGGCGGCGCCGATCGGCGATGACGTCTTCCGGACGCATTTGGCTACTCCCTGGTTCCCTGATGGCAGCATAGCCGGGCGGAGGGTTTGGGCGCTATCGTTCAGGCGGGGCTCCGTCTACGATCGCTTGATTGGTCGGTTGATGAGGCGCCTTGTCGATGGCCATTCCGTCGAAAATGCCGTCGCCGATTAGTGCATCCCGGGAGGGTCGCTAAAATACGTTTGCCAAAAGGCGCCAGATGAAATTGACTGGCAGCATGGTGAGAGATCTTACGATGTGCCGACCTGTGCGTTTCGCCGGGTCGCGATTGGGAGACCGGCAATGATGATTACTTGTCTCCCCGATCAGGATATTGCCGGCCTGCAAGCGATTGCTCGTCAGTGACAACGATCGCCGTTGTCGGTGCCGGTTTCAGCGGCACGTTGCTGACGCTGCACCTTCTGCGTCGTTGCCCGCCGCCCATTCAGCTCGTTCTGATCGAGCGTAACAGTCAGTTCGGTCGTGGCCTTGCCTATGCCACCGGCAACGCCAGCCACATTCTGAATGTGCCCGCGGGTCGCATGAGCGCGTTCCATGACCGGCCGAACGATTTCCTGGAATGGTTGACCAGCCAGCCGGAGAGCGACATCGGCACTTCGGTCGGTCCAGGGACATTCGCACCCCGACGTTTGTTCGGCGCTTACATTCGGGCGCTGCTTAACGACGAGATTAAGCGCAGCGGACGGGATCGGCTGGAGCTAGTTAAAGGTGATGTGATCGGCCTGGACCAAACAGGACGGCCGCTTGTTCTGACGGTGGATCGAAACCGTTCAGTGCAGGCCGATCTGGTTGTGTTGGCGATAGGCAACTTCCCGCCCGAGCCGATGCCGGTCGCCAACCCGGGGTTCTACGACACGGCATTTTACCGCCCAGACCCCTGGGCAGCGGACGCCTTTACCGACCTGGATCCGGATGCCTCGGTGCTGCTTGTAGGGACCGGGCTGACGGCGATGGACGCCGTGGTATCGCTGCTTGATCAGGGTCACAAGGGAAAGATTTATGCGATGTCGCGCCGCGGCCTGCTGCCGCGCCGGCACGCGGGCGTGCCACTTCCGGCACCGGAGCACGAACCCTATCCGACGGCCGTGAATGCGCTGACCCGGTTCTTGCGCCAGGAAACGGCCAGGGCCACCGCTCAGGGCAGCGGCTGGCAGCCGGTGGTCGACGAGCTGCGGCCGTTCATGGTGGACGTATGGCAAACGATGCCCTTGCAGGACCGCAAGCGGTTCCTGCGCCATTTGCGGCCATGGTGGGATGTGCATCGGCATCGGCTGGCACCGCAGGTGGCCGACCGAATAGATGCCGCGCGCAACAGTGGGCAGTTGCTCGTCTCGGTGGGCCGCGTGCGCGAATGTGCGATCAAGGACGATACCGTCGAGGTGCATTACCGCCCGCGGCGACAGGATGCCCTGGCCAAGATCGAAGTCGCTCGCGTGGTCAATTGCGCCGGCCCGGGCGCCGACTATGACCGGATTCAAGAACCGCTGATCCGGGACCTGTTGGCTACAGGCGTTGTCCGGCCCGATCCTCTGCGGCTTGGTTTGGATGTTACAGGCAATTGCGCGCTGCTCAATCGCCAAGGTGCGATTTCTCGCCGGCTGTTCGCAATCGGACCGGTGACCAAGGGCACGTTCTGGGAGATGACAGCGGTGCCTGATATTCGTCGCCAAACGGAGAAATTAGCGGAATATCTAGCCGGGCTTATCAAGGCGCCCCCGCCTGGAAAGCCCGTGTAGCAAACGGGCGACTTAGCGAGCGATCAGTGGATCAAAGTGCTTTAACACACCATCCGAAGTCATCGCCCGGCCTAGACTTAATAGCCGCGCCGGCTCGGCTAGTTACGCCTCACTCCAAATATAATTCACATCAGTACCCAGACGATCAAACGGTGCTCCGTATACATGAAGAGAGATGGCTGGCTTCGTGCCATTGTTTCTAAGGCTGTGCGCCACAGGCTTGTTGTATGGCGAATGGCTCACGTGTCCACGGAACAGATGTTTCTCTGAAACGAGATCCACACCTATTGCGTCATGACAGTACAGAGTTTCAGTTAACTGACCTTCATAAACAGATAACGCACACCATGTCTTGTGGCTGTGGATCGGAGATGCCTGCTTAGGCGACCATGCGATCGCGAGGAAGGAGTAATTTCTTCCGCTATAGATATGGTGTCGAACATATCTCTCACGAGAGAATTCCAGGCTAAAATCTTCTAATAAAAATGGATCTAGAGAAATTATAGCCAGTATATCCGAAATTTCTTTTTCCGGACATGTAGCACTGTCCTTCGTCAGGTAGTCTAACTGAGATAAGGCAGATGAAAGCGTTGTCTCTGGGGCGCATGCACCAACGGTGAGCATGTATGGATGCCTCATAATAATGCAAAGAAAGGTTCGCTTCATGGCTACATTTTGTCAAGAGCGAATGCGCGCCGCCTCCGTTGCCTCGAGAAGCGGCACAAAGATTAACGTGCGGCACCTCAGGCGATCTCGATCTGGCGACAAAAATCAGGCAGGGGTTGACGGGCGGCATATCGCAGTTCCGCGATTGGGCTGACGGTAAGCAAGCCGCCGCCCGGTTTGCATGGGGGACCGGTCCCTCGCACTCCGGTAGCAACAGTGGTAGCGTACCACTGCTGGCAACCGAAGGAGGTCCGGATGGAGCGCGATGCACTGCCAGTCGGAGCAAAAGCCGTGCTCACCCCGGACGGTTTGCAGGCGCTGATCGCGGGCCTTGCCAGCCGGGGCTATCAGGTGATCGGGCCGACACTGCGCGACGGCGCGATCGTTTACGACACCTTGAGCGGCTTGGCCGACCTGCCCGCCGGCTGGACCGACCAGCAGGATGCCGGGCGCTACCGGCTAGAACACCGGCGGGACAAGGCGCTGTTCGGTTACGCGGTCGGGCCGCACTCCTGGAAGCGCTTTTTGCATCCGCCGATCGAACGGATGTGGCAGGCGCGCCGTGAGGCGATGGTGGATTTGTCGTCCTTCAAGCCGAGGAGGCGGCGCCAAAATTGGCATTTATCGGTGTGCGCTCCTGCGAGGTGCACGCGATCGCCATTCAGGATCGAGTGTTGATCGATGGCCCCTACCCCGACACCGCCTATCGCAGTCGCCGTCACGATAATTTCATCGTCGCCGTGAACTGCGGCGAGGCGGGAGGCACCTGCTTTTGCGTATCGATGAACACCGGACCAAAGGTCGAGGCCGGCTTCGATCTGGCGCTGACCGAACTGCTAAATGGCGAGGATCATGAGTTTCTCGTTGAGGTCGGAAGCGCGATCGGTTCCGCGGTGCTGGCCGAGTTGCCGCATGGCTCGGCCTCAGCGGAACAGCTCGATGCGGCCGAGGCCGTCGTCAAGCGCACCGCGGGCCAGATGGGGCGCCATCTGGATACCGACGGGCTCAAGGAGCTGCTGCAGGAAAATCCGACGCACAAGCAATGGGACGACGTCGCGGCGCGCTGCCTGACCTGTGCCAATTGCACCATGGTCTGTCCCACCTGTTTCTGCACCACGGTCGAGGACCACACCGACCTGACCGGCCAGACCGCGGAGCGGGTGAAACGCTGGGATTCCTGCTTCACGCTCGATTTTTCCTACATCCATGGCGGCAGCGTGCGAACCGAGGGGAAGTCGCGCTACCGGCAATGGATGACGCACAAGCTGGCGAGCTGGATCGACCAGTTCGGCACCTCGGGGTGCGTCGGCTGCGGGCGCTGCATCACCTGGTGCCCGGTCGGCATCGACATCACCGCCGAGGTGGCTGCGATTCGCGCCAACCCCGGCAACACCACGGAGGCCCGACATGGAGGGACTTGAACGCATCGTCCTGGCGCATCCATTCTTCGTCGGCCTCGATCCGAAGCTGGCTGAGGTAATCACCGGCTGCGCGCGCAATCATCGCTTCGATCCCGGCCAGTACCTTTTTCACGAGGGCGACCCCGCCAACGAGTTCTTTCTGATCCGGCATGGTTCAGTGGCGTTGGAGATCGTGCCGCCCGGCCGGCCGGCGGTCGTGGTGGCCACCGAACATGAAGGCGCCGTCGTGGGCGTCTCCTGGCTGGTGCCCCCCTATCGCTGGCGGTTCGATGCCCGCGCCAGGGAGCTGGTTCGCGCGATCGGCGTCGACGCCAAGTGCCTGCGCGACAAATGCGAAGCCGACAATCATCTTGGCTACGAGATGATGAAGCGCTTCCTGCCGTTGGTGGTCGGACGGCTGGAGGACGCGCGGATGCAGTTGCTCGACGTGTATGGGACTCGGAGCGCGTGAGCCAGGCAGCCGAGCGGGACCCGTGGGTGCCGCTGCCTTATCGGGTCCATCGCGCGCGGCGCGAACTGGCTGACATCTCGACGCTGGAGCTGGTCCCGATCGCCGGGGAGGTTCCGTCCTTCCTGCCGGGCCAGTTCAACATGCTGTACGCGTTCGGGATCGGCGAAGTGGCGATCAGCATGAGCGGGGATCCGGCGCGGCCCGGCGCGTTCGTCCACACGGTTCGCGATGTCGGCGCGGTCAGCGGGGCCATCGCGCGGCTCGGTACGGGCGCGGTGCTCGGGGTGCGTGGACCGTACGGCACCGCCTGGCCGGCGACGGCGGCTGAGGGCAGCGACGTGGTGATCGTCGCGGGCGGGCTTGGCCTCGCGCCGCTGCGGCCGGCGATCTACCAGGTGCTGGCAAACCGCGCGCGCTACGGTCGTGTGGTGATCCTCTACGGCACGCGCAGCCCGAACGAGATCCTGTTCCGAACCGAGCTGGAGAACTGGCGGCGGCGGCTGGATATCGAGCTCATGGTCACGGTCGATCATGCCGATGCCAGTTGGCACGGCGATGTGGGCGTGGTGCCGAAGCTGATCTCGCGTGCCGGGTTCGATCCGGACCACACCGTCGCCATGGTCTGCGGACCCGAGGTGATGATGCGCTTTACCGCCACGGCGCTGCTGGGCGCGGGCGTGCCGGTTGAGCAGATCTATCTGTCGATGGAGCGCAACATGAAATGCGCAGTCGGCCTGTGCGGGCATTGCCAGTTCGGTCCTGACTTCATCTGCAAGGATGGCCCGGTCATGCGCTACGATCGCATCGCCGGCTTGCTCGCCGTGCGGGAGATCTGACATGGCAGCCAAGCCTCGCCCGCGTCTGGCGGTGTGGAAATTCGCTTCCTGCGACGGCTGCCAGCTGTCGCTGCTCGACTGCGAGGACGAGTTGCTGGCGGTGGCCGATGCGGTCGAGATCGCGCTATTCCCCGAAGCCTCCAGCGCGATGGCAAAGGGGCCGTATCGACGTGTCGCTGGTCGAGGGCTCGATCACCACGGCGCACGACGCGAAGCGCATCCAGCAGGTGCGGCGTCAGTCGAAAGCGCTGGTGACGATCGGCGCCTGCGCGACAGCCGGCGGCATTCAGGCGCTGCGCAACTTCGCCGACGTGGAGGAGTTCGTGGCGACGGTCTATGCGTCGCCGCAAGTACATCAAGACGCTGGCGACCTCCACGCCGATCTCCGCCCACGTGAAAGTGGATTTCGAGCTGCGTGGCTGCCCGATCAACAAGACGCAGTTGCTGGAGGTGCTGTCCGCGTTCCTGGCCGGCCGCAAGCCGGCGATCGCCGGGCAACAGCGTCTGTGTCGAGTGCAAGCTGCGTGGCACGACCTGCGTCATGGTGCAGGGCACACCCTGCCTCGGCCCGGTCACCCATGCCGGCTGCGGCGCGATCTGCCCTGCGTATAACCGCGGCTGCTATGGCTGCTTCGGCCCGATGGAGAGTCCGAACACGGCGGCGCTGGCGGCGGAATGGCAACGTCTTGGGGCGACGCGAACGCGACATCCATCGGGTGTTCCGCACCTTCAACGCCGCCGCCGAACCGTTCCGGCAAGGAAAGCGACGCGCATGGCGAATAAGACGATCAAGGTCGACCTGATCGCCCGCGTCGAAGGCGAGGGCGCACTCGACCTGCGGATCAAGGATGGACGCGTCACGTCGGCGAAGCTGAAGATTTTCGAGCCGCCGCGGCTGTTCGAGGCGCTGCTGCGCGGTCGCGGCTTCGCCGAGGCGCCCGACATCACCGCCCGTATCTGCGGCATCTGCCCGGTGGCGTATCAGATGAGCGCGGTGCATGCGATGGAGGACGCGCTTGGCATCTCGGTCGGCGGGCAGTTGCGGGCGCTGCGCCGGCTGCTGTATTGCGGCGAGTGGATCGAGAGCCACGCGCTGCATGTGGTGATGCTGCATGCGCCGGATTTCCTGGGCTACGAAGACGGCATCCAGATGGCGCGGGAGCACGGCGACGCGGTGCGCGCGGGCCTGGCGCTGAAGAAAATCGGCAATGAGCTGTTGCGGCTGCTGGGCGGGCGCGAGATCCATCCGGTGAATGTCCGCGTCGGCGGGTTCTACCGCGTGCCCAGCCGGAAGGAGTTCGAACCCGTCGCTGAGGGACTGAAACGGGCGCGCGATCTCGCGGTGGCGACGCTGCGCTGGGTGGCGGGGTTCCCATTTCCCGACCTTGAGCGCGACTATGAGTTTGTTGCGGTGCGGCACCCTGACGAATACCCGCTCAACGAAGGCCGCATTGTTTCCAACCGCGGCCTCGACATTGCCGCCGCCGAGTATCCCAGCGAATTCGAGGAGCGGCATGCCGCGCATACGACCGCGCTGCAGTCGGTGCTGAAGCGGCGCGGCAGCTACCTGACCGGGCCGCTCGCGCGCTACAACCTCAACTTCGATCGCCTTCCCGGTGACGTGCAGGCGTTGGCCGGGGAATGCGGACTGGGGCCGACCTGCCGCAATCCGTTTCGCAGCATTATCGTGCGTGGGGTTGAGCTGGTTTACGCCTGCGATGAGGCGCTACGGCTGATCGCCGCCTACGAGCAGCCGGACGCGCCGTTCGTGCCCGCCGAACCGCGCGCCGGGACGGGCCATGCGAGCACCGAGGCGCCGCGTGGCATGCTCTATCATCGCTACGTCCTGGCGGAGGACGGCAGCATCCTTGAGGCGTGCATTATCCCGCCGACCTCGCAGAACCAGCTCAGCATCGAGGAGGATCTGGTCGAGGTGGCAACGGACGCGATTGACATGGCCGATGATGCGCTGCGCCATCGCTGCGAACAGGCGATCCGCAACCATGATCCCTGCATTTCCTGTTCCTGCCATTTTCTGAAGCTTTCGGTGCACCGGGAGTGACGGGTCTGCTGGTCATAGGGATCGGCAATCCGGATTGTGGCGATGACGCGATCGGCCCGCTAGTCGCGCGGCTTTTGCTTGGGCGCGTCCCGCCTGGGGTCGCGATCCTTGAGCGGGCGGGCGATATGCTGGGGTTGATCGAGGACTGGACCGGTCGCGAGGGAGTGGTGCTTATCGACGCGGCGGCGGCCATTACCACGCCTGGATCTTTCCATCGGATTGACTTGCTGCGCGAGCCGCTGCCTGTCGGGCTGTCATTGGCCTCGACGCACGCCTTCGGGGTGGCGGATGCGGTCGAACTGGCGCGTGCACTCGGGCAGTTGCCGGGAAGACTTATCGTCTATGCTGTCGAGGGCTGCCGGTTCGAGCCAGGCGCTCCGCCTAGCCCGGAGGTCGTTGCGGCAGCTGAGAGGGTGGCGGCTCGGGTGGTCTTGGAAGTACTAGGGCTCACAAGCGTCATGACTCCGCCGGTGCGCGGTCCGATGAGCTTTCCGCCATGTCCTCCACGCAGGACCAAAGAAGCTCCAAGTGCGCGTCAAGCCTGTTCTTTTTTAGCCACGAGTCGAACTCGGCGGGAGTGATCGCGACTTCGCGCGATCCGTTTCGAGATTGCCGGTAGGATACGGCCTTGTGGTGATCTTGCCGCCATTCCTGGTAGGAGACGTCCATAAGCTCCTTGATCATTCGCTGAAACCCGGAGTAGTCCGTTTCACTGATCAGTGGCAGGCAGCTTGGAGTCATCTCATTCTCCGGGCGATCGCGAAGTCGCGACACTAATGCGATAGCGCAATTTTAGTCGAGAAAAATCAATTCCGGCAGTGCGGGCAGGGCCTTCGGGTCCGCCACACCCAGATCGATCCTACCGGCCAGTTCTGCATGGTCGGCAGCGGGACCGGCTCGGATAATGTCGACAAGGCGACGCAACGGTGCAGCGGAAGCTGAGAAAGTCTGATTCGATGCCGAGGATCAAAACGGAGTTCCTGATTTCACAGGGTCTAAAGCCCAGCCTTGGGAACTAACTCTAGCGGGTTAGGCTGGAGCCTCGCGCCAAAAAGGGCGGCGGATGCTGCAGAAGCACCGCGCCGCTTATCCATGGCCATAATCCCCTGATAAGCGGCTAGCGGGTGACTTCCCTTTCTGGCGTTCGCCCAAGTCAATCGCTCTCTGGAGAGCTATCGTCCAGTGCTTCAATCCCGATTGCCGAGCAACTCTCGTTTCAACCGTGGCGTCGCGGGCTCAACGCCGATGAAGGTGGCGAGCATTATTTCGGCAAAGTGGGGATCAGTGATGGCACCCATAGGTTGCCCATTAAGCCTCACGCCGACCCCGTTCGGGGTAAACAGCAGTGTTGTCTCATCACCGTTGTGCACGGCCGGAACCGCCGCGAGAAACCGCTGGACGTCGCGAGGATCAAGGGAGCAAGGTTTTTTACAATTGCCTTCTAAACCGTCTAGCCAGGCCTTTCGGGCTGCTTCGGCGTCTACGTCGCGGAGAAACCGAATATCGAGCAGCTTCGTCTCGGTAGAGTGCATGATTGCGTCAGGGTTGTCGTTCCGCCGTTCCAAATACAAACCGGCCACATAGACGGGAATGCGAAGAACGGAAAAGGTACGAAGCCCAATGCCATTCAGGTGCATTTGCGTCCCGTCCGCGATTTGCGTGTCGGGCATCGCTACACCGTTCAAATCGGCCGCACGCGCCAAAGGTAAGGGCGCCAGTGCAACCACCGTTGCCAAGATCAAATTACGGATCATGGTCTCAATTCCCCTTAGCCACCAATTGCGCAGCGCTCCTCGATTCTGTCAACGACGAACGATGCCAACGAGTTCCATTCCCGGGTGTTTGAACGACAGCGGGATTGTGCACTCCGCCCCCTGGCGCATTGAAGTCGCCGGCCGAGAGCATCTGGTGCGACCAGTCGTTGCTTAGCGAAAACCCGACGGCCTGACGGACATCCCTGCAGGAAGGTGTCCATTTGCTGCGGGAGCGCGCCGACTTGTTGTTTGTTCGGCAAGAACCCTGGCCTGCCGAATGCCCTCATTCGAACCGTTTCCGGAAGGGCGGGCAACTACGTGGGCCCAGACGAAGGGCCGCTATGAACGCGTGGACGGCTGGATCGTGGCCATGGCACCCGAGCGCGGCGCGCACTTGCGGGTCAAGGGAGAAATCTACAAGGCGCTGGACCGCGCGGTGACCGCCGCCGGTGTGCCCTGCCAGGCATTGCCCGATGGCGCGACGGTGGAAACCGGCGACAGTGACTACGAACCGGACGCCCTGGTGAATTGCGGCGAGCCAATGGCCGACGACGCCGTCGCGGCGCCGAACCCGGTGATCATCGTCGAAGTCCTTTCGCCTGGCACGACGTCGACGGATTCCGGCGGCAAGTTGGCTGACTATTTCCGCGTGCCATCCGTCCTTCACTACCTGATCGTGCATCCGACTCGCCGAACGGTTACCCATCACCGCCGGGCTGGCGACGGCATCGACACACGGATCATCGTCAATGAGCCGATCACGATGGCCCCGCCCGGAATCGTCATCACCTTGGAAGAAATCTACGGCGCCGTGTAGGCCTCGTCCATTACCATCAGGCCCGGCATCGGAGGTAGCACGTGTTTTCTAAGGTCCTGGCCGGGACAGAGTTCGAATCCAGCTCGGTGTATCAGCAAGATATTGATAAATGTCAGTGGTTCCGTGGCTGGGGGACCTGGATTCGAACCAAGGATGCCCGGGTCAGAGCCGGGAGTTTTACCGCTAAACTATCCCCCAATCGGGCGCGCAATAACACGCCCGCCTGCCGGTCGCAACGTCTTCAAAAGACGCGAATGTCCGGTGGGCCTCAGACCAAACTACATTTCGCCCATTGCGTCGTGGTGCTACCCTAGTCCGTTCAACTCACGGCGCAGATCCGCAGCATGCGGACTTTCGACGGAGCCGAACAGCACGTCGTGCGCGGTTACTTTCCGGCCATAGAACTCGGCGTCCATATTTGGTTCGGACCGGATCACCGACCCGTCCACCGTCAGGCCGCCGTAAAGACCAGTAGAGGATGACCACACCACGACATCCGGCAGCGAGGCACCGCCGATCGCGCCCTCAACGCCGGACCCCAGGGTAACGACGGAGATCCCCGCCTGCGCACCAATCTTGAAGTTGTCATGCAGTACCCCGTCCAAACCTTTTTGAGTCATGATCAGCATGATCATCTCGGATTGTTCAAGCCCGACCTGCAGACCGAAGGAGCCCGCACCAATGGCGTAGAAGGCTGGCGCGCTCCAGCCGGTATGGTGGTGAGCCATAAGCACACCGTTGCCGCCCTCTCCACCGACAATGAAGCCGCCCTTGATCAGCTTGGGCACGATGAACACAGCCTTCGCCTGACGCATCAATTGCGCGGCGTTGCCGAACGCCTTGTCGTGCCGCAGGTCTGAAAGGACCTTGCTTGCCCCGTCGACGGTGACTTGCTGGCTGGTTTGTGCCCTGGCCACCACCGGCGAGGCCAGCATGGTGACCGCTAAAAGCGCGGCGCCGCTCAGAAATTTCGCTCGTGATAACATTTCGTTTTCCTCTCGTGCCATGACAAAACGACGCACGAGATTGCATATTTAATTTCAGGCAGCCGACAGTAGGGCCGGGTTGATGACGACTGCGCGATGACGCCCATCACGTACTCGTCACGATCGGGCGTTATTTGTTAAGATGTCCTTCGATCGCGGTCCCGAGATCAGCGGGCGTCAGGTTCCACGCCGCCAGCGTTTCCTCCAGCAGCACGGATCCCGGTGGCCGCGGCGTTGCCAGCTTCGTCGTTCCGAAGCGGGGCGCGGGAGCCGGTTGGCGCTCGCCGCCGACCTCGACGAAGGCGCCACGTGCCTGATTGTGCGGATGCGTATGCGCTTCCGCCATCGACAGCACAGGCGCAAAGCAGGCGTCTGTGCCCTCCAGAATGCGGCACCAATCGTCGCGGGTGCGGGTGAGGAACCGCTCGGTCAGCACTTCCTTCCATTGGGGCCAGCCCGATCTATCGCGCTGCGCAGGCATGCCGGACGGATCGATTTCCAATCGGCGCAACAGTTCGTCGTGGAATTTCACCTCGATCGGCGCGATCGAGATGAATTGCCCGTCAGCGCATTCATAGACCTCATAATAATAAGATCCGGAATTGAGCTGGTTTTCACCCCGTGCGCCCTCCATCCGGCCGCCAGCCAGCATCGCATAGACTGGCGTCATCAGCGACAGCGCACCATCGACCATAGCGGCGTCAACAACCTGGCCGGCACCGGTAGCGCGTGCCGAAATGATCGCCGCCAGCAGGCCGGTCACGAGATAGAGCGCGCCACCGCCGTAGTCGCCGACGAGATTCAAGGGTGGCGTCGGTTTCTGGCCAGCGCGGCCGATGGCGTGCAACGCGCCAGTCAGCGCGATGTAGTTCAGGTCATGCCCGGCCGCCTGTGACAGGGGGCCTTCCTGGCCCCAACCGGTAACCCGCCCGTAGGCCAACTTCGGGTTGAGGCGCAAGCATGTCTCCGGGCCGAGACCAAGGCGCTCCATCACGCCAGGGCGGAAGCCCTCGATCAGCGCGTCGGCACCCTCAATCAGCTTCAGTGCCGCGGCGACCGCGACCGGCTGCTTCAGATCAAGGTGCACGACCGCTCGGCTCCGGCGGGTGAATTCATATTGCTCGGCCACCGGGATGCCGAGGTCAGCCGCCCCGGCGCGATCGATGCGCAGGACCGTGGCGCCCATGTCGGCCAACATCATGGCAGCCATTGGAGCTGGCCCGATGCCGGTAAACTCGACGACTTTGACTCCTGCCAGAGGTCCCATGAATCGGCTTCCCTAGAATGTCGTCCGGGAATTAACGCCGATGCTTCCCCGCGGCGCAACCGCGTGGCGATCTCTCAACGAAATAGCTCGGCGTGTCCGAGCCTTTTTATTCAGCGTGCGCGGCCGTCGGGCCCGGGCAGGCCGGGCCAAAAATCGGGTTTAGGCTCGCTGAACGAGTTCGATCTTGTAGCCATCCGGGTCTTCGACGAACGCGATGATGGTTTTGCCGAACTTCACGGGACCGGGTTCCCGCGTTACTTTTGCGCCAAAGGCCCGGAGTTTCTCGGTTGTCGCGGCGACGTCCGGCACGCCGACGGCCAGATGCCCGAAAGCGGTTCCGAGATCATACTCCTTCACGCCGTAGTTGTAGGTCAGTTCGATGACCGTGCTGCTCTCTTCGGTGCCGTACCCGACGAAGGCCAGGGTGTATTTACCGTCGGGCACGTCGTTGCGACGGATTTCGTTCATGCCGAAGCCCTTGGTATAGAAATCGACGCTGCGCTGAAGATCGCCGACGCGTAGCATGGTGTGCAAGAACCGGCTCATCGAGAGTCCCCCTTCAAGGTTTCAGGATCGAGGCCCAACAGAAATACGCCCGCCGCATCCGCCGCGGCCAGGCAAGCCTCACGCTCTGCCAGAATGGTTGCCTTTGCTTCGAACGCAACCCCCCTCAGGCCGGCCGCCGCGGCGTTTTGCACTGTATCGGCGCCAATGGTCGGCAAATCCGCTCGCTTGTCCTGCCCCGGTTTCACCAGTTTCACCAAAACGCCACCGATCCCATCGCGGCGCAATTCGCCAGCGCGCAGCAGCATCGCATCAGTCCCCTCGATCGCTTCCACCGCGAGGACCAGCCCTTGCTGGACGACACAGGCTTGGCCCACATCGGCTGATCCAAGCAACCCGACGACGTGCACGCCGCGATGGATGTCCGCCATCGCTTGGGCGTCAGGCCGCGTCCTGGTAAGCACGCCGGCCGGGGCGAGGACCTCCTGGATGATCTCCTGCGCGCCAATCACGCGGAACCCTTCCTCGGTCAACACGCGGATGACGGCCGCGAGCAGCCCGTCATCGCCGGCGAATGCCGCGCGACCGATGCGGGCGAGCAGCTTGGCGCCCTCGGCGTCCGGTCGCAGATCAAGTAGCGATGGCCGGCGCACCGGTCCGATCATCACCAGATCCTGACAGCCATTCTCTCGCAACGCCGCGATGATGCGTGAAGCCGCGCCTAACCGCCGGATCTCGTGCGGCCAAGGCGCCAAGATCGCAGGGTCCGCGAAGCCCTCCAACCCGACGATGAAGACTCCCCTGCCCGCCGCCCGCGCTGCCGCGGCAACTCTGACCGGAAGCACACCACCGCCGGCTAAAATCCCCAGCCTGCGTGGCATTTCTGCCTGTTTTTTCATTGCAAATTCCGTTGCACTTACTCTTTTCTTGCCACTGCAGGACGGTTTTTCTGCATAGAGACAAGGCTCTATCTCACGCTCAGGTGAGACAGCCTGCAGAGATCGACTGGCCATGATTGATGACGATTTGCCCGACCCGGTTCGACACTGCGACCGCGGCCAATGTGCTGCAGTGCCTTACAATGCTGGCCGAGGAAGCGGTGAACCTCAATTTACCTCGTACCATGTTGGCCCTGCGCAAGGCGATCCGGGCTTGCCAAGCTGAGCAGGCTCGGCCGATACCGCCACGCCCACGGCGTCATTTAGTGTTGCATTAGCAGTGAATTAGCAAGGAATTTACATCTCCCACGCTTTGCTGCGCGTGCGAAGGTTGCGTCCGGAAGCATAGCACCATAATTGTGTCTGGAACCCCCGTTCTCGAGCAAAGCGATGCTTGGCTTGCAGGTACGGTGGTGTGCTACCGCACCCCAGCCAAGGACATCGCGCATGAGCGCCCCAGCCAAACGGTCTGTCACGGTCACCCTCGACGGCACGAACAAATCAACTAAGCTGCCGCTGCTGTCCGGCAGTGTCGGTCCGGATGTGTTCGATATACGCAAGCTATATGGCGATCTGGGCGTCTTCACGTACGATCCGGGTTACGGTGTTACCGCGTCCTGCGACAGCAAGATCACCTATATAGATGGCGATCAGGGCATCCTGCTGTATCGCGGCTATCCAATCGAACAACTGGCGGAGCACTCCAACTTCCTGGAAGTCTGCTATCTGCTTCTCAACGGCGAGTTGCCAACCGAGGCAGAGGAGAAGGATTTCGAGCTCGGGGTGATGCGGCACACGATGCTGCATGAGCAGCTTCGGACGTTCTTCAACGGCTTCCGGCGGGACGCACACCCGATGGCGGTGATGTGCGGCGTGGTTGGCGCGCTTTCGGCTTTCTATCACGACAGCCTGGACATCCACGACCCTGAGAGCCGGCGGATCAGCGCATTCCGACTGATCGCCAAGGTTCCGACCATAGCGGCGTGGACGCACAAATATGCGATCGGGCAGCCATTCATGTATCCGCGGAACGACCTGAACTATGCGGAAAACTTCCTGCATATGTTCCACGCCGTGCCTGCCGAGGAATACAAGGTCAATCCTGTCCTGTCGAAGGCGATGGATCTGATCATGATCCTGCACGCCGATCATGAGCAGAACGCGTCCACCAGCACGGTCCGGCTGGCGGGCTCGACAGGCGCCAACCCGTTTGCCTGCATCGCCGCCGGTATCGCCAGCCTGTGGGGCCCCGCGCACGGCGGCGCCAACGAGGCGGTGCTAAAGATGCTGTCCGAGATCGGTCACGTCAACAATATCAAGCAGTTCCTGGCCGACGTTAAGGACAAAGATAACCATACCAAACTGATGGGTTTTGGTCATCGAGTGTATAAAAATTACGACCCTCGAGCGAAAATCATTCAGAAGGCCTGCCACGACGTGCTGGAGGAGCTAGGGATCAAGGGCGATCCGCTACTGGATCTGGCGATGGAGTTAGAACACATTGCCTTGAACGACCCCTACTTCGTTGATCGTAAACTATATCCCAATGTTGATTTTTACTCGGGTATCATTCTGAAGGCGATGGGCTTTCCGACCAGCATGTTTACCGCCTTGTTCGCGGTGTCGCGCACCGTAGGCTGGGTCAGCCAATGGAAGGAGATGATGGAGGACCCGCAGCAGCGGATCGGTCGTCCTCGTCAGCTGTATACCGGGGCGCCACAACGCGACTACCTGCCGGTCACGCGACGGGGCTGACCAGGGTTTTGTTCACAGCCTTTCCGGCGACCCTCCTGGGCGCCGGTTTTTCCGCTATTTCAAGCGGTTGCCGAGATTGTACAATTTCACACGCTGAAATTCATAATGGGCTTCACATGTGGTAGAACACGTTTGGCAAGAGTTCTCGCGTTGCGTCGCGATGAAATCGCTTAATATTTTGATTTAAAAAGACAATATTGCTATGATGCTGCCGTTCTGGCCCCTGAAGTGAATCTGCGGGGTGAGGATATTTCGAAATCGAACCTTGTTGGGATTATGATAATGAATTAGAACCGTTTAGGTTGCTCACTATTTCGTTTCCGACTAGTTTGCTTACGAAACGAAGGTAGGTCATACACGCATAGATTGTATTCGAACAAAATGTTCTGAAAGGCAATTATGCGTGGAGAAGTTTCGTTGGATCTTCTCGTCAAAAGCCGGCTAAAGCGGTGGGGCCAGCGACCTCCGGGCGTGAAACCGCGCCGGGGCAAGGAGTCATGGCTCCGCGGACGGCCGTCCGAGGACGAAACCAAGATCAGCAGCCCGTTTTTGAAAATCCCTGGCAGCACCCGGTTACGCACCCTCCCCGACGGACTGTGGCTGAATTTCGGAGGCACGTTCGCGGAACCATTCGTGGATATTCTGGCGATCGAAGCCTGCAGCACGATCCAAAACCTGCTCGACAAGCGATCCCGTTTTGCGCCTAGTACCCACTCTATGATGTGTCTATGCCCGATCGAATGGTTGCTGGCTCCGATCGCACCGGCGGATCCAACCCCCCGATGGCGGACAACGGGCGTCATTCTGCATGAACCTTATACCGACGTGGTGGTCCCGGTGCGGGAGATGCGTGTGCTCTACGGCCTCAAGAGCGGTCACTACAAAGGCTTTGCCAAACACCAGTTGCCTCATGCCCACGAGTTCTTCGTCCCTATGGAGACGCTGACCGAGGAGAACAGCCAAGATAATCCGGCGCTGCGGGATCTAATCGCCCGTACCTCGGTTTCAGCCAACTTCTTCACTCCATGAGAACGCGGCGGGTTGACCCTCTCAAATGTTTGTCTCAGGGCTGTCGGGGAATCGAAACGTATCGCGATTCTCCATCGGGCATGAGGCGGGCATTTTGAACTGAGCAACCGCGGCGTTCGTTTCGATACCGCTCATGACTCGTGAAGCAGAGTTGGTCTGACCCGGCTGCCTTCAGGATGTGCGTGTACAGCTTATGCGACGCCCAGGTGGCGGGAGCGCACCATGAAGTGATGGCAGGGGAGCACCCGGACTACCACGTCGTTATCGCGTCAGGAGCGTGCTTCGAGCGCGCTTCCGGCCACTTTTAGGAAGGACACGAACTATGGCAAATGCACGATTGCTTCAGGCGATTTGCACCGTTGCGATGCTGGCAGCTGCGCCCGCTATCGCACAGACGGATACGGCGCCTGCTTCGACCGGAGCCGGCAACAGTGTGAATGCGCCCGCCGCTGATAATACTTCGACCGGAAGCGGCTCCTCCGGCATGATGAACACCCACTCCCATCATTCCGCAATGGCTGGCCATTCAGGCAAGATGATGCACGGAAAGAGCGATGCATCTCAGGATGCAGCCGTGAACCAACTGAATGACCAAAGCTATCAGGCCGCCCAGCGAGGACAGGCATTCGGCACTTCGAACATGGGCTCAGCCGGAATGACCTCGGGCAGCATGAACGGGATGTCGGGCGGATCGGGCGCAAGTGCACCGGACGCCAGCAACACCTCCGGGAAATAGTCTGCTCAGCCTTGCGTAAAGATCAACTCTAGCGCGGCGTCGCTTCCGTGCTCGGTCACCTCAAAAGGGGTGCGGCGCGAGGCGACGCTTCCAGAGCATTGTCCGATAAGATGCAATGCGATTAGGGTTTCAGCCGGATCAAAGAACCGGAGGAACCCGATCATGAAAGCGGCAGTCTTTCACGCAGCGCACCAACCTCTGACAATCGAGGAAGTAGAGATCGAAAAGCCAAAGCGCCGGGAAGTGTTATTGCGCACCGCTTTCGCCGGGCTCTGCCACTCGGACCTGCATTTCATGGAGGGGCTGTATCCCTATCCTACCCCTGCGGTACTCGGTCATGAAGGCGCCGCGGTGGTTGAAGCGGTTGGCGAGGACGTCACATATGTCAAGCCCGGCGATCATGTCATTACGTGCCTGTCGGTGTTCTGTGGCGAGTGTGAGTACTGCACCACCGGCCACACCAATCTATGCGACAACACCGAGGTCAAACTGCTACCCGGCGTCGCCCGCCGCTTGAAGTGGAAAGGCGAGGTACTGCATCAAGCATTCAACCTCTCGGTTTTCGCTGAGCAGATGCTGGTCCACGAGCATGCCGTGGTGAAGATCAACAAGGAAATCCCCCTCGACCGTGCCGCCCTGGTGGGCTGTGGCGTCATGACCGGGGTCGGCGCGGTGTTCAATGCGGCGAAGGTCGAACCCGGCAGCACCGTCGCCGTCATCGGCTGCGGCGGCATCGGCCTATCCGCGGTGAACGGCGCAGCGATCGCCGGCGCGGAACGTATCATTGCGATCGATACCAACTCGTCGAAGCTGGAAAAGGCGATGGAGATGGGTGCGACCCATACCATCAACGCCTCCAATATCGATCCCGTTGCCGCGGTGAAGGACCTAACCGACGGCAAAGGCGTGCCCTACTCGTTTGAGGCGATCGGATTAAAGATCACCGCTGAACAATCGTTCGCCATGCTGCGGCCGGGCGGCGTCGCGACGATCATCGGCATGGTCCCGTTCGGCACGAAGATCGAGTTGCACGGCGCCGATTTCCTGCGCGACCGCAAGATCCAGGGCACCAGCATGGGCGGCAACCGGTTTCGGGTAGATATGCCCCGGCTACTGGAACTGTGGCGGCAAGGGCGGTTAAAGCTCGATACGCTGGTGTCAGGCCACGTGAAGCTGAGTGAGATCAATGAGGGGTTCGCAATGCTGAAGACCGGCGCGCCTGTACGCAATCTGATCAACTTCGGGGTGGCATAAGCGCGCGATCCGCGGAGGTCGGGCACCCCGCCACGGTATTGGTCAGCGGGCGCCGCAAGCTTGTTCCTCGAGCGCTCTTTCGACACGTTCGAGCACGCCAGCCCAGTCACCTCGGCTGGTCTGGCGGAACAGCCGCATGGTTGGATACCAAGGTGTATCGTCACGTCCCATAAGCCACCGCCAACATGAATTGAACCGGTTCAGCATCCACACCGGCCTACCAAGGGCTCCGGCGAGGTGCGCAACCGCTGTATCGACCGCGATCACCAGATCAAGCCCGCTAATCAATCCCGCGGTATCCGCCCAGTCCTCAATCCGTCCAGACACATCGTGCAACGCTGTCCCATCCGTTACAGCGTGCATCTGTGACGCCGGCGGCCCGCATTGTAACGACACAAAACTGCAGCCAGGTACTCTCAATAAGGGTGCCATGTCGGTCAAACGCATCGAGCGGCGTTTGTCGACCGCGACAGCATGAGGTTGCGCTGTGCGCGACATACCGGCCCAGACCAACCCAACCTTCAAACCCGGCAGACCAGCGAGAAAATCTGCCCACGGCGCGGGATCCCCGCTGAGATACGGCACCATAGCGGGGATCGTCTGCACGGTCGTACCGAATGCCAGAGGCAGGCTGAGCAGCGGGCAGTGATAGTCAAACGGCGGAAGCGGTTCATTCTCCTCGATCAGCACATCGGCCACGCCTTCCAGCGTCGCCATCAGTCGGCGCAGCGCTTTTGGCACCACCAGCACGACTTGCCCCCCGGCAGCGGCAACCATTGGGGCATAGCGGCAAAACTGCAGCGTATCTCCGAACCCCTGTTCGGCGTACAGCAGGACGGTCTCACCATGCAGCGCCTGCCCGGTCCAGCGGGGTTGCGAAGATACCGGCGCCGGGGCGCCCATTGCCTCGATCTCCCAGCGGCTTTCGTAGGCACGCCAGCCTTCCTCCAAGCGCCCTAACATCAGCAGCGCCAGCGCGAGGTTGCCCCGAGCCTCGGCGTAATTCGGGCGCTCTGCAAGGACCTCCCGCAGGCAACGCTCCGCCGCTTCCGGCTGAGCTTGCTCCATCAGCGCAAGAGAGAGGTTGCTCTTTCCGCGGCAGGGGTCGACGCCCAAGGTCAAGGCACGCCGGAACAATACCTCAGCTTGCTCGACATGATTAAGAATTTGCAGAGTGGATCCCAGGTTTAGCGTGGCATTGGCATGGTTCGGGCACAATCGCAGTGCAGCCCGAAAGCAGTTCTCTGCCTCAGCTATATGGCCCTGCGCGTAGTGCGCCATGCCGAGATTGTTGTGCGCGTCAGCGCTATCCGGGTCGAGGCGCAGGGCCTCGCGCTGACACAGCAGTGCTTCCTCCGGGCGCCGTTGAGCCAGGACGGCGAGGCCCAGGTTCGTCCAGGCCTCCTTGAACTCCGGATCTAGATCGAGGGCTCGGCGATAAAAAGGTTCCGCCTCCGCCACGCGGTTATGACGGTGAAGCTGAAACCCAAGGTGGTGTTCTGCCTGTGCTTCGGCGGCGCTCATACCGCCGTAGGTTGGGCGGATGAGACCCCGAACAAGATGTCGTTACGGAATATTTTCATATTCGTCGCGGTCTGCGTGTATCGCGGACCTAAAATATCACATGCGACCCATTCCTCCGCGGGGGTGATGCCCTTCGCGATCTCGCGTTCGTCCAGTGGTAGATCAGGCCGGCTTTTCCCGCCGGGGAGGACGTCAGCGAACCGCACTAATTGGAGCCGAGGCTTCCTATTTCATCGCGACAGACGCCCTTGTCCGGGGTGCCCTTTTTGCGAGTCCGACACGCGTATGCAAAAAATGGGTCGCGTTAGCACTTTGTTAACCAATTTCGGGTAGTTTGTATTCAGGCGTCCTCTCCGGGATTAGCGAGCAAACGGTTGTTGATTTCTTCTTCTTCGCCATTTCAGCATTTTGTACAGTAAAGCGTTTCGATCCACATGATTACAGATGACCCGGATGAGGACGCCGACGCACTCGACGACGGCGCGCTGTTTGATAATTACATTGGGGATGCGCCACGAAGCCGAGACAGCGCCGTTTTGGACGCCACGCCGCCTCCGGACTGGCCACAGGCGGTGCAAGACATCGGGCTGAACCTGGATACCGAAACCCTAGCGTGGTTCAAGGCAGCGAACACCAACTGGCGCTCTGCAATGCGATCCGTATTACGAGCCTGGGTAGTCGCGAACACGGCGGAGGGGCAGACAAAGATACAGGCCGTACCGGTCGTTGAGGCCGGCCAACCCGACGACCGGCCATAACGATTTCTGGCGCCGCAACAGCGACTGTCAGCGGGCGCGCTTACCGTTGCCGATTGAGCCACGCCCGGCCCGTGCGCCAAGAACGGCACGCGGCACGGTTTCGGGCGTGCCTCTCGCCTGCATGAACGCTCTCAAGACCTCATTGATCCTTGTCTGATAGCCCTCACCAAAGCCACGGAAGAAACGGAGCACATCCGCATCTAACCGCAGGCTTACCGCCAGTTTCGGCTCTCGCACATCGAAGACCAAATCGGTCGCCCATCCTGTCCGAACCGGCTCGACCGTCGGGCGAACCGGTGATTTAGCGGCTGGAGCGCGGGAGCGGGATTTCGCTGCTGGAGCCGAACGGCCCTTTAGCGTTTCGTTGTCGGTACGGTTTGCTTTTGCCATTTTATCCTCCCTTCGTGTCGAGCTTGGTTGGTTCCAAGTCCGATCAAGCGTGCACCGCAATATCGAAGACCGGCACGCAACTCGATGTACGCACGGTTGTGGCTACAGTCAAGCGGAAGCTTGGCCGGCCATGACTTCTTCGCAATGGTTTGACACGGTCAGATCAGCAACTCGATCAGGAATGGTCCGGATCGTTTCATCGCGTGAGCCAGCAGATCGGCGAAGCCCTCGGCGGTATCGGTCCGCGCTGCCTCGACGCCCATCGATTGCGCCAGGCTGGGCCAGTTGATGTCAGGGTTGCCGATATCCATCATATCCAACGCGGTGCGCCCAGGATTGGCGCCCACATTCGCGAGTTCGCCCAGCAGGATCTGGTATTTTCGGTTTGATAAGAGGACGGTGGTGATATTCAATTTCTCCCGCGCCTGCGTCCACAGTGCCTGCAGGGTGTACATCGCCGATCCGTCGGCCTGAAGGTTGATCACACGGCGTCCGGGCGCACCGAGCGCCGCGCCTGTCGCCATCGGCATGCCGCCCCCGATTGCGCCGCCGGTTACGTTCAGCCAATCGTGTGGAGGCGCCGCCTTGGTATTGGCAAAGAAACCACGCCCGAAACTGACAGATTCGTCTGCGATCACCGCGTTTTCCGGCATCAGCGCACCAAGCGTGGCAGCGACGGAATCCGGGGTGAGCGCACCGCGTCCGGTTTCGGGCCGGCATGCCGTTGTCCGGCGGCGCGACCTTCGGACAGCCCAGCATATCGCTCAGGCGTGCCAGCGCCTCAACGATATCTTGTTCCGGACGAGCCAGAATGTGAATCTCGGCATCGTCCGGGATCGAAGATTGCACCGTGTTCGGATAGGCGAAAAAGGTAACGGGTTTACGGGAGCCCACCAGGATCAGATGTTTCGTCCCCGCCATCGCCCTCACGGCAACATCGACGACATAGGGCACACGCTCGAGCGACAGACGCCCCTGGCCACGCGACATGCGCGCATTCGAACCCTGCGCGATGACGCGGCAACCCGTGGCGGTCTGAATACGATGTGCTAGCGCCAGTCCTTCCTCGTGCAGCGCCACGCCGCCCAGCAACAGCATAACGCCGGCGCCCCCATGGCGCAGTGCCTCGGCGGCCTCCTCGATTTGGTTCGGGGACGATGATGGCGGTGGCAGCCGCGGCAAGGCTTCGGCGACCACACCCCCCTCGTTCCAGGACGTGTCGGACGGAAGGATCAGCGTGGCCACCTGCCCAGGTGCAGATCATGGAGGCCTGCACCGCCGCCGCGGCATCGCCGCCAACCGTAGGCGCAGCGCATGGATGTTCGGACCCAGCCGGAAACGCCGCGCGCCCATCCCTCGGTGTCCGCCGTCAGCGGTGGGTCCAAGGGCCGGTGGTAGGTCGCCTGGTCGCCGACGATGTTGACGACCGGTGTGCCGGCGCGGCGGGCATTGTGCAGATTGGCCAAGCCGTTCGCCAGGCCCGGACCGCAATGCAGCAGTGTGGCGGCCGGCTTACCGGCCATGCGTGCGTAGCCGTCAGCGGCGCCGGTCACCACGCCTTCGAACAGACCCAATACGCAATGCATGCCGGGAACGCGATCGAGCGCCGCGACGAAGTGCATTTCCGACGTGCCGGGGTTTGAAAAACACGTCGTGACACCGCTTTTCAGCAGCGAATGCACAAGACTCTCAGCGCCATTCATTCGTTCGTCTCCTGGTATCCCCCGACGCTACGAACGGGTCCGGACGAACGCAAGTCTGTGACGGTCCGCCATATCTGACCAGAAGCGGGCAGCCGGCGTGCTGCTACTGATCGGGTTTTACTTGCTGCTTACCGGTTTGGCCACAAACCCGGCGTCGCCACCTCAAGCGAATGGCCATCAGGATCGCGGAAGTAAAGGCTGATACCACCCGCGGGCCAGCCGATCCGGCTTTCCAACGCGACGTCCTGGCGAGATAGGTGGTCCTCCCACGCCGCCAATTCGCGCATCGGTATGGCGAACGCCAGATGCAGCGCGCCACGCCCATGATGCGGCGGGATCAGGCCGCCCGGCACAGGTGCTGGCTGGTCGGTCATTCCGTGCCGGAACAGCAACAAAACCTGCTCCCCGGGCACTTCCATCGCACACATGCGTGCATCATCGAACATGGTGGCGAAGCCGAAAACGCGCTCATAGAACATGCGCGAGCGTGCCAAATCCTCCACGTAGAGAGACGTCTCCAAAATCCGGCTCACCCGTGGCGTTGCTCGCTGCATGCCTACCCTTCCTTCCTGCCGGAGACCGGGTCAGCCGAGGGCGGTCAACTCAGGCCCGGCGTCCGAAGTGACCGACGTCGGCGTTTCCGATTCGCGCCATGACCGCACGAGGGATCTTCTCGAGTTCGTTCGTCCACATCGTCAACGACCCAACATCACGAATCGCGCGTTTCCAGCGGGTTCTGCCTCGGCTGGCGCTGTGCCATCCTGTTCAGCCTTGCGGCGCACCGCCGCGGCGTCCTCGCGTTCCCGCAATTTCGCTTCCTTCTTCGCCTGCTTTGCGCGATCGCGCTCGGCCCGCTGATGATTGTAGTTCGGTTTGAATACCATGATCCCCTCTTGCATCCCCTTCGGCGTGCTTCGGGATGAAGCGGTTGCCTGCGAGCGTCATTAACACGACGGCTTGCCCCGCCGATACCGCGAGATCAGCCGACTTCGCCTCGGCCTCTTCCGCGCTCCGATCCGAACGCGCGGTGTCAGCCGTCCGTCCATCGACCAGCTTCTGCGTCAGCTTGACGATCGCATCTGCCTTGTCGGTCCCGACCACGCCGGCAAACTCCCCGGCAAGCCGGTCGATCGCCAATTCGAACAGATTGCGCTGGCTGTAGCTGGGTGCCGACCCGTTCGCCGCACTTTGCAGATCGCGGCACACCTCCGCGACCGCCTTCAGGTCGCCTGAGTTGATCTTCGCCTGAAATTCCTGCGCCCGCTTCGCCCACATCAGCCGGCTGGCACGCGGGCGCCCGGCCAGGATCGTCATGACCTGCGCCATCACCTCCGGCGTCGCCAGCTTGCGCAGCCCGGTCACCCGGGCCTGGGCTACGGGGACGCGCAGCGTCATCTTGTTTTCATCAAAGGAGATGGTGATCAGCTCAAGCCTGTGGCCGCCGATCTCCTCCGACCCGATTTTGTCGATCTTGCCCACACCATGGGTTGGATACACGACGTAGTCGCCGACCCTGAACGGATCACCGTCGCGCGGCTTCGCTTGCGCTGCCGTCGCCCCGAAAGCCGCCGATACCATAGCCGTCGTGATTTCTGCTGCCGCCAATTTGCCCACCCGCTCTAAAGCCGCAGGTTATATGGGATTTCGTGCGCGAGATACACCGTCTGGTTTAGCCGCCGGCCGCGCTGCAGCAATCAATGCAGCGTGGACAGGTAGGCTATGAGGTTGGCGCGCTTCGTATCGTCCTTCAAACCGGGGTACGGCATGATGGTCTTCGGCACCACAGCCTGGGGATCATTCAGATACCGATCCAGCGTCGCCGCGTCCCACGTCAGTCCGGAGTCCTTGTTCGCCGGCGAGTAGTGGAACCCCGAGACCTGCCCCGCTTGCCGCCCAACCACGCCGAACAGGCTAGGCCCGACCAAATTTTTGCCTTCGACCACCGAGTGGCAGATGCTGCACTGCGTCTTGAACACCGCCGCACCCGCCGCGGCATCCTGAGCCCTCGCTGCCCCGGAGCCACTTATTATGATCACAGCCAGCAGGATGACCTTCGGACGCATCACCATCTCGTTCAATATCCACAGCGAAGATCGCGCCTAGCCCCAAAGTTTGCTAGCCGACGTTGAAGCTCAGTCAGCATCGCCAGGTTGGAAGTTGTCAACCCGCGATGTTCAGATGCGGCCGCTCAACGCCGTCGAGCGCGCGCCACGGGACCACGGCGCTCGGACTCGTCAGGTAGCGATCAATCTGCACTAACCGAACCGGCGGTTCGGCAAAGTCCCTCCTTGTCACTATCGAATGTTCTCATCGCACGCTCGGATTGGTCCCGAAGAGACCGCGCACCCGTTCGCCCATGAGGAGGAGAATTTTATCTCTTGGCACTCACCTAGGAGGAGTGCTAATGCTTGCACGCCGGCGAAACATCTTTGTCGGGGTGGTGGATAGTGGTCCGCCCAATGGCGCCCCTCTCGGCACTCGACAGGAGTGCGAGTGCCGCGCTTGGCGAACGACCAGGAGCTTCGTCACCGGTCTCCGTCGGTTCGGCGAACCGGCTTACATTCGATTTTCGGGAAGGATACGCAAATGCCTGCGAAGGACGTTCGGTTTGGTGGTGATGCCCGTCAGCGCATGATGCGCGGTGTGGATATGCTCGCCGAGGCCGTGAAAGTCACACTGGGTCCCAAGGGACGCAACGTGCTGATTGACAAGAGCTATGGCTCACCACGCATGACCAAGGATGGGATCTCTGTCGCCAAGGAAATCGAGCTGTCGGACAAGTTCGAGAACATGGGCGCTCAGCTTGTACGGGAAGTGGCCTCGAAGACCAATGACATCGCCGGCGACGGCACAACGACAGCAATCGTGCTGGCGCAATCGATCGTGCGCGAGGGTGCCAAGGCGGTTTCCGCCGGCATGAACCCGATGGACGTCAAGCGTGGCGTGGATAAGGCTGTTGTGGCGCTGGTCGAGGAGCTGAAGAAGCGCTCCAAGAAGATCACGTCACAGTCGGAAACCGCCCAGGTCGGCACGATCTCGGCCAATGGCGAGCCCGAGATTGGAAAGATGATCGCCGAGGCCATGCAGAAGGTCGGCAACGAGGGCGTGATCACCGTCGAAGAGGCCAAGGGCATGGTGACGGAACTCGACGTCGTAGAGGGCATGAAGTTCGACCGCGGCTACATGTCGCCGTACTTCATCACCAACGCCGAGAAAATGACCGTTGAGCTCGAAAACCCCTACATCCTGCTCAATGAGAAGAAGCTGTCGAACTTGCAGTCGATCCTGCCGGTGCTGGAAGCCGTCGCGCAATCCGGCCGGCCGTTGCTGATCATCGCCGAGGACGTCGAAGGCGAGGCCCTCGCGACCCTGGTGGTAAACAAGCTGCGGGGCGGCCTGAAAGTCGCGGCCGTGAAGGCACCCGGCTTCGGTGATCGCCGCAAGGCGATGCTCGAGGATATCGCCGTCCTCACAAAGGGCGATGTGATCAGCGAGGACCTCGGTATCAAGCTCGAAAATGTCACCCTCGCCATGCTGGGCTCCGCGAAGAAGGTGCTGATCGACAAGGAAAACACCACGATCGTCGAGGGCGCCGGCAAGAAAGGCGACATCCAGGCCCGCTGCGGCCAGATCCGGGCGCAGATCGAGGAAACCACCTCCGACTACGATAAGGAGAAACTGCAGGAGCGCCTGGCCAAGCTGGCGGGTGGTGTAGCCATTATCCGTGTCGGCGGCGCTTCCGAGAGTGAGGTGAAGGAGCGTAAGGACCGCGTCGATGACGCCCTGCACGCTACACGCGCAGCGGTCGAGGAAGGCATCGTCCCCGGCGGCGGCGTCGCCCTGGCCCGCGCGTCGCAAATCCTACTGAAGCTAAAGCCGGACAACGACGACCAGCGCGTTGGGATCGAGATCGTCCGCAAGGCCGCCCTCACCCCGCTGCGTCTGATCGCCTCCAACGGCGGCGAAGATGGTGCCGTCATTTCCGGCAAGACGCTGGAAAAGGACGAGTACAACTACGGCTTTGACGCCCAGACCAGCACCTTCAAGGACCTGGTCAAGGCCGGCATCATCGATCCGACAAAGGTCGTGCGCTGCGCGCTGCAGCACGCGGCCTCCGTTGCCGGCCTGATGATCACCACCGAGGCGATGGTCGGCGAACACGTCGAGCCACCCGCCGAGGCCGCATAGTAGCTAAAATGCTGGCTCCTGCCGCACCGACGTGGTGTGGCAGGAGGCTCAGGGGATCGCAATGGCCAACGATGACAAGCCTGATGCTGAATTCGAGACGTTTTCGGCGCGCCTGATTCGTCGCGAGGCCAAACGTCGAGCCGCACTGGAGTTGTCGACGACGACCCCAGCAGGGCTTGAAAGCACCCTGGCCAGGATCTCCGCTGAGGTAACCGCGGATGCGGTCGATGCTAGGAAAAACTCGAAACCGTAGAGGCCCGCACGCCCCTGCGGCGCCTCAGCGTCCGAATTACCCCAAGCCTAGCCCTTCGCCACAACCTCCTCGTCCGCTACCACCTTGAAGCTGACAAGGGTGTTCGGGCCAAATGTATGGCTGATCGGAACATCGACCGCGTCTCGGCCGCGCGCGATAAGCACGCGCCCAAACAGCGGCTTGTTGTTGCGCGGGTCAAAGGTGTGCCAACTGCCATCCAGGTAGGCTTCGAACCAACCGGCGAAATCCATCAGCGAGTGCGGCGGCGGCACGCCGATGTCGCTTAGATAACCGGTGCAATATCGTGCGGGAATATTCATCGCGCGGGTGAAGGCGACGGCAAGGTGAGCGTAGTCGCGACAAACACCACGCCCCTCATTGTAAGCTTCCCATGCCGTCTTGGTGGGGCGCGCGGCCATGTAGTCGAAAACGATATGCTTGTGGACAAAGTCGCAGATCGCCTGCACCCGGCCCCATCCGGTCGGCGTTTGGCCAAACAGTGCCCAGGCCGTCTCCGACAGCCGATCCGTCTCACAGTATCGGCTTCCCAGCAGGAACACTAGCGCATCGTCCGGCAGATCCTCCACCGCGTGTTGCCGCGCCGACGGCACACTTGGGTCTGGCAGGCCGGCATCGTTGACGACAGCCGTGCTGGCGATCCGGGTCCGGCCGGCGGGCGCCACGATCCGGCTGCACCAGTTTCCGAACGCGTCGTGATAGGCATGGACCGGCAAAGCCGGCTCTGTCACCAGATGGTCCGGGACAACGATGTCGGCCACTCGCGAATGGTGGACGTGCAGCATCAGCACCATTGGCGTCGGTTGAACGCAGTCATAGACGATTTCGTAGCCGACTCGGATCTGCATGATAGTCCTTGTTCTAACGTTGGATCGGTTTGCAATTCAGACTGGAAGCTCAGGGTTGGGAACAATTTGCCATGGCGCGTGAGACCCTTTTTCTCGTGCAAGCATTCAAATCCGGCAAAGGCACTCGGTTGACCGCCGATACGCCTGTCCGGTGCCGGTCACTAGAGGTCGCACGCAAGCGGGCCGAGGACCTCGTACCGACCCGGGCGGGTGTCGTCGCTTTTTCGACTTCGGGTGACGCGGAACTGGGCGAATACGACGACGAGCCGACTATAATATTTAAGGCCGGACGTTTGCCGGCAGCATTCGAGGAGGCATAAAAGCGGGTGCGAGATGCGGCTTCCTAACGGGCAGCCGTCTCTCGAGGGCTTCAACTCTAAAGGTTTTCAGGCCACCTTGCCAGGGGGTTTGCGGCGCCAGACTTGCATTTCCCAGCGAACACCGCACTTATAGACCATTGGATATACGGGACATCTACTTTTGCCCTAAGGCCTGCCGAGGGCCTGTTGGCGTCTGCTCTCACGACCGACGTCACCTACCGTCAATTTACCAAAAGGAAAGACCATGAGCGCAGCGACCATCAACAACCCGAATCGGGACGATCCAACTCCGGCGGGAGATGATGGCGCCGATGCACTTAAGGATCAGTTGCGCAAGGACGTCGCGTCCTGGCGGGAAGGCCGCGCCGACGGATCGAGCCGGCAGGCCACGGAACTCAGTGTGGCCGTCGCACGTTCGATCGTGCCGCCCACGTCTGCGAAGATGAAGCGGGCGAAGCCGGTGGCGGCGGAAACGAAGGCGGTCACTGCGGAGAAAAAGCCGTTTGGCATGTCGTACGACGGCACCAGCCGTGCGGACTATATCAAGCTGATGATTTCTCGCGGCGCCCGGTGAGCTGGGTCACTTTCGAAGCCGCTGCGGGCGGCTTGGTGGTGGTGCAGCTCCGCCATGTGGTAGCGATCTACGATGAGCAGGGAGAGGTGAAGCTCGCCACTACAGCGGGCGGCGTGCATAGCCTGAAAGACATCACCGTCCGGCGTGCCGCCGCTATGGTTTCCCGTGAGGAGGATGCGGCGACTGTGCGGCCGGAACCGCTATGATCGTTAGTGGCGTTCGTCGGCCGTCACGTATTCAGTCGTCAGACGCACAATCTTCACGTGCAGTGAAGGCGTCGTCATGTCATCATAACTGATGGCAGATACGTCTTATCGCATTGTTCACCGAGAGGACGATAGCTTTGTCGTCGAAATCCTCAGAGTTGGCGCGTTGCCTCAGACGGCCGCCGGGTTCGATTCTGAGGCTGCGGCACAAGGATGGATCGCCCAAGATCTTCGATTTCGGACAGCGGCAGACCCCTTCGGCACGCCGGCCAGCCGGAGATGGCGCGGATTTTAATTGGCCGTGCGTTAGATCAAATGAGAAGCCTGCTTCTGATAGCTGGGTTCCGCGGGATTGCCCTCATCTCTCACGCAGTTCGTTTCCGCCAGCACCTTTTGGCATGTTGTCGTCAATTCCAGCCATCAATGGAAAATCTCCGGAACGATTCCGATCCAGACCTGGAGGCGATCGTGAGCGACGCAAATCAAGCGGGACCACCCTCACTGGCTCGGGCTTACGCCCTGGGAGATCCCGTTCGCTTAGTGCAAAACTTCGCAACCTCGCACTTTCCCCATGACGCCATCGTGATCGCAATCTAATGACCGACGATGCGATTTGCCGCGGCGATGCCCGACACACTGCGGCAGACCGTCGCGTTCCAGGAACTGGTGGCGGCGACCAGTCGCCCGCACGAGGTTCTCTGCGACCCCTTACACCCGCACCCTGCTGCAAATGCGCCCGCCGGTTATTACCGACAGGCGCCCAGGGCCGGGCCGAAACCGAAGGTTTACGACACCGCCCCTTGGGCAAGATCCGCGCCTTGTCGTTCCAGCCGCGACCATTCGAGGCCCCGTGGACGGCAGAGGTAGCGCTGATTCCGAGCGTAATGCACCACCGCGCAACCGATCCGCTGGTCGCCGGCACGGCGCGTCCGAGCCTCGGGACCAGCGACATGCTGGCCCTTGCGCTGCTCCTGAATTACCGCGCCTTCGGGCTCGAAAACACCCTCGACGGCATCGTCACCGACGGCGCGACGAGGTTTCGCTTCTCGCCATAGCCGTCCGGGGGTGTTTCGTTCGATCGCGGCTGACCGCAACTCAACGTCATGCTGCTGACGACCAGCAGCTGAAAGGCCTGGTCGGCAGAGGGCCGCGTCTTCCCTTTACTGCAAACGGCTATAGAGATCTGAACAAACGAAATAACTACCATATATAACTCGTCCGAGATGCAGCGCATCCGTCCGTTGCCTCCGTACCAAAGCCCCGGATTAGCGCTGCGGTCCCGTTAGCCCGCTAGCCTTTGGTAGAGCCGACCAGCCTAATACCGCGATTGGGGCTGCAAGATTCGGCGGCGTCGATAAGCGATGCCGCCAGCTCCTCCGAATCACGCACGGCGGCGGCGAGCGGGAGAGCCCAGGTCAAAATGGCGTCGAACGCCGGGTGCGTCGGGTTCCACATTCCACATCGAGGTGTTGCGCGAACTAGCTGAGCAAGGTTTGCGGGCAGCCTCATCTCCCTCCAGCACGCGAACGGGATGACGTGGACAGACGAGCATCAATGCAAAACCGAGTAAAGTCCTCCGAGCCGAATGCGGCGTGACGGATCATCTCGCGCTCATCGACCGGGAGGCCAAGCAGCCGTGCCTGCACCGCTTCGCTTGGCAGCCGCTGTCGTGCCATCGCATCCCCCTCTCGGATGCCAAATCCGACAAGATTGGTTACCGACGGAACGAATGGCCCGGGGAACGCCGTAGGCACGATTGGGGCCTCAGAGAGAAGGGTTTCGGGCACGTGTGGATTCAGTTCACGCCTGCGACGGACGCAACTATCTTTCTCCGTGCTATTGCTCGGCACGCGGATGCCGAGTTACGATACCGTGCACTAAACTCGTGCGACGTGCGTCCCAGTGATGCGCTCATCAACTCGTCTCCTGCTATCGCTCTTTTGTGCACCGTGGCTGATCGCTGCAAATACTCACGCGTTGGTAGACGGCGTCGGCAAGTGGAGATCTAGTATGGTAAGAGAAGAAATCATTCGTCGTAACTTCGACCGTACCATGCGTTTGCTCGAACTTGGGCCGAGCTACAATCCGGTCGTGCCACAAGCGGATGGCTGGCTAACGACCGTAATTGATCATGCTGACCAGGCCGAACTCATTGCAAAGTATGCCGCTATGAGTGTGGCTACAGACAGAATTGAGCCTGTTGATTATGTATGGCAGAGCGGCTCACTCGCCGCATTGATTCCCTCAACGATGCACGGCAGCTTCGACGGTCTGGTTGCGTCTCATGTGGGAGAACATTTCCCAGACCTCATCGCTTTCTTCCAGGACGCTTCCATACTCCTCAAACCAAGTGGCCTATTGGCACTGGCGTTGCCAGACAAACGCGTCTGCTTCGATTTTTTCCAGCCGTTAACGACGACCGGTGATTTGGTTGACGCCCATTTATTGGGTCGGACGCGCCATCAAAGGCGGACCATTTTTAACCATACCGCATATTTCACGATGCGTAACGCCGAAGGTAGCTGGTCACATGCCGGCAGCGCGGCGCCGTTTTCTCTCGTGAATTCAATTTTTGCCGCCCAACAGGCATACGATTCCGCCAGCGAAGACCCCGCCCTGCCCTATCGTGATTGTCATGCTTGGGCGTTCACCCCGAAGAGTTTCGAACTGTTAATGTTGGAGCTGAATTTACTTGGCCATGTTGACTGGTCGATCCGCTCCATCGAACAAGCGGCAGGCGTTGAATTTTACGTCTGGTTGGAACGGAAGCGGGTGACAATGCCCGAAATCGAGGCGAATTCGGCGCGTCTGTCTCTCCTTACCGCCACCGTTTATGAAATCCGGGGCGCCATTGCACAGCTTGACAGGGCCATGCCAGCCGCTGACTTGGCCGAAAGGAAAATCGTCAAGACAGCCACGGAGACGATCGGACACTGGCCCGGTCCAATACCAAGTATCGCTGTGATCATCCCTCTGTATAATGGCGGACGTTACATAGAAGAAGCCCTGAACAGCGTGTTTAGACAGTCCGTGGCGGCAAAAGAGATCATAGTTGTCGACGATGGGTCAACCGACAATGGGGGGGGTGTCGAAATCGTTGAACGACTGGCAAAGACCCATCAGCTAACCTTATTGCAGAAATCTAATGGAGGACAGTCGTCGGCGCGAAATCTCGGTGTATCGAAGTCTCAAAGCGAACTTGTAGCTTTTTTGGATCAGGACGACGTCTGGTACGATAATCATCTTCAGGAACTCTCGAAGCCGTTCCAAACGTGGTCGACATGTCCGCTGGGCTGGGTCTACTCAAATCTCGACGAGATCGACGAAGGTGGCTCGCTGGTCTGTCGCGATTTTCTGAACACCTGCCCAGGAGCACATCCCAAGCGGGATATACATGATTGTATAGGGGAGGACATGTTCGTCCTCCCGTCTGCGGCATTAATCCGCCGAGAGGCGTTTGACGCCGTTGGGGGCTTCGATGAGCGGCTGTGCGGCTACGAAGACGATGATCTATTCCTGAGAATTTTTCGTGCGGGATACGACAACATCTTTCTCGACAGAGCATTATCCAAATGGCGAATTTATTCACACTCGACGTCCTACACTCCCCGAATGGCGGCTAGTCGCCGGATCTATGCCCGCAAGTTGTTGGAGCAGTTTCCAGATGATCCCAAACGTGGCCGCTTCAATGCTCGGGATTTGATTGTTCCACGCTTTGGCCAATTTGTCATTCAGGATTGGCTGAATGCGATAAGACTGGGCTATTCAGATGCTATCACCGAGGCATGGTCCGAAATACTCTTTCTGGCACAATATGACAAAAATATCGCCGGCAGATTGTTTAACCACACACTGGTACATTACCGGCAAGCTTTGATCGAAGGAAACGACACGACTATTGCTGCCGCATGGTCAGAAATGGCAGCGGCTGCGGCGGAAATGCCTGAATTGAGCTTGCAGACCCGAGTTGCGCTGAACCTTCTACGCAACCCCCGGGTCTCCAAATCGGTGTTCGCATTGCGCCGGCTTGTGAGGCCGGCGACGCGATGGGCGTTGTCCAGATGAGTTGGCCATTTTCGGAGGACGAACGCGCAGCCGGCTGATTATAAGACTGCCTAAAACTGGGCTGCCTAAAACTGGGGGTCGGGCTCTCGAAGAGAGGCCGGAGTGTGCCGTCGAGCACTCGTTTTCGGGCCCGCAACAGCAGGTGCGCGCCTCGCTTGGTCCATAGCATCTGCCAGCATTTGGCGAAGCGCTCGGCATATTCCATCGCGTTCTGGATGCGATCAGACTTGGCGTCGAGTTCCAGCATCGGCGCGGCGACAATGGATGATCAGCGACTTGCTCACCTTGCGGGCAACGTCCGGGCTGATGTCCTTCTCGATCACGCTCAGCGCAGGATCGATGCCGGCACATCCGTTGAAACTATTATCACAATTCCGTTTTAAGATTGATCTCAAACCGACGTGATTTCGTTTCCGATAATATTGGCTTTACGTTCATCCCGGTCGCAACGGCTTGTTCGGCGAATTCGTAAGTCAATAACGGGGCCTCGAAACCGTTTTTAACGCTCTGATGGAGTGCGCGGGCAACCCCCGTTGCCTGAGATCTTTTCGTAACAAATAGGCTGGACCGCAGTCGTAGAGGGATACCCATGACAAGTTATAGCTGGAATACGGACACAAGCGGTGACTGGAACACGGGCACGCTCTGGACTGGAGGCACCGCACCTAACGACGTAGCAGCCGATGTCACGATCGATGCCGCGTCGACCCTCACCGTGTACACTGTCACCATTGCGTCGGGCGAATCCATCACCGTGGGCAGCCTGAGCATGAACGACGTCAACGAGCGGGCCGGGACGAACAATCCAGCCGGCTACTATGCCGCTGACCTCGAGCTCGATGGAACACTTGCCTTTGCTGCCGGTTCAGCCGGAGCGTGGAACGGCTCGCTCCAGACAAACGTGTTCACCGCTGCCGGCGATAACGCCGCGATTATCAACGGTGGAACGCTGGACGCCTTCTTTTCGGTCGAGGGCAACCTTACACTCACCGGCACCAACGGTGTTTACATCACCAGCGAAATCGAGGCCCTCAGTGGGACGGTGACGATCGACACGCCGATCGCCGAGATGACCGGCAACACCCTGTTCGATGGCATTTTCGCGGCTGTCGGCCCGGGCTCGGTAGTGGATCTCGGAGGCGCGGCTGCCGGCGCGATCGTCAACATCGCCACGATCGAGGGTCCACAAGGAAACCCCACGGGATGGACCGAACTGACCTTCGCCGACCCGACCTCCGTTATCGATGAATGGAATGGGACCGGTTACGTCTCAGTTGAGACCTCATTGACTGAAATCAGAGCCGGTGCCACGGTCGACTTGACCTTCGGGCGTAATTACAACACCGCCAACACGCTGACGATCGACAATCTCGGATCCAGCGTTGCTCCCGGCATGCTCGACATTCAGGGTGTCACGGTCACGACCGGCGGCATCAATCTCAACCGCGGTATCGTCGAAGGCTATGGCACAATCGCCGGTGCGGTTGTCAACAATGGCACGCTGATCGCCTTGGGTGGCGCGGTTGGGGGCACATTGGAGGTGACCGGCAGCCTGACCGGAACCGGCGCGGTCGTATTCGATCTGAACGACCAGAACCTAGACCAGACCGGCAAGCCGACGGCTGATCCGACCAAGGCAACGTTGCTACTCGACAGTGGCGTTTCGGCTGGTCAGACGATCACCATGAACGGCGGCGACACGCTGATCCTGGGGGCGGCCGCCACGTTCGCCGGCACGATCATCGCGAGAGTGGGCGATCAGATCGTTTTGAAAGGTCAAACCGTTACCAGCGCAGTGCTTAACAACGGCAAGCTGGTGGTAAGTGACGGCGCCGCAACGGTTGCATCGCTGGCCCTGGGCGGGTCCTACGCGGGCGACAGCTTCGCAGCGAGCGGTTCCACCGTAACCATTGGCAGTGGCGGCGCCACACCTACGCCTACACCCACACCCACACCCACACCCACACCCACGGTTACGCCACCTCCCACCGGCCTCGCCATCTTCGACACAACAACAAGTCAGCCTTCGTCCATGATTGGCGACGCCTACTCGGGTCCGGTCAGCGGACTAACAAGCGAGTTCATCACCACGACGACCGACAGCCTGAACGTGTCGGTCTCAACACCCGGCTGGTTTATTCACTCGGGTAGCGGCAACGATGCCATCGCAGTGAGTAGTGGAACAAACGTCATGGATGGCTCCACTGGGTCGAACTTCCTAACCGGAGGCACCGGCAACGACACCTTCTTTGTCGATGATCGCGGCCCCACATCTGACATATGGAGTACATGCAATAATTTCCACTCGGGCGATGGGGCAACTGTTTGGGGCGTCACGCCGAGTGATTTTACCCTATCATGGGTAGATGGGCAGGGAGCAAGCGGCTACACTGGCCTGACGCTCCACGCTACTGCCCCTGGCGAGCCAACCGCTTCTCTCACGTTGGTCGGATACAGCAGTGCGGATCTCACTAATGGCAAGCTAACCGTCAGTTTTGGTGCCACGACGACGACCAACGGTGTTCCGGGCAGCTCCTACATGCACATCCAAGCCAACTGATCAAAGCTAACACATCCGCCCGCACTATCGAGGTTTAGCTGGCACGCAAAATCGCCTGCCTGCGGGCGGTCCGGCTCCGGAGGTTACCGGCCTGGAATACGGATTTTACGGAATGAAAGCTTGAGGACTTCATAAGCTGCCATTCGACGTTTTCCGCCGCTGTGTCCTCCAGCGGCGGAAAACGGCCCGGCCGAGTGATATGGCAAGCGCCACGATAGGCGCCGCATCAACATCGACCGACAACTCCTCATCAAGACTTAACCAGCATGATCGAAATCGAGCCGCCGACCGGGTCGATGTCTCGGCGAACCTCTTTGGCGCGCGCGTGTCGAAGTAAGCAGCGTGCTGGGTAAGCACCTCCGAAACGGCGAGGATGCTGGCCCGTGCCCGCAAGACGGTTTGCAGGGCCGGCCCAGCGTCTGCACAAGCGTCGAACTCGGCCTCAAGCAAGTCCAGATGTGCGGCCCCGCTTGCGCTGTCGGCTAGCCCGATCGCGGCGAGCGCCGGCGCGAGAAGATCCTGAGCCCGAGCCGGTGCGTGATATGACGGAGCTGGTTAATCTGGGTGCCCACTGAAAGCGCCGCCAATAGCTGCGCGCGCTGCAGCGGTGTCGCCTCCGCCGAATGGCGGAGAGCCGGCCATGGACATGACCGCGCCAATCATCGAAGGTGCGCTCCAACGCCAGACGGCGCAGATCGCGCAAGATCGACGCCAGAAGGCGGCGCACAGGGTGTTGCGCCGCGCCTCGGTCCGACGCCGTGGTCGCGGCCAGCGGCTCGAAGCTCGAACGGCCCTCGAGGTCGAAAGCCGACCGACACAGTAGTCCTCGAACGGTCTGACCCGGTCGGCACGGCCCCAAATCGGCTAAATAGGCCAAGCCGGCCCGGAAGCGTTCTTGCGGGCCGCTTTCGTTGTGAAGATCTATCCCATCCCCCTGGAAGGTTCGAATCTCCACTGCCACCAGCCCACGATCGTGTCGGGGCAAGCGGCATTTCTATGCGATCTGGATGTTTTGCGACTCAGTAGGACTAAAAGCCCTCGCGCTCCAACCGCTTGCGCTCCAGCTTCCTGGCGCGGCGCACCGCTTCCGCCGCCTCACGAGCGCGCCGCTCCGACGGCTTCTCGTAATGCCGGCGCAGCTTCATTTCACGGAAAATCCCCTCCCGCTGCATCTTCTTCTTGAGCGCCTTGAGCGCCTGATCGACATTGTTGTCACGCACGAGGACTTGCACTTGGCAGCCTGCTCCTTTCCAAGGGCGCGCCCGCCGACCGGGTGCGCAAACGCCCCCGTCATCGAGGGTCCCGATGCAGGGACTGGTGCTATAACATGGTCGTGGATACTTACAAGGCGATTTTCCGCCATCAGGGGCATGACACGCATATGGCTATTCTGAAAATTGCCCGGATGGGTCACCCGGTTCTGCTGCGAAAATGCGATCCGGTGCCCGATCCCGGCACACCCGAGATCCGCCGCCTCGTCGCTGACATGATGGACACGATGATGGACGCGCCCGGCGTCGGCCTTGCTGCACCGCAGGTCTATCAGCCGTTGCGCCTGTTCGTCTTCCGCGTGCCCGGCGGCCGGGAGACCCAGGACCCGGCCGACACCACCTTGGACAATACCGTCCTTATCAACCCGACCGTGGAACTGATCGGCGAGGAGCGCGTGATGGGCTGGGAAGGCTGCCTCTCGATCCCTGATCTGCGCGCCGCGGTGCCCCGAGCCACCCGCATCCGCTATCGCGGCGTCGATTGCGATGGCAACGTCACTGAACGCGAGGCGACCGGCTTCCATGCTCGTATAGTCCAGCACGAATATGACCACCTGGACGGCATCCTGTACCCCATGCGCATGACCGATTTCCGCTATTTCGGCTTCACCGAAGAACTCAACCGTGCCGGAGCAAGCGAATGATCCCCCACCCCGAACGCCTGCCTGAGCGTGACGCCGCCATCCTGGGGATGCTGCCGCATGTGGCCTTCGACGGCTGGACCAAGCGGGCGCTGCGGGCGGGGATCGTGCAGGCCGGCCTGCCGGCGGATGAGGCCGACCTGCTGTTTCCACTCGGCACGGTCGACATGATCGAAACGTTTTGCGATTTTGCCGACCGCCACATGGAGGAAGCCGCCGCGACCCTTACCCCGATGAAAACGTCGGCTCGGGTGCGCGCCGTGATCGCGCTGCGGCTGGAGCAGAACCGTCCGTACAAGGAAGCTATTCGACGAGCCTTGGCGGTATTGGCACTCCCGCAGAATGTCCGGGCGGCCGCCACCTGCACCGCCCGGACTGTCGACGCAATTTGGCACGCCGCCGGCGACCGCTCCGCCGATTTCAATTGGTACACCAAACGCGCGACCCTGGCCGTGATTTACAGCGCGACCATCCTGTACCTGGCTGCGGGACACGTCCGAGGACGATGCAGCTACATTGGCGTTCCTCGACCGCCGGCTGGCAGGGTTGGGACGGGTCTACCGGTTGCGTAAGCGCGCCGAAGACCTAGCTGAGCGCCTGCCGATGCCGCCGAGCCTGCGAATGCTACGGGGAGTTGGTGACACCGGCTGATGGACACTCTATCTCTACGGCACGACTGGCCGGCATATCGACCGCCGGTGTAGACCCCCGATAGCAGGTTCATGACCGACACTCCCATCGAACGTATCCGCAACTTCGCCATCATCGCCCATATCGACCACGGGAAGTCCACCCTGGCCGATCGTCTGATTCAGTTCACTGGCGGCTTGACCGCGCGCGAGATGACCGCCCAGGTCCTCGACAACATGGAACTGGAGAAGGAACGCGGCATCACAATCAAGGCGCAGACCGTTCGTCTGAGCTACACCGCTAAGGACGGCCTGACGTACGAGCTCAATCTGATGGATACCCCCGGCCACGTTGATTTCGCCTACGAGGTCAGCCGAAGCCTTGCCGCTTGCGAAGGCAGCCTGTTGGTGGTGGACGCCAGTCAGGGGGTCGAAGCGCAGACATTGGCAAATGTCTATCAGGCGATTGACGCCAACCACGAGATTGTGCCGATCCTCAACAAGATCGATCTCCCCGCCGCCGAACCGGAACGCGTCAAGCAGCAGATCGAGGACGTTATCGGCCTGGACGCCACAGATGCGGTAGAGATCAGCGCCAAGACCGGCCTCAACATCGAGGGGGTTCTGGAGGCGCTGGTGACACGCTTGCCCGCGCCGAAGGGGGACGGGACCGCGGCACTGAAGGCGCTGCTGGTTGATAGCTGGTACGACCAATACCTCGGCGTGGTCATCCTGGTCCGCATCAAGGACGGACGGCTCAAACGCGGCCAGAAGATCCGCATGATGTCGTCGGGCGCAGTGCACTCGGTGGAGCAGGTGGGCGTCTTCACGCCGAAGATGGTTCCGATGGACGATCTCGGGCCGGGCGAGATCGGCTTCATCACCGCCGCCATCAAGACCGTCGCGGACTGCAACGTCGGCGACACGATCACCGACGACCGCACGCCCGCCACCGAGGCTCTGCCTGGCTTCAAGCCCTCCATTCCCGTAGTCTGGTGTGGCCTGTATCCGATCGACGCCGACGATTTCGAGAAATTGCGCGACAGCCTCGGCAAGCTTCGGCTTAACGATGCCAGCTTCCATTATGATCCGGAGACCTCGGCCGCGCTGGGGTTCGGCTTCCGCTGCGGCTTTCTCGGCCTGCTGCATCTAGAGATTATCCAGGAACGCCTGACCCGCGAGTTCGACCTCGAACTGATCGCGACCGCGCCGTCCGTCGTCTACCACATCTACAAGACCAACGGGGAGATGCAGGAACTGCATAACCCCGTCGATATGCCGGACGGCTCGGTGATCGACCATGTCGAGGAGCCTTGGATCAAGGCCACGATCATGGTCCCGGACGAGTATCTAGGCAGCGTGCTGCAACTGTGTACCGAGCGGCGCGGTCAGCAGGTCGATCTCACCTATGTCGGCAACCGCGCGATGGCGGTGTATCGCATCCCGCTGAATGAGGTCGTGTTCGACTTCTACGACCGGCTGAAATCGGTCTCTCGAGGCTATGCCAGCTTCGATTACGTGATGGACGGCTATGCTGAGAGCGACCTGGTTCGGATCTCCATCCTGGTCAACGGCGATCTCGTGGATGCATTGTCATTCATCGCCCACCGCGCCGCCGCCGAAAACCGCGGCCGGCAGATCTGCGCTCGGTTGAAGGACCTGATCCCGAAGCAGTTGTTCAAAATCGCCATACAGGCGGCGATTGGCAGCCGCGTGGTGGCTCGCGAGACGATCAGCGCGCTGTCCAAGGATGTGACTGCGAAGTGCTATGGCGGCGACATCAGCCGCAAACGCAAGCTGCTGGAGAAGCAGAAGGAAGGCAAGAAGCGGATGCGTCAGTTCGGCAAGGTGGAGATCCCGCAGTCCGCTTTCCTCGCCGCGTTGAAGATGGATGCATGATTGGGGTTTGCGCCAAACGTCCGGTCTGGTATTGACCGGCCCCTGTTGCGGGAGAGATGGCCGAGCGGCTTAAGGCGCACGCTTGGAAAGCGTGTGTGCGTGAAAGCGTACCCAGGGTTCGAATCCCTGTCTCTCCGCCACGAGGTTCAGATAACACCTTGTTGTTGTTTGTTTTCTTTCCTGGCGGTCAAGATCTACCCCCAATCCTCCCCCCAACAGTCACTTCGCCAAGGATCTGAAAGGGAGACCCAGACCACTCTCAGGTAGTTAGTCCGATCGGTTCCGGCCAGAGGTTCCTGACGTCGATCCGCGCACCTCCGAGCAAGAGCGGTATCAACGTCCCACAAACTTTTCAGTCCGACCCAATCGGCGTCGGTCAGCGACCCCTCAGCCGTTTCGGCAGGGCGGATAGGCCGCTTCCGGAAGGCTGTCATGCCGATTTCATGCGATGCCCGTGAAATGCAGACGCTCAACACGCTGCCGCCCCGGCCATGGTGGATCAGCCCGTGAGCCTCGTCCACGTCGGTGCCGAGAACGAGTGATGTCCGACTTTGAATAAAGCGGTCTTTTACTCGTGGTAACGCAGTTCCTGGCCCATCCATTGTTCGATGTCGCTCGACGAAAGCGTCTTCTCGGTGGGTTCGTCGAGTGCCTCGGCGGTATCGCGCCAGCCGCATGCGACGGACAACGTCTTCACGACGCCTCAGGCGTCGATCCGCGACGGGTGGGTCGTCATGCGCGATCCACCCGATTACCCGGACAAGATCATCGGTCGCTTAGTGACGGATCGCCCGACGCCCTGCTGATTGCTGAGAGCTTAGCGGAACTACAGGCGCAATTGCCCCCCGGGTTGGCGCGTGTGGAACGCCAGCCGGCCTACTTACCTGAGGTCGTGGAGATTTGGTGTCCCGCATAGCCAGCGAAACAGCCAAAGGCCGGGAACGACCCCGGTTCAGGAGCTTGCCATTTGTTCCATCAGTCCGAAACTGAAAAAATCACGGTAACACAAGTTACCAGCACCATCAGGCCTGTCGATTGTACGCCGGGAGTTGGTCCTACGCCCGTAAGGCCGCCCACCATTGCACATCACTAAAGGTGGGTGAACAAGCCGTTCGTGGTCGTGACGCCGGTGAAGGTGACGTGGCTACCGTTGCTGAGCAGGAACTGGGCGGAGCCATCCACCACACTCTGCGAAGCGATCGACACTCCTGCGCCCAGGACAGCCTCGTCCGTACCCACCTGGAAGCCGCTGATGACGTCGGTTCCGCTCTGCCCCGCGAGGAAGTTGAAACCATTCGACGCTCCCCAACCCGGCTCCTGCACGGTGGTATTGCCATCGCCAAAGTCGATCGTGGAACCAAGGGTGTTCAGGGACAGTTTCGCTGATCCTGAACCACCCTGGAAGGACGTGATCTGCGCGTTGGTTACCGTCAACGCACCCGAGCCACCAACGATGTCCTCCCGACCACGGTCAAGTGACGCCGTCCCAGAACCCCCAATGAATTGCACACGGGTGTTGCCTGCGTTTACGCTAAGGCTTATCGAGCCTGCTCCTCCGTTCAGAATGAAGTTGCCGCCGTCGTCAGCCCAGTCGTTGTCATTCAGCGTCAGATCGCCCGACCCAGCCCACACCTCGGCGCCGCTCCCGAAAAGGGCGACAGAATCATTTCCGGCCCCCAAATGGATAGTGTCAGCACCATTACTGCTGACAGCAGCGTCTCCGGTCGACGCCACGATGTCGACCGGAGCAGAACCTTGCGAGTTTACCGCCAGTGCGGATCCCTGACTTGTATCTATCGAGGCAGCGCCTCCCGTTACCGTGACAGTAGCCGGACCGGAGCCCGGGATGGTCGGGTCGGCGAAGGAGACGCTGACCGTGGCACCCGTCTCGTTGATGTTAGTCATGTCGGCGGTGGCTATAGAGGCCTTGGCCCCCTGGCTCACGGTGAACGTGTCATTGCCCGTCAACTCTCGCACGGTGTCTTGGCCAGCCAGGATTATCTGGCTATTGCCGCCCTCCAGCATGAGGCTGGATTGGCCGTAGATGTCGATCGAGGTGTTGCCGGGCTCCTGATCGATGGTGTCGGTGCCGTAGCTGTTGATCTGGTCGCTGCCAGAAATGTCGAGGACATTCGTCGACGCCACCGCGGTGGTGACTGTGTTCGCGCCCCCGCCGAAGTCGTTGTAGACGATGCCGCCCGAGCCGCCGACAACCGTGTCGCGTGATCCACCATTGATGGTGAGGAGGCCGGCGCCCCCGAGCAGCGTGATGTCGGACAGCTGGGCCTCGACAGTGCTGGCCTCGGCGCCGCCGTGGTAGGCGATGTTGCCGCTGTCGCCGCTGATCAGGTAATCGCCGTCCGTGCCGTAGACATTGGCGCCGCCGACATCGCTCCGTCCGTAGACGGACAAAGTGCCAGTTCCGGCGTAGACGTTGGCTGTGCTGCTGACGATCACGCTGACGTCGCCTGCACCTGCGTAGATGGTGTCCGCACCTTGGCTGGATACGTTTGCAGCGCCCTGATTAAGGTGGATCACGGAACCATTGGAACCGGCTGCAGTGGTGATGCGGGCCTCCCCTTCATACACCTGCATCTGAATGGCCCCGCCCACCGCCGACCCATCAACTGCCGATTCCGCGTTGACTGTGTTCCAGGTGGCATTGCCGCCGTTCGTAGTCAGACTAAAGAAGTCGTCGGTACCTGTGATGACCAAATTTCCGGTTGCGCCAAGGGTCATGAAGGTGCTGCCGGAGGCGGTGTCGATTGCAGCGGTGCCGTTCACGCTCCAGGTGCTGTTCCCAGCCCCTTCAATGACGCTCGCTGTGCCATTGAGTTCGCCGGACTGGTTTCCGCTTCCAGCGAAGATGTAGTCGATCCCTTCGCTGTCGATACTATCCATCCCGACGCCGTAAAGCAGAAGTGCGTTCGTGGATCCGGCAGCGGTGGTGTATTCATTTCCACCTGTTGTCGCGTTTTCCGTGACATCCATTCCGCCGCTGCCACCGATTGCGATGATGTGCCCAGCCTCGACAGCAAGCGTCAGAAGACCCGCACCGCTCTCAACGGCCTGGATCTGGCCGGCGAGAGTCACGCTGTGCGCCTCAGTGTCGCTGATAATCAGGGTGCTGTTAGGAAGCACGCCCGCCAAAGTCGCATTCGGCAGCAAAGCGCCCGAGATGTCGTAGTTGTTGGTCTCTGTCGCCGGGCCTTGGACAAATGCCCCGGCGGTCAGGCCGTCCAGAACGTTATCGGCCAGATCAGCGGTGATCGACGTCTGGTTAAGGAGGCCGATGGCGTTCGGATTGGCAGTGGCTTGGAACAGGTTGTTCTGGATAGTCAGTGACGATCCCGCGTACGGAATGCCCTCGCCGCCGAAATGCACCATTGCGTCGTTCTGGGCGTTGGAGCCTTTGACAATGGTGTTATTCGTCAGAACGTCCGTGCCTCCGTTCGGGAGATCGATGTCATAGCTGCCGTCGCCAATCCCGACGCCGCTAATAAAGACGTTGTTGGTGATAGTATTGACTAGTGCGCGGCTTTTGAGTTCGTGGCCCGCCTGTGCGTTCTCGAACACGCTATTGGTCACAGTCAAGGAATCCACAGCCCCGATATAGGCATTGTGTGTGTAGCCGGTGCCGGAGCCATTGTCGTTGAACAGGTCGTCATTCAAGGTGATGGTGTTGCTGGGCAGTCCAAGGACCGGAAAAGCCAGAAGGCCGTCCTGATTTCCTTGAAAGCTGTCATTCGTGAGCACCATGTCGCCGCCCTCGTAGCGGATTCCGGCGCCATTGCCGCCGTCCCCGGCGTCGATGGCGGCTCCGGTGAACGAGAAATTCTCGATGGAGACACTGTTGTCGACCGTGAGGATGCCTTTGAGGTTCGGGGGTGGCTCCGTCGCAACCATGTTGACCATGCCGCCGATGCCGATCATCGTTATGTTCGCGGTGATGGTGGAGAAGTCATTCGTGTAGGTGCCGGCGTCGACCTCAATGACGTCTCCATTCTGGGCGGCGTTCACCGCAGCCGCGATCGTCGAGAATTCTTTGCCTGCGCCGACAGTCAGAATGGTAGTGCCGCGCGTGGTGACAGGAGCGCTGACCGCGACAATGCCGACATCTGCGTTCGCTCCAGCTTGCGGCGGGCCTGACGGGACCGTCGCCTGAGCATGCACACCCTCGGTCGCCGAGGCCGTGTTGCCCGACGTCAGGGTCACCGGGATCAGCACATTGGTGTGCTGCGTAGCGACATCACCGCTCGGAGTGTCGACCGAGACTTCGTAACTGCCGGGAACCAGTCCCTTAAAGGTAGCTATGCCGCTGGCATCCGTCACCGCGGTGCGGCCGGTTGGTGTGCCATTACCGTTCAGCAGGTTCACCGTGACGCCAGACAAGCCGACCTCGCCGTTATCCTGCACCCCATCGCCATTTGCGTCCGTATAGACGGCCGTGGTGAAGGCAGCGGGCGACTGAACGACAATGCCCTGAGCATTCAGGCCCTCGACCGCACGTGCCCATTCGCCCGAGGTCAAGGTCACCGGGGTCTGCATGCTGATTTCCTGCGTCACCGAGTAGCCGGATGGGGTGACGACAGCCACTTCGTAGCTGCCAGGAGCAAGCCCCGTGAATGTCGCAGCACCACTGGCATCGGTCACCGCAGTCCGGCCGGTCGGTGCGCCGCTGCCGTTCAGCAAGTCTACCGTGACCCCGGCTAGGCCAAGCTCGCCGTTGTCCTGCACCCCGTCGCCATTTGGGTCCAGATAGACGATTGTCGTGAAGTTTGTTTGAGGCGGCGGAACTACGCCCTCAATCGCGGTCGCCGTGGCACCCGAGGTCAAGGTCACCGGAGTGGACACGTCGGTTTGCTGGGTCACCGTGTCGCCAGCGGGGGTCGCTATCGACACTTCGTAGCTGCCGGCAGCCAGCCCGGTGAAGGTGACGGTGCCATTGGCATTCGTCACCGCGGTCTTGCCGGTTGGTGCGCCGCTGCCATTCAGCAAGGCTACCGTCACCCCAGCTAAGCCGAGCTCGCCTTTGTCCTGCGTGCCGGTGCCGTTTGCGTCGGTGTAGACAGTCGCGGTGAACTTTGCCGGAGCATAGACGCCTTCGACCGCGGTCGCCGTGGCACCCGAGGTCAAGGTCACCGGAGTGGACACGCCGGTATGTTGGGTCACCGCGTCGCCAGCGGGGGTCGCTACCGACACTTCGTAGCTGCCCGGGGCTAGCCCGGTGAAGGTGACGGTGCCATTGGCATTCGTCACCGCAGTCCGGCCGGTTGGCTTACCGCTGCCACTCAGCAAAGCTACCGTGACCCCAGCTAAGCCAAGCTCGCCTTTGTCCTGCGTGCCGGTGCCGTTTGCGTCGGTGTAGACAGTCGCGGTGAACTTTGCCGGAGCATAGACGCCCTCAATCGCTGTCGCTGTGGCACCCGAGGTCAAGGTCACCGGAGTGGACACGCCGGTATGTTGGATCACCGCATCGCCAGCGGGGGTCGCTATCGACACTTCGTAGCTGCCGGGAGCCAGCCCGGTGAAGGTGACGGTGCCATTGGCATTCGTCACTGCGGTCTTGCCGGTTGGTGCGCCGCTGCCATTCAGCAAAGCTACCGTGACCCCAGCTAAGCCAAGTTCGCCGTTGTCCTGCGTGCCGTCCGCATCCGCGTCGGTGTAGACAGTCGCGTTGAACTCCGCCGGAGCATGGACGCCTTCGACCGCGGTCGCCGTGGTACCCGAGGTCAAGGTCACCGGGATGGACACGCCGGTATGTTGGGTCACCGCGTCGCCAGCGGGGGTCGCTACCGACACTTCGTAGCTGCCCGGGGCTAGCCCGGTGAAGGTGAGGGTGCCATTTGCATTCGTCACCGCGGTCTGGCCGGTTGGTGCCCGCTGCCACTCAGCAAAGCTACCGTGACCCCAGCTAAGCCAAGCTCGCCGTGGTCCAGCGTGCCGCTGCCGTTTGCGTCGGTGTAGACAGTCGCGGTGAACTTTGCCGGAGCATAGACGCCCTCAATCGCTGTCGCTGTGGCACCCGAGGTCAAGGTCACCGGAGTGGACACGCCGGTATGTTGGGTCACCGTATCGCCAGCGGGGGTCGCTATCGACACTTCGTAGCTGCCGGGAGCCAGCCCGGTGAAGGTGAGGGTGCCATTGGCATTCGTCACCGCGGTCTTGCCGGTTGGCTTACCGCTGCCATTCAGCAAAGCTACCGTGACCCCAGCTAAGCCAAGCTCGCCTTTGTCCTGCGTGCCGTCGGCATCCGCGTCGGTGTAGACAGTCGCGTTGAACTCCGCCGGAGCATAGACGCCTTCGACCGCGGTCGCCGTGGCACCCGAGGTCAAGGTCACCGGGATGGACACGCCGGTATGTTGGATCACCGTATCCCCAGCGGGGGTCGCTATCGACACTTCGTAGCTGCCGGGAGCCAGCCCGGTGAAGGTGACGGTGCCATTGGCATTCGTCACCGCAGTCCGGCCGGTTGGCTTACCGCTGCCACTCAGCAAAGCTAACGTGACCCCAGCTAAGCCAAGCTCGCCGTGGTCCAGCGTGCCGGTGCCGTTTGCGTCGGTGTAGACCGTCGCGGTGAACTTTGCCGGAGCATAGACGCCCTCAATCGCGGTCGCCGTGGCACCCGAGGTCAAGGTCACCGGAGTGGACACGCCGGTATGTTGAATCACCGTATCCCCAGCGGGGGTCGCTATCGACACTTCGTAGCTGCCGGCAGCCAGCCCGGTGAAGGTGACGGTGCCATTGGCATTCGTCACCGCGGTCTTGCCGGTTGGCTTACCGCTGCCATTCAGCAAGGCAACCGTGACGCCGGCTAAGCCAAGCTCGCCTTTGTCCTGCGTGCCGGTGCCGTTTGCGTCGGTGTAGACAGTCGCGGTGAACTTTGCCGGAGCATAGACGCCCTCAATCGTGGTCGCCGTGGCACCCGAGGTCAAGGTCACCGGAGTGGACACGCCGGTATGTTGGGTCACCGTATCGCCAACCGGGGTCGCTATCGACACTTCGTAGCTGCCGCGAGCCAGCCCGGTGAAGGTGACGGTGCCATTGGCATTCGTCACCGCGGTCTTGCCGGTTGGCTTACCGCCGCCATTCAGCAAGGTAACCGTGACGCCGGCTAAGCCAAGCTCGCCTCTGTCCCGCGTGCCGCTACCGTTTGCATCGGTATAAACTGTTGCGGTGAACTTTGCCGGAGCAAAGACGCCTTCGACCGCGGTCGCCGCACCCGAGGTCAGGGTCACCGGAGCGGACACGCCGGTATGTTGGGTCACCCCGCGGGCCCGCGCTACGTCATCGCGCCTCCAGAAAGATCGGCGGTTTTGCGCTGGAGGCTCGCCAGCAGTGCATCGCCGCCGCCATTAGACAGGATATATCGGAAGTCGGAGCGCTGCACCGCCACGCGGCTGATTGATCCCGCGGCGAGCACATCGACCACCTTCCAGCCTGCAGGCGCCTGGTTCATCACATAGTCAAGTTCGGTTGCGCTACCCTGGATCGGCACGATGCGGCTCGGCACCATCACCCGATCTGAGGCAAGGATGCGTGTATCGGACGACACGGTGAAGCTCTGGCCGGCGTAACTATTGAAATTGGCCAGGTAGCTGGACACCGTGTAGCGGCGGAAAGCGCCCAGCAGCCGGCTTTGCTGTTCCGGGGAAAAGTTTGTCCAGCCTGGGCCGACCGAAACCGCCAGCACCAAAGGCAAGTCGAACGCTTGGTCAACCTCAGGAGCCAGTGCCTGGAACCGCTGGATGAAATCGGTCTCCTCACCGGCCTTCATCGCGGCCAGCAACGCGTCGTTGAAGTGCTTGATCACAGCGGTCGCGCCCGCCGGCGCTGTCTCGGAACGAGCGCGTCGGCCGAGCGGCGCAACGGCGATCAGAGCGAATTCAAGCAACGACCGCCGAAGAAGAAGCTTCGGTGCGGCAACGGAGACGGTACCCGATCGCGTGAACATGAGACTGCTTCCGGTAGCAGCCATTTTGGCATGATGATTTGCCGCGGGATGAGGGGAACGGCGCGGTCAGGTACGAAGATGACACCAGAGTCTTCGATCAACCGTTAACGACCTCGAAGGGATGCAGGATGCATGGCGGCCCCAGCACCGGCTTTTCGTGCGCCGCGCCAAGGATAATGACTGGAGACGCAACAGCTTTGATACGTCGGCGCCATCCGCCGACGACCTCGCTGATCCTGGCGGGGGGTTTGAATGTCAAAAACTATCGCACAAGTAAGCAGTCCGATGACCGACAAAGCCGAGACGGCGCTGGCATACACTCCATTCTTTCTCGGCGGCCAGGAAGTGCGCACGGTGAAGGTCGATGGCCAGGCGCATCTGGTCGGCAACGATGTGGCCCGACGGTTGGGCTACGTGAACCCCGGGAACGCCATGCGGGACCATTGCAAGGGGGGGCCGATTTGGGCCCCCCTTCAAACCGCTGGCAGCATTCAAAAACCCGCATCCTGAACCGCGCCGACCCGCTGCGCCCGATCATCGGGAGCACATTTCCGGCCTCGCAGCAGTTCGAGCGCTGGGTGTGGGCGGGTGCACATCGACATCCCGGACAACGGGTGCGACGACCGCACGCTCGAACCGGATCGGCAAGCCGCAGGATGGTCGCCGCTTGGGTCGGCATAATCGCGGTATTTTCCCAATTTGCTTTCTCTAGCACTGTGATGTGACTGCTAAAATTCCGAGGGAAGCGGACAATGGTCGACTCCATTGGGGAAAGCTGGGACGCAAGGATACGCGAGCGCGCAAGGCAGTATTCGGAACGCACCGGAGACCGGGACGATCTGAGAAACTGGCTTCGGGCTAAGGAGGATCGCTGGCAAGAAACTCTTGCCGAGCAGCGTCCTCTCGCACTCAAGCTTAACGAGATGCGCGAGAATCTGGATGAGGGGACGGATGAGGGATTGCGCGCCGCATGGCTATAGGATGCAAAATATGCATGTCCTCGCCAATGATACCCACATAACCGGCGAGCTATTCAACAGAGCCGGTAAGCAGTTTTACGACCAGGCTCGACCCGGGCTCTCGGAATACTCGGATAACATGATTTTCTTGAAGACTTTCTCGCCGTCGAACGAATGATTTTAATCAGAACGGGTCTCTCGCCTGAGCTAGCAACCGAGCTTTGTGCCCTGCTCAAAGGCCGCCAACAAACGATGAAGAAGGAAATGCTGCAGGCAGACCTCACCCTGCTCCTCGAAAAGGCGGTGGAGAAGGCATGCCGTCCTTACGCGACGGCTTTTTACTCGCCAATTAGTGCCGGGGCCGACCTCAACCAGCCAAGTTCCATTTTCCGACGGTCGATGCGCGTGTTATGGCGGATTGGCGCTGGCGGCCTGATTGTCGGAGCAGATGTAGCAGCGGTAGTGGCTATAGGGGACGTTACGGCGGAGGTCTCCAGGACAGTAGGAAGCGCGGTGATCGGGTCTGGTGTCACCGCTTCCATCGGTTAGATCCGCCCCCGCCGGGGGGCGGACCGCCGACCGGGACGGCTATCTGATCCAGAGTACCGCGACTAACAAATATGGCGAGCGGTCGGCGCCGATCAGAAAGCGGTTTGGCTGGATGAAGACCAAACTCGGCTTCGATGAGCGTTTTGTGTTTCATTCGATCCGCCACGGCGCCCACGGCTGCGGTCCGAGGTTTCGTCGGAACCGGCAGATCGATCTGATCAGTGAATGGCAGCGTACATGATCCCGTCTTCGGTGGCCTTGGCGGCATCGAATTCCGCAACGATGCGGCCCAGCCGCGCCACCAAGATGCGATCAGAAATACTCATGATCTCCGGCAAGTAGGAGGAGATCACAACCACCGCCTTACCTTCGTCGGCAAGCGCCCGGATCTGAGCATGGATTTCCGGGATAGTGCCCACATCGACCCCGCGGGTCGGCTCGTCAAAGAAGATGACGCTCGGATCCTGCACCAGCGATTTGGCGATGACCACCTTCTGCTGGTTGCCGCCGGACAGTTCGACGATCTTGGCCTTACGCTGCAAGGCGCTGATCTTGAGCCGCTCGACCCAATAGGCGGCGAGCTTGTTGCGCGTTAAACTGGAGAGCAGGAAGCGCCAGCCTGCCCTGGTGGCGAGCTTGCCGATATAGACGTTGTCGTCCACCACCATGGTTTCGAAGAAGCCGTTCAACTTGCGGTCTTCGGTGATGTAGGCGATGCCGTCGTTGATTGCTTCCTTCGGAACGCGGTAACGGATGGGCTTGCCGCGCAACTTGATGGTCCCGCCGTTGATCAGGTTCCGCTTGAAGGCGCCGAAGATGATCTTGGCGATCTCCGTACGGCCGGAGCCGATCAATCCCGCGATGCCCACGACTTCGCCGGCATAGACCGAGAACGACATGTTCTTGACGATATTGCCCATCGTCACGTTCTCGACCGTAAGCACTTTCTCACGCCTTAGTTTGCGGCGCTCGGCATGACCTTCCCTGTGGGCGGCATAGTGGGTCTGGGTAATGTCGCGGCCGACCATGGCGCGGACCAGCTTCTCGCGGTTCATTTCCGCGGTCGGCGCGGTCACCACCAGCTCGCCGTCGCGCAGCACCGTGATGCGGTCGGAGATCTGCAACGACTCCTCGAGCGCATGGGAGATGTAGATGATGCCGACGCTCCGCGCGCGCAGGTCGCGTACCAAGTTGAAGAAGTGGATAATCTCTTCCGGCGTCAGGCTTGCAGTCGGTTCATCGAAGATGATGATACGGGCGTTGTTGTAAACAGCGCGCGCGATTTCTACCATCTGGCGTTTGGCGGTGCCGAGCATCCCCACCGGAGTCGCCGGATCGATGTGAAAGTTCAAGGATTGCAGCAACTGCTGCGCCTGGATGTTCAGTTTTTTGAAGCTGGTGATCAGCTTCTCGTTGCCGAGTTCGATATTCTGCGCGGCCGTCATGGTCGGTACCAGGCTGGTCTCCTGATAGACCATGCAGATACCGGCGGCGAGGGCATCGCGCGGACGCTCAAAATCGACCGGCTTGCCATCGACGTAGTAGTCGCCGGAGGTCAACTTGATGGCGCCGGCGATCGCCTTGCACAGGGTCGATTTCCCAGCACCATTCTCTCCGACCAAGGCATGCACCTCACCGGGATAGAGGTCAAAGTCCACCTTTTCGATCGCGTGCACGCCGCCGTAGATCTTGCTGCCGTCGACGACGCGCAGCACCGGATCGCGCGGGGGCCCGCCCGTCGCGGACGCGCCGGCGGTGGTGGCCGGGTGCGTGATCAGTACCTCGTTCATACCTTGCTCCTCGTAATGTCCAGCAGCACCCGGCCGCTGCCCTTGGAGAGGATCACCAACCCTTGTGACGTCTCGCGTGCCGCGGTGATACCGTGATTGATCCCGCCGCGGCGGCTGTGCAGGCTTTCCACCGCGTCGCCCTCCTCATCGATCCTTACCAGCAGGCCGTAGGATCGCGGCGGAGCCCAAGGCTTCTCGATACCCAACGCCTTGATGTTGCCGAACTGCATCGGCTCTTCGCAGTCGTTGCTTGTGGCTAGCGCAGGGCCGATCCAGACATCCCGAGAGACCGACTGCATCATCTCTTCGCGGTACCGGTCCTCGCGCAGTACGAATTCGACGAGATGCGTGCGCACCGCGAACACACTGAGCCAGAAACCGCCGGCGTTCGAGCCCGTAAGGCGGGCGGGATAGCCCGGCATGTTGCCGACCACGATCCTGGGCTTGGCGATGGTCCGGCCGGCGATCGCCGCCTGGCTCAGCCGGTGGTTCCAGCTTTCGGTGAACCAAAGGGTCTTGCCATCGGGCGACAGTCCCAGCCCATGCGGATAATGCATCCCCTCCAGGAGAACCTTGGGGCCGTCGAGCGCCGGCCCACACGAGATCAGGCGGCCGAGATGGTTCTTTTCCATCAGGTCGCGCAGCCAGTCCTCCGGCTGGTGCCGGGTACTGCCGTCGGTCACGAAGACGGTGCCGTCGGGCGTGGCGATCACGTCGGTCAGGCACCGCAGAGGCTGGTCGCCGGCCTGATTGAGCCACGTCTGCTGGCCGCCCGGCGTGATCGCCACCAGCCCGCGCCCGGCCACGCAGACCAGCAACCGGCCATCGGGGTGAAACGCGAGACCGCCGGCCATCCCGTCGACGTGGCGAAAACCGAGCGCTCGGCAAATCCAGTGCCGGCAAGGCGCAGGATCTGGTTTTCGGCGGAGAGGTAGAGCGCGCCGTCCGGTCCTTCCGTGATGTCGTCGGCGCCGGGGATCGGCGCGCCGATCTGCCGGCAATGGTCGAGCAGATCGTTGGGGGCATAGGCGCCGTCCATCGCCGGGATCGGATGCTGGTCCCTGTTCGGGAAAAACGATCTGCTCCAGGTCGCGCAGAAAATACGTAAACACGCCCATGATCAGCCCCGATCCTGCCGCTTGTTGCCCCAATAGGCCTCGTACCCGGTCCAGGTCGGATCGGCGCCGTCCAGCTTGATCTCGGCCGATCCGGTTGTTCTCCAGCCCGCCGAGATAGAGATAGCCCTTGTGCTCGCGCATCGAGGTCAGGGTTGAATGCGCGACGCCGGTCGGATCCCAATAGGATTCGAGTACCTTGCCCTCCGGGCTGAATTTCAGGATGCAGCCATGGTTCATGCCGGGTGCCAGCCATTCGTCGATCGGGACCTGCTTCACCATACGGAGGCGGAAGCCAGGATTCTTCATGGCGAGGTCGAAGACCGGCGTGCGGATGCCGACCAGCGCCAGCCAATAATTGCCGTCCGAGGCCCGATTGATGTTGTCGCAATTGCCCGGGAGTTGATCGAGCAGGACTTCGAGTTCGCCCTTGCGCGGTCCTTCCACCCAATAGCGAAACACCTGGCAGAGCGAAGTGCTGGCGATCAGGATCGATTTCCCGTCATGCGACACGCAGATGCCGTTGGGGAAGTAGAAATGATTTATTTCGGTCCAGGTCTTTTTGGTCGTCGGGTCGTAGACGACGACACGGCCATTGGGTCGCCCTTCCATAATGTCGAGCGAGTTGGTCGTCATCTCGTAGCGGGTGGTGCAGTCGCTGAACCAGATCTTCCCGTCGGGACGCGATGTCGAGATCATCGGCCATGCGCAGCCGCGAGTCGTCGTTCAGCTTGTACCAGGTGCGGTTGGTCTCGTCGGTGACCTTGAACACCTCGCCGCTCGGCTTGATGCCATAGACGCCCATGCCGGCGACAGCGACGATCAGGTTCTCCTCCTTGTCGAACTGCATGCCGAGCGGCCGTCCGCCGATATGGGCGAAGACTTCGCGATGCTCGAAGTTCGGGCCGGAAAAGCGGATGATGTTGCCGTCGCGGGTGCTGCCATAGAGCCGGTCCTGCCGATCCAAGATCACGTCCTCGGGGCCTTCGACCTGGTTCAGGCCGATCGCTTCGGCATTGATCAAGCGATCATTCTGGGCGAAGATCGTGCCGCTCCCGCGCTTCAGTGCCGGCGCCGTGACGAGCGGCACCTTTGCGGGATTGACGTAGATCTTCTGGATCACCTTGCCGCGGTTCTTCGTCCATTTGACGTCGATGCCGACGGCTGCGAGCAGGATGAGGCCGATGATCGCCGAGGTGATGTAACCCGGAATGCCCATGCGGACCAAGCCGTTGGTCAGCGCAAAGACAATAATGCCGCCGAGCATCGCGCGCCAGACTGTACCCTTGCCGCCGGCCAGCGAGACACCGCCCAACACCACCGCGGTCAACGCCTGGAATTCCCAGCCGACACCGGTGGTCGAATTCGGTGCTGCCCTGGCGGGCGGCATAGAACAGACCGCCCAAACCGCAAAGGGCGCCCGACAAGGCATAAGTCGCGAACAACATCCGCTCGACCCGGATGCCGGCATGGCGCGCCGCCTTGCGACTTGCGCCGATCGCCGTGAGATGCCAGCCGTAGCGCGACCGGCTCAGGAACACGTGACCCACGATCAGCACGACGATCAATGCGGCAGCGTTGATCGGGACGCCGAGGGCGAAACCTTCGCCGAGGAAATCCCAACTATCGCTGTCCACCGAGTTGGTCGCGAAGACCGTGGCGTATTTCTCGTTCAGGATATTGACCGACGCGCGAAGGATGATGAGGGTGACCAGGGTGGTGAGAAACGGGCGTGCCTTTAGATAGCCGATCAGCAGGCCATTGATGCCGCCGATCACAGCGCCTACCGCGACCGTGCCCAGCGCCGACGATCCAGACCGGCAGTTCGAGAACGTTCAGGAAGAACAGGGCGGCGAAATTGCATAAGGCGAAGATCGCGCCGACGCTGAGATCGATACCGCCGGTGATCAGACAGAACGCCATTCCGAGGGCGACGAAGCCGAACTCGGCGTAGAGTCGCATCAGAGACAGCAAGGTTCTGCATTCCGGCGTAGTTGGGTATCGTCAGGCTGAACCAAACGAGCAGGCCGATCATCACTGTGAATGGGATCACCGGCTCGAACCATTGTTTCAGCAACAGTTCCGACAATAGCAGCCGCGGCGACAGGCTGGCGCGCAACCGCGTCCCGAAGCTGGTGTCCATGGTGGTGATCGACATCAGCACACTCCTGTCGGGGCAGCTCCCGCGTTGCGGCGGGAGGTCCGGTCAACCCGTACTAGTTTTTCTCGGCGGTCGGCGCGATCGGCACTGGCGATGTCGCCGACGTCTTGGGCAAAGCGAAGCAGTTACCGCCGTTGGCGTTGCTTTTGTCGAGCCAGATTGGTTGCGTGTAGTATTCGAGATGTTTGGTCCCGGGCTTCACGTCTTCTTCCAGCAAGGTGACCGCGGCGGCGACTAGATCGTGGCCCTGCTCGGTCGCCTTGTAGCTCAAGAATTTGTAGAAGTTCCCCTGGGTGAGCTGGTCGCAATCGAGCTGCGATCCTTCGACCTGAGGCATAGACTTTGACTTGGTCGATCTTGCCGGCATTGCGGATCGCCTGGGCCGCGCCCGATTCGCATGATTCCCCAGAAGCCGATGCTGGCGCAAAGGTCGGGGTTCTGCTGGATTACGGTCGAGGTGATGTTGAGGGCAGCGTTGGCGTCCCAGTTTGCGGCCTGGTTGGATACCACCTTGATCGCCGGGTCCTTTTTGAACGTGTCCATGATGCCGCCGATCTGATCGACGCTGGCGGCGGCCGTGAGTTCTCCCTGGACGATGGAGACCTTGCCCGACTTGCCGCTGCCGGTGCCGCATTGCTTTACGACGTCCTCGGCCAGCAATCTGCCGACCTCGTACCAGTCGGCGCCGACGAAGGCATCCGACTTGTAGTTCGAGGACATGTTGACCTGGATCACGTGCGTGCCCTGGCTCTCGGCCCGCTTCAGCTCCTTCATCAGAAGGGTGACGCTGGGATTCTGCACGATCAGCACGTCCGGCTTGTCGTTGACCAGGGCGGTCAGCGCTTGCTGCATCGCGGACGGGTTATTGTTGGGGTCGCGCACGACGTATTTGAACCCGCGCCATGCCGCTTCGGTTCTGATCACCCGCTCCCATTCGTCCTGCAACGGCACGCCGAGCGCAATCGGCAGGAAGGCAATGGTTTTGCCCTGCACATCCTTGTTGTAATCCGTTCGAAGCTCGTGAGCGGTCTTCGTGCCGCCTTCCTCTTGAGCCCAGGCGACGGTCGGCCCGCCCAGGATCACTGCGACGGCGAACCCCATGGCAGCCTTCGCCCAAATCGCTTTCTCGAACATGCTTTTAGCCCTCCCTGTTAAACTCATCAGTATTGTGTTTTTGTCGTCCGACCGCTTCGGCACCTCAGTCGCCCTGGCGCGCCGTCTCCTCGTCTCGCGGATGCAGCCAGTTGTCGAGTATGATGGCGGCGAGCAGCACGCCCCCCCGGATGATGTTCTGAACCTCGCTGTTCAAATCCATGATCGTGAAGGCGTTGAGCAGAGTCCCGATCAGCGCGCAGCCAACTACCACGCTGAACACGCTGCCGCGACCGCCGATCAGGCTGATGCCGCCGAGGACCACCACGAGGATCACGTCGAAGACATAGGTACCCTGCACCACCGCCATCTGGATGCTGCCTGTCGTGCCGACCCAGACCAGCCCGGCAATCCATGCCAGGAACGCGACGATCATATATTCGAGGACAATAAGCGGGCGCAGGGCGATCCCAGCGAGCCGTGCCGCTTCCGGATTGTCGCCCTGGGAATAGATGAACCGGCCAGTCGATGTCCGCGACAGGAGGAAATGGACGACGATGGCGCAGATCGCGAAAACGAAGATCGGCATCGGCACACCGAACAGGTGTCCAGAACCGAGGAATAGGAGTGCCGGCGCTATCCGTCGGCGCGTAGACCACCCAGGCGGGCGCGAACCAGAACGCCGCGCCATAGATAACGAAACCGGCCGCCAAGGTGACGAACAGCGCCGGCGCCTCGACGAACGCCACCATAATTCCGTTGGCGGCGCCGATCGCCAAGGCCACGGCAAGTGCCAAGACCGCCGCCCAGAAGATCGGCATGCCGCTTTGCATCTCGATCAGCCCGACCGCCCAGGATCCGGCCATGATCGCAACCTCGCTGAGGTCGATGCCGCGGCTGATCACGATCAATCCCATGCCCAGTCCGAGGATTCCAAGGATTGAGATGCTGCGGGCCAGGTTGAGCAAATTCCCGACGCTCGCAAAGCCGGACAGCGTGAAGCTGAAGACGATGAGGAGGGCGATGGTGATGAGCAGGACGATCTGTTCCTGCGACGGCTTCGTCGGAAGCCAGCGAACCCAGGAAATCGGCGCGCGGGGAGCGGAACTCATTTCACTCGACATGGTCGCCACCGGCAATCGAGGAGGCATGCGCCAGCTGCAAGGTGGATGGAGTTCTAGTGACTTTTGTCACGGCCAATATTCCCTCCCGGGGCATGCCTCAAAGCATGCGCTTTGTCGATCTTGGTCAGACCATTCGACGCTGTCGAGCCGGCACACGGGCATTGGCGCGGTTGTGCTAAAAATAAAGTCCAGATCAGCGGTGCTCGCGCATTGGGTCGAGGATGGTGTGGCTCCGGCGCAGCGCGTGGCCACGCCTCCGCGATGCGACAAGCGCGTGGACGCTGGTCAGCCCCGGTTGACACCCTCCAGCGCGGCGGCGATGGCGCGTTGCAGAAGCAGTCCGTCGACGCCGACGCCAAGGAAGCGATAACCGCGGGCGATCATCTCGTTGGCCTTGGCAGGCGTCGGTGCGGGGCCGCCCATGGCCACGCCGCTGGCGCGGATCTTTGCCTCGAACGTCGCCACCAGCGCCAGAAAGTCCGGATGGTCGGTGCGCCCCCTGAACCCCATGCTGATCGCCAGGTCGCCGGGTCCGATTACCGCCACGTCGATGCCCGGCGTCGCCAGCACATCGTCGATCTGAGACAGCGCGGCAGCGTCCTCGATGGTGATTACGGTCAGGATCTCATCATCGGCAGTATCGATGTAGCTCTGCATCGACAACCCCCAGTGGAAAGGGGCCAGGAACGGACCCCAGGCGCGATCGCCCGCCGGCGGATAGCGCACGGCACGCGCCGAAGTCGCCGCATCCTCGGGCCGCGTTGTCATCGGGAAATTGATTCCCATCGCCCCCAGATCGAGCGGCCGCTTGGCATGTTCGGCAGACGTGCCCGCCACTCGCACGATGGGCACTAATCGCGTGCCTGTGGTGGCGGCAATCATCGCGTGCGCCGTGGCATAGTCGATCGCTCCATGTTCCATATCGATCAGAACCCAGTCGAGCTCCGAAGCAGCCATGATCTGCACGATCGCCACCGAGGGGATCGTAGCGAATACGCCAAACGCCGGGCGGCCGGCGCGGAGGAGCGCCTTGACGCGGTTGCCAGGGAAGCCTGACAAGTGGGTGGTTGGTGCCATTGTGAAACCTCTACATTATCGCGTGTAACTGAAGTAGTTGAGCCACACTCGGGCCTACTGGCCGGTTTAGACCGCTTAAGCCCCATCCGGGAAAAGAACGCGGCGCCCCCCATTCATCAGCCTCCGCATCTGGGCGTCAGATGGATGACGGACCGTGTCGAGGCTTGTTAGCTTCACCACCATTCGCCGATCCTGGGAGGATACCGATGCCAAAAATCTCCGAGAGTTTCGATCCTCGATTTGTTGAGTGGCGCCGCGTCACCGATCCGCATTGCACGGAGTTCAAGATCGATTTCGAGTACAGCCTCCTCGGCTACGATCTGACGAGCGGGCGGTTGGATATGCTGCTGCGATACGCCGAGGGACGCGGTCACTGTCGGCGACACAGGCATGTCGCCTCGACGCTGACATTGGTGCTTGAGGGTGAACAGCATCTGCTGGAAATGCAGCCGGATGGTACGACCAAAGCCATCTCGCGCAAGAAAGGCGACTATGCACTCGCCAGTCCCGATGCGTTGCCCCATACCGAGTGTGGCGGCGACGCAGGCGGCACCGTCTTGTTATCGATGACGGCGGCCGACGGCATTCTCTTCGAGTATCTGGACGAGAACATGGAGAACGGGTGGACACTCTCGATCGAGCAGTATGTCGACGCCTGGAACAAAGGCACGCCTTATGGAGTGGCTCCCAAACCGGCCGAAGCAACGGCTTGAAGCCGGTGTTGGCCATACGGGCATTTGAGCGTGCTGACATGGCGAGCTTGTCGCCGGGGGAAGCCTTAACGGTCAGAGGGTCGGCACTGGCGTGGCTGGTGAGCCTACTGCGCCAGGCAGCCTGAGTGGCGGGCCAGTGAACCGAAAGCGGTTGCGCCTGTTCGCACGCAGCCAGTCGCCAGGGGGGTCAGATAGAACATCTCACCCAGGTAACAGCCGAGGCGGAACAGGCAGTGCGCGTGCAGCGGCAATGTGGCGCAAACGTCGTCGATACAAGGCTGGCCGGCACTGCCTCCACCGCAAAGTGGTCCGAGATCAGCGCAACGGCACCGCTTTCAGTCACCCATTGCTGCAACCTTGCATCGCGACCGTCGAGGGCGCAGCACGTGCTGAACAGCGTCTCCCGGTTCGGCTGTTTGCCCATGTCCAACAACATCTGGTCGAAGCCGGTGCGGAACAGCACGAAGTCGCCGGGTTCCACCACGATCCTGTCCTTGCGCCTGACCTCCATTAGGTCCTCGTCCTCGGCCTTTCCGTCGGCATCGAACATCTGCCCGACGTGGGCCAGGCTGTCCCATTGGGTGGAATACTGCTGGGTCAGGATGACCTGGTCATCGCACAGGATATCGGTAGCGGCTACGGCGAGGCCCAGGGCATCCGGGCTATTGTCCACGGCATAAACAAAGGGAAGAGATGCGACCAAGGCGACCGCATGGTCGATCGAAAGTAGATGGCATCCAGCGACGTTCGGGCTACGCGTGCTTGAAGCGAGTTATCAGCCCGGCCGATCCCTTCACATGGTCCTTGAGCGCGGCGGCCAGCTCTTCCCGGGTCAGGCCGGGCTGCAGCGCTTTCGGGTCGAGGTCGGTGGCGACCAACGTCCAGGTGTAATGATGCCAGTCGGTATTCGGCGGGGTGCCTGGGCCGAAATAAACCGACTTCTCCATCGTGACTCTTCCCGCCGACAAATTTGTCGGAGGGCTGGCTCAGTTCGCCTTCGGCGAACCCCTTTACGTCTGCGGGGATGCCGTAAACCACCATATGCGACACGCCGGCCGGGGCACGACCTTCGGGATCGAACAGCAGGAGAGCGAAGCTCTTGGTGCCCTCCGGTACGCCCGACCAAGCGAGTGGCGGCGAGACGTTCTCGCCGACGCAATTCGGGGATCGCTGCTTGTCGCTGCAGGCATTTTTGACCGCGAGCGTGCCGTTGTCCTGAATCTGCGGCGAGGTCAGCGTCAGCGGATCCGCTTTGGCGGTGCTGATCGACAGGGCCAACCCGCCCGCCAGGAATAGGCTTCCCAGAGCATATTTCATCGCATTTCCTCCAATTGTTGGTCCCGCTCTTGTTACCCGACATTCTCTGGATTCTCGATCCATTCGAGCGCAAAGACCCATGTGTGCTCACCGCACGTAGAGCACAGCCTTCCCCACGAAGCTGCGGTCCAGTAGTCGGCGCGCGACGGCACCGAGCTCGGCCCAGTCAGCTTCGATCTCGATGCGCGGCCGCAATGCCCCGCTGGCGATCAAGCCGGAGAGGATTGCGAGCCCCTCCGACGCGGGCTCCGCCGTGCGCAACTCATGGAACAGTATCAGCCCATAGAGTCGCGCACCGCCCGAGCGGAAGAACGCGCCGCTGTCGAACGTCGCCGCCGGGCCTTGCGAAACGCCGAATGTCACGCAGGTGCCGCCTGGACGCAGCATTCCCAGCGCCGCGCCAAGGGCAGATCCGCCGACCGAATCGAAAATCAGATGATACGGACCGAACGGGGCGGCCGCGCTCAGTTCGGGCGCGAGGACCGTGCGATCGCCGCACCACTCCGCGACCATCGCCTGATGGGCCGCGTTGCGCACATGTCCATAGACGATCGCGCCGGAGGCGGCGGCGAGCTGGCAGGCCAGATGGCCGACACCGCCGGATGCCCCATCGATCAACACTTTGCGTCCAAGTAACAATCCACCCTGCCGCAGCGCATGCAGGGCCGTGAGCCCCGCCACGGGCAACGTCGCCGCCTGTGCATCCGTCACCTCGTCCGGCAACGCGGCGACCGCGTTGGTCGGCACACGGATACGTTCTGCCCACGCGCCTGACGGCAGCATGCCGACGACGCGTGTGCCGTTGGCGGGACCGCTGCCGTCCGGTGCCGTCTCTTCGACGACACCGGCAAAGTCCCAGCCCGGCCGCCAACCGGGTTCGGCGACGCGCACCGCGCGGTTGACCTCGCCCCGGTTCAGCGAAATCGTGTTGACCCGCACCGTGACTTCGTCGCGATAGGCGGGGGCCAACGGCACCGGGCGGATCACCAGCCGCTCGGGACTGTCGTGGTCGACCACAATGGCTCTGACATCGGTCACGGCGGGTTCCTCCCTCAACTGCAGATGCAGCGGATCAGCCGTGCCCCTTGAACGCCGGCATCACCGCTTCGCCGACGATCCGGTATTGCTCCAGCATAATCAATTCCGGTGTGCCCATCGGCATGCTCAAGCTTACGGTCTCGAGGCCCGGGAACCGCTCCTCGATCCAGCGCAGATGGGTGATCAATTCCTCCGGCGTGCCGGCAAACCAGGCGCCGGTCTTCATGTAGTGCTCGACCCGCGGCACCCCCGCCGCGTACCAGCCGCCGCGCTGTCCCACCGCGCGATTTGCTCCTTCGTCATGCCCGGCATGAAGTTCAGCGGCGCAAACATCTTCGCATGCTCTTCATAGAGCGGCACAATCTCGCGCATCGCCCGCTCCTTGGTATTCGCCAGGTGAATGACGAGGCCGATCATCAAATCCTCGCCGAGTTTCAGATCCTTCCCGGCGCGCGCCGCCGCATCGCGATAGGCGGTGATCGGTCCCGCTTCCATGGTCGCCGCGCCGCCGCCCACGGCGCCTTTGATACCGTACTTGACCATGAAATCGAGCCCGCGCGCACTGGCGCTGACCACCGGCTGCCAGCACTCGACCGGCAGGTGGATCGGGCGTGGCACCAGCGTGAGTTCCTTCAGCGTATAGCCGCGATACGGCACCTCTGGCGGCAGCGTGTAATGCTTGCCTTGATGTGAAAAGCTCTCGTTATTGAACGCCTTGAAAATGATTTCCACCTGCTCTTCGAACAATTCGCGATTGGCGTTCTGGTCGAGCATCGGCGCGCCGAAGGTTTCCACCTCGCGCGTGTGATAGCCGCGACCGACGCCGAAGATGGTGCGCCCTTTGGTGAGGATGTCGGCGCAGGCGAAATCCTCGGCCAGCCGCAGCGGGTGCCACATCGGCGTGATATTGAAGCCGCAGCCGATCCTGAGGTTCTTGGTCAGGTGGCAGAGATGCACCGCCGCCATCAGCAGGTTAGGAATGACCTCGTTGCCCTCGTGTTGGAAATGATGCTCCGCCAGCCACAGCGTGTTCCAGCCGGGTCCATCACCCGGGCGATCGCCTCGGTCTTCTGGAACACGCTGGCGAGGTGCGCGTTGGAAAATCGCCGCTCGTTGACGGGCGTGGTGTCCTGGCCGCGCTCCGGCAGATCGACGTGCCCAGCAAACATTGTCGAGAATTTGCGGATCATGGTTCTTCTCTCCTTTGGCCGCCGCACGACACGTTGCCGCAGCGCGAAAGCGCCCGCAACCAGGAGAAGGTCTGCGCATGGAGATCGTCAAAGGTCGGCCGATGACCCTCAGCCTAACCGACGCGGGCGTCGTAGGCTTCGACTTCGAGAGTGATGTGGCCGACTACTGCTTCTACCTGCGCTGCTGACGGGCAGACCGCTTTACCAAGGACAAAGAAATCGTCGGCTTAAACCAAAAACAGTGCCGCGTAATCTCGGCACTATATCGTTCTTATAGCAATCAGAAGCCTAATGATGTATAAATACCGCGTAATCCAATAAAATTGCTGCGTTAACTTGAGAGATATCGCGTCGCTGGGATAAATATTAACGAACTTATCCGACCAAAAATAATGATAAACTTGGCTGCAAGACGGAATTACCAATAAAGATCACAGTCGTCATTGATAGAGCATTTAAACCAGTCTGGTGTCGCAGCCAACGAGTAACATTGTCCCTGCTCTGCGATCCCTCACGCCAAGGTCCGTTCTGTCAGCGATCGTGCCACCGCGCAGCCTGGCCGGCGGGCCCGGTTTCAAATCACGCTCGCCTCCAAATCGGATTTCATATCGCAGCGGAACCTCAGCACGCAAACACCTTCCCGCCTTCGTGCGTCACGTCGCCGAGGCATTGCCGCCGATGGAAGCCGGCAGCGTCCGGGTGCGGCTGATCGCTGGGCAGCCGTTCGAACACGGCGTCACCGCTTGTGACCGACTGCGAGACCCTTTACGACGATGGGCGGCTCGAGGGCGGGCCACCTACACGGTCGGCAGCACGATAGCGGTCGTTGGCGACACGTTTGAGTTCGGCCGCCTCGGCTGGCGTCGGCGCAAAGCAAGGGGATCCGTCACATGAGCCAACAAAGCCAACAGATCGTCGGCACCGTGACAATGCTCCATCGCTATCCGGTCAAGTCCATGCTCGGCGAAACGCGCGACAGCCTCACAATCAGCGCGCGGGGCGCGGCGGGCGACCGGGTATGGGCCTTGCTCGACAGAGAGACCAATAAGGTCGCCAGTGCCAAGCGGCCCAAACTCTGGCGCGGCCTGCTGCGCTGTCTCGCCCGTACCCAAGATGGCCACGGCGACGCAGCGGTCGAGGTGCAACTGCCCGACGGAACCACTGCTCCGGCCGGCGATCCGGCGCTGGACCTTGCGCTTTCATCCTTTCTCGCCCGTCCGGTGCGCCTGTCCGCCGAGCCGCCAAAAGACGCTGAACTGGATCGCGCGTATCCGGAAGCCGTCCTTGTCGACGGGCTCGATGCGGATGTAGGGGCTGACATCATCAAGATGGGTGCCGGATCGCCACCAGGGACGTTCTTCGATTTTGCCCCACTGCATGTGGTCACCACCGCCACGCTGGATGGCATCACCGCGGCCCTGGATGGCGTCCCGATTGAGCCCGAACGATACCGCCCCAACGTCGTTATTTCCTCAGCTTCGGGAACCAGCGCGTTCCCAGAGAACCACTGGGTCAACGGCATATTGAGCATCGGCAACTCGGTGACCCTCCGCATCGTGTTGCCCACCCCGCGCTGCGCCATCCCCACTCTGGCGCACGGCGACCTGCCGCCCCGCAATGGAGCGCTGACCGCAACGGTGCAGCTGAACAGGGTCGACATCCCGGGCTTCGGGATCCAGCCCTGCGCTGGAGTTTACGCCAAGGTCATCACTGACGGCGTGATACGGAACGGCGATCAGGTGATCTTCACGTCCGCCTAAGCTCATTGACGCCCGAAAGCCCAGGCCGCCGGCGGCCGCCGGACTGAAGCCCCTGACATGCTAAAAACCGGAACACGCGAACGGGCCACCGCTGGTGGTCCGCCAGGCCACACCTACCCAGGGGCATCAGAGGGCGGGAAATCCTTCGGCAGCAGGCGCCACTGGCAGCCGGTCTGGGCGATGTAGAAAACGCCATTGACCACCTCTCGCATGCTGGTCTCGCGCATTCGCCCGCAGGAAGGCAGCGGCGGGAGGTGCGGCTCGATCAATGCCCACTCTTCATCGTTGGTATCGCTTGCATAGCGCAACCCATCGCGCTGATACTTGGGGCGCGTGATTTCAGTCCAGGCCATAGGTGATTCCTCGCTGTCTTCGCACACACGAGAGAACCGAAGCCGCTGGAATCACGCAACATTTTTTGGCCAGCGAGAGCCTGTTGTCCAAGGCGTTGATCGGAGGAATATTCCGCACTCATTCCGGGTCAGCCTCTTACCCGTCCACGAAATCGGGGCAAGCCCACTTAATCGACTATAAACAGTTCGCGGATGAGGTTTTCTTTTTCTTCAAATCATTTGAAACTAATTGACAGGAGATAGCTGACTCAGTATAAATAGCCCTGACGATCTAGGGCGCCATAGCTTTGTTGTCGAGCTAGATCGTAACTAAAACAGATCAGGCTCTATCGCGCTGCAACAAGCTGGTATTCGGAAATTCACCAGCCACCCTTAACCGGTAGAGTGACGAACGAAATCCGTGTGAAACTCGTTGTGCATCGGCATATGCTGTCGTCAATACTCCCTGAACATTCCCCTGATCCTTACCAGCCTATGTGGACGTGGTTGAGCCTAACGGCTTGCAAATATTCGGTTAAGGATCAGGGGGAAAAGCTGTGCTTGACCCGTTATGATTGGTAAAAGCAGAAGCAGTAAATAAAAGAATCAACTGTACCACCGGACTCAAAACTTGATCCCAATCTGATAAAAAAGGAAAAATGGACCCGTGGTTATACAAACAGATGAAAATAGCTCACTTGACCGGCTTGCGCGCCCTACAGCGCAAGGCGGGCAATGAATGTTCATCTGTGGGCGGCGAAGGCGGAGCGGAGATGTCGGCTGCGCAAAATTATCTGATGACGCAGAATTTGAGGCTCAGGCATTACCCTGCCTTTCTTCGTCCAAGCGGGCTTCCAGCAATACCAACGACCTGTCGCGTCCAGTGCAGTCTCCATTTCTTGCCATCCGCAGTGTCGGCTTTCGCGCCGCTGATACCGGCGTCCTCAAACTCCGCTACGATCTCCCACCCGTGCCGTGAGGCCGCCGCATGCAGTTCCTTGCGCGGTTCTCAACTGTCTGCTCATTCGATGGGTCAGGAAACCCGTCAGCAGTCGCGAGGCGCGCCGCCCCTGCACTGTCTGCCTGAAACTGCGGGAAATTGAGCAGCTTCCGCGTGGTTCGCGGCGCCGGCCTCCCAGCGCTGAGACGGCCCATATAGTAATGCCGCTGCTTCGCGGACGCCCTCATAGCCGCGAGCCACGCCTCAGGATCGGCTCTGGTCGCCGCCTCAGGTCCATCTCGAGCAGCTCTTTCATCGACGGCCATCAAATCCGGGGAAGTCAACAGCAGGGAACGCGCCGAGCTACCGGACCTCCACCGGGCGGGCCATGCGGTCCGAGAGCGGCAGTTTGTGGTCCGGGTCGAGAACCACCTCCTTCGCGTCGCCGCTCACTGGCACGTCGATCGACAGCGTGTTGGACTGCCGCCATGCCTCCGCCGGAATAGTGATCCGCTGCGCATCGCCGGCTGACATGCGTAGCTCCAACAGCGCGGGCATGACCAGCCGCCCCCGATTGACCAACTCCAAGTGCAGGCGATGCGGCTCGCTTGCTACCGGCACGGCTCGAGTGACGGCCAGATCGAGCCTAGCGCTGCGCAAGTACCAGCCGCGCCACCACCACGACAGGTCCTCTCCGGCTCGGCTATCCATCAATCGAAAAAAATCCGAAGGCGAGGGGTGCTTGTAAGCCCAGGCCGCGATGTAGGTCCGAAAGGCGTCATCGAAGCGATCCGGACCCAGTATCTTCTCGCGCAGCAGAACCAAGCCGAGCGCCGCCTTGAAGTAGCTGATTGCGTGGCGGTATTTCTCGCTGATCTGATCGGCGGGCGTAAGGATCGCCGGGGCCGCGTCGTCGGCGAGAATGGGCAGGATCTCGTCCACCGGGTTGCCGCCACCTTCGGCATATTCCGGGTCGCGTTTCGGAGCATATTCGCCATGGTTGAAAGCGTCTGAGGCGTAAACGTCCATGAAGGTGTTGAACCCCTCATCCATCCATGCGTCGCGCCGCTCGTTGGAGCCGACGATCATCGGGAACCAGCTGTGTCCGACCTCGTGCGTGGTGAGCCAGTAGAGTTTTTTTCCCGCGTCCTCCATGCCGTCGAACAGGATCCCAGGATACTCCATATCCGCGCCGTGGCCGCCAACGTTGACCATCACCGGCCACGGATATGGGAACCAACGGCGCGAAAATTCCTCGATCCCGGCCTTGACGTATTCCGTCGATCGCTCCCAGTGGTCAGGCCCTGTCGCCTCGGGCGGATAGACCGACATCGCCAGCGCGTGGTGGTCGTTCGGGAGGTTGATCCGCGCCGCATCCCACACGAAGGCCGGCGAGGCGGCGAACGCGGCGTCGCGAGTGTTTCGCATCAGGAAATGCCAGGTCTGCTCACCGTCATGTGTCGGCCGGCCGGTCGGGTCACCGACCTCTGACGGCGTTCGGATCATCACGGTGGCGTCACTGGTGGCCGCCTGGGCGAGCCGCTCGCGCTGAGTGCCGGTCAAAACTTCGGACGCGTTAAGTAGGTCTCCCGAACCGGCGACGATGTAGTCCCACGGCACGGTAACGCGATAGTCGATGTCCCCGTATTCGCAGTAAAATTCAGATCCAAGATACGGCAGCGTGTCCCAGCCGCGCAGATCGTCATAGACCGCCATGCGGGGGAACCACTGGGCAATTTCGAAAATGTCTCCCTTGCTGCTTGGTGTTACGGCTGTGCGCCCGCCCCACGAGCCGGGAATGGTGTAATGATAGTCGATCCGCACACGCACTGTGCCGCCGTGCGGCGCCAGGGTATCGCGCAGGCTAATCCGTAGCCTCGTGTCGGAGACGATGAACGCCGGGACAACGCTTTGCCCATCCGTCTCGACCTCGATCTTGTCCAACCGGTCCCCGTCCGTGTAGTGGCAGCAGCGGCGGGAGACAGCCGCCCGCGCGTCAGCTCGGTAGATGTTCTGGTCCAACTGGAGCCAGAGGATGTCGAGCGCGTCCGGGCTGTTGTTGACGTAGGTAATCGTCTCGTGCCCGGTTAGCACGTGTGTTGCTGGATCGATGCGCGCGGCGATCGTGTAGTCGGCCCGATTCTGCCAGTAGTCGGGACCGGGAATGCCGGAGACAGAGCGGGTCGGGCCGGCCGGGTCGGGGAACGTCAGTGGAGCGAAGATGTCGCGCGGATCGGGCGCCTGAGCGGCGGCGTTGAACGCTACTGCAACGCAGGCGAGAAATGCGAGGGCAACGCGATCGAGCCGGAATTGACTTCTGGCCAGGCAAGTGAACGCGTTTCGGATGAGGTGGTTCATTGATCGAGCTTGCCTCAACTTCAATCAGCTGCTTGTTAGACCGCCCCGGTCGCGTGAGAGCTCCCTCAATAACACCCCGGGAGCGCAAAGAGGATATTTCCGAAGCGCTAGCCGTAGGCTGCAAGTATCGCATCGGTATCGGCGCCCGCAAGCGGTGCGCTGCTACGTGGCGACCCACTTCAACGGCGGCGCACCGGCGAATGCCAGAGATTGGCAGCGCGCGGAAAAGCAGCGCTGTGCCATTTAGCTGAATAGTCCAACCGCCTGTAAGCCCCGCCGGGGCCGGGTCTACTTTAGACCAAAATATAAGAATAGACGCCGACTAACGCCACCCTCGGCGGTCTGTTTCCCCTTTGGAAATTCCCAAAACAGAAAACGATCGTCAAGTCTTTACCCGGAACATGGATTCGGGGGTGTGCATGCCAGATGCAGCTGGACGCGACGTGCCGCACGCGCTGGCGGCCTGGATGCAGCCTTTCCGAGCCGCGTTCACCGCGCCGACCTGGCGGCATGTGCTACTGCTGGTTATGGGCGGGATCCAGTCGCGTCTGCGCATGGGTCCGTTCAATCTTCGGCCGGGCGGCCGCGAGCTGCCCATCTTCGGACAGCGCCATGGCATGATAGGCAAGGAACTAAAAATCGTCGCCGTAGTGTGGAGCGAGGGTGTCCATCATCGCCGCGATCTTATGCTTCTGCCCGAGTGGCCAGATGCGCCGATCACGCCGTTAGGGTTCGCGCCACTGGCCAGCACCAGGGCGTCGCGCGGCCAAGCTGAAAGATGCACGTGCAAGGCAGCGATCGCCGCGTCGGTCCGGCCCGCGAACACCAGGTCGAAAAACGTGATATGACCAGCTCGCGCCGCGGGAGAAAGCCCTGACATTTCCGACGAAGCTGATTTTATGACCGGCATGTCACTGCCCGTGGATGGCGGCATGTTGGTAGACATAATCCCCGGCCGGCGTGACTGAGGTCCCGTGTCCCGACCACGATAGGTTAGGGGCACGATTGCTCGGCGCAAGAAACTTACGCCAGGCTGAACCCTGCATAGCCCCGCGCGACGACGTCCTCACAAATCTCGCGATATCGTACCATTCCACCCGCGTAGGGCATGAACACTCTGGGCTTGCCCGGAATGTTGGCGCCCAGATACCAGGAGTGTTTCGCCAGCGGCAGCAGCGTCTTGCTGGCGACGTCGTTGACCTCCGCGACCCATTTGTCGACCGCGTCGGGCCGAGCCTCAATCCGTTCCAGGCCGTTCGCGCGCATGTGCGCGATGCAATCGGCAATCCAATCCGCGTGCTGCTCGATCGCGACCGGCATGTTGCACAGCACGGATGGGCTGCCTGGGCCGGTGATGGTGAACAGATTGGGAAAGCCCGCGATCTGCAGGCCGAGGTAATTGCGCGGGCCCGCTTCCCATACGTCCTTCAAGGCGACGCCATCGCGCCCGCGAATGTCCATCCGCAGCATCGGGCCGGTCATGGCATCGAAGCCAGTCGCGAAAACGATGATATCCAGCGGATACTCCGCTTCGGTGGTGCATATGCCTGCTGGACTGATCCGCTTGATCGGCGTCGCCTTCACATCCACCAAGGTAACGTTCGGCCGGTTGAACGTTTCGAAGTAATCGGTGTCGATTGGCGGCCGCTTCGCCGCGTATGGATGATCGATGTCCGCCAGGATCGCCGCAGTCTTCGGGTCCTTTACGATCGAGCGGATCTTGCGCTTAACGAAGTCCGCCGCTGTATCGTTCGCTGCCTTGTCCACCAACATGTCCTTGAACGTGGCGCGGAACTGCAATCCGCCACGCTCCCACGCAGCTTCGTAAATTGCCTCGCGCTCCTCCGGCGGGGTCTCGACAGCCAGGCGTTCTTCGATCCGGAACGCCATCCCGTTTAGCGTCTCTCGAGTTGCCGCCCTGATCTCGGCGGGGCTTTCCTTGATGTAGCGCTGGAACTCCGGTGTCAGCGGTGCGTTGCGCGCTGGCACCGAGTAGTTCGCGGTGCGTTGAAACACCGTCAGATGCTTCGCCGCCGCGGCGATTACCGGTGCCGCCTGAATGCCGGTGGAGCCGGTGCCGATCATCCCGACCCGCTTGCCGGTAAAATCGACGCCTTCGTGTGGCCATTGTCCGGTGTGATACCAATCGCCGGCGAAACTCTCCAACCCCTCGAATTTCGGGACATTCGCCGTGGAAAGACAACCGACCGCGGTGATCAGGAATTTTGCGACAAAGGTTTCTCCGGTCTCGGTCTGAACTCGCCAGCGATTGGCGGTCTCGTTGTAATGCGCCGTCGTGACGCGGGTGTTGAACTGGATGTCCCGCTTCAGATCGAAACGGTCTGCGACATGGTTGAGGTAGCGCATGATTTCCGGCTGACCGGGATAGCGCTCGGACCATTCCCATTCGCGCATCAGGTCGGGTGAAAAGGTGTACCAGTAAACGTGACTTTCGGAATCGCACCGAGCGCCGGGGTAGCGGTTCCAATACCACGTCCCACCCACGCCACCGCCTGCTTCCAGCACCTTCACGGACAGGCCAAGACGTTCGCGCAGACACAGGAGTTGGTAGAGGCCCGCGAAGCCCGCGCCGATCACCAGCGCATCGAGTTCGGTGGCCTGGTTGGAGCTTTTGCTCTCGATTTCGCCATAACGTCCGCCATCTTGTCCCGACCTTCCGCCTGTCATCCCGAGGGCCGCTTACGCACCCGCTGCCGGCCGCGATAAGGCTCTGGATCAGGCGTGATATCAAGCTTGTCCCGCCGAAATTGATCTGAACCAAGCGAAAGGCGCGTTTTTCCTCCGCGCGCGTCTCTCAGTGTGCCGGGCGTCGAGCGAGAGAAGGCGCAGGCCCTGATTGATACCGCGCACACGATCTGCCCATACTCCAAGGCCGTCCACGGCAACATTGACGTGACGACCACCCTCGTCTGAACCGAGCCATCGGTACCGTAAAGATCCTCTATACCGCCAAGATCAGAACCACGGGAGGCGTGAATACGGCGCCTCCCGCAGCTCGGACGGCCTTCTCGACATCAGGCTTTCAACCCCCGGCTCCGCGCGTATCGGCGCCAATACTGAGCCTGTTCGAAGGCGGGAAGATCTGGTCGTGCATCACACGCAATCCTGACGACGGCGGAAGCTGATCGCCGCGTTGCCCAGGTCCCAACCACCCAACCGCCTGTCGGCTCTCTCGTTACATCGAAACAGCCCGTCGCGGTCTGCTGGCAACCGTCCAAGGCCGGCGGCAAACCGGATGTCCAATATCCAGGTGGGTCGCCCCAAAAGCTGACTATCGTAAATCCACTCAAGCGGTCCATCTGCAGCAGACTGATCTTCGCTGAACCCAAATTGTCGTGTATCGGGCAGCTGGGAAGACCACTCAGACAATTTGTCAAATCACTGTGCAAGTGTACCTACGCCGCCATTTTCCGCTGAGCCGCGCCCCTTATCATCGCCGCCCCTTTTTCGGCGATCATGATGGTCGGCGCGTTGGTGTTGGTCGAGGTGACGGCCGGCATGACCGAGGCGTCGATCACCCGCAGCCCTTCGAGCCCGTGCACGCGCAACTCGCTATCGACGACGCTCATCGCGTGCGAACCCATCATGCAGGTGCAACTGGCGTGATAGCAGGTGCCGCCGTTGCGGCGGGCGTAATCCAGCAATTCATCGTCGGTCTGGACATCGCGGCCGGGCAGGCTTTCCTCCCGGACGAACTGTTTCAGCGCGCGGTGCGTCGAACAGCCGCCGGGCGAAGCGCAAGCCGCCGATGATGGCGCGCTGGTCGGCTTCGTCCGACAGATAGCGCGGGTTGATCGCCGGCATGTCGCCCGGCTGGTTCGACGTCGCCTCGACATAGCCGCGCGAGAGCGGCCGCATCTGCCACGCGCCGGCGCTGAGGCCGGGGGTTCGTTCAAGTTCGCCGATCTGGCCGCCTTTGAAGCTGCCCGGCGCGAAGGTGATCTGCATGTCGGGTGTCGCCGACGTCTCCAGCACCTTGACCGAGGCGGCGACGAGCGAAGGGCTGTAGCTCAGCATGCCTTTGCCGGTGAGCACCCAGCGCATGACCTCCATCGCGAGCGGCAGCCCGTATGACTTTTCGTTGGCGGTCGCCATGCCGACGACCGGGTAGGAGACGCGCGCGATGTAGTGGTCCTGCATGTTGCGGCCGACGCCGCGCAGTTCATGCACGACGGGCACGCCGATCTTCTCCGAGATGCTCGGGATCGCCGACGCCGGACAGTTGCAGAATATGCGGCGAGCCGATCGCGCCGGCCGACAGGATCACCTCGCGCTGCGGCCTCGACCTTCTCGACGGCGCCGCCGCGCGAGAATTCGATGCCGGTCGCGCGCTTGCCGTCGAACAGAACGCGATGGACCAGCGCATTGGTGATGAGGTGCAGGTTGGGCCGCTTCAGCGCCGGGTGCAGATAGGTGCGCGCGGCGCTGGCACGTCTGCGGCCGCCCCGTGTCTGCTGGCACCAGCCGATGCTGTCCCCGGCGCCGGGAGGCAAGTCGTTTACGTCCTCGCGGTACTCAAGGCCGAGTTGCTTGCCGGCCTCGATGACCGTTGCGCAAATCGGCGAGCGGTCCATTTTCGAGGTGAACAAGGGTCCGTCCTTGCCACGAACGGCGTTGCCCTCGCCCTCCCATCGTTCGGCCGCGCGGAAGAACGGCAGGCAATCGTCCCACGTCCAGCCGCGATTGCCGAGTTGTCCCCAGTGGTCGTAGTCCTCGGGCTGGCCGCGGATGTAGACCAGCCCGTTGATCGAGGAGGAACCACCGATCACCCTGCCACGCGTGTAGACGATGGCGCGTCCGTTGGTGCCGGGATCGGGCTCGGAGCGGTATTTCCAGGTCAGGGTGGGGTGGTCGAGCATCTTGAAGAAGCCGGCCGGGATGTGGATCAGCGGGTTGCGGTCGCGGCCGCCCGCCTCGATCAGCATGACGTTCGTGCTGGGGTCCTCGGTCAGCCGGTTGGCCAGCACGCAGCCGGCCGATCCCGCGCCCACGATGATGTAATCCGCCCGCATGGTGTCCGCTCCCTGATCCATGATTTGTGTTACTATTAGGTCGTTCGTTCCTCTGTGCAAACCAGCCCAGAGCGAGGGTTCGCCGAAGCCTTGCGCCAAAGGCCAGGGGACCGAACGGCCGTGATACAGCTGCAGGGTGAGCGTCCCGACAGCGACGAGGTGAGTCTATGGGGAGTTGCTACGGTCGTCTCCGCTGCAATGAACGACAGGCCCACAGTGACGGCATGTGTCGTATCGTTGCTGTTACATAAACGATATGCCCAGGGGCGGCGTGGGTTCCGCGGCCCCGCTCAACCCAGAATGAAACAAATTGCGGCAAGACGAGCCAAGCCGCTGCCCGAATCCCGGGGACCACCTCAGTCAGAGACGCATCTTGGGAATGTCTCCGCTTACAGCTAGTTCGGTCGCGGTTGCCCGAAAAATATCAATGACCGTGACATCAGGCTCACTCAGTCCAAGCTGAAAAACCGCGCGATGGCACCTGTGGCGTCAACCGGTGCCTGTTCGACGAAGCGCCCGCGCACCGACACGCCTTCGCCGACCGGATAAGCGTGCGCCAAATTCGGCAGTGACCATTGCTCCACTACGGGCTGCCCTCCGCCCGGCCACATTCGGTGCTCAATCCCATTCCCAACCTGATTGATTGTGGGAGGTCCGGCTAAGTCGTGCAGGGCACACCATTGCGTAACGAGTAGATCGCCGTTTCCCGGCGCGACGGTCGTATCGGCCTGTCCCTGCCAGATCGACAGACGCGGCCACGGGCCTTCAAACGCATCCGGCGCGGCGGCGCGAGCGCGGGCGGCCCAGTCCTCCGGGCTTCGGTCCCCGCCGCCTGTTCGCATCTGCATGATTGCCTGCATGCCTGACCGCGCGGCACCCACCGGCACCCCGGCGACCGACGCGCCCGCAGCGAACAGATCCGGATAGGCCGCCAAAAGGGCGGCGGTCATGGCGCCTCCGGCGGACAGACCGACGATGAAAACCCGTCCTGGGTCGCTGTCGAAGTGGCTAATCGCGGCGCGGGTCATTGCGGCGATAGAGGCCGCTTCGCCCGCGTCGCGGGCGGTCTGCGTCTCGTGATACCAATCGAAACAGCGGCCTTTCATGTCGACGTCCGCCTGGTCGGGCAGGATCAGCGGAAAGCGCAGCCGATCGGCGAGGTCGATCCATCCGGTGTCCGCCGCAAACACGGCGGCATCCTGGGAACAGCCGTGCAGTAGGACTACCAGCGGCCGCCCTGCGCCCGCCTGCGGCAGATGCGCGAGCATCCGGAGATTCGCCGCGTCGCCTCCGAAGCCATTGAGTTCGACCAGGCGGCCCTTTTCCGTTGTCGGCGGAGCCAGAAACGGCTTGGCCTCGGATGTCTTCGGATTAGCGATCCGCGCTGCGAGCCCGGTGGCGCCACCAACGATCGAGATATTGTCTGAACTTTTCATGCCGCATGCGGCCTTTCAAACGTGTTCCGCACATATGCTGCGCTGCAACATAAAAACAACCCAGAGAGCAGCTTTGATGATCTCGCGCGTCCCAGACCCGCAGAAAACCGGCCAATGAGAAAATTGTGCAGTGCAGCATTTTGCTCCTTGAACTGGCGGTGATGTCTCGCCATTATCCGTTGTGCAGTGCAGCAATCGTGCTGGCTGAGACTTCCAAGAGATGGACGCGGTGCCCAAGCGGGCCGTTTCCTCTGACAGGAGCAGATCGATGAACGAGAATTCTAGCGCGGCTGAGCAAGCCCTTCCGACCACGGGCGCCGCAACGCTTTATGCGGTCAAACCGACCCTCAGCATCAATTCCGATACCGTTACACAGGGACTGAACACAGTGATCAAAAGCACTCAAGATTTCGTCTCATTCGCCCAGGCCAACTTCGAGGCGGCCACCGAGGCCGGCCGGATTTTGGCCGCTGGGGTTCAGGACCTCACCAAGCATTTTGTCAGCACGACTGCCGCCTCTTACGAGGACGCTGTTGCAACGGCCAAAGCTCTCGCCGTGGCGAAGTCGGTTAAGGAAGCGATCGATCTTCAGGGCGCACAGGCCCAGGCGTCGATCTCCAAGGCGGTGTCGGAAGCGAAGAATTTCGCTGAAGTATCGGTTAAGCTGACCGAGCAGGCGATGGCCCCGCTGACAGCCCGCATGGCCGTGGCGGTCGAAATCTTCGCGAAGGCGGCCTGATTTGCGATCCAGTTCAACCCGGCGCCTGCCCGAGACAACGGGGCGATGAGGAGAACGCTCCGATCAGGCGGTTGGGGCGTTTTCATTGCGGTCCCGCTGAGCGACGCGGCGAAACCCGGCCCGGCCGCGTAACCAACCACTTGGTCATCCCCGGACTGACACCGATGCTATGTTTCCGGAACGCATCGGAGGGCCGAAACGATGCGCCCCAGGATGAGAGAGGCGGTTGCTGAAGCCCCGTTAGCGGGGGTGCTGCGGCGCAGGACTGGCAGGTCTGCAAAGCTTCGCGCCCCTGAGTCAATTCGAGCCAGGGGGCTGGGTGAAAACGTCGCCCGACGGTCTTCGCGGTCCACGCGCATTTATGAACGATGTCGCCGTCGGTTATTCGTATCATCATAGCGACGTCGCGTGGAGGACGGACCTGTCTCGATCTGGCCGGCCGGTTCGCCAGCCGGGAGATTGGCTACGACCGGACCTTCGCGGGCGAGATCGTGACCAATCTGCAGGAGTATGGGTTTGGAGCTGGTGCCGTTCGGTCAGGGCTTTCTGAGTCCGGCCGCTCCGACTGCGGAATTGGAGCGCCTCGTCATCTCCCGGGCGATTTGGCACGGGGGGGCATCCAGTGCTGCGCTGGAAGCGTCCAACGTCACGGTGCGGCAAGACCCGGCAGGCGACATCCAGCCCGACAAGGGACGTCGACCGCTCGGACGGCTCGCTCCTGGCTCGAAGTGGTCCGAAATTTGTCCCGGATTGCCCGGGTTTGACCCGGGACGTGCATCCAGGCATTTTCTAGTCCAACTGTGGCGGAGCTCCGGACCCAAACGATCCGCGAAGTCGTCGCGAAAGAGGCGCAATCATCCGTCTCTTGTGCAGGAGACAAACACCAAGGAGGTTACCATGGCAGTCGTGTTGACGGACAAGGGTGAATTCGAGGTCGCGGCGACGGGCGGCCTGTGCGTTTCTCCCGGGGATGCCGAGGCGATCACCGGCTGGACGCTGAAGCCGGAAGGCATGTGCCGCGATGAGCTTTGCGTTCCGCTGGGAGACGAGGCGCGTCGCGACGGCAAGGTCGATATCGCCGCGTTCTGGCGTACCCTCAGGCATCCCATTGTGTCCGATAGCCGCGCCGAAGTCTGGGTATTCGGTACCGCCGCCGACAATCGAACGGCTGCTCTAACCGGACTCGAAGCGCCTGATTTTGCGTTGCCGGACCTCTGCCGGGGTGGAGCACCGCCTGTCCGACCTCCGCGGCCAGAAGGTCTTCCTCACGACCTGGGCGTCCTGGTGAGGCTGCCGATTTGACTTGCCCGTGTGGCAGCAATTAGTCGACAGCCTGAACACCGAGAAGTTCGCCATCGTCGCCGTCGCCGAGGAGAGCCGCGGCGCTGAGCATGCCCGTCCATGGATCGAACAGGCCAATGCTTCCTTCTGGTGCCTGATCGACGTCGATCATCGCATTGCAAGCCTTTACGGCATGGTCAATGTGCCGCAATGCGTCTGGATCGACGAGGCCGGGCGGATCGTGCGCCCGCCGGAAACGGCTGGATCGACCGATCATTTCCGTCGCATGGATCCCGTCACGCGCATAATGACCGCTGAGGACCAGGCTGCCCGTGAGGCAGCGCGAGCCGCGTATCTGGAGGCGGTCCGAGACTGGGTTCACACTGGACGGCATGCACTGGATAAGGACCAAGTCAAGGCGAATCTCCCCAGGATCACGGCGGAGATCGCGCTCGCCGATGCCAATTTCCGGCTCGGCGTCTGGCTGCGCCGGAATAAACGGCCGGACGAGGCGGCACCATTCTTGGCTGAGGCCAGCCGCCTACATCCGGATTCTTGGAACATCTGGCGTCAGGCGGCGGACCTTGACGAAGTCGGAAAAGCGTCGGGCCCAGAGTTCTGGGCCCGCGTGCGCATGCTTGGTGATCGGCCTTACTATCCGCGGCCGGATATACCCGACTCTGACCCGGGCCGTGGCACTAGAAACTTGTTCAACGGCCGCAAATGATGGGATGGAGGGGCGCGGATCGGGTTTCTGCTGCTACCTGGCAATCTAACAGTGGAGCCGGAGATGCCCGAGGACGGCGCTGGGGTCTAAAGACCTTTGCACTGGGGGCTCCGTTGCGCCGATGTCATCATTTCATTGTTTTGGTATAACGGAATAATCGCGCGCCGTGGCAATGAATATCCAGCAAGGGACGCCACCCCCGTGGCGGGTTCCCGCTCCGTCGCTCGATGCCGCAGCGAATGAGTTGCGTTCCCAGTGGCGAAACAAAAGCTTCACTCCGCCGCAACGGTCACCTGCGATGCGGATCGTCCGCGAAGCCGAACGGCCAACTGCACCAGGCGCTCCATGTAGATGTAGATCACCGGGGTGGTGAACAATGTCAGCACCTGCGAAACCATTAATCCGCCCACCATTGCATAGCCCAGAGGTTGGCGCAGCTCTGACCCGGTGCCGGTCCCCAGCATCAGTGGTACACCGCCCAACAGCGCGCACATGGTCGTCATCAGGATCGGCCGGAAACGCATCCGGCAGGCCTCATGAATTGACTCCTCAGGAGACAAGCCCCGCGTCCGTTCGGCCTCCAGCGCAAAATCCACCAGCATGATGCCGTTCTTCTTGACGATGCCGATCAGCAGAATGATGCCGATGATTCCCATGACATCCAGACCGAAGCCGAATGCGTACAGGATCAACAGCGCGCCAAGGCCGGCCGAGGGCAATGTCGAGATGATAGTCAGCGGATGGATGATGTTCTCGTAGAGCATTCCCAGAATGAGATAGACCGCGATCAGCGCTGCGAGGATCAGGATGGGCGTGCTGGACAGCGATGACTGGAAAGCCTGCGCGTTGCCCTGGAAGCTGGCCTGGATCGTCGACGGCACATGCAGCGTGGCCATGGCCTGATTGATCGCCGTCACCGCCGGGCCCAGCGGTGCGTTGCCCTTCAGGTTGAAGCTGAGAGTGACCGAGGGGAACTGCCCCTGATGGTTGACCGAAAGCGGCGCAACCGTTGGCTGCTGCGTGACCAGTTCGCTGAGTGGCACCATGCCGGCGGTCTGCGACCTGACATAAATCCGCTGCAGCGCATTCGGCCCAAGCTGGAATTGAGGGTTAACCTCCATGATGACGAAGTACTGGTTAAGGCTGGTGAACAGCTGCGAGATCGGCCGCTGCCCGAAGGCGTCATACAGCACGGAGTTGATGGCCGCCGGCGTAATACCCAGGCGCGAAGCGACATCCCGATTTATCTTCAGCGTGAGCTGCGGAGCGGCGGATTGCTGGTCGCTCGTGAGATCGATGATCTGCGGCAGTTTTCCCAGCGCGTTCAAAACGATGGGTGCCCACTTGTTGAGCTCGGTGAAGTCAACGTCGCTCAGCGTATACTGGTACTGCGTCGCGGTCAGACGGCCACCGATATTGACGTCCTGCACTGGCTGCATGAACAGGTGCACGCCGGGCACCGCCCGCATGGCCTGACCTAGCCGCGCCGTCACCGAAGTAATCGTCGCGCGCTGGGCTTTCGGCTTGAGGGCGATGAATATACGCCCCTGGTTCTCGGTTGAGGTTGCACCACCCGCACCGATATAGGCGCCGGCCGTGTCAACCGCCGGATCCTTCAGGACCACGCCGAGCACCTGCTGCTGCACGGTGGACATGCCCGCCGGCGAAATGTCCTCCGCCGCTTCGGTTATTCCGAGGATCAGCCCAGTGTCCTGCTCTGGAAAAAATCCTTTCGGGATGACGATGAACAGCCAGCCGGTCAGGGCAACTGTCGCCAGCATCGTCATCAGCGTAATAAACCGATGACGCAGCGCGATGACCAAGCCTCGGTCATAGATCGCCAGCAGCGAGTTGAAGCACCATTCCAGGGCACGCGACACACGTCCCTGCTGCTCGGGCTTCTCATGGCGCAGCAGGCGCGCGCCCATCATAGGCGTCAGCGTCAGCGATACCAGCGTGGAGACGGCGATGGCGACTGTTACGGTGACCGCGAACTCCTGAAACATGCGGCCGACCATGCCGCCCATGAGCAGCAGCGGGATGAAGACGGCGACCAGGGAGATGGAAATGGAGAGAATGGTGAAGCCGATTTCCCCGGCGCCATCCAATGCCGCGCGCATCGGCGTTTTACCCATCTCGATATGACGTGCGATATTTTCGACCATGACGATGGCGTCATCCACGACGAAGCCGACTGCGATGGACAGACCCATCAGCGACAGGTTGTCCAGGCTGTAGCCGAACGCATACATCACGCCGAACGTGCCGATGATCGATACCGGGACCGCGACAGCGGGAATGAGCGTTGCCCAGACACTGCGCAGAAACACGAAGATCACGCCAACGACCAACCCGATCGTGAGGATCAGGGTAAACTGCACATCCGCGACCGAGGCACGAATGGTCGTCGTGCGGTCCGAGATCACCGAGACCTTGATCGACGGCGGGATCGAGGCCTCGAGTTGCGGCAGCGCCGCCTTGATCGCCTGGACCGTGCTGATCACGTTGGCGCCGGGCAGTCGCTGCACCGCGATGATGACCCCTTGATGCAGATTATCCCAACCCTTCAACGTCTCATCCTGCGGCCCTATGACGGCCTTGCCGACGTCGGAGACCCTGATCGGTCCGCCATTGCGGTAGGCGATGATCTGCTTGTCCCAGTCGGCCGGCGTCAGAATCTGGTCGTCGGTCTGCAGCGTGTTGGAGCGGGTCGCGCCGTACAGACTGCCCTTCGGCTGATCAACGCTCACATTGCTCAGCGCGGTTCGCACGTCCTCCAGGTCCAGACCGTTGGCCGCGAGTTGGGCCGGGTTGAACTGGACACGAACCGCCGGGTGTTGCATGCCGCCGATGCTGACGAGACCGACACCCGGCACCTGCGACAGCTTCTGCTCCAGAATGCTTTCCGCGTAATCGTCCACAGTGGTGATCGGCAACGTGTCCGAGGTGACGCCAAGCACGAGGATCGGCGCATCGGCCGGATTGGTCTCGTGGTAGGTCGCCGGGGTGGGCATGTCCTTCGGCAACTGGCCGGCCGCCGCGTTAATGGCCGTTTGCACCAGTTGTGCCGCGGCATTGATGTCGTCGTTCAGGGCGAATTGTAATACAATCGAAGTATTGCCCAATGAACTGGTCGAGGTCATCTGGGTCAGATACGGAATTTGCCCGAACCACTTCTCGAGCGGCGTTGCGACCGAGGAGGCCATCGTCTGCGGGTCGGCTCCAGGCAATTGGGCCGAAACTGAGATCGTGGGGAAAGCGACGTTCGGCAGCGCGGCGACCGGCAGTAGCTGATATGCGGTACCGCCCAGCAACACGATGGCGACCATCAGCAACGCGGTTGCGATTGGCCGCTTGATGAAGGGGGCCGGAATATTCATCAGAGCATCCCCGCGCTGGCTTCGGTGCCGTTCTGCACCTGCGGATTGCCCGGCGCGACCTCGGCAACCCTGACCCCGTCGCTCAGGCCATATTGACCCGCCGTCACCACGGTTTCGCCGGCGGTCAACCCGCGATCAATGAGGGCACGCCCGTCCAGCGTCTGCGCAACCGTGACCGGGCGCTGCCGCACCGTGCCATCCGGCTGGACGACATAGACGAATTCGCCACTTTGACCTTCCTGCAAGGCGCTAAGCGGCACGCTGATGCCGTCATGCCGGACCCCCACTGTGAGTCGCACATTGACGAACTCGCCCGGCCACAGCGCCCGGTTCTCGTTGGGGAATGTCGCCTTGAGTTGCGCGGTCCCCGAGCTTTGGTTGATCCTGTTGTCCACCAGCAGCAGCGTGCCCTGGCCGAGCTCGGTGTGATCGTCCTGGCCATAGGCAATGGCGGTCAGACTGCCTTTGGCCATCGCCGTCTGCACCGCGGGGACGTCCTGCTGCGGCAACGTGAAATCGACGGAGATCGGCTGGATCTGGGTGATCGTCACAATCGGTGTTGTGGAGCCCGGTAGCAGGATATTGCCGATATCGACATGGCGTATGCCGGTCACCCCGATCGATGGGCGAAGTAATCGTGGTATAACCGAGCTGCGTCTGCGCATTGAAAATGGCGGCTTTATCGCCGACGATCGCCGCTTGGAGTTGGGTCACCGCCGACGTCTGGTCTGTGACCTGCTGTTCCGTCGCATATCCCTGCTTCGCCAGTGGGACGAAACGCCCAAGGTTCGTTTGCGCGTTGGTGAGGTGTGCCTGGTCGCGTGCCAGGTTCGATTCAGCCTGCTGAAGCGCTGCCTGGAAGGGGCGCGGGTCGAGCTGTGCGATAAGACTGCCGGGATGCACGGTCTGGCCTTCGACAAAGCCTATCTTGTCAATCGTGCCGGTAACCTGGGTGTGGATGTCCACGACATTGTACGGCATCACGGTGCCGATACCAGACCTTACCAAGGGTACGTCGGAGACCTGGACCTTTTCTGCAACCACGGGTACGGCAGGCGCTGGCGGCTGCGTTTGCGGCGTTGGGCTCGCACCTTGGACGCGCCACGCCGCCACGCCAACGCCACCGATCGCGGCGCAGAGACCGACAATAACGATGCCTTTTTTCATTGACTGGATCCTCTGGTTCGCCATTTTGGTCTTGCCTTGCCGGTCAGTCCGTTACATCCATGCCCTTCTCGGAACCCGCGTGCCGGCCCGCGAGCGAGGCACGGTAGGGCACCCGATCCACCAACGGCCGTAAACGACCGGTTAGGCTTGCCGGTCTCGCGGCTAGACTGACGACCCGGTCCGTTCGTCAAATGGGATAGGCAGGGGACATGCCGCCAATGCGAACTATTCACTCACACATGCGCGGATTGCATGCGCCGCGGAACCTGCCGTCCGGGTTCTTGCCCATTTGATGCCTCTGGGCGCTGGCTTCGCCACTCGACCCGCTCCACCAAATGCAGTGCTGAGCGGCTACAGCCGGTCCCAGTAGGGCGGTTGGCCGAAGCGCTCGGCCAGGAAGCCGATAAAAGCCTTCACTTTGGGGGAAACGACTTTTTTCGGCGGGTAGACCGCCCAGATCGCACGATCCGGACCGGGCGCTATCAGCCACTCCCAATCGGGCAGCACAGCGACGAGGTGCTTTTCACGGACATCGGGTCCCACGAGCCAGGTTGGCAGGAGAGCGATGCCGAGACCGGAAAGTGCCGCATCGCGCAGGGCTTCTGAATTGTTCGCGCGGAGGTGCCCGTTCACAGCGATTTCGAGGGGTTCCGAAAGGGGATCATCCGCCGACCGATAGTACCAGGCCCCGGTCGGCTGCAAGGAAAACGCCAGGCATTCATGATATGCGAGGTCTGAGGGTCCTTGCAGTGCCGGCCGGCCACCCAGATAGTCAGGAGTAGCGACGAGAACGCGCCGTTGAGCAGCCAGCTTCCTGGCGACGAGTGTTGAATCAACTAGCGCTCCGATCCGGACGGCGACATCCGTCCCTGTTTCGATCAGATCGATGGTTGCGTCCGTAAGCGTCGCGTCCAGCCTGATATCGGGATAGGTCGCCAGGAAGTCCTTGATATGCGGCATGACATGCCGACGGCCGAACGCAGTGGGGACATTGATCCGAAGCGACCCTTGCGCACGCTCGTTCAGCGACGTCGTGGAATAGCGCGCGTCTTGGACATCGGCGAGAATTTGCGCGCCTCGCTCGTAGAACATCCTGCCGGCTTCAGTCAGATGCAGACTGCGTGTCGAACGGTTGAGCAGCGTGGCGCCCAAGTCTGCTTCGAGCCCACTGACATAGCGCGAAACGGTCGAAACCTTCACACCAGCCTCGGCCGCGGCCCGTGAGAAGCTTCCGAGATCGACCGACCGCACGAACGCGCGCATGGCGGCCAAATAATCCATCGACTTTCCATCTTTCCCTTCTGCGCAACAATTATTTGCTCGGAGAGCCATTGTCTTTGCAAGGGGTCGTCGCATTTGCCGGATCGCACACAGGATTCAGGAGCACACGATGACATCGGCAAATTCAAGCACCGCTCAAGCAACCACAAGAGCGGCTTTCGCGACCAGAAATTTGCGGGACGGGTCTATAATGACGGCGTCTCCGCTGGGCTTTGTCGGCGTCGTCGGACTCGGCCACATGGGTGCGGCATTCGCTCGCAATCTGATCGCTGACGGGCATCGGGTGTTCGCTTACGACCGCGATCCGGCGCATGTGGAAGCGTTACGGGCGGCAGGAGCGGAGGGCGCCTCAAAACTTGCCGACCTTTCGGCCTGCGACGTCGTGCTGACCTCTTTGCCCGACGACGCGGCGTTGGTTGCCGTCGCCCTCGATCCCGAAGGGCTGGTGCATGTCATGCGGCCCGGCGCCGTCCACATCTCAATGAGCACCCTCAGCCCCGGCCTGTCGCGACGGCTTGAAGCCGAGCATGAGGCGCGCGGCCAATCCTATGTGGCGGCTCCGGTGCTGGGCAACCCCGACCTTGCCCAGGCCCGTCAGCTCTTTGTGCTCGCCGCGGGCAGGCCCGCCGCGCTGGAACGGACACGGCCGTTGCTCGAGCGCCTCGGCCAGCGGCTGTTCGTCATCGGCGAGGATGCTGCTGCTGCGAACCTGATGAAGCTCGCAGGCAATGTGCTGACCGCGACGACCCTGCAGTGCATGGGGGAGGTTCTAGCGCTGTTGCGGAAGGGAGGCGTCGACCAGCATCTGGCATTTGATATTCTGACCAACTCGCTCTTCGATTCAAAGGTCCACCGGACCTATGGCGGCAAGATCGTCGATGAGCGCTATAGCCCCGCCGGCATGGCCGTGCCGCTCGCGATCAAGGATCTGCGGCTGGCCCTGGCGGAAGCCGAGCATGAGGCCGTGCCTATGCCCGCTGCGAGCCTCGTGCGGGATCGCCTCGTTGGGCTGGTGGCGAATGGATGGGCGGACCTCGACTGGTCCGCCCTCGGGCTCCTCGCGGCGCGTGACGCCGGCCTCGGTACCTCGTTCGATGCCGGCAAAAGCCAGCCTTAAGGCAAGTGCTATGTTGACCGCGATCCTATGCCTCATTGGTTGCCAGCTCATCGGTGAAATCGTCCGGGAGGCGTTTCATCTGCCGATACCTGGCCCCGTGATCGGCATGTTCCTTCTCGCCGCCATACTTGCGCTGCGCGGCGGGAAGGCCGATGGCGCCTTCCCAGCTTCTCTGGACCGGGCCGCCGACGCGCTGATCAGCCACATGGGGCTTCTATTTGTGCCGGCGGGTGTCGGCATCATCGCGGAAGCGGGTCTGCTACGGCAGCAATGGCTATCGATCGTCGCCGCTCTGCTCGGATCAACTGTTCTAAGCATCGCGGTAACGGGCCTGGTGATGTACTGGGTGACACGGTGGTCGGAGGCGCCGGGGGAGGCCACTATATCTCTGATGGAACCGTCGCGAGGACGATCATGAACGCGGCCATCGTGCATCTATGGACACCTCTTGCGGCCACGCCGCTCCTATGGCTGGCCATGACAATAGGGGCCTATCTCACGGGGCGGCTAGTGCAGCGCATGTGCGGAGGCTCTGCCTTCGCGAGTTCGGTGCTGATCGCCATCATCCTGGTCTCGGCAATGGTGCTGGCCACGGGCACCTCCTATCCGGCCTATTTTGCCGGCGCCCAATTCATCAATTTCCTACTCGGTCCGGCGACCATCGCGTTGGCGATCCCGCTTGCGAAAAACCTGACCCACGTGCGCAGCAATCTACATGGCATCGGTCTTGCGCTGTTTGCCGGATCGGTCACTTCGATTATCAGCGGGGCTGCGATCGTCTGGCTCCTGGGCGGCACGCGCATTGTCGCGCTTTCCATGGCGCCGAAGGCGGTTACCACCCCGATCGCAATGGCCGTCTCGCAGCAGATCGGCGGCGTGCCGGCGCTCACAGCGGCGCTGGCCATCCTCGGCGGCATCGTTGCTGCGATCATCGGCCAGCAGATGCTCCATTGCTTCCGGATCAGAGACTGGCGAGTACACGGTCTGACAGCCGGAGTGGCCGGAAGCGGCATCGCGGCGGCGCAGGTTGCCTCCCGTAACGAGTTGGGCGCGGCATTCGCAGCCCTCGGCATCGGGTTGAACGGGCTCCTGACGGCTGTCCTCGTGCCGTTCTTAGCCGCGCTGTGGGGTTGATCGCGGCGCCCGCGCGACTACTTCGCCTAGGCTGCTCGGTGGGTAGGCACCGTGAAATGAAAAATGGCGCCCCGAGGTTGATTGGCGGTCACCCACAATCGGCCCCCATGAGCTTCGACGATTGAACGGCAGATCGACAGCCCCAACCCCAGACCGCCGGGCTTCGTAGTATAGAACGGGGCGAACAGGTGCTGAAGACTAGCAGGAGCCAAGCCAGGCCCCGAATCCTTTACTGCGACCAGCACGCCATTCGGTTCGGCTGGAGCGCTGGCGATGAATAACTCTCGCGGCCCTTCCGCGACCGCGCCCACCGCTTGGACCGCGTTGACTATAAGATTGAGGACAACCTGTTGTAATTGTACGCGATCTCCTTCGACGGCCGGCAAACCCTCCCGGAGTGCTGAGTGCGCCGACGTGCCATTCCTTTCCGCTTCGGTGCGGGTGAGCTCAATCACCTCGCGGATCGCCTCGTTTATGTCCACCCGGTCCTTCCGTGGCGGCGCTTTTTTGATGAGCTCACGGATTCGGCCGATGACGTCGCCGGCGCGATTGCCGTCCTTGACGATGCGGCCGAGCGCCTGCCGGACCTCCTCCAGATTCGGTGGTCGTGCACTCAACCAGCGTAGCGCCGCCTGGGCGTTGGTGACCGCCGCGGCGATGGGTTGGTTCACTTCGTGGGCGATTGAGGCTGTGAGCTGCCCCATGGTTGCGACGCGATTCGCGTGCGCGACCTCCATCTGCATCTCGCGGTAGCGCCGCTCGCTCTCCCGGGCTTCGGCTTCAGCCCGCTTGCGCTCGGTCAGATCCAGTACGAAAGCGACGCCCTGGTCTCTTTGTTCGTCGAACGCTGCAGAGCCGATCAGCACCGGCACGCGGCTGCCGTCCTTGCGGAAGTACTCCCTCTCGGACGGTTGCGAGCTCCCGGTCAGCTTCATCTCCTGAACGGCCTGTGCACTGCGCGCGCGCCATTCCGGCGGCGTCAGGTCCGTCCAGCGCACGCGACCGGAGAGGATATCCTCACGGTCGCGTCCCACCATGTCTAGAAACGTGTCGTTGGCCTCGATGATCCGACCTTCGACCTCCCAGAGAAAGATCCCGATGATGTTGGCTTCGACCAGGCGCCGGATCTTGGCCTCACGCTCTGCCAGATCGCGCTACAAACAGGCATTCTCCAGCGCGACCGCAGCCTGCGAGGCAAGCAGCTTCAGTACCGCGATCCGGGCCGGCGCGAAGACACGGGGGGCCAGGTTGTTTTCGAGGTAGAGCGCGCCGATGAGCTTGGTCTGGGCGACCAAGGGCAGGCAGAGAATGGACCGCGCCTTGTGCTCACGAATGTAAGGATCCGCGGCAAACGATGGCTGGGTCGTGGCATCATCGAGAATGACGCCCTCCCGGGTACGCAGCACATAGTGGAGAACCGAAGCCGGCAGCACGGCCGGGTTCACGGTCTCGCCACGCACATGGACGATGACCACGTCGCCGCCGGTCATGGCCTCCGCCTCGATCCGCGGCTCAGTCTCTCGCGCAAGTATCAACAGGCCGCGTTCGGCCCCGCCTGTTCAATGGCCATGCGCATGAGCATGTCGAGCATCTTCTCCAGCACGATCTCGCCCGACACCGCTTGCGACACTTTGATCACGGTCGCGAGGTCCAGGTGTTCGACCGGCGCCCCGATCGTGCTGGTTGGCCCGAGCGCTCGCTCTTGCTCGCTCAGTTGAGGATAGAGCTGATCGAGTTGCCGCACCTTCCCTGCATCACGACAGGCCGACGTCGCGCGGCTGGAGGAGATGCCATCCTATGAAAACGTCTATGCTCCATTTGATGGCGATGTCACCGCACGCAACACCGATGTCGGTGACCTGATCAACGCCGGGGCCGGCACGCCGACGACCGAATTGTTCCATATGGCTGCGACCAAGACGTTGCGTATCTACGTGGCTGTGCCTGAGATCGACGCCCCCGCCATGCAGGCCGGTGCGACGCCCACGGTGACGCTTGATGAATATCCCGGCCAGATGGTCCGCGGCAGCCTTGTCCGCAACAGCGGTGCGATCAATCCCACGTCGCGTACACTGCTGGTCGAGGTCGACGTTGACAATACTGAACGCAAGCTGCTGCCTGGGGCCTATGTGTTCGTCCATTTCATGCTTCCCGGGCGCGCACAGTCCGTGACGGTCCCAGCGAACGCCTTGCTGTTTCGCAGCGAAGGATTGCGTGTCGGCGTCGTGCGCGACGGCAAGGCTGTGCTGGTACCGATCACCATCGGCCGCGACTACGGCGACCGGCTAGAGGTATTGTCTGGCCTCCAGCCGAGCGACCAGGTCATTCTGAACCCGTCCGAACTCGCTGATCGACGGCACCGCCGTGCGGCTCGCGGACGCCAAACCGGCGGGGACGATGTGATGCGTCGGACACTCCCCGGAGTATTCGGGTTGCTGCTGGAGGGCTGCACCGTCGGGCCGAAGTATCAGACGCCAACAGTGCCGATGACCGACACCTTCAAGGAGGCGACGCCGGTCGATTACAAGACAGCCGGCACGTGGCGCCCAGCCCAGCCCAGCGACGGCATAGGCCGCGGCCCGTGGTGGCAGATCTTCGGTGACCCGCAACTCAATGCGTTGGAGGACGAACTCACCGTTTCGAACCAGAACCTGAAGATCGAGGAAGCGCGCTTCCGGCAGGAACGCGCCTTGATCGGCTACCAGCGTGCTGCTGAGTTCCCGACCATTTCGGTGAGTAGGGGCGCATCCGGCGCACCGTCGTGGCGGCGCGTGAAGAAGCGCAGGCCACCGATGCAGACCTGGAAACCGTCAGCCTTAGCCTGCATGCGGAACTTGCCCTGGACTATATTGACCTGCGCAGCGCCGACGCGCAGCAGCGCCTGCTGGACGACACGGTGAAGGCTTACATGGACGCGCTGCGCCTTACCCGGAATCGTTTGGCGGGAGGTGAGGCGCCCGCGTCGGACGTAGCGGAAGCCCAGACGCAGCTTGATACGACCCGGGTTCAGGACACCGATGTCGGCGTAATGAGGGCACAGTACGAGCATGCGATCGCCACATTGATCGGCAAACCGCCGGCGGCGTTCAGCCTGCCACCTTCGCCGCTCGACGCGCGGCCGCCATCCATCCCGCCAGGTATCCCGTCAGGTATCCCGTCAGAGTTGCTGCAGCGCCGCCCCGACATCGCCGCCGCAGAGCGTCGCGTCGCCGAGGCGAACGAGCAGATCGGCATCGCCAAGGCGGCGTATTATCCGTCGCTGAACTTCAGCGCGCTGTCGGGATTCCTGAGCTCGAGCGCAGCGACGTGGTTCAGCTGGCCGAGCCTCTTCTGGGCGGTTGGAACGTCGCTGACGCAGGAACTGTTTGACGGCGGCAGGCGTCATGCCCAGTCGGAGATAGCGCGGGCCGGATACGATGCCACGGTTGCCTCGTATCGACAGACCACGCTCACCGCATTTCAGCAGGTGGAGGATAATCTCGCGGCGCTGCGCATTCTTCGCGATGAGGCGCAGCAACAACGCGAAGCGGTGGACGCGTCGGAGAACGCGTTGCGCCTCTTCACCAACCGTTACGTGGGGGGCGAGGATACCTACCTGCAAGTCATCAACGGGCAGACCGCCGCGCTCGCGAATCAGCGCAACGATGTCGATATCTTGCGTCGTCGCATGGCAGCCAGCATTCGGCTGGTCAAGGCGCTCGGTGGGGGATGGGACGTTTCCAGCCTGCCGAAACTTACCGAACGGGGTTTTCCGCGAGGCGCGGTCGTACCCCTGGGACAGTGGATCGGCTGTCGCGCTGTGTTTAGGTAACGAGACACGAGTAGATCGATCTTACTCTGCGGCAATCAGCCGGGACGTGCACGCCCCTCGGGCTGGCCGTACTTCTCAACCCATGTGCGACCGATGGCTGCGGCCTCCTCGGGGGTCAGCCAGGACCATTCGGCGCCGCGGGCGCGGAGTTGTGTCCGTCAATGTGCGCAAAAGCCATGGCACCCTAGCTGGTGGTGTTTTTTTGTTCGGCTGAACCGAGCCGTTCCTTCGTCCCGGCCTGCAATCCCGATGGCAACGCCCGGGGCCGCGTCAAGGACGGCCTTCAGGCCGCCGCCTCGGCGGCGCGAAGCGTCCTTGACGGGGGTCGCGGGCGTTGCCACGCTTGGACAAGGCATGACTTTTGTCATGCCGCCACCTTCATCTGCTGCTTCTTGTGCTCGCGCAGATCTTCCATATTCAGATAACGCGGGCTTTCCAGCCATTCCTCATGCGTCTCGACCGCCAGGGCCCGTACCAACCGCAGGCAACTGGCCGGGTTCGGGAAGATCCGCACGACATGCGTGCGCCGTTTGATCTCCTGGTTCAGCCGTTCCAGCATGTTGGTCGATTTCATGTGTTTGTGGTGCGATAGCGGCAGCCGTGGCAATGCTATCGAATTTTGGCCCAGGAGTGCTGGCCAATTTTGGCCCACCCCCCGTCCTTCAACCTACGGTCACCCTGATCGGATCGGGGGGCCTTTTGTGGACTGGAAAGCCAAAGTGGAATTGTTCGAGCAGCTCCGTCGGGAGCATGAGTTTGGGGTCGGCACGATTGCCGGGGTGGCGGCGAAGTTCGGCGTTCATCGGCGCGTCGTGCGCCGGGCGATCGCCAGTGCCCTGCCGCCGGCGCAGCACTACCCGGAGCGGGCCAAGCCGAAGCTGGGCGCGGTCGCGGACTTCATCGACAAGGTGCTTGACGAGGACGTCCGCGCGCCCCGCAAGCAGCGCCACACGGCCCGGCGCATCCATCGCCGGATCCTGAGCGAGTTTCCCGACGCCGCGGTCGCCGAGTCGACGGTGCGCAACCACGTGCGCGAGCGCAAACGCCATATGGGGCTGGACCGGCGCGAGACGTTCGTGCCGCAAAGTTACAGTTGGGCTCAGGAGGCGCAGGTCGACTGGTATGAAGCCTGGGTCGATCTCGGCGATGAGCGCACCAAGGTGCAGGTGTTCGCGATGCGCTCGATGGCGAGCGGGGCGGCGTTCCACCGGGCTTATCTGCACGCCACGCAGCAGGCGTTCCTGGAAGCGCATGAACACGCCTTCGCCTACTTCGGCGGCGTATTTACCATGCTGCGTTATGATAATCTGGCCAGCGCGGTGCGCAAAATCCTGCGCGGCCACCGGCGGGAAGAGACGGTTCGGTTCATGGCGTTCCGCTCGCACTGGCGGTTTGCCGCGGAATTCTGCACCCCCGGCGAAGGGCACGAGAAGGGCGGCGTCGAGGGCGAAGGCGGCTACTTCCGGCGCAATCACCTGGTGCCGGTGCCCAGTGTCGCCGACCTCGATGCGTTGAACGCGCTGCTGCTGAGCGGCTGCCGCGCGGACGAGGCACGGGTGCTGGATGGGCGCACGCAATCCATCGGCGCCGCGTTGGCAGAGGAGCGCGGCCATTTGCTGTCACGCGTGACCGAAGGCTTCGACCTGGCGGAGGTGGTGTTCCCGCTGGTCGACAAGCAAGGCTGCATCACGGTGAAGACCAACTTCTATTCGGTGCCCGTCCGCGCGGGCACCCGGGTAGAAGCGCGTGTGCATCCGCTGCACGTCGAGATCTGGCACACAGGCCGCCTGATTGCCCGCCACGAGCGCTGTCACAGCCGCCGCCAGCATGTGCTCGATCTCGAGCATTACCTGGACGTTTTGAGCCACAAGCCCGGCGCGTTCGCCGGGTCCAAGCCGCTGGCGCAATGGCGCGCGGCCGGTCGCTGGCCCGCCTGCTACGACGAACTGTGGGACCGGCTGCGAGCGCGGCACGGCAAGCAGAACGGCACCCGCGCGATGGTGGCGGTGCTGGCTCTGGGGCGGGAGTTCGGCCATGACCACCTGCGCACGGCGGTCGCCACCACGGTGTCGCTGGGCGCCTGCGACGTTGCCGCGGTGCGCTATCTGCTGACCGAGGCCGGATTGCACAAAGCCCGGCCCGAACCGGTCGATGTCGGCGCATTGGCCCGGTATGACCGGCCGCTGCCAAATCTCGCCGATTACGACACGCTGCTCGTCTCCACGCCATGCGCGGGGACCGCATGATGAGCGAGCTTCAGGACCAGGCCATCCGCCAGCACTGCAAGGCGCTGCGGATGCCGACGATCGGCGGCCAGTTCGCCCGGCTGGCCGAGGCCGCCACCCGAGAGGGCCAATCCCATGTCGGCTACCTCGATGCATTACTGACGGCCGAGATGGAGGAACGCGAGAGCCGGGCGATCACGCGGCTGCTGCACGAGGCGAGGCTGCCGCGGATGAAGACGCTCGACGCGTTCGAGTTCGACCGCTCCGGCGTCTCGGCCGGGCAACTGCGCACGCTGGCCGAGGGCGACTACGTGACCAAGGCTGAGCCGATCCTGCTGGTCGGCGAGGCCGGTACGGGAAAGACGCACCTGGCGACGGGGTTGTGCGTCGCCGCCTGTCGCCAGCGGCGGCGGGTGCGGTTCACCACGGCAACGGGGCTGATCAACGAACTGGCCGAGGCGGCGCATGCCAACCAACTGAGCCGCGCGCTGGCCCGGTGGGAACGGCTCGACCTGATCTGCATCGACGAACTGGGCTACGTGCCGCTGGCCGAGACCGCGTGCGAGTTGATGTTCCAGGTTATCGCCGACCGGGCGGAGAAGGCGGCGGTGATCGTGACCACCAACCTGCCGTTCTCCGAGTGGTCGCAGGTGATCCCCAATCCGCGGCTGTGCAAGGCGCTGATCGATCGGCTGACCGACCAGGCGCACATCATCACCACGGGCGCGGACTCCTATCGCTTCCGCCGGACCACGGCACAGCGAAAGGCACGAAACCATGACAGGGAGGACAAAGTAGCGCCGCCGATCTGCTGAGCCGGGCCTCGGCCCGGCTCAGCAGATCAAACACCGAGGGGTGGGCCAATATTCGTCAGCACAAGTGGGCCAATATTCATTGTCACAGCCAAGCCGGTAATAGGTCAGCGTCTCTTCGATGTTTTCTTCCACCCAGTCACAGAGCCGGGCGTATTTGCTGCTCCACTTCGACAGCCAGGCAGCCAGGTCGCGCCGCACTTCGGCGATCTCGCGACGGTCGTAGATCCCACGCAGTTCCTGGAGACAATCGTCGTTCGCCCGCCGCGGTAGGTGGTCCATCGCATTGCGCAGAAAATGCACGTAGCAGCGTTGCCAGGCGGCTTCGGGAGGCACCTCGCGGATCGCCTGCTTCAGGCCGGGATGATCGTCCGAGACGACGAATTCCACGCCGTGCAGACCGCGCTGCTTCAGATCCAGCAGGAAATCCCGCCAACTCGACGCACTTTCCCGGTTGGCCAGGTCCACCGCCAGAACCTGCCGGTGACCATCACTCGCAACCGCGATGGCGACCAGCGCCGCCTGGCTCGCGATCACCCCGCCTTCGCGCGCCCGTTCGTAGCGCGCGTCCAGGATCAGGTAGGGATACGGTTCGTCCAACCGCCGCGTCGCAAAGGCCGTCAGCGCCGCATCCAGGGTCTTGTTCATCTCGCTGACCGACGCGGCCGAGAAGCTGTGACCGCACAACTGCTCCGTCACCGCCTTGACCTTACGGGTCGAGACCCCCTGGACATACATCTCGGCCAGGGCGCTGACCAAGGCCCGCTCCGAACGCTGATAGCGCTCGAACAACTCGGTCGAAAACAGGCCGGAGCGGTCGCGTGGAACGCGCAGCTCGATCGTGCCGACGCGGGTGATCAGCGAGCGGCTGTAAAAGCCGCTGCGGTAGCCAAGACGCGCAGCCCACCCGCTCGCTCCGCTCCGCCGCCAACGCCTCCGTCATCTCCGCCTCCAAGGCGCTCTGGATCGCCGCGCGCACCGCTGTCCGCAAAAAATCATCATCGCCCGACAGGATCGCTTTAATCTCGGTGGCTTCAGTTTTAACGTGCCGCCTGGTCATGGTGTGCGCCCTCTCCACAGGGGTTGGTGACGTTGAACATCACCAGCATGCCATGGCCGCTTCAGCCAATTCAGCTTTTGCACATCAATCCGGACAGTATCGGGCGCGGATAGCTACCCAGAGGGTTTCCCCACGAACTGAGTGCTCTTCGACGGAATACGGACCGGCTGTGTGAGACATTAGCAAAAGTTTCCAACGATGCCCCATGCGGGTCCCAGTCTTGTATGGCGCTAAGGCCTCGCACCGGGACGATGGGTAAGCGAGGTCTACGGACGAAACTTTGGAGTGCGCGCCGCTGCAATTCGCGCCTTCATTGCCTTTTGCAGCTTCTCGAAGGCGCGCATCTCGACCTGCCGCACCCGCTCGCGCGAGATGCCGTATTGCCGTGACAGCTCCTCGAGCGTCGTCGGATCGTCCTTCAGCCGCCGCTCGACGAGGATGTGGCGCTCCCGCTGGTTGAGCGTGTCTAGCGCGCTCGGCAGCAACGCCTTGCGCCCGGTCAGTTCCTCGCGGTCGGCGATCGTGGTCTCCAGGCTTTCGGTCTCGTCGGTGAGCCAATCCTGCCACTCCCCTTCGCTGTCCTGGCGGACAGGCGCATTCAGGCTATGGTCTGGGCCGGAGAGGCGGCGATTCATGCTCACCACGTCCTGTTCCGGGACGTCCAGCTTGTGGGAGATCTCCGCCACCTGTTCGGCCCGCAGGTCGCCATCGTCAATAGCTTTCATCTGACCCTTCAGCCGGCGGAGGTTGAAGAACAGCTTCTTCTGCGCTGCCGTGGTGCCTATTTTCACGAGCGACCAACTGTGCAGGACGTATTCCTGTATCGCCGCACGGATCCACCACATGGCGTAGGTTGCCAGGCGGAAACCGCGCTCTGGATCGAAACGCGCCACTGCCTGCATTATGCCGACATTGCCCTCGGAGATCAGTTCTGCGACCGGAAGGCCATAGCCGCGGTAACCCATGGCAATCTTGACCACGAGCCTGAGATGCGAGCTGACAAGCCTGTGGGCCGCTTCCGTATCCTTGTCGTCGCGCCAACGGCGAGAAAGCACCAGCTCTTCCTCGGGCGACAGCATAGGAAACTTGCGGATCTCCTGAAGGTACCGCGTTAGGTTTCCTTCCGGAGTGATGCTAATGACGGCTAGAGCCATCGGGTTACTCCTTTCGCCTGCTTGCCTTTTGCACAATCCCAATGCAAGAGCAGTGACGCCACGGGTTGACTGTTGTTCCTGGCGTGCAATATTGTGGCTCCAGATCATCAGCGCCAATGCGCGGTGCTTATGGCGCCATCGAGTGGAAGCATAATCCAAGTTCCGGCATTCTTACTCCACCAATCCAGAGAGCTGGATTTTCGCATGATAAATGTGCTGTTCCTGTGGAACGAGAATGCAATAATCGTTTCTCGGAACCAAAAATTCCAGTTGTTCTGCCCATGCTGCCAAGGCGGAGATCTCGGCCTGCGGCGCTGGTCGCACAGCCGGCGGCAAATGCTAAACCCGCTTCGGACGCCCCGGATAGGCGATGAGTCTCCGCCATTCCGCCCGCACATGTCCCGATTAGTCCGGCCATACCTCGAATACCGGACGACGCACTGCAACATGTCGGGTGGTGACACGACGAGATCTGCATCAAACCAGCAGATGAAGTACCAGTCATCCAGCAGCATTGCTTGGGAAAGGACACCGACATGACCAACATTTAAAACCGGATGTCCGGATGACGTGGGCATCAGCCGCAGTCATCGCAACTGCCTCCATTCTCGGGCTCTGCAGCCAGGCGCGGGCGCAGAGTGCGGCAGTTCAAAACTCATCCGCCGGTCGATCGGTCGTAACGTCGAGAGGACCGGCCTTCGTGACGGGCCATCTCGGTTCACTGGAAACGACCACGCTCCCGGGCAGCGGCGGCCAAGGCTTCCTCATGAACAACGGCAATGGCACCAGCACTCTTATCGTGCCGGGTGGAGTTCCGCAGGTGGTTGCGACGCCACGGTGAAACGTCAGCATCCACATCAATAACCACGCGTAGCCAAGCGGGGCGTGATGTCCATACTGGCCCGATTGACTGCATCAGCGATCGCGCGGACCGTTGTGTCCGCGCGGATTACTGGTCCTGACCGATCGCGACCGTCATTCGTTGCACTCGCGCTGGGAGTGCTGATCGCTCTCGCGGCGTGCACCGGCTCGCCCACGACTCTCGCACTGCAACCAGACTTCGCGATGAAGACGTCGGCGGGAATCGCCAGTGTCAGCATCAGAGAATCCCTGCCAGGCGTGACGGACCACGAGTTCGAGCAAATGGTCAGAACCGGCATGGAGCGCGCGGCACCTGGTGCCGAGCTCCCGGATCCCGTCCACGCTCCGTTCCCACCGTTTCGTATCGTGTGGCATGTGAGCTCCAATAGTTCTCACGGTACATCAAGACTTGCCGTGAATATCTTCAATGTGTCAGTCCCTTTTGCTTATGAGCAAGCCGTCGTAAACAACAGCGCTTCGCCGACCATGATCATGCGTGCCATTGAATCAATGACCAGGCGACTGATTGCCTTCCACATCAATCCGCCGGAGATGCGTCAGCCTAGTGGTCCGGTCCCGACATCTCATGCGGCCGGGTAAATCGGCACAAATTTAAGGGCTACCGGTTCAAATCAGACGCACTATCCGTCTAATTTCAATCCAGGTGAAGGGGCCGACCTCTGCACACGCTGGGATGAGTAGCTACTCGGATTTCCAGCCGTCACTTAGCGTTCTGAGGAAGGCGACGATCGCGTCCTCCTCCGCGTCGGTCAATCCAAGGTTCCCGATAAATCGCGTGTTCATATTCGCTGTTGTTTCAGGAGCGGGCCAGCATCTGGTTCCTTCGCCGGGGTCATCCGGCTGGCAGTGCGGCAGCATGTCGCGGGTATTGTAGAAGTGCACGATCCCCTTCAGGCTCTTGAAGTAGCCATTATGGCCGTACGCCTTGATGAAATTGGAGTTGGGCCGCTTGTCCACGTTGCGCAGGGTCGGCACTTGGAAGCGCCCGATATTTTCGGGTGCCTGCGCGACCCAGCGCGGATCGCGTGCTGAGGGTTCGCTGAGCACGTGGCCATGCGCGAGGAACGCGCCCACACCCATGTCGACAAATATGGAGCCGCTGGGGTTTGCCACATAGTCGCGTGAATCAGGTTGGTCCTCAGCGTAATACGGCAAGGCCCTATTGGCCGGTGTGCCGATGTTGCTCGCTGTGAAATCGGTAAGCAGCGGGTCCTCGCCTGGGCCGCCGTCACGATGGCACTCATTGCAATTCGCCCTGCCCCGAAACAGGTCGTAGCCTTGCTTTTTCCTGTGTTGTGAGCTGAGCCTTGCCGCCAAGAAACGCATCGAATTTCGACGATAGCGGGCTGACCTCGGCCGACGCCTCGTAGCCTGCGATTGCTTGAGCGATCTGATCGAACGCGGTGGACGCCGTTCCGCGGTCTATTGCGTTGAGGTGTAACGGGAACGGGTTGTTGGCAGGCGCAGGCCCTGGATGATTGCAAATGGTCTCAACGTCGTTCGGCCATGCGATTGCGAATGCTTGCTTTCCCCAGACCTGCTCGAACAATCCGCGGTATGGCCTCTGCGAGGCACGGTACACCTCGCACGCAGGATCCACGAGACCCATTTCCACCGGATTGACCGGCGGCCCCTCGGCCTGCTCGGCGGCGGGGTTGCCTAAGCGCCGTCCGGTCGCGCGCATGTCCCAGAAATTTCCTCCAACCATGTCGCCCTGGTACGGATTGAAGTGCAGCACTGGAGAAAGTGGCGCGTAGCTGTGCGTCTGCGGCTTTCGATCGCTGAAGCGCGTTCGCACGGAGCCAGGATAAGCAGCCGTCGTTTGGTTGAGCTGAGAAATTGGGCCGGTAAACCCGGTTTCCGGCATATGGCAGAAGGCACAGGCTTCGTTGCGATTTACCGAGAGCTGTTCGTCGTAAAGCAAAGCCTTGCCGAGCAACTCCACCTGCTGGACCTGATTATCCGGGGGTGCCGCTACGTGTTCCAGAGTTTCCTCTTCGATGGCGGCAATCCGTGCCCGAACCTGTTCGATCTCGCGCAGGACTTCCGGCGGGAGCCGTGGCGGGTCCTCGACATCACCCGCTCCTGCGGTCGCCGGCGGTGCGAGGGCCAGTGCTCCAGCCATCACGATTGCGGACCACGTTCCCCAGCGCCGGCGGCGATGGACCGACAGTGCACGGGGTATGTAAATCGAGGGCATGAGGGAATCGGGCTTCATCGTTAGGAGCAATCCATTCCGTATTCATGAACCGACCGGCTGGCGGCGGGATCTTCCGGTTTCCCCTGATATAGCTTACGTCAACATACACCAGCTGACGTCGACATGCACCGTCAGCATCGCCCGATTATCGCTTCGGATTGCCGCGGGGCGCTGCTCAGCACCATTTCATCAGCAAGCACGGATACCGATCATGAACCGTATAGTCGCAGTTGTTTCGCGACCAGACGAAAGGTTCGTCCGTCAATCGGCAACATTCCCAAAGGAACGATAGTCATGAACTGGCTCAAGCAGGGTTTCGTGTTCGTTGTTTCTGGCTCTCTGGTCCTGGCCGCCACGCAAGCAGGGTGTGCTGAGGAGCTCGAGCAATCCACGGCGCAGCCGACGGCTCAGGCCGTGCAGCAACTGCCGGAAAAGTTGGAACAGGTCGTCGCGCCGATCGCGTTGTACCCGGATACCCTCGTTGCGCAGATCCTCTCGGCTTCAACCCATCCAGGCGAGGTTGTGGAAGCCGACCGATGGTTGCAACAGTATTCCGACCTGGACACCGATGCGCTGGCCGAACTGGTCGATCTGCAAGGTTGGGATCCCAGCGTGAAGGCGCTCACACAGTTCCCGTTGATCCTGGCAAACATGGATAGAAACCTTTCGTGGACCCGGGCTCTGGGCGATGCGTACGCGAGCGAACCACAGAACGTGCTGAACGCCGTTCAGGTCATGCGTCAGCGGGCGCAGCAAGCGGGAAAATTGGTAAGCACGCCACAGGAGACGGTGACAGCAGAGGGGCAGACAATCACGATCGAGCCGGCAGGGGCGGATACCGTTTACCTGCCGGAATATGATCCTTGGCTCGTCTAAGGAGCGCCAGTTCCGGCCTATCCGGGCTGGAGCGCGGAGCCGGGCCTGTTCCTGACCGAACCGGAGGTACTGTTTGGCCTGGGTATCGGGATCGGGGCCGTTGCGGGATTTGACTGGGGCTATCACCATTGGGGAGCCGATTGGCACGGGCGGAACGTGGTTTACGACCATCAAGCCTACATCACCAGTAGCCGGGATTTCGCGGGTCACGACAACTTCCACGACTCAAACAGGGCATTCGCTCGCCCTGGCCGCGCCTATGGCGGCGCGTGGCACGATCCAATCGGCATGGGTCATGGGACACCCGATGGTTTCAACCATAGTAGAGCAGCGCGGACATTTGCTTTCCATGCAGGGCCGAGCTTCGGCCCAGGCTTCCATGCCTCCACTGGAGGTTTCCACGGTGGGGGATTTGGCGGGGGTGGGTCCCATGGCGGCGGGCACAGGTAATGCCAATGCATTTGCCGCATGAGCAAATGCGCTGGCACTTGGCTTGATGCCATGATGGACGCTTCCCATTCAGAGAGCTGGTTAGCGATCGATCGCTTATAGCGCGCCGTCAGCCGAACGCGATGAGCGGCACGTTGCAAATGAAGGAGTTTCTGATGTCCCGTACCACATCAATGGAGTTAGCTGCCATTCCGGGCACTTCGCTGCACCCGTCCCGTATTGCACTCGGAACCTGGGCAATCGGCGGATGGATGTGGGGCGGCACCGACGATGCCCAGGCTATCGCCACGATCAAATCAGCGATCGACCGCGGCATCACACTGATCGACACCGCCCCAGCTTACGGCTTCGGCCACGCGGAAGAGCTCGTGGGACGGGCATTGGCTGAAGCCGGAGCGCGAGACAAGGTCTGCCATCGCCACCAAGGTCGGGCTGGATTGGAACGACGGCAATGTGTTCCGCAACGCCAGCCGCGCGCGCCTCCGCCAGGAGGTTGAGGACTCGCTGCGGCGTCTGCGGACCGATGTCATCGACCTCTACCAGGTGCACTGGCCGGACCCAAAGGCGCCGATCGAGGAGACCGCCGAGGCGATGCTCGAGTTCTATCGCGCGGGGAAGATTCGCGCGATCGGGGTGAGTAACTTCAGCGTCGCGCAGATGGAGGCTTTCCGTGCTGTCGCGCCGTTGCATACGGTTCAGCCGCCGTACAATCTGTTCGAGCGTGGCGCCGAGGTTGACATCCTGCCTTACTGCAGCCGGAACGACATCGCCACCATGGCGTACGGCCCATTGTGCCGGGGACTTCTCTCCGGGCGGATCACCCGGGATACACGCTTCGCCGGCGATGATATTCGGCAACAGGACCCCAAATTCCAGGCGCCGCGGCTGAACCAATATGTCGCTGCCGTGCAGCAGCTCGATCGCTTTGCCCGCGAGAACTACGGCAAGCGTGTGATCCATCTCGCGGTGCGTTGGGTCCTGGACCGCGATGGGACCACGTTTGCCCTGTGGGGTGCGCGCCGACCGGACCAGCTCGATGCAGTCAGCGAGATCGCCGGTTGGCAGATCGATGCCTCGGCCATGCGCGAGATCGATCGCATCGTCGCTTCCTGCGTCACGGACTCCGTCGGTCCCGAATTCATGGCACCTCCCGATCAGTTGGCTGCCTAATCAATCGCGAGGGAGCCGACCATGGCGCAGACACTGCAGGTGAATGGCCAAGCGGTGACGGTGGATGTCGATGATCCTGATACACCGCTGCTCTATGTGCTGCGAGACGACCTAGGGCTGCGTGGGCCACGCTTTGGTTGCGGGCTTGGTCAGTGCGGCGCGTGTACCGTCCACGTTGATGGCATGGCCGTTCGTTCTTGCGTGACACCTTTGTCCAGCGTCGGCGTAGGACAAGTCGTCACGTTGGAAGGGCTGAGCCCGCAAGACGGTTTGCATCCAGTGCAGCAAGCATTCATCGATGAGCAGGCGGTGCAATGCGGCTACTGTATCAATGGAATGATCATGCAGGCAGCTTCGTTGCTTCAGCAGACGCCGCATCCGTCCGAGCATGACGTAAGGCAGGCCTTAGCAAGCAACCTATGCCGATGCGGCACGCATCTCAGAATTCTGCGCGCTGTCATGCGCGCAGCCGCAACATGAGGCTCACATGACTGTATTTGCGGCTGGCCGGCGTGACTTGCTCAAGTTTTCTGGCGCCCTCGTAGTCTACTTCGCGGTTGCAGGCCCAGTTCGAGGCACCGAGGAGCCGATACCAGAGAAATCAGTCTCTCCCAGCGAAGTGCAGGGTTTCCTGGTGTTCCACCCGTCGGGCGAAGTGTCGGTCTTTGCCGGTAAAGTGGATTTGGGAACCGGCGTGCAGACCGCATTGATGCAGATCGTCGCCGAGGAACTGGATGTGCCGGTGGAGCGCATTCGTTACACGCAAGGCGACACGGCCTTGACCCCGGATCAAGGGCCCACGTCTGGCAGCTTCGCGATCGAGCGAGGGGGTATGCAGCTCCGGCACGCCGCGGCCACGGCGCGCCAGGTCCTGTTGGCGCGAGCCGCCGAAGTTCTGCACGTTGATCGGGCCCATCTAACCATCCAGAACGGAGCCGTTCGGACCCAAGACGCGCGCCAGGTCTCGCTCGGAGACTTGGTCAAGGACGCACCAATCGCGTTGGCGGTGGATGCTAACGCACCGGCCAAATCGCCATCGGAGTATCGGATCGTCGGCAAGCCTGTGCCGCGTGTAGACATTCCAGACAAAGTCGCCGCGCGGTTCACCTATATTCAGGACTTTCGCCTGCCCGGCATGCTGCACGCGCGGGTGATTTGCCCGCCCGCAATCGGCGCCACTCTGCTGGAGGTAGACGAGAGCTCACTGCATGACATCCCTGGGGTGGTGCAGGTTGTGCGTCTCGGAAATTTCCTCGGCGTCGTCGCACGAACGGAATGGGCGGCAATCAGAGCCGCGCAAACGCTGGCGGTAAAATGGTCGGATGCCGCAACGCTGCCGGACCAGGCTAAGTTGTGGGATGTAGTGCGGGCGACGCCGGTGGTGCGAGAGGACGTCACCAGTGCCATAGGCGATATCGATCAGGCCTTGCGGATCGCGAAGACCGTACATGAGGCAACTTTTGATTTTGCCATCCAAACGCACGGCTCGATCGGACCGTCTTGCGCAGTTGCGCAGTTTGATGGTGATCAGGTCACGTGCTGGACTGCCTCGCAATCGGTCCACAGCTGCGCCATCAGCTGGCTGCCACACTTGGCATCTCCGCGGAGAAGGTTCGCTGCATCTATATCGCCGGCGCCGGATGCTATGGCCGCAATGGGCACGAGGATGCGGCGGCCGACGCGGTGTTGCTAGCTCGGGCTGTCCGCCAACCGGTGCGCGTGCAGTGGATGCGGGCCGACGAGCACGGCTGGGACCCGAAAGGCCCTCGCGACGCTGATCGACATGCGAGGCGGGCTCGATGCCAACGGCAAGGTGGTGGCCTGGAGCGGCGCATTCTTCTATCCGCAGGGGGGCGCCGGCAATGTTGCGTTGGTGGGAAGCGACCTGGCCGGATTGCCCAGCGATTCCGGCCTCAACCCCGGCAACGTCATCAACGACACGGCGATCCCGTACCGCATAGCCGAACGTTCATACGGTTGCCCATCGGCTTGCCTCGACACCTCTGAAGCCGTCCTGGATCCGTACGCCAGGCCGCATGCAGAACACCTTCGCCAATGAGGCGTTCCTTGACGAGCTTGCCGAGGCTGCCGGCATCGATCCGCTACACTTGCGGTTGCAGCATATCGACGATCCGCGCGGTCAGGCGGTGCTCGAAGCGGTCGATCGTCTTGCCGGTTGGCGCACGCGTTCACCCCCCGATCGCAGCGCAGCGTGTCGTGGTTGGCCGCGGCCTCGCCTATGTCAAGTATGAGCTCTATCGGACCTATGTTGCCGCGGTGGCGGACGTTGAGGTTAACCGTAACACCGGCGCGCTGCGCGTTCGGCGCTGCTTTGTCGTGCAGGATTGCGGGCAAATCATCAACCCCGATGGCGTGCGCAATCAGATCGAAGGCAACGTTATCCAGACGGTGAGCCGCGTGCTGATGGAGCAGGTGACGTTCGATCGCAAGATGGTCACCAGCCTCGACTGGGCATCTTATCCGATCCTGACGTTCCCGGATGTCCCGGATGTCGTGATTGAACTCATCGATCGGCCGGAGATGCCACCATGGGGATCTGGCGAACCTTCAGCCGCTGTAGTTCCGGCAGCGATAGCGAACGCGGTCTACGACGCCACAGGCAAGCGGCTTCGCTCGGTGCCATTTACCGCGGACAAGGTGAAAGCAGTGCTTGGTGCTTGAACCCCGTGCGCACTGGCCTCGGAAGTTCACCATGTTGCCGATCAGAAAGCTGCGACCCTTGACGCTATTGTTTACGACGCCGTGAGGTAATTACCGGCGCGTGAAGGCCGAATGGCCTCCGAGCCGAGTGCGAGTGGACGGAAGGACGGATCAACGCGCGGGTTGGCCGAGGCCATCTCAATCATGCGGTGACACGGCGTGCGGATATTGGTTTACCGCGCCCATCACGCGCGTGGAGTAGACGAGCGCCGCCCCTGCATTCACCGCAACTGCGACACCCAGCGCTTCCGCAATCTCTTCCTTGGTTGCACCGTGGCGAATGGCGGCTGCGGTATGGACCGTAATACAGCCGTCGCACCGCGCCGTGACGGCGACTGCGACTGCGACTGCGACTGCGACTGCGACTGCGACTGCGAGGGCAATAAGTTCGCGGATTTTCGCTCCTAGCAAATCCTTCTTCTGACCAGCTGAACTAAGTTCCATATATCCCTTGATCGTATCAGGGCTGAGCTGGCCAACTTCCTTCACGCCGGCCGCCAGTTGATTGCGATATTCACACATCATGTGAGTGTCCTCCGCAGTGAGCGTGCGCTATCGCCAGCGACCGTCGTCAATGAGCAGCCTGACGACAATGAACCAGAAGTTCAGACCGCAATTCCTTCATACCGGAACTCCATCATCATGCCGGTCACCATGTGGTAGAGGTTATGGCAGTGGAACGCCCATCGGCCTGGATTGTCGGCGTCAAAAGCGATCCGGACACCCCGGATTCGTTTACGAGCTCGACTTTGAACCGCTCGCCGGCGTCGAGACGGATACCCGGACGTCCGTTCGGCCCGGTGAGCCCGAAGACCCGAACCGGCCGGCCATTCACTTCGAGCATGCGCATTCCGGCGACGAGGCGCTTCGGTCCTGGGGATGTGGCGCGTGCCGCGGCGGGCAGCACACCGGCGGCGAGGGCGGCGGCAAGGAAACCGCGGCGGCAGAAGGCCGTGCTCATGGCTATCTCATGTCAGTAATGTCGCCGTGATGGCTGTATCCTGCGGCGGTTCGTCGGGGTTGCCGAAAGTGGCGGCATTCGCGGCGGACGCTGCGCCGGCTTACATGGGCCCCACTTCCGAATGTGCCTCATTCAGTCCGCTCAATCACGGATGCTGATGACGAATAGTGTCATCGAAGCTGACTGATGCGGTTCATACGCCGCATCAGTGCATGCACATTCATCATCTGCAACAGGGTCAACAACCGGCAATATAGACCGATCGGAAGAGTTGTTCGCTCGCCGTCGCGCAATCGCAGCGCGACGCGCGACGGACACTGGAGAGGAACCACCACTTGGCACAGAGTACTCTGCGTTCTGTACAACGATCCAGAACAGGGCCATCCCGTCGTCTACGCCAGAGACGGCATGCCGCGTATCGCATCCTGATCCGATAGAACGGTCAGCGAGTGGCCGCGCGCTGCCAGGAACCCGCGCAGGCCGAGGGCACCCGTTACGTCGCCCAGGAGTTCGCCTGGTGTGAAATCAATCGCAGTTGGCGAAGGTATGGTCTGCCCGTTCGGAGTACAGTTCGCATCGGCCTGGAGATTCGATCAGGCGTTGCCCGAGGCGGAAATCATCATCTCTCAGGCTTGCTCGCCAGTGAGCTTGTCCGCGGAGCGGATCGCCAAAGCGCACAAGCTTCGGCTGGTGATCATCGCCGGAGAAGGTGCTGAGGATATTGACCTCGAAGCAGCGGCGATACGCGGCATTACCCTCGCGGAGATTACTCATTCATCCACCGTCAGTACCGGCAGAGTACGCGATTATGCTGATCCTTTCGTTGATTCACAACGCCGTTCCATCAGTCTTACCAGGCGGCTGGCGAGCCGAGCGCATCGCGGATTACTCCCAGCGCGCGTATGATCTCGAAGGGATGCATGTCGGAATTCTTGGTGCTGGCCGCGTTGGTCTTGCGGTCCTGAGGCGGCTACGCCCGTTCGATGTGCGCCTGCATTACACCGATCCAAGAAGGCTGCCACTGGCAGTGGAAGATGACCTGCGCCTCATCTATCACCCGAATGCTGCGGCAATGGTCCCTATGTGCGACGTGGTGTCGATTCATAGCCCGCTGCACGAGGAAACAGCGCGGTTGTTCGACACGGATATGATCGGGCGGATGAAACGCGGTGCCTACCTTGTCAATACGGCCCGAAGCGAAATCTGCGATCGCGATGCCGTCGAGCGTGCCCTGGAGACTGGTAGGCTCGTAGGTTACGCAGCGGATACGCAGTTACTGCCAGATACGCCGGCACGCGTCGCGGGATCGACGCTGCCCGCGCAGGCACGCTATGCAGGCGGCACGCGCGAGGTTCTGGAGTGTTGGTTTGATGGTGTTCCAATACGTCATGACTACCTCATTCTCGATCGCGGCCGGCTCACAGGCCTTGGGGCACGCTCCTACGGCATGAAACGCGTTGCCAGCGTCTAGCGAGGCTGTGGCCGGTATTTCTCCGGGAGCCATGGGCCCCTTGGAATTTATCAGGATCGCGGCAGATGCTCGCTCCCGACGGGAATTCCCTCCGCCCAACTCAACTCAACACGTTGATCGAACTCGCTTATTTTGGCCTCAATCGGGCTAAGCCTAAGTTCCTGTGGTCATGGCCCGCAGCGTTCCGCGTAACCAGCGATGGGCGGGATGGTTGTCTAGCCGGCGGTGCCAGATCATTGACAGCGAGACACGCGGCGAAGGGAATGGGAGAGGCCGCATTGTTAGCGGGCAGATTGCGACGAGATCAGCGGCGACTCGCCGTGGCACCACTGCGATCGCTTCGGAACCGATCAGCATTAGTATGAGAGAATGCAACGGCACCTTGGCCGAAACGAGACGCGCGAGGCCACGATCAGCGAGGGCATCATCGATGAAATGCGTGTCGTCGCCGCTCGAGGTGATGGTGATATGCGGCAAAGCGGCGAAGGCCTCAATCGAAAGTTCCGGCTCGGCCGTCACTGGATTGTCGCTTGACAGGATAGCCACATATTCGTCGTCAAGGAGCCCGACGCACTTGAACCTATCGCCCCCCTCGGTCAGCGTAGTCACCGCCAACTCAACCCCGCCGGCGTCCAGCTGATCGAGCACATGCAGCGCGCCGATCGGTCGAACCTCAAGAACAATCGAAGGCGCTAATTTCGCCATCCGTCGTGCAAATGCCGGGATGACTGCCCGGGCGGCATAGTTGTTCGCTGCGATCGTGTAGCTGCGCGAGGTCTGCGAAGCGTCGAACTCATCCGGCTCCACTGTCACCTGGAGTTCGCGTAGTGCCGCGCGGACTGGTCCCGCCATCCGCTCCGCGCGGGGGGTTGGGCGCATGCCCTCGGGCGTACGTACGAAAAGCTCGTCCTTAAGCGCATGGCGCAGGCGCGCCAGCGCGTGGCTCACCGCAGGCTGACTCATCCCAAGCCGCTGCCCGGCGCGGGTAAAGTTCTTCTCCTGTGAAACGGCGTTAAAGACGACCAGAAGATTCAGGTCGAATGCATTCCAGCTCATGACCGCTCGTCCCTGCCTTCCACAGTAACGTGTCCGGATTCGCTTGGAGCCTGACCTCACCCTTGCATAGCCTTTGGGCCGGATAAACCACGCAGCAGGGATTGGTGGGCAAGCGAGTTCTTTGAAAAATGCTTCCTGTCGCTTCGGTCTGCGCCTTCCTTGGCCTCTTGAAGGCGCTCATCCCCACCTGCCGCGCTCGCTCACCCAATGCCGTATTGCTTTGCGACAGCAGCTCGAGCGTCGGGATGCGGCGAGGACTGCAGTTCCGGCATAAATGCACTCCCCACCGCAGTCGCGGCAAGGATGGAGGGACGCAACGGTCCTCTGCCATTCTTTCGATTCCTTCAATTGCCGACGAAAGACGCCACCTCTGGCCTCGAGCCGGGCTTGGGACAGGTACTCGCGAAATGGCGCCAAGAGATGAGAACGTTAAGGCGCACGTCGGTATGATCGCCTAGTCGGAAAGTTGCCGCGTCTTATACGTTGGTCGAGCAACTCTATGACTTTGGGCAGGTGTTAATCCGACACCACGCTCGCGAAAGTTCGGTTCGGGAGCAGAGGAGATTGAGGGCCCGAAGTAACAAACATCATACAGTGTCATCTCACGCATGGGCTATATCGTCCAAATTCATCCCATACATGCGAGGATGCACAGGATGCATTTGAGGTATGGAGCATGGCTTTGGCGGACAAACTCAATTCTTCCACTGGCTGCTGTCGATGACCTGTGATGCGCTGAGATCGAGCGTTTTCACGGCGCGGCCAAAGTATCGGTGACCAAGACATCCCAATCGCGCGGAGCACCGAGCACCTGGGCAAGCCACTTTGCCGCAACGGCAAAAGTCTGCAGTGTCGGCGAGCCGATTTCAGGGCCCAGGATGGTGCAGACCGTGCGTAGGCGACGCAGCGCGACCCGCATCTGATGGACACCTTCGGAATCCCGCCCGCGCTCGGCGATGCTCTGATTCGCCAGGAGGTGATGCTACAGGTGCCGAGCAGATGCCCAACGACTTCGTCGATCGTCTGTTCGGCAGGAATGTCTGGAGGCGCCGCCTTCGTCGCCGTCGCTACATTGAAGGCCAGGGCATGAGCCTCTAAAATTGGTGGTGCGATGTGTCATTTTTATGACGGCCATCGATGCATCACAAGCTGGAAACACGTGCCGCTCCACCGAGACATCGCCTAAAATGCTGTCGACCTGGCGATCGCGCCTGGCATCTCGACGGAAAGTCGGTATGTTTTCGGAGGTAGGGATTGTGAACCCGAAGCTCGGTCCACGGTTGACGCGCAATACCTCAGGGGTGCGTCGAGATCGGTCACCTGGACGATTGGTTGGTTTCGTACCGGCGGACCGTAACGCCTCCCACTGGCTGTATCAGTCGCCATGTGGCCGAGCCGCAGATCACCCAATATATGATGCATCCTTGCCCCCGCGGATTACCGCCGGACGTAGGTTTCAGGACCATAGCGCCTTAGCGATCCGCACCTAGTGGGCAGATATGCATGACGTTTCCTGGCACCGTCAAGTTGGGCGGCAGGCTGATGAGATCGCCGAGTAAATCCTTCACCCGGTTCCCCCGCTGGTTGATGGTTCCAATGCGCCTCTTATGATCGAGCTGATCGGGATGTTCACGCTCCCCAATTCATGCGAACAAACAGAGGATCAAGCCAACACGACACGCTTTCTTCAGCTCGGAACGCCTGTGGGAGCCACCCGATGACCCCTATAAAGTATTCCGGGACTGAAGCTTTGTCCAAACTGTCTCCGGAGTCCCGTAATTGGCGCTATCTGGCGCTCGCCGTCGGTCCCGGGGTCGTGGTGATGCTGGCCGACACAGAAGCCGGCAGCGTGATCACCGCAGCGCAGAGCGGTGCCCAGTGGGGCTATCGACTGTTGTTGTTGCAATTTGCGCTGATCCCAGCGTTGTTCATGGCACAGGAACTGGCATCCCGGCTTGGCCTGGGGACACGGCAGGGACTGGCGGAATTAGCGCTGCACCGGCTGGGCCGGTTGCCGACCGTGCTCCTGCTCGCAACACTGACGATCAGCTGCGTCGGTACTTTGGTGACCGAGCTGAGTGGGCTGGCGGGCGTCGGGCAGCTGTACGGTGTGCCGGTCTGGCAATCGAGTGCCGTGGCCGCCGCCGGTCTGCTGACAATCGTCGTGACAGGCAGCTACCGCTCGGTGGAGCGGGTCGCGATGGCCTTGGGACTGTGCGAACTCGCATTCATCGCACTTGCCTGGCAGGCGCGGCCGGAAGCGACGGCGATCGCTTCACAGATGTTGCAAATGCCGCTGGGCGATCGCGGCTACCTGTATCTGCTGGCGGCGAGTTTTGGCACCTGCGTGATTCCGTGGGCCATCTTCTACCAGCAGTCGGCTAGCATCGATAAGGGCCTGACCCGCGCTCATCTTGCTGCCGCCCGCGTAGAAACGCTGGTCGGCGCGGTGCTGTGCCAAACCATTACCGCTGCGGTGTTGGTGGCCGCGGCGTCAGCGTCGGGCCACGGTGTGGCATCGGCGTATTCGTTTGATCGTGTCAGTGAAATCGCCGGCGCCTTCACCGCCGCGATCGGGCCGGCGGCCGGGCGAGTCGTCTTTGCTCTGGGCATGACCGGCGGTGCGCTGGTGGCGGCAATTGTCGTCTGTCTGACTGCTGCCTGGGCGTTTGGCGAAGTGCTCGGTCTGCGTCACTCGCTCAGTGAGAGTCCCGCGCAGGCGCCCTGGTTCTACGGCGCTTTCGCGGTCGTGCTGCTCAGTGGTGCCGCGCTCGTCGGTTCCGGGGTGAATCTCGTGAGACTGGCGATCGCAGTGGGTGTTCTCAACGCGCTCCTTTTGCCCGTCGTGCTGGGCTTTCTCTATTGGCTTGCTCGTCACGAGTTGCCGGAGGACCTGCGCCTGCGTGGCGTCTACGCCGCCGCTGTTGCGGTCGTGTTTACCGTCGTCGCCCTATTGGGATTCTATGCAGGCAGCGCAAGCTTTCTATTGTAGCGGCAAGCGTCTACGGCATCTTTTTGAGCCGCTCAAGTTCAGCGCTTAAGCCGCTCCATAACAGTGCCGCCGGCAGCAACATCGGCTTTTTCACAGAGTTAATACAAGGACCGATTGCACGCTGTTATGAACGAAGTACACAACGCATTCACCGATCCCAGTACGGGCGGTGGCGGTGCCGGTCGTTCCGTCCGACGGATCGAATACGACCCCATGTTCGTCATGGGCAACCTGCCTGATGCGGTTAACGACCTTGACCGTAACGTCTGAAAAAGCGCGGGATATAGCCATGCTGGGTCATCGCAATTTCATGAGGAAATACCCGGATTAGGTTCGCGTCAGATAGCGCGAGGGTAACGGCGCTCGAGGTCGTCAAGAAAGCGGCCAATCTGTTTCATTCCGGCCTTGACAATTCGCGGCGGGTTTTTGCCGACCCAGCGCGATAGCAACTTGGTTCCACCCGGCGTTATCACCAGTACGCCCACGATCAGGAACGGTGTCCCGGGAATGCCTGGCGCGATCACGCCGATCACGCCCGCGGTCACCAGGAGCCAACCGACCTCCGTTGTCAGAGTATCGAGGTGAAGTATTGCCCTCCCGTCAGACGAGGGAACATTGGCGATCGTGACTTCCCGTGCGACGGACTCGGTCGCTGTCACGGCAATGGCCCTCCAGCGTAGGGCTGCAACTCGCCGCTCGCTACCATGGCTTCAAGCATGGCGGTGCGAGCCTCGTCCTTGGTCCCAAGCACATCCCAAATCTCGTGCAGGCGGCGCTGCCGCCGATCGATTTCATAGAGGACGTATCCAACGGCTAGCGCTCCGACACCGATGCTGACGATGTCCCCACCCGTTTCCAACATGACCTGCCTCCTTTCTGTTCAGATGCTGACGCCGTGCGCCTCGCCATTGAGCACGATCTCCAACGCGCCCTGAAACCCTTCCTGTCGAAGCCTCTTCCGCATATCCGCTTCCAGATCGACCAATTCCTGATGGGTGCCAATGAATTTGGCAAAATTCTGCAGCGCCTGCAGCGCCTTCGCTGGCTCACGCAAAAGGCCGAGGTGCAGCCGGAAGCCATGAAAGCCGGGTTTGATATGCTTCCGCTCAACGTCACAGTGCACGCGGATTATCGGGTCGTTGCCTACGAGTGCTGGGTAGCGCCGCATCAACTCAAGGGATCTCTCTCGACCCAGAAAATAGATCGGTGTCTCCCTTTGCAGATCACGTATCAGATGGAAATTATCGTGCAGAACTTTTCGCGCTGGCGAATTCCAGCCGGAATCGACAATGAAAATTCGGAACCGCGACGCCTTCTCCGGGGCTTCGGCGCCCTGACCGCTCCCACCGAGACCATCTGGAGAGGGCTCCGGTGACCTTTGCAAAGATCGCGGCGACGACTCCGACCGGGTTTCAGCCTCCGACATCCCAGCATCTCCTGCATGATCGCTAAGCGGCAAACCAATATGCTGTCAAACCGGCGTCGCCTGCATCGTCAATGGAGCCGCAATTCACGCAGGTGGCGCCGCTCGGCTTCAAGCTGCGCGACTTTTCGCATCGGCCAGATTCCGTTGGCAAGCGCACCCAGTCCGGCGACGTTATTGGTGACGACAGACGCGGCGATGCCAAATCCCATGGTGAACACACCAGCGATGCAGGTGACATTGGGAACGATAATCATGACCCAACTGTTGCGGACGTTGCGCTTCAATGCGTGGGCGATGTCGAGGAGTTCGCACAACTTGCCGAGGCTTTGTTCCATGAACACAATTTGCGCGGTGTCGGTCGCGATCATCGTCGCCCCGCGCAACGAAATGCCCACATTCGCCTTCTTGAGCGCGATCGCATCATTTATGCCATCGCCGACGAAACAGACCGTGCGCCCTTCCTGCCGCAACTTCTCGACGTAATCCGCCTTATCCGCCGGCATCACCTGGGCGAAATAGCGGTCCATCCCAAGCTCCTCGGCAAGCTTTCTCGTTGGCGCCTCGTGATCGCCGGAGATGATCGCGACGTGCTTGATCCCGCGGCCCCGCAGGCCCTGGACGATGCCGCGAACCTCGGGCCGCACAGCCGCCCGGAGTTCCAGGGCTCCCCCAATTTCGTCATCGACCGCCACCATGACCATGGTGTGACCTGCGTCATGGGCCTCGGCGAGCGCTGTCTCGATCTCGGGTGACAGCGCGACGCCTTCGCTCTCCATGAATCGACGGCTGCCGACTTGGATTCGGCGGCCGTCAACGCCCACTGTGATGCCGTAGCCGACCCGGTATTGCGTCTCGTCCGTGGCGGGCAGTCGCAGCCCCTGATCCGCGGCCTTGTCCAGAATCGCCAGCGCGATGGGATGGTGAAAACGCTGTTCCGCTGCGGCGGCAAAGCCCAGGATCTGCGCCGGCGAAAAGCCGTTGGCAGCGACGATGCGTCCGATCTCCGGCCGCTCGCGCGTCAGCGTGCCTGTTTTATCAAAGATGACCGTGTCGATTTTACACAGAATATCCAGCGCGCGGCCATCCTTGACCAGCACACCTTTCTGCGCACAGAGCGAAAGCGTGGAAAGCATCACGAGCGGTGCGGCCATCCGAATGCCGGTGCCGAAATCACTGTTGATGACCGCCACCGCACCCGGCGGACCCATAGCAGCCAGGGCGACGGCGCCGATCGCCAGGGTCGGGATGACCGCCTTGTCGGCAAGCCGCTCGCCGCGGTGCTGCGAGGCGAGTTTGGGGCCCGCGGTGTCCTGCAAAATCTGCGCGATCTTCGCGCTCGCGGTCGCGCTGCCCGACATCTCGACCTGAACGTGCATCTTGCCCGCGACCATGATCGTGGACGCGAACACGCGGTCGCCGACGCCTTTTTCAGCCGGCGTTGCCTCGCCGGTCAGCGCATGCTGATCGACCATGGCCAGGCCGGACACGATGATGCCGTCGACCGGAACCACTTCGCCAGTGCTGACGACGACGACGTCGCCCCGTTGCAGCCTCTCGAGCGGCAACTGGATCTCGGTGCCATCCTTCAGCAGCCACACATAGCGCGCCTGCTTGCCGAACACCCCCAGCAGCATCCGCTTTGAGTTGTCTTCGGTCCGGCGCACCAGGAACCGGCCCAGGGCCAGACTAACGACGAGGACCGCGCCGGGAAGGATCTGCGAGGTGGCGAGGCAACCTACGACAACGACCGAGTCTAGGAGGTCCACGCCGAGCCGCCGCTCCTTGAACAGCACCCGATAAGCACCCCGGAAGCTCGGAATCGCTGTATACACAAATACCGCCGCGGCGACCGGCAGCAACGCCGGCATTGCGAACTGAGCGGTCGCCGTCAGTGGCACGGAAACGGTGCTGATCGCCAGGTCGAGATTGACCTTATCGAGCTGCGCCGGATGTTCTGTGTTTGCCAGGGCGGTGTCGAGGATCTCGATGATCTGGGTCGGACCAAGCTGGCGAGGGTCATACTCGACATGCACCCAACACCTGAGCGGGCTGGTTTCATAGCGGTCTACACCGAGCACGCTCATCAGATCGCACGTGATCCACATCGGCGTTGCCGCCGCGGCGCCGATTTCCAGGAAGGTCACACCGGCGAGGGGCGATCTTCTCGCTCAATCACTTTGTCGAACTTCACGCTCACGACGCTGACGAAGATTAGTCGATAGATCGACGACAAAGACTAGGACTGAATATGGAATTCTCCGTTCGGCACTGGATTCCCGGGCGAGTTCCGGCTTCACATCCCAGCGCTTTCCTCGACGGCGCGCGCCAGCGGCAAGATTGTCCGTTGGCTCGCCGCGCAGGAGGGCATATTCGACGCGCGAATCAACTACGCCTGCGCGAGCCTGATCGTCAGCTACGACGAGTCGCGGCGTCCGATGCTGGAGACGATGCTCGACTGCATGCGGTGCCTGACGCCCCGCGAGCTTGCGGCACTTGTTGCTGCAACCGAACCACCGGAGGACGCCTCCGTCCCGGAACTGCCCCCAGCCACGGCGCCACCGCAGACCCTGGGACCGTCGGTGCTCACCCTCCCGACGGTCTCACTTGCCCTGGCATTCTCCGCCAATCCTGTCGCCATTGCGATCAACGTCCCGCTGATGCTGTGGAACGGTTGGCCGATCGCGTCGCGCGCCTGGGGCGTCTGGCGGCGCGAAAAGCGACTGAACGTCGATTTCCTCGATACCTTGGCGATCACCGCCTCAATCGGCCAGGGTTTGATGGTGACCGGCGGCATCATCACTTGGCTGATCCGCCTCGGCGACTGGATCCGCGATCTGACGGCGCGCGGATCGAAGCGCGCGATCGCCGACCTGATGGAATTTCAGGGCCGATCGGCTTGGCTGCTGGTCGACGGTTCGGTGGTAGCGGTGCCGGCGGTCCAGGTCGCCGTCGGCGATTTGGTCGTTGTCTATCCCGGCGAGATGATCCCGGTGGATGGCGAAGTGGTCGACGGCGACGCGATGGTCGACCAGAAGACGATCACTGGAGAGGGTCTGCCCGTGGCCCGCGTAAAGGGCGAGATGGTGTTCGCGGCGACCGCGCTCCGCGAAGGTCAGGTGACGATCCGCGCCACACGTGTCGGGATCGACACGGTCGCCGGCCAGATTGCCAAGCTCGTCGAACTCGGCGCCGATCGGCGATACGCGAATGCAGAACCACGCCGAACGCTTCGCCGACCGCCTGGTGCTACCGACGGTGGGACTGGCGTTCGGCACCGCCGCCGTCACCGCCGACTTCCAGCGCTTTCTTTCACTTGTGATCATCGACTACGGGACCGGCATCCGAGTTGCTGCGCCGACCAGTGTCCTCTCCTCCATGACCTATGCTGCCCGCACCGGCATCATCATCAAGAGCGGTGGTCATTTGGAGCGGCTGGCACAGGTCGACACGATCGTCTTCGACAAGACCGGCACATTGACCCACGGCACGCCCGAGGTCATCGACGTTCTTACCTATCAAAACCACCTCTCCGGCGACGATCTGCTCGGTCTTGCCGTGGGGGCGGAGAGCCGCCTGCAACATCCTGTCGCCGAAGCCCTGCGTGCGCGTGCCCGCGACCGCGGCATCAGTGTTCCACTTGCCGACGCTCCGGACTACAAAGTTGGTCTCGGTGTTCGAGGGCCAGATCGACGGCCATTATGTGCATCTCGGCAGCGAGCGTTTTCTGCGCGGCAGCGAGATCCGCGTTGGGGAAGCGGCTCGCGACCGCGCGATGCTGGATGAACGTGGCTACTCCTGTCTCTACATGGCGGTTGATGGAAAGCTGGCCGGCCTGATCCCGTACGCCGACAAGATCCGGCCCGAGAGCCGCGACGTCGTTCGGACCCTGCATGAAATGGGCATCCGCAACACGGTGATGCTAACTGGCGACAACGCAACCGTAGCGAACGCGGTGGGCGAGCGTATTGGCCTCACGCGGCAGTTCGCCGACATGATGCCCGCCGGCAAAGCGGAGGTCATCGCCCAGTTACAGCGTGAGGGCAACGTCGTGGCCATGGTGGGCGACGGGATCAACGACTCCGTAGCGCTGACCTACTCCGATGTTGGCATCGCGATGCGGCACGGCCCAGAGGTAACGCATGAATTGGCGCATGTCGTGCTCATGGAAGACTCGCTGTGGAAGCTGGTGCAGGCAATCGAGGTATCGCGCGGGGCTGTTGGCCTGATCAAGCAAAACTACGCAATCGTTGCCGTGCTAAATACGCTTGCCCTCGGGTTCGCGCTGCCCGGTGGGCTAATCTCGCCGAGCGTTACCGCGGTGCTCAGTAATGGGTCGGCAATACTCGCCAGCCTGAATGGCATCCGTCCGCTGCTGCGTGGCCGATGACACTGTCTCCTTCCGAGCAGAAGGACCTCGAACGCGCCGTCGGGTTTCTGGAGCAGCCGCGCCTGGCCATCCGTTTGGCGAACTACGCGGGCAAGCCGCTTGATGGCGCCTTGAGTGCCATCCCGAAACTGAACGGCGCGGTACACAACGCACTGCGCGGCGCGATCATGCAGTGCCTGACAGTGGCGATAGAGTCACAAGAGGACGACAGGTTCGAGCCATCGGGATGGTTGCCGAAGACGCTGACTGGATTAACGGGAGCCGTCGGCGGCCTTTTCGGATCGCTTTCATTGCCGGTTGAACTGCCGGTCACCACAACATTGATGATGCGCGCTATCGCCGACATCGCGCGCCACGAGGGCGAGGACTTGAGCATCCTCGAGCCACGGCTGGCCTGCCTGCAAGTCTTTGCCTTGGGCCAGCGAAAATCTGATGCCGGCGCCGCTATCGGATATTACGCCGACCGCGGGACGCTCAACAAACTGACTGCTGAATTGGTCGCCGGTTTGATGGAACGAACTGTCCTTGATGCATCTGCACCAGTTGTAACGCGAATGGTGTCTGAGATTGTCTCACGTTTTGGCCTGGTATGGTCGGAGCGTTTCGCCGCCGGAGCGATACCGGTGCTGGGCGCCCTGGGCGGCGCCACCCTCAATATGATCTTCACGGACCATTTCGAGCGGGTCGCTCGGGGGCACTTCATCATACGCCGCCTGGAACGAAAGTATGGGCGCGAGGTAGTTACAGAGCTTTACAGGATCGCGGCTTCCTCAGGCGTGCAACAACCCATTCCAATATCCAGCATGTGACGTCGATTGACGATGCCGGGACGCGGGATTCTGCGTCGCTTATCCCGGGGCTCGAGATTGCAAATACGCATCGAACGTTCCGCTCCTAGCGGATCATCTGAATTTGCGTATAGCTAAGTTCCCAGGTGTGCGGCGGCAGCGGCACGAAATGCACGCGGTCCAAATACTCTGCGTTGGCCTCGGAAGGAACGATGACCCATTGAAGGAAGCGCCGCAGGGCAGCCGCTACCTCAGGGTTTGCCTGCTTCGTTGAGACGACGACATATTCGTAGTTAACCAGGGGATATGATTGGTCCCCCCCGGAGCGAAGACCAGGCTGAGCCGCTCATCCGCAGGGGTGCGCACGCCAAGCGAGGCAGCGCCTGCGACGATCGCCTCCCGAGTGGGCATGACAAACTGGCCGGCCTCGTTTTTCAGCATGGCGGTGCCGAGCTTGTCCGCGGCGATCTCTGCGCTGTAGCTGATGCCGACATAGCCGATGGAATACGGCGTCGATTGCAGGGTCTGCACCATTGCCGCATCCCCTTCGACCCCCAGGGCACCTCAGGCTAGGCGATTGAGGTGCCGAACCACTTCCCGGATTCCCAGGAAGGGGTCGAGAATGTCAGGAATTGGCTGAAAACGAAGGTGTCACCAGAACCGTCAGTCCGACGTATCGGGATAATCGCCTGATGTGGCAATGCGACCCCAGGATTGAGTGCGACGATCGCCTTCGCATCCCATTGGCGGATCACCCCGGTGTAGATACCCGCGATCGTTGGCCCGTCGAGCCGAAGACTGGTCGTGTTGAGCCCTGGCACGTTGTAGTTGATGGTCTGCGCGGAGATCGCAACCGGGATATCGACGAAAGCTGGATTCTCCCGCACCTCGCGGTCGGACATATAGGCATTTGACGCTCCGATCATGACCTGGCCGGACAGGGCCTGTTGATGACCCGCCCCGGATCCGGTGCCAGCGGTGATGATTTGAACGCCGGGATGCGTCTTGAGATAGTCGGGCACCATGATGTCGAACAGCGGCAGCAGCAAGGTCGATCCGGTCTCGGCCAGCGTGACGTCGGCGGCCCGGGCCGACACCGCGGCCAACCCGAGTGTCACGGCGAGGATCAGGCGAATGCGATGTGTCATGCGAACGTGCCTCCGGCTCAAGGTCCGATATCTTCAAGAGCTTGCGGCCGAAATGGTCCGACATGCCGCCGAGGCCGACAGCGCCGACAAGGATGCCGAACAGGCTTGCCGCGCTGATGAAGCCGTCCTGGGCGGGACTAATATCGAATTCGCGCGCGATCAGCGGCAGCGCGACTCCGGTCATGAACACAACAAAGCCTTCGAACAACTTTCCCGCCGCGGCCAGTGCCCAGATCCGAACCTACATGGACGTCATCGGCACGGAGGGGACGACTGTGCTATCGGGCCAAGTGGGACGTTGGTCGATATAGTGCTGGATGGATCGAACTCCGTCTGCGCCTCGCGGCGGGCCACTGGATCGGATTGCGCGATATCGGGCATGACGTCTACTCCTCTAGCGCCAGGCATGAGCCGGGTTGTGCACTAGCAAAGGGTCCTCCCGCACCGGGCGTCGCTTGCCCGTTGAGACCTTTGGGTCTCCCATCAGCGCTGGGTGCATACGCGTGACAGTTTGATGAAGTCTCGTTGCTAAGCGTGCAACTGCCGCAGGATATTTATTGGGCTGCTTATCCGCCATCGATCGAAAGCGGTGCACCGGTGATCGTGCCGGAATCACAGTATTTCATCGCGTGTCATGCACAGGATCCCAGGAATTTGTGCATTGAGGATGCCGCGTCCTGCAAAAATGCTAGCAGAGCACTGTTATGCTTCGATGACGTTGCGTGAAGGCTCTTTCCTTCGCGGGATCGCGGGTTCAAAAGAGTAGTAAAGTTATTCATAGGCAGGGGATCGTCATAATGGACACGAGCCTGATCCAGCGACTTCTGGACAAAATCCCGCAGGCTCAACTTAAGCATGAGGAACGGACAATACAGCGGAAGCTCGCCACCCTGCCGGAGGTGCCTGTTCCACCTCTGATATATCGGAAGACCGCCTACGAGGAACAGGCGAAGGATGACGAATTCAGCGGCACGTCGATGCGCGAACAATGGGCGGGCTATCGGGACACCCGGCGGTCGTCAGCGCACAAGGAGGGGCTGAAGATGCCATCTCCGACGGGAGGGTTGACGATCCACGATGTCCACCATTCGGAGTAGCGGCCCGGTTGTCTCTGGCGGCAAGACACGCAGGAGTGGAGTGAAAAAAATGAACGAGCTATCCGGGCACACAATCGATAAAGCCGAGTCCGACACGACCCAAGACATCGCGTCCGACAGCCCCGACCGTTTCATCAACCGGGAGCTGTCGTGGTTGGACTTCAATCACCGCGTTCTGGAAGAAGCCGAGAACCGACGGCATCCTATCCTGGAGCGCATTCGTTTCCTTTCGATCAGCGCATCGAATCTGGATGAATTCTATTCGGTGCGGGTCGCCGGTCTGATTGGCCAGGCCCGCGCGGGTCTGACTGTCAGCTCAGCCGATGGGCGGACGCCGTCCCAGCAACTCCGCGAAATCAAACGACGCGCCGAGGCGCTGATGGCAGGCCAGCAACGCGTGTGGCAGGACCTGCGTAACGAGTTGAAGGAAGCCGGCATCGAGATCCGCGATTCTTCCACACTATCGGAGGCTGAAAAGAGTTGGCTCGACGGTTGGTTCATGGAGCACGTGTTCCCGGTATTGACGCCGCTTGCCATCGACCCGGCCCACCCATTCCCGTTCGTCCCGAACATGGGCCTGGTCGCTGTGCTGAAGCTGCGCCGACACAAAGACCACCGTAGCATCCGCGCGTTGTTGCCGCTGCCCTCGCAAATCGCGCGCTTCATTCGGCTGCCGTCGTCACTGGCTGCGAACGGTCATCCCGTCGACACCAAAGCAATCCGTTTCGTAATGCTGGATGACCTCATCAGGCTGTTTCTCGACCGGGTGTTTCCCGGCTTCCATAGCACCGGCGGCGGCGCGTTCCGGCTGATACGCGACACCGACGTCGAGTTCGAGGATGAGGCGGAAGACCTCATTCGCTCCTACGAGACGGCGCTTAAGCAGCGGCGGCGAGGGATGGCTATCCACCTTGGCATGGATGCCGAGATGCCGAAGGATCTGCAAGCGCTGGTCGCCGCGGAGGTCGATGCGGATCCCGAGCAGATCTACCTGCAGCATGGCCTGCAGGGGATTGTCGATCTCAAGCAGCTTATTGTTGATGACAGGCCCGACCTGTTGTTCCCGGCCAATACGCCGCGTTTTCCAGAACGCATCCGCGAATACCATGGCGACTGCTTTGCAGCGATCCGTGCGAAGGATCTGATTGTGCACCACCCGTTCGAAAGCTTCGACGTGGTGGTGCAGTTTCTGCGCCAGGCTGCACAAGACACCCAGGTCGTCGCGATAAAGCAGACGTTGTATCGAACGACTTACGACTTACCAATCGTTAAGGCATTGATCGAAGCCGCCGAATTTGGCAAGTCGGTCACCGCTGTGGTCGAGTTACGCGCCCGCTTCGACGAGGAAGCCAACATAAAGCTCGCGCGCAGTCTTGAAGCGGTCGGTGCGCAGGTAGTCTTCGGCGTGCCCGGATTGAAAACGCACGCCAAGATCTCATTGGTGATCCGGCGTGAAGCGGGATCACTACGGTCTTACGCCCACTTCGGGACCGGAAACTACCATCCCATAACGGCTCGTATCTACACGGATCTGTCGTTCTTCACGACCAGCCAGGAGTTCACCCAGGATGCCGCGCGGCTGTTCAACTACATAACAGGCTATGCAGAACCCGAACGGATGGATGCCCTCAGCTTCAGTCCGCTCACGACGCGTCAGACCCTCCTCAAAATGATCGAGCACGAAATCGACCTGGCGCGGGCGGGAAAGCCCGCAACGATCTGGCTGAAGATGAACAGTCTGGTGGACAAAACACTGATTGATGCGCTGTATCGAGCATCGGGTTACGGCGTGCGGGTGACGGCGGTCGTGCGTGGCATCTGCTGCCTGCGTCCTGGCGTTGCCGGACTTTCCGAAAACATCCGCATCAAGTCGATCGTCGGTCGCTTTCTCGAACACAGCCGGATCTACGTGTTTGGCAAGGGCCACAAGTTGCCCAACAAGGATGCCGCGGTGTTCATCAGTTCGGCGGATTGGATGGAACGCAACATGGATTGGCGCGTGGAGGCGCTCGTGCCGATCTACAATCACACCGTGCATGCCCAGGTTTTGGACGAGATCATGGTGACGGATTTGAAGGACACATTGCAGTCCTGGGAACTCGGTCCCGACGGGACATGGCAGCGCGTCTCGCCGGGTGAGGCACCAGTATCGGCGCACGATTACTTCCTGACCAACCCATCGTTGTCCGGTCGTGGCTCATCCGGGCGCGATGGCGACCACGATGGATCGCTGAACGCTCATCACCACCGACAAGATCGGGTGATGCAGGATTAGTTATGCGAAATTAGAGCGGTTTCCCATCATCGCGAGTTGGCTCTGGGTGACCTGGATTCTCAAGACGTGTCAAATGGGCGAGTTTCCTTGAACCACCGATTCGCGGGGGACTGCATGCCTGGCGCTTATTCTGCTGATTTACGACAGCGTGTGATTGGCGCGGTGAACGCCGGTATATCGCGCCGGGGCGCGAGCGCAGCATTCAAAGTCAGCGTCAGCAGCGTTATCCGCTGGGCACAGCGCTTCCAGGAGACTGGTGGCTGGCAGGGCGTCTGGCTGCGGACAAGACCTTTGCGGCCAGCGTGTCGGCTTTGTGGCGCTTCTTCGATCGTCAGGGGCTCAGCTATAAAAAAACCTGCACGCCGCCGAACAGGACCGCGAAGACGTCAACGCGGCGCGTGAGGAATGGCGCGAGAGGCAGCCCTCGATCGACCCTAGACAACTGGTTTTCATAGATGAAACGGCCACCACCACAAACATGACGCGCTTGCGCGGTCGGGCGCCCAAGGGCAAGCGACTGATCGGAAAAACACCCCACGGGCACTGGAAGCTCAGCACATTCATCGCAGCCCTACGCCACGACCGGATCACTGCACCCATGGTGATCGATCGGCCAATGAACGGCGAGATATTCCTGGCCTATGTGCTGACATTCCTGCTCCCCACCCTGTCCAGGGGCGACATCGTGGTGATGGATAATCTGCCGGCTCATAAGGTTGCAGGCGTTGTCGAGGCGATTGAGGGCGTCGGCGCGCGGATACTGTATTTGCCGCCCTACTCCCCGGACCTGAACCCGATCGAACAGGTATTTGCCAAGCTCAAAGCACTACTGCGAAAGGCAAAGGAACGAACCATCGACGATCTATGGGGCCGCATCGGTAAACTGTTAGACGAGTTCTCTGCAGCCGAATGCGCAAACTACCTCGCTAACACAGGATAGCTTCAACATGATCGGAAACCGCTAGGCTCAGGACCCATTAACGACTTGACCCGGCTCGGCAGTGCATGATTTTGGGGTTGGCGGAGGTGTCCGCCATGAGCGCGAATTGTTCCTGTTAAGCGGGCGACAGATGGCTCGGATCAGCCCACATTTCCCGTCTCCCACGGCAAACCGCGGGTCGACGACCAGCGGGTGATAAGCGGGATCATCTACGTGATCCGCAACGGGCTGCAGTGGAAGGATGCGCCCAGAGAGTATGGCCCGCACAAGACCCTGTATAATCGCTTCGTCCGCTGGAGCCGACGCGGCGTATTCGAACGGATATTTGCTGGATTAGCCGGTGAAGGACCTCGCCCCGAGCGGATCATGATCGACTTAACCCATCTCAAAGCGCATCGGACGGCCGCCAGCCTGCGAAAAAAAGGGGGCGTTCCCGCTGCATCGGACGCACCAAGGGTGGGCTGAACTCCAAGCTCCACGCCGTGTGCGACGGACAGGGCAAGCCCATTATCCTGCTGCTGAGCGAGGGCCAGATGAGCGACCATACCGGCGCCCGCCTGCTGATCGAGAAATTGCCTGCGGCCAGCACCTTGATCGGCGACCGTGGCTACGACAGCGACCATTTCCGCACGGCCCTGACCGAGCGAGAGATCAAAGCGTGCATTCCGCCGACCAAGAACCGCAAACAGCCGATCGACTACGACAAGGCGCTCTACAAATGGCGCCACAAGATCGAGAACATGTTCGCCAGACTGAAAGACTGGCGGCGGATCGCGATGCGCCATGACCGCTGCGCCCATACTTTCTTCTCAGCGCTTTGTCTCGCCGCCACCGTCCTCTTCTATCTGTAGTGAATGAGTCCCGACCCTAGGTTGGCGAGGCCTTCCTTCGTCTCGATCATGGCCATGACGACGATCTCGCCGTTGGCATCGGCCACGTAGTCGGCGCCGCCGTAGTGCAGGGCGCGGACGGGCTCCAACGAGCGCATGCCGACGGGCTGCTTGATCTTGTTCGGTCGCATTGTCACACCTCTGGCGTTGTTCATTGATCCCGCAAACGGTTAGACTTTTTCAACCACAAGGGCGCGGTTAAATTCAGCGACAAGATCGGAATGTGTAATCGTGGCGGGGTCCACCAGGCCATATGCAATGTCCGATCCTGGCTTGAACGGTACGAGGCCAGTGGGTTCGACGATGATGTCACGGCCGCGTGGCTCGCCGGACGTTTGCCGCCGATCGCGGACAACGCGGCGACTGTGGCTCTCTAAAACAATCAATGCAGCTTCGGCATGCTCGACTTCCATCACCTCGAAGCCTTCATCAAGCAACGCCTGAACAATAACTAAGCGGACCAACTCTTCATCCTCGGGGACGAGGACAAACCTTTGATCTTGGCATGATTTCGACGCTCCACTCCCTCCCCACAGCCATCAACCGCCCGCGACGCGCGAAGTTTCCCTTGAGGTCCGCTTTTGTGAACGAACTTGGACGGTGTCGGGAAAGGTCGGGCGTGATCGCGACCCCCGTGGGGCGCTGCCCGCTGCGATTAAAGGGGTCCGCGGGAGCAACGACGTGCGAACGCGCGGTTAAACATATTTGCTATTGGTCATGGGGCATCACCTGAGCCAGCGCGGCCGAGAGATCTCCTAAACCAAATGGCTTGCGAAGCCGCGGCCAGGCCGTTTCGGCGGCCCCTTCCAACTCAGCGAATCCACTGGCGAGCAGAATTGGCAGGGACGGATGAAGCGCCCGCACCTGGGCAGCCAACTGCGCGCCCGACATGCCAGGCATCATGTAGTCCGTCAGCATAAGATCGAAATGACCGGGCGGACCAACTAGGGTCAGCGCGTCCGCACCCGACGTGGCACTGGAGACCTCATGGCCGAGTTCCTCCAGCATGGCGGTTGCACCCGCAACAACAAGCAAGTCGTCGTCGACCAATAGGATGCGTAGCGGTCGCCCGTGGTGTTTCGAAACAACAACGGTCGAAGCCCGGGTCGCATCTTTGCCCCCGGCAACTGCGGTTGCCCGGGGCAACCATATCTCCACGACCGTGCCTACGCCGAGCCGGCTCGACAGCAGCAGCGCGCCGCCAGATTGCACCGCAAAGCCATGCACCATGGACAAGCCAAGGCCGGTGCCCTTGCCGAGACCCTTGGTCGTGAAGAATGGGTCCGCCGCACGTGCGAGAGCCGCCTCGTCCATACCTGTTCCATTGTCGCAGACAGAGAGGACAACATGCTCCCCAGCGGGTATTGCCGCCGGTGGACGGGACTTGATGAAGCTGCTCTCGGTCGAGAGAGCAATCGTGGCATTGCGTGCTGCCAGACGGAGTTGGCCGCCGTCGGGCATGGCATCGCGGGCGTTGGCCGCAAGATTGAGCAGTGAAAGCTCAAGCTGGTTCGGGTCGGCTCGAAGCGTCCAGAGATCCGGTGAAAGTTCTTCCGTCAAGGTGATGGCCGGGCCGAGCAACTGGACGAGCATCGGGCGCAATGAGGCGATCAGTGTGCCGACAACCACCGGCTGCGGAGACAGTTCCTGCTGGCGGGCGAATGCCAACAATCTGGCGGTCATCGCCGCGCCGCGTTTTGCTCCCTGCAGAGCGGTCTCCATCAAGCGGCTTGCGCGTGCGTCCTCTGGCGGCAGGTGTCGTAGAAGCAATTCTAAACTGCCTTGGATGATCGCCAAGACATTGTTGAAATCATGGACAACCCCGCCGGTGAGGAGGCCAAGCGCCTCCAGTTTCTGCGCCTGGCGCAAGGCCTTTTCCGCGCGGTTACGGGCCGTGACATCGCTGATCACTGTGAGGCTATAAAGGAACCGCCCGGTAACGGGATCGCGCTGCGGACGTGCGGTAAGGACAACGTCGACAACGTCCCCCGAACTCTTGAGCAGACGATACTCCACCGATCGGCTCTCCTGGGCGGGCACGGTGTTGATCAGTTCGGGGACAGCGTCTTGACCGTAAAGAGTGGCGGAGGTCGGATCCAGAAAGTTGGCGAAGCTGCGGCCAAGCGCCTCGTTTCGGCTATAGCCGGTGTAGTCGACCCACGCCTCGTTCACCTCTAATAACAGACCATCTGGACCCATGGAATGTATTGGAATGGCGACGCGTTGATAGGGCAGAAAATACTCGCGATTTAGTCCTAAGGATTTAGGCGGCGTCGCCGCATTCTGGGGCTGCACGAGCAGCGGCGACCGAATTTCCTCCAAGGGGTTTTGCCCACCTTTCAAAAATGAGGCATTCACACCTCATTCTACCACCATTCATGGATTTAAAACTGTAGCATTTTTAGCGGCTCTACGGATTTTCGACCGTTCTGGGACGTCCAGAATTGATTATGCTCGCTTCCGCGCCAAGCCTCTTGACAAACGACGTGCCTCCGGCGTGGAGGCCCCTGCCCTCCTGATAGGTTACCGTGCCGCCCTTACACTCGACCAGCTCTGCACCTGCATCGGTCCAGCGACGATCTGCGCGAGCCTCTCCCCGACTTCGGGTGCACGCTGCCGCTTGCCCTTGCCGACGGGTAAGTTGGCGTCAGAAGTCAAGTAGCCACCCCGGCGGCGCGCAGCAACGGAATAACCCGCTCCCCAAACAGGGCATAGTTGCGCCCCATCGCCTCCGGCGACTTCCCGCGGCCGAAATTGGCAAGGAAATGACCGGCGCCGACGGCGCGGCACTGCGTGATGATCTGTTCCGCCACGCTCTCCGGCGTCCCGGCAATGAACTCCTCCTCACCCACCGAGAAATTGTGCGCCGGCCCGGGCGCGTCGGGCAACGGATGCTGCGTGACCCGCGGGTCATGCGCCAGCACTGCCCGCAGCGCCTCGGCCGCTCCGCGTGAGGCCGCGCGCGCAACACCCTCATCCTCATCGATCGAGATCGTCCGGCGGATCGCCAGCTGGTCGGGCCCGGCCTGCCCCCCGGAGCCCTCGGCCTCATCACGGAACGCGTCGAAGATGTGGCGGATACGCTCGACGGGATGGAAGCTCGTGCAGATCTTCGACCCGCGTTGCGCCGACCGGCGCGCCGATTCCGTGCTCACGACCGTGGTCCACCTTGGGGGCGAAGGCTGTTGAAACGGCCGTGGCACCAGCCGCAGATTCTCGATCTGCCAGTAGCGTCCGTGATGATTGACAACGCCATCGCGCAGCCCCGCATCCATGATCGCCTGCGCCTCCGCATTCCGCGCGCTGGCCTCGGCGACATCAAGGCCGATCAACGCCATCTCCTGCGGGATCCCGCTGGACGTGCCGATCTCCAGCCGCCCTCCGGTCAGGTGATCGAGCATCCCGATCTCTTCAACGACGCGCCATGGCTGGTAATACGGCAGCACGACGCCCATCACGCCTAGGCGCAGCGTTCGCGTGCGTGGCGCCAGGGCAGCGATCAGCAGATGCGGCGAAGGGCTGTAGCCCGGCCCGAAATGATGCTCGCTGAAGAAAATACCTTCAAAACCGAGCGCCTCGGCGCCCTGCCAGAGATCAAGGTAAGCGGCAAAATGCGCCGCCGCTACCTCCGGGGCGGCATCCTGGGCCGGATTGCCGGGGGCATAGAAAAACTCGAAGATCCACGGCCTGATCTGCGCCACCTGTCCCACGTTCGCTCACTCCCTTTGCAGGAACTACGCAGGTGGCCCGGCGACTAGTCAAGCGCCGCCGGGCCCGGGAAAGTCACCGCCGGCGCCGGCCTCCGCAGCAATGTTTCTAGTTTCGGCGGTATCCTCAGCCCCTACCCGGCGGTGAGCGCGCTGGCTCAGGCGCACAGCTCGGCTGGCGATGGCCATATGCTGCGACGGGTTCGTCGCATTCGTTACTTCGGTTTCCTCAGCAATCGCCATCGTGCCCGAAAACCTGCCCTGTGCCGCGAAATGCTCGGGAGGGCGCCGACCGAACTGGCAGCCAATCCGAAGGCCGACTACCGCGATTGCTTCGAGGCACTGACCGGGTAGTCGTTGCAGGGGTACCCATATTGCCGCACCGGCCTAATGTTGGTCTTCGACTGCATCACGCGGCCCAAGGTCTGCCAGGTGATTCCGAATAAATATGACCGCGGATCAACACGCCAACCGCGTGAGCAGCGCGCAAGATATCGACCAGTCTGTTGCGCGATAGCGCTACGCCGGAGGTGGACGTTTCGCGGGCTGGCCGGGCTCAGCCCGTCGGCCTGTACGTGTAAGCGAAACCTGGGTGCCAGAGACCGGTGGACCACGGCCAAGCTGACCAACGTCCGCTTCGTCGCTTCAGTCCTTTCCATCCGCTGCGAGCAGCCCGAGGAGCGGCAATGGACGTCGCAGACTGGCTGCGAGAGTTCGGTTTTGAACGCTGACGAGGCGGCATTCCGCGAGAATGACGTTGATGGGAAACTGTTGCTCCGTCTAACGGACACGATAGGCCTCGGCCGCCTGGCTCGAAAAGGCGGCCACTTCTCAGGGGTCGGAGGGCCAACCGGACCTGCAACGGATGGCAAGGTTTTGCCGAATTGATGCTAATCATCATGCTACCGGGACGATGGCCGGAATAATCGGCGATCGGGAAACGTCGGTTACAGGAATAGCATGATCCTTCGCCACCTAGCCCTGCTTGTCCTTCTCCTTGCAGCCAATCCTCTTCGGCTTGCCGCGCAGGTCACGAGGGACGAGCGGCCCGTTGCCTCCTATTACCCGGATGCCACGTGGCAGCACAAAACTCCATCGGAAGCGGGCATTAATCCTAAGCTTCTTAAAGAGGCGATCGACCTTGCCATCGCCGGCGAGACAAAATCTCCACGCGATTTGGTCCTGAGCCACTATCAGACCTTCGGTCGCGAGCCGTTCAGCGACGTCGTCGGACCGATCAAGGACCGGGGTGATCCAACCGGGCTGATTATTCACCACGGTTACATCGTTGTCGAATGGGGCGATCCGCTCCGCGTGGACATGGCCAACAGCGTAACAAAGAGCTTTCTATCCAGTATTGTTGGGATCGCCGTTGACCGAGGCATGATCACGAGTATTAATGATACCGTCAGGGATTACATTGGGCCGATACAGGTCTACAATCCATTTCCCTCCGCCAATAAATCGGATGCGCTGTCTGGCCCCGGTTTGCTGGCGTTGTTTGAAACGCCGCATAACCGAACCATCACATGGGACAATCTGCTGCGGCAGACCAGCGACTGGGAGGGGACGTTGTGGGGCAAGCCGGACTGGGCTGACCGGCCCGGGCCGGACCCCGCGACTGGACGAACCGGGTCCGAAATAAGCCAGGTAGTGTATACAAATATAACGACACCCGGGTCAATGTTCTGGCACTCGCCGCACTCAATGTCTGGCGTCGTCCGTTGCCGCAGGTGCTGAAGGAAACCATCATGGACCCGATCGGCGCCTCGAATACCTGGCGCTGGTTCGGCTACGAGAATTCCTGGGTCGTCCTCGACGGAAGCCTGATGCAGTCGGTGTCGGGCGGTGGGCATTTTGGCGGTGGCCTGTTCATCAGCGCGTACGACATGGGACGTTTCGGCTACCTCACGCTGCATCATGGCAAGTGGAAAGACCGCCAACTGCTCTCCAACCAATGGGTCGATTGGGCGCTCACCCCGACGACGCCCGAGCCCACATATGGATTCATGAACTGGTTTCTCAACACCGATAAGAAGCTGTGGCCAAGCGCGCCGGCCAGCGCTTTTGCTCATATGGGTAATGGAACCAACATGATCTATGTGGATCCGGACCACGACCTGGTCGCGGTGGTCCGTTGGATCGACAATAGCGCAATCGATGGCTTCTTGAAACGGCTTCTTGCCGCGATTGATCAAGGATAGACCACCCTTCCATCGGGGAGCGACGAGGCTCGTTGTGGAGATAGCGTCGGCGCGCTGGCGTCGCGGGTGTTTATCCGGGTTGCACACGCACATCCACCACGGCCACAGCGCCGGCTTCGACGGCGGTGATGGCAGCAGAAAAGATGCCCTCGAGCCCGGCGGCGTCGTGCACGGGGCCGAAGCCCTGAGCACCCTGCGCTTGCGCCAAAGCCGCCAGATCGATGTCCGGGTCGCTGATGCGCATGCCGATCCAACACTATCACGGCGAGGAAGATCGAAAGCTTCACCGCACCGCGCGACTATGGCGATGGTGGCGGCCTATCTCCGAGTTAAGCCTTCCAGCCGGCGGTCGTGAGTGTTTCGATTAAAGATCGACGGCAAGACCCGCTGGATGGGGCGGGCAGCTACCCGGAGTTTGGGCTAGCCGATGCCCGTGTGAACGCGGGGCGCACCGATCCCATCCAGGCGAAGCGGGAGGCGAAGGCGGCAAAGGCCAAAGCTAAGGCTAAAGGCGGCGGCGGCACCTTGGCGCTGCGGACGTTCCGGGCGGCTGGAATTCGCATACATCGCAGCCCACGAGGCAGGATGGAGAAACCCGAAGCATGCCGCACAATGGCCCAGCACCGTGAGGTCGCGACATGGGCTAGGCTAACGTGATGCGGACCCCTGCCCCGGCAACCCCGGCGTTCGTGCTGCGTCGCAGCGTACTCCATTCGGGGCACACGGTTCACCCTTTTGCGCCGCGGCAGTTGGCGCTGGCCGTCGAGGACGTGATCGCGACATCCGGGAGTGTTCTGGGGACGAGCAAGCCGCCAGCCGCCGGACAGCTGAAACTGTGTCTGTAACGGGATCGGAAGCGGCGGTCGCGCGTTGCTAATTATCTATTGCACGTCTGCCTCACCGAATGCGCGTTGTGTCTCCTCGATTGTTCGTCGGAAGCCTGTTTCCGTCTCAGATAATGTGGGCCGGAAAAGACAATCTATTCTGCGCCGCTACATCTATCCTGCCCGTTCCATGGCGTACCCCTAACCGCCTGACAGCCCCCCGGCTATCACCGACAGTTAGAAGACAGCGCCACGGTCGCCGCGTCCCAGGGCAGGCCCGGTCCCGCGTCTAGATAGCCTTGGTTGCGGGTTCGCCGACTTGGTGGACTTCGATGATGTTACCATCCGGATCATGGAAAAAGATCTGCTGCCACCCGGGGATGGCCCAGGTCCCGTAGTCGGAGAACGGAACGCCGCGCCCCGTCAGACGGCGTTTGACCCCCTCGATATCGTCGGTCCGAAACGCAGTATGGCCACGCTCGAGGGGGTTGATGGCCTGCCCTGTACGGAACGACACGTTCAGGTCCAGGGTAGAAAGATGCATTTCGCTCGTGCCATCCGTCAGGAAGGCGACACGTCCGGCATATCCTTGATCCTTGATCTGGTCGTAGGATGTTTCGCCCAGCTCAAGCACGTCCTTGTAGAAGCTGTCCAGCTCCAGGGAATTCTTGGAGCAGAAGTTGATATGATGAAACCGCGTCGCCATTGATTATCTCCTTAGTGTTGCCCGTAATAAGCAGTCTCGCCAGTCACGACCGTTACTTCTTAAACTTCATGTCTGCGGGCTTGAACGTCGTGACTATAAGCTGCATCATTCCGTTCTTAGTCACATAGGCATCGGCACCTTTGTATGGCTCGGCGAGCCAATCGGCCTCCACGCGCCAAGACACGCCAATTGTATCACCGACAGAAACGGATTCCTCCGGGATGAAGGTTGCTCCCTTGAAGCCGCCGTCCTTGTGATCTTTGCAGAACCCAACAAACATATTGCCAATCGCGGTGCGTCCCTTGATCCACGCTCCATTCGGCAGCATGAATTCAACGTCGTCCGGAAACTGTGCCATGATACGGTTCCAGTCACATTTGTTGAGCGCATCGAGGTGTTCATCGAGCACCGCCTGAGGTGTCGGCTGCCTCTTCAACTCCGGCAACTTCATGTCGTCCGCAAAGACCGGGACGCTCATGACGAGACCGGTCAGCGCAAGCACGGCAAAGATTTTTCTCATGTTTCTTCTTCCGGGTAGCAGCCGGCACAGATTGCCGAGCTGATCACTTCTACTTATGCGTTATACTTGCTGTCTTGGGCACCACACGATTTCCAATAACGGATGACGCCATGAACTCTCGTGCGGTGGCGCGATGGACGTAATCCAAAAGGTCGCCGACGTCCGCGAACCGTTCGAGGTCCTCATCCGGTATGGCGATGCCGAAGCGATCTTCGGCCGCGACCGCCAGGTCGATTTTGGCGAGCGAGTCCAGGCCGAGCTTCTCGAAGCGCAAGTCGTGAGCGATCTGGCCCGGTTGAATTCCCGAGATGTTGTTAAGCAGTTCGGCGAACGCCGTCTCGATTTCGATTCGCTGCATAGTGACCTCCTCAGGTATGTGCGGGAGCGGGGTGAGGCTGTGTCTGCATGGCGTTTCGGACCGTTTGGAGCGCGTCGAACTGGTGAATCCAGCCGAAATCCTCCGGGAACCGCGCCACAAGCCGATCGCGTTCCGCGAGTTGCAGACCATCCGGCAGATGCAGCAATGCATTGGTGATCCAGGAGCTGCGTTGGATTTTGCGAGTCCGGGCACGGCGCAGCGACTGGTATTGCGCGAGGATCGGACCGAGCCCGTCCGGAGCTGTTCCGGGCAAAAGTTCCGCCAGAGTGATCGCGTCCTCGATGGTTGTATTGGCGCCTTGTCCGTGGTGCGGCAGCATCGCGTGCGCGGCATCGCCAAGGATGACGACGCCGCCGCGATACCAGTGCAGCAAAGGCTGCGTTCCGAACAGCCCCCAGCGCACCGGCAGGTGTTGCGAAACCATCTCGATTACCGCCGGATGCCAGCCTTTGAACGCGGCCGTAGCCTCACCCGGCTCGACGGAGTCCAGCCACTTGTCGGCATGCGGCCAGACCTTCGGATACTCGACGACAGCGAAGAAATTCACGTAATCGGCGTTGCCTCCGATTGCATAATGCAGCAGGTGGGCGTCCGGCCCCATCCAGAACTGGATCGCCTTTGGGTCAGGCAGCGTCGGCAGTTTCGCCACGGGCACGATGCCACGGAACGCACTCGTCCCTGAGTAGACCGTGTCGTCCCGGCCGGTGATGAAGCGGCGAACGAGGGAGCGCACGCCATCCGCGCCGATAACGAGGTCGGCTTCAACGGTTCGCCCGTTGGCGAAGCTCAGGCCGGTCGCGCCGCCAAGATCCCTGATCTCGGTCAGCCTGTGATCAAGATGTAGCCCGGTGCCGCCCATCGCGCCGCTCAGGATGCGTTGCAGATCGGCACGATGAATCCCGTAGTAGGGCGCATCGCAGAGTTGCTGGTAATTCATGTTCTCATGAACCGGATGTGCCGCGACGCGGCCGGCATCCCGCCAGTTGCGATAGATGAGCTCGCTTGGCTCGGTCGAGACGGCCGCGAGCGCGTCGAGAATGCCGAGCCGGCGAAGTTCCCGGTTGGAGTTGGCCGAGAGCGCAACGGCAGCGCCGATCTCGGCCAGCTCCGGCGCTTGCTCGTACACGTCGGCTTCGATGCCGCGCTGTCGCAGAGCGACCGCCAGTGTCAGACCGCCGATGCCACCACCGATGATCGCAATTCGCAATGTCCTGGTCATGTTTTACTCCCTGTGATTATGAACGACGCAAGAAGTCCATCCATTATTTTAGCAATGCCGGCGAAACGTCCGACGTTACTATATAATAGTTCTATCGTTTCTTATATGAAGGCCAACATGGCCGCCACGGCATGCTGGGCGGCGCCGTGCTCACTCAATTGCTGAAGGATGCCGGGCGAGCGGCGTCACGATCATGTCCATGAAGGGGAACAGCGGAAGCGAGGACAGGATGGCGTGCAGTTCATCGTGATCTGCCACGTCAAAAATGCTGATATTGGCGTAACGTCCGGCCACCCGCCATAAATGGACCCAGTTGCCGGCGCGCTGCAATTCCTGCGCACGAGTCTTTTCATCGGCCTTCAGGGTATTGGCCTGCGAAGAGTCCAAATCGTATGGAATGCGGACGTCCATCTGAACGCAATACAACATCGGACTTTCTCCTATTGTCGCGCATAACGCCGCAGTTGTTCCGGATCGAGTGTGACGCCGAGTCCAGGACCGGTCGGCAAATGAATGTGGAAATCCTCGAAGCGCAGCGGTTCGGTCACCAGGTCACCTGTAAGGATCTGTGGGCCGAAGTGCTCGCAGCCCCATGCGAGATCACGCAGTCCCGCGAAGACATGCAAATGAGCTGCCGCTCCGATAGAACTCTCCAGCAGGCAACCGCCATAGAGGCCGATACCTGCTGCCCCGGCGACGGCCGCGACATCGCGCGTCGCCAGCAGACCGCCGTGCTTGACCAGCTTCAGCGAGACCACGTCGGCGGCCCCCGCACGTGCGACATCCAGCATGTCGTGGATCGAGAACACGCATTCATCGGCCATGAGTGGCAGCGTGGAGCGAGCGCGCAGGCGCGCCATGCCCAAAATGTTCCAGGCTGGAAGCGGCTGCTCGACCAGTGTGACGCCGATCTCTGCCAGGATCGGTAGGCAGCGCAGCGCAGTGGTTTCGTCCCATGCCTGATTGGCGTCGACAATCAGGGTCGCCCGCCCTTCCAGGGCGCTGGCCAGGCGCCTCATGCGCGCCATGTCGGCTTCGGGCGATTGTGCGCCAATCTTGACTTTGAAGGTATTGTGCAGACGGGCGGCGATTTTCTTTTCCGCCTCTTCGATCTCCTGGGCGGGATCCCCGGAGGCAAGCGTCCATAAAACCGGCACGCTTTCGCGCACCACGCCGCCCAGAAGCTGCACGGCAGGCACGCCAAGGGTTTTACCGACGGCGTCGAACAGCGCGCTTTCGATGGCGGCCTTGGCGGCGTTATTGCGCTTTGCTGCCTCGTCCATACGGGCCCGGGCTGCTTCGAAGCGATCCGCTGCCGCGCCGATCAGAGCGGGTGCCAGATAGGTATCAACCGTCGCCTTGATGCTCTCGACGCTTTCCTCGCTCCAGCGCGGGCCGCCAAGTGTTGCGGCTTCGCCGATGCCGATCACGCCGTTGGCGAGACGCAACTCGACGATGACGTAGCTCTGTGCCGTGACGGACAGCGAGGACAGCTTGTGCTTCCGAACCGTCGGCACATCCACGATCGTGCTCTTGATCTCGTTGATCGTCAGATCGCGCCGCAGGTGGGTAGGAATGGAGAGGGGAGTGTCGGGCATGTGTGGCTCCGAAACAGGCGCGAAAGGAAACCCGGCCGCCGCGATCGACGGCCGGGCTCAGGGTCAGGCGGCTTCGGCGTGCGCCCGCGTCACCTCGGTCTTCGGTGCGGCAGCGCTCTCCGGGTGCAGAACGAAATCGAAGGTGATCTCGGCGAACGGCGCGTTCAGTCCGCGGGCGTTGATGGCCGCCGGATCGGTCGAGCGCCGCACGTGCGGGATCAAGCCATCGCGGGTGGCGAAAGCGAAGTCGTCGTGCAGGTATGCATCGCCGTCGATGTTGATCTGGGTCGTCAGCTTGCGGTAGTTCGGTGCCGACACAAAGAAGTGGATATGCGCCGGGCGGTGACCGTGCCGGCCAAGCTGATTCAGCAACTTCTGCGTCTGGCCATCCGGCGGGCAGGCGTAACCCGAGGGCAGCAGCGAGCGGAATCTGTAGCGTCCCTCGGTATCGGTTTCGATGCGCCGGCGCAAGTTGTATTTCGGCTGCGACGGATCGAAGAACGAGTATCCGCCCAGGGTGTTGGCATGCCACACATCGACAATGGCACCGGCGACCGGCTTGCCGTCCATGTCGCGCACCTGCCCGTCCATGAACAGGGTTTCGCCCTGCTCGCTGCCGTCATCGAGCCGCACTTCGCCCTTGGACAACGGTGCACCGGCGACGTAAAGCGGGCCTTCGATCGTGCGCGGCGTGCCACCTTCGATGCCAGCATTGCGCTCCGCCTCATCCATACGCAGATCCAGGAAGGTTTCGATGCCGAGACCCGGCACCAGCAGTGCCGCTTCATTCGCCTGACCGAGTGCGGTGATGTAGCTGACGGCAGACCAGAATTCGTCGGGCTGGACGTCAAAATCTTCAATGGTGCGGAACAGGTCGGATACCAACCGATGCATGATGCGCTTCATCCGCGGGTTACCGGCGTCGTTGGTCAAGCCGCTGACCTTGGTGATAAGGTCCTTCACTTCCTTGCTGTTCATTAGGGATTCACTCATTTTACATCCTCCGTGATTTACGTTTCGCTAGCTGGGGTGGTCTTTCAACCCTGGCTCTTTATCTGATACCTGGAAGGTTGATTTCCTCTGATGCCGCATTCCTGCCGCTTCCCGTTTGCGCGGTCCAAGACTAAATAGGTCGGTAGGATACCTAGGAGGTATGAGGTGTAGCTGCGGCATCTAGCAGGCCGGTCCAGCAACTCCAGCACGAAATGCGCCTTGTCTTTGATTGAACGTGGCAGCCGCCGTCTCAGCTAAGGTGCGCCGGAAGTATCCATCTATTGCGCGTCGGGCCGTTTATTATTGCGCGCCGCTACAGCGAACACGCTCACAAGTCGCATCAAAGAGACCGCCGACGCAGGCCCATTTCATCAGAACGCTTCTGGCTCGGCATCCCACTTGACCTTGGGGACTTGAGCCGCTGACCATTCAGCGGACGAACCGCCGTCGCGTTGACCCGCGTCCGCGGTTGCCGCTACCCGCCCTCGATCCTCGGGATGAAGAAGACTTCGGCGTCAGGGGGAACGGGCTGGAAATAGCCCGTCTCGTGATACTCGCCGTTGATCGCGACGGTCGTTTCCTCCTCCAGGTGCTCGCCGAGCCCCGGAAACAGTTCGTCCATCGCCTTCAGCACGCCGCGCAGATTCTTCGCCTCCACCTCGAACTCCCGCACGCCGTCGGTGTAGCGGCGTGCGAAGCCCGAGGTGAACACGACACGCGCCATCGTCAGGCCGACAGCGCCGCCAGCAGCCGCGGCGGCGACATCGGCAGTTCCGTCATCCGCTTGCCCGTCGCCATCGTCGATCGCGTTGGCGATCGCGGCCATCGGCGGGCAGATGTTCACCTCGCCCACGCCCTTCGCGCCATAAGGATGCGTCGGGTTCGGCACCTCCACCAGCACCGCGTCGATCATCGGCAGGTCGGAGGCCACCGGGCAGCGATAGTCCAGGAAGCCCGGATTATCCAGCAGGCCCTTGGCGTTGTAGATGTACTCCTCGTTCAACGCCCAGCCGATGCCCTGCACCACGCCGCCCTGGATCTGGCCTTCGACGTAGCTGGGATGGATCGCCCGGCCGACGTCCTGTGCCGCGACGAACCGCAGGATGGTGACCTTGCCGGTCTCCGGATCGACTTCCACGTCGCAGAACTGGGTGGAGAACCCGGGCGCCTGCCCGCCGGCATTGACACCGGCGGACGCGGTGATCGGGCCACCGGTCGCCGCCGCCTTGGCCGCGAGTCTCCTTCAGCGACAGCGGCTTGAAGTCGCCGACGTTGGAGCTGGCCGGCTTGGCGTGACCGTCCTCCCAGACCACGCCTTCCTCGTCGACGCCCCAGATCAACGCGGCGCGCTTGCACAGCTCCTTCACCACCGTCCTGGCGCCCTCCACCACGGCGGTGCCGGTGGCGAACGTCACGCGCGACCCGCCGGTGACGTGGGTATAGCCGACCGACGCGGTATCGGCGACGATCGCCCGCACGGTGTTATAGTCCACCCCCAGCGTCTCCGCCGCCATGATCGCCATGGAGGCTCGGGAGCCGCCGATATCGGGGCTGCCGGTCGCCACCAGCACGGTGCCGTCGGCGTTCACCTGCATCGTGGCGCTGGATTCGCCGCCGCCGTTGAACCAGTAGCCGGAGGCCACGCCGCGGCCCTGGTTCGGCCCCAGCTTCACCTTGTAAGCCGGATGCTTCATCAGCGCCTCGAGCGTCTCGATATAGCCGGCATGGGCGTGCTTCGGCCCGGCGATGCGTCGGCGTGCCGATGCGGCAGGCGTTCTTGTAGCGCATTTCCAGCGGGTCCATGCCGATCGCCTTGGCGCACATGTCGAGCACGCTTTCGACCGCGAAGGCGGAGATCGGCGAGCCGGGCGCGCGGTAGGCCGCCGCCTTCGGCCGGTTGGAAACCACGTCGTAGCCGACGGCGCGCTGGTTGGCGATTTCGTACGGCGCGAAGGCGCACAGGCAGCCGTTCATCACCGGCGAGCCCGGGAAAGCGCCGGCCTGGAACTTGAAGATGCCGTCGGCGGCGACGATCGTGCCGTCCTTCTTGACGCCGATCTTCACCCACATCGACGCGCCGGAGGTCGGGTCCCGAGCCACGGAACACGTCTTCGCGGGTCATTTGCAGCCGCACCGGCAGGCCGGACTTCTTCGACAGCGATGGCGGCGACGGGTTCCAGATAGGTGACGGTCTTGCCGCCGAACCCGCCGCCGATCTCGGCCGGGGTGACGCGCAGATCGCCGAGGCGGGCACCGATGATCTGCGCGGTCAGCGCGCGCATCTGGAAATGGCCCTGGCTGGAGGACCAGATTTCGCACTGGCCGTCGGCCTCGTACTTGCGCGACGCAGGCGTGCGGCTCGATGTAGGCCTGATGCACGGCGGCGGTCTTGAATTCCTTCTCGATCACGACGTCGGCCTGCTTGAAGCCGGCTTCGACGTCGCCGATGGCGAACTCCAGGCGCTTGGAGATGTTGGACGGCTTGGTCGGCGGCGGTTCGATGCCGCGGGTGATCATGTCCTCGAACAGCAGCGGCGCGTCCGGCGCCATGGCCTCGTCGACGTCGATGACATGCGGCAGGACCTCATAGTCGACCTTGATCAGCGCAGCGGCCTCTTCGGCGATGCTGCTGCTGATCGCGGCGACGGCGGCGATGGCGTGGCCCTCATACAGGGCCTTTTCGCGCGCCAGGATGTTGCGGGTGACGTGCCAGAAGTTCACCGCCACGCGCTCCGGCCCGATGTAATCGAATTTCTGGTCGGGCAGATCGGCGGCGGTCATGACGGCCTTCACGCCCGGCAGCGCCTCGGCCGCGGAGGTGTCGATCGATTTGATGCGGGCGTGGGCGTGCGGGGAGCGCAGGATCTTGCCATACAGCATCCCCGGCAGCTTAAGGTCGGCGCCGTAGAGCGCCCGGCCGGTTACCTTGGGCACGCCATCGGGGCGGATCGGACGGGTGCCAACCCATTTGAAACGCTTCACCGAGTCGGTGACGATCGTGCTGTCGTTCACGGCTGCCTCGCTTTGCTTATCACGGACTAATGTCTGGCTCCCAAGGTCGCTTAGGGAGGGTGTAAAGGCAAGGGGGACACGTTGCGGACCGCTTATGGCGGATCGCCTCAAGCGCCGGTCTTGGTCTGCGCATCCTGCCGCCGATGGTCCGGTAGGGCACTGCGTCCTGCTCCGATCGAGGCCTAGACCTCCCCAATCAGGCCGCCCAGGTCGCGACCGCTGGTCAATGATTTCGCGACGTTGGTGTCGCGCTTCCCTCCCCTGCTCCGCTTCCTCACATAAATTTCTCAGTGCCATGTGACCCACGGCACATTTCCCATGAGGTCCGTTCAATAGTCTCTACCCGAGGCCGGAATCAATGCGGTGTCCGGGAAGTAGGAGAAGACGATGTTCGGGAGACCAATATCACGACGCGGTTGGCTGGTTCTCATTGCCGCCGCGGGCGGCGCGCTTCTGGCAGCGGGAAGAGGCCAGACTCCTGCCCAAAATTACTACCCGGTGTACAGCGGCTCCTCGTATGGCCAACCCCAGTATGGTCAACCCCAGTATGGCCAAACAATGTATCGCCCAACTGCGGCTCAGATATTGGCACGCGGTGCGCAGGAGCGCGCCTTCGCCGCGGCAATCGCCGGGCACGCTATGGACCGAATGGATGCGACCCTCCGCCAGGCTCAGCAATTCGATCAAAACGTAATCGTGGGTCGGTGAAGTCCCTGTGACAGGACACCTTGCGCAGCGGACGTCGCTGGTGGAAACCCTGCCACAGGCATTAAACGTATCGCACCAGCTTGCTCTGCCTGAGCTTAGCCTGCAATATCACTTTGCATTACTGTCGCGAGTCCTCTACTATCACAACTGACCGGCGAATAGCGGGGCCGTCGCCGGAACCGGGATCGACCGCGGAGCGGATTACCGATGCTGAAAAAACTGCTGGACATATCGGGATCGATGACTTCAGCTTTGTCCGGTGCCTTCGGGATGTCCGAACAGCATCGTCTATTCCTGAGCAGCGGCTGGAAGTGCCCGCACTGTAATGAGCGCCTTATGAATGCGGTCGGCGTCGTGACAGCGAATTTTTATGCCGCCGACGGAAGCCGGATGTCAAAATGGGCTGGCGGTGGACTGCGCGCCGATTTGGTAGAGTGTCCAAAATGTGCTCATCGCTGGAAGATGTTCGGTGACGGTCCGGCCGTGCCGCCGGGCGGACCGAGGTAATAGAGATTATCGAAACCGAGCGCAGCGAAGAATTTTTCGGCGAGGATCGCCGGGTCATCGATAATTCGAAAAATTCCGGTTCGCCGACCCGAAGCTTCTCATTCACCAAGGAATGGTCGAAAACATATCATATCGAAGTCGAACGGGCCAAATCCGGCGGCACAGAACTCAGCCTGGGAGCGAAAGATGCCGGGGCGCTGCGGCTGTCGTCCGAGGAGAAGTTACGGCGGACATACTCGGTGTCCGCAGACACCAAGGAGACCTCGACCGAGGATGTTAGCTGCCAGGCACCTGCGTTCCGCAAGCTCACAATCGTCGTGCGCTGGAAGCGAATCTGGCAGCATGGCATCGTAGTGGCGATGCGAGATCGCGAACCGCTGCAGATCCCTTTCCGTGTGGCGGTGGCTGTTACCTTCGATCAGCAGCAAATTGAGGAGGACGGATCGGCGATCACTGGATCGACTTCGATTTAAACTGCCCGGACCCACAGTCGTGTCCACTCCCGCGAGTAGACGCCCACGGCTGATTTGTACTGTAGTAGGATTTATATGTCCGACAGTAAAATCCTTTACCACTTTATCTTGTATTGGACGAAGACAGCCAGACACGGGCTTGAACTCATCGCGCGCTTTGCAAATCGCGAGGAATGGGCAAGGTGTCACGGCTCAGGCCCCCCAACTCATTCGCGATGATTGCAAAAGCCGCTCACGCCGCAGATCAAGCAGATCTCACAAGGCGGTGTCCTCTCGCGTCCTTTTGGCGCGGTGCCAGGATGGCTCGGCGCAATGGGGCTGCAGTACCCGCGTTAGGTTTTTGGTTGACGAAGAAGCCCCTGGCGTTGGATACGAGGCTGCCGAGGGGGCATTTTGACCTTGCGCCAATCCGGCCGTTCGCACCGCTTGAGCCATTCTCAACCTGAGGCGGCCGCAGGTAGCCTTGCGGGGGATGCCAGGGTGCTTAGACGTGCTCCCCATCAGCTAACATGATCTGCCCCTAACCGGCATTCGACGATCAAATGCGCAAATTCGGTTCCACTGTGAACATGTGAAGGATGCGACAATGTCCCTTCGTATCAACTCCGAAGCACCCGACTTCACGGCTGAAACCACCGAAGGCCCGATCAGCTTCCATGAGTGGATCGGCAACAGCTGGGCCATCCTGTTCTCTCATCCCAAGGATTTCACACCCGTCTGCACCACCGAACTCGGCTACATGGCTGGACTGAAGCCAGAATTTGATAAGCGCAACACCAAAATCATTGGCCTCAGCGTCGATCCGGTCGGTAACCACGCTCGCTGGGCAGCGGACATCGAGGAGACTCAGGGGCACGCCGTGAACTACCCGATGATCGGCGATACCGACCTGAAGGTGGCGACACTCTACGATATGCTGCCGGAGGGTGCCGGGACCACGGCCGATGGCCGTACCGCAGCCGACAACGCCACCGTGCGCTCGGTATTCCTCATCGGCCCAGATAAGAAGATCAAAGCGATGCTGACCTACCCCATGAGCACAGGCCGCAACTTCGACGAAGTGCTCCGGCTGCTTGATTCGTGTCAGCTCACCGCAAAGCACACGGTCGCGACGCCGGTGAACTGGAAGCCCGGCGAGGATGTCATCATTCCGCCAGCCGTCTCCGACGACCAGGCAAAGCAGAAGTACCCGGGCGGCTGGAAGACGCTGAAGCCATATCTGCGTGTGGTCGCGCAGCCGCGCGGCTGATCCCGTTGGGTTCTCGCCCCAGTCGTGGCAAGATGACGCTCAGACCTGAAGCACCTGGCAAGCGAACGTCACCTCGCCAAGCCGTTGCGTGCTCTGGTCCAGGCTTAGCCGGGGATAGAACCGGGGGTCGATAATTGCGGAGACGCAACAGATGATTTTCCGCCAACTATTCGAATCGGTTTCCGGCACCTATTCCTACCTGCTCGCCAGCCGCCGCGGCGGTGAAGCGCTGATCATCGACCCCGTCCTGGAAAAGGTCGACCGCTATCTGCAGTTGATGGACGAACTGAGCCTCAAGCTCGTCAAGGCCGTGGACACACATCTTCACGCTGACCACATCACCGGCCTTGGAGCACTGCGTGATCGCACTCACTGCATTACCGTCATGGGCGAGCAGAGCCAGGTGGATGTCGTGTCCATGCGGGTGTCCGACGGCGACAACCTGCAGATCGAAGGGCTCAGCCTGGAGGCCATCTACACCCCCGGGCATACTGATGATTCCTACAGCTTCCGGATGGAAGACCGCGTATTCACCGGCGATACGCTGCTGATCAGAGGCACCGGCCGAACTGATTTCCAGAACGGTGACGCTCGCGCGCAGTATGACAGCATCTTCAATCGGCTGCTGAAACTGCCCGACGAGACGTTGGTGTACCCGGCGCACGACTACAAGGGGGACACCGTGAGCACGATCGCCGAGGAGCGCGCTCATAATCCACGGTTGCAGGTCAAGTCGGCCGACGAATACGCAGCCATCATGAACGGCCTCAATCTGCCGAACCCGAAGATGATGGACGTCGCCGTGCCCGCCAATATCCACCAGGGCCTGGCGCAGGAACAGATCGCGAAACGCGGCTGGGCATACAGCGCGGAACAAGCCGCGGCGCTGTTGGGCCGGCCCGAAATCACCTTGATCGACTTGCGCGAAAAGCGTGAGCGCGAACGCCACGGCGCTTTGCCGGGCGCCCTGCATCTGCCCTACCCAGACCTACAGGAGAGTATCGGCCCCGGCGGCATGCTCCATGAACTCGCCAAGTCAACCAATAGAACCCTTGTGTTCTACTGCGCGTTCGGTGAGCGCTCGGCGATGGCGGTGCAGGCATCGCAGGACGCCGGCATCCGGATGGCGCGTCACATCCAGGGCGGTATCAACGCCTGGAAAAAATCCGGCGGCCCGCTGGCCTGATCCGGCACGCCCGGTGCCGCCCTGGATGGTCTGGCCGAAGCGAGCATTATTGCTGTCACGTGGTTGCCGCGGGCCCAAATTTGTGGGCTACTCTGTCTTCCGAATGCACGGAGAGGCCGTTCGCATCGAGAATAGTGGCCGGGAGAGCTGAAGTTGAATTCAACTCTTTCGCGTACTCCGATCGAATCCGTCGCACCGCTCTTTTACTGCTGCTGCTTGGGCTCGGATCATGCAATCAGGGGCCCGTGACGGCGTGCGTCACATCGCAGACAACCTGCCAACTCGACAAAGCCTATTCCGAAACCGGGACCGATTGCCATTGTGGAGACTTGAAGGGCGTCGCTGTAACGCGCTAAGCGTTGCAGCGGCACTGGTGTTGGCGACAACGCTGGACTGGTGGTCGGTGGTTGGTTCCGCGGCTAGACCGAAATCGTAACTTCGTCGTTCAAGCAGATCATCGCTGCGCCTGCACAGCAGCCACGATCTTCTCGGTGCTGTCATCAATTGCGGTTCGCAGCGCAGAGAGTCCGGCGTCCAATACTTCGAGCCGCTTTTCGTTGCGCGTCGCTTGATGCTGCGCTTGGCCGAACCCTCGGGAGACCTCGCTCACCAAGCCATGGAAGTTCTGTTCAAGACTGGCCGTGCGGGTGTCTAATGAGGCTAGGCGTGAAGACAGATTGTCGACCTGCAGCCGGATCAGCCGCAGCTCACGCTCGACTCCGAGTACTTGCCCGGACAGGAAGCTAAAATCAACCACATCGCTCACATAGCTAATGTAGGCTATTCCCTACAGCGCGAGCAATGCCTACTCTGTTCTCCGAGGCGCACTCTTCCAAGTCAGGAAAGCGCGGCGCGCTGGCGGAGCGAGGCTTCGCTAATCCGCCGATAGGTCAGCCGCTCACTAGGGGTGGCTTCGGATCGGACATAGCCTCGCGGATACGATGGCACCTGAACCAAGCCGTCTTGTGGGTGATTTCTAACGAGCGATCGACCTGATAGGCGAACTTGCCCGCCGTTCATAAAGACGGATCGCCAGAACACATTTCGGCATGAGATGTGGCTTCGCTCCATCACGGACCCGGGCAGCAGTTGGCCTCGGTAGTCTACGACATTGGAACAGACCATGAATTTATTCTTGCAATCCAAGGAATATCCGCCTATGGTGCCTCCGAACAAACATCGAACGACAAGGCCGAGCCCATGTCCCTCGCCCCCTGCCTCGCCAAGACCCTTCCAGACGCCATCCTGGAAACTATAATCACCCCCCTCAGCGCACTTTTCCTCGCGGGCGCCGCCGGGGACATGACCGCCGCGCGCCAGGCCGCCGCCCAGATGCTCAGCGCCTACTACCCCGAAACCGAGGACGAACTCCGCCTCGCCGCCAACATCGTCAGCTTCAGCTTCCAAGCGCTAGAAGCGCTCGGGCAGGCCGCCACCCTGGAAATGCCGCTGACGAGAAGCCTCCGCCTCCGTGGCAGCGCCGTCAGCCTCAGCCGCGAATCCCACAAAGCCCAGCGTCGGCTGGACAAACTCCAGACCGCCCGCCGCCAAGGCATGCCCGCCGAAACCCGGCCCGAACCCGCCAAACCCGAACCAAAAATCGAAAAAGCCCTCGACCTGATCGAGAACACCCGCACGGTCGCCGGCCTCGCCAAGACCATGGGCCTGACCTGGACCCAGGCCTATGAGCAGCGCCAGCGGGACAACCGCCTCGCCGCCAGCCGAAAGCGAGCCGAAGCCCGCGTCGCCGCACAAGCCAACCGAGCGGCACTCGCCGCCCTCTCCGACCATCAGGCGGTTGCTCAGGCCGTCTGATCCACAGCCTGTCCAGACAGAAAGCGCCTAAACCGCCGAAAGCGGCGGCGCCACATCCTCAAGCGATCGCCGTTCGGCATTCGCCGCAAGAAACCCCGCGACAATCGCCGCTACAACCATCAATACGCCGCCCAGCAGATAGCCATAGAAGATCGACACCCGCGACCCCGTATCGATCAACGCCCCAAACAGAAGCGGCCCAATAACCCCGCCAACGCCGGTGCCGAACGCATAGAACAGCGCGATGGCGATCGCCCGCACCTCCAACGGAAAGCTTTCCCCAACGGTCAGATACGCCGAACTCGCAGCGGCCGAGGCAACGAAGAAGATCACCGTCCAGGCCAGGGTCTGCTGCACCGCATCCAGCCAGCCCATCGCGAACATCCAGCCGGTCAGCGCCATCAGCACCCCGGACACCGCGTAGGTCGCGGTGATCATGATCCGCCGCCCCACCGTATCGAACAGTCGCCCGAGCACCAGCGGCCCAAGGAAGTTGCCGATCGCGAACGGCAACATGAACAACCCGACATTGCCGGACGAAATCCCATAAAACCGCGTCAGGACCAAGCGCATAGGTGAAGAACACCGCGTTGTAGCAGAACGCCTGAGCCGCCATCAGCGTCACGCCCAGCCAAGCCTGCCGCCGATAGGTCGTGACCAGCGCCTCCGCCCCGGCTCGGAACCAGGAATGCACGTCGGTCCGCAACGTCAGGAACCCCGGCGGCACCGGCGGCAGCGGCCTGCCGGTCTCGCGCTCCACCCGAGCCTCGATTTCCCCGACTATGCGTTCGGCTTCCTCCGGCTGGCCATGCGTCATCAGCCAGCGCGGACTTTCCGGCAGGAAACGGCGCAGCAGCAGCACGACGAAACCCAGCACGCCGCCGATGATGAAGGCCGCCCGCCAGCCGATCTCCGGCGGCATGATCGCCGGGTCGAGCACCACATACGCCCCCAGCGCCCCGATCGCCGCGCCCAGCCAGAAGCTGCCGTTGACCACCAGATCGGTAAAGCCGCGCCGCCGCGCCGGGATCAGTTCCTGGATCGTGGCGTTCACCGCGGCGTATTCCCCGCCGATGCCCGCCCCGGTCAGCATGCGGAACACCGCGAACGACCAGAAATTCCACGACAGCCCGCAGGCGATCGTCGCGACCAGATAGACCAGCACCGTCAGCGTAAACAGCTTCTTGCGCCCCAGCCGGTCAGTCAGCCAGCCAAAGAACAGCGACCCGGCCACCGCGCCGACCAGATAGGCGCTCGCCGCCGCTCCGACCTGGCTGCCGGACAGGTGCAACGTTGGACTGTCCGACAGCGCGCCGGCCAGCGAGCCGACCACCGTCACCTCAAGCCCATCCAGGATCCACGCGATCCCCAGCGCGAATATCACCAGCCAGTGAAACCCGCTCCAGGGCAGCCGATCCAGCCGGTTCGGCACATTGGTTTCGTAGACGTTCCCCCGCTCCGGCATTGCCCGCCCCACCTTTCTGTTGCCTACTCGCCGGGCAGACCAACCCGGAGAAACCGACAGATGGATGCATTCGAGACTTCGGTTGAAGCAACGATCGCGCGATGGTTCGGAATCCACGCGCCGAATCCGCCGGCACAGCGGCTGGCCGCGGAACTCGCCGAGACCATCGCGGCGTTCGAGGCCCTGCGCGGCACGATCGCCTTCGAGGACGAACCATCCAGCTTCGAGGCCGCCCTGCAGGCGACCAAGGAGCGCGCCTGATGAACGAACTCGCCAACCTCACCCTGGTCGAGGCGGCCGACGCGGTCGCCTCCGGCCAGGCCACCTCGCTCGACCTGCTGCACGCCTGCTGGGCCAATCTGGACGCGGTCAATCCCCAGGTGAACGCGATCATCTGGCAAGATCGCGAAGCACGCCGAGACCGCCGCCCGCGCCGCCGACCAGGCCGTTCGCGACCGGCAGACACTCGGTCCGCTGCACGGCGTGCCGATGGCACACAAGGACATGTATTACCAGGCCGGCAAGCTCAGCACCTGCGGCTCAGCGCTGCGCCGGGACTTCCGCCCGACCGTCACCGCCACCGTCGTCGCCCGCATGGCGGCGGCCGGCGCCTACACCTTCGCCGGCCTGAACATGGCCGAGTTCGCGCAGAATCCCACCGGCCACAACAAGACATTCGGCGACTGCCACAACCCGTGGAACCTGCCCTACATCACCGGCGGCTCCTCGTCCGGGTCGGGCGCCTCCGTCGCGGCGCGCTTCAACTACATGGCTCTGGGATCCGACACCGGCGGATCGATCCGGCTTCCCGCCTCGGCCTGCGGCGTGACCGGACTGAAGCCGACACAGACCCGCGTCTCGCGCTACGGCGTCATGCCGCTCTCCTTCTCCCACGATAATGTCGGCCCCCTGGCCCGCTCGGCCCGCGACTGCGCGCGGATTCTGACGCGTGATCGCCGGACACGATCCGCTCGACCCAACCAGCGCGACCGAGCCGGTGCCCGACTACGAAGCCGCCATGAACGGCGACTTGCGCGGGCTGCGGATCGGCGTGCCGACCAACTACTTTCTCGACGGCGCGGACGCAGCCGGTCCTCGCGGCGATGGAAGCCGCGCTCTCGGTCCTGACCGAGCGTGGCGCGACCGTCAGCCGGTTCGCCCTGCCGCTGACTCGACGCCATCGCCGCCTACGGTGGCATCGTCTCCCGCGCCGAGGCCGCTCCGATCCACGCCGAATGGATGCGCACCGACCCGCACGCCTACGCCCAGCATATCAGCGGCAGGATGTACCCGGGCTACGCCATCCCGGCGGCCTACTACATCGAGGCCCTCAGCCGCCGCGGCCCGATCCTCAAGGCGTTCGCGGCGGAGGTGTTTTCAAAAGTCGATGTCCTGGTGACGCCGACCATCCGCACCAGCCTGCCGACTCTGGCGGAGACCGATATCGACCACGGACCGCCCGGGCACCGAGCACAAGTTCATGGCGGTGTCGGCGAACACCAGGCCGTTCAACTACCTCGGGCTCCCGGCGATCAGCGTGCCATGCGGGTTCGATCCCAACGGCTGCCCGATCGGGTTGCAGATCGCCGGCCGCCCCTTCGCCGAGGGCCGCATCCTCAACGTCGCCGGCGCCTACCAGTCGGACACCCACTGGCACCGTGACCGGCCCGCCATTCTCGAGGCCGCCGCATGAGCAAGCCCAAAGTCGCGTTCATCGGCACCGGCGGCACGATCTCCTCCCTCGGCAACGGCCCGTTGGACCTGCAGGAGTATGCCACGGCCGGCACCATGATGCAGGCCGACGAAATCCTGGCGCGCTGGCCCGAAACGGCGCTGGTGGCGGACGTGATCCCGGTGCGCTACCGCGCCATCCCCAGCCCGGCGATCGGCTTTCCGGATTGGAAGGCGCTCGCCGCGCTGTGCGGCCAGCTTGTCGCCGATCATCCCGATCTGGCCGGCATCGTCATCGGCCACGGCACCGCCACGCTGGAGGAGACCGCCTACTTCCTCAACTTGACGGTAAAGGTCTCGGTCCCCGTCGTGGTGGTCGGGTCGCAGCGTCCCTCGAGCGCGCTGTCCAGCGACGCCGGCATGAACCTGGTCAACGCCATCCGCGTCGCCGCCAGTCCGGAGGCCCGCGACATGGGCGTGCTGGTCGTCCTGAACGACGAAATCCACGCGGCGCGGGAAGTGACCAAGACCTCCACCTTGCGCCTGCAGACCTTTCGGACCCCGGACTTCGGCGTGCTGGGCCATGCCGACGGCGACGCCGTCGCGTTCTATCGGCGTCCGATCCGCCGGCACGCGCCCGATACCGAATTCGACATCGCCGAACTCGAGGCCCTGCCGAGGGTCGATATCTCCTACGCCTATGCCGGTGGCGACGGTGTCGCGGCGCGCGCCTTCGTGGCGGCCGGCGCCCGCGGCATCGTCGCCGCCGGGTTCGCTCCGGGTTTCTGCCCGCCGGGAGAACTCGACGCTCTGACCGAGGCAGCGCGGCAGGGCATCGTGGTCGTGCAGTGCACCCGAGCGGGCTCAGGCCGGACCTACCGCAGCGCGAAACTACGGGACGCGGGCTTCCTGATCGCCGATAACCTGAACCCGCAGAAGGCCCGCATCCTGCTGGCGCTGGCGCTGACCATCACCAACGACCCCGAGACGATCATGCGGATGTTTCGGACCTACTGAGGTGCTCCACGCAGCCAGACCACCGCCCCCGTGGCGGTAAAAACCTGGTATTCGAGCACGGCAATACTCGCCTACACGGTTAAGCCGTCGCCCTGTTCTCCCGAAACCGACGGATCTGCGGCAACGGGGCGACGGCGCGGCAACCATACAGATTGACAGCAAAAGAGCTTTGCTGCCCTGATCACCGCCCGAACCATCAACCGGAGACGCCCTTGTATCGCCGTCTGCTTCTAGTTGCCCCGATCTTGGCGGCAATTTCCGCATGCACCCATTCGGACGGAAACGCCCGACGTCTGGTGGTCTACTTTACCGCCGACAGCGCGGGGCTGGACGACACTGCTCAGTCGGTCATTAAGCAGGCAGCCGACTTGGCCCGGTCCAATCCATCGGCATCCGTTCGAGTTCTCGGCTTCGCCGCCCCCGATACGGGATCGGTTGAATACAATCATACGCTTGCCCTGGCACGGGCGCGAAACGTAGCTGACGGTCTGGTGGCCGCTGGCATCGCCCAAAGCCGAGTGCGCATCCAGTCCAGAGGTGCCGTGCCGTTTGAAATGATGCCGACCGAGTTCCCGCCGAGTTGAAATCGTCATTGACTTGTGATGTTCCGCAAGGTGCCGTGCCATAGCTGAAGCTTCGGCGTGCAGGACGGCGCCTGACTGCTGCCTTGACCTGTGATAATCTAGTGGCGAGCGCATGAAGAAACTGCTAGTCGGCGTCGGGTAAAATAGATCGGAGCGGGAAGATGGCTTGCCTACTCAAGGTCGCGGCAAGCCTCGGATCTCGCGTGGCACGGGCGGGATACTTTAAGGCCTGCGGAGTTCGGCCCCTGAGGCCAGACCGCTTTCTCGTGTGCAATGCCAGCCTCTCTGCGACGCTAACTCCCGCCGTGGCTAGCGGACGGTTGTCGCGGTAGGCCTAGTCGGGTGAGTTCAGAGATGGTCAAGGGCGAGGAGCGATGGCCGAGCTATGCGTTGCCGCGCGGCACTAAGGTCAACGGCTACCTCATAGAGCGCATACTGGGAAGCGGCGGCTTTGGTATTACTTATCTGGCGCACGATTTGTTACGGCAGCCGTTCGCCGTCAAAGAGTATTTCCCACGACAGTTTGCGTCTCGTGACGACCTGGCCGTCGTTGCTGGATCAACCGAGGACGCAGCACTGTTCGAAGAATGAGCGATCGGTTCATGCGCGAAGCCGAGGCGCTGGTCACGCTTGGCCGCCTCGCCGGCCCAAGCGACGGGATTGTTCGTGTGTACACCTTTTTCGAAGCGCACAACACGTGCTATCTGGTGATGGACTACATCAAGGGCGCGAACCTCAAGAGCGTGCTGCAGCGGGAGCCAGGCGGCCTTGCCGCGCCAAGAGTGCAATCGTTGATGGCGCAGTTGTTGTGCAGCATCCGGGTGGTCCATCAGGCCGGGCTGATGCACCGGGATGTCAAGCCCGCGAACATCATCCTTCGCGAAGATGATAGCCTGGCACTGATCGACTGCGGGTCGAGCCGGCCTGCCGCACTCGGCGATTTTACCAGCTATACTAAGATCTATTCGGGCGGCTACGCGCCACCGGAGCAAACCCTGGGGCTGGATCAGGGCGAATTCTCCGCCATCTACGCGATCGGCGCGGTCTGCTACCGGGCGATCGGCGGAGAATTGGTGGATTCCGTGGCACGCCACAACACGATTATGGCGGGGTTGGCGGATCCGCAGCCCTCGGCGATGCAGATAGGGGCAGGACGTTACCCCAAGGCTTTGCTCGCCGCGATCGACGCGGCACTGACGACGGAAGCCTCGCAGCGACCGCAGAATGTGAACGCCATGCACGCGCTACTTAATCGCAACGAACGGGCGAGGTCTCGGATTGCGCCACCGCCGCAGTGGCGCAACGTGTGGACGGCCGCTGCGGGGGCCGCTGCATTGGTATCGACCTGTGTAGTGGCCTATTTTCTGCTGCCCACGTCACCTCCCGCTGCCGGCAGGCAGGAGGTGGTTGCCAGCACGCTGGGAGGTGGAACGACGCTGCCGATGGGGAAGCCGCAAGACGAAATTCGGGGGTCACAGAGCGCAGCGAGTTATGCGGCTCGGCCGTCAACCCCCGAGCATGATCAGGCTGAGATCGCGCTCGGGTCCGAACCTTTACAGTCGCCGCCAGTCGAACAACCGAGGCGGGAAGATAGCGTCTTGCCAGCCCACGAACCGCAATCGTCTCTGCAGATCAAAGGGGCGGCGGACGCATCCCTGGTCGACGGCTGGCCGATCATCGATGGAAAAACGGTTCACCTGTCAGGTGTCGATATGATCGCGCCTGATAAGGTTGATCAAGTTGATCACTGGATCAAAGCCCATGGCCGCTACTTGGAGTGCGACTCCTCCGGGGCCAGCACCTATCGGTGCCTGACGACGCAAAAGCTGGATGTTGCGCAAGTCCTGTTGCTTAACGGGGTGGCACGCGCGACCGCGGACGCGGAGCCGGTTTATCGTGAAGCCGAAGAGCAGGCTCAGGCGGCAAAACGTGGGCTATGGCATTGACGCGCACTGCTGTCCTTGTGCTGGCAGGGTCGTTACTTGCGGCGTGCTCGCCGAGGGTGACGATGCCCGTGCTGTCCTCGGGCGCCGAGGCCAACATGATCGCGAATTTGCGGGATGGCCGAGCCGACTTGCATTGTGGCGCCGCGTGCGCGGAAACCTGGCGCGGCAACTTGCTCACATTGAATGACCGCTACGTCGCGAAGGACTGGCTACACCTGGGGACGTTGGTCATGCAGATCAGATATCAGAACGACCTGGCGTACTACTATCTTGGTCAGTCCGCGGAGGGTTTGGGGTCACCCAAAGCCGCTTTGAAGTTTTATCGCATAGCTGGCGCCTTGGCGAGCCGGAACGATCCGCGGTTCAAGTGCAATTCCGGTGGCCACGACTTCTGCAACGGTATCAGTCTTCCGCGCGATCTTTATCTTGCCATGCAGACGGCTCAGAAATATGATGTGCCACAAGCACATGTGGCGGCACGGCAGCCGACGGCGATCTTTTCTGGGAGCGATCCGGCACAAACGCCAGCCGAAGTGGTTGTCCCGCTACCGCCGCTGGAACGGGACGAGGCGTGGATTGAACCGCCGCCGGTTACTCAGTAAAGCCTGCCTGGGTGGCCCTGCGCGCGGGCCGGCATTTTTCAACCACTGGGAAAGTGGCCGAGTTGCCGGAGTATCGTCATGTTGTCCCAGGTCACCCACCATTCTGCGATCTTCCCGCGCGCGATACGGAACATGGCTCCGAAATCAAATTGCGCTCTGGCACCCGAAGGTGGAAATGGACCCATCGGTCCCTGTTGAGTGCCCTCGTACGTCACCCATACGGCTACGAGATCGCCCTCGGCAACCAGATGTTTAAGTGTTTGAACTGAACCGGGGAAGACCTCGGTGTCGAGCCGTAGAAACTCCTTGAGCTGATCTAGACTATTGATTTCCAGACCTGGAGTTGCCTGGCAATGGCGAACAACGTCCGGAGCGACGAGTTCGTCGAACGCTTCAGGCTGACGACTATTCCAAGCTTCGAAGAACTGCCGGATTATGGCCCTGTTAGGCTCGATGGTTGTGCTCATTTGCGGATCTCCTCCTTCTTATCTCTCAGAAGTAATACCAGCGGCCCCTGGGGTGGCCCATCGGCGTTCTCTTACCGTCATGGCCGGCTGGTTCCGGCCATCCACGGCTTGCGGGTCGATCCGGCCGAAGTCGTGGATGCCAGCCTGCGCTGGCATGACGGGGACCATCATCGTAGCCCGCTTCCTTCATGACGGGGACCATCATCGTAGCCCGCTTCCTTAGGGCGTCGCATCCGGTCGCGCAATCGGGCGCGATGCCACTGGTGGTCATCGCACGAATTCAGACCGGCTGGTGCAAAGCGATCCTCCTCCGGTCTCACAAACATGAGATGGCCCTTATGGCCGCTGTATCGACGCCTGATCCCCTTGCCGTTGCAGCGTGCTCGGATCCAGGACTAGACTTCCGTCTGCAAAGCCGTCTTCGCGGTGTTTTTTTTCACCGAGCATAGCCAGGAGCATCCTAGCGGCTTCGCACCACCATAAGCACGCACTGAGAAAAGGACAGAGAAATGAAGCCCCTGCTGCTGGCGAGCGTAATGACTTGGGGCCTGTGTAGTTTTGCTACCGCGGGTGAGCTTCCGAGGGCCGACCCGGTCAGCGTCGGGCTTGATGGGCGGCAACTCGAGGCTATCACTGCTTTGTTGAAAAAAGACGTGGCTGACCACGTGGTGCCCGGGGTGGTGCTGTTGATCGCCCGTCACGGCAAGGTCGCCTATGAGCAGACGGTCGGTAGCCGCGATCCGCAAAATGGCGAAGCGATGAAGGCAGACGATATCTTCCGCATCTATTCGATGAGTAAGCCAATCACAGTGGTCGCCGCCCTTACCCTGGTGGAGGCTGGCCGCCTGCAACTCGGCGACCCGATTTCAAAGTACTTGCCGGAGTTCGCGTCCATGCAGGTTGGCATACCGAGCGCTGAATTGCCCGATGGCATTCGCCTCGCTCCGGCTGAGCGACCGATCACCGTGCAGGACCTGATGCGTCATTCCTCCGGACTGACCTATGGCTTCTTTGGCGACACACCGGTGAAGAAGGCCTATCAGCAGGCGCGTTTGGAAGCGGACAATCCAGACCTCGCCACTTTTGTCGGACGGCTGGCAAAACTCCCGCTCGCCTATCAGCCGGGCACCACCTGGGATTACGGCTACAGCATCGACGTGCTGGGCCGGATTGTTGAGGTGATATCCAGTCAATCGCTCTATGACTACGAGAAGGCGCATGTGCTCGATCCGCTGGGCATGACCGACACCAGCTTCGGCGTGCCTGACGCCGCACGGCAAGACCGTATTGCCGAGCCGTTCAGCGACGACCGAAACATCGGCGTGGACGTCAACATCAGCGACCCGCGGCATCCGGTGCGGATGCTGTCAGGCGGGGGCGGCATGGTGTCTACGGCTGAGGATTATGCTCGTTTCCTCCAGGCAATGCTCGGCGGCGGCACGCTTGACGGCCACCGCGTGATTGGCCCGCAGACCGAGCGATACATGACCGCCGACCAACTCGGAAGCGTAAGGCCAGGGCCTTACTACCTCCCCGGGCCGGGCTATGGTTTTGGCCTCGGGGTCGCGGTGCGCACGCAGACGGGGGTTGCTCCATTTCCCGGCGACATTGGCGACTGGTTCTGGGGGGGTGCCGGTGGCACCTACATGTGGGTCGATCCGGCACGCGACCTCGTGGTCGTGTGGATGATGCAGTCGCCGCGCCAGCGCCTGCACTACCGCAGCTTGCTACGCAACTTGGTGAACGCGGCGGTGATGGACTAAATGGGTTTAGTCTCGATGGGCCGATACTTGCCGAGGCTTGCGCCAGACAGTCGTGCCAGCCCGGGGCGACAAGGCAGGTTCGGTAGTCTACTCGACGGATGACCGCCCTAGCCAATAGTGCAAAGTCAGGCTGAAATCGGCCCGAAGGAGACACACCGGCATGGCCCGCATCCCACGTCGTGACTACGCCGCGCTATACGGGCCGACCACGGGCGATTCAATCCGTCTCGGCGACACCTCGCTGATCGCCGTCGTCGAACATGATCACGCCCATTACGGCGACGAATGCCTCCATGGCGGCGGCAAGACACTCCGCGACGGCATCGGACTGGCCGCCGGCGTAACCAGTGCCCAAGGCGCGCTCGACCTGCTGTTGTGCAACGTTGTCTTGATCGACCCGGTGCTTGGCGTCGTGAAAGGCGACCTGGGCGTCCGAGCCGGCCGCATCGCTGGGTTCGGCAAGGCAGGTAACCCGGCAATCATGGACGGCGTCGACCCGCGCCTTATCGTTTCGACAGCAACCACAGTGCGAGACTGCGAGGGCATGATCGCGACCCCCGGAGGCATCGACGTTCACGTGCACTTCGATTCCGCCGGCCTCTGCGAGCACGCCATCGCCAGCGGTATCACCACATTGATCGGCGGCTCGCTCGGGCCGATCACCGTCGGGATCGACTCCGGCGGCCCGTTCAACGTGGGAAAAATGCTGCAGGCGGCCGAAGCATGGCCGCTGAACTTCGGCTTCCTCGGGCGCGGCAACTCCCATCGCGGCGAGTCCCTGCGCGAGCAATTGGCAACCGGCTGCCTCGGCTTGAAGATCCACGAGGACTGGGGATCGATGCCCGCCACCATCGACACCTGCCTCGCCGTCGCAGACGAGATGGACTTCCAGGTCCAGCTGCATTCCGACACGCTGAACGAATCCGGCTTCGTGGAGGACACGCTTGCGGCCATCCGCGGCCGCACCATCCACATGTACCACACCGAGGGCGCCGGCGGCGGCCATGCGCCCGACATCATCCGTGTCGCCGGCGTCGCGAACTGCCTGCCTTCTTCGACCAACCCGACCAATCCATACACTGTGAATACCTTCGACGAACACCTCGACATGACGATGGTGTGCCATCACCTCAATCCGGCGATCCCGGAGGACGTCGCCTTCGCCGAGAGCCGCATCCGGGCGCAAACCATCGCGGCTGAGGACGTGCTGCATGATCTTGGCGCGATCTCGATGCTTGGTTCCGACAGCCAGGGCATGGGGCGCATCCATGAGGTGATCTGCCGCACCTGGCAGCTCGCATCCAAGATGAAGGACCAGCGCGGCGCACTGCCCGGCGATAAGGCGGGGTTCGGCGACAATGCGCGCATTCGCCGCTACATCGCGAAATACACCATCAACGCCGCCCGCACCTTCGGTATCCAGGATCACATCGGGTCGCTCGAAGACGGCAAGATCGCCGATATCGTCGTCTGGCGGCCGGCGTTCTTCGGCATCAAGCCGGAACTGGTCATCAAGGGCGGCTTCATCGCCTGGGGTGCGATGGGCGACAGCGCCGCGTCCCTGATGACCTGCGAGCCCATTCTCCTGCGTCCGCAATGGGGCGCCTTCGGCCGAGCGGCGCCGGCGCTGTCATCCTGTTTCGTTCATCCCCTGGCAATCGAGGCAGGACTGTCGGATCAGCTCGGCTTATCGAAGTCGCTGCTGCCGGCCACCGGCACGCGAAAGCTGAAAAAGTCCGACATGCTGCACAACGACGCCTGCCCGGACATCCGCGTCGACCCGCAGACATTTGACGTGTTCGCCGATGGGGTGCTGGCCACGTGCGAGCCCGCCAAAACGCTGCCGCTCGCCCGCCGATACATGCTGCGATGACAGCGGCGCGCATCGGCATCGGCGGCCCGGTCGGTTCCGGCAAGACCGCTCTGATCGAGCGGCTGATCCCGCTTCTGGCCGCCCGCGGCGTGGATCTAGCGGTCATCACCAACGACCTGGTGACCCGTGAGGACGCCGAACGCATCCGCCGCTCCGGGCTGATCGATCCGGCGCGCGTCGGGGCGGTCGAGGCCGGCGCGTGCCCGCACACGGTGATCCGCGAGGACCCGACGATGAACATCATCGCCGGCGACGACATGGAGGCGCGCTTTTCCGGCCTGCAACTCCTGATCTACGAGTCCGGGGGCGACAATCTGGCATCCACCTTTTCGCTTGATCTGGTCGACTGGTGGATGTTCGTCATCGACGTCGCCGGCGGCGACGATATCCCCCGCAAGCGCGGCCCCGGCGTGCTGCGATGCGACCTGCTGGTCGTTAACAAGGTCGATCTGGCGCCGTTCGTCGGCGTAGATCTCGGACGTATGCTCGAACAGGCGCGGGCGGTGCGTGACAACCGGCCTGTGCTAGCCACCAACTGCCGAACCGGGGAGGGCGTCGACGCGGTGGCCGCCGCGATCGACGCCGCCGTGCTGTTCCGGACATAGAGCGTGGTCGGGCGAAGCGGAACGCCTCAAGCGCGTGAAGCATGCGATCTGGTCTAAATCAGACAGCGCACGCCGGTCGGCAGCAGGGGGCTCGCCTGCGCTTTGGCGTGGCGGGCGGTCGGACCGCGCTGCTGCATCAGCATGTGCCATATCCCTTCCATATCACCCGCCCGTTCCATCTCCACCCGGCGCGCCCCGAGCTGGCGACGCTATATCTGCAGTCGGCATCCGGTGGACTCTACGCAGGCGACGATCTTTCCCTGGCGCTGCACGTGGGGCAAGGCGCCGCCGCCCACGTCACCACTCAGTCGGCAACCATCGTCCACGCATGTCATGACGCGCCCGCCCGGCTCGCAGTTGCAGCCACCGTCGAGCCGGGTGGCTTCCTCGCGCTGGTGCCTGATCCGCTGGTGCTGTTCCCCGCTGCCGATGTCGCGACGGTCACCGAGCTTACGGTGCATCCGGGTGCGCGGGTTATTTTCTCCGACGCGGCCTCGCTGCACGATCCGCAAGGCAAGAATCGCCCGTTCCGGAGGTTCCATGGCGCTATTACAGTGCGCGACCACGCCGGGATTATCTGCCTGAGCGAGCGTGGCGGCATCGATGGCGAGGCTTTGGGCGGCCCCGGCGTCCTCGGATCGTGGCGGGCCTGGGGGTTGCTACTGGTTCTGGCACCGGCGGCGCTGCTCCCCGACCCGGCAGCGCTGGAGGCAGCGGCCGAGGCCGCCGGCTGTCTCGCGGCGGCCACCACCCCTCCCCACGCTTTGGGATTAGCGCTCCGGCTGCTGGGTCCGGACGGCGGCACGCTCGGCCGCTGCCTGTCGGCCCTGGCGGCCGACGCAGCTGGGTCTGTTGCCGGCTGCCGGCTGGCCACCCGCGGGAAGTAGTAATGGCACCGGGGGAGCGGCGAGATGTTCTCTGCAAACCGTACGAAACACGCCCATGATGGGCTACTTCCCGCGCAGCCGGATCATTAGCCAGCGCAGGCCCGCAGTCATTCGCCATGACGTGCTGTTTTCCATTGCCGCGAGGTCTCGCCTGAGATCCGCTAACGCGTTCTCGAGATCGCCGATCCGCTGCCCTGCGTTGTTCAGGTCTCGACGCAGGCCGCCGGCGGCTTTCTGTGCCGCTTCAAGCTCGGCCGAGAGCGCGTCGTTGTGCCGTCTCGAGTTGCCAAGATCCGCCTCGGCAGTGGCCAGGTGGGCGGACAGCGTCGTGTTGCCCTGCCTCGCCGCGGCCAAGTTGGTGGACAGCGTGGTGGTGTCCTCTTTCGCGGCAGCCAATTCAGTGCTCAGGTTTGCCAAGATCGTGGCATCCGGCATGCTTTCGGTCTCACCCCCGAGCGGCTCGCCGGCCGAAAGCTCGCGGTGGTGGACGTTTATCGCCGGGACGTGGTCGGAAATGCGGCCCTTGGAGGCCAGCGGCGTTCCCCCCGCCTTGCGGAACACCGCCACGAAATCCGCCCAGCGCTCGGCTTGCGGCAGTCCGATGAAGGACTCGATCAGCTCGATCTGGATACCGCGGCGGCCGGCCCATTGCACCAGAGCGACGCCGGCGTCGGGATAGAACCGCCAGCAATCCAGCGGGTAGCGGTGAAAGTCGCCGTTGGACGGGACGTTGACATACAGCAGGCCGCCGGGGCGAAGGATTCGTGTCAGCTCCAGGAACGTGTCCCAGAAGCAGATATCGTGCTCGAACGCCGAACTGGTGACGACGGCATCGGCGGTACCGGTCGCGAGCGGCAGGGTAGCGGTGGGATCGATGACGAGATCGACGCCTTTTGCCGGCATGACATCGAGACCGATGTAATGGACGCCTTCCGGGCAGTGGTCGCGTAGTGACCCGTTGACGTCCTGGCTGCCCAGTTCCACGACTGTGCGCATGTCGGCGCCGTAGAATTCGAAGAACAGGCGGCCGTGTTCGTGGGCGGTGTCGTGCACGGTGTGGGATGGCCTTTTTGGTTGGTCTCGCGGCTGTGCCCCCGCACAACTCCACCAGCTTTAGCACAAAGGATTGGGATCAAGCGTGCGAAAACGCCCGTGACCTGTTGCCCTCGTCGTCAATAGTGCCGTTCCAGTTGTGGTGCCGCGCAAGATTCCCGCATAGCACATTTTCGGCGAACACGCGGGCGCGAAATATCTCGTCGTGGGCTGTCCGTCAGCAAGATCGCTTGGCACATCCAATTCCATGATGGAAAAACACTTCAACCGCTAGCCGACCGAGCGCGAAGCGCATCTGGGTGCGGCCTTGGGCCGCGAGCACCGATTTCTTATGACATTTATCATGACGACGTATGTGATCCGTTGGAGGAGCCTGACTTTGATTGCTTGAAGTTTTCTCTCAACCCACGTGCGGGCAGTCCATCGGTAGCGAGCTACGTCAGCATGACCAGTAACGGATGAGGTTTCCACTAGTTTAGGATCCTCTACTTAGCTTACCGCAGAGGCCTGGCACCTTTGTTTCGAGTCACCGGCTAGTCGAGTCCCGGAGTGTCCGGAGCCGCCGCCCCTTTGCTTCATGATGTCGCTTACCTCACCTAGGTCTGATCTAAGGTAGATGAAGTTTTAAAAGTGTGGAACATCAAAAGAGGAACCGCGCGGCAGATGCAGCCACCGCGCGATCTAATGGACAAATAGTCTCCATTATTTATAGAGGTTACCTGCCAATCTTTATGCGTCGTTGCATCTACAGATGCAAATCGATCGTCAAATATATCAGTTGATTCAAACCGCGATGATTTGACTAATAGCAAGGGTCGATTGCCTGAGGTCCTGGCCACAACCTGGGAGCGACAAGATTGTCATGAATGCCTTATACATGGCTGATTTCCATATAGTTCAATCCATTGACCCTGCCGAACTGGACATCAAGAGTTCCGCTCGAAAGATCGGCCGGGGTCATCCCAGCCAATGTCAGATACTCAGCGGGTTTACCAGAGGCAGTGATCTGCGCCGTCAAGCCACTATAGGCGGGTGCGCCCTCTCCCGCCACCCAAGCAATCGAGAAATCAGCCGGCGTCACCCCCCAAATAGTCGCCGCATCTCCGGCATGAAAATTGACCAGGGTCGACCAAATCGGCGCAGTAGAATCAAGGTCATCGAGGTAAAAAGTATCGTTGCCAGTTCCACCCACAAGAAAATTACTACCGCCGGTAGCATCGACAGTGTTATGGCCATTTTGTGCGCTGACGTTGATTGCATCCTCGCCCTTTCCGCCGTTAAGCTCGATAAAAGCATTCGGTACCTCAGCTGTGACATTGATGTTGTCCGGCGAGGCGAGGATAAATTCACTGGTGATCCCGCTGGCTGGCCCTGTGTAAGGCACCCCTGTCGCGGAGGTATTCTGCCCTGTGGTAGAGTCAAAGCACGCGAATGCGCCATTGTTACTGCTAGGGCCAGGATGACTGCTGATCGGCGGTCCCATCGGATTTTCGCTGAGAACAATCGGCTGGGCGTTTGTTGTCTGGCTATCTGCCGGATCAGTCACTGTCAGCTGAATCGATGTGTCCGATATGCCTGCCGTCATAAAATTGAGCGCATCGAGTGCGGTCGTTAGAGCCGCAGGCGTCAAGGGAGCCGAAAAGGTGTAGACACCGGCTGATGTCTCTTTCACGGTCGTGCCAGTAGCTGACTGCGTGAAGGTACCACCCGCATCGGTTGGATGGCCGTTCTGATCCACCGTAATCGTTACGGTGTCCATGGCGCCAGTTGCAGGATCAACAACCATCACGCCAGAAAATGGGGTTACGGTCGCAGCGATCATCTGCGCTGGAGTGACTCCAATGATCTTTGGCGCTTCGGCAGGGACCGGAGTTTCAGCAAGCATGATCGGCGTAGCTGTGGCCGATTGATTATCTTCCGTATCAGTAACCGTAAGCTGAATCGTTGAAGATACCGTTCCCGCGCCAACATTAGGCGTGGGGTTAAACACCAGCGCAGCCAAGGCATTGCTCAAAGTCACCGGGTCCATCGGATTGGTCGATGTATATACACCGGCACCTGTCTGCGTGAAGTAGGTCGATGGATTGAATGTCCCATTCGCATCCGTCGTGGTACCGGCTGCGTTCAGAACTTTGATCGTAACGTTCTCAGTAGGGTTCGTCTCTATATCTTTGACCGATATCCCATTGAACGGATTGATGGTCGAACCGGAGGCGACTACTTGCGGTGTGGCGGGACCGGTGAAGGTTGGTGCCGCCGCAGGCGGAACGATAATGCTGACGTTGTTCGTGGTGCTCAGCTTTGCGGCCACATCAGTGACCGTCAAGGTCATGGCGATAGTTTTGCCATCATCATTGACAGTCGGATCAAACGCTAATGCGCGCAGTTCCGCTTGCAAAGCTGTGGGTGTGGCTGCTGTCAGCGTATAGACGTTTAGGGTTTTGCTGAGGGTGGTGCCATTGCCGGTGAGGATCGTGGTCTCGCCAGATGCCAGCGTGATCGTGGCTGTATCCATCGTCCCAGGCGTTGCCGAAGCCGTTTGAAAGTCCCCATCAGTTAGAACCACAGCCCCAAAAGGATTGACGGTTTGGCCAACATTATCCGGCTCATTGGCGGCCAATCCAGCGATCAATGGAGCAGTATCGATATCGAATGTATCAGTGGTCGTGTTCGATGCGGCCGGATCATTCACCACAACCTGCATCGTGATTTGGTTCGATTGCCCAGGACTTAACACGGGCGGGGTGTAATCCAGCCGTTGCAACAGAGCGGTTCCATCACCCAATCCGGCCAGCGCGACCGCTTCGGTAAATGTGTTTCCAACTTGCGTGAGAGTGCCCGAGTTATCGGCAAGGCTACCAACCGCTGTCGTTGATCCAGTATCTGTCAGCGTGATCTTTGCCGTCTGAACGGTGTTCAGTGCATCCGTATCGGTCAAGGCGGTAAACGGTGCGAATGGCGTCCCTGGCGGTTCAGGCACGGGCAGAAAATGATTTGGTGTGTTATCAGTTAATACGGCAGCCATGACAGGAACTCTCCATTTCAAATGGACTAGGGAATCGGATTTACGGATTGTCAATTCACGATATTGATACCGTAATACGAATGTATTCGTCGCGATATTCGAAGCATTGTGGGTTTGATCTACACTCAGAAGTGTATTAGGCGTTCTAATCGGGCCGATAGAAATGCTTTTCTGCCAAAAACTTAAATCCTGTAGATGAACGGCGTCAGATGGGTTTCGTTGGATTTCTCTAGTAATATTTACTGGAAATATGATGCGTCACACTATAAACAGTGATATCTCGGCTGTGTTGGTTTCCCAAAACATTGCCTTATTCTTACCGATCACGCTAAAGCTGTATTCATACAGCACTTCATCACTTGAAAAGTGCAAAGCAGACATTGGTCCTTCGCATACGATTGCAGAACGTTTCGCAGTTTCAGTTTGATTCCTTGTTCGGTTGGCAATACATAATTGTAAAATCTGAGGTGAAACGCCGGGGAATGCCCAGTACTCTTCAGCTCAAACATGGCCCCAAGGAGGGTTCTAACGCGCCGATACTTCGATCTTGAGGGAAGTCGGTCAGTGGCTGGGATACCGTCGGATTTGCCGGAACCTACGGGCGTTGGCTGGCTTCCAATTCATCGAGTTATCCCTGCAAAGCTATAAGCTGGCTTGTTGCGGTAGCCGCCATGTTCGAAGACGCAGGGGCCTCAGGTGGCAAACGGCGCGCGTCGCCCCGCTGAGCACACGGCTGCCGGGCCTTCCCCCCCTCGTGAGACCGCGGTTGGTGAACACCAGCCACCGTAAGGACAATTTTTGGATGGTGGAAGGTCGAGGAAGGTCGATTAGCATCCAAGACAAGGCGGCGGGAGCAATGATGCTACTGCCTTAAGTTCGAAGAAACTCTGAAAATTGAAGAAACTCGGCAGGGACTAGTTTGTGTCTAAAATGGCCATCTAGGACGTCGAAAAAATATGCCCACCACCGGACTTGAACCGGCACGTCCTTTCGAACTGCGGATTTTAAGTCCGCTGCGTCTACCATTCCGCCAGGCGGGCACCCGGGTCTTTTACCGGGCACCTTCTGTCACGACCAGAGGTAACAGCTTTCCCGCCCCCCCTCGGCTGGACATCGATCGCGGCCGCCCTCGACCGACCTTGACGCCGTGGCATACAAAATACAAAATCCACTCACCTCGGGAGAACGCCAACAGGTGAGGGTGCAACCCCAGCCAAGACTACGGATCGAACCGCTCGACATTGGGTTCGGCCTGCGAAAGCAGGCCTGCGACGCGATCAAGCGCGCGATCACCGAGATGGACATCTACGGTCAGCCCGACGAAATCCGCCTGGACGAGCGGCAACTCTGCGAAGACCTCGGCGTCAGCCGCACCCCGATCCGCGAAGCGCTGTCGGTCCTGGAGCAAGAGGGCTTCGTCCGCACCCTCCCCCGTCGCGGCATCGTCGTCGTGCGCAAGACCAAGCGGGAGATCGTCGAGATGATCACCGTCTGGGCCGCGATCGAGAGCATGGCCGCCCGCATCGCCGCGACCCACGCGACCCCGGCCGAGATCGACACATTGACCCGCCTGATGGACGCCTTCGAGGAAGACCCGACCGGCCATCTCACCGAATACTCCGACGCCAACATGGCGTTTCACAAGGCGATCATCCGGCTCGGCGGCATCGGCCTGATGTCGAGCCTCACCGACACCCTGTTCATCCACATGCGGGCCGTGCGCGCCGTAACGATGACGCAGGACAATCGCGCCCAGCGTTCCGTCGCCGACCACCGGGCGATCATCGCCGCGTTGCGGTCAGCAGACCCGGACCGGGCGGAGCGTCTGGTGCGAGACCACACGCTCGGTCTGGCGGCCCACGTGGAACGTCATGGCGACTTCCTCGATGGTGGTCGGTCCAACGGGAAAACTGATTTGGGAGGAAAGTGAACATGTCAGCGACGACCAAGACCACCGCCGAGGACACACTGGCGCAGAAACGCCGTGACGGCTCCGTGGTATCCGGCGGCCATCTGGTCGCCAAGGCCCTCAAGGCCGAGGGCGTCGACACCATCTTCACCCTGTGCGGCGGCCACATCATCGACATCTACGACGGCTGTATCGACGAAGGCATCCGCATCGTCGATGTCCGCCACGAGCAGACCGCCGCCCACGCCGCCGATGGCTACGCCCGCCAAACCGGCAAGCTCGGCGTTGTCGTCACCACCGCCGGCCCGGGCTGCACAAACGCGATAACCGGCATCGCCACGGCTTTCCGCTCCGAAAGTCCGGTCCTGCACATCGGCGGTCAGAGCGCGCTGTCGCAATGGCGCATGGGCGGCCTCCAGGACCTGCCGCACGTCGACATAATGAAGCCGATCACCAAGTTCGCCTCCACCGTGATGTCCACGGAGCGTGTCGCGGACATGGTATCGATGGCTGCCCGCGAGTGCTTCGCCGGCGCCTATGGCCCATCCTACCTGGAAATCCCGCGCGACGTGCTGGACCGGGAGGTCGACATCGCCCGCGCCGTGCTGCCGAAGCCCGGCCACTACCGAGCCTCCACCAAGTCGATCGGCGACCCGCGCGATATCGAGCGTCTGACCGATGTCCTGGTCAACGCCGAGCGTCCGGCGATCCTGTTCGGCCAGCAGGTTTGGGCGGCTCGGGGGCATCAGGAAGCCGTGGCCCTGCTGCGGGGCCTGGACATCCCCGGTTACTTCAACGGCGCCGCCCGCGGCATCCTGCCGCCCGGCGATCCGCACCACTTCGACCGCACCCGGTCTATGGCGTTCGGCAAAGCCGACGTGGTGGTGATCGTCGGCACCCCGTTCGATTTCCGCATGGGCTACGGCAAGCGCATAAACGTCCCGACGCTTGTGCAGATCGATCTGGATTACCGCACCGTCGGCAAGAACCGAGACATCGATTTCGGTATCGTCGGTGACCCCGGCGCGGTGCTCGGCGCGGTGCTGCAGGCCGCCGGCGGCCGATTGAAGAACGACAAGCGCCAGATGCGGCAGGAATGGATGCGCGAACTGGGCAAGGCCGAGGACGCGGCGCTGGCGAAGTTGATGCCGACGTTTACCTCCGACCAATCACCGATCCATCCCTACCGCGTGGCATACGAGATCAACGAATTCCTGACCGACGATACGATCTATATCGGCGATGGCGGCGATGTGGTGACGATCTCCGCCCAGGCGGTGCGGCCGCGCTCCCCAGGCCACTGGATGGACCCAGGGGCACTGGGATCCCTGGGCGTCGGCACCGGTTTCTCCATTGCGGCAAAGCTCGCGCATCCGAAGAAAGAGGTGCTGTGCTATTACGGCGATGGCGCCTTCGGCATGACCGCGTTCGATATGGAGACGGCGGATCGTTTCGGTGCCCCGTACATCGCGGTTATCGGCAACAACTCGGCGATGAACCAGATCCGTTACGGTCAATTGGCCAAGTACGGCCCGCAGCGCGGCAACGTCGGCAACAAGCTGGGCGACATGGAATTCTCCCACTTCGCCAAAATCTGGGGCGGTCAGGGCGAGGAAGTCCGGGAAGCCGCCCAGATCACCCCCGCCCTACGCCGCGCCCGAGACTTCGTGTCGGCGCACGGCAAGTCCGCCATAGTGAACATCTGGGTCGATCCAAACGAATACGCCCCGGGCACCAAGGCTCAGACGATGTACAAATAGCGTCCTTCCTCATGGCTCGTTTCTTCATCGTTTTTATACTGCCCTTTCGTTATGGCCGCCCGCGCCCAAAGCCGAATAGCGCCCGTCCAACCCAGGGCTACGACCCCGACAAAGCAAGGAGACCCTCTCGATGACAAAAGCACTCGACGGCGTCCGCATCCTGGATTTCACCCACGTCCAGTCGGGTCCCGACCTGCACCCAGCTTCTCGCCTGGTTCGGCGCCGACGTGATCAAGGTCGAGCGCCCCGGTGTCGGTGACATCACGCGCGGCCAGTTGCAGGACATCAAGGGCGTGGACAGCCTGTATTTCACCATGCTCAACCACAACAAGCGCTCGATCGAGATCGACGGGCGCCACAAGGTCGGCAAGGAAGTCCTCGAAGGGCTGGTAAAATCCTGCGACGTCATGGTGGAGAATTTCGCCCCCGGTGCGCTCGACCGCATGGGCTTCACCTGGGCACGCATCCAGCAACTGAACCCGCGCATGATCCTGGCCTCGATCAAGGGTTTTGGCCCCGGCCCTTATGCGGACTGCAAGGTCTATGAAAACGTCGCGCAATGCGCCGGAGGTGCGGCATCCACCACCGGGCTTCGACGACGGGCCGCCGACTGGTGACCGGCGCACAGATCGGTGACTCAGGCACCGGCGTTCATCTGGCGCTCGGTATCGTCGCCGCGCTGTTCCAGCGCAACACCACCGGGCGCGGCCAGAAAGTCGATGTGGCGATGCAGGACGGCGTGCTGAACCTGTGCCGGGTTAAGCTGCGCGACCAGCAGCGCCTCGCGCACGGGCCGTTGACCGAATATCCGCAATACCCCGACGGCACCTTCGGCGAAGCGGTGCCGCGCGCCGGCAACGCCTCGGGCGGTGGCCAGCCGGGCTGGATCCTGAAGTGCAAGGGCTGGGAGACAGACCCCAACGCCTACATCTACTTCATCACTCAGGCGCCGGTATGGGAGTCGATCTGCGATGTCATCGGCAAGCCGGAATGGAAAACCGATCCGGATTACGCCAAGCCTGCGGCCCGTCTGCCCCGCCTGCGGCACATCTTCGACACCATCGAGTCCTGGACCATGACACAGACCAAGTTTGACGCCATGGAGATCCTCAACAAATACGACATCCCCTGCGGCCCGATCCTGTCGATGAAGGAACTCGCCGAGGAACAGTCGTTGCGCGCCACGGGCACCGTGGTGGAGGTCGATCACCCGACCCGCGGCAAGTATTTGTCGGTCGGCAACCCGATCAAAATGTCCGACAGCATATCCGAGGTAAAACGCTCCCCGCTGCTCGGCGAGCATACCGAGGAGATCTTGCGCTCCGTCCTGAATCTGGACGACGCGCAGGTGGCCCAGGCATTGGCATCCGGTGCGCTAGGCGGCGCACAGCGAGCAGCGGCGGAGTAAGGAGCTTCCGGCGTTTCGCAGCCATCATGTCGATAAAGGAACTTTCGATCGCTTCGGCGCCCCGCGGCAAACGTTTCCTCTATCGTTCACCCCGTAACAGACGTCGAGATCGGTTTCCTCGAAGTCGTGAAGAAGCTTGCCGCCCCGATAGATACCGGCATTTTCTCCACGCCAAAATAGCGGCTGACGTGCCTACTTCTGAAACGGCGTGAATGTCTGGACCAGGATCTTACCATTCCGAACCAGAAGGGTATCGGTGGCGAGTGTCACGAACGGTGCGGCGGACCAGGTCAGATAGGCGATCTCGCCTTCTGTTGCCTGGGTGCCGATCTTGAAGGCGTCCCAGAACTCTTGAGATGCGCTCTTCACGAAGGTGTCGAAGAAAACCCGGATCTGTTGAAGGCCGCGGTATGTGGCATCGGGCGTCACCAGGACCGACTGTTCGGTATAGTCGGATAGGATGGAGTCAATGCCTTCGCTGAAAGATCCGAGATGGTGCGCGAATACCCGCCGTGTCGCGCTCCCGACGCTGTCCATTGTCGATGATGCCGGCGTGCTCACGGTCACTTCTCCCTGTCCCCGCTGATCGGGGTCCGATATTCCAGCGATGGAACTCCGGTTATCGGACCCGATGTCATCAGAGGACGGTTATGCCGCGCTTACGCGGCCTTTTGAGACGCCAGGAAAGCATCCCACGCGCCCTGAGCCTCCGCCCAGCCGATGTTGGCGATCACCGAGCCGTCCGGCTTGTTGAAGGCCAGGGGGCCAAGAAAGGTCATGTAGAATTCGCTGGGAACGGGGAATTGGGTCTTGTCGTGGTATGCGCCCGACGATTCGAAACCATAACCGGGAGCAACCGCGGTGTCGCCGCCCTGTTCCTTGCCGCCGCGGACGTCCATGCGTCCTTTGGTAAGAAAATACTCGCCCGGGCCGGTATGGATATGCGAGGCGAAGGACGAGCCTGCCGGGCAGTCGAAGATCGCTGTCCAGGAGCCCATCTCCGGCGAGACATGCAGAAGCCTCCACGTGATACCACCTGTGGAAAATGCTTCTGGAAACGGAGCCCACGCACCGTCGTCGATCTGCACGTATTCCTCTGCGGCGTGCGCCTTCGTGACTTTTTCAGCCTGTGCTTTCATGCCTTTAGCTCCCTTTGCGATTGCTGGTCTGACCTATCCGTACGCGCCGGCATGCCCACCAGATGTTCTAGATCTTACCGGCGGCTTAACGCGTGCCGCATGTCTGCCGGCGCACACTCAGTTGACTGTGGGTGCATGCCGCCGACAACGTGCGTCGACCGAAGGCGGCGCGGAAGCGATCGTCGTCAGCTTTGGCATGGGTAGGGGATTGCACGCTGGATCGTGCCGCTCTGCACTCCGATACGAGCCGCGCCGAGTGTATCACTGTTTCATCCAATGGCGGCTTGGCCGCGGCACCATTGCGCTGCGGAACCACCGGGACACAACCGAAAGACAGGGAGAATGACGATGAGCACAATGGCCGATCAAAACCGCGATGAGGCGCCGGGTACTTCGGAGTATATATTCAATCAAACGATGCTTCGGATAAAAAATCCCGAGCATTCGGTCAAGTTCTATCGAGATGTCCTCGGCATGCGTCTTCTGGGCCGTTTTGACTTTCCCGAAATGAAATTCTCGCTTTACTTTATGGCCTATATTCGTCCTGGTGACCTTTTGCCGCCGCAGGACGCGGTCGGGAACGCGGAGTATATTTTCAGACAGAAGGCGACCCTGGAGCTGACCCATAACTGGGGGACGGAGACGAATTGCGACTTCCCCGGCTATCACAACGGCAACAGCGATCCGCGTGGCTTCGGCCATATCGGCATTACAGTTCCCGATGTCTACGCGGCTTGCACCCGCTTCGAAGAGATGGGCGTCGAGTTCGTGAAACGACCGGACGACGGTAATATGAAGGGGCTGGCGTTTATCAAGGATCCGGATGGCTATTGGATCGAGATCCTCTCAGCACCGTCCCTGGCGGCAATGATAGCAGACCGATAGTGGTCGGCGGCGTGGTCCGATTGGATTAGGCCACGCGCGTCCCGCGCCGCGCCGTCGAGCAGGCCTCGTTCCGGAATTCGTGCGGAGATAGCCCGAACGCTTCCTTGAATCGGCGACTGAAGTGAGTGGAATTCTGGAAACCCCACGAAAAGGCGATGTCGGTGATCGTCCGGTGTACCATTACGGGATTCAGCAACTCCCGGCGGCACCGTACGAGCCGCTCTTTGATGACATATTGCAGCACGGTAGTCCCCTCCGGCCCGAAAAGGCAGTGGAGATACCGTACGGATATGCCGTTGGCGGCAGCGATCATACTAGGTGAGAGTTCCGGATCATCGAGGTGGGCATCGATGTACCTTCCTGACCCTAAGCAATTGGACATCGCGCAGGGTAGAGGGCTCGACGACGGCACTGTCTATGCCCAAAGCATTGATTAGAATACCGATCATGGCCTCCGTCAGTGCCTCACCATAGCGGAGATTGCCCGAGAGAAATTCCGGAGACACCGATTGGATGAATGACGAGAGAAGGCTCGCGGCGGTTGATCCGCTCGGCAGCTTGCTCCCTATCGAATGCCATGAGTTGGGAAGCCAGCTTCTCAACCGTGACAACGGCATCATGACCGATATCTTCTCAAGCCGGTCAATGATCTCGAAGCTCATTTGGCGAGTTGTGTTCCAGACTAGTATATCGCCTGGACCAAGAACGGCATTCTTGCTGTCGATCGTAAAGTGTTTCGCGGCCGGAAAGCACCAGTTGGACCGCCAACATGTCCTGGCCATCCCGGCTGTCAGCCCTCTTTCGCACTGCCCCGCACGGGTCGCAAATGCAGTTTACAAGCTGCAAATTGCCAACCGAATGCTGCAAAATCTTGGCCTCGATGCCCAGTTTTGTCGGATTACTTAAGGTCCACGAACCATACACGGCGTCAAGCTTCTGTCGCCAGGCTTCATACTGGTCCTTCGCTTCATAAGAGGTTGTGCACCATCCTGAGGCAACCGGCGTGCCCATCGAACATCTGCTCCCCTGTAGATTTTTCTGCTTTGGCCCGTGCTATACCACCACTCACGCCGGAATGCGAAGGCACGAGGCCGGCCCTCGGCCGGCATTCCGGAACCGGAGGCCATCTCCGGCGAAAGCAGATACGCTGAGATGGAGCGACGCGGCTTGGCAAGGGTCAGAGGGGCAAAAGTCGCAGCCTCCGCAAGGCCGCCTGTGTCAATCCGTTCGCACGGCGGCCTGACCCGTCAGCGCCCGAAAGACACGATCCCGGGCAAGCGGCAGATCACGGAAACGCACCCCGGTCGCATTGGCCACAGCGTTCGCCAGGGCCGGTGCCACCGGATTGAACGGGCTCTCGCTCATTGACTTCGCGCCAAACGGGCCAATACGATCCACGGTCTCGGCAAACAGCACCGCGGTGCGAGGCAGGTCCGCCCACGCTGGGATGTGATAGCTCCGGAAAGCCGGATTCTCGACGCTCCCAGAGGCGTCTATCCGCAGATCCTCGTACAGCGCGGCGCCGATCGCCTGACCAACGCCCCCCTCAACCTGACCGCGGCATTGCATCGGATTGATGACCCGTCCGGCATCGGCTGCCTGCACACTGTGCAGGATCCGAATTTCTCCTGTCTCCGGCTGCACCGCGACCCGGAAGCCATGCACGTTGAACGCGACCGACCGGGGCGAGCCATCGCTGCCGCCGATGCCGGTCAACGCCTCCGCCCCAGGCATCAGGACCACTTTAACACCTGATCCGTCCGCGACCACGGCATCCTCTTCGAGACGGCAAGCCCCGCGATCGACGCTCATTCGTTCCGCGGCCAGATCCAGCAATTGCGCCCGAAGGTGTTCGGCGGCGCGTTGGGTCGCTTGTCCCGCGACGACGCTGCCCGTGCTGCCGAACGCCCCGGTATCGTGGCCGATCAGCGCGGTATCCGACTGGCGGATGCGGATCGCCTCCGCCCTGGTGTTCAGCACCGCCGCGGCGATCTGCGCGTGCACCGTCGTCGTTCCGTTGCCAAACTCCGCGGAGCCGACGGTCAACTCGTATCCGCCTTCCGGGATCGGGGTGATTCGAGCCTCGGCGAAATGCCCGCGCGGCGGGATGGTGTGGATCATGCCGAGCGCCATGCCCTGGCCCACCTTCCAGGTTTCGTCCGGAGGAGCAGCATCCGTGCCCCGGCGCAGCGCCGCTTCCACCAGATCCAGGCATTGCGTCAGGCCGTAGCTGCCCATCACCACGTCGTCATGCATCTCGGCGTCCGCGCCAACAACGTTCCGCCGCCGCAGCTCGAACGGATCGACCTTGAGTTTGCGCGCCAGTTCGTCCATCGCCAATTCCACGGCGAATGCCGTCTGGCTCAGTCCGTAGCCTCGAAACCCGCCAGCCGGAACCGTATTCGTGTAGACCGCGTAACCGTCGAGCTGCTTGTTGGGACAGTGATACACCTCGTGGCACTCACCGCAGCCGTGGTGCAGCACACCGATACTGTGGTTGCCGTAGGCGCCGGCGTTGGAGACGACGCGCAGTTGCATCGCCGTCAGCGTGCCGTCGTGCCTGGCTCCGAGCGTCACCGTAACCCGCATGGGATGGCGGGAAGGCGCACCGATGAACTGCTCCTGGCGGGTGAATTCCAGCCGCACTGGCCGCCCCGAACGCATGACCGCGAGTGCGACGATGTCCTCGGTCAGCATCTCCTGCTTGCCGCCGAAGCCGCCGCCGACCCGCTCGCAGAACACTCGCACCCGTTCCAGCGGCAAATCGAACAGCGCGCACAAGGCGCGTCGGGTCAGGAACGGAACTTGCGTGCTGCTGCGCAGGTGAAGACACCCGGCCTCATCCAGCCAGCCGGTGGCTGCATGGGTTTCCAGCGCTGCATGTTGTAGCCGCTGCGTGGTGTAGGTGGCCGTATGCAGAATGTCCGCCTCAGCCAACCCGCTCGCCGGATCGCCGCTCGTGATATGGAGTTCGGCCACCATGTTGCGGCCGGGATCATGGATGCGTGCTTCAGGTCCTTTATCCGCATGCAGCTGCGGTGCTCCAGGTTGCATCGCCGCCTCCGGGTCAAAAACCGCCGGTAGCACCTCGTATTCGACCTCCAGTGCCCGGCAGCCCGCCTCCGCCGCCGCCTCGCTCTCCGCCAGTACCGCGGCGACGCGTTGCCCGACGAAGCGCACGACATCGTCCAGCACCCGCGTATCGGCTGGATCGTCAAGTGGGTTCTCATGCCGCGCCGTGGAGAACGTCCCAAGCGGCGCCGCCGATGGTGTTAGCACGCTGTGGACACCCGGGATCGCCAGGGCGGCCGTGGTGTCGATCGAGACGATCCGCGCGTGGGCGTGGGGCGAGCGCAGCAGCTTCAGGTGCAGCAGCCCCGGTGGAGGCGGCACATCCAGCGTATACCGAACCGCGCCGGTGACCACCGCCGGCCCCGCCGGGGTCGCCACACTGCGGCCGAACGGCGCAACCAAATCCGCCGTGTCGATATGCTGGATGCCGGCGATGGCGTCGGCGATCGCGCGATATCCGGTGCAGCGGCAAAGATTTCCTTTCATCGCCGTGCCGAGGTCCTGAAGCTGTGCCTGGTCCAGTGAGGACGCCGTCAGAACCATGCCCGGCGTACAGAACCCGCACTGGAAGCCCTGCGCCGCCACGAAGCGACGCTGCATCGGGTGCTGCCCATCCGGTCCGCCCAGTCCCTCGATCGTAGTGACCTCGCGGCCTTCGGCCCGGAACGCCGGGGTGACGCAGCTGTGCACCGGCTGGCCGTCCAGCAGCACGGTGCAGGCGCCGCAATCGCCGGCATCGCAGCCTTTCTTGACGCCGAACCAGCCGAGCTCCCGCAGGAACGTCCGCAGACATTGCCCTGGCCGGGGTTTAACCGCCTCCGTCACGCCATTGACCGTCAGGGTCATGAGGACAATTCCCGCCGGATCTCCTCGGCGAGCCGGAAGGTCATGTGGCGGCGCCAGTCGGGCGCACCATGAAGGTCGTCATAGTACATCGCGTCAGGGATCGTCTGGACCAACGCATGGCGGAGGTCGCTAGCCGAGGGCATGATCCCGAAATCCAACCGCACCGGGCGCCGCGTGGCGGCCGTCACGGTCAAGGCAAAGCGCCCCTCCGCCGCGAGAGTGCCGACCAACAGCGCCGCGGAACGGCCGTTCGGCGTGAGAGAGATCTGGCGGAAGGCGGTACGGCGCTGCAAGGCGGCGACCGGCAGATCGATGGCGCGCAACAGTTCCCCCGCCTGCAGCGCATTTTCACCAGGGCCGCGGATGAAATCGATCACCGGCAGCGAGCGGGTGCCCCCCCCCGGCATCCAAATCCTGCAGACCCCGTCGAGCGCCGTGGTCAGCGCCGCCATCGGACCCGCCGGCAGCGCCAGACAAAGATTGCCGCCCACGGTCGCACTATTCCAGATCTTGAACGATCCCAATAGCGCGCGACAACATTGGCGGAACAATGGGCTGGCATGCCAGGAGGTCGGGAATTCGGCGGAGGCCAAGGTCGCGAGCGTGCAGGTCGCGCCGATCAGCAAGCCATCGGCGTCTGTTTCCAGTGCAGGCCAGCCAAGCTCCACAAGGTCGATCAGCCGTGTCAGCGCCGCCTGAGGCTCGGAAAACAGCCAAGTCCCGCCAGCAAGCCAAGCGTCGCCGGAACGCCAGGGCGGCAGATCATTCCGGCACCCGGGGCGGTTGATCTCGGTGACGGTATTCAAATCCATCAAGCGGCCCCGCTACGCAACCGTAGTGACGGCATGCAATATAAATGCCATCACTATCGGATCGTCGACAGTCTATCTGGCCCGGTCGCCAATCATCACCGACATCCTGGTCGACAGTCGGAAAAGCCGCGTTGTAGGCGACTGCATCAACCGCTGAGCCCGGTATCTGCGACCGATCGTAGGTCAAGCGGCGGGGAGGGTGAGGGTCGAAGGGTTGCCCTACGAAGGCTTCCGATCCGATGTCGCGCTCGGCGGAGGAGTCGAATGGTCAGGCTGGGACGCCACCGTCCGATTCTGCGTGTCGGTGGAAACAGACTTCTGCAACTCACAGGCGAAGGCCGGCGCGGCGGCCATGGAGAGAAGTACGGCGGCAGCTAACAAACGGGTCATCTTGCGATCTCCTGAAGGTCGATTTGCGCGCGGTTGGGCAGGCCATCCATAAGGAACCGCACTGAGCATCGCGCCGTCCGGGTCCTTTGCGCAAGTAGGCTGCTTAACCGTCAATGCCGCCTGGAAGACCCCACGACAGCGAAGGCAGGCGGTTCTTGGGTTAGATCATCGGCCTTCACTGCGTATGGTGCACGGCCGGCCGGGCAAAAGGTCGGCCAGGGAACGAACTCCGTCAACTGAGCGAACAAGATCTGGCTGGCATACATTGGGTCTCCAGGCGGAACCTCGCAGCCATGCCACGCGAACAATTCAAGTCGACACCAACCTTTTCGCCCGGAAGCCCAAAACTCCTGAAGTTCCTGGTCACGCCTCCTGAGTAACTGGACAGCAATGGTTGATAGTAACGCCGGCTTTCCTTGGCATCGGAATTTTTCTCGAGTAGCAAGCGTCGGGCAGCCGATTTGGCGGTCGTCTAGGCGGGCGCCCTTGACAGTGACAAAAGGGCTCTAACGAACAGCGATATTGCTACTGTTGCCGGCGGCCGCTGGCGATGCGGTGTTCCACCTCGATCGCGATGGGTCCACCGGTATCGTTGAGCGCCCTGCGCATTTCTTCCCGTATGGCGTGCCGCGTCGTCTCGGGCAGAGAGGCCAGCAACTGGCCGGTGGAAGCACCGCCGCGCTCAAACGGGCCATACCATGCGTCGAAGGACGGCAGCACAAACGTGTGCGTCTCGGTCGTTGTCTCGAAGTCGACGAAGCCAGCAGCAGTGAACAACGACTTTAGCAAAGCTTCATCGCAGAGCGCGAAAAGACGAGCGACGGCATCTGTCAGGCCGGGCTTGTGCCGCGCTATGACAACGTTGATTCGAAAGTTATAGGACCGCTCCGGCGCGACTTTGACGGAGACCGCAACCCGGCCGCCTGGGCGCAGCACGCGATGGAAGCTTGCGAGACCCCGCCCAGGGTCCGGGAAAAACATCAGGCCGAGGCTGCAAAGCACGGCGTCGAAGCTCGCCTCGGGCAAGGTCAGGGCCTGTCCGTCCTGGACCGCGACAGCCGCGTTCGGCAACCCGGTCAGGCGCTGCCGAGCCTTGTCCGCCATCTCCGAGGAGATGTCCGTGGCCAGCACCGAGCCGGTGGGACCGACGATCTTAAGGGCCGCTTGAGCAGAGATGCCGGTCCCCGTCGCCACATCAAGCACTCGCTGGCCGGGAGCGAGCCTCAGAGCGCGAAGCAGGAAGGGCAGAAAATGAGCCGAAACATGGGAGAAGGCGCGATCATATTCCGCAGCCGCTTCGGCCTGGAAAGAAATCTCCTCAGCCATCAACGTCGATCAGCGCGTGGCGCTGTTGCAACATCTGCTCGAGCATTGGTTCATTGAGATCGATGGCGGTTGATCGTGGCAATATTGGGCAGAAGGTTCATCAATTTACGGGTAAACCCCGCGAAATCCTGGCGGCTACTCGAGGATGTTGCAGCAGGTCCGTGCGTGCAGCAATATTGGTCAGCAATCCACACCCGGTGGGTGACACCTTTGCGGGTGATAGATCCAGTCCGAATGCTTGGAGTCTCAAGATTTCCGCTGCGGCAGGGCCCAGATCGGCGCCTGCGAAGTGAAGCTCCCCACCACGCTGGCATGGACGGCAGCGAAAGCGGCAGGAGCGAGCCCCCGGGGGGCTAGATCGCGCGGAAGCGGCGCCGAGGTGCACTCGCCCCCTCGGCTCCTGCATCTCGGGTCAGTTTGGCCCAGCGCTGAAAGCTCCTCCCTTATGCGTATCCCCTTCTCCTGCAACGATGACCACAAATTAACCCGACAGTAATGAATCCGACAGTTTTGCATACCTCTTCTGCAAGTGCTACTTCTGGCATTGCCTCTGAACGGCACAACCGCCTAACTCTCGATTTAAACAGTTTGTCCCACCTGACATTCCCTGGAACCGGGAGTCGCTTGGATGGTGTTGCGAGGAGAGCAGCAAACAAGACACAGTAACGTCATGCCATCTAATTTGGGGAGGTAATAATGGACAGGCGCGCATTTTTGGCGACAACGGCGGCCACGGCTACGGCCGTGACTATGAAAGCGGCCTCTGCGGCGACCGTAGCGGCCTTCGGCGAAACGGGTGTTCCGACCAAGGACACGGCCCCGTTGCCTTTGGGGCCGCTGCCTGATTCGGTTTATCCGGATCAGCACCTGGAATCCATGGTAAAGCCCAAAGAGCCAACCTTTGGGCCTGCCGGTTTCCCCGCCTTCGCCGGTACCATGGCGGTGGAGCGCATTGCTACTGGGTTCCGCTGGGCAGAGGGCCCGGTGTATTTTCCGGCCGGGCGCTACGTGCTGTTCAGCGATATTCCAAACAACCGCATCATGCGCCTGGACGAAGACGACGATCACTGCAACGTATACCGCCAGCCGTCGATGAATTCGAACGGCAATACCATCGATCGCGAGGGACGCCTGATTACTTGCGAGCATAGCGGCCGGCGGGTCACTCGCACCGAGCTCGACGGCTCGATCACGATCATCGCCGACAGTTATAACGGCAAGAAGCTTAATTCGCCGAATGACGTCGTCGTCGCCTCCGACGGCTCCATCTGGTTCACCGATCCGGCCTACGGCATCGGCGGCTACTATGAAGGCGTTAAGGCCGCACCCGAGCAGGAAAAGCACAACGTCTTTCGGGTCGATCCGAAAACCGGCAACATCAAAGTTGTCGCGGATGACTTCGTCGAGCCAAACGGCATCACCTTTTCGCCCGACGAGAAGAAGCTCTACATCATCGATACGGGTTTCACTGACGGGCCGCAAAACCCGTCGCATATCCGCGTGTTCGACGTCGATGTCGAGAACGGCAAACTATCGAACAGCAAGGTCTTCGTGGAAATGCCGAAGCCGAGCATCACCGATGGCATGCGCGCTGACCGGGACGGCCGCATCTGGTGCTCCTCCGGTTGGGGCGATCCGAAAGAGAACGGCGTGCGATGCTACACCCCGGGCGGCGAACTGCTCGGCAAAATCCACATACCGGAGACGGTGGCCAATTTGTGCTTCGGTGGCCAGCAGAGAAACCGACTGTACATCTGCGGCTCAACGTCCCTCTATGCAGTCTACACAAGTGTGCAGGGCGCTATGAAGCCGTAAACCAGCTCTGCCCATCGTTATAGCCGGCAACCCAATTGGGGAGCCGGCTATACTCTGCTTTCCTATTGCGTTACGGCGATGCATCGCTCGGTAGCAAGGAGCCGCCACGATAGAGCGACTAATCTGACGAGCCCGCCGCCCATCAAGTAGGGCTGGCGGGCCAGCGACAATAGCTGGCCCCCCCTCGTCTCAGAATTCAAGAATTCGATGCTGAGCAACCTCAAGCTTCGGGGGGCTGTTCCTAGAGCTTGGGATAGTTCATAGAATTGCCTTGATCTTCCGCTGACTCGAGGTCCGCACTCGACCCATTGTCGACCTTCCTGATCGGGTCCGGTAAGTTCGCCAGGAGGGGTCGTTCCTTGATAGCGATGTGGCGCGCAAATCGACCCTAAGGAGGGGTGCCCGTCAGTCCCCCGCTAAGCCCGCGCTTGATTGTGGCCAGAACCTCGGGCTGTCGCGGCGGCACATAGGTCAGACCGTCCGCCCGAGCGAGGTTGGGCAGCGTGCCGTCCGTTAGCATGTCGCCCAGCGCGGCATTCACCTGTCCCATCAATGGCGCGTCGTCAGCCCTGTCGATCATTCCATTATTGAAGCCAATCGAGTGGTAATAACTCGATGACAATGCGCCCCGCGGACAATAACAAACGGGTCGAACCGATAGGCTCGGCTGGCGGTCAGATCGCTGAGTTGCACCAATCGGCGCCGATCAGACTTCGTGCCGTCGAAGTCGGGCAGCCTCGAGCGGTCCACGCCCGGCGAGCCGATCACACGGGTGGTCAGCGGATAGCCAGGCACCAACTGACAGCGCCCGTCGGACAACAGGGCGTTCATCTCCCGGTCTGGGTTATGATCGCCGTCCAGGCCGCTCTCGAACCATTGCACCGCGATTTCGCGGCTGATCCGGCGCCCAACGTCCCTCGCGACATCAAGATCGAAGTTGCGCACCTCGGGAGCGCTGCCCGCAGCGGCGGATGCCTAGCTCATCATCCGCACCCGGGTGCAATGGTCATCGACGTTCAACAATTTGAAACTTAAGTTGCCGCGGGAAAATCCGTCACCGCCCCGCGCGACGCGTTCGCAACGAGCCGCGCATATTTCGCAAAAACCCCGTTCGCGTATCTCGGCGGCAACGGCTTGCGCCCCACCAGCCGTTCCGCGATCTCCGCCTCGGTCAGACCCACCTCCAGCCGGCGATCGTCGACATCGACGGTGATCTCGTCCCCGTCCGCCAGCGCGGCAATAGGTCCGCGCTCCGCCGCCTCCGGCACCACGTGCCCAATCACGAAACCCCGGGTCGCGCCTGAGAACCGCCCATCGGTGATCAGCGCGACGTGCTCGCCAAGTCCCGCGCCTTGCAGCGCGCCGGTGACCAGCTGCATTTCGCGCATTCCCGGTCCGCCTATCGGGCCCTCGTTGCGCACCACCATCACGTCGTTCGGCTGGATGCGTCCCTCCTTGATGGCGGCGAAGGCGTCCTCCTCCCGCTCGAACACCCGCGCTGGGCCGCGATGCAAAGATTTCGTTTGACCCGACAATTTGATCACGCATCCGCCGGGCGCGAGGTTACCGCGCAGCACCGCAATGCCGCCCTGCGGCTTGAGCGCCTGGGCCAGCGGCCGCACGACCTGCTGGTCCGGCGGTTCGGCGGCGCGCTCGATCGCTTCGCCGATGCTTTCCCCCGTAACCGTCCGCTCGCCGGTGCTCAGCAGGCCCGCTTCGAGAAGCCGCTTGCCCACCACCGCCATGCCGCCTGCCAAGTGTAGTTCGGGCGCGGTATATGCGCCCCAAGGCCGAAGATCGGCCAGCACCGGAGTCTTGCGCGAGATGCGGTCGAAATCATCCAGCGCAAGCTCGACGCCGAAATCATGCGCCATCGCCAGCAGGTGCAGCACGGCATTGGTCGACCCGCCGGTCGCCATCACCCCGGCCACGGCATTCTCGAAACTCCCCCGCGTCGCCAAAGATCGCGGCGTAATCCCCTGGTTCACCAAACCGACGGCCAGCCGCCCGCAGGCGACTGCCGCCTCGTTCTTGTCCGGATCGGTGGCCGGGATCCCGTTCCAGCCCAGCGCCGAAATGCCCAGCATCTCGCACGCCGTCGCCATGGTGTTGGCGGTGAACTGCCCGCCGCACGCGCCAGCGCCCGGGCAGGCGTGATCCTCGATGTCCTTCAGCTCCGCGGCCGAGATGCGGCCCGCGTTGTAGGCGCCCAGCGCCTCGTAAATGTCCTGGATCGTCAGTTTCCGGCCGCTGAACAGCCCGTCGCGGATCGTGCAGTGCCCCGCCTGAATGGAGCCGCTATACAGCATCAGTCCGGGGATGTTTACCCGACCCATCGCCATCGTCATCGCCGGCACGGTCTTATCGCAGCCCGAGATCGTCACCAGCCCGTCGAACAGATGGCCGCGTGCCACCAGTTCGACTGAATCCGCAATCACCTCGCGGCTGACCAGGGAGGTCTTCATTCCTTCGGTGCCGGTTGTGATTCCGTCATTGATAGAGATCGTATTGACCTCGATCGGCGTGCCCCCCGCCTCCCGCACGCCCTCGGCGACCAGCGCGGCAAGCTCGCGGTGGGTCCAGTTGCACGGCATCGTCCCGATCCAGCAATGTGCGATGCCGATCTGTGGGCGCGACAGACTCTCGTCGGTGAAGCCCACTGCCTTCATCATCGCTCGGGCGATGACCCGATCCGGCCCGGCTAGGAGCTGTTTGCTGTTGCGTCGCGGATCGACGGGCATGGCCAGGCCCCCTACCGTTTGCCGCCGCCGGCTTCTTGGGCCGCGGGGACGTTGAACACGTCCACGGTGGAGCGGCCGGTCATCAGCTCGCGCTCCCAGCCATGCTCGGCGCTGACTTGCGCGAGGGCGGCTTCGAGTTGAGCCTCCGCGTCCTCACGGGGGATCAGCACCAGCCCGTCATCGTCGCCCAGGATGATGTCGCCCGGCGCGACCCGGGTTCCGGCGAAGGAAACCACCTCGTTCACCACGCCCTGATCCATCGAAGACGGGCCGCGCGGGTTGACGTGTCGGGTGAACACCGGGAAGTCGTCCCATTGCCTGAGGCGGCCGCTGTCGCGTACGGCGCCGTTCACGACGACGCCTCTAACCCCCTTCAACCGGGCAGCGCCGCCCAGCAACTCGCCGATGATAGCTGGGTTATCGCGGCCCCCGCACTCGACCACGATCACGTCCTCCGCGACGGCCACGGCGATCGCATGATGCACGGCGCCATAATCCGCGCCGGTGCAAAGCGCCGTGACGGCGGTTCCGACCAAGCGGCGGCCGCCGGCGATCGGGCGCAAGGGCCGGATGGCCGGGTCGATGAGGGTGGCGCCTTGGAAGAGGTCGGCCGCGACGCTGGCCGGGACCTCGGCCCAGCGATCGACAACCTCCCGCGAAAGCGGGGAGACGGCAGGACGATGGACGCGAGTCGGCATTGCGCAACGCTCCCCAATGACAGGTTTTTCGCGATCAAAGCATATCTGCCGTGGGCATTGCCAAGTTAGCGGCGAGTGGCGGCAGCAGGCCGACCTCGATTGGACCGTCCTTGCGGTCGATGACGGCCGTCCTGATGTCGGGAAAGTTCGACATCTGCGCAGCCAGTACGAGACCGACCGGACCGCAGCCAATGATCAGGACGTCGGCATCCTGAGGGAGACCTATTGGCCGCTTTGCAACAAACGGGTGCGGGTCCTCGATGAACGGGTCACCGGGTTTGTAGCCGCTCCGATAAAATTGCATCGTTCACTCCCATCTCTTTTCGTTGCTCGTTTAGCCAGACTTGCCTAGCCTATGCAGAGATTCGTTGATTGGCTAACGGAACGACCGCGTGCTCGCGGTTCAGGTCTTCAACAGCCTAGTGTACGGCCCGTTCGAGTTCGGCAACGCCAGTGTTGTATGCCTTCCCACGGTTTCGGCCTTCGTGGCGCTAAACTTTTATCGTCGCCGACGGGCTCAGGCAATACTCGCCACCGAGCAGACGCTATCCCTTACCCGGGCCGCACTTTCACCGGCTGGATCAGTCCGTTCATCCTGACGCACCCCACAAGTTCTTATACTCTCAGATCCATGCACCGACCTGCCGGTTAGTCCCCCGCGAAAGCCTCGCGCTTGATTGTGGCCAGAGCCTCGGGCTGTCGCGGCGGCACATAGGTCAGACCGTCCGCCCGAGCGAGGTTGGGCAACGTGCCGTCCGTTAGCATGTCGCCCAGCACGGCATTCACCTGTCCCATCAATGCCGCGTCGTCTGCCTTGCCAATCATTCCTATATTAAAACCAATAGAGTGGTAATGACCCGAAGACGGTATCTCGCTTTGCGGATGCCCCGCGAGATACTGATCCAGCCGATGCAGCTCAACCAGCGTCGCGTCATGCTCGCCACGCTCCAGCTCGTCGAAAACCGCCAGTCCGGGGCGGATATGCGTGATCCTGCTGACCAACATGCCGCCGTGGTAGGCCATCAGGATCAGATCGGCCAGCGTCTGTTGTTCGACCACCAGGTCCGCGTCCTTAAGGTCAGCGAGGCTGTTGATCGCGTGATCACCCATGCGCGCCCCGCGGACAACAACAAACGGGTCGAACCGATAGGCTCGGCTGGCGGTCAGATCGCTGAGTTGCACCAATCGGCGCCGATCACCCGGCTTCGCGCCGTCGAAGTCGGGCAGCCTCGAGCGGTCCACGCCCGGCGAGCCGATCACACGGGTGGTCAGCGGAAAGCCGGGCACCAACTGACAGCGCCCGTCGGACAACAGGGCGTTCATCTCCCGGTCTGGGTTATGATCGCCGTCCAGGCTGCTCTCGAACCATTGCACCGCGATTTCGCGGCTGATCCGGCGCCCAATCTCCCTCGCGACATCAAGATCGAAGTTGCGCACCTCGGGAGCGCTGCCCGCAGCGGCGGCGGCCCGGTCGAGGCAGATTGTCAGAGGCGCGTCCGCGCGAGCCGGTCCAAACCACGCAATCGACGCGATGGCGAGAGCGGCAGCGAGACGCGCTCGTGACGTCATCACATCTTTCCGCCCGTCAGGATGTAAGCCCAAAGCGCCTCGAACTCGTCCGGATGCAGGATATCGCCCCAGGGCGGCATGGCGTTCTTGCCATGCGTCACTGAATTGAGGAACCGGGCCTTGTCGTCGTGCGGGAACTTGCGTAGGTCGAACGACACGTTCCCCGGATTGACCATGTCCACCCCATGGCAGTGCGCGCATAACTGGGTGAACAGCTTCTTGCCCTGCACCGCAAGCGCCGATGGAGGCTCTGCAGTCACCGGTTGATCGTCGGCCACGGCAGTGCCGAGGGATGCACTCAACCACAGCGCCGCCGTCAGCGTGGCGGCGAACGCGACCAGTCTCATGTCAACAAATCCCTCAATATGAAAGCAAATGACGGACACATGGCCTGGTGTCCGTCATTTGGTCAGTGTTTTAGTTGGCAGCCGTTTCCTGTGGCAACGCGAAGACCCACAAGGAGCCGCCCGCCGGGATATTGGCAAGGCGCTCGTCACCCGAATACAGCGCGTAACCGCCACCAAGGCCGACCGACACCGCCACGTATTGCACGCCGTCCTGCTGCCAAGTCACCGGCTGGCCCTCGATACCGGAGCCAGTCTGGAACTGCCACAGCTTCTTGCCGTTGTCGGCGTCGAACGCCTCGAACTCACCGGTCTCCTTGCCGGTGAAGACCAGCCCACCGGCGGTTGTCATCGTGCCACCAAAGCGCGGCACGCCGCTCGGCACTTCCCACTTGGTCTCGCCGCTTAGCGGATCGATTGCCTTCAAGTAGCCGACATTGCGGTCCTTAGGAAATACCCATTTGATGTCAGCGCCCCAGTAGGTGGTGCCGGCGCGAAACTCTGGCGTTGTCGGCTTGTATTTCATGCCGAATTCCAGCGTGTTCGCATAGATCAGGCCGGTGCTGGGATTGAACGAAGAGGGTCCCCAGTTCTTCGATCCAAACACGCTTGGCCAGATTTCGGTCTCCTCGCTGGTGGCACGCATGTGCTGGGAGACTTCCGACTCGATCGGCCGGCCGGTCTTCTCGTCGATGCCGCTCGCCCAGTTGATCGTCTTGCCATACTTGTTGACCTTCAGCATTTCGCCTGTCGCGCGGTCAAACACGTAGTAGAAACCGTTCCGGTTGGCATCCATCACAACTTTGGTCGGCTGGCCGTTGATGTTCAGCGTCGCCAGGATCATTTCGGCGACCGAATCGTAGTCGTACGGATCGTTGGGTGTGAATTGGAAGTGCCACTTGATCTTCCCAGTGTGCGGGTCGAGCGACAGGATCGAGCAGGTATAAAGATTGTCCCCCGGATGGGTCATGGCGTTCCAGGACCCCGCATTGCCGACGCCCCAGAACACCGACTTCAGCTCCGGATCATAGGAGCCGGTGATCCAGGTCGATCCGCCGCCATGCTTCCAAGTGTCGCCGGGCCAGGTATCGCCGCCGGGCTCGCCAGGTGCGGGGATCGTGTAGGTGCGCCACAGGTGGTTGCCGGTCTGCGGATCCCAGCCATCGAGAAAGCCGCGAATGCCGTATTCGGCGCCCGAGATGCCAGTGATCACAACCCCATCGGCGATCAGCGGCGCCAGCGTCTGCGAGTAGCCATCGTGCCAGTCAATGACCTTTGAGTTCCACACTTCCTTACCGGTCTTCGCATCCAGCGCTACCACATGGGCGTCGAGCGTAGTCCGGTATACCTTGCCATCGTACAGCGCGACGCCGCGGCTGATGATGCCGCAGCAGACAATGCGCGGGGTCTCGGGCGGATATTCAACCTTTGTCTTCCAGAGCGCCCGGCCGGACTTCACGTCGATCGCCATGGTCGCCGCATGGGTGCTCACATAGAGGACACCCTTATAGACGAGCGGCTGCGACTCCTCAGACCGGTTGTCGTCGTAGCTGTAGTTCCAGACTGGCGTAAGGTGCCGCACAGTCTGCTTGTTGATCTGCGTCAGTGGGCTGTAGCGCTGCAGATTGTAGCCCATGCCGTAGTTGAGCACGTTGGTTGTGTCGTTTGCCCCGTTGATCAACTCGTCGTTGGACTGCGCATAGCTTGTCAGCGGTAGCAGCCCGGCGACCGCGGCCGCCAGAAGAAATGCCTTCATCGGTTCCCCCAAGATATTTTTGGCAACGGATTCCTGCCACAGCCGACACGCATTGACCAGTCCCAGCCAAGCGGCGTCGGCGCCGCCCGGTGTTAAAGTCCGCGCCAGCGTCACACGGCACTTAATGCTGGGAATTGCCAGGAGCCTGTCTTGGCGCTGCAGTAAGTCTGAGAAAGTCGTGATATGAAATTACACAATTGCAGCAATCGCGAGATTAACTGGCAACCCCAGTGATTTGCTTTCAACCGACAAACTCTGACCGCGGTCCGCCACCCTGCTGGCTAGTCTTGCTGCAATGTCGCGGGATTCGCCGTCTCACAATTGGTGCAGTAACGCGTCGGGGACAGGTTACGAAATTTGCCGGAATACTACCGACAGCGGACGCCCGCCGCTCAAAGGAAAAGAGATGCCAATCGAGCTTCAAGAGTACATTGCCGGACAGATTTGGCTTTGCAGTTATCCGGTGAAGTACGTGGGCATAGAGTTCTATGCCCGAGCGACGGTCATTCGGCTGGACGACGGCAGGCTGATGCTGCATTCGCCGTGCGAGATTGATGACCACATGCGACGTGCGCTCGCCGCTCTCGGCGAGGTCGCCTACATCGTCGCCCCCGGGACGTTTCACTACCTGCATGTGGCTTCCGCGCAGGCGGCCTTCCCCGAGGCCGAAACCTTCATTTGCCCCGGCATCGAACGCAAACGTCCTGGCATGCATTTCGACTGGCTGCTGGGAGACACTGCGCCGCCCGCCTGGGCTGGTCAGCTCGACCAGGCCCTAGTGCGTGGCAACCGCTTGATTTGGGAGGTGGCATTCTTTCACCGGAGGACCAGGACGCTGCTCCTGGTTGATCTGATCGAGAAGTTCACTGACGCAACGCCACACGTCGATTGGAAGCTGAAGCTATGGTGGAAGGTTGTGTTCCGTATGTGGAACATTGCGAAGCCAGCCCCAGAATATCAGCTTGGCTGGAGCGACAAGAAGGCCGCGCGCGCCTCGCTACGGCGCATCTTGCAGTGGGATTTCGAGCGCGTCATCCTCGCGCACGGCGACCTCATCGAAGCCGATAGCCGGCAGGTGGTCGAAAAGGCCTGGCGGAGACCGCTCGCCGACTAGGACGGTGTCGCCGCGGCCTTCGCTTTGGGTAAAAGAGCGACTGGCAGCCAAGTCGCCCGGTCTTTCCGGCAGTTCGCCAGAAAAAGCCGACATTTGCGCCCCGTCGTCTAAGAATTTTGCCGCAGGATGACTCAATGAGCTGGTTGAGTGAGTATTGTGGGTTCTTCTGTATTTCGTATGCTATCGCCAATCATCAATGACGTAGACGCCTGGGCGGCAGTAACCAGGCTCGTTATCCTTGTGCATGTTCACACCCTGAATTGCGGTCCGAAAGCCGCGCGCGACAAGATGCTGATATGCCTCGCGGCGTGCGAGATTCGCGCCGGCCAGGATGGTCGGCATGCCGACGGCTACCGCCAATGCTTCGCACGCGTCCAGCAGCCGTAGATAGTCCTGTTCCGCGGCGGGTGTGTCCCGAACCGCGCCAAACTTAATGAAGCACGTATCTGCGCCAGCCTCGCTGCGCGGGCCGTAATGACAGACTGCGAATGCCGCGAGATTGTCCGCGCCGTGCACCAGCACCGTTTCACCGAGGTTCTGGTCGTGGACCGCGCGTATCTCATCGGACAGATCGAGGCCGGGGTAGAGTGTTTCGGTCACCTCGCGTGCGGCACGGAGCGCGGCGGCCTTCTCCGCGTCACTCAATTCGCTATAGCGTGACCAGCTTGTGGTTACCCGGGCGCGTTGGGCGGGTGCGGACATTATCGCGGTCAAGTAGCGCGCATGAAAGCCGAACTTCTGGTACAGAGCTACGTGCTTGGCACTGTGCGCGAAGGTGAACAGCCCGACCTGAGTGGTGCCCCAAGCGTCGAACTGGTCCATGGTTGCGGCGAGCAATGCCTTTCCGACGCCGCCCTCCTGTAGCGCTGGATCTACTGTGATCGGCCCGAAGAAGCCGACACTTCCCCATCTCGTCGCGAAGTTGGAGCCGAGCAGTTGGCCACCGGCCGTTGCACCGAGCGCCGCAACATGGGACGCACGCCAGCGGCCATAAACGTAGTCTCGATCACTCCAAAAAGTTTCTGGTTCGGGGACGCCGAGGAAGGTGCCGAACGCTACACGGCAGATACGTTCGGCCTCCGGCAGATCGCGCTCGGCGAGTGGAGCTACAACCGGCCGGTTTACCGGCGGGCCTGCATCGGTGATGGGGGCATTCTGTGGCATCCGACCGTCCTCGGTTGATTGGGGGGCGAACTGCTAAGTTCGGGCTTCGACCGGCACGAGAGTCATCTGACGACGTATGACTCCGGCACTGAAGCAAGTATTCATGGTGCTGGTCAATCGGGGGCTGCTGCCGTCGGCAATCTCCATGAACAAGGCAGCGGGCGGTTCATTTTGATTTGACTCGGGCGCAGGGGTGGCCTCCTATTCGCCCATCGCGCTGAGAAAGCACCGAGAAGTTTGGCCGAAGCCTCGATACTTCGCGAACCGCAGTGATACGCGCCTGAACCGGCGATCCACAGAATGCCGGCCGCTGTGAGACAATCGTGCGTTGATAAAGCAATCCTTCGCAGCCGCCGCGACGCGCCTGAGCCGGTGAACCCAAGAACACCGGTCGCTTTGAAAGGAGTTATAATCATAGGGGGAAGGTTCGATGCAGTCGCGCAGATGCAAGCTGACTGCCTTCACAGTGATCGGCCTTTTAGCTTTGGTGACCAGTATCGTCGGCTATGCGGAGGAGAAGCGCTACGGGCCGGGCGTCACCGACATCGAGATCACGATCGGCAACACTGTCCCCTATAGCGGGCCGGCCTCAGGCTATGGCGTATATGGCATCGCCCTGGCCGCGTATTTCAAAATGATCAATGAGCAAGGCGGGATCAACGGACGGAAGATCACCCTCATCTCGCTCGACAACGGCTATTTGCCGCCCAAGGCGCTTGAAGGCACCCGGCGACTGGTGGAGCAGGATCAGGCGTTGGCCATCATGGGTACGCTGGGCACCCCGCCGAACGTCGCGACGCAGAGATATCTGCACGAAGCCCATGTGCCGAATCTCGCGGTCATATCTGGCGCAAGCCGTTTTAACGATCCGGCGCATTTCCCTTGGACGGTGCCAGGCTTTCCATCCTACCGGACAGAGGCAAAGATATACGGCACGTACATCCTGGCGACCAAACCGGACGCGAAGATCGCCGTGCTGTATCAGAACGATGATCTGGGCCGCGACTACCTCGCCGGCCTCAAGGAGGGTTTGGGCGCGCGCGCCGAAGCGATGATCGCCGCCGCCGCGAGCTATGAGGTGGCCGACCCCACCGTTGACTTGCAGATGGTGAGTTTGCGGGCTTCGGGCGCCGATGTGCTTGTCGAGTTCACCAATCTCAAAGCCAGCGCTCAGGCAATCCGCAAGGCCTACGACTTGGGCTGGCGTCCGCTGCAGATCGTCGGCGTGACAGGATCGGCAGTGGCGGGCGCGCTGAAGCCAGCGGGGCTGGAGAAGTCGATCGGTATCATCACGGCTTTTAATGGGAAGGATCCGTCGGACCGGCAATGGGCCGATGACCCCGACATGATAGCGTATCGCGATTTCATGCAAAAATACTATCCGGACGGCGACCAGAACAACGGCGTCAACTTCCTTGGCTATTCCGTCGGGTTCACCATCGCCGAAATGCTTCGCCGTTGCGGCGATGACCTCACCCGCGAGCATCTCGTGGACATCGCGACCCATATCCGGGGCCTGCGCACGCCGATCATGCTTCCGGGAACGACGATGAGCATGAGTCCGACCAATTATGATGGCTTCAAGCAGTTCCAGCTCTTTCGCTTCGACGGCGAGCGATACGTACCGTTCGGGGGCCTCATTGGGGCCGATGTGACAAATTGAAACCGCGGAGCCCAATGGGGTCCTGGCGTCCCGAGCACGCAACCTACAGCTACGGGGTTGAAGGTTGCCGTCGGCAATCTCCATGAACGAGGGTCCAATTGCTGCCTTGCGCGCTCCAAAGCGGATCGGCTCTTTTCGGCCAAATCCAGCCATTAACTCCACTCCCAAGAGTTCGCTCTCTGGCAGCGCCAGATATTTTCGGTTTCCGGAAACGCTGTGCTAGGCGCCGCGAAAGCCGGCGGCACGGGCGCGGGTGATGGCCGCCGCGCGCCCGGCGTCATCGAGGCTGCCGCCCCGGGTCAGGTCGTTCAGTCCCGTAAGTTCTTGGCGTCCGCCGAAGCCGACGAGAGATACTTCTCGAAGTTGCCCCGGTTCGAACCGCACCGCGGTACCGGCAGGAATGTCGAGGCGAAGCCCGTACGCGGCCGCGCGATCGAACTCCAGCGCGCGATTTACTTCGAAGAAATGATAGTGCGAGCCGACCTGAATCGGTCTGTCCCCGGTGTTGACGACGCGCACGCGCGCGGTCGGGCGAGCCGCGTTGAGTTCGATATCGCCGGGCAAAGCGGTGATCGCACCGGGTTCAAGCGCATCGGCGGGGGCGCCTTCGGACGGGCGGATTGGTTCGTGCACCGTGACCAGTTTGGTGCCGTCGTCGAACATGCCTTCCACTTGCAGGATCGGGAGCATCGCGGCGACGCCGGGCAGCACGTCGTTGGTGGTGAGGATGGTCGAACCGTAACCCATGAGATCGGCGACCGAGCGGCCTTCTCGTGCGCCCTCGAGGATTTCGTCGGAGATCAGCGCGACAGCTTCCGGGTGGTTGAGCTTTAGTCCCTTTGCGCGGCGGCGGCGCGCCAGCTCTGCTGCCGTGTAGATCACCAGCCGCTCCATTTCCGTGGGCGTCAACAGCATGATTGCCTCGTTCAGGTCGCAAACAGGCGCATTCCGGCGCGGGAGTGGCGGGCGGCGGCGATGTCGAGCAGTGGGAGAAACGCCTCGGGCACGGCGTCGGGCGGCGGCGGGTGGGATGCAAGATGTGCCAGCAGCGGCAATACGCCGGACAAGGCGCGCTGACCCTCGATGGCGCCGACACGGCCAAGCCGCACGGCGGCGGTGATCAGCGACGCCGCGGCGCCGTAGCCGGCAGCAGCAATGGCGGCCGGCAGATCCATGCCGATGGCGCGGAACAGGGCACCCTGCATGACCGCCAGATGCCCAAGGCACCGACCGTCTCGGCAGGCTGCGCGCAGCGGGCCGGCCCCGGCCGTGCCAAGTCGTTCGTGAGCGGCCAGCAGTGCCATGCCGTTACGCCGCGACCCCTCGCGGAGGGGCTGCACGAGTATCGCGGCCTCCAGTGCGGCATCGGCCGCCGCGATCGCGTCCAGCCCGCCGATAGCCGTGCTCGACGTGCCGTTGGCGCTATTGGTGCCGAACGCGCCGGCGGCGCGATGCGCGCCCGACAGCGCCACACGATCGCTGCTGGCCCAGCGCAGCGCCAACATGTCGTGCAGCAAGGCCGGCAGCGCGGCCGCGTCCGCTTCTGAAAAGGCGTAGAACGCCTCGAGGCCGCCTGAGAAAGCGAACGAGCCGCTCGGAAATCCGCTGTCCGCCTGCCAGATGGCGTGCAGCAGTTCGATCATAGGGCGTCGCCTTCGGCAATGATCGCGGTTGCGACACGCCGCTCTGTCACCATGGAGCCGAGCCGGGCGAGATAGTCGTCCGCCGGCGCCTCAAGCGCGACCAGCAAAGTGTCGCCGGCGAAGCGCACGCGCCAATGCAGGTTGCCAGCATGGTAGCCGAGTTCCACCGCGTCCGCGATCGAGCGCGGGGACAGCCGCAGCCAGCGCTCGGTGGCGACGCGCACGACGATGGCGCGGCCGGCCTCCAGCAGCAGCACCGCACCATCGAATAGTGTCTGGTCGCGCGGCAAGGCGATGGCGAGGTCCTGCCCGCTCTGCGTCCGCACACGCATGCGGCGGCGGCTGACGTCACCCGGCGCGAGTTCCAAGACATCGACCGCGCCCTTGTGCTCAAGGGCGTGCAGCGCCTCCGCAAAGTGCGCCTCGGCGCGACTGCCGAGAACGCGTTCGATGTGCTGCATGGCGCTTCCCCATGTTGCACCCCTTTTGCGCCCCCCTTTGCGCCCGGCCCCGACGGTGACCGGGCGCGGGAGAGGCTACCGGTGGGCGGCGGTCTCGTTCGGGATGCCGTCCATCGGGCATTCCTCGGTGCCGACCGTCGGGCGGGTGATCGCTTCCACCATCTCACGCGTCGCCTCCGGATCGGCGATCCACTTCGAGTAGAAGTCATAGGGGCACGCCGCGACCCCGCGGTCGCCCTCGCCGGAGTTGATCTTGCCGGTGTAGCCGCGGTGCAGCAGCTTGAACAAATGGTTTTCCGACTGGCCGGTGCGCCGGAAGTCGCGGATCAACGATTTTGATAGTGCCGCGTACTGGATGCCCATGTCCTCCTCGCCGCACTCGCCGAGCGTGCGGCCGTCGAAGCCGATAATCGCGGAGTGGCCGAAGTATGAATACACCCCGTCGAAACCGGATGCGTTGGCGACCGCGACATAGGTGTTGTTCGCCCACGCCATCGCCTTTGCCATGAGGATCTGCTGCTCCTTGGCCGGATACATGTAGCCCTGGCAGCGCACGATCAGCTCCGCGCCGCGCATCGCACAATCTCGCCAGATCTCCGGGTAGTTGCCGTCGTCGCAGATGATCAGGCTGACCTTGAGGCCCTTCGGACCATCGGACACGTAGGTGCAGTTGCCGGGATACCAGCCCTCGATCGGCACCCACGGCATGATCTTCCGGTACTTCTGAACGATGTCGCCTTTGTCGTTCATCAGGATCAGCGTGTTGTAGGGCGCCTTCTTCGGATGTTCCTCGTGCTGTTCGCCGGTCAGCGAGAACACGCCCCAAACCTTCGCCTTGCGGCAGGCCTCGGCGAAGATTTCGGTTTCCTCACCCGGCACCATCGATGCGGTGGCGTACATCTCGGTGCTGTTGTACATGATCCCGTGGGTCGAGTATTCGGGGAAGATCACCAGATCCATGCCCGGCAGGCCCTGTTTCATGCCGATCAGCATGTCGCCGATCTTGCGAGCATTCGCCAGGACTTCGGCCCGCGTGTGCATCCGCGGCATCTTGTAGTTCACCACCGCTACGCCGACGGTGTCGTTACTGCTGCTGATGTCGCCGTGTAACATTTTAGCCTCCTGTTTGTAGTGACTCGCTGTCGTGACGTGATGCTAGAGCATTTTCAGCCTGACTGTGCAGGCAGTAAATGCTCTATCCTTTTGTTCTGATCGCATGATTCACACGCTTTGAACGTTCCGCTCAGCGTGATCATGCTCTAGACAGCCATGTGCCGGTGCACGACGTCGTCGGTCAGCCCGGCAATTGCGTCCGAGACGACGACGCGCCCCTTCTCCATCATCACGAACGCATCCGCGGCGCGGCGCGCAAACGCCACGTTCTGCTCGACGAGGATGACCGTGATGCCGATTTCCTTGTTGAGGCGCAGGATCAGCGCCTCGATCTCCTCCACGATGCTGGGTTGGATGCCTTCTGTTGGTTCGTCGAGCAGCAGCAACTTCGGATCGGCGGCGAGGGCGCGCGCGATGGCGAGTTGCTGTTGCTGACCGCCCGAGAGCAGTCCGCCGGGGCGGTCCAGGTTTTGCGCCAGGTATGGGAACAGACGCGCCACGATGTCCGGGACGGCTCGATTGCCGTCGTGGCGGGCGAATGCGCCCATCAGAATGTTCTCGCGAATGGAGAAGTCGGGGATGATCTCGCGCCCCTGCGGAACGTAGGCGATGCCGAGGCGGGCGCGACGGAACGCCGGTTTCGGGGCAATGTCGGTTCCTTGGAACTCGATGCGGCCGGCCATGCGGTCGATCAGGCCGATGATGGTTTTCAGCAGCGTGGTCTTGCCAACACCGTTGCGGCCGAGCACGGCGGTGATGCCGCCATCGGCAACGTCCATCGAGACGCCGTGCAATGCGTGGCTGCGGCCGTAGAAACTGTCGACCTCACGCAGCATCAGCATTCAGGCTGCCTTCACGCTGATGCCGTGGGAACCGAGATAGGCGCGGCGCACGGCCTCATTGCTTTCGATCGCGGCGATATCGCCCTCGGCGAGCACGCTGCCGAGATGCATGACGGTGATTTGCTCGGCGATTTCGCGCACGAACGCCATGTCGTGCTCGACCACGAGGATGGTGTGCTGGCCGCGCAAGCCTTTGATGATCTCGGCCGTCTTGTGGGTCTCGGCCTGGGTCATGCCGGCGGTCGGTTCGTCCAGCAGCAACAGCTTTGGGTCCTGCACGATCAGCATGCCGAGTTCCAGCCACTGGGTCTGACCATGGCTCAGGTTGGCGGCGGGCGTTTCAGCGGCATCGGCGAGGCCGGTCAGTTCAAGCACCTCATTGATGCGGCGGCGGCGGGCACGGGGGATGCCGATGCCCAGGTTGGCGCGCACCCGCGGATCGGAGCAACTGGCCACGTCGAGGTTACGCCGGACGGTGAAGTCGCGGAACATGCTGGGAATTTGGAATTTGCGGCCGATGCCGGCGCGGGCGACGCGATGCGGGCTCCAGTTGGTGATCTCGGTGTCGAACAGGAACACCTTGCCTTCGGTGCTGGGTGTCTTGCCGGAAATCAGGTCCATCAGCGTGGTCTTGCCGGCGCCGTTGGCACCGAGCAGCACGCGCAGTTCGCCCTCCTTGATCAGCATCGAGACGCCGTCGACCGCCTTGACCCCGGCGAACGATACGCCGATGCCGTCGATGGTGAGCGCAACGGTCATGGCGTGCCGCCCCCGCCTGGCGCAACGCGACGTGGCGGCAGGTTTTTGGCGGCGCGCGAAGCGATTTGCCAGCGCATCGGCGATATCCTGGCCGAAGCCGGCCAGGCCGCGCGGCAGGAACAGCACGACCAGCACGAAGACGAGGCCGATGATCGCCTTCCACGCTTCGACGAACATCTCGGTCTCGCTGACGCTGGCGGCGATGATGTTGATGAGGATGGCGCCGATGCAGGCGCCGAGCAGCGAGCCCCGGCCGCCGAGCGCGGCCCAGACGACCATGGTGATGGAGAAGCTCAGGTCCATAAACGTGGGGGAGGCGAACTCGGCGACGATGACGTAAAGCATGCCGGCGATGCCGGAGATCGCCGCCGAGACGGTGAAGAAGAACACCTGATAGACCGGCACGTCGAAGCCGAGATAGCGCGCGCGGTTCTGGTCGTCGCGGATCGCCTGGAGGATCAGGCCGGCGCGGGTTTCCACCAGCAGACGGGCCCCGACCAGGGCCAGGATCAGCGTGAAGGCGACCAGGTAATACGTTGCCCGCGAGTAGGGATCGAACTCGAAGCCGGCGACCTGGAACGTGCCGAGATCGGTCAGGCCGTTGAACCCGTTGGTGACGGGCTGGGCGTCGATGATCACCAGCCGCACGAGCAGGACGAGCGCGAGGGTGATGACGGAAACGAATACGCCCGCGATGCGCTTGCGGAACACGATGAGGCCAAGCACGGCGGCCAGAACCACCGGCACCAGGATACCCATCGCCACGCCGAACCATTGCCACTGAAACGGCAGCCACAGGAACGAACCCTTGTTGATGCAGCACAACTCGGTGGGCGAGCCGGGCTCGGCGTTCCACAGCATGAAATCCGGCACCGGCTGGTCCGACCCTTGCTGCAGGCTGGTGGCGCTGGCGAGTTTCAGCGACATCGCGAGCATGTAAGCGCCGGCGCCAAAGAACAGCCCCTGGCCAAGATTAAGGATACCGCCGTAGCCCCAACACAGCGACACGGCGACGCCGAGGATGCTGTAGACGAGGAACTTGGCGATCCGATTGAGCCAGAACTCCTGCCGCACCAACGGAGCCAGCAGGATCACGACGATGAACGCGATGTAGGCGGCACGGTCCAGCGCGCGTTGGATGGTCATGCTTCAGCGGTTCTCAGTGTGTGGCATGGGCAGGGACGCGGCGATTTGGCTGATCGGCAGGCCTGGGAATTGGGCCACGTTTGCGCGTCCCCAACAAGAAAATTGGCTGTGCGCGACGCGTCTCCTGTCGGCTTTTAGGACCTGCCGCAAAAGAACCGCTGCAGTCGAGGCGCCGTCGCCCCATGCTGTCATGATAGACGAAGACCTAACATCTACGGATTTCGCAAGTTCAGGACCGCAAACCATGGATGGTCGGCCTGCGCCGACCATGACGCCGCGTAGCGGATGCGTCCTCGGCAACGATTCAGTTATGTCGCAGCAGGCTCTTAGGGGCGAGGTGTGATCGGGATGGGTCATGGTGCTCAGCGGCCTTTGAACGAGAACAGGCCGGTCGGCTTTACGATGATGATCAAGATGACCAGCCCGAACACCACGGCACGTGCCAGGATGTCATTAGTCACCGAGGCCACGCCGCCGTCGACCTGACCAAGCAGGCCGGCGGACAATATCGAGCCGATCAGGCTGCCGACCCCGCCGACGACAACGACCATGAAGCCATCGACAACCATCGATGTTCCCATGTCGGGAAACACGGTCTTGAAGCCTGACATCATCACACCGGCGACC
>CAVZTH010000054.1:0-201885 GCA_963778125.1 uncultured Alphaproteobacteria bacterium | reverse complement strand
CAACGTCTTCGACGCTGGCACAGATCGGACCACAATGATCGACCGAATACGAGATCGGCATGGAGCCGGTGGTCGGCACCAGTCCCCACGTCGGCTTCCATTTGAGTATACCCCGCACCAGCTTGAGGGCGTCCGGATGGATCCGCCTTGGTCGCCGCCGAGCGCCATCGGGACGTCAGCAGCCGCCGCCAGCGCGGCGCTGCCGCCGGACGAACCGCCCGCGCTGTGCAAAGGATTGTGCGGATTGCGGATCGGACCACTGGCGCAGGTGTCGGCTGAAGCCGGAGCACAAATCCTCGCAGGCGGCCTTGCCGGCTATCGTGCCGCCCCCTCGGAGATCTGGCGTCACAACGGTCGCGTCGATGTCGGGTACGAAGCCTTCCAGTAATTGCGAACCGTTCATCATCGGCACGCCGGCCACGCAAATGTTGTCCTTGACCGCGATGCGCTTTCCGCTGGGCACGACCCGGCGTATCGCCGGATATCTCGGTCTTCCAATACCATGCGTTATAAGGGTTTTCGTCCACGTTCGGGCGATGGCCCGGCGTCCGAGGCACCCGAACCGGCAGCTTCGGTTCCGGCAATTCGTCCAGACGTCGATAGGAAGCCGGCGTCCCCTACATGATAAGGCGAAAGTCTGCGGCGTCCTCTTTAGACCGAGATCCAGTCTGTCCCGAGACGCTATCTCCCGGATCTGAGTGCGCACCGCCGGAGTGCTGACAGGCATTCTTCCCTCCCCAAAACGCTTCGCCATCACAACGCACAACATGCCCCGACCAAGATCCCAGCCGCGGGTCTGGCGAGGCGTCATTGCCACACTACGTAAACTGAGGGAACGCGTTAGCCGTTGCCAATCCGCCGCGGATATCGTTGTCCCGGATCAGACTTACTCAGTATTCGATAGGTAAATCTTCGGTATGGCTGCGAGGCTGTCAAGCCCCTCTTCTGTCCATGGAACCCCAACAGCACTAGAGGGTGTGCCAACGGCTCGGGGCGGTTCTAGGCACGCCCTTCAGTTTAGGCATAAGCTGTCACACCGGCGCCGGAGAGACACCGGGCAAAGAGAGTGGGGGAAATGACCGGCCACGCCCAGGTCGCAACGGCTATGATCGCGCCGGCCGAAGTGCTCCTGTCGCTGCGCGGGATCACAAAATCCTTCGGCGCGGTCCGGGCGCTGAACGGTGTCGACCTCGATATCGCACCGGGCGAGGTGCTCGGTCTGATGGGCGACAACGGCGCGGGCAAATCCACCCTGACCAAAATCATCGCCGGCAATTTCCCTCCGACCCAGGGGCAGATCGCGCTCGACGGCGAGGCGGTGGGATTCGACCGGCCCGCCGCGGCGCGCGACGCCGGCATCGAGGTGATGTACCAAGACCTCGCGATCTCGGAAAATCTGACCGCGGCCGCAAACATCTTCCTCGGCCGCGAAATGACGTGGCGCATTGGCCCGCTCCGCTTCCTCGATCATCGTGCGATGAACATCCGGGCCGCCGAGCTGTTTCGAGAATTGAAGAGCGAGACCCGTGCCGACGACCTAGTGAAGCAGATGTCCGGCGGCCAGCGCCAGGCCGTGGCGATCGCGCGCACCCGTCTTGCGAAGGCAAAGCTCGTGCTGATGGATGAACCGACCGCCGCGATCTCTGTCCGCCAGGTCGCCGAGGTGCTTGACCTTATTCGGAGGCTGCGAGATGGCGGGACGGCGGTGATGCTTATCAGCCATCGCATGCCGGATGTATTCACTGTGTGCGATCGCGTCGCGGTGCTTCGAAGGGGACTGAAGGTGGCCGATAAGCCGGTCGTTAACACCAGCCCCGAAGAAGTCACCGGCCTGATAACCGGCGCGATCGAGGCAGCCTGATGGCGGGTGCTTCCGAATTTACCAATGTCGCCCGCCTCGGCTGGCATCGTCGCGGCTTCTTCGCCGGACAGACGGCCTATGTGACGCTCGCGTTTATCATTATCTGCGTCCTGGCCGCCCTGTTCTCCGCCAACTTCGCGACGACCGGCAATCTGCTGAATATTTCTCGAAATTTCAGCTATATCGCCCTTATGTCGCTGGGATGACCGTCGTCATCATCACCGGCGGCATTGACTTGTCGGTTGGCTCCGTGTGCGCACTGGTCGCAGTCTGCTCGATGATTGTCATGCGCGGCGTCACAGACTCTCCGCTCGTCGCTGTCCCCTACGCCACCGTCATCGTAACAATCTTCGCTGGCCTGTTACTTGCGGCCGTCATTGGGTTGATCAACGGCCTGTTGATCGCTGTGCTGGACTTGTCACCGTTCGTCACGACGCTCGGGATGCTGTCGATCTGTCGTGGCCTGACATATGTGATTACGCAAGGCCGAGGCCAGGCGCCGTCAGGACCCGATGTAGCGACCTTCTTTGGTCTGACAAATGGTCTTTTTGCCGGTGTGCCGGTGCAGGTGGTTTACGTGCTGGTGGCGGCAGCGGTATCGGACTGGGCCTTCACCACACCATCTGGGGCCGCCATCTGTTCGCGGTCGGCGGCAGTGAACAGGCCGCGGTGCGGACGGGGGTGCGCGTAAATAGGGTCAAAATCGGCGCCTACGTCCTGTGCAGCCTCGCCGCGGGTGCAACGGGCATCTTGTTGGCCGGATGGCTCGGTTCGGCGCCGGCGAACCTGGCGAGCGGCTACGAACTGCGTGTCATCGCCGCTACCGTGATCGGCGGGGCCAACCTCGCAGGCGGTAGCGGCGGACCGATCGGCGCCGTTGTCGGTGCCGCGTTGATCGAGGTCATCCGAAACAGCCTCGTGCTCGGCCGGGTGGACGCCTACTGGCAGGACGCGCTGATCGGTCTGATTATCATCGTCGCAGTACCTGGTCGACAAATTGCGTGTCCTACAAGCAAAATAGCACTCCAGGGAGAAGACAAACATGCGCCTGACACGACTGCTCCTGATTGCCGCGGCGGTAGCGATCGCCGCCGGCAATGCGCCCGCCGCGGACAAGAAGCTGCGCTTCGCTGTCGTTCCCAAAGCCATGAACAACCCGTATTTCGACCTTTCACGGGATGGATGCATGGCCCGAGCCAAGGCGCTCGGCAATGTCGAGTGTATTTATACAGGCCCGATCGAGCATGAACCGGCGTCTCAAGTGCAGATCATCCAGGATCTTGTTACGCAGGGCGTCGACGGCCTCGCGATCTCGGTTTCTGATGCTGAGGCCGCGGTTGGTGTCATCAAGCAAGCTCGTGACGCGGGTATTGCGGTGATAACTTTCGACGCCGACAGCCCCAAATCAGCGCGGCAAGCCTACGTCGGAACCAACAACAAGGAGATGGGCGCTGAACTCGGCCGTCAACTGATCAAGCTGCATCCGCAACCCGGCACATACATCACCCAATCCGGTGGTCCAGCAGCCGAGAATCTAAACGAAAGGCTGGCCGGGCTGAACGGTGTGCTTCAGGAGGCCGGATGGAAGCAGGCACCTGGTTCACCGTCATACTGCAACGACGATTCCGCTCTTGCCAATCAGCAATTGTCTGACATGTACGCAGCAAATCCCAACGCCGATGCAATCGTTCCCGTTGGCGGGTGGGCGTTGTTCGCGCCCGAAGCCTATCGGACCTTCGTCAACGCGCACCGGAAGGAATACGACAGCCACAAGCTCACCCTTGTCATGCCGGATACGTTGCGGATCGAAGTTGAACTACTCCGCGACGGTTACGCCGAGGTCCTGGTCGGCCAACGGCCCTACGAGATGGGCGAAAAAGCGATGGACATGCTGTTGGCGCTGAAAAACGGGCAGAAGGTGCCAGTGATCAACTACGTCGGTCTAGACGTGGTAACGAAGGCAAATGCGGCACAGTTCTTGAAGTAGGTGCGCCGGGTTAAGCCGCTCGGCTTCCGCCGGGGAGTTATCGGTTGGGCGGGGAGGTTTCGGCCTCCTCCCTGTTTCCAGCCATACGGCGGATTTCGTCCGAGTTCGCTTGGTAACGCAGCGTGATGTTTGCCTCGTAGGCAACCCGGGATATTCGGCAACGCCGATGCCAGCTCTTCGGGCATCGGCACACCCGCCTTCGTACCGTTATCAGACCGTTGTAACCAAGATACGATACCTAGTGATGGAAGGCCCTCGCTGTAAATAAACAGCCTGCCGGTATCGTCGTATTGCTTGCAGGTGTGCCCCCCAATCCCGAATAGCCGGCCGAAGCCAGCCGTCGGATCGGTCGCCGGGGTTACCTGTGCGATTGCAGTGCGGAGTTGAAATGTTATGGCCACAGTCAATGCAAGGATTGCCGTTTTCATCGAAGCTCTCATCGAAGAGGTGGTATTGAGCGAGGCCGTCAGGCAGGCGGCCTTAATCCCGGCGATACGTCCCGTTGACGACGCGCGGAATATCGCCTCGGCCGAGACCTAAGTCCCAAAGCTCCCGGTCGCTGAGGGTTCGCAGCAATGCGGCATCATGCCGTTGCTGGCGACGTGTTTCCCAAGCGCATGTGATGCGGGAAAGGCCAGCCTGCAGGCGCGATAGCCAGGTACTTGCGGCGGGTAAACTCTGTTGCTGGCTTTGCGGTATGCGCCAGATGTTATTAGATACGGCCATTCACACGTTCCTCCGAACTTGCCGGTATCAACCCGGCAGCGGGCGAAGGACGTTCCTCTCACGGTGCGAATGCAGCATAGCGGATACACCCGAACTGGTGTCAATATAATCGTTTTGCTACCAAGAGGGCGGGATGGGTTTCATCTTCAACCCGCGTTAGGGCTCCCTGTGTGCTCGGGCGGTCAAAGGATTCATCCGCCCAGTTCCCCCGCGACAACTTCCGGCCGGGCGGTCTAGCGTGCCCGGCATGAGCGATCCGATCATCCAGCGCATCGAGCGTTTCCGTTGCCGCCGCGGGCGGCGGCTCGCCGAACGCCGGAACCGAGGCTACACCCTTTATCGTGACGGTTCTGGTGCGCCGGTCGCGCGGCTGTGCCCGACCGGGCAGAAACGACGGGCCATTCGGGCGCACTATGCTGCCGCTCGACGCGAAGCCTTGCGATTTCATCGCTTCAGAGGACATCGTCTAGGCCGCCCGTTAGCCCGGGCCTGCCAAAAATGCGGAAAGTCGAGCTTAGACGTAGGGGCGGCTACCATCGCCGCGAAGAAGCTGTTCAGCAAGCCGATACTGGCGACGATGAGCCAAAATCGGTAGCGCCCAATGGCTCTGGTCATTTTTTTCAGTTTTGTCCACATTGCGCAGCGATCGGAGCATCGTGTCGACAACGGCCCTTGGGCGCGGATTGACTAACCGCGCGACCTCCTCGTCTGGACCAGGCGGACCCGTAGGGCCCTGAAAATCGACCTCGGCTTCCCAGGGGCCACGGTTTCGGCTCCGGCTGCGCCGTGAAACGCGCGCCCAGTTAGGACCCTACCTATGATATAGGCGAAAGCGCTGAACCTGGGTGAAATCGGTGTTCAGCCGGGGTCCCGATCGGCGTTTCCCGGGGGGGGGGCGGTCCGAACCACCAAAAGATATTAGATCGCACCAATGCCACGGCAGGGAGTTCCGAGTGGTTGCCAAGTTCACAAACGAATATCGGCCTCTTCTTATAGCCCTGGGGTTGGGGCTGCTTGCCAGTTGCTCCTCCGGTCTGAGCACACCTATCCGCGGCTCGATCGAAGCCATGACCGCTCCCTGGGGACCGTTTTCGCGCCAGTGTGCGACCACACGTGTTTCTTACTTCGTGTCGCGTCCCCGGCTCAGCCCGGAGGAAGTCACGGAGAGCCACAAAAAATGCATCGGATTTTCCGCCCTGCCTGCCGACAATGGTTCCATGGCGATCACAGCGAGTATCGGCACGGGCGATCGGGCTTCATCTCCGAGCATTGTGCGTTTTCTGCGCCGGCCGGGTGGTCAGGCTCGCGAGGCCGTTCCTGGCGATACAGGACTGCTCGCCCAGGGATCGGATGACACCGACGCCGCGAAAAACCTTGCTCGCCAGATCGGCTTGTCGGAACCTCAGACAATTAGATCGGACCAAACCCTAGTCCTGTCCGTCCGCCTTTCCATGCCGTCGCCGCTGGACGTTCAACTGTCCTGCCGGCCCAATGGAGGAGGCCGGATGGACCAAAGAGACACGTTGATCTTAGCGTGTACCGGGAAACCAAGATGTTCGTCTCGACAATGTTGTCGGCCGACTGCAGTTGGCCGGAGTTGAGGAGATCGACGTTCAAAGCGGCGTCCGACTGGCCAGCAGGCTATCCGGACTCCTGGATGGGGAAAAACTGTCAGACAATAACCATTGGCAATTTGACCACTATCGGCTATTTTATACTCTGGATACAGAATTTCAATAGCCTGTGGCACAACGCCACTGCTCCTTTCTATCCAGCGGGCGCTGCCGAAATGGGTTTGGGTGGTTTGGTACCAGTTATATTACAGGCGAGCGGTACAAAATTGACGATTATCCGAACCGTCGGCGCTGCAATCAGTTCGCCGGCCTCGTTGCAAGTTCCCCCTGGCTAAATCCGTCCATGGCACCATCGGTAGCCAGCCGCCGAAACGATTAAAAGGTGATGGTTGCGCGTACACCGACGATAACATCATCCTTCAGCGGCCCGCGGCTGGATGGAGTTGGGATGCCCGCATTGGGGTTGAATATCACTTGCAAATCCGGCTGTGCTCCCAGCCATGGGGTCGCCTGATACAGGTAAGTGGCCTCCAGCACTGTTTCATTACTGGCATAGGGGTAGCCTGTACCGCTGTAGAACACGATGCCGTCGCCATGTCGCCGCGTTGCCGGACTGATCCCGAGATAGGTGACGCCAAGCCCGAACGTGTCGTTGTCCCGTCCCTTGAACGGCCCGATCCAATTAATTCCGCCTTCGATGAAGAGGTTGCTCAGATTATACCCGGCCGGCGCGCCCATGATCTGCAGGAAAGCGCCGATCCCTTGCCCTTTGGCCCCGGGCTTCTGCCAGACCATCTGATCGACAATGCCATAGAGCGCGTACCCGCCGGAGTGGCTCCGCGCTATCCCGGTGCTTGCAGGACTGGCAAGCGGGATCCCGGCTGTGTCGAACACTTGATCGGCGAAAGATGACGAAGAATACCAGGCTCCCAGTTTGTACGTTCCGGGCAACCCGCTCGCATCTTCGCCCTGATTCATCGCATACCAAAGTTCACCAAAAGCCAGGACGTGGTCGTTCAGCCGGAACGTCACTCCGCCTTTGTCGAGCAATTGCGGATTGCCCTGCCCTGGAGGGGCCGGGTCGCCGCTGAACAGCGCCCCAACCAGCGAAATCTCGTCGTTGACCCGGTACTGTGCACGCACGAACGGTGCAGCGATCGGGTAGTTTGGGCCCCCGGAGGGCAGGTCGGCGGCAGGAAGCCCGGGGAACCCGAAGCTCGAGTTCAGGAACAGGGCACCATACTGTGTAATCATCATCTCGTCGTTAGCACCTTCCTGACCCAGCCGCAGGATCAAGCGCCCGCCGAGCAGTTTCTGTTCCAGCCACAATGCGTACAATTTAGTGTCGGGGGTCGCCTCGATGTTGCTGACGAGCTGGTTATTCCCGACCAGATTGCCCGACGGGCCGCCGCCATGGATTTGATAGCCAGAGACGAAAAACGTCGTGCCGTCCCAGCCAGCCAGTTTCTCCAGGTCGATCCGAACACTCGCTGTTGTTAAGCCGTTATAGACCATTCCCTGCTTAAGGCCGCCGACTATGTTCCCCCAGGCCTCGCTTTGCTCCTGAAGGCCAAATGTAATTCCCTTGTCTAGCAACTCCTTGCGAATTCCAGCCCAGTCGCCCGTCAAAGTGTCCTGGCTCCAGATCGACTGGAACGAGTCGCCGTTTGGTTGCGAAGGGGTGTCCCGTACCGACGGTTCGTCCGGCGCGCTCTGGCCTGGGGAATCGGCTGCAGCGTGACCTATTACGGCGAACACAACCGGAAAAAGAAAGCCCGCAGTTAGGGAGCCGCCAGGCCGCCTTTTCAACAGTCGCGCGAAGCAGCCGCCGCTGACGCCGAACACGATGCAGGTCAAGCGTCTACTCGAAATCATCCAAGCTGGATTGTTCGACTTCTTCATCGTAGCCTAAAAATTCTGCCCCCAGACGATGACGGGGCGCAGCGCATCCTCGGCGTAGTCGGGGGAGGTCCTCCAATTCATCGCAAAGGTGAACCTCGGAGGCGCGATGGTCCGAGCGTTCGTGCCGCACCTGGCGCATCCATCGTCAGAGCTCCTTACGCAAAGTCATGGTCCCGTTTTCGGCCACATGTCCGCGTTGCTCCGGAAGCAAGCAACTAGGCTGGCGATGACATCCCAAACGTTGCGTCGGACCGATGCACCGCCGGGACGGTTTGGAGGGTTGAGTAGTTTCGGCTGGGATCGTGTTAAACTTGGATGACAAGTGCCCCAGTAGTGATAGCGACGCATCGCGGTAAGGGTATGCCTCGCCGAAGGCGAAACGCACCGTGCGGGACCGTAGATCAACGACAACCCAACGCGGCTCAAAACAGGTGGATCCCTCCATCTGTTGATGTAGCGATCGGTGGCGATCGGAGGAGTGCCACAGGAAACACAGCAACCGCCGGTTCCGAAAATACGATCAGCAGGGTGGCACGGCCGCAGCGAACCTCCGCGCGGCGGCGTCCTGTCCGGGGGCGGATTCGACGACGACAAATGTCATGCACAGGTTAAGCAGTAACGTGAAGGCGCCCAAGGTCACGATACGGCATGGCCATAGGGCTGGACCGGCTTACGAAAAGAGGCCATCTAAAAAGATAAGGATAGTCATTTAGGAACCTCCCAATAGTCCGGTTTTATTGGCGCCTGCCAAGCTGACACCCAAGTCTCGGAATCGCCATGGGCACGATCATGCCCCGCGTCGAGGCGAACCTGGTCCTGCCCTATGATCACCGAGGTGTGTTCGATCCTGCCGCCTGCGACTTGTGTCAGTCGTGTGACGGCAGCTAGACAAGGTTGCAGGATGTCGGTACCACGTAGGTCGCCCAATCATGATTGAGATTTCACCTCATGAAACCTCGTGGCAATCTTCTAGCCTGGATTAACCCGCGCAAAGCCGATGAATTTGTTGCGGCCTTTATCGGCGAGGGCGCGGTGCCCGGGGCGTATAAAGATTTCCCTGGTCGCTCACCAGCAACGCAATTCTGCTCCTCGCCGGATGAGGCGCGGCAATGGATCGAGGAACAGGCGGCAGCTCTCGATCTCCCGGTGAAATGGGTGGGCGAGATACCACGAGAACCCGTCCCCGATTGTTGATTCTGACGCCAACTGCGCCAGGGATAACTATACGAAAATTCGCCGGCGCGCCGCCACGACCGGCATCTCAGTCAAGCTAACAATCTTGAAAACAGTGGGTCCTATTCCCAGAAGCCATGACGCGCGAAGCCGGGCGCTTCTACCATTGATAATCGCGCCCTGAAGGCGATCGGAGTCTTGGTGGATTAACGATCAACTTAGATTGACGTCCTGTTGCAGGACGAGAAGGTGGGAAGTTGCCGTCTGGAGGATTTCGGCAAGTCCAGCCTGAACGACGAGCGTCGATGCTTCCGTAGGTGCAAACCATCGCGTTTCCCTCTCGGCCTTCTCTGGCCATTTGCGAAGCTGCCGTTTAACCGCGAACAAATATACCGATACTTCATGGATAGCCGCCTTTCCCGAGTTGCGGCGTTTCTCGTAGCGGTAACAGCCGATGGGTTTTTCGCCGATGACAGCGCCGACTAGCCCGGCTTCCTCGTAGGCCTCTCGGGCAGCGGTGGCGCCAGCCGTCAGTTTCCGGATTGGCCAGCCTTTTGGAATGATCCAGTCTCGTTTTCCACGGGTCGTGATAAGCAGAACCCTCACCTCCCCCTCCTCGGTAATCGAGAAAGGCAGGGCGCCACATTGATAACGAATTGTCGCGTTCCTTCCGGTCATCTATAACTCGGGCATCCGGTTGCTGCATCCGAGTTTTGTGAACTCCAAGCATGCTCCTCCGCGTCGGCGCAACCCTTTTATCGCCGTCAATCAACACGCTGCTGTCCCAAGGATCGTTTGCTCGACTTCTAGGACCAGAAAATCGGCATGGCTCTGAAGCGAGGCCAGCGTCTACCCAGTGTTTTTTCGATCTCGATCCGGTCGCATCTGCCAGCCGATCAGCGTTCGGGACCCATCCGATGCTTCTGGCGGGCTTTGGATCACCTCGACGTCAACGGGTCTTTCGTGCCACGAAGCCCGAGACAGAATTCGACAAGCCGTATCGAAGCCAGTTCCGGAGCCCATCGAGAGACCTTCTGCAGCTCTTTCCCAGCCTTGGCACCCGGCCACCGGCTCATCATAGACGAACCAATTCGAGCGTGCACCCGGGAGCGCCCCCGCACGGCGTATAAGACACAAATCGATCAGGCCCGGCGGCCCTGGGCAGCCCCTCGACACCGTCGCTGATGCCTCCTACGTGTCGCGAGAACCCGGAGTGAGCTGCACGCCAGCAAATCGGGTCCGCCGACCCGTCCACGGGGGCGAGCGGGGGGAGGATTTCGTCGATGATCATAGCTTTTGCGTGCTCAGACCAGACACTGAACCGCTCTGGCCGATACGTCCGTTGAAACGTTAAGCCGAGCACTGTGGATCGATCTGTTGGACGCGACGCCCGATGAGATCGACCGGGTGCAGAAGGCGACCGGCTTGTCCGTCCCTACCGAAGCCGCGGTCAGCGAAATCGAAACGTCCAGCCGGCTCGCCAGTCGCGACGGTGCCATGTATCTCAGCATGCCGTTGGTCAAACTCTCCGATGATGGCCCACGCAGCGTGTCCGGCCGGCTTCATTCTCTCTAAGGAGCGTCTGGTCACGATCCGGTTCGCCGCTAACCGCATTTTCGAGACCTACGCCGATCAACTGCCCCGTGGGTCAAACGCGCACGATACGGGGGCTCATGTTTTCGTTGGCTTGATGGAGGCAATTGTCGACCGTCAGGCGGATGCGCTGGAGCAGGTGAGTGCCGATCTTGATACGATATCGCACGGTATTTTTGCTTTGGGGGTAAATCAGGAGGGCGGCCGAAAGACGGAGGACGCCGCTCTGCGGCACACGCTTGGCAGGCTCGGACGCCTGGGCGACCTCATTTCGCACGTGCGTGAGACTCAGGTGGGTGCGGCCCGCATCGTCCCCTATGTCGCAACCATGAGCGCGGAATGGCTGCCGAAAGGCCTCAAGCCCCGCTTAGCGACCTTGCGGAGGGATATCGCTTCGGTCAGCGATTTCGATACACACCTGAACGACAAGCTGCAGTTCCTGCTGGACGCAACACTGGGGTTCATCAATATCGCGCAGAACAATGTCATGAAGGTGATGGCCATTGCTTCGGTGGTAGGTATTCCCCCGGTGCTGGTGGCCGGCATCTACGGCATGAATTTCAAGAACATCCCTGAATTGGACTGGGCTTATGGTTATGCCTGGGGCTGGGGTCTGATCATCCTGACCACGATAATTCCTTTAGCGGTATTCCGATGGTACAAGTGGATCTGAGTAGCGTCTCAGCCTTGCAAAACTGGACCGGTCAGTTGCTCAGCGGATCAAGCAGGCCAGCGGGCTTCTTGGTTTTCCGATAGCCTGGAGAACCGCGTCCAAACCACCGCGGCAACCATGCCACCTGGGCATTTATCCCGTCATGACTGGGGACGCGGCCAAGAAACGAAACCACCCTAATTTTTCAGGTCGGCGCGCGCTCCCCTTCCCCCTTCCGCTTCGATACCACTGACTCCAGGACCAGCACTGCGACCCCGCAAACGATGGCCGCATCGGCGACGTTGAAAACGTACCACGAATAGATCGCCCCACGGCGTGGCGATGTGGGCGTGAATAAAGTCGACCACCTTACCGAAGCGGACGCGATCGATGACGTTGCCGACCGCCCCGCCCGCGATTGCCCCGATCGCCACCGCCATCGTCCGGCTCTCCGCTCGGCGGAGCCAGAACCCCAGCGCGACGACGACCGCCAGGGCGACGGCAACCAGGATGATGTGCCCCCAGGCGCCAAGGCCGGTCAGCAGCCCGAACGTCACCCCAGGGTTCATGACGAGTGTCAGGTTCAGCACCGGCAGCAGCACGATTTGATGCAGGTCCGGGAGGTCCAGCACGTTCAGCACCCACCACTTGCTGACCTGGTCCGCGATCAGCACCACTAGCCCGGCGATCAGACCGAGCGACATGAAGCCAGGGCGGTTCATGTCGCGGGCCTGCACACCAGCCCCGACTCCACCGCGTCCGTGCAGCGCAGACAAAGTCCGGGGTGGGTAGCGTTCGATCCCACCTCCGTCAGAACCCTCCAGCAGCGGACGCATTTGTCGCCGGAGGCGGGCGTGACCCTCGAGAGGGGTTCGTCCGTGTCCGGAACGATCCTGTACGGATGAGACGATCCCGATCTCGCACCATGCAGCTTCATCCAGTAAGTGTTCGTGTTCCGCGTTCAGCGGCAGTTCAACGGCGGCCTGTAGTGAAGACCCGACGACGTTCGCCTTGCGGGCCTCCTCGATCGGCACGGTGATGCGGCGGCGAATATTTCGAATTGTCTCCCATTTCGCCGCCAGTGCTTCATCGTGCCACCCATCCGGAAGCGTCGGAAACAATTCCAGATGCACGCTGACCGCCTCGCCGAATCGGGCGCACCAGGCTTCCTCCGCGGTAAAGCACAGCACCGGCGCGAGCCACGTGCACAGACAACGGTGCAGATGATCCAGCACCGTGCGAGCGGCGCGGCGGCGCACACTGTCCGGCCGATCGCAGTAGACCGCATCCTTACGGATGTCGAAATAGAACGCCGATAGATCGACCGAGCAGAAATTGTGCAGCTCCGGATAGACACCGGTCCAGTCATAGGAAGCCACGGCGGCACGGATTTTCGCGTCGATCTCGGTCAGGCGGTGCAGCACCCAGCGTTCCAGTTCCGGCATCTCCTCGACCGGCACGCGTTCGTCCTCAGAAAATCCGTCCAGGCTGCCCAGCACCCAACGCAATGTGTTGCGCAGCCGGCGATACAACTCCGCCTGCTGCTTCAGGATTTCCGGGCCGATCCGCAGATCCTCGGTGGTATCGGACATCATGACCCACAGCCGAAGGATATCGACGCCGTACTGCTTCGCGACCGCCTCGGGGGCAACGACATTGCCCAGCGACTTCGACATCTTCCGCCCGTGCTCGTCCATCACGAAGCCATCCGTCAGAACGGCCTTGAACGGCGCCCGCCCACGCGTCCCGACCGCCTCCAGTAGCGACGACTGGAACCAGCCGCGATGCTGGTCCGACCCTTCAAGATACAGATCGGCCGGCCACGGCAGCCCCCGCGCCTCCAGCACGAAAGCGTGGGTCGAGCCGGACTCGAACCAGACATCAACGATGTCCATGACCTGCTCGTAATCGTCCGGGTTCCGATCCGCGCCAAGGAAGCGTGACGGCGGTGATGCATACCAGGCGTCCGCACCCTCGGCGGCAAAAGCCGCGATGATACGCTCCACCACGGCGGGATCGCGCAGCGGCTCGCCGGTCCGCTTTTCGACGAACACAGCGATCGGCACGCCCCAGGCGCGCTGACGGCTGATGCACCAGTCCGGACGATTGGCCACCATCGAGCCGATCCGGTTGCGCCCCCGGTCAGGCACGAAATGCGTCGCCTCGATCGCCGCCAGCGCGTTTTTCCGAATGTGTTCCGGTCCATCCATGCGGACGAACCATTGCGGCGTGGCCCGGAAGATCAGCGGCGCCCTGGAACGCCAGGAATGCGGATAGGAGTGGGTGATCTTGCCACGCGCCAGCAGCGTGCCAGCCTCGAGCAACGCGGCGCAAACCGGATCGGAAGCCTTGTAAACGTGGACGCCGCGCGAACAGCGGAACCCAGGCGTTGAAGGTCCCGTCGTCGCCGACGGTTTCCGGTATATCCAGCCCGTTGGCGCGGCCAAGATCGAAATCGTCCTCGCCGTGGCCGGGGGCAATGTGGACGAAGCCGGTCCCGGCCTCTGTGGTAACGAAATCCCCTACCAGCAGAGGCGTGTCCTGCTCATAGCCCCCATTCGCCCCGTTTGCGCCGCGCAACGGGTGCGCCATGATGGTGCCGGCCAGTTCGGCGCCCTTCAATACCTGCAGTACGGTGTGGGCGGTGATGCCCGTGTCCTTCAGAACGGAACCCAGCAGAGCCTCGGCGACGACCAGTTTCTCGCCAACCCTGGCCATCGACGCCGGGGCCACGTCATCGACCCGAATGACGGCGTAGTCGAAGCCGGCGCCGGCCGCCACGGCACGGTTGCCCGGCATCGTCCAAGGTGTGGTGGTCCAGATCACCACCGCTGCCCCCGTCAACGCCGGGACCGAGGGCTCGGTCACCGGAAAGCGCACCCAGATCGTCGTGCTGGTGTGGTCGTGATACTCGATCTCGGCTTCCGCCAGAGCGGTCTTCTCCACCGGCGACCACATCACCGGACGCAGGCCGCGATACAGCGCTCCGTTCAGCAGGAATTTGCAGATCTCCCCCGCGATAGCGGCCTCGGACGCGGGGTCCATGGTCGCATACCGGTCGCGCCAATCCCCCTCCACGCCCAGGCGGCGGAACTCTTGCGCCTGCACCGCCATCCAGTGCGCCGCATAGGCTCGGCACTCGGCGCGAAAATCCAGGATCGGAATGGCATCCTTGTCCTGGTTCTTGCGCCGGTAATCCTCCTCGATCTTCCACTCGATCGGCAGCCCGTGGCAGTCCCAGCCGGGGATGTAGTTCGCGTCATAACCCGCCATCTGGCGGGTGCGGTTGATCACGTCCTTATGGATCTTGTTGAGCGCGGTGCCGATGTGGATGTTGCCGTTCGCGTACGGCGGTCCGTCGTGCAGGATGAATAGCGGTCGCCCTGCGGAGGACGCCCGGAGCTTGCTCCAAAGGTCCATGGCATCCCACCTCGCCAGGATCTGCGGCTCCTTCTTCGGCAGGTCACCGCGCATCGGGAAGCTGGTCTGCGGCAGAAACACCGTGTCGCGGTAGTCGCGCTGAGTGTCGGTAGCGGCGTCGTTCATGGCGGTTCCGTCAGGCAAGGTGGATACTTCAGGCAGTCAGCGAGGAAGCCTATACACGGATGCGTGGTCCACAACCATGCCGAACGCGGAAAGGTGAGGTTGGACGGACGCAGGGCTGAGGCCTATCGTCGGCCAGGTCAAGACGCCACAATGGCGTTCAGATCAAGCCTCCCGGGCCTAAAGCTCAGGCGGTAACGGCACCGTCCAGGCATCGTAGCCATAGACCCAGTCGGCATCATGCGGCTCCTTTAGCCAGGTGTTTTCCGCCGAGGTCCGCTGGATCCGCGAGGTCCTCGGCTTGCGCGTTGCCTCATAACGCAGCAGCGCCGAATGCAGGCCATCCCGGTCCACACCCTCAAGGCAGCGGGATAAAACCGCGCCGTCCTCGATCGAGGTCGAAGCGCCCTGCGCCATGTAAGGCGTCATTGGGTGGCAGGCATCGCCCAGCAGCGCCACGTTCCCCTCCACCCAGCGCGGCAGTGGATCGCGCTCGACCAGCGCCCATTTGTGCACATCCGGGCAAGCCGCGAGGATCGCCCGCACCTGCGGATGGAACATGTCGTAGGCCGCACGCAAGGTCCCCAGCTCACCCTTTGGCGGACCAGGACTCGGCGGAAAATTCCGGCTCCGGGGTGCTTGTAACGAAATACAGCTCGTCGCGGCGAGGATTAACGAAATAACTAACGATATGGCGGTCCGAGCCCCACCATTTGACGCAAGGATAGGGCTGCAACCCGCCAAGCAACGCGGTCGGAAACACCGTGCGGTAGGCGACGCGGCCGGTGTAGCGAGGTTGCTCCTCGCCCAGCATGAACGCCCGCACCAAGGAATGCACGCCGTCGGCGCCGATCAACGCATCCGCCTCGGCCGTATCGCCATTGGTAAAGGTCAGCCGAACGGTGCCATCCGCCGACTGATCCAGCCCCGCAAGCTTATGGTTAAGGCGCACGGTCTCCGCCGGGACCAGGTCGGCAAGCATGGCATGCAGGTCACCCCGGTGCATCAGGAAATACGGTACACCGTGACGCTGCAGGTACCGATTGTCCCAGCGGAAGCGAATTGGTTAGCCGACCGGTGTCGTGGTCCCGAGAGTTGTTGGTGTCCGGCTGGAATGCCTGAGCAAGAAGTTTCTCCTTCAAACCCAGCGCATACAGCACGCGGATCGCGTTGGGGGCCTGCTGAATACCCGCGCCGAGGCGCGTGAAACCCCTCGCCTGCTCGTAGATACGCACGTCCACGCCGATGCGGCGGAGGCAGGCCGCCGCGCTCAAGCCCCCAATGCCTGCCCCGATGATGGCGATGAGGGGCGGACGTAGTCCCATGCTGCTCCTCCGTCAGGCCGATGGTGTCAGCATTCCCGCCGAGCAGCACGCAGTCAATTTCGGATCATCAGACACCGTCCTGCACCCTCCGAAAACTTAGATCGAACGGCGCGCCCTAATATCCAGCGGGACTTCTGGCTGGCTCGGCGCCTGCAGCCGCCCACAGCGACCGCGACCACCATTGCCAATCCCCCGTCTCAACGCACATAAAGACGACCATGATGCGACGCCCCACGCGCCCCCGGGCCTACGCACCCGACCCGGCCGCGCCTCCGGGCCGGCCCTGCGACATGCCGGACTGCCGACGAGCTCGGCGAGTATCGTGCGCCAAAATCCCGGACCACCCTCAACGACTATTATTGGTTCTGCCTGGAGCATGTCCGCGCCTACAACGCCGGGTGGGATTTCTACAAAGGCATGTCCCCCGCCGAGGTCGAGGCGCAACTTCGCGCCGACACCTCCTGGCAGCGGCCGACCTGGCCCATCGGCAGCCTCGGCCACGCCGCCTGGGACGAAGACGCCCTGAACGACCCGTTGCACATCCTCGCCGCCGGCCGGATGAAAACCGACCAGCGGACCGACCCGCACAAGCCACCCGCGGAACTCCGCGAGCCGCTGGCGACTTTAGGCCTGTCGTGGCCAACCACTTTGGACGCGGTCAAAACTCGCTACAAGGAATTGGCAAAACGGCACCATCCCGATGCCAACGGCGGCAGCCGCGACGCCGAGGAGCGCTTGAAGACCATCAATCTCGCTTACGCGGCCGTTCGCTCGCGGCTTGGCACCGAGACCCGGGTCGCCGCCGCTGAATAGCCCAACGGACGTCCTCCGGATGCCCTTGCGCCGGGCGCCGCCAACGTTAGACTTTCTAGGAATTGCAACAGGAAACGCTGGACTATGAACACGGCTGTAGACATCGCCCCGTCCCGCCCGACCTCCGAGATCAACATTCCGGATACCAAGGTCTCGGCCCGGGAGGCCTTCGGCATCGATATCGACATGGACGTTCCGGCGTTTTCGCTACGCACCGAGCACGTTCCCGACATCGACACGTCATATAAGTTCGACCGCGAAACGACCATGGCGATCACCGCCGGCTTCGCCTTCAACCGCCGCGTCATGATCCAGGGCTATCACGGCACCGGCAAATCCACCCATATCGAGCAGGTGGCGGCGCGGCTGAACTGGCCCTGCATCCGCGTCAACCTCGACAGCCACATCAGTCGTATCGATCTGATCGGCAAGGACGCGATCGTCCTGAAGGACGGCAAGCAGGTGACCGAGTTCCGCGAGGGCATCCTGCCGTGGGCGCTTCAGCATGCCTGCGCCCTGGTGTTCGACGAATACGACGCCGGTCGTCCGGATGTGATGTTCGTGATCCAGCGCGTGCTGGAGGTCGAGGGCAAGCTCACCCTGCTCGATCAGAACCGGGTGATCCGCCCGCATCCGTCGTTCCGGCTGTTCTCCACCGCCAATACCGTGGGCCTCGGCGACACCACCGGCCTCTATCACGGCACCCAGCAGATCAATCAAGGCCAGATGGATCGCTGGAATATCGTTGCCACGCTGAACTACCTGCCGCACGCCATGGAAACCGGTATCGTGATGGCGAAGATGGGCATCGACCCGGTCAAGGAACCGGCGACCAAGAAGCGTGTCGAGAGCATGGTCGCACTCGCCGACCTCACCCGGGCCGGCTTCATCAACGGCGATATCTCCACCGTCATGTCGCCGCGAACGGTCATCACCTGGGCCGAAAACGCCCGCATCTTCGGCGATGTCGGCTTCGCCTTCCGCGTCACCTTCATGAACAAGTGCGATGAGGCGGAACGCTCGACCGTCGGCGAGTACTACCAGCGGTGCTTCAACGAGGACATCCCAACCGGCGGCTTCACCACGCGGAAGTTCGCCTGACGGTCGGATCGGGTCATGAGCGGCAACAGCAAAGACAACGCACGCGCCGAAGACTTCAAGCGCGCCACCGCCGGCGTCCTGCGGGCAATCGCTGAACAACCGGATGTCCAGGTGGCCTTCCAGCCTGGCCCATCCGGCGTATCCGGCAAGCGCGCCCGATTGCCGCTGCCAACGCGGGCCCTGCCCCCCGCCGAGATGGCAAAGTTACGCGGCCAGTCCGATGCGATCGCGCTGCGCCTGCGCCATCACGACGACGGCGTCCACGCCCAGCGCATGCCGACGCGCCGCGAGGCGAAAGATGCCTACGACGCCCTGGAACAGGTGCGGGTCGAAGTGGTCGGCTCACGCTTCATGAACGGCGTGAATGCCAATCTGCGCGCCAAGTTGTCCGAGGAGTGCGAGTCCGAAGGCTACGACCGCATGACGCGCAAGGATCAGTTGCCGATCGACAAGGCGCTGGCGCTGCTGGCTCGCGAGCGCATCTCGGGGGAGGCGGCACCAGAGGGCGCACGGCGCGTGTTAAACCTGTGGCGTGACACCCTGGGCGACACCGCCGACCAGGCGTTGTCGGAGATGACCAACGCTCAAGACGACCAGACAGCCTTCGCCCGGGCGTCTCGGAAACTGCTGGCGGCGCTCGACCTGGCGGAAGCCGAGGTCGATGCCGAACCGGACGACAATTCCGAGGACGGCGACGACGGCGGCGAACAATCCGGTGCCCAGGACAATTCCCAGGACGGCGACGGCAAGTCGGAATCGGAACAGGATTCCATGCTCGGCGCCCAGCCCGAGGAAATGGAGGGCGAGGCCGCCGACGACGACGGCTCCGACTCCGAGGACGACGCCGCGGTGGCCGAGGGCGACGACCGTCCTGGCGGTCCCCAACCCCGGCGCGAACGCCCCAACCCGGACAACGAGGCAATCTATCGCGCCTACACCCGCCAGCACGACGAAGAGGTGGACGCCGAGGACCTGTGCGACCCCGATGAACTTACGCGGCTCCGCCAGCAACTCGATCAGCAGCTGCAGCATCTGCAGGGCGTGATCTCGAAGCTGGCGAACCGATTGCAGCGGCGCCTGCTCGCGCAGCAGACGCGGTCGTGGGAGTTCGACCTCGACGAGGGCATGCTCGACGCCGGCCGCCTCGCCCGCGTGGTGATCAATCCGATGCTGGCGCTGTCCTACAAACGCGAATTGGATACCGAGTTCCGCGATACCGTCGTCAGCCTGCTGATCGACAACTCCGGGTCGATGCGCGGCCGTCCTATCACCGTGGCCGCGATGTGTGGCGACATTCTTGCCCGCACCCTGGAACGCTGCGCGGTGAAAGTCGAAGTGCTGGGCTTCACCACTCGCGCCTGGAAGGGTGGCCAGAGCCGCGAGAAATGGGTGCAGGACGGCAAGCCGCGCAATCCCGGACGGCTGAACGACCTTCGCCACATCGTCTACAAGGCCGCGGATTCGCCGTGGCGGCGCGCCAGAAAAAATCTCGGGTTGATGCTGCGCGAGGGCTTGCTGAAGGAGAACATCGACGGTGAGGCGCTGCTGTGGGCGTATCGCCGCCTGCTGATCCGTCCCGAGCACCGGCGTATTCTGATGGTGATTTCCGACGGCGCACCGGTGGACGATTCCACGCTGTCGGTAAACCCCGGCAACTACCTGGAAAAGCACCTGCGCGAGGTCATCCGCGACATCGAGAACCGTGACCAGGTGGAACTTATCGCCATCGGCATAGGTCACGACGTGACACGCTACTACCGCCGCGCGGTGACCATCGTCGACGCCGAAGAACTCGGCGGCACGATGATGAAGAAGCTGACGGAGCTCTTCGACGAAGACATGGAGGCCGCCTGGGTGCGCGCCGCCGGTGAGCGCGCGCCTCTGATAGCGTAAAGCTCTGCGGCCAAACGCCCCCTTTTAGCCGTGGCAAACTCGCGCTGACCACCAGATCGCGCGCGGTGAGATTGGACGAGCGAACCCTCGGACCTTGCGCCCTCGGGCCGCCGTTTTAGTTTGATAACGGTGCAAATTGACGTACAGAAATACGTACGCTATATGATCTCGCCGGAGGTAGTCTCGTTATGACCCACGTTTCCTACACCGACCTGCGGCAGAACCTGTCGCGCTACCTGGACGAGGCCGTCGACGCTCGGGCGCCGATCGTGGTTACCAGGCAGGGTGGCAAGGGCAATGTCGTGATGATCTCCGAAGCCGAGTTCGCCGGATGGCAGGAGACAGTGCATCTGCTGAGCAGCCCCCGCAACGCCGAGCGGCTGCTGCGTGGCGTGCGCCAGGCCGAAACGGGGTCGCTCGAGGCGCACGATCCGCAACCGCCCAAGGCCGCTGCCGAGGCGTGAACGTCCACTTCAGCGATGACGGATGGGACGACTACCTGTACTGGACCGAACAGACTCTGGACCGCCATCGACGGCTGAGCGAGCTGATCGAGGACGTGCGCCGGCATCCTTTCGTGGGACTGGGCAAGCCGGAGGCACTCAAGGGCGATCTCTCGGGCTGGTGGTCCCGCCGCATCTCCGGCGAGCACCGGTTGGTGTACCGTGTGCAGGGCCGCAGGTGCCAGGACCAGCGCATCGAGATCATCCAGTCCCGATACTATTACTGAGCCAACCCGCTGGAGCTGATCGAGCAGATTCCTACCACCGCTCTTCATCCGCCGGCTGGACGAGTTGCACACGCTGGAAGAGCGTAAGGTCGCTCGGGGGAAGCGGCCGATAGCGCGCCGCATCTCTTCCCGGCGGCGATGGACGCCCCTGGCCGGCCCTACGAAGGCTGCGCTGGTCCCGGGACAAGCTGCGCGTTTACTGAAGAAGCCGGTCCGCCCAGGCGCGAAAACAAAGCAGGTGACATTCGCCAGCGGTTTCGGTCGTATCCTTAATACCCGGTGGCCTGACCAACTCGGGACCCACTCACCGCGCGAGGCCAACCACGCCAATGCCGACGCCCTTCTCGTCCCAGGACCTCGGCCGCATCTTCGACGCCCGCGCCCTCACCCGAGGCCGCACCCTGGGGCTCGCCGGCGGCGTAGAGGTCCAACTCAACGGCGACACCATCGCCGGCACCGTGCAGGACCGAGCCGTTCACCTACACCGTCTCGATCACCCCTTCCCTGCTCGGCCGCCGCGTGGTGTTCGACCATCGCTGCACCTGCCGCGTCCCCGGCTGCGAGCATCTGGCCGCGGCGGCGTTCGCCGCGCTCGACCGGTTTCCCGCGCTGCGCCGCCCCGAACAGCAGACCTTCCTCGACACGCTGACCGACCCGCCCGCCGAGAAAGAACGGCAGCGGATCGTGTTCGAACTCGCGCCCGGCGATCCCCCGCACGCCTGCGTCGTCACCTCGCTGCTGATCGGCGAGCGCAGCGGCATCGCCACCCCCACCACGCCACGGGCGATCGCCGCCGACGACAAGGCCGCGGCCGGCATCGCGCGACGTCGCCTACCTGCTGGGCGAAGGCAACGAACCCCGCACCGGCGTCGCGAGCCCCGCCGTCGCCGACGTGCTGGATGCGCTGCTGGAGAGCGGCCAGGCGCGCTGGCACGCCGGCGGCAAGCGCCTGGTCAAGGGTGCGACCAACCTGTTCGCCTCCGCCTCGGCCGCCACGCTGCCGCCGCGTTCAGGCGTGATCGTCGCCGACAGCGGCCCCTGGTATGTCGATGCAACCACCGGCGCGGTCGGCCGCGTCCGTATCCAGGCACCCGCGCCGCCGCCTCGACCGGCCTTCGTCGACGCCGGCCGCCCGCCGCCGCCGAAGCGCCGGATCGAACCCCCGACGGTCAGCGAGCAGGTGATCGTCGACCGCCCGATGGTGCCCGTGCTGCGGCTGACCCGCTTCCCCTGCCCCGACGAGTTCGGACGGATGCAGACGATCGACGCCCTGCTGCTCGAATTCGACTACGACGGCGCGGTCATCCCGTTCGATGATGACCGCCAGTTCGTCCGGGTCGACGCGCCCGGGCGGCCCGGTGTTCGCCCGGCGCGACCGCACAGCCGAAGCCGCGGCGCAGGAGGCCATCCGCCAGGACGGGCTGGTGCAGATGCGCATGGCCACCGCACAGGCGGCAAAAGGCCGGCTGGTCTTCGTGTTCCGCGGCCGCGACGCGGCCGAGGCCTGGCAGGGCTTCGTCGCCGAACGCCTCCCGGCGCTGCAGGCGCTCGGCTGGCGCAACCAGATCGACACCGATTTCGGCCCTCGCCTGGTCGACCGTGTCGGGCTCTGCGACATGCGGGTCAGCGATGCCCCCCAAGGTTCGGCGCAAGGATCCTTCTCGCTGGATTTCGGCATCGAGATCGACGGCGCCCGCCATCCCCTGCTGCCGATCCTGATGCGCCTGCGCGAGCGCGGCGGCATGGCGGCGGCGCGGGTCATCGACGGCGAGGTCGTCACCAGCCTCGAAGACGGCCGCATCCTGAAGCTGCCCGCCGAGCGCATCGCCCGCCTGCTGGCGGTGATGGACGATTTGATCGAAGCAGCCGGCACGCTCAACCGGCGAGACGCATGGTGCTGGACGGCGCCGCCGCCCCAGCCGTGCTGGATCTGGAAGATCTGGTCACCACCCGCTGGCAGGACGGCGCGATGATCATCGCGCAGGTCGCTCGGTTTCGCGCCGTCGCCGGAATTCCCGAAGCGGCCGTCCCGCCCGCTTCACCGCCAGCCTCCGGCCCTATCAGCAGCTCGGCGTCAACTGGCTGCAGCATCTGCGAGCCAACGGCCTGGGCGGATTGCTCGCGGACGATATGGGCCTGGGCAAGACCGCGCAGACCATCGCTCACATCGTCATCGAGGAAGACGCCGGCCGGCTGGATCGGCCGGTGCTGGTGGTCGTCCCGACCAGCCTGGTGCCGAACTGGACCGCCGAGACTCAGCCGCTTCGCGCCGCATCTGCGCGTCGCCGTGCTGCACGGCCTGGACCGCCACGAGAAGCGGCGGGACCTCACCGGCGTGCACGTCGTGATCACCACCTACACCGTGCTGACGCGCGACATCGAGGACATGGCGCGCCTGCCCTGGCATATGGTGGTGCTGGACGAGGCGCAGGCGATCAAGAGCCCGACCGCGAAGACAACGCATGCGGTATGCCGGCTGGAAACGCGCCATCGGCTGTGCCTGTCGGGCACGCCGATCGAGAACAACCTGGGCGAGTTGTGGTCGCAGTTCGCCTTCCTGATGCCCGGCCTGCTGGGATCACCGCAAAAGCTTCAACCGCCGCTTCCGCACGCCGATCGAGAAGGACGGCGACCCGGTCCGCCGCCGCCAGTTGGCCACGCGCATCCGCCCGTTCATCCTGCGGCGCACCAAGTCGGCGGTGGCAACCGAACTGCCGCCGAAGCATACCATCCTGCGCCGCATCACCCTGGCGCCCGATCAGCGCGAACTGTACGAGACCATCCGGGCGACGATGCATGAAAAGGTGGTGGCCGGCATCGCGGCGCGCGGGGTGGCTCAGAGCCATGTCCTGGTGCTCGCAGGCGCTGCTGAAGCTGCGCCAGGTCTGCTGCGATCCGCGGCTGGCGGGACTGGCGCGGCGAGCGGCGCGTCCAGCAAGCTCGACGACCTGCTGGAGATGGTTTCCGAAATGGTCGCCGAAGGCCGGCGCATCCTGCTGTTCTCGCAGTTCACCTCGATGCTGGATCTGATGAAGCCGGCGCTGATCGCGGCCGGCATTCCCTTCGTCGAACTGCGCGGCGACACCGCGGACCGCGCCGCGCCGGTGCAGCGGTTCGAGGCCGGAGAGGTGCCGCTGTTCCTGATCAGCCTGAAAGCCGGCGGGCGCGGGCTGAACCTGACCTCCGCCGATACGGTGATCCATTACGATCCATGGTGGAACCCGGCGGTAGAAGACCAGGCCTCGGACCGCGCGCATCGGATCGGGCAGACGAAATCGGTGTTCGTCTACAAACTGATCGCCGCCGATACCGTGGAGGAGCGGATTGTCGAGTTGCAGGAACGCAAGGCGGCGCTGGCCAGCCTGGCGTTGAGCGAGGATGGAATGGCGCTGCCGGCGATGGATGCGGAGGATATCGACTACCTGTTCGGGATGGCCCCGGACGCTTGGCGGCGTGATGAGTGGTTGGGGTCATTCAACCGTCCCCAGGTCAATCCGAAGGTTAACAATAAGTTAAAACGATCCTTTCACAAATTATTTTTTGCTGTAAAACCAATGTATTAACTTAGTGCCTAAACTTTCGGCATAAACCAGATGTCGCGATGCAGAGCCCTATTCCGGGCTTTGAACGCGGAGTGCCCACCGACTTATCCACAAGACTGGGGGATAATAAAGCCGTTACACAGTCTTGTGATTTGGCCAAAATGTCGCCAAAGGCCAGTAAATGGTTAACCGTAACGGGGACGCTACAAGCTCCGCTTACATCCCGGTCGCTGGACATATTTCATTTGGTAGTCAGATCAAATTGAGCAAAAACCGCTGGCATCAATCGGCCACCATCTGTGTTAGTTGGGGGCGGCCAGCGAGAGACGATGCCGGTCTCAATCGGCGCGCCACTCGTATCAGACCCGGCGCACAGCAGGCTTAGACGGGTCATTGAGCGCGTAATTCACTGGCCCAATCCCGCAGATGGCGATGATTGCTGGCTCGGGATGGCCGCGTATGACACCGTCATAGTGCGGCGTGCCGGCAACCCTGCGAACGAAGCTGCCGGCTGACACCGGAACACAGGCGGCGGGATCAAAATCCGCCCCGCTGTTGCACCACCACGTGCCTGAGACGACGACGCACAGCCGATCGCTCGTATAGTGGTGCGGCGCGCTCATGAACCCCGGCCACCAGCGTATCAGGGTGTAGTAAAGTCCTGGCTGGTTGATGTCTCCGGCCAATATGCAATTGTCCACGCTGGGCTCGGAGAACGCGGGATTCGGCTTCCACTGCAACTCAGCGGGCGATCGGATGATGGTCTGCTCGGGGTTAAGCGGGCTCGCCGCCGCGCTTTCCACCAGACCGATCGGCAGGGACGAAAAGAGAGCAGCCAGCATCACATCGCGGCGAAAAGCGGGCTGATTCATGACGAACTCCTGGTTTCGGACCAGTCTATCCGGTCATGACGGCGATGTCTCCGGGTGACCACCCAGCCGAAGTAGATGGACAAATCGATTCACCCAGCGGACCAGCATGGTCCCTCGGCTTTGTGGACCAATCAATATGTTCGTTTTCAGACCGTCAAGCTTGACGAACTGGCGATCGGCGTCGGCTTGCGGCTTCAGCTTCGCGCGGACCTCAGCCAGGCCGGCAGGCATGAATGGTGCGCCGTTGAGTAAAGCGCTCACCAGAACCGGCAGGTAATGCCAGGGATCGTAGATGATCTGGTCACGCCGGAACTGACGAGGGTCGTCAGCCACCATCTCGTCGTTGAACAGCACCGCGATGCGTTCGGCATGCGAACGCACCAGCACCAGCACCATCCGCCCGGCTGCCTTGACGTCGACGCTGTAACTCGACGAAGCCGTCGAATGGCCGCCGCAGTTCCGTCAGGCTCGCCCGTTCATCCTGGAATACCTCCCAAATTGTCCGGTCCTTGAACTCCGGATGGTGGGTTCGCCGGGCGTAGGCGAGACACTGATTTTCCAGCAGGGTTCGGCGGAGCCCGTGGTCGAACTGATGTGCCGCGAATCGTCGATTGATACATTGATAAAAAGATAAATCGACGATCTGATCACGAAAATACTGCCGTTCGACAAAATAAACGACGGCTTCGACCTCATGCGGCGCGGCGAGAGTATCCGGACGGTCGTGACTTATTAGTGCATCGTCAAGAGACGGCCGCCCTCAGGCGGCCATCCCAGGCAGAAAATCCCATCCCAGGCAGAAAATCAATGCGGCCTTACGCCAGCCGCCTTGGCGACATGCGTCGCGATGGCATCCATCAAAGGCGGTGACAAGCAGTCATAGGGTTCGAGCCCAAGCCCCTTCAGCCGGTTGCGGATCGCCCCCATCTTTTCCGGCGCTACACCAGATTCAATAATGGAGGACACAAACGCCGCGAATTCCGGCGGCGGCCAGCCTAACTCCTGGAACAGCTCAGGATGGATGAAGTCGAAACCATAGAACGGATGGTTCTTGTTCTCGATCCGGCCATAGATGTGGACACCGCAACCCTTGCACGCGTACCGCTGGATGGCAGCCGAAGGATCCACGATCTGCAGTTTATTCTCGTTCTGCATGACCTGCAGCTTGTCGCGGGAAACGACGGCGACAATCGAGAAGTCCGTCCCCTCCGGCTTCCAGCACTTGGTGCAGCCGCACGCGTGGTTATAGGAGATCGAGCCTTCTATCCTGACCTTGACTGGATCCTGCGAGCATTTGCAGACCAGCGTCCCGCCGCTGAAACTGGCGGCGCCGGGTTTAATGCCCGAATCCACGGATGGATGGATATGAACGGTTTCCGACATCCTGCTCTCCCTATCTGTTGATTTTCATTGCCCAAACCGATTGCCGGTTCGGCTTTGCCGAAGGCCTCGCCGCCGGCCCGACGTTTGCCGCCGGGGGCCACAAGCGACGCTTCACCTTACCCGCGGCTGGACAACCCGTCAAAGGATCGCAAGTCTTTAGTGTTCTAAAAAACACGATGATTTTAATGCTTCGTCAGCATCGTTGCCGTGCCGTATGACTATGTCCGCACCAATTGTCGGGCTGCCAAGATCTCTTACAGCGCGATCTGCCGCCCGACCTCCAGGAATGTGTCGGGCGGCAGATCGAACCGGTCAGGCGTGCGAACGGCATTGCGGTACATCACGGCGAATAGCATCCGGCGCCAAGCTGGAAGGCGAGGCGGATTGGCACTACGCACGACGTCGTCGTGGGACGCGAAATAGACCGCGTCGTCCAGGTTGAGGGGGCAGCCTTTTTCCTTGGCGCAAGCCAGGGCGGCTGTCACGTTAGGCCTCTCGACAAAGCCAAATCGGACGGTGACGTGCCAGAATCCGTCGGCGACTTTTTCCACCTCGGCGCGCTTGTCCAACGGAACCCGCGGGTATTCCTCGAATCGCACCGTCAGGCTGACCACCGTCTCCTGCAAGGCCTTCATCTGAGCGACATGACGGACCATGACGGGCGGTATGGCGGTTTCGAAGCGGCTGAAAAACACCGCCGTGCCGGGCACGCGGGCGATCGTACCTTTGCTCAGTTGCGCGAGGAACGCACCAGTGGCTTCCGGTTTCTGCGACTGAATTCGGCGAATCGCGTCGATCCCTCGGCGCCACGTGGTCATCACCAGGAAGATCAGCGCGCCCAGCAGCAGCGGGATCCAGCCGCCCTCCCGAATCTTCAGCAGGTTGGCGCCAAAAAACGCCAGGTCGATCAGCAGAAACACGCCGCTCACCAGCAACGCGACGACCGTCGGCCAGCGCCAGATATCCCGCATCGCGTTGAACAGCAACGCCGTGGTCAGCAGCATCGTGGTCGAGACGGCGGTGCCGTACGCTCCAGCGAGCTTGTCGGAGCTGCCAAAGCTGAAGGTCAGGAACAGCGTGCAGACCATCATGGTCCAGTTCACCACGGGCACGTAGATCTGGCCGTATTCCTTGTCCGATGTTTGCTTAATGTTCAGGCCGGGGAACCAGTTAAGCTGCATGGCCTGCCGGGTCAGGGAGAACGCCCCAGTAATGATCGCCTGGCTCGCAATGATTGTCGCAAAGGTCGCCAGGACCACCAGCGGCACCACCGCCCAATGCGCGGCGAGCTGGAAGAACGGGTTACCCTCGAGACCGGGGTTCTCCAGCAGCAACGCGGTCTGCCCAGCATAGCACAGCAGCAGCGCCGGCAGCACGACGCCATACCAGGACGACCGGATCGACTTACGCCCGAAATGGCCCATGTCGGCATACAATGCCTCGCCACCGGTAAGCGCCAGGAATACGCCCCCGAGCACGACGAACGTATGGAGGCCGTGAGCGAGAACGAATCGGACGGCATGCCTCGGGTCGACTGCGAGCACGACCTCCGGCCGGCGCAACACGCCTGACAGTCCTAACACCGCGATCACCACGAACCACAGCAGCATCACCGGGCCGAATACCCGGCCGATACGGGCGGTTCCCTTCATTTGTGCCCCGAACAGCAGCAGCAGCACGACCAGCGCCGCCGGCAGGACATAAGGCTTGAAGACGTCGGTCGCGACGTTGATGCCCTCCAGCGCGCTGAGCACTGAGATCGCCGGCGTGATAATTCCATCGCCGTAGATCAGCGCCGCCCCGAACAGCCCAGCCACCACCAGCGCCCCGCCTGACCGCCCCGCTCGGCCGGTTACCAGCGCCATCAGCGCCAAAATGCCGCCCTCGCCGTGATTATCCGCCCGCATCACGAAAACACAGTATTTAATCGATACGATGATGATCAGTGACCATACGACCAGCGAGAGCAGCCCCAGAGCGTCCTCAGCGGACGGGTGACCGCCGACCGAACCAACGATCGTCTGGTAGGTGTAAAGCGGGCTGGTTCCTAGGTCGCCATAAACGATGCCAAGCGCCGAGAGCGCGGCTGCGGCGGTCAGTGGGCGATCCGCGGGCGAGGCATCGGCCGGCGCGGCTTCTGTCGCGGTTGCATCCATTCGCTCTCTCCTGGTGCGGGGTTCGCCTGGGCACCGGCTTGCTGCGTCGAGGCCGGGCTCGACACCGAACTCACCTCAACAGGCTTAACGCCGGTGGATGATCCCGAAGGCCTATCCCACAGTCAAACACGCGTGCGCAACGCTTGCGATAGAGCTTCGGCGTCCGTCATCGGCAAGCCGCACACGTTCCGCCGGCACAGATAAGCCGCCGCGCCGTGCGGGGGCCGCGCTTTGCCGTAGGCAGGATGGCTGACCGGCAGCGAACCACTATCTGGCGCCCGGAGCACCACCACGGCCGGATCGGGCGCACCCAACGCCGCCTCCGCCAACGGGGCCGAATTGGCACCCACGATCACCACGCTGGCACCTTCCTCAAGCAGATCAGCGGCCGCCAGCAGTGTCGGCATGCCGGACAGCTGGTCCGCCTGGCCACTGAATGCCCTGAGCGCCGCATCCGCGCGCGCCCGCCAACGCGCCTCGCCGGTGAGGTGGAACAGTCGGCCCAGGACCTCGGCCATCATGCCGTTGCCGGAAGGCGTGGCGTTGTCAGCGGCGGAGCGAGGCCTGCCCAACGGCACGTCCGCCGCACCGGCAGCAGTCGTGAAGAATCCGCCATGCGAGTCGCCGAACGCTGCCTGCGCCGCATTCGCCAGCCGTTCGGCAGCTGCAAGGTAGCCGCTCTCACCTGTCGCCTCATACAGGGCGAGGGCCGCACGCGCCATCGCCGCCTGATCCTCGATCAAACCCGGTGCCGTGACCCGGCCGAGCCGCCATGCATGCTCGACACCGCCATGCCCGGCGGTCATCTGGGTCAAGATGAAGTCGAACGCCTCGCGCGCCCGGCTCAGCCATGCCGTCTGGCCAAACACCGCCGCGCAACGCGCCAGCGCGGCGATCGCCAGCCCGTTCCAGTCGGCCAGCACCTTGTCGTCCCATCCCGGCCGCACCCGCTTTTCCCGTGCCCGGAACATCACATCCCTGGCGCTGGCAAGTCGAGCCTCCTGATCCGGCGAACCGAGTGCTGTGACCCTGCGCAGGATGATGTGCCCCTCCCAGTTGCCGGACGCGGTCACGTCGTAGGCTTGTTTGAACGCGGCTGCTTCGGGACCTAGCAGGGCATCCACCTCAGCCTCGGTCCAGACGTAGAAGCGGCCCTCCTCACCCTCGCTGTCGGCATCTTCCGACGCCGCGAACGCTGCCAATCCGTCTACGCGCTGCGCGCTCATGTCGCGCATCATCCAGCCGACCGTCTCCTTCGCTCGCTGCGCATACAGCGGATTTGGCCGATCGGCGTGCGCCAGCGCCAGCAGCTCCAACAACTGAGCGTTGTCGTACAGCATCTTCTCGAAGTGCGGCACCAGCCACACCTCGTCGGTCGAGTAGCGGGAAAAGCCGCCGCCGAGATGGTCATAGATCCCGCCCTGCGACATACGTTCCAGCATCAGATGCAGCGCATCCTTGGCCTGCGTCTCGCCACTCCGAAATGCGTTCTGCCAGAGGAAGCGGTAAATCGGCGGATTGGGAAATTTCGGCGCGCCGCGCAGGCCGCCAAGCTCCGGGTCGGTCATGCGCAGATAGGCCTGCGCGACGGCATCGAGTTGCGCCGGCCCCGGCGCGTCTCCCACCGACGCCGCGGCCTGCCGCTCCAGGAACTGCGTCAGCGCCTTGGTGTTTTGCGTGACCGCTTCCGCCCCGGAGTGAAACGCGTCCGCCACCCCTTGCAGCACCTGCCGAAACGATGGCCGCCCCCATCGCGGCTCCGGTGGGAAATAGGTGCCCCCCCAGAAAGGAACTCCGTCGGGCGTCGTGAACATCGTCAGCGGCCAGCCGCCTTGCTCGCCAAGCGCATGCAGCGCGGACATATAGATCTGGTCGATGTCTGGACGTTCCTCGCGATCGATCTTGACTGCGACGAACAGACTATTGATCAGCGCCGCGGTGTCCGGATCCTCGAACAACTCGTGCGCCATGACATGGCACCAATGGCACGCGGCATAACCGATCGAGACCAGGATAGGCTTGTTGGCCGCCTTTGCCTCAACCAGCGCCGCCGTGCCCCAAGGGCGCCAATGCACGGGATTGTCGGCATGCTGGAGAAGATAGGGGGAGGTCTCGCGCCCCAGCAGGTTTTCTGGTGCAGCCATTGTGCGGATCCCAGCAAAGATTATAAGTCAGACATAGGGCTCAGGCGCCGCGATGCCACCCGCCGTCAGGGACAGCGATGGGGAAGCAATTGCGTCAACCGGCGGAAAACCCTGGCGGGACCGCCAGGGCGCTCATAACGGTCCTTGGCGGACCTTCCCCCCTATTGCTACACTCTCGATTGCGATTCGCTTGCTTCCCCGCCGTTCGGGGGCCAGAAGCGGGGGCCGGACCCCAGTTAGGAAACTGACCATGAAGCTCAAGGCCGACCGCGCCACCTTGATCAAGGCGCTGGCCCACGTCCAAAGCGTGGTGGAGCGGCGCAACACGATCCCCATCCTGGCAAATGTCATGATCGCGGTGCGCGACGGAAACCTGACGCTGACCGCCACCGACATGGAGATCGCGATCGTCGAGGATGTCCCCGCCGCATCCGCGCGCAATGGCGCCTGCACGGCCCCGGCGGCAACGCTGTATGAAATCGTCCGCAAGCTGCCGGATGGGGCCGAAGTCGAACTCGACCATCCCGGCGGCGATGCACAACTGGCGCTGCGGGCCGGCCGCTACGACACCAAGCTGACGGTTCTGCCGGTCGAGGATTTCCCCTCAATGACCGCCGGCAGCCTGCCGCACAAGTTCAACCTCGCCGCGCATACCCTCCGCGCCCTGATCGACCGCACCAAATTCGCGATCAGCACGGAGGAAACCCGCTACTACTTGAATGGCATCTATCTGCATCACGCCGATAGCGACGGAACCCCGGTGCTGCGCGCGGTCGCCACCGATGGCCACCGCCTCGCCCGCGTGGAGGAACCGCTGCCGGAGGGCGCTGCCGCGATGCCAGGCGTGATCATCCCGCGCAAAACCGTCAACGAACTTCGCAAGCTGCTCGATGAGGTCACCGGCAACGTCGAGATCGCGCTGTCCGACACCCGCATCCAGTTCCGCGCCGACCAGATGCTGCTCACCAGCAAACTGATCGACGGCACCTTCCCGGAATATGAGCGCGTCATTCCGCGCGGCAACGACAAGGTGTTGCGCGTCGGCAAGAAGGATTTCGCCGACGCGGTCGGCCGGGTCGCGGCGATTTCCTCGGAGCGGTCGCGGCCGGTGAAACTCTCGCTGGCGCGCGATCTGCTGGTGCTGTCCGCCTCCAGCCCTGAACAGGGCACCGCGACCGAGGAACTGGACGGCGACCACGTCAAATACGACGCAGGCCCGCTGGAGATCGGCTTTCAGGCGCGCTACCTGAACGACATCACCGACCAGATCCCTGAACAGGTGGAGTTTCGCTTCGCCGATGGCTCCGCACCGACCGTGGTCCAGGACGCCGGGGATGCCAGCGCGCTGTACGTGCTGATGCCAATGCGGGTTTAGCGGCGAAGCCTCGGCGCCGAGCGCCGGCCGGCGTCGACCCGTTACGCCCTCGGAAGAGAGGACGAACCCAACGCCGCATCTGTTTGCGGCGTGCGCGGGGATGTTTATCAATTTGCTTTTGCCGGCCAAGCCATCAGTATCCGGCGGCCTAAGCGCCCCTCGACAGACAGACCAACGAAGGAATATTTGCACGAAAGGCCGATACATCGGTAAAAGTCAAATATTCTTCCTAAAGAAAGAATCAGTAATAAAGTCGATACTATCGTATTATAATGCCTAACCAGGCCACGTTTTTCGCCTTCTGATTTTCTCCTGGACCCGGCCAACTCATCGTACCCACGTTCGCGACCATCTCCTCGACGGCGGTCTTCAGGCGTTCCGGTTGCGTCACGTCACATCGCTCTGTCGCGATGTTGTCTCCTCCTTCCAGTTGTTGGCTTGACGACCGCCGCACGCGTTTCCTCGCCCCCGGCCCGGCTAGCCGTGTCAACCTTTTCTTCATACTTTTCCGGCATACCGGCGTACGATGCCCGATCGTCTTACTCGACCCGACAGCGTCGTCCTCGGCACTGCCGCCGCGCTATTGGCCGCTTCCCTTGCCTGCGGCTTGATCGTCCCTCCGCTATTCGGGTCCCTCCTGATGGCGTCGGTCGTTGTCGCCGCGGTCTTCCTGGCATTTTGCTTTCCGGCCGCCTTCTGTGTCGCCTGGCTGCTGATCACCAGCATGACCCTGGAGATGGCGCTCCGCGACCTGGTCGGAGAAGACGCTTTTCAACCTGCCATTGCGGTCGTGAAAGGCATCGAAATCGGCCTCGGGTTCCTCTGCATGGTGCGCTTCGGACCGCGCGCGGACCCGCTCTGCCCAGCATGGGCCTTTCTGGCGATGACCGCCGTCGGCTTGGCGCACGGCCTGTATCCCGGGATCACGGTGGCGGACAGCTCTGCGCTCCATGATCGGGTCCGTGGCCCCTTTCGTCTTCTGCTTTTGTTCGAGTTCCCCGATCCTGGGCCGAGGCGATCATCCGAGACGACCAAATGGTGCCCGCTGCGTCGCCGTTGTGGCCAGCCTGCCGCTGGCGGCAGCCGATATCAGGCCGTTGTTCGTCGACAGCGGCGGCGCCCGCCTCGCCGGTCTGGGCCACCCCGCCTTCCTGGCCAACGTCTGCCTGCCGGCGATCTACGCCTGCCTGATCCAACTCTACCGCGAAGGCCGCCGTGGCGACCTGCTGCTGCTGATCGTCAACTTCCTGATCCTGGTGCTGACCGGCGCCCGAGCGACCGGCCGCTTACGCCGTGGCGGTGACGGCCATCAGCCTGCTCTCGATCCGCTCCACGCGTCTTCGCGGCGCGTGACCGGCAGTGTGCTGGTCTGCGCGGGACTGGCGATGGTGCCGGTGCTGATCCTGCTGGCCGGTGATCTGGGAGACATCCGGCTGTTCAACGTCGCCGTGAACGACACCGCCAACCTCAGCGGCCGCGACCTGCTGTGGCCCAGCTTCGAGAATGCCGCCGCGCAATCCCCCTGGTTCGGCTGGGGCATCGGCGCCGGCAACGCGGTAATCCCGCCCGAAGGCCGGATCGCGCAGCTGCTGCACACCTGGGCCGCGCACAACGAATACCTCCGCATCGAAGTCGAGGGCGGTGTGATTGGCGAGACCCTGTTGATCGCGCTGTTCGTCGGATGGACGATTGTCCATACACGTCGACTTGTGGCCGTCAGATCGGCGGATCATGCGGCTGGCGTTCCTCGCCCTATGCCGCCCACGCGTTCACCGACAACGTGCTGATCTCGACCCCCGCCTGCGTGATGTTTGCTTTTGCCACCGCGGTGTTTGCCCGGCCGCCGAAGCCCCGAATAGCCTTGCCCAATTCCGCGCTTGTGGCGTAGGGAACGCCGCCATCCAGCCGGAGCACTTCAGGCCATGCGGCGCCTTTTCCTTTTGTTTTCACTAAGTTTCCCGCTCTACCATCGTCGTCTCCGGCGTCCGAGCCCGGGCGGGCGGCATCGCCTTCGTCGTCAATTCCGCCGGCGCATCGATCAGCGTGATCGACATGGCCACGCAGAAGGAAGTGCGCCGCATCCCGATCCTGCGGGAGCCGCATCATCTGGTGCTCAGCCCGGACGGGCGCAGCCTGCTGGTCGGCGACACCGCCGGCAACCAGATGATGTTTCTCGATCCCAACACCGGCGAGGTGCAGAAGCGCCTGCCGGTCGCCGATCCGTATCAGCTGGGCTTCAGCCCGGACGGCAAATTCCTGACGGTAAACGGCCTCGCCCGCAACCAGGTCGATGTCTACGACGCCGCGACGATGAAGCTGCTGAAGCGCTTCCCGGTCGTGGCGACGCCAAGCCATCTGGCTTATTCGCCGGATTCCTCGACGGTGTTCGTCAGCCTGCAGGACAGCGACAAGCTTGCGGCGTTCGACCTGCGCACCATGACCGAGAAATGGACCGTGCCGATCGGCAAAACCCCGGCCGGCGTCCTGTGGCTGAACGGCCAGGTGCTGGTCGCCGATATGGGCACGGACTATCTGGCGGTCGTCGATCCCGCCACCGGCAACGTCGTGGAGCATATCGAGACCGGCAAGGGCGCGCACCAGCTGTTCCTGTCGCCGGACCGCAAGATCCTCTGGGTCAACAACCGCGCCGGCGGCACGACCGTCTCGCTCGACTCCACCACGCTGAAGCCGATCCGCACTTACGATATCCCCGGCGGCCCCGACGACATGGCTTTCGCGCCGAACGGCAAGATCTGGATCACCCGGCGCTGGGCGGAGAAGGTGGCGGTGCTCGACCCAGCCACCGGCGCGTACGAGACGATCGACGTCGGCCGCTCGCCGCACGGCTTGTTCCTGAACCCGAACGCCCCGTCGCCCACGGTGGTATCCAGCCGCTAAATGAGCGATCCGTTCGACCTCGCTGCCGGCTGGCTGGAGGAACACCTGCTGATCCCCGCCCTCTACCAGTTCGGACTGATGAACTGGGAGGATGTGTCCTACGGCTGGGCGCTGTTCGCGGTGTATGGCGCGGTACAGGTCGCGGTGACCTTCGCCGTTTGCCTGCCGCTGGAGCACTGGCGCCCGGTCGAGCGCTGGCCCGACAACAAGGCGGTGCTGGTCGACGTCGCCTACACCGTGTTGTCCCGCGTCGGCATCCTGCCGTTCGTCACCTACGTGCTGTTCTACCGCGCCCAGGTCTCGCTCAGCGGCTGGATGACCGACCAGGGCTGGGTCCCGCCGACGCTCGAGGGCCTCTTCCCGTTCCTGCTGGGGCAGCAGGTTCTGACCTTCGTGATCTATGCGATCATCCTGGATTTTGCCGATTATGTCCGGCATTGGCTGTCGCACCAGTTCCGCTGGTGGTGGGCGCTGCACTCGCTGCACCACGCGCAGCGGCAGATGACGTTCTGGTCGGACGACCGCAACCACGTGCTGGACGACCTGATCGCCTTCGTCTGGTTCGGCGTGATCGCGCTGCTGATCGGTGTGCCGCCGTTGCAATTTCCGCTTCTGGTCCTGGTGCTGCGGTTCCTCGAGTCCCTGTCGCACGCCAATGTCCGGCTGTCGTTCGGCTGGCTGGGCGACCGCCTGCTGATCTCCCCGCGGTTCCATCGCGCGCATCACGGCGTGCGGGCGGCAGGCGATCGAAGCTGCAACTACGGCGCGGTATTGCCTTGGTGGGACATGCTGTTCGGCACGGCGGACTTCGCCGCAGATTATGTGCCGACCGGCGATCCGTCGGGCGAGGAAGCGCTGGCCACCGGAACCTGGCTAAGCCAGCAGATGGCTGGACTGCGCCGCTTCCTGCGCACATTCCGCGCCTCGCATCTGCGGCATGGTAACGTGAGAACTTAGAACCCCTCGGCGACAAGCGTTGTCACGACCTTAGCGGCTGGCCGCGCGAGTCGGTCGGCGCCCTAATGGTTGGTCCCCATTTCCGTCCGCCCCGGCACGTGCCAGCATACGACGCAGGAGGAGCAGCCATGAACGACATGCCCGAGACGCCGGCCCTTGACGGCAAGGCCATCGCCGATCTGGCCGAGCAGCTTAACCAACTGCTGCGCCTGCGCACCTTCCCCATCGGCATGAAGCTGTTCGAGGACGTCGCGGAAATGGAAGCCATACCCGGCCTCCGAAGACCCGCCAAAGGAAAGACCTACTCCACTTGCCAACTGGTCACCCAATCCCGGATGGCCGGCTTCACCCTCGGCATCACCACGGAGAACGTCCCGCCGTTCTCAAGCTGCAGCAGCGTGATCGGTTTGGACGCCCCGGGCGAGATCTACACCTCCGGCCGCAAGATGGAGGGCGTCTGGTTCGAGAACCGCGAAGCCGCCGCGGCGCATCAGGCGCAGATGCCGCGCGTATCTCCGGGCACCTATCACGGCCTGGCCATCTCGCCGCTGCGGACAGCACGGCTCAGCCCGCCGGACGTGTGCCTGTTCTACGGCAATCCGGCGCAGATGATCCTGTTCATTAACGGGCTGCAATGGCGCAACTACCAGCGTTACGACTTCAGCATCACCGGCGAAAGTGCCTGCGCCGACAGCTGGGGCAGCGCGTTGAAGAACCGGAAGGTCAGCTTGTCGATTCCGTGCTACGCCGAACGCCGCTACGGTGGCGTAGCAGACGACGAGATGCTGATGGCCTGCCCGCCCGCCGATCTGCTGCGCGCCGTGACCGGATTGCAGGGGTTGTCCAAAGCTGGGCTGCGCTACCCGATCATGCCGTTCGGTCCGCAGGCCGAACCCGGCGAGGGTATGGCCAAAAGCTACGCCGACAAAAGCTGACCCGCGCTTCGAATAGTCTGCCACCGACACCTCCAGAACGCCAGCATTGACAGGTCCTCCACAGCACCGACACTATCATGGTGCAACCATGAGGAGGCCTGTCCATGCCGCGAATCAAAGTCGCCCTGGTGATCGGCGCCGGCGATTCCACCGGCGGCGCGATCGCACGCCGGTTCGCCCGCGAGGGCTTTTTCACCTGCGTCACCCGCCGCCACGGTGACCAATTGGCGCCTCTCGTTCAACGCATTGAACGGGACGGGGGTGCCGCCCGCGCTTTCGGCAGCGATGCCAGACGCGAGGAAGCAGTGATCGACCTATTCGAAACCATCGAGCGCGACATCGGCCCGATCGAGGTTGTCTCCTTCAACGTCGGGGGCAACGTGCGCTTTCCGATCCGCGAAACCACCGCCCGCGTCTATACCAAAGTGTGGGAGATGTGCGCCCTGGGCGGCTTTCTCGCCGGGCGCGAGGCGGCAAAGGTCATGGTCCCCCGCCGGCAGGGGACGATCCTGTTCACCGGCGCCACCGCTAGCGTCCGCGGCGGCTCCGGCTATGCCGCTTTCGCCGGCGGCAAGCATGCCCTCCGAGCCCTGGCGCAAAGCATGGCGCGCGAACTCGGCCCAGAGGGCATCCACGTCGCCCATGTCGTCGTCGACGGCGCCATCGACACCGATTTCACCCGCCAGCGCGCGCCGGACACCTACGAGGCTCGCAAAGCCGCCGGCTCGATCCTCAACCCGGACTCGATCGCGGAAAACTACTGGATGCTGCATTGCCAACCGCCTGACGCCTGGACCCACGAGCTCGATCTGCGCCCATGGTCGGAGAATTGGTGATGCCAGGCCCGCTCGAAGGCATCCGGGTCATCGACCTGACCACGGTCATTTCAGGTCCGGTCTGCACGATGATCTTGGCCGATCAGGGCGCCGACGTCGTCAAGGTCGAGCCACCGGGTGGCGAAATCGCCCGCCGCACCGTCGGCGACGGCGAGTTCACCGCGATGTTCGTCTCCGCCAATCGCGGCAAGCGTTCGATCGCACTGGACCTAAAACAAACAGCGGCGCTGCAGGCATTGCGCCGGCTGATCGCCCAGGCTGACGTTCTGGTGCAAAATTTTCGCCCCGGAACGATGGACCGGCTTGGTTTGAGCGAACCGGCTTTGCGTGCCAAGAACCCCGGGTTGATTTACGTATCGATCTCCGGCGTCGGCGACACTGGTCCATACGTCAAAAAGCGGGTTTATGACCCGGTGATCCAATCGCTGTCTGGCTTGGCCGACCTCCAGGCCGACCAGCAAACCGGACGGCCGAACATGATCCGGACCATCGTCGCCGACAAAACCACGGCGGTATACGCGGCGCAGTCGATCTGTGCGGCCCTCGTGGCGCGCGGGCGAACCGGCCAGGGCGAGCACATCCGCCTGTCGATGCTCGACGCGATGATCGCCTTTTTATGGCCCGAGGCAATGACGCAGTACACCGTCGTCGGCCAGGAAAACGCGCCCCAGTCAACACGCCCGGACCTGATCTTCAAGACCCTGGATGGCTACATCACCGTTGGATCGCTCTCCGATGCCGAATGGCGAGGACTCTGCGAAGTTATCGACCGTCCCGACTGGATTGACGACCCGCGCTTCAAGACGCCGGCCGCGCGATCGCGGAACGCCGCGGACCGGCTGACCCTGATTGCTGCGATCCTGGCCGAGGGACACAGCCAGCAATGGCTGGATCGCCTGGACGCGGCGGAGGTACCGTGCGCCCCCGTCCTCCGGCGCGCCGACGTGATGAACGATGCCCAGGTCATCAACAATGGACTGATCGAACTGCTGGACCAGCCAACGCTCGGCACCGTGCGCCAGCCCCGCCCCGCCGCGCGGTTCGATCGGACGCCCGCACGCATCGGTGGTCCCGCCCCGCGCATCGGCCAGCACACCGATGCGATCCTGGCCGAAGCCGGCTACGCCGACGACGAAATTCAGGCCCTGAAGACGTCCCACGCCGCAAAGGCAGCTGGATAGAACGCGTGTCCAACCAGCGTATCCTATGGGGCGTCGGCACCAGTCGGACCATCCGCCCACACTGGGCCCTCCATGAGCTTGGCCTCACCTTCGAACTCCGTCCCATCCTGCCGCGCACCGGGGAAACCCAAACCCCAGAATTCACCGCCCTCAGCGCTCGGCAGAAAGTTCCATTACTTCAAGATGATGGCCTCGTTCTGACAGAGAGTGCCGCCATCATTACCTATCTGTCGGACGCCTACGGGCAGGACCACAACAGGCTGCTTCCCGCCGATATGCGAGAACGTGCCCGCTGCCTGGAATGGTGCTTCTTTGTTATCAGCGAACTGGACGCGACGTCGCTATATGTGATCCGCCGTCACGGCGACCTGGGCCATATTTACGGCGAAGCACCAATCGCGAATGAGGCCGCTGCCGCCTATTTCCAGCAACAGATGCGGACCGTCGAGCGGGCCTTGGACTCCGCCCCAAGGTTCATTCTGGGCGACCGCTTCACTGCTGCGGACATCCTGCTTTCAACCTGCATCACCTGGGCACTGCGATACGGCGTCCGAGTGGCAGACGCTGTCCTCGCCTATAATGAGCGCATGACAGTGCGTCCGACCTATGCGCGGGCCCTGGAAACCAACGCGCCGCCCTGACTGTCGCCTTAATCGCCCTTGCGCCATGCGCATCCCGCATGGTTGCATCGCGCCCGGCACTCGAATCGGAGCGTGATTGGCCTACGCCCTGCAGCAGCTTATCAACGGCGTCACGCTCGGCATGATCTACGGCCTGATCGCCGTCGGATACACCATGGTTTATGGCATCATCGGCATGATAAACTTCGCCCACGGCGACGTGTTCATGGTCGGGTCCTTTCTCTCCCTGATCGCTTTGCTGCTGCTGGCCGCGCTGGGCATTACCTCCGTCCCGCTGGCCCTGGCGCTCACCCTGCTGTTCGCCGCTGGCATCGCTGCACTGTTCGGCTGGACGATCGAGCGCATCGCCTACCGCCCGCTCCGGGGTTCGTTCCGTCTCGCGCCCTTGATCAGCGCCATCGGCATGTCGATCACGCTGCAAAATTTCGTCCAGGTCAGCCAGGGTGCCCGAGTTAAACCGATCGACGCGATCATCCCTGGCGGCATCCAAATCATGGATCAGGGCGGCTTCGCGGTAAGGTTGTCGTGGATGCAGATCGCCATTGTAGTGATCACTGTCACTATCCTGGGCATCTTCACCTGGCTGGTGACAAAGACTCCGCTCGGCCGGACCATGCGCGCTTGCGAGCAGGATCTGAAAATGGCCAGCCTGCTGGGCATCGACACCGATCGTACGATCAGCCTCACGTTTGTCATCGGCGCCGCCCTGGCTGCGGTAGCCGGCTTCATGTTCCTGCTTTACTATGGCGTGATCGATTTCTACATCGGTTTCGTCGCTGGCATCAAAGCCTTCACCGCCGCCGTTCTCGGCGGCATCGGCAGCCTGCCGGGCGCCGTGCTCGGCGGCCTGCTGATCGGCCTGATCGAGGTGTTCTGGTCGGCCTATTTCAGCGTCGAATACAAGGACGTCGCGGCGTTCTCGATCCTGATCATCGTGCTGATCTTCATGCCCACCGGTATCCTCGGACGCGCCGAGGTGGAGAAGGTATGAGGGCGAGCGCGTGATCGCTCTCCGCGACGCCTTCCTCTCCGCCGCCGTCGCACTCGGCCTGTTCGGCCCGCTCGTCGGCTTGGTCACCACCAATGGAGACCACGGCCTTTCCCTCACCATCCGCCCCGTCGCTACAATTGTCGTCGTCGGCCTGGTCTTCCTCGGCCGCCTCGCGATCCTGGTCTGGCGCGATCGCGCCCGCGCTGAAGCCACCCGGGCCAATCGCGCATTTGCCGAACGGCTCACCCGAACGGGGAAATATGTCGCACCGGTCCTGCTGGTCGCGGCGATCGCGCTACCCTTCACCGGATCGCGTTACTATATCGATCTCGGCACCCTCGTCCTGACCTACATCATGTTAGGCTGGGGTTTGAACATCGTCGTTGGCTTAGCTGGGCTGCTCGACCTCGGCTACGTCGCATTCTACGCTGTCGGCGCCTACTCCTACGCGCTTCTTGCCACGACTTTCGGGCTAGGCTTCTGGGTCTGCCTGCCGCTGGCCGGCATCCTCGCGGCGCTATGGGGCGTCATGCTCGGCTTCCCCGTCCTACGCCTGCGCGGCGACTACCTCGCCATCGTCACACTGGCCTTCGGCGAGATTATCCGCATCATTCTGATCAACTGGGTCTCCCTGACGAACGGCCCCAACGGCATCAGCGGCATCCCGCGCCCTACCCTGTTCGGCCTGGCATTCAGCATGGACGGTGGCCCACGCACCTTCGGCGGCTTCTTCAACATCGAGCCCGCGGTCATCCAACGCATCATCTTCCTTTACTACGTCATCCTGGGACTCGCGCTCCTTACCAACTGGGTCTCCCTTCGCCTCCGCCGCCTACCGCTCGGCCGCGCCTGGGAGGCACTCCGTGAGGACGAGATCGCCTGCCGCTCTCTCGGCATCAACGTCCGCAACACCAAACTGACGGCCTTCGGCATCGGCGCCATGTTCGGCGGTTTCGCCGGCGCCTTCTTCGCCACCCGCCAGGCCTTCATCAGCCCGGAAAGCTTTAGTTTCATCGAGTCCGCCACCGTTCTTGCGATCGTCGTCCTCGGCGGCCTGGGCAGCCAACTCGGCGTCGCGCTCGCCGCCATCGTCATGATCGGCGGATTGGAGGCATTGCGCGATTTCCTGAGTTTCCTGGGCGATCAAATGAACAGCGAGATGTTTTCGGGCGTCGCCGGTGAACTGCCGCTGTATCGTATGCTAATTTTCGGCCTGGCGCTCGTCGTCATGATGGTGGTGCGCCCGAGGGGCCTTGTTTCCGGCCGCACCCCCAGCGTGGCGCTGGCCAGACTGAAGGAGATCCCCCCCGAACTGGTCGAGCAAGGGCGGGGCTGATGCTAACGGTGTCAGGCCTCACCATGCGGTTTGGCGGCCTGAAAGCGGTAGATGATCTGTCGTTCGAGGCTCGCGTCGGCGACATCACCGCCGTCATCGGTCCGAATGGCGCCGGCAAAACGACGGTCTTCAACTGCATTACCGGATTTTACCGTCCGACGGCTGGATCGATCGCGCTCACCCATCCCGGCGACCGTACGTTTCTGCTGCACCACATGGCCGGCCACCGCATCGCTGCCGCGGCCAAGGTGGCGCGAACCTTCCAGAATGTTCGTTTGTTCGCCGGTATGACGGTGCTGGAGAACCTTCTGGTCGCCCAACACAACACCCTAATGGCGGCCACCGGCTTCGGCGTTCTGGCGGTGCTCGGCCTTGGACGATACCGAAGCGCCGAGGCGGCCGGAATGGAGAAAGCGCGATTTTGGCTAAACGCCATACGCCTCACCGCCCGAGCCGACGACCCCGCCGGCGCGTTGCCCTACGGCGCACAACGCAGGCTGGAGATCGCCCGCGCCATGTGCATCGACCCGGTGCTGCTCTGCCTGGACGAACCGGCCGCCGGCCTGAACCCGCACGAGACCGAAGACCTCAACCAGTTACTGCGGCGTATCCGCGATCAGGGATGTTCATTATTGCTGATCGAGCACGACATGAGCGTGATCATGCGCATCTCGGACCACATCGTCGTGCTGGACCACGGCAAGAAGATCAGTGACGGCACCCCGGCACAAGTTCGCGCCGACCCTGCCGTGATCGCTGCCTATCTCGGCGAGGGCGAGGAAGACGAGGTCCCGGCTTGACTGCACTACTATCGCTCACCGGAGTGACCGCCTTCTACGGCGCGATCCAGGCGCTGCGTGGCATTGACCTGACGGTTGACCCCGGAGAGATCGTAACGCTGATCGGAGCCAACGGGGCCGGCAAATCCACATTGATGATGACCATCTGCGGCAGTCCGCACGCGCGAACGGGCCACATTATCCATCAAGGACAGGACATTACGCGCTGGCCCACCCACCAGATCATGCGCCGAGGCATCGCCCAGGCGCCCGAGGGCCGTCGCATCTTCAACCGCATGACAGTGCATGAAAACCTGCTAATGGGCGCCGAGGTCGCTGGCCGCTCCGAGATCCCGACCTTGTTGGATCAGGTGTTCACCCTGTTCCCGCGCCTGAAGGAGCGCATCAGCCAGCGAGGCGGCACTCTGTCAGGCGGCGAACAGCAGATGCTGGCGATCGGCCGAGCGCTGATGTCGCGCCCGACGCTGCTGCTGCTCGACGAGCCGTCGTTAGGCTTAGCACCGCTCGTGGTGCGGCAGATCTTCGGCGCGATCCGGGAACTGAATCGCACGACCGGGGTGACCGTGCTGCTGGTGGAACAGAACGCCTATCAGGCACTGCGGCTGGCTCATCGCGGCTACGTGCTGGTGAACGGATCCATCACCATGGCGGGCACGGGCCCGGAGTTGCTGGCACGCCCCGAGATCCGCGCCGCCTATCTGGAAGGCGGCCACGTGTGAGCCCCGGCGCCAGTTACAATCGGCTTGTGTTGTCAAACCCTTCGTTCAAAGCGGTTCATGCGGAGCAGCAGCATCTCACGGAAATGCGGCCTCATCCGAGCGGTCCACGGCGTGTTGGCGGCCTTCGCCCAAGCCTCCGAGCGGGATACGGTCGCGTCACGCAGATGATACAGCGCGAGGTAGCGACGCTCCGAAGCCGTATCGGAGGCGCTGTATCGCCGTGCAGCCAATACGCCGGGGACAGCGCCGAGCTGCGGGAGGTGTTCATTATTATACCACTCGGCGAACTCCGCTTCGGCTGCCGGCTCGATGTTCATCGATGCGACCAGCAACGCGCCGGCGCCGGAGGCGGCAGTGAGGTCGCCCGGGAGAAGCTGCTCACCTTCGTAGCGCATGATCCGGCGGCACATCGCGGTTACCCGCCCGGTCCAGGGCGACTGGTGATCGCCGATGACGGCGCGGTAGGCCGGCGAGGTCAGCACCGCGGGTTTTTCCAGGTCGTAGGTCGCGACATGTATCGAAGGGTTGTCCTCGGCGATCCAGCGTTCGGCATTCAAAAAGCCGGGAACGCGCAGCCGTTCAGGGATGTGTTCCAGATCGTACCAGTCGTGGAACTCATCCGCATGGGCGCCCGAGAAATCGAACGCCGCGAGCAGCAGTCCTTTAGCCATATGCCGATCCTCCCTGCGGTTTGTCGTTCTCTCCAGCTTTGCACGGGAAGCGCCGGCGTTGCCAGTCCACCGCGTTTGCGGCATGCAGGCTGACCTTATTTGGGAGCGTGGACATGCCCTTTCTGACCGAACCGGAACCAGAGCGCGGCGCGAATCTGCCGGTGTTGCCAGGCATTAGCCGGATCATCGCCAACAATCCCGGCCCGATGACCTATTACGGGACCAATACTTATCTCATTACTACACCAGAAGGGCTGGCCGTGCTGGATCCCGGTCCGGAGGGGCATCCCGAGCACGTGGAATCGATCTTGCGCCACACCGGTGGCCAGATTGCGTTCATCTTGGTGAGCCACACGCATCACGATCATATCGGAGCGGTGCCGGCGCTGCAGGAAGCTACGGGCGCGCCCACGGTTGGGTTCCGCACAAGCGGTAGCGTAACGTTCGACGCCGACATCAAGCTGGATCACGACGGTCGGGTCGCTGGCCTACAGGCGTTGCACACGCCGGGACACGCGTCAGACCATCTATGCTTCGCCCTTGTCGCCGCCAAGGGCGACAAGGTGCTGTTCAGCGCTGATCATGTCATGTCTTGGTCCACCAGCATCGTCAGCCCGCCCGGCGGCGATATGCGCGATTACTTCGAAAGTCTGAGATTGCTGCTTTCGCGTGATGATGATGTCTACCTTCCGGGGCATGGTCCGCCGCTGCGGGAGCCTCGGAAATTGGTGCGGGAGATGCTGACCCATCGCATGATGCGGGAACAGGCGATCGCGAGGAAGCTGACCAATGGTCCGTCTGATACCTACACGATCATGGACACGCTGTATTCACAGTTGAACCCGCGGTTGCGCAAGGCCGCGGAACGAAACGTGTTGGCCCATCTGCTGAAAATGGAGGCCGAGGGCAAGGTCATTCGTGAAGGGGAACTTTGGCGCGCGATGTAGGTGGTGCGGCCCTTTGGAGGGAGATAAGCGGGCCGTATACTACCAGCCTGCGCGCTCCAGAAAGCTCCGCAAAAATCCTGGCGTCACGCGATTTGATACGAGCAGGGATCTGTGTTCCGTCGCGCTTTCCGTCAGAGGCTGCTGGTCCCGCTGCTGCTCTGCCTGACCTTCCGCGTCCGCGCAGGCCAGCTCCCTGGCGCGGGTGATGACATAAGCAATGGCGGCGAAATTCGGGGCGTGGTCATTATAGGCCGGGATGCTCATCGAACGCCCCGCGAATTCTCTGATAGCGACCCTCAGATAATAGCCGACGCAGTCGCCGGCCGCGATATGAGCGATGCCACCGCGCAGGCAGAAGCGGCCCTTTTCGTCGCACTCCTTATTGCGCAGCCAACGCCTTCCGCCGTCGAACAGCGCGGCAAGCTCGTCGAGCGCCGCGATTGTTTCACCGGCTGACTCCCTGAATGCTCGCTTCACGGCGTCGGGGTCAGGGTCAAACCTGACTCTGCTTTTGCCATCAAAAGGCATGGCTTCCCCCCTGTCCCTCGATGCGGCCAGCTTCTATCGAACCGGCAGGCAAGGCAAGCAGCCATCACTGGCGGCAGTTATCCACACCCCGCGTGGTCCAGAAAGCGAGTTCTGGTCAAGCTTGAAGCTACTCGCGATTTTGACCGGATAACGTACAGCGTTTTTTGCTCACCGGCTCGGAACAGCTACGGAGCCCCGCGAAGAGGCTTTGCGCCGCGCCGACAAGCAAAAAACCCTATACTTTCTGCGGTCAACCGGCTCATTACGAACACGGGAGATCGACTGACCATACCGTTCGTTTTCCGGCGGCCAGCACTTGGTGCGAAGCGTAAGAAGCGAGCATCCACAAAATACTCAACTGTTCGCCTCCTGTTCGCCGCATAAGAGGGCGTACAGATCCTTGAGCGGGCGCCGGTCAGTGAAGCGAAGCAACCGCAGACGCTCCAAACCCGCCTTCCTTGAAACACTGCCGATAGCTACTGATTCGAGGCAGCGGAAACACCCTCTGGAATCATGTTGTAGCTCTGCATACGAAGCTTCCAGGTGTCACCCTGAAGCTCATAAACATCCACCCAGTTACCATGAACCTTCTGCTTGGTACCATTTGCGCCGGGGACGGCTGCGAACCACTCTCCGCCCGCATAGGCGACATTTCCAACTCGCTCCGATTGGTCGAACTTAAAAGCGCAATCGGTCATCCCTGATTTGAACGCGGCCTCCCAAGACTTCTCGATGGCTTGCCTGCCGATGACCGCCGGACCGGGGGGCAGGACCAGGGCATTATCCGTGTAGCGGGACGCCATGTATACAGCATCACCTTTCTTACAGGATTTAATGAAGATCTTTCCGACGCTTTGGCTCAATGCCTGCTCAACGTCCGGATTTCGCTGGGCCACAGCGGGCTCGATGAGCATCATGGCCAAGCCGGTCACGTAAACTAGATGAAGTTTCATCGTTTCCTCGCCTTTGTTGTGCGGAGCAGCCGATCTGCCCAGCACCGTTTTTCTCAGTATTTAAAGAAGCTTGTAGCACTGCAGAAGGCCATGGCGGTGCTCAGTGTTAACGCAGACAAAATACATGTGCGCCATTGCATCGAACCCTATCTCCATGATCAATCATCGATTGTCTCAGGGCAACCGGCGTTCTCTGGTTCACCGCCCTTGGACGCGCCGCGGCGGCTACGAAAGTATCAAGGCGCGGCCAGATATATTCGCCGCGCGCGCATTTAGTCCACACACGTCCAGCTTTAGCGTCAAGAGGAGAATTGTGCAGCCTCTGATATTTCAGTCGGCGCCCGGTCGGCGCGCCGGTTAAATGGATACTGCCCGTTACAGTAAGGTCTGCCAAACGGTCTCCGGAGACCGCGGGGGCGCAGCGATGACTCGGGCTCAGCCTCGCGCGCGACCTGCCGCAAGATGATGCTGGGTAGGGATAATGGGGATCGCCACCAAAGTATCGCATTGACGCCTGTGACGTGACCGGTACGCTACCTGCTGACTGAGGTAGGCCGGCACAACGCGCCTCTCGGTGCGGTTGAAGTCGGTGGTATCCTTCTAGCAATCTTGGGGCGGCGGCGATTAGGAGCCAGAAATATCACACCGGCTGCGGTGGCCCAACGCAGCGGCTCGGTGGCCCCGCAATCGAACTAACCGTGCGCGCATCGCCCTTACCAAAAGACCATCTCTCGTTGCAAAATTTAAGACCTTTGAGCCTTTGCCAGTAGCAAGGGATTTCAATGCCTTGCCAGTCCCATCAAAAAATGACCGGAACTATATGTAGAAGCCATCATCGGACGTCAGCACCCGATCGCGGTCCAGGCCGCGTCCCGGCGGCCAGAACTCGACCGCCGCGGCGATAAACCGCATACCGCGCAGCCCGTCCTCGATGCCAGGCACCAGCATACTAGCCGGATCGGGCTCGCGTCCGTCGATGCGTGCGGCAATCTGTTCGGCCAGATCACGATAAAGCTGAGCGAAGGCCTCCAGATAACCCTCCGGATGGCCTGCCGGGATGCGGCTCGCATGCGCCGCGACCAGGGAGGCCCCACCGCCAGCCCGGCGGATCGCTCGAGGCGCCTCCCCGAACGGCGTATGCAGCAAAACATTAGGCTGCTCCTGCGCCCATTCGAGACCGCCTTTCTCCCCATAGATCCGCAGGCGCAGCGCGTTCTCGTTACCCGGCGCAACCTGCGATGCCCAAAGCGTACCCCGAGCGCCGCCAGCAAACCGCAACAGCATGTGCGCGTTATCGTCCAGTACCCGCCCCGGCACGAACGTGCTGAGATCCGCCGCCAAGCTTTCACAGCGCAACCCCGATACGAACTCCGCCAGGTTAAACGCGTGGGTGCCGAGATCGCCAACACAACCCGCGGCCCCAGCGCGCGCCGGGTCCGTGCGCCACGCCGCCTGCTTCTGTCCGGTCTCCTCCAGCCGCGTCGTCAGCCAGTCCTGCGGATACTCGACCTGCACGACCCGCACCTTCCCGAGATCCCCGGCAGCGACGATCTCGCGCGCCTGCCGCACCATCGGAGTTCCAGTATAGTTGTGCGTCAAACCGAACACGATGCCGGCGCGGCGAACCGCATCCGCCATATCCACCGCATCCTCCAACCGGTGCGCCAGCGGCTTGTCGCAGATCACATGAATGCCCTGTCTAGCAAATGCCAGGACCGGTGCTGCATGCATGTGGTTCGGCGTCACCACCGCGACCACGTCGATGGGGTCAGGCCGTTGCGCTTCCTTCTCGGCCATTTCCTCGAAGCCGCGGTAAGCCCGGTCGGGCGCGATATGGAGTTCGACAGCGCTCGCCAATGCGCGGTCGGGATCGCTTGACAGCGCACCCGCCACTAACTCGTACCGGTCATCCAGCCGGGCCGCGATGCGGTGTACGCCGCCGATGAAGGCACCCTGACCACCACCCACCATGCCCAGACGCAACCGCCGCCCCGCAGCCCCGGTCGCTCCGCCCTCGATCGCCATCTCAGCTGATCCCCAACAGCTTGCGGTTGGTGTCGACGTCGACGCCGCTGGCCGCGAAATCGTCGAATGCTTTCGACGTCACCCTGATGATGTGGCCGGCGATGAAAGGCGCGCCTTCCGCCGCTCCCTGCTCGCTGTCCTTGATGCAGCACTCCCATTCCAGCACGGCCCAGCCGTCAAAGCCGTACTGCGCCAGTTTCGAGAAAATCGCCCCGAAATCCACCTGGCCGTCCCCGAGCGAGCGGAACCGGCCGGCACGATCCGCCCATGACAGGAAGCCCGAATACACGCCCTGGCGGCCGGTCGGGTTGAATTCCGCATCCTTGACATGAAACATGCGGATGCGCTCGTGGTAGATGTCGATGTAGTCCAGGTAGTCGAGCTGTTGCAGCACGAAGTGGCTCGGGTCGTAGAGAATGTTACAGCGCTTGTGGTTGTCCACACGATCCAGGAACATCTCGAACGTGATCCCGTCGTGAAGGTCCTCACCGGGATGGATCTCATAGCAGACGTCGACCCCAGCTTCGTCGTAAGCATCCAGGATCGGGCGCCAGCGCCGTGCCAGCTCGTCGAACGCGGTCTCTATCAGCCCCGCCGGGCGCTGCGGCCACGGATAGATGAACGGCCACGCGAGAGCACCCGAGAACGTGGCGTGCGCGTTCAGCCCAAAGTTCCGCGATGCCTTTGCCGCCAGTAAAAGCTGGTCAACCGCCCAGGCTTGGCGAGCCGTGGGATGGCCTCGGACCTCCGGCGGGGCAAAGCCGTCGAACGCTAGGTCATACGCCGGGTGGACGGCAACAAGCTGGCCCTGCAGATGGGTGGACAGCTCGGTCAGCTCTAGGCCGGCGTTATGCAGAACGCCCTTGACCTCGTCACAATAGGTTCGGCTTTCGGCCGCCTTCGCGAGATCCAACAGCCGAACATCCCAGGACGGAATTTGCACGCCTTTGTAGCCGTGCCCCGCTGCCCAGCGGGCGATCTCCGGCAGGCTATCGTATGGCGCTGTATCCCCCGCAAATTGCGCAAGAAAGATCGCCGGTCCCTTGATCGTCCGCATCTCGACCATATTCGTTTCCTCCGATGATTGCAGGTCCGGAACCGGGATTGTGCATCGGACGCCTAAAGTCAAGTCACCAGTGCTTCTAACAAATAACACGCGTAATGGTGGTGACCTAGATGCACCAGCGCGCCGCTGTGCGACCGACACAATCTCGGAATGGTTCGACGGACCACTAACAAATCCAAGTTGTTCAAGATCGGAGAGAAAATACATTGAAATAAACGAAAGAACACACCCGGCGGATAAACCTCAGTCGGCGACACCGACGACGAACGCCAGCAGCCGCCCAAGAGCCAGCATGGCGCCATCGCCGGCTCGTCCGATCGGGATCCCGCAACGGTCACGGCGGACAGCCATGATCTTGTCGACCATAACCTGCAATGGCTCGCGAAGGCCAGTTGCTTCACCCGCCGCAAGTGATAGTCGGTAGAGCGGCGCGGCGCGCAACGTGGTTGTCAGCAGGCAGACCAGCACACTGTCCGTTTCCGCCAGGAAGTCGGATTGGATGACCAGCGCAGGTCTCGGCTTGCCGAAATCACCACTGAGGGCAACCGTGATGAGATCGCCGCGCCTCACGTCTGAGCATCACCCCGGCCTGACGTGGCCTCGATGAAATCCAGGGCGTCATGTTCTTCCGGAGCGTTCCGCAGTAAACGCGCCTGCCGCTCAGCCTCCTCGCGGAAGCCGGGCGCACTCGGATCGGGAACCCAGACGCGCAAAAGCTTCATGCCGCTGGCGCGCCGGTTGGCACGGTATCGCTGGAACTTGTCGAGACCGTCGTTGCTGGCGGGGCGGGGCATGGGTGCCTCCTCTGAAAGTAGTGCGCTACCTATATAAGGCGGACGCAACCAATACAAACATCATTGGGAGAAATCTCGCCTCGTCCGCAGCAGATGAGGTTACGTCTACTCTACGCTGGCCCGACGATGGCCCGCTACCCCGTTGTCCCCAACCGCCCCGAATGCGAGGCTACCGGGTCTCCACCGCAGGATCAGCCCATGGACCCGACTTTTCTCCCCGCCACTCAACTCGCCGCGCTCGTCCGCAGCGGAAAGATCGGCGCCGTGGAACTTCTGGACCACTACATCGCCCGCACCGAGCGGCTCGATGCCCGCATCAACGCCGTGGTTGTTCGGGATTTCGACCGCGCCCGGACCCGCGCCAAGAACCTGGACTCTCATCCCGACAAATCCGCCCCCCTGTTCGGCGTCCCCACCACCGTCAAGGAGAGCTTCGACGTCCAGGGCCTCCCCACCACAAGAGGCCACCCGGAACTGAAGGACCAGCAAGTCACCATCTCCTCCATCGCTGTTCGTCGCCTGGAGGCCGCCGGAGCAGTCATCTTCGGTAAGACCAACGTCCCCGTCGATCTCGCTGACTGGCAGAGCTACAACCCGGTCTACGGCACCACCTCCAACCCCTGGAACACCGAGCACACACCCGGCGGCTCCTCGGGCGGATCTGCGGCCGCTCTGGCCGCCGGGCTGACAGGGTTCGAGATCGGCAGCGACATTGGCGGCTCTATCCGCGTCCCCGCGCACTTCTGCGGCGTCTTCGGCCACAAGCCGACCTGGGGCCTGCTGTCCAACTATGGTGACCCGGTAACCAGCACTGCCGCAGGAACCGACATTTCCGTCATCGGCCCGCTGAGCCGCTCCGCCACCGACCTGATCACCGCGCTGGACATCCTGGCCGCCCCCGACCCAGATGAAACCGGCCTGACCCTCAACCTTCCTGCCCCGCGCTTTTCCGCTCTGAAGGACCTTCGCGTCGCCGTTTGGGCCCAGCAACCGGGCCAGGCAACGGATTCCGAGACGATCGCCGCCATGCACGCGTTGGCGGATAACCTCGAGCGCCAAGGCGTCGCGGTCAGCCGCACCGCCCGTCCGAACTTCGACCCCAGCTCGGCTTATCAGCTCTACCTCCGTTTGCTGGACACTGGATGGAGCGGCCGCAGCACCGATGCGCAGATCGAGGAGAAGCGGAAACGGGTCGCTACCCTGTCGCCCGACGATATGAGCGCCGACGCCATCATGGCCCGCACCGTTGATATGCCGCACCGAGCCTGGCTCGGCATGAACGAACAGCGCGCTCGGTGGCGCCGCACCTGGAGCGCCTTCTTCCGAGACCACGATGTTCTGCTGTGCCCGTCGTTCAGCACCGCGGCCCTGCCGCACCGCCAGGATGGGCCCCCGTTTGGCAGGCGGATCGTAGTGGAAGGCCAGGACATAAACTACGGCGACCTGCTATTCTGGCCAGGCCTGATCGGCGGCTACCACTTGCCCGCCACCGTCGCCCCAATGGGCTTGACCAAGGGCGGCCTGCCGCTGGGCGTGCAGATCGCCGGCCCGATCTACGGCGACCGCACCACCCTGGCCGCCGCGGCCCTGCTTGAGCAGGCCGGACTGAGCTTTAAACCGCCTCCGGGATGGTAGAAACGCATCAAGGTCCCTCGGCGGCCGGCAGAACGTATCTGTTAAGAACCATCATCGGACCTGCGCTCTGCTGACTACTGTTGTATCGCCCCGCATGGACCAGCACCACGAGATCCAGGGCCGGCACGATGAACAAGCGCTGCCCGCCATAGCCCCAGCCGGCCGCCCAGTCGATCTCACCTCGCCCGAGCACAAAGGAGCGCCCCAGCCAAAACTGATACCCATAGAAATAAATCCCCTGGCCGTTGATCTGCGGTAAGGTCGCCGCCGCGACCCAATCCGCCGGCACGATCTGCGCTCCTTTCCACGCGCCATGATCGAGCACCAACTGCCCGATCTTCGCCAGGTCACGAGGACGCATGCGAAGGCCGGAGGCCGCCACCGGCTCGCCGGACGGGAACCGGATCCATTCAAAGTCGGTAATCCCCAGCGGTTCGAATAACTCGTTCCGGGCGAGGCTGTCGAGCGTCTCACCGGTCGTCTTGTGCAGCAGCGCGGCAATGATGGTCGCGGAGCCGCCGCTGTAGTTGTAGACCGTTCCAGCAGGGGCCTGGACCGGCTGGGCCAAGGCGTAGCGAACCGGATCCGGGGCCTCGTTCATTTGTACTTCGCTGTTGCGCGGGTCACTGTAGGGAAGATCCTCGTCCCACGCCAATCCCTGCGACATCGTCAGCAGATGCCGCAGCGTGATCTCGTCCTTCTCGGGCGAACGCAGGTCAGCGTATTCGGGAAACGCAGCCAGCACCGGCAGATCGACGCCGGCAATCCGCCCCTTGCCAATCTCGATGCCCAGAACCAGCGCCGCTACGCTCTTGGTGATCGAGCGCAGATCGTGTTTCGTCCCCGCATCGAATTTGACGACACCAAGGGAACGACCGTATTGCTGATCCTCGCCGGCGAAATAGTGCTCGTAAACCAGTTTGCCGTAACGCATCACCAGCACTGCATGAATGTCCGCCTCGGTCCACGCACTGAGGCGGGGTCCGATGCCGCACAGCGTCGCGGGGACGAAGCCGACCGCGTCGGGCGAGGCAACCTCCCAACCGTCGTTCATTGCTGCCGGCGCGCCGCATGGGGTTTCCTGGGCGCGCGCGGCAAGAGGAAGCAAGAGTCCAAGCAGAATGACGACCCTCAAGGCCATGGTTCGATGCCCCTCAGACGGTCAGCATGATCTTCCCGATATGCATGCTGGACTCCATCAACTGATGTGCCTCCGCGGCCTGCGCCAGCGGGAATGTCGCGTGGATCACCGGTGCGCAGCGGCCCGCATCCAGCACCGGCCACACCTTCTCCCGTAGCTCCGCGGCGATCGCACCCTTCTGCGCCGTGGTTCGCGGCCGCATGGTGGAGCCCGCGATCGTCAGCCGCCTTACCAGCACCGGCACGAAGTCGAAATCCTCCACTTTGGACCCTGCCAGGAAGGCGATCAGCACCAGCCGCCCGTCCATGCCCAGAGACCGGATATTTCGCGCGATATAAGGGCCGCCGACCATGTCCAGCACCACATTGACACCAAGCCCGCCGGTCAGCGTCTTCACCTCTGCGACGAAATCCTGTGTGCGATAATTGATCGCCGCCTCCGCCCCGAACTTCGAGCAGGCCGCGCATTTCTCATCCGATCCAGCGGTGACGAAAACCCTCGCGCCGAACTCATGCGCGAGTTGGATCGCGGTGACGCCGATGCCGCTGGTGCCGCCATGAACCAAGGCGGTCTCGCCCTTCGCCAGCCGGCCGATCTGAAACAAATTCGCCCAAACGGTGAAAGACGTCTCCGGCAAGGCCGCTGCTCGGATCGCGTCATAGCCCGTCGGCCACGCTAAGCATTGCGGCGCCGGAGCAACGCAATACCCCGCATATCCGCCGCCGTTGGTCAGTGCGCAAACTCGATCCCCGACCGACAGCGTCGTCACCTGCTCGCCGGTAGCGACGATCTCGCCCGCCACCTCCAGTCCCAGAATCGGACTGGCGCCGGGCGGCGGCGGATAGGACCCCTGCCGTTGCGAAACGTCCGGCCGGTTCACCCCGGCCGCCTGCACGCGGATCAGGACCTCGTCCGGCCTCGGCACAGGTACCGGGCCGGATGCCAAACCGAGCACTTCTGGGCCTCCGGCGCCGTTGGCCTGGATGTAGGGCATGGTTTGGGGGATCGGCATGGACGGGAACCTCGGGTTTGGATTGTTGCCCGAAACTACGCAGAATCCGGTGACTTGACCAACACATGGCGCTGCGAGCCACGGCCGGGACGGATCCAGAGGCGCGACGCTCCACGACCCGCGGCAAAGGCATCTCACACGCTGAAGTTTCGGGTGACGCGTGGCTTCAGGTCATTCTTCACCCGAATGCGCTGGACAAGAAAGTCCGGCCAAGTCATTTGCCAAGCTACGCACGCATGGGGAAGATTCTGGAAGGGGCCATATATCAGGTTAGTCGAGACGAACGGTCGGATGCAGGCCTGATTTCCAGATCAGCCAACAGCGCTTCGGCCTCGACCACGTCGGGAAGTGCAAAGCCTTCGGTGAACCACGCGTGGATTGGGGCAAGGAGATGGATTGCCTCTGGCTTGCGTCCCTGGCTGCCCCAGAGGCGGGCGAGACCCGCTGCGGCCCGGAGCTCCAACCATCGCGCTTTCTGACCGTGAGCGACCTCAAGCGCCTCTCTCAACCGCGCTTCGACCTCCGACACAGGACCGTTTCCGGCTTGCACCGCTGTTGCCGTCAGAAGACATATCTCGGCTGCCGTATACCACTCGCCAAATGACGCTCCGTGACTGCGCGCGGCCGCCAGGTGTTCAAGCGCGACCTCCGGCATGCCGGCCAATATGTAACCCTCCGCGAGCTGGATGAGGTTTTGGGTTGTGTGCAGCTTCGCTCCGGTCGCTTCCCACCTACGGTGACCATTTTGGAGAAGCGCCAAGCCCCTCTCCGTTTCGCCGGCGACGCAAGCCGCCCAGCCACTCGACAGCTCGGCTAGGGCGAGCCACTGGGCAAGGCATTGCTGCTGGGATATTTCTTCCGCTTCAGCGCCGGCGCGCGCGGCCAAACGCGCATTTCGTTGGATGTGACCGATCCGGCCGATAGCGTCGAGCGACCAGGCGATCGCATGTGGGTCGTTGCGCAAACGAGCGCGCGCGAGCCCTTCTTCCGCGACCCGCAGAGCCGCCTCCGAATAGCCGAGCCAGCATAGAACCAGGCCGCGGTACAGCCGGGACACGATCTGCGGGTTTTCCCCGAAAGCGAGAAAATCAGCATCCGCTACCGTGTCCGCAAGCGCAATTCCCTGTTCGAGGATGCGATCAGCCTCCTCGAACTTGCCGATGATGAAGAGCGAGTACCCCAGCGCCCGATGAGCGGCTGCCCGCTGTGGCGCATCGCCGTCCCGGTCGGCCAGAGCAACCAGGTCCCGGGCCAACTCGACCACCCTCGGCAGCTTATGCCGCATCAGGGACGAGTTCCATACGATACGATGGGCCAGAAACCGGCCCAGCGGGTCGAGACTCGCACTAAGTTCCCGGGCGCGCAGTGCAGAGGTTTCGACGGCTTCTGAACCGAAACCATGAATGGCAGTGAGAGGCACAACCTGAGCGAGGCGCAACTCGGCTTCGCCGCGGTCTCTATCCGGCGACGCCGGCAGTGATTGCAGGAGTTCCAGCGCCCGCTGATAGTGTTCCTTGGCTTCGAGGTTTGCGAAGCGGGCAGCGCTTCGTTCTCCGGCCAGCTTCCATTGCTCTATCGCCTGATCGGCAAGGCCAGCCATCGTACAGTGCCAGGCCAGGACCTCCGGCGGCTCGTCATCGCGGCCACGCAAGCACTCGACAATGCGCGCATGCAGCATACGGCGGCGCTCCCGCAAGAGGAGGCCATTTGCAACATCGTGCACCAGGGCGTGCTTGAACGTGTACGTCGCCTCGGTTGACGTGCCTCGAACATGGACCAGCCCTGACGACGCAAGCTGCGCCAGCGCCTCCGACAAGGCCGGCTCAGGCAAGTCGACGATGGAGCGGAGCAGATCATAACCGAACGTGCGGCCGATCGCCGCGCCGGCCTGAGCCACCTCCCTGGCCGTAGGGCCGAGACGATCAAGCCGCGCCAACAGCGAAGATTGCAATGTGGCCGGCACTTCCATATCGGCGCGCGCCGATAGTGCCGATCCTGCCGCTCTCTGCGCAGTTCTTTCCAGGACTGCTTTGGTGAGTTCTTCGAGAAACAGCGGCACCCCATCGGCGCGCTCGATGATTGCCGCCACTGTCTCGGGCGGCGGATGCGAATCGCCGGCGATGTGGCCGATCAGTGCTGCGCATTGCCGCTGGTTGAGGCGGGACAGCCGCAGTTCGGTCACATGCGCCTCTCCGACCCACGGGGCCTGGAACGTCGGGCGATGCGTCAGCACCAGAAGTGCCGGAAGCGACGGGATACGAGCAATCAGAAGATCGAGCAGTTCGCAGGTTGTCGGATCAGCCCAGTGAACATCCTCCAGTACCGCAAGCACGGGCCGAGCCTGCGCGAGCGTTTCGATCCGACGCAACAAGACTTGCAACAGCCGCTCGCGTTGCCGCCGCGGGTTCACGATCGCCGAAGGGTCTGGGTTGCTGGGTGCAACGCCAAGCAAGCCGGCGATGAGGCGGACATCGTCCGAGGCCTGGAGGCTGCAGCCCAACAGCGTCCCCAGCTTGTCGAATTTCGCCGCTGACGTATCTTCCTGCCTGAAACCGGCCGCGCGTTCCAGCTGAGCGATGATCGGATGCAGCTCGCTGTGCTGAAGATGGGGCAAACAGAACCAATCCTGCCGCTCATGCATCCTGCCAATACGCCCGACCGTTGCCTGAAAAGCGGCGTTCAGGCGCGATTTGCCGATCCCGGGCTCGCCTGACAGCACCACGACCTGGCCGTCGCCTGCGAACGCCCGTTCCCAACGGCGCAGGAAGATCTCCTGCTCTTCGTCTCGACCAATCAGCGGCAGGGTGGCCAGCGATGCGGAACGCAAAGCGGCGAAGCGGTTGTCGACGACGCTCTCACCGCGGATGCGCCACGCGCGCACCGGCGGCGTTCTTCCTGCGATCCTGTCAACCTCCTGGCAATCGAACAGGGCTCCAACAAGTTGCCAGGTCATCTCGCTGACCAGCACCGTGCCCGGCTCGGCCGCAGCCTGTAATTGGGCTGCAAGGGTCGGGGTCATGCCGAGCATGCTCTGGACGCGCGTTTCGCCGTCCCCGGCGATCATCGGTCCGGTGGCGATTCCGATGCGTGCATGCAGTGGTCTCGGCCCCAACGGAATGTCGAGACGCTCCACTGCCTTCATCGCCGACAATGCGGCCCGTATCGACCGCTCGGGATCATCCTCCATCGCTATCGGCCAACCGAAGCCGGCGAGCAGGCTGTCGCCACGATGTTCGGCAACTTGTCCGCCATGCTGAGCGATCGCGGTGGCCAGGCAGCGATGACAGGCGACCATCACCTGGCGGAGATCCTCGGGATCGAGTTGTGAGGTCAGAGCGGCTGCCTCCACGAGGCCGCAGGACATTACCGTCATCAGTCGCCGCTCGCCTTCTGCTGGGCCGTCCCGTGGGCGAATGTCGTCCCCGCGCCCGTGCCCGGGAGATTCATCCTCGTCACGCTTACCTACCGCCCGTAAACCGGCGGCGGGATCGCTGAGCTGCCGCGGCCGGTGCTCCCCACAAACGACCGTTGCTTCCAGCCGGTAACCGCGGCCACGGACTGTCTTGACCAAATGTTGCGCTTCGTCGCCAAGCGCGCGGCGGACGTCCTTGATGCACTGGGCGACGCTCTCGTCGGTGACGAAGGTGCCCGGCCAAAGAGCTTCCATGATCATTCCGCGATCGATCAGGCGACCGGCATTCTCGACGAACAGGCGCAGCAAGGAAAACGCCTTGGGCCGTAGCGACACCTCCGAGCCCGACGCGGCGAACAGTGCGCCCCGTTCGAGATCGAGAACAAAATCGCCGAATTGGTAGATCGGACGCCGCATTCGGGCCTCGTTCACGCCAACGGTCCTCCCAGCGTGGCTTGGGGACCACGCATTTCATGTGAATTTGAGCTGAATTTACGCAGGATTTCATCTGGATTTCCAGCAGCGAACCGCCGGGTGAGCCATCATCCCGGCGTTCGAGCATCCAAGGCGAGGGAAGATTAAGATGCGTGTGGTGCAACAAACAGGAGGAAACGTCGTGATCAAAGCACTGCTCGCCGCCGCCACGATTATGCTGGCGGTTCCCGTGGTCGCCGCCGAACCGGTACGAGGAGTGACTGAGTCCGAGATCGTAATCGGCTCCTACACCGATTTGTCCGGCGTGGCAGCGATGTGGGGCGTCAACAACTCCAACTCCTGGCGGATGGTGTTCGACCAGGTCAATGCAGCCGGCGGAATCAACGGCCGCAAGATAAAGTTCATAGTCGAGGACAATCAGTATCAGGTTCCCCGCTCGGTGCAGGCGGCGAACAAACTGATCAACCGAGACGGCGTCTTCATCATGGTCGCCAACGCCGGCACGCCGATGAACAACGCGGTGATGCCTGACCAGATCGCCAAGGGCGTCGCCAACATCTTTCCGCTGACCTCGGCCCGGTCGATGTACGAACCGCTGAATCACCTGAAGTTCGGCCTGGGTTCGTCCTACTATGACCAGATACGCGCCGGGCTGAAGTATTTCATCGAACAGCGCCACAAGAAGCAGGTCTGCACCATGGCGCAGGATACTGATTTCGGCCGCGACATCACCGCCGGCGTCAAGGATCAACTTACGGCCGAGAAGATGACTTTGACGGCCGAGACATTGCACAAACCGACCGACACCGATTTCAGCGCCTCGGTTGCCAGGATGCGGGATGCCAATTGCGACCTGATCGTTCTGGGCACGATCGTTCGCGACGCGGTGCAAATCATCTCCTCTGTCCGCAAGATCGGCTGGAATGTCGACATGATGGGGCAGTCCGCCAGTTATGACGATGTGGTCGCCGCGGTGCCGGGTGGAACGACCGAGGGGTTCTATTCGATGACCCCGATGTTGTTCGTGGCAGAGACCGCGACGTCACCCGAGGTGGAGGCATTCACCGCGGAATATCGGAAGGAGTTTGGCAAGGAGCCAAACTTCGCGGCGCAGGTTGGCTACACCGGGGCGCAGGTCGTCGTTCAGGCCCTGAAGAACGCTGGCAAGGATCTGACCCCGGACAGCTTTGTCGCGAGCCTCGAAGGGATCAAGGAGTACCACGACATTTTTGGCTCCCCGATGATCTCGTTCAACGCGACAAAGCACCAGGGTTCCAACCAGTCGTTCCTGTGCGTCGTCAAGGACGGCCACTGGCAGATGTTGGAAGCAGAACCGTTGGGCTATTGATCTTCTCTGCCGTCTCGCTCGTCGTCATGGCTCGGGGTGTCCGGGCGGAGACACTGCTGCCTGGCGGCTTCGTCTCATTGCCGGCACGCGTATAAACAGGAGGTTCCTATGAACTACACGCGCATAATAGCATCTGCAATCTTCGTTGTCTCCGGTGCTGCCTCTGTGGCGGCACAGCCGGTCACCTCCGTGACCCCGGACCAGGTGAATTGGAGAGCTGATGCACCGGGCTGGCAAATTGCCGTACTGGCGGGCGATCCCACGAAACCAGGTCCCTTCGTGGAGCGCTTCAAGATTCCGCCGAACGCAATGACACCGCTGCACACCCACCCCAACACCGAGAACATTACGGTGCTTGCGGGATCGTTCGGTCTTGCCGAGAACAGCACATTCGACAAGTCGAGCGGAACGATCCTGCCGGCAGGCTCGTTCTATCTCCTGCCCCCCAACCAGCCTCACTTTGCCTGGAGCGGCGCGGATGGCGCGATCATTCAGATCCATGGCATCGGACCCAGCGGAATGACAGTCCTGCATGCTGCCCCACAGGAAAAGTCAATGAAGCACTGAAATGACATGACCGACGGGGGCAGACATCCCGCAACGGCGCGGCAAGCAGCGACCGAGCACGATGGGCGGACGCCGCAGATAGCGCCAGACTGTACATCCTTTACGTCACCGCCTGCACGTCACCGCCTGGGGCAACGACGAACAGGCGGTGCTCGACTACCACCGTCAGTTTTTCGAAATCTTTCCCCAAAGCCGGCCGGGTGACAAAATAGAGCTGCGGCGTCTTCAGGTCCGCGAGTGCGAAGGAATTAAACGATCCTGCTCGTTTTATTCTTCCAGTAACGGTCGCGAAGAATGCGCTTATACAGCTTGCCCGTCGGAAGCCGCGGCAGTTCGGCCTCGAAATCGATCGACCGCGGGACTTTCTGCCGTGCGAGATGCTGCCCGCAGAAGGCCAGTAGTTCGGCTTCGATGTCTGTCCCCGGATCGATGCCAGGCATGAGTTGGACCGCGGCCTTGACCTCCTCGCCCAGGTCAGCGTTCGGTATCCCGAACACCGCTGCATCGGCGACCTTGGGGTGGGTGATCAGCAGATCTTCGCATTCCTGCGGATAGATGTTCACGCCACCGGAGATGATCGTGAAGGCGACGCGATCGGTCAGATAGAGGTAGCCGTCCGCGTCCACATAGCCAACGTCGCCGACGGTGCCCATCGTGCCATCGGCGGAGAATACCTCTGCCGTTCTCGCCCGGTCGTTGAAATACTCGAACCGCGAACCCAGCCTGAACCACACCGTGCCGATCGTTCCCACCGGGCACGGATTTGCCTCATCATCGAGAATATGCAGCTCGCCAAAAACGCTCCGGCCGACTGTGCCCGGATGCGCCAGCCACTCGACGCTGTCGCAGGCGGTGAGGCCTATCCCCTCGGTGCTTCCGTAGTACTCGTCGATGATTGGCCCCCACCAGTCGATCATTTGCCGCTTGACTTGGATGGGACAGGGCGCCGCGGCATGTATGGCGGTTTCAAGCGATGCCAGATCATAGCGGCGACGCACCTCATCGGGCAGTTTGAGCATGCGTGAAAACATTGTCGGCACGAGTTGGCTATGCGTCACCCGGTACCGTTCGACGAGGTGGAGAAAGTCTTCTGGATCAAAACGTTCCATGATGATGGCAGTGCCGCCCATGCGGATCGTGAGGTTGACCCCAACATGCGGCGCCGCATGATATAGCGGGGCGGGCGAGAGGTAGATCAGAGCGTCCCGGAACCGCCATAATTTTTGGAGAAACCCGTACACGGGCAGCATCTGGGATGGCGGCTGTTCCGGCAGCGACCGCAGGATACCCTTCGGCTGGCCGGTGGTGCCGGATGAATAGAGCATGGCGTTGCCCAGGCTCTCGTCGGCGATCGGCGTGTCTGGACAGGCAGCGGTCGCGTCGTCGAGGTTGAGCGTCGTGGCACCCTCACCCGGCCCATCAACGACGAGGCACAGCGCGACGTTCGGGCATTGACGCAAAGCGGCCCGCGCCACATCGCGCTTCGCTTGCGACGTGATCAGCAGCTTCGACTCGCTGTTGTTGACGATGTAGGCGAGTTCATCTGCGGTCAGGAACGAATTTACGCAGGTGTAATACAGGCCCGCACGCTCGCCGGCGCCGCAGGTCTCGACGTAGCGGGCATTGTTTTCCATAAAGATCGCATAGTGATCCAGACGGCTTAACCCGCTCGCGCGCATAGAATGGGCGAGGCGATTGGTACGTGCCTCAAGCTCGCCGTAGGTCACGATCTCGCCCGTTCCGGCCATGATTAGCGCCGGTTGGTCAGCGCGAATTTTGGCGTGCTCACCCGGATACATGTGCATTCCTCCCTGCGGCAGTCGCGTCATAAGGAAGAACTCAGCGCGCCTTTACCGCCGTCAATGAACTGCATCATAGCCGCATCTTTGCCGCGCTCTCGAGGCGAATTTTCCGCCCGCACCGCCATGACGGCCGGAGGGTCGGCTTCAATGCGGGTTAGTGTAACATCTTTCGATGCCCCGATTTGGCTTACGCCTCACCCCGCACGGCCACCTCGTCGCCGAGGACCAGGACGACGCGCCCGAGATCGACACCGCGGTGCGCGATCGCCTGGCCGCGGCGTTCGCTCAAGGGTCCGGTCCCGGCCTGGTGCGGCTTGGCGCCGGCGAGGTCGGACACGCCTTGCCGCCGGTCTTCGTCTGGTGGCGCAGCTTCGCCACCCACTACGTCGCGGCGGTCTGCCTGAACGCGTCGGGCCGCGAGGACGACGTCACACTTCCGGTGGTACCGCTTCTCGATGCCGGCGAACTTGTCTCCCTGGTGCTGACCGCCCCCATGATGGCCGGCGCGGAATACCTGACCGAAGCGGTCCTGCTAGCGCTGTGGGATGAACTGGCACTGGCCTTCGCCGAAGCCCTGGCCGCCTCCGGCACCGGTTTGCAGCGCTTCCTCAATGCCCTGAACCCCGCATGGAATCTGGTCGGCCGCGTCCATTTCAACCTGGCCGAGAACCGCCGCGACGCCGAACAGCCCTTCGCCTTCATGGCGACCTACACGACGCGCCTCTCCGCCCAGGCGCGCGCCCAGCACGTCCCGCTGGGTCAGGCGCTTCGCGAATACGCCGGGGCGGCAAACCGCGACAAACTTCTGTCGCTGCTGCTGCCGGTGCAGCGCGCCGCCGAACACTGCGACTGGTTGCGGCCGATGATCGACGCCGGCGAGATTTTCCATCCGCTGCGTTGGGGACCGGCCGAGGCGTCCCGCTTCCTCCACAGCCTGCCCGACCTGGAAACCGCCGGCGTCGTGGTCCGCATGCCCGCGACCTGGCGTGCCAACCGCCCCGCTCGACCGCGGGTCACCGCAACCGTCGGCAGCCGCAAGCCCTCCGCCCTCGGACTGGAAGGCGTGCTCGATTTCCGCATGAGCGTAATCCTCGATGGCGAACCCCTCACCGAGGATGAGGTCGCAACCTTGCTCGCCGGCACCGACGACCTCGTGCTGCTGCGCGGCCAATGGGTTGAAGTCGATCGTGCCCGTTTCGAAAAAACCATGGATCGGTTTCGCGAGGCCGAAACCCTTGCCGCCCAGAACGGCCTGAGCTTCGCCGAGGCGATGCGGATGTTGGCCGGCGCGTCCGTCACCGGCGACGACCCCGCCGCGACAGACGCCGATTGGTCCCGCGTCACCGCCGGCCCATGGCTGGAGGAAACCCTGAAGGCGCTGCGGTCCGGAGACGGCGACGGTCCCGATCCCGGACCCGCACTGAAAGGCACGTTGCGCCCCTACCAGCGCACCGGCACGCGGTGGATGCACCTGCTGTCCAGTCTCGGCCTGGGCGCCTGTCTGGCCGACGACATGGGTCTGGGAAAGACCATCCAGGTCCTGTCCCTGCTGCTGGTGGAGCAAGCCGCGGCCCAACCCAGCCTCCTGGTCGCACCGGCCTCCCTGCTCGGCAACTGGGCGGCCGAAATCGAGAAATTCGCCCCCGGCCTGAAGGCTGCGATCGTGCATCCCTCGGCCATGTCCGCCGACCAGATCAAGCAGTTCAATCCCCGGGACCACGACCTCGCGATCACCAGCTACGGCTCGTTGTTGCGCATGCCGGCGCTGGCTGCGACGGCGTGGCGCTTCGTCATCCTGGACGAAGCGCAGGCGATCAAGAACCCCGCCGCCCGGCAGACCAAAGCGGCGAAGGCGTTGCAGGCCAAGGCACGGATCGCACTAACGGGAACGCCGGTGGAAAACCACCTCGGCGACCTGTGGTCGATCTTCGACTTCATCAATCCAGGCCTGCTGGGCAACGCCAAGCAGTTTTCCCGCTATGCCAAAAGCCTGGCCGAACGGACCAACAATCCATACGGCCCGCTGCGGGAACTGGTGCGGCCGTACATCCTGCGCCGGATGAAGACCGACAAGGCGGTCATCGCCGATCTGCCCGACAAGACCGAGATCAAGGCGCTGTGCAGCCTCAGCCGCCGGCAGACGGCGCTGTACGGCCAGGCCGTCGAGGACCTGGCGAAAAGCCTGGAGGAGGCCGAGGGCATCCAGCGCAAGGGTATCGTGCTGGCGATGCTGATGCGGCTTAAACAGATCTGCAACCATCCCTCGCAGTGGCTGAACGACAATGTCTGGGCCGAAGAAGACAGCGGCAAGTGGGGCCGCCTGCGGGAAATCGCCGAGGTTGTCGCCGCCAAGCAGGAGAAGATGCTGGTCTTCACCCAATTTCGCGAGATGACCGGTCCCGCTGGCCGCCTTCCTAGGACAGATTTTCGGTCGCTCCGGTCTGGTGCTGCATGGCGACACCGCGGTGAAAAACCGGAAGGCCCTGGTGCAGACGTTCCAGGAGGACGAGACCGTGCCGTTCTTTGTCCTGTCGCTGAAGGCCGGCGGCTCCGGCCTGACGCTGACCGCGGCGTCCCACGTCGTGCATGTCGACCGGTGGTGGAACCCGGCCGTCGAGAATCAGGCGACCGATCGGGCCTTCCGCATCGGCCAGAAGAAAAACGTCCTGGTTCACAAGTTTATTTGCCGTGGCACGGTCGAAGAGAAAATCGACGCCTTGATCGACTCGAAGCAAGGATTGTCTGATGAACTGCTGACCGGGGGCGCCGAGGTCAATCTGACCGAGATAGGAAATGAGGACATCATGCGACTGGTCGCGCTGGACCTGAACGCCGCGATGAAGGAGTGACCGCCGTGGCTCGCTACTACGAAAGTCAATGGCCGGCCTACGTCTCGGTCGGCGAGCGGCGCCTCAAGGCTGAACGCGCGGCCGCGAAGTTGAGCAAGAAAGGCTCTCTTTTTTCGCCGGTGACCGTGGAAGGCCGCAAGATCGCCGCCACGTTCTGGGGCAAGGCGTGGTGCGACAATCTGGAGAGCTACCGCGATTACCAGAACCGGTTGGAGCGCGGACGCAGCTACGTGCGCAACGGTCTGGTGATCGATCTGCAGATCGCGCCGCACACGGTGACCGCGATGGTCAGCGGATCATCGATTTACACCGTCAAGATCACGATAGCGGAGGTGCCGAAGCCGCAGTGGAAATCGATCTGTAACTATTGCGCGGGCGGCATCGACTCGCTTGTGGAACTACTGCAAGGGCGATTTTCGAAGGGCGTGATGGAGCGGCTTTGCCGTCAGGGCACCGGCCTGTTCCCCAAGCCCACCGAGATCAAATTCTCCTGCAGTTGCCCGGACTACGCCTCGATGTGCAAGCACGTCGCGGCTTCGCTGTTGGGCGTTGGTGTTCGGCTCGATGCCAAGCCGGAGTTGCTGTTCCGGCTGCGCGGTGTGGACGAGAATGATCTGGTCGGTGATATCGGTTCGCTGCCGATGACCAAACAAGGTCCGGCGGTTGGTAAGGTGCTGGAAGCCGACGATATGGCGGCCCTGTTCGGCCTGGACATGGGTGAGGCGGACGGTCCGGCCCCTGTCGCTGCGCCCGTCGCGGCCATAAAGGCTGCGGCGCCCAGGAAGAAGGACGCCGCACCAAAGCCTGGTTTCCGTGAAGTAGCACCGGCGAAGAAAAGTTCGGCTGCAAAAAAGATCGCCGCACCCGCGATGGCCGCTCGGACAAAGCTTCCCGCAGCCAGGAAGATGGCACGATCGGCGGGCGCGCGAGCGAGTGTGAGCTAAATACTGACCCAGTGATTCTTGGAATTGTCAGGCGATTCTTTTAAAATTTTGCGCTAAGCCCTGAGGAGACTCGGCGACGATCCTATGGGCTAGCCGACGTTTAAAGATGCGCCATCTGTTGCGAAGGGACGACATTTCGTTTCCCATAGGTCCCGGCTTCCTCGCGAACAAGGGTAGACATATTCGTGACCAGCTCCGCTCGAATCCGAACCGCCGCTTTCGTCCTCGCTTCGATCTTCGGCTTCGGGGCCGTCGGCAGCGCCCGGGCGGATGTATCGGTGGCAAGTCCGTCCGTGCAGAGCGCCATCGATGCGGCAGTAGCGAAGGAGCGTGATGTATACGGCGGCAGCACGCCGGTCCCCGGGGTGCTCGTCGGCGTGTGGGACAGTAAGGGCGACACTTACGTGCGTGCCTACGGATCCGCCGATCTCGCGACGCATCGGGCACTTACGCCAGCGGATCATTTCCGGATCGGCAGCAACACCAAGACGTTCGTCATCAGCGTTCTGCTCCAATTGGTCGATGAGGGAAAACTCGAACTCGACGATCCATTGAGCAAATTTGCTCTCGGCGTGACGATCCCGAACGCGGAGCACATCACCATCCGCGAACTGTGCGAGATGCGCAGTGGCCTGTTCGAAGCGTACGATACGCCGGAGATCAACCCGTTGAAAGTGACGGGGGATATGACATTCGATCCGCGCACACTGGTCGGCTGGGCGGTCCAGCAGAAGCCGTATTTCGCCCCGGGGACGGCGTATAAATATTCCAACACCAACTATCTTATTCTTGGCTTGGTCATCGAAAGCGTCACCCACGACAGTGTCGCCGATCAGATCCGCACGCGGCTTCTGGTTCCTTTCGGTTTAACCGAGACGAGCTATCCAGCGACCCAGGCCATGCCGGTGCCGTGGGCGCATGGCTACGGGCTTGGCCAGCAGGGCGATTGGGAGGATGTCAGCAACACGATCCCGGTTTCGCTGATGGGCGCGGCGGGCGAGATTATCTCGGATGTTGCCGACATGAAGCGCTGGGTCGCGCTGTATGTCACCGGGAAAACGAACGCCGCGGCGACGCAACGTGAGCGGCTGAACTGCATACCGATCGGCGAGGGAAATCTTGCGTTCGGTCTCGGCATCGGCTGCAGTGCCGGCTGGTACGGCTACACGGGCGGGTTGCCCGGCTATAACACGGCGGGATACTACTTCCCCTCGAGCGGTGTGACGATTATCGCCTGGGTGACGTTGCAGGCGGATAAACCTGCTCCGGGTGTCGCCAACGCGCTGTTCCGCGATATCGCGACCATTATGACGCCCGAAAACATCCCGTTCGTCCTGAAGGAGGATGCGCGTTCGGGCACTCTGGACCGAGATACGTCGTCACATCAGTGAAGGCCAGGGAGCGACGGTGCCGGAGGAACTCCTGGCTCACGTCGCCCAGTCGGGGCGCCGGACAGTCCGACTCCTGAGCGGGCGAGACGCAAACTTCGGAAATCATACCCGAAACGGATGGTATAACCTCGATATTTCCGGTTGACTCAGATCAATGACGTCTTCCGGGAGCGGTATAGGCTGATCTTATTCGGAGAACTGTAGGGTAGTCCAACGAGAAGACGAGGCGCGCGATTGATGCGAGGATGGAGTTTATGCTGAGGAGTGCACTTGCAGCCATTGCGCTGCTCGCGATCCTGCTTCTGTCCCGCACCCCCGCCGATGCACACTCGCTTGCCCGTTCCTCCATCCCCGGTCCCCGCCAATCTGCGGAATTCGTGACCGCGTCTTCTTCGCAGACGCATGACGCATCGCCGTGCTGTCCCGATGGCACGCATGGCCTGCTCTGTCGCGCGGCGGGCGCCTGTTCCCCAGTCGGCTGTCTTGCAATCGTTGAGCCGGCTGTCTTCCCGGTCACCCCGGAAAAGCTGGCTTATGACCTGTTCCAAGAGTCACGGCCTGATGGGACTGGCATAGCGCCCGATCTCCCGCCACCTCGCGCGATGTTTGCGCTTCCCGCTTAAAGCACTGGCGCCTCGCCGATCGCCGCAAACACGCGGCGCGGGCGCGATGCCCCGCACCCTGAAGACAACACCCACCCCATGATCTCTCGAGGTTTATTATGTCCCCTTTCACTTATCCCACCTTCGCGGCTATAGCGCTGCTCACCAGTCTCGGCTTCGCCAGTGCCCAGCCCACGCGGGAACACGAGGCCCATCACCCTGAAAACAGCGCGCCGGCGCCGGCCGCCGGTCAATCAGCGCCATCCGGCGGGATGGACATGGGCAAAATGATGGGCAGCAAGACGGAGCAGATGACGTCTATGATGCGCGGCATGGGCGCCGGCGGCGAGATGAGAATGATGCCGTCTGAGCACGTCGAAGGCCGAATCGCTTTCCTCAAGACCGAGATCGGCATCACCGAAGCGCAGCTCCCGCAATGGAACGCGTTCGCCGACGCGCTACGCAACAGCGCGAAATCGATGCGGTCTGCCATGGGCAATATGCAGGCCGGGATGCCGGCAACGCTGCCGACGAAATTGGACGCCATGACGGCGATGATGACCGCACGGCTTGACACCCTGAAGACAACCGCAAACGCCGCCACCTCTCTCTATGCGGTGCTCACCGACGCCCAGAAGAACACGGCCGACGAATTGGTCATGTCCCCAATGGGAGGCATATGAGGGCATGCGGACGTAATCACGGATTGTTGCCGCAGACCGCCGCGCCACGATCGCCGTCCTCGCCCGCACCAGCAGTTCTCCGGCGTGATCCAGCCGATCGCGCAACTCGGCAGCTCCATCGCAACTCGGACCACGATTGCAGGATATCGGGCTCCAGCAACGCGCCTTGGTGGTGGACGCAAAGAACGCGCATCCGGCAGCGAGGCGACGCTCCCGTGATCGGCGCCACGCGATAGCCCGAAAGTACCCTTTGCTACCGAGCTGCCTCCCGGATGGCGGTGTTAAGTGCCTTCACACCGGCCGCCGGCCCCTCCGGGTGGTTCCACACACTTCCAACCACGGCGAGGAAATCCGCCCCCGCCCGCACCAGTGGACCACAGTTCTCCGGCGTGATCCCGCCGATGGCACAACTCGGCAGTTCCATCATCTCGGACCACCACTCCAGGATCTCGGGGCCCAGCAACGCCGTCACCGCCTTCGTGGTGGACGGAAAGAACGCCCCGAACGCGACGTAATCCGCCCCGTCCTCGCCAGCTTGCATCGCCAGGTCGCGGCTGCCCTTACAGGTCACACCCAGCGTCAGTTCCGGCCCCATTAGCCGCCGAGCCTCCGGCGCCGGCATATCATCCTGGCCGACATGAGCACCGTCGCACCCCGTTGCTCTCACCAGGTCGGCGCGGTCGTTCAGAAGGAACGCCACGCCTCGAGACTGGCAGACCGGCCGAAGGTAATCGATGGCGCGCCCCCACGCATCGTCGCTTGCATCCTTCAGCCGAAGCTGCACCGCGGCAACATCGTCCGCATCCAGGGCCGCCGCCAGAAGGCCTGCGAACGGCACCGGATCCAGCTTCGCCGGGGTAATCAGATAGATGCGGCAACCGCCGTCGGATTTCGACCTCTCAGGCGCCATCGACGTTAGTATGTGCCGAGGCAGAAGCCGATGATCTGGATAACGCGCATAGTCCCCCTCTTCCTGGCAGGCGTTTCCCACTTGGCGGCGTCACTAGCGCTAGCTCAGGGAAGCCGATCTGTCACGTCCCGGACGCGGTCGATTCCCGCAGCCAACCGTCCAGCCGGCGCAGTGCATTGCGATTCGCGAAGTCCAGAGCCGCCGGCGCCGCGCTCAGAACAAATCCGCCCTGACGCCCGGCGATCGCCACGACGCTCGCCCAACCGGGGGCCTCCGGCCAGAGCACCAAGCGGCAAATGCCGCTCCGTAACGAACCCATCGCCATGCCGGACGCGTCGCCACAATCCAGAATGTCCATCGCCTCGGTGTCAGGGAACGCCGCTCGAGCGGCCGCGACCATCTCCCGCCACCACACGCACCCGGCGAACATCGCCGCGCCCGGTGCGGACAGCAGTGTTACCGGGAGGCCGAGCGTCAGCGCCGCCTTGGCATCCGCCAGCCCATGGACGATCACCGCGGGATAAATGATCATGTTTACGTTCATATGGTTGACCGCGCCGAGTTCAAGCGGCATCAGCGACGGGACGTGCCAACTGGACACGATAGAGGCGGACATGGCGGACGAGCTCGAGGACCCGGACGCAGCGGCAGCTAGGCTGGAAGCCGCGCTGGAACGGATCGCGCGCCTGACGGCCATTCAATCGGCGCCAAACACCGCGCCGGTGCCCGATACGGACCTATCCATCCCCGAGATCGCCGAACGCCTCGACTCGCTGATCGGGCGATTGCGGGCTGCTCTCGACAAACGAGATTAAACCAGGGGAGAATTGCGCGATGGCGCAGGTGACGCTTCGCATCAACGGATACGCCTATACGATCGGCTGCAAGGACGGCGAGGAGAAACACCTCAAATCCATGGGCGCTGAGGTCAACCGCCGTGTCGAGGGTGTTCGCGCGGCAGCCGGACCGAGCGGCGAGGCGCGCATGCTGGTGATGGCGGCCCTGCTGATGGCAGACGATATTTTTGATATGCGAGACAAGGTGCAGGCGGCCGAAGCGGCCACCACCGCGCCGAAGGGCGATCCGCAATTGGGCCACAAGCTCAACCTGATGGCAAAGCGTGCAGAGGAAATTGCCGAGAGTCTCGAAGAGCAACAGGCGCAGTAGAGACCTCGGCCGCCGAACGCTCGATTAGGCCGGGATGGTCCCGATCCGACGGTAAACTAGCTCTGCGTCAGCCGTCTGCGCGTCCTGAATGGCAACATCGAGCAGCGCGTGATGCGGCGACTTGCCGCAGGCGGGATCGGTGGCGAACGCGTCGCCAGTGAGCGCGAAGGCTTGGCAGCGACACCCGCCCCAATCGAGTTCACGGCGGTCGCACCCGGCGCAAGGCGCTGGCATCCAATCCGTCCCACGAAAGCGATTGAAGGCATCCGATCCGTGCCAGATGTCCTTGAGCAATTCGTTACGGACCGACGGGAAAGCAAAGTCAGGGAGGCTTTCAGCGGCATGGCAGGGCAGCACCAAACCCATCGGCGTGACGGTTATGAAGCGCCGGCCCCAGCCGCCCATGCAGGGTTTGGGCAAGCGGGCATAGTAGTCCGGCACGACATAGTCGATTACCACCGCACCGGCGAGGCGTTCGCGCGCTGCCTCAACCTCCTCGGTGGCTTTGTCCAACTGATGACGAGAGGGCAGCAGCGCGTCACGATTGGCCAAAGCCCAGCCGTAATACTGTACGTGGGCCACCTCGATCCGGGCGGCGCCGAGCCCGACCGCCATGTCGAGCATTTCCCCAAGCCTATCCAGATTTTGACGATGCACCACGAGGTTGACGGTAAGCGGCAAGCCGACCCGCCGCACGATCGCCGCGACCTCGCGTTTCTTTTTCTGCGCCCCGGCCATCCCGGCCACGCGGTCGCCATTCACATCATCGGCATCCTGAAAACTGATCTGAACGTGGTCGAGCCCGGCTTCTGCCAGAGTGTCCACGCGCGCCTGATCAAGCAGCACGCCGGAGGTGATGAGATTGCTATAAAGTCCCACCGAAACCGCGTGCCGGACCAGATCCACAAGGTCGCGGCGCGCTGTCGGCTCGCCGCCGGAAAAATGCACCTGAAGCGCGCCTATCTCGGCCGCCTGGGTGAGGACGTCACTCCACTCCGCCGTCGTCAGCTCCCCCTTTACACCGGAAAGCCGAACCGGATTGGAGCAATACGGACATTGCAGCGGACACCGGTGCGTTAGCTCCGCAAGAATAGCCAGCGGCGGTTCAATAGTGATCGCGGTCCTCGACATTGATGCCATTGTGCTCGCAAGAGGGGTCTGGAGTCACGGGAAGTAGCCTGCGGGGATTGCAGTGAATCCCCACGTGGCGATGACATTCCTTCACTACTAGACCTCGGAGCGCCACTGGTGCTCCGCTTATAGCTCATATAACTTTCTGTCCTTCTGCATAGGCACGATGCTAGCTGATGACCTGGCCGGATAACCTGGCGGGCGAATAGCGGGAGTTAAGCAATGTCCTGGCGCAAACCTACTGTCACACGGATTTCGGTTGGCTGCGAAATCAACGCCTATGGCTGCGCGATCGTCTAACGGCATTCGCGGTGTTTCCGGGGCGGCGCGGTACCAAGCGCGCCGCCCCAACGCGCTCGGACGGGCCCTGTCCCTCGGCCGCTGCGCCAACCCTAGCGCGCGCTCGACCTGATGGTTCCACCCGCCTTTACGCTTAATCAGCTCCGGATTTTCCTGGCCGTTGCTCACTCGCAATCGCTCACCCGGGCGGCGAAGCTTCTGGACCAGACTCAACCATCACTTTCACAGCACATCGCCAAGTTAGAGGAGGCCGTCGGCCAGCCTCTATTTGAGCGCGGCCGCAGCCAGTTTGGTCTGACAGACGCGGGCGCGTTCCTGTGCCAGCGCGCCGACATCATAATGGCTGAAGTCGAGGAGGCCATGGTCGGATTGACGGCCTACGCCAAAGGGATCCGCGGTGTCTTGTCGGTCGGCATGCTGAGCTCGGTCGCACGCAATCTGTTGCCAGATGTGCAATCGCAGATGGCCGAGACCTTCCCGGACGTCGAACTAGACGTGCATGAGGTTGCGCCCGCGGAAGCGATCGAGATGCTCTATTCCCGCCGGCTTGCGGTTGCCGTGGTGGCGGTCGGATCGCTTGCCAGCAGCAGCCTCTCTTTCCTGCAAACCGACATTTTTTCCGACCCGTATGTGCTGGCGGTGCCGCGAGGCCTTGACCTCGGGTGTATTATCGACCCGGCGACACAACTCGATGCGGACGAGCGGCGGATCTTGAACAGTGTTCTGCAGTTTACGTTCGGCAGCCCGCATCAATTGCGAATTGCGGACTGGCACCAGCACTTTTTGCCGGACCATCATGTGGTAGGTCGCGTCCGCTCGTACGAGCTGGCGCTGGCCATGGTTCAGGCCGGCCGCGGCGTAGCGATCGTTCCGGCGCTCAGTGCTCGCGTGAGTACCGGGAATAGGCTACGATGTCACGCTGTACGACATCGGGATGGAAATGCGCCGGGTGGTGGCGCTGATGCCATCGCAGTATCTCACGACTGAGCCGCACGCGACTTTTGTCGCCGCCCTGCGCTCGGTCGGTGCGGCGACCCCGCTACCGCCGGTCGAGCCAACGCCGATCTTTCTGCGAACAGATTTACCTACGGCTGTGGTAGCCCGATAGAGCATGCGTCTTCCAGAACTGTGTCGTCAGCGAGTTCCTGAAGCATCACCAGAATATCCGCCAATATCTCGTCGCGCGGGGCGTTGAATTGCGCGGCCAGTTGTTCGGCGATCGCGCTGACCGGACGGACGCCGTCCACGAGCTTCAGCACCTCCACCGCGATCTCGTCAGGCATCATAAGTCGCTCCGGGGCCAGAATTACCCAGGCCTGTCGCGTTGCGTCAAAGCGAAACCGTGTGCCGCGCGGAAGGCGGGGAACTGATGACGACCCGATGATGGTCCGGTTACGAGCGGTCATCCGCGGCGCGGCGCCAAATGGTTGAACAGTGGGGAAAGTCCGCTGGGCTAATGAAGTCGAAGTTGCAAGCATATCACAGACCCTTTAGGCGATGATCGACTATCCGGTGAAACCCACTTTGCGGCAAGAAAACGGTGACTGGCAATCGCAGAATATCCCACGCAGTTTGTAGACATGGTTGGTGCCACAACTTGATGATCATCCTCATACCGGAATGTGCTTATGCGTAGACGCGTCCTCGCCCTGCTTTGCGTTCTCCCGTTCGTCGGATCGACGGGCGCGCGCTCGGCGGATCGCATGAAATTTTGGAATCTGACCGGAACGACGATCGCGCAGCTGTATCTCGCACCTGTGGGCACGACGCAATGGAGCCCGAACCAATGTGCCAACGATCCTGACGGGACCGTCACTTCAGACGAGCGGCTCGACCTAAAAGGCCTCACGGCGGGTCACTATGACGTAAAAGTTACCGACGAAAGTGGACGCACGTGCATCGTCAAGGACGTCGCGCTCCTGGCCGGAAAGCCGTATGCTTTTTCGCTATCGGAGGCTGATCTCAAGGACTGCACAAAGTGACATGCTCTCACTCGATTCGCGGCTGCGGATGATTAACGCGCGGCCCGCGACGATTGCCCGGCACGTATCGAATTCGCCATCGTCGCCGTCTTGAGTTTTAATGCCTAAATCTAACCGAGACGAAGAAGGATAACTCGTGGAGATAACTTCGGTCGCGCCGCGGCCATCACTCTTCCTGGCTACATTATCCGAGTCGCGCGACTACCTGCCGCTGCTTCGTTGGCTCATCCTCATGTGCTTGACCGCCTTTGGACTGGCGACGCTCTGGCAATTGAACGTCATTCAGGTGATGCTCGAGACCGATCGGACACATATTTCGACAATGATTCTTGGCCTGTTTGCGCTCACGAGCGTGCACTGCCTGGTGCAGATCTGGCACATATCGAAAGAGTTGGTGGCAACCCGAACGTATCAAACCTTGCTCCGCGAGGACCTCAATCACCCTTCCCTTGCCTTCGATGATCTGCAGCGGGCCCCGAAAGGCAGCACCATCGCTCGGCATATCGGCAATCTGATCGCAAAGGCCCGCTCACAGGGCGGGGGCCGGCTCGACCAGACGCTCCTGCTACGGGTCCTGGCCAATCAGCTTCATGGGCGAGAAAGGCTTGGCCTGTTCGTGTCGGAGGCCCTGCTGCGCTTGGCACTGCTAGGCACCGCCCTCGGGTTCATCCTGATGCTGATCCCAATTGCCGGGCTGAGTGCATTCGACGCGGAAACCCTGCGCAAGGCCCTCTCGGGCATGAGCGGGGGCATGGCCATTGCACTGAACATCACGGTAACTGGAATCGGAACCGCCCTTGTCCTCAAGCTCGAGTATTACTTTCTCGGAATGGGGGTGGTGGATCTCGTCCACGCGATCACCGAAGTGACCGAAGTTCACGTCATCTCAGTTCTCGAGCGCGACGGCAATGGATGAACATGATCCCCTGCACGGCAGCGACGACGGGACCTTTGTCCCGTTCACCGACATGCTGTTCAATGTGGTGCTTGGTCTTACATTCATGGTGTTCATCGCCTTTGCGCTGATTAATCCGACCGCCAAGACCGGAGCGGTAGAGATGAAGGCCGAATTCCTGATCACCATGAACTGGCCCGACAACGACCCGACGGACATGGACATCTACGTAAAGGATCCGGTCGACAATATCATCTGGTACCATTCACGCGAGGCGGGTCTGATGCATCTCGATCATGACGATCGCGGCAGTTCGCGCGAACGCATGACGGTCAATGGCCACACGATTCAGAATCCGCTCAATCAGGAGATCGTCACCATCCGAGGCGTCGTGCCTGGCGAATACGTCGTCAACGCTCAAGAATTTCTTGCCGCCTCAACCCAGAAGGTGCCGGTGTCCATCAAAGTCGAGAAGCTCAACCCAACGGCGAGTGTGGTGTTTTACGGCAGCCACGATTTTGATCATAAGGGCCAGGAGGAAACGTTCGTCCAATTCACGATCGACGCCGACGGCAAAATCCAGGATGTCAATACCGGGCAGCCGATTTCACTGGTCAAGGCCGTTCGCCGGCCCTCGGCCGGAAACGGTCCGAAATAGGCCAAGCGACTGCCACGGGGAGGAATGCAGTGAGTGTGTCGGTTGTCGGTGTAGTGGCCGCCTACGGCATTGTGACTATGCTGCTGCTCAGTCTCAATCTGACTTCGCTGTGGCGATGGTGGATAAAGGCAGGCGCAATCATAATTACGACCGTCTTCTTCGGCATAACCTATCTCGCGATTACCGGGCTGATGGGGTGGCCGACGACGCAGAAACTGCCGTCAAGGTTCAACCTGGTTTCGAGCGTCGTTATCGAGCCTGACAGACGAACTCACAATCCGGGCCATATTTATTTATGGGCTACAGAGATTGATGAGAACAACGTCCCTGCTGGGACCCCACGCAGCTACCAGATCGGCTACACGAGCAATTTGGCTCGTAAGATCTCCGGCGCACAGGAAAAACACGATAGCGGGCAGGAGGTGATGGGCGTGATATCAGACCATCAGCCACCAGAGGAGACTGAGCGTCGCAGCGATATCAAGAACGGTCGGATGCAGGATAATGGGCAGCAAGCTCCCGCCACCGACACGTATCGATTAAGGAGGAGGGAGACGATATCACGTTTCAGGATCTTCCGCCGGTGCTGCTGCCCGACAAAGAGCCGCTTTCAGAGTAGGTGGCTGGTCAGATTGCGTTATCGATGCACCCCTAGAACCGGGTAGTCGCGCCAAAGCCGTATCGTCGTCGAACAGAATGCGATTCGCCGCGCCATCCAGGTCGTCGTATTGTCCCGAGCGCAGCGACCACAGAAAAAATCCCAGTCCGCCCGCGCCAATCGTCAGGCTGACCGCCAGCAGAAACAAGATGATCGTCATGGCTTCGGGCTCCTGTGCAGGCGCAGGCTGTTGCCCATCACCAGCAACGACGAACTCGACATCGCCGCCGCGGCGAGCCATGGGGTTACCCACCCGGCGATGGCCAGCGGGACCATGATGACGTTGTAGCCGATCGCGAGGGCCAGGTTCTGCCGCATCACCATCTTCGCCCGCCGCGCCGTCTGCAGCGCGAGGACGATCGGCTGCAGTTTCGCACCCTGAAAGACCAGGTCGGCCACGGTCTGGCTGACATCCGCAGCGGTCGCAGGTGAGGCGGACACAGAGGCCGCCGCCAAAGCAGGGCTGTCGTTCATTCCGTCCCCCACCATCAGCACTTTTCGGCCCGCTGCACCCCATGCCTCGATCAGGGAGACCTTATCCACCGGTGTGCATCCGGCCTGCCAATCCTCGATATCGAGCACGCCAGCGAGGCGCCGCACCTGTTCAGGCCGGTCGCCGGATATCAGCTTCAGCGCAAATCCCATGGCGCGCAGGCGGACGAGGACATCCTTCGCGTCCGCGCGCGGCCGTTCGTTGAAGCAGAAGCGAACCGGGTCCATCCCCGGACGGGCGAGCCAAATCTCGGGCTCCGTCGGCGGCGGCTTCGGGATCGCCGCAAAAGCTACGGCTACCCAGCCGGATCTCTCCAGCCGCTGTGGCAAGACTCAGACCCTGACCCGAATGTTCCACAACGCCCTCGGCCGGCACGACCGCTCCGGCGGCGGCGACCAGGGACCGCGCGAGCGGATGGCGGCTCGACACCGCCAGCATCACCGCGTCCCGCAGATCCGCGGGATCGGGATCGCCTACCAGCGCCAGCAGCGGTTCGGTCAGCGTGCCGGTTTTGTCGAACACCACCGTGTCGACCTCGGCCAATCGCTCCAGCGCGGTCGGTGACTTCAGCAACATACCCCCGCGAAACAGCCGACCGGTCGCGATCACCTGCACGGCGGGCACTGCCAACGCCAAAGCGCATGGGCAGGTGATGATCAGCACTGCGCGCCGCGGTCAAAAGTGCCTGTCCGGCAGGGACTCCGATCACGAAGAACCACCACAGGAACGTCAGCAGCGCACATAGATGCACTGCCGGCGCATACCGTCGCGCCACCCGGTCGGCGAGCACGACGAAGCGACCGCGCCTGGTTTCGGCCGCCTCGATGAGCCGCACGCACTCGGCGAGCAACGTGGCACCGCCGGTCGCCGTCGCTCGGATCGTCAGCGTTGCAGCCAAATTCAGCGTGCCGGCATAAACCGCGGCACCCGGTTCGGCGCTGACGGGCAGGCTCTCGCCGGTGACCAGGCTGGTGTCCAGCACGGCGCTCCCGCGCTCCAGCACACCGTCGACACCAATTCTCTCGCCGGTCGCCACCAGAACACGATCGCCCTCGGCGACCTGTTCCTGAGCGCGGCGCCGGATGGTGCCGTCGGACTGGACGACTGCGACATCGGTCGCCCGCAGTGCGAGCAACTGTTCCGCCGTCGCCCGCGCCTGACCGCGTGCTCGGTGATCCAGCACCCGGCCGACGAGCAGGAAGAACAACAAAGTGACGGCGGAGTCGAAATAGGTGTGGTCGCCGCCGTTGATGGTTTCTGTAAGGCTGATGCCGGTGACCAGCAAAACCCCCAGGCTGATCGGCACATCCATATTGGTGCGGCGCTGCCGCAGTGCCGCCAGTGCCGAGGCAAAGAACGGCCGCCCGGCGTAGGCGATCGCCGGCATCGCAATCAGCGCCGAGACCCAGTGCAGCAGCGCCAGTGTCGCGGGTCCGATAGGATCGAGCGAGCCCCCCTGCCCCGCCCATATACCGATCGAGATTAGCATCACGTTGCCTGCCGCAAATCCAGCGACAGCCACGCAACGCATCAGCGTCCGACCGGTGCGATCCTGTCTAGCGGCAAGGGCCGAAATTTCAAACGGAACCAGCCGATAGCCTAAGGCCTCGATCCGCCCGACCAGATGGTTCGCGTCCTCGTCCGCACCGCGCCAGGCCAGGCGCAGGCGGCGAGTGGTCATGTTCACGCGACCAATCGACACGCCGGGCTCCTTGGCCAGCACGGATTCGATCAGCCACACGCACGCGCCGCATTGCAGACCGTCGACCGCGAGCGTCAATTCCTTCGTGCCATCCGGTTTGGCGACGATATGCCGGGCAAGGTCCCATCGCTCGGCTGGTTCCGGCCGCAGAGCGCGCGAACCGATCGCGCTCACGCGCTGACGGTAATACCGGCCGAGACCAAGGCCTTCGATAATATCATGAGCTGCCGTGCAGCCAGTGCAGCAGAATTGGCGCCCCGGAGCGGTCGGCAGGCCGCAATGCGCACAAACCGACTCCGCGAGATCGAACGCGGCCGATGGCATCGCCGCGCTCGCACTCATGACGTTACTTTACGGCCAAGCGTCGGGTGGCTCGATACTCCAGTTCGTCAGTGTGCACAGTCAGCATGATGTCCCATTGGCCGGAATACAGCGAGGTGTCGGACCGATACCGGCCATCACCGATCGATCGGAACGCCAAGGCAGTCGTGTCGACAGGACCAACCGGCCGTTCTGCGTGGGCATCAATCTCGGTCGCGGCTAGCGGCGCGCCATTCCGGTCCGTCAGTCGCAGCACAGGGAATCGATCGTCCGCCAGGCCCGCCTCGAGCTGCCAGCCGAGGGCGGCCTGTTGCCGAACCGTTTCCAGTACACGCTTGTATTCGTTACTTACATCAAAACCGTCTTTTCCGGAGATGCCTGGGAAGGTGCTGTAGGCGTCATAGACCATGTAGCCATTCACCAGAAAGACGATACCCATCGTGGCGATCAGTCCATGCGGAAACCAGCGCCATACGGTCGTGTTCATTTTGCCCTCGTTGCCGCATTGCTTGGCGGACCCATAAAGGTCGAGTGATAAACGGTCTGCTTTCCCGTGACGGTGTCGCTCAGAACGAAATCGATCGGTTGTGAGCCATCCGTCAACGCGACCGGGCGCCCGGTGACCAGAACCCGAAAAGTGTCCACCTCATCCGACGCGCTCAGCATACGCAGAACCGCGACGGGCTTCGGATCGCCCTCGGCAACGACGAGCGTCGCACCGGGCAGGCCGTCCACGGTCAGATCGAACTCGGCGCGGAGCGGCGTCTTGTTGGCAATTTTCACTGTGTAGCCGTTGCGTAGGCTACCATCGGCCAGCGGCACATAGACAGGTGCGCGGTCACGCTGGACCGATAGCTGAACAGTGGATCGTGTCAGCAGTGCCGTGCTCAACCCGGCCATGGCGACGAGCAGGACGGTAAGATAGATAAGGGTGCGCGGGCGAATAAGCCGGATCGCCTCGTGTCGGCCGGCCTTCTTCGCGGTCTGCCTTGCTTCCGTGTCCCAGGTAATCAGCCATTTGTCTTGATGGGTGCGTTCCATCACGTGGTTGCAGGCATCGATGCACAGGCCGCAGTTGATGCACTCGAGCTGGATACCGTCGCGAATGTCGATGCCGGTCGGACAGGCGGTGACACACGCGCCGCAATCGATGCAATCGCCGACAGATGGTCCGCCTTCATGGCGCTTGCCACGACTGCGTGGCTCGCCCCGCCATCCCTGATAGGTGACAGTGAAGCTTTGATCGTCCAGCATCGCCGACTGAAAGCGCGGCCAGGGGCACATGTATGTGCACACCTGCTCTCGCGCCCATCCGGCCAGCAAATAGGTCGTGAAAGTGAACAAGCCGGTGAAGAAATAGACCTGAGTCGAGGCCGATCCGGTCCAGAACTCGATCGTCACGGTCGGGGCATCGACGTAATACATGATCCAGGCGCCGCCGGTCCAAAACGCGATCCCAATCCAGATCCAGTGCTTAAGGAACTTCTTCCAAATCACATCGGCGTCCACTGCGCCCGCGTCGCGCTGCATGCGTTCGTTTCGGTCGCCCTCAACCCACCGCTCGACCCACATGAACAGGTCTGTCCAGACCGTTTGCGGACAAGTGTAGCCGCACCAGAGGCGCCCAAACAGGCTGGTCACCAGGAACAACCCCACCGCGCCCAGGATCAGCACGCCGGCGAGCAGCCAGATATCCTGCGGCCATAGTTCCAGATTGAAGAAGTAGAAGCGCTCACGAGAAAGATCCAACAGGACTGCCTGAGCCGGCTCCCCCGGACCGCGATGCCACCGCACCCAGGGCAGCAGATAGTAAATCGTCAGACAGGCCATCAGGATGGCCCACTTGGTCCGCCGGACCAACCCATGCACCGTCTTCGGGTAGACCTGCACACGGTTGGCATAGAGGTGGTCGCCGGCGGCCTCCCGCTGGAGTTGCAGAAGCCGCTCGTCCTTGCTGATGCGTGACACAAGGACGATCCTTACTCGCCGCCGCCCAAAGAGTGGACATACAGCGCCACCGCCTTGATGGTCGCCGGATCGAGCCTCGCGCCCCAGTTCGGCATAACGCCCTTGCGCGGCAAATTCACCTGGTGCAGGATCGTTTCTTTTGTGTCGCCATACAGGTGGACGTGGCTGCCCAGCTTCGGCGCGCCCATTTCACGCAGTCCCTGACCTTGGTCGCCATGGCAGGCCACACAGTTGTCCGCGAAGATCTTCGCTCCGGCCGAGACATCCTGCCCGGTGGCCGGGTGGCCGTAGAACGTTGCCCAGACGTAGTCGGTAACTGCCTCGATCTCCGCCGGCTTCAGTATGCCGTCAGCGCCGAAGCGCGGCATCGCGCTCTGGCGAGCATCGGGATCGGCGCTGCGGATGCCGTGTGTGATTGTCTGCTGGATATCGGGTAATGTGCCGCCCCAGATCCAGGCGCCGGCGGCCAGCGCCGGATAGCCCGGACTACCGCCGCCACCCGCTCCGTGGCAAGGCTGGCAGTTTTCGGCGAACGTGATTCGGCCGCTGGTGAGCGCAACCTCCATCAACGCCGGATCGTCCTTGATAGCGTCGAATGACATCGTAGCGATCTTGTCCATCGAGCTCTTTCCGCTGGGCAACGAGCTTGGCCACTGCCGCATCGACCGAAGCGCGCTGAGAATAGCCCAGCAGTCCGTGAAAATAGCCTGTGCCATAGGGAATTGAAGGATAAAGCACAAACAATCCGAAAGCCCAAACAATGCAGGCCATGAATACGTACAACCACCATTTCGGCGTCGGTGTATTCAGTTCCTTCACGCCGTCCCACTCATGGCCGGTGGTGTCCTGGCCGGAGATGGCATCCTTTTCGATCTTGGTGGGCACTACACATCATCCTCGAACGGAATGCGCCCCTGCTGCTCGATTTTCGTCTTGCGGCCGGGCCAGTAGGTGGAGACGACGATCCCCACGAACACGACGGTCATGATCACCACGACGTAATGTTCAAGCCACTGTGAGACCGTCATTGCTGCAGCCTTTCCGTGTTGGTATCGGCGAAGTTCACCAGTGTGCCGAGCATCTGGAGGTAGGCGACGAGGGCGTCGGCTTCGGTGACTTGGCGGCCGTCACCGGCCGTACGATATTGGCTTTCGGATAGCGCGCCAGCAATTTCGCGCTGTCCGCGTTCGTGTCGGCCTGCGCCGTCAGATCAGCTTTCGCATTGGCGATCTCATCATCCGTATAAGGCACGCCCACCACGCGCAGCGCCCGCATTCGGTCCTGGATGTCGCTCGGGTCGAGCGGGGTTTCCTCCAGGAACGCATAGTGCGGCATCAGCGACTCCGGCACCACTGCCTGAGCGTTCCTCAGATGCGCATAGTGCCAGTCGTTGGAATACTTGCCGCCCACGCGCGCCAGGTCGGGGCCGATGCGCTTGGATCCCCACTGGAACGGGTGATCATACATGCTCTCCGCGGCGATGGAGTAGTGGCCGTAACGCTCCACTTCATCGCGCAACGTGCGGATCTGCTGGCTGTGGCACAGATAGCAGCCTTCCCGCACGTAGATGTCGCGGCCTCGCAGCTCCAGCGGCGAGTAAGGCCGCATGCCTTCCACGTGCTCCACGGTTGTTTCGATAGTGAACAACGGCACGATTTCCACGATGCCGCCGATCGCGACGGTCACCAGAGTGCCGATCAACAGGAAGATCGCGTTCTTCTCGAACCATTCGTGACGGATGAACATTGTCTCAGGCTCCTGCCACGCCGAGTTGGATTGGCAAGGCAGAAGCGGCGATGCCCTGGCGCGGTAGCTCCGTGGTCGGGCTGGTGACTGTGCGGATCAGGTTGTAGACCATGATCAGGCCACCGATCAAAAATAACACCCCGCCCAGCATGCGGATGACGAAGAAGGGATGGACCGCGATGACGGATTCGACGAACGAGTATTGCAGAAACCCGAACTTGTCGTAGGCGCGCCACATCAGGCCTTCCATGATTCCGGCCACCCACATCGAAACGATATACAGCACGATGCCCATCGTCGCGATCCAGTAGTGCCATGACGCCAACCTGGCGGAGTAAAGCGCCTTCCGGTCCCACAGCACCGGCACCAGGTAGTACATCGCGCCGAAAGTGATGAAGGCGACCCAGCCAAGCGCGCCGGAGTGGACGTGACCGATCGTCCAGTCGGTGTAGTGCGACAGCGCATTGACCTCGCGTATCGACATCACCGGACCCTCGAACGTGGACATGCCGTAGAAGCCGACAGCGGTGACCGAGAAGCGCAGCCCGGGGTCCGTCCGCAGCTTATCCCATGCACCGGACAGGGTCATGATGCCGTTGATCATGCCGCCCCAGGAGGGCATCCACAGCATGATGGAGAACGCCATGCCAAGGGTTTGTGTCCAGTCGGGCAGGGCGGTCCAGTGCAGATGGTGCGGGCCGGCCCATATATACAGGAAGATCAACGTCCAGAAATGCACGATCGACAGCCGGTAGGAATAGACCGGACGGCCTGCCGCCTTCGGGATGAAGTAGTACATCATTCCCAGGAAGCCCGCGGTCAAGAAGAAGCCTACCGCGTTGTGGCCATACCACCACTGCACCAGAGCATCCTGCACGCCCGAGTAGGCCGAGTAGCTCTTGGCGGAATACATCGAGATCGGGATGGCGGCGTTGTTGACCAGATGCAAGACGGCGATGGTGACGATGAACGCCAAAAAGAACCAGTTCGCCACATAGATGTGCGGCTCCCTCCGTTTCAGGATCGTGCCGAGGAAGACCAGCAGGTAGCAAACCCAGACGACCGTCAGCCACAGGTCGATATGCCATTCGGGTTCGGCGTATTCCTTGCCTTGGCTGAAGCCCATGACGTAGCTGAGTGCGGCCATGACGATGAAGAACTGGTAGCCCCAGAAAACGAAGTTCGCCAGCGCTTCGCCGCCGAACAAGCGTGCGCGGCAGGTGCGCTGCACGACATACATTGACGTGCCCAACAGCGCCGATCCGCCAAAGGCGAAGATCGCTGCAGAGGTATGAACCGGGCGCAGCCGGCCGAAATTGGTAAAGGAAAGCCCAAGATTGAGCGACGGCCAGGCCAGTTCGGCAGCGATGTAAACGCCGACCAGAAAAGCGACGATCCCCCAGAACATCGTGGCGATGACAAATTTCTTTACCACAGCATCATTATAAATGATCGGCCGTCCGGGCAACACGACGTCAGACATGGCGTGTTCCTGCACCTCGGCCACAATCGAGTCGCGGAGGTCGAAATGGCGCTTGATCAGGCCGAAATCGAACACGACGGCGAACACGCACAGGGCGAGTCCGAAAATATACATCTCAGCGTCGGCGGCCCCGGCGACGAGAAACAGACCTATCAAGCCGAACACAGCCATCATCAGCCCGACGATGAGGTCACCCACGTTGCTTTCCATCTATCCACCTTTCCCGCGGTTGGTGGGCACATAGCGTCGGTGCGCGCGGATTAACATTGATCCATGTCAATGCGGTCCGGCTCACCACGGGATCCTTCGACAAAGATGGAAAGTCTGCAGTGGTTGGGGAGTTTGTGCACTCGCGACACCGCCCTTCAGGGCGGGCTGTTGCTCGGATTATTTGCCGCGGGCGCTGCGGGCAGCGTCGTCCACTGCGGCCCAATGTGCGGTGTGTTCGTGCTCGGTCAGGTGTCCGAGCGGATGGCGCGTTTGCCTTCCGGGCAATTGTGCGAACGGCAGCGCATCGGCAACGGTTTGCTGCTGCCTTATCACCTCGGGCGCCTAACGACATACGCAGGACTAGGCGCGTTGGCCGCGGCTCGGCAGCAGTATTTGGCCATCTCAGTTGGTTCGGGAGTCTTTCAGCTGTGCTGCTGACGATTGCCGCATTACTCTTTCTCACCCAGGCGTTAGGCCGTTTTCTGCCGGCAGTGGGTGAGTTCGATCGGCCGCCTCGGTTCTGGGGTAGGCTAATCGGGATATTCGCCCGGCGCATCCCTCGCGGATCTGTCTTTGGCGGGTACCTGCTTGGCGTGGCGCTTGGCTTCCTGCCTTGCGGCTTCCTCTACGCCGCGATGACGGCCGCGGCGGCGGCGGCTCGGCCCGCGATCGGGGCGATGGCGATGGTTGCGTTCGGAGCGGGAACGGCGCCGGTGCTCATGGTGATCGGGGTCGCGGGTCACGCGGCGGGACGGCGATTCAGCCAAGGGGTGACGGTTGCGGCGCCGGTGGTGATGGTCTTGAACGCGGTGTTGTTGCTGGTGTTGGCCTGGAACCGGCTAAAGTGAACCTCGGGCGCCCCACAGGCGCAATCCTCCGCGGATGCAGCGCTGCATCACGGGCTTACGGCGTCGGGTTCCAGCAGGCTGATCCGGGACAGATCCGCGGTCGCGCTTCCCGCTTCGTCAAGCGTAACGGCTTCGGCGAAGTGCATTCCGAAGCGGATGGCAGCGGCGGGATAATTTTTCACATCCTGCACCAGCGCCGCCAGCGTCTGGTCGCGCGCCTCAACGGTCAGGAGAATCCTGGCACCCGCGGCGACCAGGGTGTCTGCATCGAGGCCATGTAACGGACTGGTTTCGTCGATCACATGCAGCAGGGTCCAGGGCATGACGAAGACAGGCAAATGCGACTGCACAAGTTGCAGGTCGTGGATGCGGCGAAAATACTCGCCCTCGGCGGTGCGCTCCTCCAGCAGAACAAACATTCGGGCATTGGCACTGGTCATGATCGACATGCGCCCGTTGACGAAGCGAAGCATCAGGGTCGGCCGGCCATTGCGTCTGGTGATTACCGGGTTGTCGGCATAAAGGATCTTCGCCTTGGCCCGGGAGAAGCGGACGAACAGCAACCCGGTGACGATGGCGGTAAAAGCGGTACCGGTGACGATCTCCACCGCTGAAACGATATGACCGTAAAGTGTTGCTGGGGCCATGACGCCATAGCCGACAGTGGCCAGGGTTTCGATACTAAAGAAGAAGACGTCGCTGAACGAACCTGGGCGAGTATTGACGACGTCCCCCGGGCTGAGGACATAGAGCAGCGCGAATACCAGATTGATCGCCAGCCAGCACGCTAATCATCGCCAGAATGAAGCCGGGCCAGGAGAGGCTGACTGTAAGGTGGTAGGGGTCACGAAGGTCGAAGCGCCGTAATCCCAGCCCCCACATCCCAAATCCCCCCGGGCCGATTGGGATGGGTTTCGGCGATTGGCGATGCTCTCGGTTCGACATGATATTAGAATAAGCGACCAAAATCGACGGGGTCATCCTTCGCGCAAGTCGCAGCTATTGGGATGACACGTCCGGCTATGAGGAAGCAGGAAGTCCCGTTCTATTCGCTCAATATTGCTGACCCGCGGTTGCCGATCATCGCCAGTAATTCGCGCCGCGTTGCGGCGTTGTCGCGGAAGGCGCCCAACATCCGGCTGGTAACCATGGTGACGCCAGGCTTGTGAACGCCACGGGTGGTCATGCACTGGTGCGCGGCCTCGATCACCACCGCCACGCCACGAGGCTCCAGCACATCCTGAATGGTGTTGGCGATCTGCGCCGTCAGCTTTTCCTGGATTTGCAGTCGCTTGGCGTAGGCATCCACCACCCGGGCAAGCTTGCTGATGCCAACGACCCGGCGATGCGGCAGATAGGCGACGTGGACCCGCCCGATGATTGGCGCCATGTGATGTTCGCACGTGCTTTCCAGGCGGATGTCGCGCAGCAGAACGATCTCATCGTAACCATCAGTTTCCTCGAAGGTACGTTCCAGCAGCCGCCACCGGATCAACGGCATACCCGACAAAGAACTCTTGGTAGGCCCGCGCGACCCGAGATGGTGTATCGCGCAGTCCCTCCCGGTCCGGGTCATCACCGGCCCAGCGCAACAGGATACGGATCGCGGACTCCGCCTGCTCCTGCGTCGGGCGATCCTCCGTAACCCCATTGGCCGCAATCCGGGGCGAGGTAGGCGTTACGATATTCACCGAGAAGGTTCCTCCGGCTGCTTCTTAGGATTGGGTACCCGGGCCGATATGGGGTCGGTTCAGAGGCCCGCAACCCGCGCCAAGTCAGTGAACCCTACCGCTTTGATGCGGGCTGTCCAAACTAAACGCAGGAATAGCGACGTCGAAGCTCTCGCCTGACGATGGGACGACCATATGGTAGGCGCCCACCATGAACCCCGACGGCGTGTCGAGCGGCGTTCCGGACGTGTATTCGAAGCTCTCGCCCGGTTCGAGTAGCGGCTGCTCGCCGACCACGCCAGTGCCGTGCACGTGCTGAGTGCGGCCCCGTGCATCGGTGATTTGCCAGGTCCGGCGCAACAATTGAATCGGCTCCGGCCCATGATTTTCGATCTTTACCCGGTAGGCCCAGACGAAATGGCTCTCTTCCGGCTGCGACTGGTCCGCTAGGAAAAAGGATCGGACAGAGACATTTACGTCGCGGGTGGTGCGGGAATAGTCGGCTCGCGCGTTCGCTGCCGAGCGGCCTTGCCGCTGCGGCTGGATCGCGGAGGCGGCCGAACGCTTCACCCGGCCGGGTTTTGGATCTTCGGACGACATGACACCATACCTTCTTGCCTTGTCGGAGCTTTGAATCAAGGACCAATCCACGCGGCTTGTCCAGCACCACGGGATCAGCGCTCTCGCAACGATGCCCCTGACCCGGCACCCCCCTGCTCCAACACCGCCCCCACAAACGCCACAAAGGCCCGTGCCTTGGCGGTCGGCATGCGCCCGGTAGGATAAACCGCCCACAGGTCCACAGGCGGCAAAGACCAATCCGTCAGCACCGGCCGCACCGCACCCGAGGCCAATTCTGGGCTGAACATCCAGGCCGAACTGATCGCCAATCCCATACCAGCCAGCACCCCAGCCCGGACACCCTCGGCCGCGCTCACGCGAAGTGGGCCGGATACGGTGACCGAAACCTCGGCGGCGCCCTGCCGAAAGCTCCATACTTCGCCGCCTCCGCCCTGGGCATAGATCACCCCCGTATGCTCGGCCAACGCGGCGGGAGAAGCGGGCACACCGCATCGTTCGAAATAAGCCGGCGTTCCCACCACGTGCCTCGAGCCGGATGCAAGCTTACGCGCCGTGAAGGTTGAATCGCCAAGCGATCCCATGCGCAGCGCGACATCCACGCCTTCCTCCACCAGGTCAATCGGCCGGTCGTCCAGCACCACATCCATGGTCAGACCGGGATGCAGGGCCACGAACTTCGGCAGGTGCGGCACCACATGCAGCCGCGCGAAGGTCACCGCGGCACACACCCGCAAACGGCCCGTCAAGCTCGCACCCGCGCCGCGAGCCGCCAGCTCGGCCTCGTCCGCCTCCTCGATGACCCGTTTGGCCCGGTCGTAGAAGCTCTGTCCGGCCTCGGTCGGCGACAGACCATGCGTGGAGCGCATCAGCAACCGCACTCCCAGGCGTTCCTCCAGCTGCGCCACTGTCTTCGAAACAGCGGGCTGGCCGACATTCAGTCCGCGCGCTGCGGCCGAGAAGGACCCGGTCTCAACGACGCGAACAAAGGTCTCCATCGCAGCGAGGCGGTCCATTGGCTATTCCCCCAAGGAATGGACGTTATCACGCCGCAGCTTCTGCCGCGCCATCCCCAATAGGACCAACTTCTCCCCAACGCGTCGTCCCCGCCACTCACTGGAAAAGGAGAGATCCAATGTCCCTGCAAGCAAAGCTCGATGCCTTCAAAGCGGATTTCGAGGCGGGCAAGCCGCCTTATAACGTGCCAGCATCGGTGATCGAGACCATGCACCGGGCCACCAACGAGCTCATCGCCTCGGGCGCCGCCGCAAAAGCGCTGAAGGCAGGCGACCGTGCGCCCAGCTTTGTGCTGAATGACCCGGACGGCAGACCCGTCTCCGCCGCCGACCTCCTCTCCGAGGGACCACTCGTGGTCAGCTTCTACCGCGGCGTCTGGTGTCCCTACTGCAATATGGAGCTGCAGGCCCTGCAGGGCGCGTTGCCATCCTTCCGCGAGCTAGGTGCCCAACTCGTCGCAATTTCCCCCCAGAACGCCGTAAACAGCCGCAAGTCGATCCGCACGAACGGGCTCGACTTCCCGATCCTGTCGGACCCGGGTAACGAGACGGCGGCCGCTTTCGGTCTACGCTTCAAGCTGCCGGACTATCTGGTCGAGCTCTACAAGAGCCTCAAGAACGAGCTGCCGGCCTTCAACGGCGACACGAGTTGGACCCTTCCCATGCCCGGCCGTTTCGTCATCGGCCAGGACGGGGTCATCCTCTACGCCGAAGTCAATCCCGACTACACGCACCGCCCCGAACCCGAAGACATGTTGCCCGTGCTGCGAAGCCGCGTCGCCCAGGCGGCATGACGCCGTAGACTATTCAATTCCGCCAGGCCGGTCAGCCACGCCGGCCTGGCGCGACGCCAAGAAGCATCTCACCGCGGCCGGCCGGATGGCTGGCCGAACCGCGGCGCCCGCGCCCGAACAACTTGTCGCGGAACGTGCCCGGAGCATCCATCGCGCCGAAATCGAGCCCGGTCCAGCCCAGACATCACTCCAAGCGCGGCCGCGATTTCGCGGCGCGTCACGCCCGCAGTGCGTGTTCATCGACGGCCCGTCGCGTTCGAATGGGCCGGGGGTCGCCAGCAGGTGCCTCAATCCGGATGCAATCGCCATGAACGTCGGATCGCCGAGCGATCCCATGCGCAGCGCAACATCCAGGCCTTCCTCGCAATTTGGCAGCGGTTAATCAGTCGTTAACTATTTGGTGCTAGTTTGTTCTTGCTGGCAGTGGTGCGTCCACGGGCATCGTACGTCCGGCACCTCTGCGGGCCTGGTTAGCTCGTAAACGGGCGGTGGGTCTGGGCATTACGATTTCAATGATCTGATCACTGTAACGGCTCCCTTCGAAAGGTCCGTTACGGCATCAGACAACATCCTCCTGACGAGCAACCTCAGGCGATCTGGCCGGCAGCGGTTTTGCAACCGTGGCGGGGCGACAGGATTGGTTCAATGACAGCATACCATTCGGCGGCCAAACTCGACGGCAAGATTTCCCGCGTGGAAGGCCGCGCCGGTGTCTGATGAAGATCAAGGCGGCGCAATTGATCTGGGCGCACCGGGGAGCCGCATACAAGCGGTGGTGGACGCCCTGTTCGAGGGGCTGATCGTCACCAATGCCGATGGGATCATCGACACATTCAACGCTGCGGCGAGCCGGATGTTCGGCTATCCGGCCGCGGATGTGATCGGTCATGACTTCCGGATGCTGCTGCCGGAACCTGATTGTTATCAACGTGGCAACTTCCTGCAGACCTACCTGCCGGCCAAGGCAGACAAGGCCGTGAGCCAGGATGGCGGAATTCTTGGCAAACGGCGCGACGGCAGCGTCTTTCCGATCGAACTCCGGGTCAATCAAACCTGCATCGACGGCGAGCAGCTATTTGTAGCGACGATACGCGATTCGATCGAACGCCGCGCGGCGGATCAACTCGCCGCCGCGGAAGTCGTCCGTACGCAGGCAATAATGAATACCGTCGTGGACGGGCTAATCACGATCGATCATGCCGGCGTCATCGAGACGTTCAATCCAGCCGCGGGGCGGATTTTCGGCTACCCGGTCGAGGACGTCATCGGTCGGAACATCAGGATGCTGATGCCGGAGCCGTACCATTCCGCGCCTGACGGCTTTCCGAGCGGCGATCTGGGAACCGCTGACCCCAAGGTCATCGGTCTGGGGCGGGAGGTCCGTGGCCGACGCCGGGATGGCGGCGTGTTCCCGATGGACCTCGGCGTAAGCGAGACAAATGTCGGCGGCAGGCGCATATTTGTCGGCACGGTCAGGGATATTACCGAGCGGAAGAGATCCGAATCCTCGATGCGCGAGAGCATCGCGGCGCTGTCGCGCAGTAATCAGGAACTTGATGAGTTTGCCTACATCGCGTCCCACGATCTACGGGAACCGTTGCGTGGCCTCAGCAACAATGCGCAATATCTGAAAGAGGATTTCGGCGACATCATCGGTGAATCCGGTGGCCGGCGCATCGCTCGGATCTTTTTCCTGTGCCAGCGCTTGGAACATCTGATCAACGATCTGCTGTATTTCTCGCGTCTCGGGCGGCAGGACCTGGCGATACGGTCAACCGACCTGAATACCGTAATTGCCGATATCGAACTGACACTGGAAGCTTCTCTGGAAGAGGCAAATGCCAAGATCCTTGTCGCCGAGCCGCTGCCCGTGATCAGGTGCGACCTGCCGCGCATCACCGAGGCGTTTCGCAACCTGATCGCCAACGCGATCAAGTATAACGATAAGCCGGAAAAACGGATTGAGATCGGCAGTACGTGGCAGGACGGCCGGCATGTTTTTCATGTTCGCGACAATGGAATTGGCATCCCGGCGCAATTTCACGGCGACATATTTCGAATATTTAAACGCTTGAACGACGAGGACGAAAAGGTGAGAGGAAGCGGCGTCGGCCTGACCCTCGTCAAGAAAATCATCGAGCGGCAGGGTGGCAAGATCTGGCTCGAATCCGAAGTCGGCGTTGGCACCACATTCTATTTCTTTATCGAAAAATTGCAGGAGACTTAAATCATGGTGACTCCAATCCAGATCTTGCTGGTCGAAGACAACGAGGATGACTATGAGGCGACGCTTCGCAGCTTTAGAAGGAACCGCTTCGTCAACCCGATAAAATGGTGCAGGAACGGCCAGGAGGCATTGGACTATCTGAGCGGAAAAGACGAGATCGCAGACGCTCCGGCGGCCCAGAAGCCGGATTTGATCCTGCTCGACTTGAATATGCCTGGGATCGATGGCCGACACGTGCTGCATATTATCAAGGCCGATGCCACGCTGCGGTCTATTCCGGTCATCGTTCTCACTACGTCGACGGACGCCAAAGATATAGCGGAATGCTACAGTATGGGTGCCAACAGTTATATTCAGAAGCCGGTCAGTCTCGAAGGCTTGACTGATGCCATCCGCATCATGACGGACTATTGGTTCGACGTTGCCATCCTTCCGCGCCGCGTCGACGATAAGTGACCGGTTGCTCCGATGAAGAAGCACCTTGATATCCTGATCGTTGGAGATTTATCAGACGATTTCCGTGTTCACTCAGGTTTGTTACGTAGCATTCCGGATTTTAACTGTGAGTGTACGCCGGCCGAGGATGCGGGCCACGCCCTTGCTTCGCTGGGGAACCGGCATTTCGATTGCATACTGCTGAATCTATCGCTGCCCGACATCGATGGCATGACGCTGCTGAAGCAAATCCGAGACGACCTTCCGACGGTGCCCGTCGTCGTTTTGACCGGGCCGGTTCGGGATGACCTCGCGGCCGCGGCGCTGAAAGCAGGGGCAAACAACTATATCGATAAATCGGATATCAGCGGCACCCGCCTGCACGACGTTATCATGGCCGCGATTGCACAGTGCGAAGCCGCCGCGCAGGCCGAAGCGAAACCGCTGCTGCCATTCCTGCTGATCGACGACAACGCCGATGACCGGGAGACTTACATTCGCCTGCTGCGGCAGACGCCCTATCGGTCGGCGCGGTGCGTAGAGGCAGCAAGCGCTGAGGAAGGGCTGCGCTACCTGGACAGCGAAAAGTTCGAAGTCATCCTGCTGGATTACCTGATGCCGGGGATGGATGGACTCGATGTATTGAAGCGTATCAGGGCGCGCAATTCTTTCGTTCCGGTGATCTTCATGACCGGGCAGGGAAACGTGGCGGTGGCCGTGCTGGCGCTTCAGTCCGGTGCCAGCGACTATCTCGTCAAGTCGGCGGTGGATGCGCAACTGCTCCATCAGACTGTCAGCGCAAGCATTCTGAAGGGCGCCGTCGCCGCCCGGGATGCCGAGATTCTGGTCATGGCCGAGGCACTCCGAGCGAGCGATGAACGCTTCCGCGCGCTTCTTCAGAGCAAGATCACCGAAGCATTGTACTTGCTCGATGCCGAGGGCAACATCGAGACCTGGAGTGCCGGCGCGGAACGGGTCAAGGGTTATACCGAATCAGAAATAATCGGCAAGAACTTTGCGACATTTTTCACGCCGGAAGATCGTGCGAGCGGTGAGCCTGCCCGTGTGCTCGCGGCGGCGCGTGACCACGGCCATTTCAAAACCGATGCGTGGCGGCTGCGCAAGGCTGGCAGCCGCTTCCTGGCCCGTGTCATGCTGGAAGCCATCCGCCGCCCGGACGGCGCGCTGCGCGGCTTCGTCAAGATCACGCGCGACATCACGCAAGAGCGGATCGAGGAAGAGCAGCGCGCGATCATCATTGAGGCGACGCCGAACGGCATCCTGATTGTTAACGAAAGCGGTCGCATCACCCTGGCCAACTCCCGAGTCGAGAAAATATTCGATTATCCGCCAGGCACCCTGCTCGGACAGGAGATCGAGGCGCTGGTTCCGTTCGCATCGGCGCCGCTGCATGCGACGCTGCGGACCGCCTTTCTCGATCGGTTCAACGACAAGGTGATGGCACCGAACCGACAGGTCCAAGGGCTTCGTCGTGACGGGAGCGAAGTTTCGCTGGAGATCGCGTTGAACCCGGTTCAGACGCCGCGCGGACAGAATCGTGGTCGCCTCGCTAGTGGACGTGTCCGAACGGTTGCAGCGTGAGGCTCAGCTACGGGCGGCTGAGGCGCGCGAACGCGCGGCCATTCAGGCGTCCAACGATCAGTTGGAAAAGCTCTCGCGCCATCTCGCCAAGGCGCGTGATCGGGCGGAGCACGCGAGCGAGGCTAAATCGCATTTTCTGACGGGCATAACGCACGAGCTCCGCACGCCGTTGAACGGCATTCTAGGATATGCGCAATTGCTTCGCCTAGAAGGTGGCCTCAACGCGGCGCAGCTCGAACGTGTCGAGACCATGCTGGAATGCGGACGCCATCTGCTGGGCATGATTAGCGCGGTGCTCGACCTCGCGCAGATCGAGGCCGGTCAGCTCGATCTCAGGCCGATCGACATCGATCTGCCGCAACTGGCTCGGGCCTGCCTTGAAGTGGTGATGCCGCCGGCGAAGGCGAAGGGGCTTGCGGTCTACCTGGCGCCGGTGCCGGACCGGTTGCCGCATCTGGTGGCGGATGCGACGCGGCTGCGGCAGGTCCTGGTCAACCTGTTGGGCAACGCGGTGAAGTTTACCGCGTCGGGCGCCGTCGAGCTGCGGCTGCGGCGGCTGCCGGACGAGCAGAAAGTGCGGCTGGAGGTGCGCGACACCGGACCTGGCATCAGCGCCACGCAGCGGGCGCATCTGTTCAGCGAGTTCCAGCGTCTGGAGGCGGCCAATGTGGCAGCGACCGAAGGCAACGGGCTTGGTCTGGCGATCACCGCGCGGCTGGTGCGTGAGATGGGCGGACAAATCGGCCACGACGACAACCCTGACGGCGGCAGCGTGTTCTGGGTCGAGCTGCCGGCCGCGGCGGAAGCCTTTGCAGACGAAGCCGCTTCCGGCCCGCTGTCCGCGCCCAGCCCGGAGCATCGTTCCGCGCTTCGGGTGCTGGTGGTCGACGACATGGCGATCAATCGGGAGATCGCCGCCGGTTTCCTGGGTTTCGCCGGGCATCACGTGGTTGGTGTCGACAGTGGCGCGGCGGCGGTCGAGTTGGCGAATACGGCGGATTTCGACCTGATCCTGATGGATGTTCTGATGCCCGGCATGGACGGATTGGAAGCCACGCGGCGTATTCGGGCGTTGGCGCCTCCGCGCGGGTCGGTGCCGATTGTGGCGTTATCTGCCCAGTCGTTTGCCGAGCAGATCGAAAAGTGCCTTCAGGCTGGCATGATGGGGCACATTTCGAAACCGTTCGAGCAGGCGAACCTGGTCGCCGTGGTTGAACGTGTCGCGGCGGAGCGGCCTGTGCGCCAAGAATTCGCCGATTTGCCGGTTGGCGGGCAGATCCCCGAGGCGCCGGATGAGGATGCGCTGTTCGACCGGGCAGCCATGGCCAAAATCTCCACGGTGATCCTGCAGGGCAACGTGACCAAGCATTTCGAGTCGCTGATCGTGTTAGGGGATGCGTTGCTGGAAAGCCTGCGGGGCATCGAAAGGAAAGACCGGCGGACCAAGCTTGCCGCCGATGCGCATCGGCTGGGGGGCACCATGGGCATGTTCGGTTTCAAGAGGCTGGCCACATCGGTCCGCCGGTTCGAGGCAGCGGTCGAGCAGAATGCAACCGATGTCTCGGACAAGCGCGACGTCCTTGTCACCGCGCTCAAGGAAGCCATCGATATCATGCGGCAGGAAATTCTCGTGGCCTCTGGGCCGTCGGTCCATGGCTAAGCAGCCTGCAAAGCCGCGTCGCCCGTGACGCTATAGACTATTCAATTCCGCCACGCCGGTCAGCCACGCCGGCTTGGCGCGACCCCAAGAATCACCGCACCGCGGCCGCCGGATGACTGGCCGGCAACCGCGCCCCACGGCCGAACAATTTTTCCCGAAATGTGCCCGGAGCATACGTCGCGCTTAAACAATCCTCGAGCCTGCAGTTCGGGCACCACGAGGTCCGCTACGTCCACGAACGTGCCGGGGGTCAGCGCGTAAGCAAGGTTGAAGCCATCGATGTCGGTTTCCTCCACCCACTCACGCAGTTCCTCGGCGACTTCCTCTCCCGATCCGATCACCACCGGCCCGCGGCCACCGATCGCTGCATGCCGCGCGATCTCCCGAACGGTCCATTCGCGGTCCGGATCGGCCGTGGTGAAAGCTTCCAGCGCCGAGGTCTGCGCATCCGCTTTCTCGGTGAAGCGCAAGATCTGATCCGGATCCATCGCGCCGAAATCGAGCCCGGTCCACCCGGACATCAACGCCAGTGCCCCTTCCTCGGACACATACCCCAGATAGTCCTGATATTTGTCCGCGGCGGCCTTGGCGGTCGTATCGGTAATAATCGTCATCATCGTGAAGATGACCAGATCGCTCGGACTTCGGCCAGCCGCGACGGCACGGCGTCGCAAATCCGCGACGATCCCACCGATCACCTTCTTCGACGGGCCGTTGATGAACACGCACTCCGCGTGACGCGCCGCGAAATCGCGGCCGCGTTTGGAGGCACCAGCCTGAAACAGCACCGGCGTCCGCTGCGGCGACGGCTCGCAAAGATGGACCGCATCCACCCTGAAGTGCGGGCCCTCATGCAGGATGCGGTGGATTTTGCTGGCATCGGCGAAGCGCCGGCCCTGCCGGTCGCGCAGTACCGGCACCGTCCTCCCAGCTCGCCTCCCACAATTTGTAGGTGGCCTGCATATAGTCCTCGGCAACGTCGTAGCGATCGTCATGCGCAACCTGCTTCGCCATCCCCATCCCGCGCGCCGCGCTGTCAAGGTAGCCAGTGACGATGTTCCAGCCGATCCGCCCCTTGGTCAGATGGTCCAGCGTGCTCATCCGCCGAGCGAACGGGTAGGGAAGCTCGTACGACAATGCGCAGGTAACACCGAAGCCCAGATGTTCCGTAACCGCGGCCATCGCGGAGATCGGCATCAGCGGGTCATTGACGGGCACTTGCACAGCATGCTCCAGCGCCGTGCGAGGAGAGCCTTTGTAGACGTCGTAAATCCCCAGCACGTCGGCCAGGAACAGCGCGTCGAACTTGCCGCGCTCCAGAATCCGCGCCAGGTCCGTCCAATACTCCAGCGTATTGTAAGTGTCGGCGCGATCGTTCGGATGCGTCCATAGACCGGGCGACTGATGCCCGATGCAGCTCATGTCGAAAGCGTTGAGGCGGATCTCTCTCGGCATCAATGCGCGGTCTCGCGACGAGGGAACTGCATGGCGATGACTTCGACGCCATCCGGTCCCGCGGCGAACTGGAACGCCGGGTCGGCAGGGTAGACGAAAGCGCAGGACATTTTCGCCAGCGACTCGCCATTGTATTCCAGGCTGCCGTCGATCACGACCCAATACTGGCCCCTGCCTTCCGCGGGATCAGGGCCAGTCACGGCCTGGCCTGGTGCCAACCGGTAGCGCCACGCCGTCATCCCGTCCGGATCAGGCCCCAACAAAGTCTGGCTGGGTGCGGTCGGGGCAGCCAACGGACCGGCGACCGCCTCCCGGTGCGCGCGGCCCGCCATCGTGCGCAGCGCGGCACGATTTTCCGGCATCGTCATGAACCGAGCACCCGGGTCGAACCCGTTGCGGAGGGTGAAGTACCAGACGCCCTCGTCCGGGCTGGCCTTGATTGGACCATACGCCGTGTGGGCGCCGGTGAAGTGGACGGTCACCGGGCGGATCTCGTGCAAGCCCATCGTGCCGTGGCCGCCGACAACAAGCTGGAACTGGTCCTGCCGGTGATAGTGCGCCTGTGCCGTGCTGCCCGGGTCCTGCTCGACCAGGAAAGCCATCGGAAACAGCGCGTCGGGAGCAGGGTCCGGCGTACCGGGCGCCATGTTGTAGCGCGTCGTTCCCAAATACAGCGTATGCCAGAAGGTGACGCCATCCGGGGCGGTGCCTCGGCGGCGATTGACGCGTGCGGTCTCGGCGGATGCAATCAGAGTCACGGCGGCATTTTCCCTCGCGAGTGGCGCAAGTTCTAGACTGATTTACGTGCGGCTGAACAGCGATCCGGTGGCATTCCATCGGGGAACGCGCTACTCCACCAGGCTGGTCGATTTCGTCTCGTCCTCCCTCAATCGGAAGACCTGCGTGCTGCCGCCGGTGAATTCGTAATTCTTGCCTGCCACCGACACTGAAATCGGAGCGGCGTGGCGGTCATACCCCCGCATCGTCAAGGCCTCCCGCGTAAGCTGCAAATCGATCGAATGCCCGCGGTAGCGGATGCGCATTTCCAGGCTCTCCATCTCAAGTGGCAATTGCGGATTGAGCCGCAGAACGTCGCCCTTTACTTCGATGCCGGTGGAGACACGCTGTATAAGATCCACAGTCCCCGCCATGGCCCCAAGATGCACGCCTTCCGACGTTGTCCCATGCTGGATATCGCTCACATCGCTTTGCAGCGCCTCGGCAAAGAATTTCAACGAACGCGGCCGGTCCGATCGCGCCAGAACCCAGGCCTGCACCACGCGACATAATGTAGAGCCGTGAGACGTGCGCGCGGTATAGTAGGCAATGTTCCTCGGAATGCTATCGTAACCGAACGGATAATCCAACCGTGCGAGCAGCTCCGTGAGTTCCTCGGCGGAAAACAGATAGAACAACATCAACACATCAGCTTGCTTCGAAAGCTTATAGCGATTTGGGCTGTCATTCTCCGCCTCGAGGATGAGGTCGAGGCGCTGGATATTGCCATAGCGGACGCGATAATCTTCCCAGTCGAGCTCGCGCAGCGCTTCGTAGCCCTCGAATTGACTGATGACCCCGTCGTTATGAAAAGGCACGTACATCCTGTGACTGATGTGACCCCAGCGAGCGATTTCGTCCGGCGATATGCCAAGCCGTTTCGTCAGTTCATTGCGACGCATGGTGGAGAGCAGATGAAGGACCTCTATCGCCCGGCAAAGAACCCATGCCGCCATCACATTGGTGTAGGCATTGTTGTTGATTCCAGGCGCCACGACATCCGGGTAGCCGTCGTGGAATTCGTCTGGACCCATCACGCCACGGATCTCGTAGCGCCCGCGCGTACTATTGAATACCGCCATGCTTGACCAGAAAAGCGCGATTTCCAGGATCAGCTCAGCACCATAGAAGCGCAGAAACTCATTGTCGCGTGTGACCTGGAAATACTGCCATACATTGTACGCGATTGCGCTTCCCACGTGGCGCTGAAGATAGGAGTTATCTTGCACCCAACGCTGTGAGCGCGGGTTCAGGTTGAACGGCTCAGTCTCCTCCCGTCCGTCGCTGCCGCTCTGCCAAGGGAACATCGCCCCCTTGTGCCCGGCGCTCTGGGCAGCCGCGCGCGCTTCGCCGAGACGCCGGTATCGGTACAACAGAAGCGATCGGGTGATCTCCGGCACGCGATAGTTGAAGAACGGGAAGATAAACAGCTCGTCCCAGAAAATGTGGCCCTGATAGGCCTCGCCGGTCCAACCTCGCGCGGGTATCCCAATGTCGAGGCCAAGAGAATGCAGCGAAACCGTCTGCAGGAGATGAAACATGTTCAACCGAAGTAGCATCGGGACGTTTAACTTGAAGCCTGGATGAGCAGGCTGAATGCCGACGCCGAAACGCCGCCATAAACGCGTCCAGGCCTGCACATGGTCCGCCCTGATTGCTTCGAAGCGCCCCGCGCGCGAGATGGCCTTGCGCGCTTCCAGCCCACACTCCGAGATCGCGCTATCGCGGGACGTGTATAGATACGCCAGCTTCTCGAGCCCTAACACCTGACCTTGACTAAGATCGATTGTCAGATCCTGGCCGATGTAGCCCGGTTCCTTGATTGCCTCACGCCGGACTTCAAGTAGCTGCCCGTCGAGGAAGGCCTGGGTCCGTGCCGTCTGGGCCACGCGAATATCCGACTGACAGGTGCGCACCATCAGGAATACACCGTCGTCGCCGACGACGTCGCCCGCCATCGGGTCCAGATGCTGGCCGTTGAATTTTTCATACAGCTTGGCACCCGCGTTGACGATGCGTCCATCGATCGCGGAACGAACGATGACCCGCCCCGACCAGTTCTCCGCTGTCAGGGTAAGCGCGAGCGCACCGAGATGCATATTGGCCATCGACACGAGGCGTCGCTCCTGCAACACACTCCGTCGACCTTGAACGTCTTCGAACCGGATGGTCCGCGACAGCATCCCGCGCCGCAAATCGAGTTCCTGGCGATAAGATAACAGCGTGGCCGTCTTTAAATCGAACCATTCCTGGTCACCGATCCGGAAATCGAGCGCGAGCCAATTGGGGAAATTGACGAGATCCTCGGTCTCGACAATCCGCCCGGCAATATTGGTGCGCAATCGGTTGTAACCGCCGGCAAGGTATGTGCCGGGATAGTGAGTGCCATCGGCCCTAGCCCAGGCCGCTGCCGCGCGGGTGGCAAAGAATCCGTTTCCCAGGGTACACAGGGCTTCGCAAATCCCCTCCCGGCGAGGGTCAAAGCGGTCGAACACCAGCGACCAGGCGGACGGTGGTTCCGCTGTTACCCGGATCTGCGCCAAGCTCGTGACCACGATATCGGCGCCCGCTTCGCGCAGCGCCTGCGACTGTCCGCTGCGATCGAGACCGATGACGCATCCGAACTGGCCCGCGTGGCCCGCTTCAACCCCGGCTATCGAGTGCTCCACGATGACCGCTCGGGCCGGTTCGACCCCGAGCCGCCGAGCCGCCTCCAGCAGTGCGTCGGGTGCTGGCTTGCGTGCAAGCTTCAGACGAGTGATATCGACCCCATCTACTCGAACGTCGAATAACTGCCCGATACCGGCTGTTTCCAGCACAGCCGCGCAGTTGCTGCTGGCGGAGACGACGGCGGTCCTGATCTGCTGTGCTCGCAGCGTTTGCGCGAGGACGATCGAGGCCTCGTAGGCCTCCACGCCGTGCTGCTTCAAAAGCTCCAGGAAAAAGAGGTCCTTGCGATCGCCGAGCGCCTGGATGGTTTGCGCGTCAGGGCGGTCTCCGGGTGTCCCCCTGGGCAGGTCGATTTCGCGCGATTTAAGGAAGGCGGCCGCGCCGTCGTATCGGGACCTTCCATCCAGATAGCGCCGATAGTCGGCGTCAATATCAAACGGGACGAATGGGTCGCCGAGGTCCTCGGACCGTTTTTTAGGAACGAGTTGAACAGATTTTTCCAGGCGGCGGCGTTCACGCTTGCCGTCTGCGTCAGGACCCCACCCAGATCGAACAGAACGGCGTCATAATCTTCCGGAGACAATGTAACCAAGGGGCATATGGCAGTCGCCACTGGATCAGCCCTTTCATACGCAACGGCGACGCGCCGCGCGACAAGTCCCACTAGCTGCTATGCGCCGAACCGCCCCGACTGGGAAGCGCCTATCCAAAAATCCGGCAACCCCCGCCGATCCGGTTCTTGCCACGCTCGTCAGTTCGGTAAAGATGGACCAAACGGCCCACGCCTTCCCCAAGCTGGAGCAAACAACATGAAAGTCGGTGTCATCGGTCTCGGCAACATGGGCATGGGCGCCGCGCTGAACCTGCTGCACAAGGGCCACGACGTCACCGGGTGCGAACTGCGCGAGGAAACCCGCGCCGCCTTCGCGGCCGAGGGCGGCAAGGTCGTGGTCTCCCCCGATGCCTTGCCGACCGATCTGGAGGCTGTGGTCGTCTTCGTCATCAACGCCGCGCAAACCGAGCAGGTGCTGTTCGGAGACAAGGGATGCCTGGCGCGGATGGAGGCGGGCGCCGTCGTGCTCTGCTGCGCCACCGTCGCGCCCGAGGCCGCCAAGGACTTGGGCCGCAAGATCGAGGATGCCGGCTTCCTGATGGTGGACAGTCCGGTCTCCGGCGGTTCGGCCGGCGCCAGGGCGGGCACCATGACGGTGATGGGATCAGGTTCGGAGGCGGCGTTTGCCAAAGCCGGCCCGGTGTTGGAAGCGATATCGACCAAGGTCTGGCGGCTGGGTGACGAGATCGGCGTCGGCAGCACGGTGAAGATGGTCAATCAGTTGCTGGCTGGCGTGCATATCGCCACCGCGGCCGAGGCCCTGGCTCTAGGTATCCGTGCCGGCGCGGATCCGGAGACTTTGTTCAAGGTGATCTCTGAATCGGCGGGCAGTTCCTGGATGTGGCAGAACCGGGTGCCGCATATCCTGGCGGGTGACGACACCCCGTCCTCGGCGGTGAACATCTTCGTCAAGGATCTGGGCATCGTGCTGGATCAGGCGCGGGCGCTGACCTTTCCGTTGCCGATGGCGGCGGCGGCGCACCAGTTATTTCTGGCGGCAGCGGCGAATGGCCAGGGACTGAAGGACAACTCATTCGTCATCCGCGTCTGGGAAGCATTGACCGGAATTGCCCTGCCGCCAAAAAAGTAACTGGCGCCAGCCCCTGTGCAGCGGTTCTAATCTTAGCCAACATAGTCTGGAGAACCGGCACTGGCTGCTCGAGTTCAATAGCCACTGATACCCAGCTCCTCCCCCTTGCTCCCCCAAGCCGCCCCCTTACGCTCGCGTGGTCTCTCTTGCGGCCTCGGATAGAAGCATGTACCGGCCCTCAGGCGTCGAACTGCGCACCCACTCAGGAACGCCCCACATGCCCACGCTTTCGCAACGAATGAGCAAGCTCGGCACCGAAGCCGCCTTCCAGGTGCTGGCGCGCGCGAGCGAACTGCAGCGGGCTGGGCACGACATCGTCAACCTGTGCATCGGACAACCGGACTTTCAGACGCCGGGCCACATCGTCGAGGCCGGGCGCAAGGCACTGGCGGATGGGCATCACGGCTACACGCTCGCTAACGGCATTCTGCCGCTGCGCGAGGCGGTTGTGGCGGACCTGTACCGGCGCCATCGCGTGTCGCTCTCACCGGCGCAGGTGTTGGTAGTTCCCGGCGGCAAGGTAACGATGTTCTTCGCCATCATGATGTTCGGCGAAGATGGCACGGAGATCATCTATCCGAACCCCGGCTTCCCAATCTACGAGAGCGTCATCCGCTTCTCGGGCGCGAGCCCGGTGCCGATGCGCCTTCACGAGAGCAACGGGTTCTCCTTTGACGCCGAGGAGGTGCTCGCGCTGATCACGCCGCGCACGCGGCTGCTGATCCTGAACAGTCCCGCCAACCCCACCGGCGGCGTGGTGCCGAAAGCTGAGCTGGATCGGCTGGTCGCGGGACTGGAGCGGCATCCACATGTCGCGGTGCTGTCGGACGAGATCTACGGAGAGATGATCTACGAGGGCACGCACACCAGCCTGACCACCTATCCGCAACTGGCCGACCGGCTGATCCTGCTGGACGGCTGGAGCAAAACCTATGCGATGACCGGTTGGCGCCTGGGCTACAGCGTCTGGCCGCGCGAGTTGGCGCCGCATGCAGAGCGGCTGGCGATTAACTGCCATTCCTGCGTGAACGCGGCAGCTCAGTATGCCGGCATCGCCGCACTCACAGGGCCGCGCGAGCCGATACTGCAGATGGTGGCTGCCTTCGCGGAGCGGCGCAGTTGCATCGTCCCGGCACTAAATGCGTTGGCCGGCGTGCACTGTAATCTCCCCGGCGGTGCCTTCTACGCTTTTCCCAATATAAGCGGCACTGGACTGGATTCGCGCACGCTGCAGTCGCGACTGCTGGAAGAGGCGGGGGTGGCAACCTTGTCCGGCACCAGCTTTGGCGCCTTCGGCGAGGGGTATCTGCGGCTGTCCTATGCCGCAAGTTTGTCGATGCTGTCGGAGGCGGTCCACCGGATCGGCGCGTTCTTGGAGCAGCTGCCGAGGGTCCCGCTCGGGGCATCTTCGGTTGGCGAAGCATGAATACTGGATGCGGTAGCTATGCTGCCGATCAGGAAGATCTCCGGTAGGTCGCGCAGGGCGAGTTAGCACGGCCCCAGAGCACCACGAGCGCGATGACGTCAGGAGGATATTGGGTCCGGTTCGGCAGGCTCTCGCTGCGCTCATTGAATTGTTTTGCCACAGGCGCGACAGCCAAATCGGCGGCAGCCTTGAGTTGTGCGCTCGTTCCGTTGCGGGACAGTTGTCGAGCTGAACCCAATGCACTGCGTCTATCCCGCTCCTCGCCGGCGCCCCCCATACCCAGCCCGTTTCCAGGGTCCGCTGGCGCGGGATCTGGCGGAACCATGGGCAGGGCGGCGGGGCGGGCAGCCTCGCGAGCGCAAAAACAGCGGCAAGCGGTGCCCGCGCCTACCCGTGACACGGCCCCGCCCCTGCGCTACGTGCACCGCTGTTTGCGTGACAGACCGGGAACCACTTAACCAACATGGCCAGCAGCAACGATATCCGCGCCGCTTTTCTCGATTATTTCGCCCGCAACGGCCACACGCCGGTGGCCAGTTCACCCTTGGTCCCGCGCAACGACCCGACCTTGATGTTCACCAACGCCGGCATGGTGCAATTCAAGAACGTCTTCACCGGTCAGGAGAAGCGGCCCTACGTCCGGGCGACAACAGCGCAGAAATGCGTTCGCGCCGGCGGCAAGCACAACGATCTCGATAACGTCGGCTATACCGCCCGCCACCACACCTTCTTCGAAATGCTCGGAAATTTCAGTTTCGGGGATTATTTCAAGGAAGCCGCGATCCCCTATGCGTGGGAGCTCGTCACTCGCGACTACGGTCTGCCCAAGGACAAGCTGCTGGTCACCGTGTTTGCAGAAGATGACGACGCCGCGCAGATCTGGAAAAAAGTCTCCGGCCTGCCCGAGGATCGAATTCTCCGCATCGCCACCTCCGACAATTTCTGGCGCATGGGCGACACCGGCCCTTGCGGTCCGTGCTCGGAAATCTTCTACGACCACGGTGACCACATCCCCGGCGGCCCGCCCGGCAGCCCCGACGAGGACGGCGACCGGTTCGTCGAAATCTGGAACCTGGTGTTCATGCAGTTCGAGGAAGGCCCGCCCGGCACTCGTGTGCCGCTGCCGCGCCCCTCCATCGATACCGGCCTGGGGCTGGAGCGTGTCGCCGCGATCCTGCAAGGCAAGCACGACAACTACGACATCGACATTTTTCGCGCCCTGATCCTGGCCAGCGCGGAACTGACCGGCCAGGACCCCGACGGCCCATTCAAGATCAGCCACGGGTCATTGCCGACCATCTGCGCAGCACGTCGTTTCTGATGGCCGACGGCGTACTGCCTTCGAACGAGGGCCGCGGCTACGTCCTGCGCCGCATCATGCGCCGCGCCATGCGGCACGCGACGATGATGGGCGCGAAGGACCCCGTGATGTACCGGCTGGTCCCTGCGCTGATCCGCCAGATGGGCGCCGCCTACCCCGAACTGGCGCGCGCGGAAACATTGATCGCCGAAACATTGCTGCTCGAGGAGACCCGCTTCAAAATCCTGCTGGACCGCGGCCTGAACCTCTTGGCCGAAGAAACCGGCCGCCTCGGCGACAAGGAGGCCTTGCCCGGCCCCGTCGCGTTCCGCTTGTACGACACCTACGGCTTCCCGCTGGATCTCACCCAGGACGCGCTGCGTGAACAAGGACGCACCGTCGATCTGGCCGGTTTCGCAGCCGCGATGCAGGAACAACGCGTCCGAGCCCGGGCCGCCTGGGCGGGGTCGGGTGATGCCGCGACCGAACGGGTGTGGTTCGAGATCAAGGAAACCGCCGGCCCGTCCGAGTTCCTCGGCTACGCCACCGAAAGCGCCGAGGGCGAAATCCTGGCGCTCGTCGTGAACGGCGCGGAGGCCGACTCTGCGCCAGCCGGAACCGACGTCGCGATCGTGCTGAACCAGACACCGTTCTACGGCGAAAGCGGCGGCCAGGTCGGCGATACGGGCACCATCACCGGTCCCGACGGGCTGGTCGTCACCGTCACCGACACACAGAAGAAATTGGGCGACCTGTTCGTCCATTTCGGCCGCGTCGAGGCAGGCGTCGCAAAACCCGGCATTCCCGTGGTCGCCACCGTCGACCACGCCCGGCGCACCGCGATCCGGGCGCATCACTCCGCCACGCACCTCCTGCACGAGGCGTTGCGCCGCAAGCTCGGCAACCACGTGCAGCAAAAAGGCAGCCTGAATGCCCCCGACCGTTTGCGCTTCGACGTCTCCCAACCCCGCCCGATCACCGCCGACGAACTGCGCTGGGTCGAATCCGAGGTGAACACCCGCATCCGCGAAAATTCCGAGGTCACCACCCGGCTGATGACGCCGGAAGCGGCCGTGGAACTCGGCGCGATGGCATTGTTCGGGGAAAAATATGGCGATGAGGTCCGCGTCGTCGCAATGGGCGAGCCCGACGGCAACAAACTGGCGTGGTCGATCGAGTTGTGCGGGGGCACCCACGTCCGGCGCACCGGCGACATCGGCTATTTTCGCATCGTCGGCGAAGCCGCCGTGGCGGCCGGCGTACGCCGGATCGAGGCCGTCACCGGCCCCGCGGCCGAAGCCCTCGTGGCGGAAATGCAGGCTCGGTTGAACGACGCCGCGGGTGCCTTGCGCGTTGCCCCCGCCGAAGTCCCGGACCGAATCGTCGCCTTGCAGGACGACCGGCGCAAGCTGCAAAGCCAGGTGGCCGATTTGCAGAAGAAGCTCGCCACCGGCGGCGGGGCTGCGGCGGCCGAGGACATCGGCGGGATCATGTTCTCGGCGCGCAACCTCGGCGACGTCCCGCCCCGAGACCTCAAAGGTCTGGCGGAGGCGATCGGCAAGCAGCAGGGTTCCGGTGTGGTGGCACTTGTATCGACCGCCGAAGGCAAGGCCAGCATCGTGGTCGCGGTCTCACCCGACCTGGCAGGCCGAACCAGCGCGGTCGATCTGGTACGCGCGGCCTCCGCGGCGGTCGGCGGCAAGGGCGGCGGCGGGCGCCCGGATCTGGCTCAGGCAGGCGGCCCCGATGGTGCGAAGGCGGACGAAGCGCTGGCAGCGGTGCGGGCAGCATTGGGGTAGCGGCCTCTGTCTCGTCTCGGGCGGGGCGGTCGTCTTCGTTGCACGCCGCCTTGTTTCAACACTTGGGCAGTCACGCCAGGGTCGTGGCGCTGATAACCCCGGGGCGGGCCCTCGGCGCCCTTCAGATTCCACAAATCAGACCGCAACGACTCGTGGTCGCCCTCATGTTGCAGGCGTTTTCGGCTTCTGCGGAAAGGCGGGTTTCCCGCAATGACCGCGAGCCCACCCTTGCGGCGCGCTTGCGGGCGCTGGGCGCCGACGGAAGGCGGATCCGGTCGACCTTGGCTCGCCTGCCAGAGCCGGCTGCAGAAGCGGCCGCCGGACCTGAGGATAGCCGCGCCTAGGCCGTTCCTAATGACCGGCCTGCGGCCGAACTGCTGCAACCACAGCGCCCTGTCCTTCGTGGTTCCGATTTCGCGGCTCATCCAGAATGGATGACGCTCGGCTACGGCCGATGCCGATCCGCTGCATCAGCGTGTAGAATGCCGGCGTGAAGATCAGGCCGAAGCCGGTGACGCCGAGCATGCCTGCAAAGACGGCGGTGCCCAGCGACTGGCGCATCTCGGCCCCTGCGCCGGTCGCGAACACCAATGGCGCGACGCCGAGAATGAAGGCGAGCGACGTCATCAGGATCGGCCGCAGCCGCCGCCGCGCGGCACTGATCGCCGCCGCCGCGGGGGTGCTGCCAGCTTCCTGCGCCTGGCGCGCGAACTCGACGATCAGGATCGCATTCTTCGCCGCCAGCCCGACCAGGACCACGAAACCGATCTGTGCGAGGATGTCGATGGGCATGCCGCGCAACCCCAGCCCGGTGACCGAGGCGAGCAGACACATCGGCACGATCAGCACCACAGAGAGCGGCAGTTTCCAGCTCTCGTAATTCGCCGCCAGCACCAGGAAGACAAAGAGCGCGGCGGCGCCGAACACCAGCATGGTCGGCGTGCCCTTCTGCTCCTGCTGAAAGGCGATCTCGGTCCATTCGAAGCCGATGCCCGGCGGCAACACCTGCGCCGCCAGCGTTTCCATGCGCTGCAGTGCCGTGCCGGTCGCCACGCCCGGCGCCGCCACGCCCTGCACCTCGGCCGCCGGGTACAGATTGTAGCGCGGCACGCGATACGGGATCGTCGTATCCTGCAGGCGGGCAACCGTTCCGATCGGCACCATCTCGCCGCTGGCATTGCGCGCCTTCAGGCCCATCAGGTCCTGCTGGTCGCGCCGGAACCGGCTGTCGGCCTGGGCGATCACCTCGTACGTTCTGCCCAGGAAATTGAAGTCGTTGACGTATTGCGAGCCGAGATAGACCTGCAGCGTGTTGAACACGTCGGTCGGCGTCAGGCCAACCTTCTCAGCCTTCAGGCGATCGATATCGGCATACACCGACGGTGACCCGGCATTTAGCAGCGTGAACACGCCGGCGAAGCTCGGGTCCTTGTTAGCCGCCGCCACAAGCGCATTCGTCGCTTTGACGAGGGCTTGGGTGCCAAGTCCCGTGCGATCCTCCAGCATCATCTTGAAGCCGCCGGAATTGCCGATCCCCTGCACCGGCGGCGGCGGGATCGTCAGCACATAGGCACCCTGGATCACCGACAGCCGCTTGCGCAGATCCGCCAGCACCGAGTTCGCCGTGATCCCTGGAATGGAATGGTTGTAGAGCGACGGCAGGCCGGCAAAGATCGTCCCTGAATTGGACGCGACCGTGAACGTCGTCGCGTCGAGGCCAGCGAACGGCGCGACGTGCTCGACGCCCGGGGTTTTCAGCATAATATCGGTCGCCTGCTTCACTATCTGCTCGGTCCGCCCGAGGCTGGAGCCCGGAGGAAGCTGCAGGACAGTGATCAGGTAGCCCTGGTCCTGCTCGGGAATGAACCCTGTTGGCGTGCGGGCAAATTCCACGCCGGCGACAGCGATCAGGGCGACATAGACCGCCACGACGACCGCCAGGCCACGCACCAGGCGCTTGGTCAGCGAGCCATAGGCGTCCGAGAGTTTTTCGAACCCGCGATTGAAGTAACCGAGCGCGGCGCGTACGGCCCGTCCGGCCAAAGTCCCTTTGGTAGCCTGATGCGGATCGTGCGCGTGCAGCAGCAACGCGCAAAGCGCTGGGCTGAGCGTGAGCGAGACAACCAACGAGATCACTGTCGAGGCCGCAATTGTCACGGCAAACTGGCGGAAGAACTGCCCCGAAATGCCGGACAGGAAAGCCGAGGGGACGAACACGGCACACAGCGTCAGCGCGATGGAGACAAGCGCGCCGCCGACTTCGTCCATCGTTCGATGGGCGGCCTCCTTTGGTTTCATGCCCGCGGCGATGTTGCGCTCGACGTTCTCCACGACGACGATCGCGTCGTCGACGACGATGCCGACCGCCAGTACCAGGCCGAACAACGACAGGTTGTTCAGCGATATTCCGCAGATGAGCAGGATGGTGAAGGTGCCGATAAGCGAAACCGGGATGGCGATCACCGGGATGAGCGAGGCGCGCCAGGTCTGCAGGAACAGGAAAACCACGCCGACGACGAGCAGGATGGCTACGAAGATCGTGGTCACCACCTCACGCACGGACTTCGCCACGAAGATCGTCGGATCGTAGATGACGATGGACTCGACGCCGGGCGGGAAGTCCTTCTTCAGGTCCTGGATGGTGTCGAGGACTTCGTGCTCCACCTTCAGCGAGTTCGCGCCGGGCAGCGCGAAGATCAGCAACGGCAAGCCCTCGCTGCGGTCCATGTAGGCGGTGGAACCGTAATCGGCCGCGCCGATCTCCACCCGGCCGACGTCGCGGATGCGGGTCGCGCGCCCCTGTGCATCGGTTTTGAGGATGATGTCGGCGAACTGCTCCGGCGTGCTCAAGCGGCCGAGCGCCTGAACGTTGAGCTGATACGCCGCGTCGCCAGAGATCGGCGGCTGGTTCAGGATGCCGGCGGAGACCTGCACGTTCTGCGCGCGCAGTGCCGCGAGCACCTCGCCAGCGTTGAGGTTGTAGGCCGCCACCTTATCGGGATCGAGCCAGATGCGCATCGCGTAGTCGCGGGCGCCGAACAACTGCACGTTGCCCACACCCGGAAGCCGCGCCAGCGCGTCCTTCACATGCAGGGTCGCATAGTTCGAGAGATAGAGGTTGTCACGCGATCCGTCGGGCGAGAACAGATGCACCGCGAGCAGGATGTTCGGGGTCGCCTTCTGCACCTGCACGCCCAGCCGCTGGACGTCCTCCGGCAGGCGCGGCAGCGCGTCCTGCACCCTGTTCTGCGTGAGCATCTGCGCGACATTGAGGTCGGTGCCGACGCGGAAGGTGACCGTGATGGTGAGATTGCCGTCCCCGGTGGACTGGCTGCTCATGTAGATCATGTCCTCGACGCCGTTGATCTGCTGCTCGAGGGGCGTCGCGACTGTTTGACTGACCACTTGGGCGGACGCGCCGGGGTAGCTCGTGGTCACCTGCACGGTCGGCGGCACGATCTCCGGATACTGCGAGACCGGCAGGACCGCGAGCGCGCCGAGCCCGATCAGGGTGAGGAAGACGCTGAGCACGGTCGCCAGGATGGGGCGATCGATGAAGAGGTGCGTGAAACGCATCGGTCCTCTCCGCTATCCCGCGCCGCCGGCGGGATCGGGCTTGATCGAGCCGTCCACCGGCGCGACCTTGGCCCCCGGGCGGACGCGCACCAGGCCATCGATGACGACGCGGTCGTCCGCCGCGAGACCGCTTTGGACGATCCGCAGCCCGTTGTGCAAACCGCCGATCTCGACCACCTTCGGAACGACCGTGCCATCCGCGGCTACGGTCATGACGATCTGCCGCGACTGGTCGGGGACGACAGCCGACGGCGGCACCAGCAGGGCGGGCGCGGGCTGGCCGAGCGCAACGCGAAGGCGCGCGAACTGCCCAGGCGTGATGGTGAGGTCCGGATTAGGCACAGTCGCGCGTGCGTGGATCGTCCCGCTGCTCCGGTTCACCGCATTGTCGATGAAGTCGAGTGTGCCGTGCCGGTCGAAATGGCCGTCGCCGTCAAGGCTGATAGCGACGTCGGAGCGCGGCGCGGCGCCGTGACTGGCTTGCTGATACGCAAGATAATCGGCCTCGCTCATGTCGAAATCTAGGTAGATAGGGTCAAGCGAGACGATTGTCGCCATTAGCGTGGTCGGGCTCGTGCCGCCTCGGCTGCCGCTCACGAGGCTTCCGATCGAGACGAGATGTGCGCCGATCCGCCCGGTGAACGGCGCGCTCACTCGGGAGAATTCAAGGTCGAGCTGCGCATCCCTGATCGCCGCCTTGGCGGTGTCGATCGCGGCCTGCGCGCTGCGCTGATCGGCGGCGCGCGTGTCGACGCTCTCCGCGGTCCCGAAGTCGGTCCGCTTGAGCTGCTGCGCCCGCCACAGTTGCGCCTCGCTGAGCGCCAGCTTTGCCTCCGCGGTCTGCAGTTGTGCAACGGCTTGATCGAGCCTGATCTGGAACGGCCGTGGGTCAATGACAAAGAGCGGATCACCCTTATGCACGATCTGCCCATCCTGGAATTCGATTGTGCTCAGGGTGCCCCCGACCTGGGCCCGCAGTTCCACGCGGTCCACCGCCGAAAACTGACCCAAGAAGCGGCTGGTGGACTGCACCGTCTGTTGCAACGGCCGGCTTACGGTGACCTGGGGTGGCGGCGGCGGGACGGCGGCCGGCTGCTGGCGGGCGCGCCAGACCTGCTCCCCGCCGACGGCCGCAATGATCGCCAGGACAGCGAACACCGCAAGCGCGCGCCACCGTCGGCGCCGGCGCACCGGAGGGGGATCGGCATCTGCGGCGTGGGTGCGTTCGGCGACGTCCTGGCCGCTCAGGGAGATATTGTCCATGTGCTGACCCTCAATCGGTGGCGTTACTTGTTGCGATGGGCTCATGTCGTGATTGCCCGGATGCGCATGCTCGTGGCGGCGGATTGCATCCCGAGGCCGTCGGCGACGCGCAGCGGCTCGTCGGTGACCGAACTCTTGTCGTCAGGGGCAAGGAACGCCAGCGCGGCCGCGACAGCCGTTCTCTGGCCGTCCGGCCCACCCGAGCAGGCTGTTGCCAACCGCCATGCCTCGAACCACCGCCGGCCATTTCGGACAGCGAGACTGAAGCCTTCGTCGCCATCAGCAGGCCCACCAGGGCGATATCGAAGTGCCGGTTGAAATTCCGAGACCGAAAAGCCCTCGATCGGTGCCAGAGCAAAGATCCCTGCATTGGCCCTCTTGCCTTTGACAAATTGGAGGAAGCGCTCCAGCAAAGACGAGTTAGAGCCGCACATATCGGTATTCAAGAGGTTCTGGAGCGATCGCTCCAATTATTCGGCGGCGCTTACGGCGTCGCTGTGGGCCACGCTCGCATACCGACCTCGACGATCTCCTGCAGTCGTTCGCGGGACGCTCCATCGCGGGCCTGGGCCGCCAGCCCGCGCGACAATGCGCTGTAGAACGCGGCCAGCGCCTCGACATCGGTGTCCTTTGGGACGTCACCTTCGTCGATGCCACGTTGTATGCGATCCGCCATAGCCGATTGCGCCGCCCCACGATACCCTACCATCGTGTCACGCAAGCAGATCAGCGCGGGGGAAACCTGGGTGCAGGCAAGCGAGATCATACAGCCAGCGGGCAGATCATTTCGTGTAAACTCGCGTGCGGCCGCGGTCAGCAGGCGGTGGAAGCCCGTCTTCGTATCCGTATCGGCATTCAGTTCGCCTACGAACCATTTGCCCGCGGCGGCGATGTAGGCCTCCGTGGCCTCCTGATAAAGGCGCCCCTTGCTGCCGAACGTGTTGTAGAAGCTGGAGGGGCTGATGCCCATCGCGGCGGTCAGATCATCGAAAGATGCACCTTCGTACCCGCGCTCCCAGAACAGCTTCATCGCCTGTTGCAGGGCAACCGGGCGGTCGAAATTCCTGGGCCGGCCGCGGGTGCGTCTCTGGGTCCCGGTTATTTGTGTTGTCATCGCTCCCAACCTTGTAGGCACGCCGATAGAACGCCCCGCGATATGGGAGCTAACGCTCCAGATTGAAAGTGCACAGGTTGGGCCGCGGTAATGGAAGGCTGTTTTGGGTCTCCAGCGCCGTTCGAACAAAGCCGATGAGAGACGGATGCGGAACGCGTATGAAAGTCTCCGGAGAACCGTCAGGGGTCGGAACGGCGGCATTCAAGCTGACCCACCACCACCAGGAGAGCAGGCACGACAAACTCGTGCCACCTCTGATACTATCACCCAATGCCTCACGCTGACTTCGTCCACCTCCGCACCCATTCCGCCTACTCGCTCAGCGAGGGCGCCATCCGCCCCGACAAGATCGTCGCATTGGCGAAAGACGCCGGCATGCCCGCGGCGGCGATCACCGACACCGGCAACCTGTTCGGCGCGCTGGAGTTCTCGCAATACTGCGCCGCCAAGGGCATCCAGCCGATCATCGGCTGCCAGATTGCCCTCGCCCGCACCGACAACCCGCGCCTACCGCCCGACCCCATCGTCCTGCTCGCCCAGGACGCCGCCGGCATGGCCAACCTCCAGCGCCTGTCGTCCTTCGGCTTCCTGGAAACCGACCCGACCCTCAAGCCGCAGCTTCCGTTCGAGCGCATTGCCGAAAACGCCGCCGGCCTCCTGCTGCTGACCGGCGGAACCACCGGCCCGATCGGCCGCCTGCTGGCCGAGGGCCAGAAAGCCGAAGCCGAACGCCTGCTCGACGCCATGAACGAGGCCTTCCCCGGCCGCACCATCCAGGAACTCCACCGCCACAGCCTGGCCGTCGAGGCCGCCATCGAACCCGGCCTGATCGCGATCGCCGACGCCCGCGGCATCCCGCTGGTCGCCACCAACGACTGCTACTTCGGCAAACCCGACATGCACGAGGCGCACGACGCCCTGCTGTGCATCGCCGAGGGCCGCACGCTGTCCGAACGAGACCGCCGCCGCGTCACCCCCGAACACTGGTTCAAGCCCGCCGCCGACATGCGCACCCTGTTCGCCGACCTGCCCGAGGCCTGCGACAACACCTTGGCCATTGCCCGCCGCTGCGCCGTGATGGCGGAAACCCGCAAACCTCTGCTGCCCGTCTGCCCGAAAGTCCGCCCCGGCCAGACCGAAGAGGAAACCGTCCGCGCCATGGCGATGGAGGGCCTGGAACGCCGCATGGACGCCATGGCCGCCGACGCAAGCCACCCGCGAAACCTACCGCTCGCCGCCTACGATACGAACTCGACGTAATCGCCAGCATGGGGTTTTCCGGCTACTTTCCTCATCGTCGCCGACTTCATCCAATGGTCGAAGGCCCAAGGCATTCCGGTCGGCCCCGGCCGCGGATCGGGTGCCGGTTCCGTCGCCGCATGGGCACTGACCATCACCGACCTCGATCCGCTGCGGTTCAACCTGCTGTTCGAGCGCTTCCTCAATCCCGAACGCGTGTCGATGCCCGACTTCGATATCGACTTCTGCCAGGAAGGCCGCGACCGCGTCATCGACTATGTCCGTAACGAATATGGCGGCGACCGCGTTGCCCAGATCATCACCTTCGGCAAACTGCAAGCCCGCGCCGCCGTCCGCGACGTCGGCCGCGTGCTCGGACTTCCGTTCGGCCACGTCAACAAAGTCGCTGAACTGATCCCGAACAATCCCGCCAAGCCGGTCACGCTGCAGCAGGCCGTGGACGGCGAGCCGCGCCTACAAGTCCATGCGCGATCGAGGACGAAGGCATCGGCCGCCTGCTGGAAATCGCACTGCGCGTCGAAGGCCTCTATCGCCACGCCTCCACCCATGCCGCCGGCGTCGTCATCGGCGACCGCCCGCTGGTCGAACTGGTGCCGCTCTACCGCGATCCGAAGTCGGACTTCCTGGTCACCCAATACTCGATGAAGCATGTCGAGCAGGCCGGACTGGTCAAATTCGACTTCCTCGGCCTGACCACGCTGACCATCCTCCGTCGCGCCGAGAACTTCCTGAAAGGCCTCGGCATCGACGGTCGATCTCGACCGCCTTCCCCTCGACGACACAAAAACCTTCGAGATGCTGCAGAAGAGGCGATGCCGGCGGGGTGTTCCAGATGGAAGGCCAGGGCATGCGCGACACGCTGCGGCAAATGCGCCCCGACCGGTTCGAGGACCTGATCGCCGCCGTCGCCCTTTACCGTCCCGGCCCGATGGCCAACATCCCTGATTACTGCCGCCGCAAGCACGGCGAGAAGTGGAACGCACCGCACCCGGTGATCCACGACATCCTGGCCGAGACCTACGGCATCATGGTCTACCAGGAACAGGTGATGCAGATCGCCCAGACCATGGCCGGCTACAGCCTCGGTAGCGCCGACCTGCTGCGCCGCGCCATGGGCAAGAAAATCGCCGCCGAGATGGAGGCGCAACGAAACATCTTCACCGACGGCGCGATCAAGCGCGGCATCGATCCGGCGAAAGGCCACCGAAGTCTTCGACCTGATGGCGAAGTTCGCCGATTACGGCTTCAACAAATCCCACGCCGCCGCCTACGCGCTGATCGCCTACCAGACCGCCTGGCTGAAAGCCAACCACCCGGAGGTCTTCATCGCCGCCTGCATGAGCCTCGCCCTGAACAACACCGACCGCCTCGCCGCGCTGAAACAGGAAGCCGAACGCAGCGCGATCAAGATCCTGCCGCCGGATATCAATCGTTCCGGCGCCGATTTCTCCGTCGAGCGGCTCGAGGACGGCCGCCTGGCAATCCGCTACGCCCTCGCCGCGGTCAAGAAGGTCGGCTTCGCGGCGATGGAATCCGTGACCGCCACGCGCGGGTGACACGCCCTTCACCGACGTCACCGATTTCGCCACCCGCGTCGATCCGCGGCAGATCAACCGCATGCAGATCGAGAACCTCGTGCGCGGCGGCGCCTTCGACCAGCTGGAGAACAATCGCGCCCGCCTGTTCGCCGGCGCCGAAACGATCCTGCGCCGCGCCCAGGCCGATCAGGAGGAAAAGGAAAGCGGCCAGATCGGCCTGTTCGGCGGCATCGCCAGTAAACCGGAGCCGTTACGCCTTACCCGACGTGCCCGATTGGCCGCCACTGGAGCGCCTGGCGTTCGAGGCCGAAGCCGTCGGCTTCCATCTGACCGCCCACCCGCTTGACGCCTATGCCCAAGCCCTGAAGCGGCTCGGCGTCACCCCAGTCCATCCAAGTCGAAGCCAGGGCCGCCGCCGGTGTCAGCCGGGTGAAGATCGCCGGCACCGTCGTTGCCACAAAAGAACGAATAACCCGCACCGGCAGCCGCATGGCCTGGGTCCGCATCTCCGACGCCGCCGGTTCGGTGGAGGTAACCTGCTTCAGCGAAGTGCTCAACCGGTCCCGCGATATCCTGGCATCGGGGTCCAACATCCTGGTCAACGCCGAACTGAAAACCGATGGCGAGACAGTGCGCGTCACCGCGATGGATGTGTCGTCCCTGGACCAGGCCGCCGCATCGGCCGGCGCGTCCATCCGCGTGTGGCTACGCGAAAGCGCCGCCGTCCCGCACATCCGCGAAGTGCTCAGCCGCGAAGCCGGCGGCCGCGGACGCGTTACACTGGTACCCCGCATCGACAGCGAACAGGATGTGGAGATCGCCCTGCCCGGCGGCTACAATGTTACCCCACGCCTCGCGCAGGCACTCAAATCGCTGCCGGGCGTCGATCAGGTAGAGGAGGTCTGAGGCGTTGGCTACTCCCTTGCTGGGAGGAACGTTCCGAAGCCGTAAATCAACCTAGGGATTTACCGCCCGCACAATCAGGCTAAAAATGCTCTCGTATCAGCGCAAAGGAGCTGAGCAATGCGGAAAGGTTGGAGCGGATCAAGTATCAAACTTGCGCTCCTGTTGGGATTGGTGGCCGGCGCCGCGGCCCCGGCGCCCAGCCCGGATAGCAGGCCTCCCACCGTCTCTGTCATGACCAACGGCCTTACCTCCGGCTACGCGGTACGCTTCGGCGGTCCCGTCGATCACGCACTCTCGCGGTTGCTGATCGGTACAGGATGGTCGGGTTCTGCAGACGCTGCCGGCGCGCCTGGACAGTGCGCCGAATGTGCTATTTGCCCGCGGCAGAGCGCTGCAGCCCGGCACCTATGAGCTGCACTGGACCGCCAAGTCGATGACCGACGGCAACACCTCCGAGGGTGATGCCACCTTCACGATCGAGCCGCCACTGCACTAACTCACGGAGCCGTCAGCGCGGCCACGTCACCACCGTGACCAATAAGCATCCGGCTAGCTAATCCGCCGCCTCAGTCAACGGATCCGATCCTTTGTAAAGATGGGGCCAGCGACGTTTCACCAGCGGGCCCCGCTCGTCATACGCCAGGCAAGTATTCAGTATCTTGCTTCTCGCCGCCCCATTTTTCGGTGATCCGTTTGTCGAGGTCATCGCTGCCCCGGCTTGTCCTCCGCCCCCTCGGCCGCCATCTCGCGCCGAGCCTTGGCGGGATTGATGGTCTGGAAGGCGGTGGTGGCCATCTGCTGAAGCAGTTCGCGCAGATGGGTACAACCGACCGTCCCGCCGACCTTGTGCGCCGCATCCCGCAGGAAGCCTGCCTTGATCTGCATCCCGACCAATCGGGTAAAGTTGGGCGCGGCCGCCGGACATACCGTGTAGGGGGTCTTGTCGCTGACCGCCTCGACCGCATGGATGTGCATCTTCTCGATCGACCGTCAGGCGCAGCCACATGTCGTGGACCGGGTCGCCGGCCTCGATGTAGCCCCGGTCGTAGTTCGTCAGACCAAAGCTTTTGACGTCGGTTAGATGCGCCTCGATATCGTAGTGGCCATCTACCCGGCGATAACCATTGATTTCGATGGCACGAGTGTGAAGGCGCTCGCGCTCGGCGGGCTGGCTCAAGGGCATGCCGGAACTCCTGAAGGGGCGGACAGATATTGCAGTGCAGCATTAACACATGGCACCGGCGGCGATCATTGCAATGCTGCAGGCGCGCATGTCTGATCCGCAATGCAGACTCGCCGGACCGTCTCCGGCGCGCGTAAAGCGCGCTGTCGCCAGCCGCGTCCGGAATTTGATCTGGCGCCGCAGTGGCCGGGTTACAGTGTGGGCAGCGCCGCAGTTCAAGTTCCGAATGAAGTTCATTGCGTTGTCAGCTTCGGGCGTAGCGATATCGGCTTTGAGTTCGCGCCCCAAAATGGGCTTTCGGACCCTTTCGCCTCACATTGGTCTTAATGGGTTTGGTCAGTATTTGATGGCTTCTCGTTCCACTCACGCCGCGCGGGCCATGCTGGAGCCACCCGAATACAGCCCGTAGGTCATGGGGGCTTGTCGTGGCCGATGATGTCCGCACCGATGCCCTCAAGGGCACCGTGCATCTCCTCAAAGAGGGTCGCCACGGTCTTGCGGATGCTGGGGAACACATGCTCAGGACCAAAGCCCCGTTCAGCCTCTATCCGGCCGAGACGCTTGCCAATGGGTGCGCTGCGTTCGTCATACTGGTTCTGGGTCGAGATCGGGATCAGGTTGCCGTCCTTGCTGTCTAGGATCAACCGGACCACCGGTCACCGATGGCACTGTGAGCAGGCACCTTGCGCAATGCAGCGTCTGTCTTGATACCTGGGTGCTGATGATGCCGTTATCCACATGCTCGACCTTGAGGTTGCGCAGTTCCTCGATCCTGGCCCCGGTGTAGACAGCCAGTGATCAGGTCTGCCAGGGCACCATCACGATCCGCCGGGGCCTGAGCGATCAGCTTGGGGTTGTCGGCAGTCTAGAACGCCTGACGCTTCACCGCATCCATCTTGCCCGTGGGCAGCCCAAGCATCCGGCACGCGCACGCATCCGCGTGAATGCCCTGCCCGGCCGGACAAACCTTCACGAATTAAGCTCCGTTCATCTGCGGAAGTGGCGGTTGACGACGCAGTTAATCAGCGCATCTTCCGCCTCGCGATCGGACAAGAGTTGATCCGGATCAATGGTTCGCTGTAATCCAACTGCGAGAAGGGCTGACCGGACTTTCAACGGATTGGGCGAACTGAGGGCTTCCGAAGAATGAATGCGTTCAAAGACCATTGCCGCCGGTCCCTCGACGAGATCCGCGCCCAGGGGCGCTACCGGATTTCACCCCGCTGCAGAAGCAGGCGGACGGCTTTCCCTACTACCGCCGCCCCGACGGCTCGCGGGTGCTGGTCTGGTCGTCCAACGACTACCTCGCCATGGGCGGCCACCCGGTCGGTGAACGCGGCCTGCGAGGCGGCCCGGACGATGGGCGCCGGCGCCGGCGGCACGCGCAACATCAGCGGCACCAGCCCGGCGCATGACGCGCTGGAGGCGGAACTCGCGGACCTGCACGGCAAGCAGGCCGCGCTGCTGTTCACCTCCGGCTTCGTATCGAACCAGGCGGCGCTGTCCACCATCCTGAACAGCTTCCCGACCGGCCCGGACCGTGCCGTGGCAGGTGTTTTCCGACGCCAAGAACCACGCCTCGATGATCGCCGGCATCAAGGGCTCGCGCGGCGTCGTCAACATCTTCCGCCACAACGACATGGCGCATCTGGAGGCGCTGCTGCGCGCCGCGCCGGACGGCGCGCCGAAGCTGATCGCCTTCGAATCGGTCTATTCGATGGACGCCGACATCGCGCCGATCGGCGCGATCTGCGACCTGGCGGACAAGTACGGCGCGATGACCTATCTCGATGAGGTGCACGCGGTCGGCATGTACGGCCCGAACGGCGGCGGCGTGTCCGAGCGCGACGGCGTCGCGCACCGCATCGACATCATCGAGGGCACGCTGGCCAAGGCGTTCGGCTGCCATGGCGGCTACATCACCGGCGATGCCGAGGTGGTGGACTTCATCCGCTCGATGGCGCCCGGCTTCATCTTCACCACCTCGCTGCCGCCGATGATCGCCGCCGCGGCGCTGGCCAGCGTGCGCCATGTGCGCGCAGGACCACGCCCGCCGGGCCAAGCTGTTCGAGCGCGCCGAGACGCTGAAGCCCCGGTTCGACGCCGCCGGACTGCCGCGGATCGCCTCGGTCAGCCACATCGTGCCGCTGCATATCGGCGAGGCCGCGCTGTGCAAGGAGGTCAGCCAGCGCCTGCTGAACGAGTTCGGCATGTATGCGACGCCGATCAACTACCCGACCGTGCCGCGCGGCGAGGAACGCCTGCGCTTCACCCCCGGCCCGCTGCACACCGACGCGATGATGGACGAACTGGTCGAGGCGCTGACCGCGATCATCCCGCTGGAACGGCGCCGAGCCGCGTGATGGTGGCGATCAGGGAAGGCCGGGGCGCTGCCCTGGACCCCGCCAAGGGCCGACGGCCCTTGGAACCCTGTAATGGGGGGGGTCGAGGGGGCAGCGGCGTTCGACCGCTCGGACGCCCCCTCCTGATCACCCACCCATTACGGGATCAAGGGGGCGTCGCCCTTTGCGGGTCCAGGGGCAGAGCCCTGCCGTCCTGAGGTCCCATGATCACCGAACTCGGCCACTTCGCGCTGATCCTGGCGCTGTTTGTCGCGCTGATCCAGTCCACCGTGCCGCTGGTCGGCGCCGCGCGGCGGCACGTCGGCTGGATGGCGGTCGGCCGGTCCTGCGCGCTGATCGGCTTCGCGCTGATCGCGCTGGCGATGCTGTCGCTGATGCACGCCTACGTCACCGTCCGACTTCTCGGTCATCAACGTCGTCGAGAACAGCCACACCGACAAGCCGCTGCTCTACCAGATCACCGGCGTCTGGGGGAACCACGAGGGCTCGATGCTCCTGTGGGTGTTCATGCTGTCGCTGTGCGCCGCCGCGGTGGCGCTGTTCGGCGACAACCTGCCGCCCGCCCTGCGCGCCCGCGTGCTGGCGGTGCAGGGCATGATCGCCGTCGGCTTCCTGCTGTTCATCCTGCTGACCTCCAACCCGTTCCTGCGCACCTTCCCGCCGGCGCCGAACGGCCAGGGCCTCAACCCGGTGCTGCAGGATCCCGGCCTCGCCTTCCATCCGCCGTTCCTCTACCTCGGCTATGTCGGCTTCTCGGTCGCCTTCTCCTTCGCCGTCGCCGCCCTGATCGAGGGCCGGGTCGACGCCGCCTGGGCGCGCTGGGTGCGGCCGTGGACGCTGGCCTCGTGGTGCGCGCTGACCATCGGCATCGCGATGGGGTCCTGGTGGGCCTACTACACGCTGGGCTGGGGCGGCTGGTGGTTCTGGGACCCGGTCGAGAACGCCTCCTTCATGCCGTGGCTGGTCGGCACCGCGCTGATCCATTCCTCGATCGTGGTGGAAAAGCGCGACACGCTGAAAGCCTGGACCATCCTGCTGGCGATCCTCACCTTCTCCCTGTCGCTGGTCGGCACCTTCCTGGTGCGCTCCGGCGTGCTGACCTCGGTGCACGCCTTCGCCACCGACCCGCAGCGCGGCATGTTCATCCTGCTGCTGCTGGTGGTGGCGATCGGCGGCTCGCTGACGCTGTATGCCATCCGCGCGCCGGCCCTGAAGGGCGGCGGGCTGTTCGCGCCGATCTCGCGCGAGGGCGCGCTGGTGCTGAACAACCTGCTGCTGTCCTGCGGCTGCGCCACGGTGTTCCTGGGCACGCTGTATCCGCTGTTCCTGGACGCCGATGGGCGGCCCGAAGCTGTCGGTCGGCTTCCCGTTCTTCAACCGCACCTTCGCGCCGATGATGGTGCCGCTGATCATCGCCGTCGGCATCGGCCCGATGCTGGCCTGGAAGCGCGGCGACTGCTGGGCGCGCTGCAACGCCTGTGGGCCGCCTAATCGCCACCGCGCTGGTGGTGCTGGTCGCCTTCTACGTCACCTACGGCGGCCCGGTCCTGGCGGTGCTGGGCTTCGGCCTGGCCGCCTGGCTGGCCGCGGCCGTGCTGACCGAGTTCGCCGAACGGATCCGGCTGTTCCGCGCGCCCGTTCGGCGACAGCGTCCGCCGCGCCATCCACCTGCCGCGCGCCGCCTACGGCATGACCTTCGCGCATTTCGGCCTGGCGGTGTCGGTCGCCGGCTTCGCCGCCTCGGCCTTCGCACAGGAGGCGATCGAGATCCTCAAGCCCGGCGGCACCATCGCCATCGCCGGCTACGAACTGACGCTGGAGGGCGTGGACCCGCGTCCCCGGCCCGAACTACACCGCCGACGATGCCGCGATCGAGTGACGCAGCGGCGGCGAACTCGTCGCCGTGATGCATCCGGAGCGCCGGTTCTTCCCGCTGCAGCAGCAGACCACCAGCGAGACCGCGATCCGCACCAACCTCCTGGCCGATCTCTATGTCGCGCTGGGCGATTCCGACACCAAGGGCGACTGGACCGTTCGGGCCTACTGGAAGCCGCTGGTGCCGTGGATCTGGATCGGCGCCGTCATCATGGCGTTCGGCGGCATGGTCAGCCTCAGCGACCGCCGCTGGCGCGTGGGCGCCGGCGCACGCGCGTCCCGCCGCCGATCGCATCCCCACTGCCAGCCGCGGCGAATAGACCATGAGGCGTCTGGTCTATCTGCTGCCGCTGCGCTGTTCCTGGTGCTCGCGGGGTATTTCGTCCTCGCGCTGCGGCCGAACCACGACATCCACGAACTGCCCTCGGCGATGATCGAGAAGCCAGCCCCGGCGTTCGACCTGGCCGGACTGGACACCGCAAAATCGTTGGATCTCAACGCGCTGAAGGGACACCCGGTGGTCATCAACTTCTTCGCCTCCTGGTGCGTGCCCTGCCGGATCGAGCACCCGCTGCTGATGCGGCTGGCCGAACAGAATCACCTGCCGCTGTACGGCATCGACTACAAGGACAAGCCCGCGGACGCCACGCGTCTGCTGGCGACCTTCGGCGATCCGTACCGGCAGGTCGGGGTCGACCAGGATGGCCGTGTCGGGCTGAATTTCGGCGTCTACGGCGTGCCGGAGACCTATGTGATCGACAGCGCCGGCATCATCCGCAAGCGATTCGTCGGCCCGTTGACCGCCGAAACGGTGGACAACGATCTTTTGCCGCTGCTCAAAAAGCTTGATCAGTCATGAGAACCCCTATCCTCGCCGCCCTGTTCCTGCTGGTCGCGCTAGCGGCCCCCGCGGTTGAACCCCGCGAGCGTCTCGCCGACCCCGCGCTGGAGGCCCGCGCTCGGGCGATCAGCAGCCAACTCCGCTGCCTGGTCTGCCAGAACGAGTTGATCGACGAATTCCGGCGCCGATCTCGCTCACGACATCCGCGTATTCGTGCGCGAACGGCTGACGGCCGGCGACACCAATGCTCAGGCGATGCAAGCCATCGTCAGCCGCTACGGATCCTTCGTGCTGTTGAAGCCGCCCGTCGAACCGGCGACCTACCTTCTGTGGTACGGTCCGCCGCTGCTACTCGCCGCCGGCCTCGCCGGCACACTCGTCTGGCTGAAACGCCGCCAATCTACGCCAGCCGACCTCGCGCCGCTCAACCCCGAGGAGAGCCGTCGCCTGGAAGGGCTGATGCGCGGGACCGACGCTTGATCCTGCCATTTCTTTTGGCCGCGCTGGCACTCGGCGCGCTGCTGCCGATCGTAGCGCCGCTACTGCGCGGCAGCCGGCCCGTCGCATCCCGCGGCAGCTTCGACCAGGCGGTGTATCGCGACCAACTCCAGGAACTCGACCGCGACCTCGCCCGAGGCCTGATCACCCCGGCCGATGCCGATGCCGCGCGCCTGGAAATCCAACGCCGCCTGCTCGCAACCGACAAGGTGCCTGCCCCACCGTCCCGCCTGTCACGCAGCCCTGTCCTGGCGCTGATCGTGTTCGTCGTCATCGCCGGCGGTGCCGTGGGCAGCTACCTGTGGCTGGGCGCTCCTGGCCTGCCGGACGAGCCGTTTTCCGCCCGCCAAGCCGAGGTGGCGCACGGCGGAAACCCCGCCTCGCTGCAACAGGCAACCGCGGCCCTGGCCGCTAAGCTGAAGCAGAACCCCTCCGACGCCGCCGGCTGGCTGCTCTACGGCCGCAGCCTGGCGATGCTGAACCAGTGGGATCAGGCCGAGGACGCCTACCGTCACGCCATTGACCTCGGCCAGACCGATCCTGATGTCATTGCCGACCATGCCGAGGTTCTGGTGTTGCAAGCCGGCGGCACAGTCACGCCCGCGGCCGAAACCGCCTTCCGGCAAGTATTGAAAGCCGATCCCAGCAGTGGGATCGCCCGATACTACCTCGCCGTAGCCGCCATGCAGGCCGGTGAGCCGCGTCAGGCGATCGAGGGTTTCCAGGCACTTCTCGCCGAAATGCCCGCGGACTCTCCGCTGCGCCCCCAAGTCGGGCAGAAGGTCGCCGAGGCAGCCCACGCGGCGGGCATTCCGGTTCCTGAACTGGCGAAGGGCGCATCGCCCGCACCGGCACCCGGCCCCGACGCAGATGCAATGGCCAACGCCGCGAACATGCCGGACGAACAGCGGCAGGCGATGGTTCGGAACATGGTCGCCAAATTGGCGGCAAAACAGGATGCCGATCCGGGAAATCTCGAAGGCTGGTTACGCCTGGGACGCGCCTACGCCGTGCTCCACCAGCCGGACAAGGCCGCCGACGCATACGACAAGGCCGCGAAGCTGCGTCCGGACGACGTATCGATCCCGTTGCAGGAAGTGCGCGCCCTGCTGAGCGACCAGGCACCGGCGGACAAGCTGCCGCCCCGGGTGATCGGCCTGCTGAAGCATATCGAAGCCACCGCTCCCGACGAGCCACTGGTGCTATGGTATCTGGGTATGGCCGCTGCTCAGGACGCGCGGATCGATGAGGCGCGCGGCTACTGGAGCAAACTGTTGACGAAGATGCCCCCCGGCGGCGAGGACACAAAAATGGTTCAGTCCGGGCTCGATGCCCTATCCAAACGCTGATCTGGGGGAAAGTAGCCGCAAGTCCATCATTTTGTTGACGCTTGCGGTCAGATGGTATGGCGCGGTTTTTCGCGCCAATAGGCTGATCATGCGGCGGAGCGGGCTAATTCCGGAACTCTGCGCATTAACGAGCCGTGGCCCACGCCCGTGTGTCCGACTTCGGTCGCGGCTGCGTGGAAGTAGTTGGCGATATAGACCCGAACCGCGCTTGTGCGGCCTCCCGCGTGTCCGGCCGCTTCGATCTGACGCACCAAGGTGCTCATATCCTGCGCTTCGCGTTCGCAGATCTCACTTAGCATGTTCCAGAGTTCGGGTTCCAGCCGCATGCTGGTCCGTCCGCGCTCCGCGACGACGTTACGGTTGACTAGACGACTGATTGTCATGGCCACCTCCAAATTGCCGGAGCGCAGAACACCATGAAGTTATTAAGCAAAAGTTGATAAAGCGAAAAAAAGCGAAAGATTATGCCACGCGTCCGCAATCATCGAACCGCGTCGCCATCCATCTTCAGACAGGCAGTGGAGCCGCTTTCATCCGCTCCATGCTGAAACGGCTGCTCACATTGCGCAGCGGTACGGCAGCAATCAACCTGCGGTAGAATTGGTCATAAGACGCAATATCGGCGACCACCACATGGAGCAGGTAATCGACATCACCACTCATGCGCCAGGCATCGACGATTTCAGGAAAGTCCTGGATCACCTTGGCGAACCGCCCAAGCCACTCGCTGGAATGATCAGCTGTTTCAACAGCCACGAAGACAGAGACCGGCAGCCCCACTTTATCTGCATCGATGATGGCGACGCGGCGCTGGATAACGCCGTCTTGCTCCATCCGCCGGATGCGTTTCCAGCATGGTGTCGGTGTCAGACCCACTTTGGCGGCGATCTCGGCCAAAGACAGCGAGGCATCGATCGCTATCAGTCGGAGGATTTCGCGATCGAGACGATCAAGATCTTTGTCCGCAGCCATTCAAGAAGTCCTTCTCAGGAAACCATCAAAAAGTTCCAACACCACCTTTAGCTGGTTCTTCTGGAGAAGAAAATAATCAAACTAGCAGAACATAAAGTGAATTAAGGAATTATTTTTCCGCTGAGGCCCCATGTTCCTCCGGCGTGCGCAGCGTCAGCGCAAGCGCGTGCATACCCCCCTGCTCGGCCGGCCCAAACTCGGTCGCCAGCACCTCATGGACCGCGCGAGACCGGCCAACGCGGCTGACGCCCTCAAAGGCTGCGCTCACCATCAGCACGCTATAATGCGATTGGCCACCGGCCGGAGCGCCAGCGTGTCCCGCGTGACGGGCACTGTCATCCTGGATCTGCAGCAACGTAGGTGCAAATCGCCGCGTCAGCAGCGCCCGAAGGCGATCCGCGCGAGTGGAGGGAGACTTTGTCATCTTCGGAGTATTACCGCTTTGGCCACTCCGGCCAATACGGGATTACAAGTGCCATAGGCTGCAGCCCTATCCGCCCCCCAGGACCAGTCGGGGGCACCTCCCCGCCAGAGGCATAAATCAAGTGCGAAAAAAGCGGATTATCGCTCGCCCAGAAAGTGTCTAGTTGACGAACTCGAAGCCAGACATCCTGGCCGACCTGAAGATGGGGATATCCAATGAAAACCCTGATCCTCGCCGCCTTCTCCGCCTTGTGGCTGGCAACGGCCTCGAACACCGCAATTGCGGGGCCACAGCCGTATCGGTACGCCTCCGTACAACTATTATCAGAACAACTGGATGAGCTCCGCCTGGATTTTTCAAGCATCACCAGCTGAAAGCGGCGCCTAGTCCCGTTTCGCCAACCCAGCTGGAACCTCTGCCCTGAGCACCCCGAGCACGCGGCGCCCATAGCGCTCAAGCTTCGATGCCCCTACGCCCTTGATCTGAGCCAGTTCATCCAAACAGCTTGGGCCGCATAGCTGCGATGTCCCGCAAGACTGAATCATGAAAAATAACGTATGGCGGGATCGACTGTCCCTTGGCCTCTGCCAGCCTCCAGAGTCGCAGCGCCTCGTATCGTGTAGCGACGGGCGGTGAGTCTCGGCCATTGTCCAAAGCGCCGCCCCCAGCCGACAGCCCGACCGCGACGCGACCTCTTTCGGGGCGCTCTGCGCGTTCCGGCCTGGGCTGATCTTGCCGCAGCATCACCCGAACCTCGCCGCGGAGAATCGGCCGAGCCTCGTCCTGTACTAGACAAAGGCCGCCGTGGCCCTCGGTGTCGACATCCAAGGCCCGAAGCGCAATCAACTGCCGGACCAGGCCGCGCCAGTAGGTTGCGGCATGACCTGCCCCCACACCGAAGGTGCGCAGCTTGTCATGCCTGTGCCGCAACACGCCTTCGGTGCGCTCCCCACGCAGCACCGACACGATATGCGCCGCACCGAATATCTGATCCGTCCGATACACCGCCGACAGCACCATCTGCGCCTCAGTCGATGCATCCACCGTGATCGGGGGCGCCTCGCAGTTGTCGCAGTGACCGCATTCAGACTCTAAAGTCTCGCCAAAACAGGCCAGCAGCGACCGCGTGCGGCATGTTACCGCCTCCGTCAGCGCGACCATTTCCTCGAGTTTCGTCCGCATCACCCGCTTGCGCGCGTCAGGCGCCCCCGACTGCGCCAGCCAGTGCCGCGCCTGAGCCACATCTTGCCCGCCGAACAGCAAAAGCGTGTCCGCAACATCGCCATCCCGCCCTGCCCGGCCGATCTGCTGGTAATACGCCTCCGGGCTGTCCGGCATATCCAGATGCACCACGAACCGCACATCCGGCCTGTCGATGCCCATCCCGAACGCGATTGTCGCCACCACCACCAGCGGCTCGCCAGAGCGGAACCGCGTCAGAGACTCCCGCTTGAGCACGGGATCCAGCCCGGCATGAAACGGCAGCGCCGGAAAACCTTTGTCGTTCAATTTCGCCGCCATCCGCTCCGTCTTGGCTCGGCTGCCGCAATAAACGATCCCGCACTCGCCCCTGTGCCGCTTCAGAAATTCAAACAACTGGGCCGTCTCGCCTACCTTCGCGGCAGCGGACAGCCGCAGATTCGGCCGATGAAAACTGGAGACGAACACCTTCGCGGATTCCATCCGCAGCGCCGCCAGTATATCCTGCTGCGTTCGCGGATCTGCCGTCGCCGTCAAGGCGATCCGCGGCACCCCGGGAAACATATCGGGGATCCGCGCAAGCTCACGATATTCAGGCCGGAACTCATGCCCCCATTGCGAGACGCAGTGCGCCTCGTCCACCGCAAACAGCGCCAGCGGAATCCGCGCAAGCCGATCCATCGTGCCATTGGTCAGCAGCCGCTCGGGTGAGACATACAGCAGGTCCAACTGCCCCTCGATCAGGTCGCGGGTGATCGAGCGTGCCTCCGCCGGATCGATTTCGGAGTGTAGCGCTCCGGCGTTCACCCCAACCTGCCGAAGTGCCGCCACCTGGTCGTCCATCAGCGCGATCAGGGGTGAGATGATCACTGCTGTTCCCGGCCGAACCAGGGCAGGCACCTGGTAGCAGATGCTCTTGCCCCCGCCGGTCGGCATCAGCACCAAGGCGTCGCCTCCGCCGACCATGTGCCGCACCGCCGCATCCTGCTGTCCGCGAAAGCCGGGAAAGCCGAAAACCCGGTGCAACACCTGCGCGGGATCGAGAAGCATGTCCTCCACTAACATTCCGGCCGAAAACTCCCGAATCTCGTCTCGCGCGAATCGCCTCACGCCGAAACCACTATACCCGTGCTCGAAGTCCTGTCGCCAACGCTGTCTTGATCGCGCCCACAGTCATCACGATGCCGGCGAGCGCGCAGTCGCCAGATCGCCGCGTCGCAATGGCAGAGGCGTCAACCCCTTGACCGCCGGATGCCCGTTACCCATTCCCAGTGCATGCCGACTCAAACCGAAATCGACACCGCCGACCGGCAGGCCCGCGAGTGGCATTTTCCGAACTCCCGGTAGCCTGCCGATCGGCTCGGACGCCCACCGCGATGCTGCGTGCAGCATGTTCCGCGACACGTTCAACCCTTACAAACCGTCGGTGATCGAATGGCCGAAGCTCGACCCCGAGGCGCTGCGCCGCCTGACCAGCCTGCCGATCTGGGACATCGCCGTCGCCACCGAGAACAAGGCCAGCGCCCGCATGCGCGCCTACGGCGACACCGCACCCGACCCCGCCTGGCGCGAGGCGATCGGCCAGAACGGCTGGGAAGAAAGCCGCCACCGCGAGGTGCTTTCCAATCTCGTCACCAGCTACGGCATCCCCCTCGCCCCCGAGACGCCCGACCGGCTGCCCACCGATCCGGAGTGGGGCTACCTGGTCACCGGCTACTCCGAATGCATCGACAGCTTCTTCGCCTTCGGCCTGTTTGAAGTTGCCCGCCGCTCCGGCTTCTTCCCAACGGCACTGGTCGACACGTTCGAGCCGGTGATTCAGGAAGAAGCCCGCCACATCCTGCTGTTTGCCAACTGGCTGGCCTGGCACCGCAAGCGCCTGGGCCCATGGCGACGCCTCCGCTTCGAGCTTCGCGTCGTCTGCGCCTGGATTTTTCTCGCCTGGGAGCGGATCGGCATCGCCCGCGGCATCGACAGCGCCGAGAAGCCCGACAACAACTTTACCCTCAACGGCAGCCGAGCGGTCTCCGATATCGACTTGAACCCGCTTGATCTGATGGCGATCTGCCTAACCGAGAACGATCGCCGCTTTGCCGGCTATGATCCGCGCCTGCTGCGTCCCACCACGACGCCGGCGCTGGCGAGATTGGCCGTGCGCCTGGGCCGGCTGTTTGGCCACGGCAAACCGGCCGCAACCTTGAAACCGGCAAACTCTTGATACGTATTTGCGGTATCTCCCTTTGCCGGAATCAGACATAATGCGGTTACACTCTACCGGCAGAGTCGGAACCACGATGGCACTATCCAGGCAATTTCCGCGTCCAGCGACAGTCGCAATCGCGCTGTGCGCGGTCTTCGCGTGTTTGGCGGTCAGCCCTGCTAACGCAGGGGTCTTCGTCGGGGTAGGGATCCCGCTTTACGGTCCGGGATTTTACGGCCCGGGATACTACCCCAGCCCATATTACTATCCGCCTCCGGCCTATTACCCGCCGCCGCCTCCTGTGGTGTATGCGCCACCTCAGGCATATGCTCCCCCGCACGCGGTTGGGCAGGCGTGCTACGCCGGCGCCTATGTGTGCCCTATGGATCGTCCGGTCGCGACCGGCGGGGGCTGTTACTGCCTGGGTAACGGCGGGCAGCGCGTGTGGGGCAGGGCCAACTGATGGCCACCGGCCGTCAGCGGCCTCACCCCCCCGACCATCGTACAAAACACCCGGACCCGCAACGAGCGGCTGAATCCGTGCACCCGCCCGAGGCGGCTGCTATCGAAGACTACGCCCTGATTGGTGACTGCCGCACCGCGGCCCTGATCAGCAAGGCGGGGTCGATCGACTGGCTATGCTGGCCGCGATTTGACAGCCCGGCCTGCTTCGCCGCGCTCCTTGGCTCACCTGACAACGGCCGCTGGCGGATTACACCGAGCCATTCGCCGACCAAGATCAGCCGGCACTATCGGCCCGGGACGATGATCCTCGAAACGCTGTTCGAAACGTCGTCGGGATCAGTCGCGCTGATCGATTTCATGGCGGCCGAAAAGCACTCCATTGTTCGCATTGTCGAGGGCCGCTCCGGCTCGGTGGAAATGCAGTTCGACCTGTCGCTCCGCTTCGAATACGGATCGGCTGTCCCTTGGGTGACCCGGCTGAACCACGGGAGTGGTATCCTGGCGGTCGCCGGCCCCGATCAGGTCGTGCTCAAAAGCGACATCAAGCTGCACGGCAGAGGAATGACCACCGTGGCTTCCGTCGTCGCCGAGGCCGGCCAGCGAACCCGCTTTGGTCCTGACCCATGCGGCGTCCCACCTTCCCGTACCCGTCCCGCCGGACGCCGATAGGGCTTTGGGTGACACCGAGGCGTTTTGGAGCAGTTGGTCCAGCCGCTGCAAATATCGCGGCTCATACGGTGCCGAGGTTCAACGCTCCCTGCTGACATTGAAAGCATTGAGCTACGCCCCCACCGGCGGCATCGTTGCGGCACCGACGACCTCCCTTCCCGAAGAGCCCGGCGGCGGGCGCAATTGGGACTATCGCTACTGCTGGTTGCGCGACGCCACTTTTACCTTGTTGGCCCTTATGCACGCCGGTCACCGGGAGGAAGCACAAGCCTGGGGCGCCTGGCTCCGCCGAAGCGTAGCCGGCACGCCTGGCCAGGTGCAGACCCTCTATGGTTTGGCCGGCGAGCGCTGGGTCGCGGAATGGGAGGTGGCCTGGCTCCAAGGCTACCAGGGCGCCAAACCTGTTCGGATCGGCAACGCCGCCAGCAGCCAGCTACAGCTTGACGTCTTCGGTGAACTCGTCGACGCGCTTTACCAGGAATCCGCACTCGGTCTCGTCCGCCCAACCTCAAGCTGGCCCCTGCAACGCGCTTTGCTCGGACACCTGGAGGAAATTTGGGAACTGCCGGATGAGAGCATCTGGGAGGTGCGCGGTGGAGCGCAGAACTTCACCTTCTCCAAGGTCATGGTCTGGGTCGCCTTCGACCGAGCGATCCGCGGCGCCGAGGCCTTCGACCTACCCGCACCGTTGGAACACTGGAAGGCGCTTCGAACGCGCGTGCATGAGACAGTCTGCCGGGAAGGCTACAGCGAGAAGCGCGGGAGCTTCGTCCAATACTTTGGCGGCGATACGTTGGATGCTAGCCTGTTGCTGATCCCGCTGGTGGGCTTCCTCCCGGCCGAGGATCCTCGGATCGTAAATACCGTCAACGCGATTGGCCGCGACCTGATGATCGGCGGTCTGGTTCGCCGCTACCGTACCGACGAAACCTCGGACGGCTTGTCAGGCAGCGAAGGCGTCTTCCTGGCCTGCAGCTTCTGGTACGTCGACAACCTCGTCCTCCAAGGCCGCCATCAGGAGGCTCGATCCTTGTTCGACCATTTGTTAAGTCTGGCGAACGACGTCGGTTTGCTGGCTGAAGAATACGATCCTGCCGGACAACGCCAACTCGGCAATTTTCCGCAGGCATTCTCCCATCTGGCACTGATCAACACGGCACTTAATCTGGATACGTACACGGGTCCGGCAGCCCAGCGCAGTTGTCAGGCAGACGACGATCAGGACAAAGAACCTTGAACCTTTCGGAGCTCCCGCGCCAGGTTCTTCCCTCAAACAGATTGATATCGTCGAGCAACCCATCGCTTGCCGGAGAGTGCTCAACTCTCGGTTGCGAGGAGAATGCTGCGCAGGGATCACAACCTACCGTCAATTAGGCGCTCCGCCCAGAGAACGATGCCGATGGCGAGATAACGAGCACTTCCGACGGTAGCTCACGGATATGTGAATTGGTTCCGCGCGCCGCCGCACTGACGCCGCCCATAGAAATTATATTTTAACGACTCACGGTCACGTGATTAGGCGAAAGGTCAGGGGTTCCCCGCAACGCCCTGGAATCCGCGACCAATCACCCGACTTTGAATACGGCACTATATCGTTCACAAAAGCTCATAAATTGCGCATTTTGGTTATGCTTGCATCACGTACTCGTTGGGTTCGGGTTTCGGTTCGCTCGCGAACCCGTGATTGAAGTTGGCGTGCTCTCACCGGTCCGTTATCGTCGCTCCAACCAACAGGAGCAGTCCGGTGCGGCAAATTTCTCCGACCATGCCAACCCCCAATCAGCCACGGGGCCGCAGCGCTGCTGTGACCGAGGACCAGCACGCACTGATGCGAGGGGTTGTGCACGGCGTCATTCTATCGGTGTTTGTGTGGACCGCCGCCGTGTACCTGACCCTCGCTCTCTGAGCGAACTCCCGCCGCGCCATGGTCAAATCACCTTTTCGGCCCGCTAGCTGGATCGACCCCATCAGAGGGTAGGGTCCTCAATGATAACGTTATTGTATCATTCGGCTGACGTGGCCTTGCACTGCGCCACGGCATATGCAAAACGCCCCGCTCTCTGGAACCAATCGCAGAATGGGGAGACGTCCGGGGGTGACAGACACCATCCTGGAAACCGTAGGCCTGACGCGTGAGTTCAGCGGCTTCGTGGCTGTCGACGCCGTCGATCTGCGCGTGGAGACGGGCAACATCCATGCCCTGATCGGCCCCAACGGCGCCGGCAAGACGACATGCTTCAACCTGCTGACCTCCTTCATGCCGCCCACACGCGGCAAGATCACGTTCAAAGGTCGTGACATCACGGGTATGAAGCCGGCCATGGTCGCCAGGCTGGGGTTGGTTCGCAGCTTCCAGATCTCGGCTGTCTTCCCACATCTGACGGCGCTCGAAAACGTCCGTCTGGCCTTGCAGCGCGCCCGCGGCGCCAGCTTCGATTTCTGGCGCTCCGAGAGCGTGCTCAAGGTCTTCGACGACCGCGCCCACCAGTTGCTGTTTGACGTCGGCCTGTCCTCGTTCACCGGAACCGTGGTTGCCGACCTGTCCTACGGCCTGAAGCGCGCGCTGGAAATCGCCACCACCCTGGCCCTCGAACCCGAGATGATGCTGCTGGACGAGCCTACCGCAGGCATGGCGCATGGTGACGTCGATCGCATCGTCGAGCTCATCAAGCGGATCCGAGCGGGCCGGACCATCCTGATGGTGGAGCACAATCTCTCGGTCGTGGAAGGTCTCTGCGACAAGATCACCGTCCTGACCCGCGGCAAGGTGCTGGCCGAGGGCACTTACGAGACGGTGTCGAAGAACCCCGAAGTGATCACCGCCTACCTGGGGACTGCCGATGTCTGAGCAACCCCATGCTTGAGATCAAAGGCCTGAACGCCTGGTATGGCGAAAGCCACATCCTGCACGGCGTTGATTTCGAGGTCCGCGAAGGCGAGGTCGTTACGCTGCTCGGCCGCAACGGCGCCGGCAAGACCACCACGATGAAGTCGATCATGGGACTAGTCCCGCGCCGCGAGGGCAGCGTGAAGTTCCGCGGCAATGAGATGATCGGCCGGATGCCGAACCAGATCGCCAGGGCCGGCATCGCCATCTGCCCCGAGGAACGCGGCATCTTCGGCTCCTTGTCGGTGACCGAGAACCTGATGCTGCCGCCGATCGTCCACCCCGGCGGCTTGTCGGTTGACGAGATCTACACGCTGTTCCCCAACCTGCGCGAACGCGCCGCGACCGCGCACGGGACGAAGCTGTCCGGCGGTGAGCAGCAGATGCTGGCGATCGGCCGCATCCTGCGAACCGGCTCGAAAATGCTGCTGCTGGACGAACCGACCGAGGGTCTCGCCCCCGTCATCGTTCAACAGATCGGCCGTACGATCCGAGAGATTAAGGGTCGCGGCTTCACCGTATTGCTTGTCGAGCAGAACTTCCGCTTCGCCGCCACCGTCGCCGACCGCCATTACGTCATGGAGCACGGCAAGGTCGTGGACATGATCCCCAATCATCTCCTCGAATCCAGCATGGACAAGCTGCACGAGTACCTGGGCGTCTGAGTAACGGGCACCTGAAGCGGGCGCCGGTGCGCTGGACGATGAAGAAACCGCCGGAGAGCGCGGGAGCGCCGGATCACGGCAGGCACGTTGCTTCTACCCCGCCCGTTGGATAAAGGCGGCTCTTTAGTCAAAGTATGAAGGTTCATTGATGATGCTCACCCGTCGTTCGGCCCTCACGACCGCCGCCGCCGCCAACGCTCCGCCGCTGATCCGCCGGCCCGCGCCCAGGCGCCGATCATCAAGATCGGCGTGCTGAACGACCAGTCCGGCCCCTACACGAACACCGGCGGCATCACCTCGGTCATCTGCACCAAGCAGGCGCTGGAGGATTTCGGCGTCTCCGCCAAGGGCATGAACGTCGAGGTGATCACCGCCGATCACCAGAACAAGCCGGACCTCGCGGTGTCGATCGCCCGGCAGTGGTTCGACCGCGACGGCGTCGACGTGCTGCTGGACGTGCCGACATCGTCGGTGGCGCTGGCCGTGCAGTCGGTCGTGCGGGAGAAGAACAAGGTCTACCTCAATGTCGGGCGCCGCGTCCTCGGCGCTGACCGGCGAGCAGTGCTCGCCGAACTTCATCACGCTGGAGCTACGACACCTACATGCTGGCGAAGTCGACCGGCGGCGCGATGGTGAAGGCCGGGGGCGATAGCCTGGTATTTCCTCACCGCCGACTATGCGTTCGGCAAGCAGTTGCAGGCCGACACCTCCGCCCTGGTGAAGGCGGCGGGTGGCAAGGTCCTGGGCGCCGCGCCTTATCCGTTCCCCGGCACCACCGATTTCTCGTCGTTCCTGGTGCAGGCGCAATCCAGCGGCGCCAAGGTGCTCGGGCTGTGCAACGCCGGCGGCGACACGGTGAACTCGATCAAGCAGGCGCATGAGTTCGGCCTGAACAATTCGATGAAGATCGCCGCGCTGCTGATGTTCATCACCGACGTGCACGCGCTGGGTCTGGACACCGCGCGGCGGCCTGAGCCTGACGGAAAGCTTCTACTGGGACCTGAACGACAGCACGCGCGCCTTCACCAAGCGGGTGCTGCCGAAGACGCCGAACAACTATCCGAACATGATCCACGCCGGCTGCTACTCGGCCACGCTGCACTACCTGAAGACGGTCGCCGACATGGGCGCGGCCGAGGCGAAGAAGGACGGCGTCGCGACGATCAACCGCATGAAGGCGATGCCGGTCGAGGACGACTGCTTCGGCAAGACCAAGATCCGCGAGGACGGCCGCAACCTGGTGCCGGCCTACCTGTTCGAGGTGAAGAAGCCGTCCGAGAGCAAGGGCCCGTGGGACTACTACAAGCTGGTGGCGACCACGCCGGGCGACGAGGCTTACCGCCCGCTGGCCGAAGGCCACTGCCCGTTCATCAAGGCATGAGCGCAAACTCAGACAAACGCGCGTGCCCGGGAGGAAACGACATGCCGAGCAACAACCATGATCATGATCTTCGGCATTCCCGGCCCGCTGCTGTTCGGCCAGCTTCTGCTGGGCCTGATCAACGGCGCCTTCTACGCCATGCTGTCGCTGGGGCTGGCGGTCATCTTCGGCATGCTCAACATCATCAACTTCGCGCACGGCGCGCTGTTCATGATGGGTGCCTTCGCCTCGTGGATGCTGCTGAACTATGCCGGCATCGGCTACTTTCCCGGCGCTGATCCTGGCGCCCGCTGCTGGTCGGCATCTTCGGCATCATCCTGGAAAAGACCATCATCAGCCGGCTGTACAAGCTGGACCACCTGTACGGCCTGCTGCTGACCTTCGGCCTGTCGCTGGTGATCGAGGGCCTGTTCCGCAACGACTACGGCAGCTCCGGCCTGCCCTACCGCATCCCGGACGTGCTGCAGGGCGCCACCAATCTCGGCTTCATGTACATGCCGATCTATCGCGGCTGGGTGGTGCTCGCGGCCCTGGTCGTCTGCTTCTCCACCTGGGCGATCATCGAGAAAACCTCGCTGGGCGCCACGCTGCGCGCGGCGACCGAGAACGCGCCGCTGGTGCAGGCGTTCGGCGTCGAACGTGCCGCGGCTGATCACGCTGACCTATGGCGGCGGCGTCGCGCTGGCCGCGTTCGCCGGCGTGCTGGCGGCGCCGATCTACTCGGTGAACCCCAACATGGGCGACAACTTCATCAACACCGTGTTCGCCGTCGTGGTGATCGGCGGCATGGGCTCGATCATGGGCTCGATCGTCACCGGCTTCGGCCTGGGCGTGATCGAGGGACTGACCAAGGTGTTCTATCCGCAGGCCTCGGCCACCGTGGTGTTCCTGGTGATGGTGATCGTGCTGCTGGTCAGGCCGCGCGGCCTGTTCGGAAAGGCCGCCTGAGATGTTCGGATTTTCCCGCGCGCAATCCATCGCCTTCCTGGTGATGGTCGCGCTGATCGTGGTCTGCCCGTACGTGCTGTATCCGGTGTTCCTGATGCGCGTGCTGTGCGCGGCGCTGTTCGCCTGCGCGTTCAACCTGATGATCGGCTATGTCGGGCTGCTGTCGTTCGGCCACGCGGCGTTCTTCGGCATGGGCAGCTACGTCGCCGCCTGGACGATGAAGTTCTGGCATGTGGATGCCTCGATCGCGATCATCTTCGGCGGCCTGACCGGCGCGGCGCTGGGTCTGGTGCTGGGCTATCTGGCGATCCGCCGCTCCGGCATCTACTTCGCCATGATCACCCTGGCGCTGGCGCAGATGGTCTATTTCTTCTGCCTGGAAGCGCCGTTCACCGGCGGCGAGGACGGCATCCAGCAGGTGCCGCGGGGCCATCTGTTCGGCTTCATCAACCTGAACAACGACATGACGATGTACTGGGTCGTCGCGGCGGTGTTCCTCGGCGGGTTCCTGCTGATCCACCGCATCATCCACTCGCCGTTCGGCCAGGTGCTGAAAGGCATCCGCGAAAACGAGCCGCGCGCGACCTCGCTGGGCTACCGCACCGACGACTACAAGCTGATCGCGTTCGTGCTGTCCTGCATGATCTCCGGCGTCGCGGGCGGCACCAAGGCGCTGGTGTTCGGCATCGCCACGCTGACCGACGTGCATTACTCGACCTCGGGCGAGGTCGTGCTGACCACGCTGCTGGGCGGCCTGGGCACGGTGTTCGGCCCGGCGATGGGCGCGGTGGTGGTGACCTCGATGGAGAACTACCTGGCGCAGTTCGGCGCCTGGGTGACGGTGACGCAGGGCGTGATCTTCATGGTCTGCGTGCTGGCGTTCCGCCGCGGCATCATCGGCGAACTTGGCGCGTTCCTGAAAATCTCGTTGTAGGCTGGAGCTTCGCGGCAGGTTGGGACGCGCGGCCCGAAAAGCGTCATTTCCGATGTAGAGAGAGGTCGCCCCGCAACCCCGGTTCTTACGTGGCTGGCGTTTTGAAGATCAGCGGCGATGACGTCGGGGAGCCGGTCATGAGGTGGTTGGCGGCACTCGCCAGGGCGGCGGCGCGGATGCCGGCGCCGGGTGGTCGGAAGGCCGGCGATCCCGGGGCGATGCCGGCCATGGCGTTGGCCCAGGCAGCGCTGGCGGCCGCGTGCTCGGTCGCACGGGCGAGAGGCCGGTTTTGCCTGGTGTTGGCTTGGGGCTGCGAGGGCGGCCTCGGCTTCCTCGATGCGTCGGCGGGATTCGGCGGCCAAGGCGTCCAGCGCCGCCGCCATGGTGGGCGGGTCATCCCGGGGAATGGTCGGTTGAGCTGCGCGGTCGCCAGAGGCGGGTTTGCGGGCTCGGGCGATTTCGGCTTGCACTGCTTCGTCGATCCAGCGGCCGGCTTCCGCGAACTCCGCCGCGGGATAGAGATCGACGTCGGGGGGCGGGGGTTCGGCCAGGGCACGGCGGCATTGCTCGGCGCCGCGGCTGAGGCTGGCGGCATTGCCGCGCAGGCGGAGGATAAGCGGAATAGGGATGTTTTCCGCCATCGAGAGGCTGATCGAGCGGAGCGCGGCGAGGCCGAAGGCGATGATCTGGGCGATCGGGAGGAGGTCGGACGGGTAGCTTGGGACGTAGGCGTTGATGGTCTCGATCGCGGCGGCTTGGGCGCGGCCTTGATCGCCGTCGGTGGCGGTGGAGAAAATCGGTGTCAGGGCGGCGGCGATGAGCTGCAGGAACACGTCGGGGTGGCGGGGTTTCGTTTCGGTCATGTGTCGCGGCCTGGGCTGAGTTTGCGGTTTGGGTTTAGCGCAGTGTTAGGAATATTGTCAAGCTTAATTTCCTATGCGGGTGGCCGGTTGCGGTTTCAGATCGGCATCGGAGCCCTCTGGGGCTGTCCGGTTGGGAGACGGTGAGACGCGCGGGGGCGGTGGCGCTTGGATTTCCCCGACTATCCGTGAGGGGGCCTCTGTGTGCATCTGTGGTTCCAAACCTTACTCAGAAACCACGAGCGCGGCTGGTTGCGCCAAAGGAATGGAACCACAGATGCACACAGATGACACACAGGTGAACACAGACAAGTTAGACAATCCGGACCAAACACAGTTCGGGGGACGTGATTACATTCAGCGAACAAAAATTGTGCCATGGATGGGGGCGACTGTCCTGGTGACTAGTCCGAGCCTCGGACGAGCCGGGCCATGACGGGAGCGCGTTTCGGGTCAGGGTAAAAATCTCCTGGGCGCACGACTGGTCTGGGTCGACCTATCAGGATCTGACGTATAGGCCGGCATTCACGTTCCTCACGAACGCGCGATATCGGCTTGTTCTATATACTATCTATGTGGTTCCGCCGGCGTGGGACGAAATGTAGAATCCGGGCCGAGGAATGATGCCTGGCATCGATCGGCACTATACTAAACGCTTGAAGAGGAGGCACCCATGAAGCAGATTATCCTTCCCGTTTTTGCGATTGCGACCCTGATAGCCGGCCCGCTCATGGCGCAAAGCGCTGTTGAATTGGGGAGGATCGGCCGCCACGGATCGCCTGCGCCGACGACGCAGGGCGGCTCACTCGGCTGCATGGAGAAGATGTCGGGCATGGCCCCACATATGGAGGATCGAATTGCCTCTATGCGGACCAAACTCAAGATAACGGACGAGCAGATGCCGCAGTGGAACGCTTTTGCCGACGCCATGCGCGACAACGCACGGCGGATGACCGAAATGCACGAGAAGATGGGTCCAGCCGCATCGCTGAGCGCGCCCGAACGCCTCGACCGGATGGAAAAGATGACGGCCGGGATGATGGAGGCGGCGCAGTCCACCAAGGCAGCATTCATGCCGCTGTATTCTGTCATGAGTCCCGAGCAGAAGAAGGTGGCAGACGCGCTCGCCCCGGCTGGGTTCGGCTGGGGGTGAGCGGAAGGGCCGGATTGTTAAACGCCCGAGTGAAGGCGACGAAGGGTGCTTTGCGGGACCGGCGACCGCTCGACTGCGCGCGGGCGCGAGCGTGACTTAACGTAAGCGCCTAATGCGGTCGGCGCATGGCGGAGTCGCGATTTGCCGAACTAGCATTGACGAACGGTGTGGTCGAATTGGTGGCGCGATGCCCAAGGAGGACGCAGACGCTGGGATCCGGCCTAACTCTGGAGACAAAGGCGGGTCTGATCTATCTCAAGCTGTCAGGTGCAACGCTCACCGCCATCGACAAAGTTGTTCTGCAAGACCTTCTCGATCACCCTGGTAAGCTCAGACCCGTCCGGGAACCCTTTATGGAGAAAACACGAATGCGCTGCTTACCCCGATCTTCACGGCCTTTGCGGTCGCCGGATGCGTGGTCGCCCCGCCGCAACCCGGTCCTCGGGTGGTAGAAGTTGCCCCGCCGCCCAACCCATATCCACCGCCGCCGCCTCCCCGAATGGAAGCCGTCCCGCCGCCGCCGCGAGAAACTCTGGTCTGGGAGCCAGGTCGCTGGCATTGGGATGGTCGCCAATATGTGTGGATTGGCGGTCATTACGTCGAGCGAGTAGTCGGACGGCATTGGGAACCATCGCATTGGACGTGGGACGGCCGTAACTGGGTATGGGTTGGCGGTCACTGGATGTAGCGATGTAGGGCATGAGTTAGGGGCCAAAGCGATGCGGCGAGCCGCTTTACGGGGGCAAGGTCAAACCACTCGCATGTATAGCGAACTTCTGCCGCTCGGCTCTGACCGACGCAAGATGTTCGGCCTGCGCAATCCAGGACGCAGCGTCAGCGTAGGACGAGAAGCCGTCGGCTTCCTGGACAAATTCGCCAAGGCGTATGATCCGGACTTTGAAAGCGTCCCCGTCCTGGAATATTTGATGGATTGTGTCGCTCATAGGCGGCTCCTTCCGGCCCGGCAGAGAAGGCTAATCGTTTTTATAGACGTCCTATTATGTTATCATAGAGCCAGAGCAGGCCGCTGATCCGGTTGGCTTTTCTGATGCTGAATGAACATGACTTTCGGTTATCCCGCGCCGCGCCAAGTGGCTATGCGGCAGCCGCCAAGTTGCCGGTCGGATCGGATACTGGAAACATCAGTGTCCACAGCGTGCCCACTTCTGATCGCACGCACACTGTCCCGCCGATCTGCTCGACCAGTTGCCGGACCAGGCCGAGCCCCCGCCTTGACGTCGCGGCCGTGGTGTCGAAACCTACTCCGTCGTCCTGGATCATCAAGATTGCATTGCCGCCGTCAGCGATGGCGGTCACGACGATTGTGCCCGCCCTGTTATCCGGAAAGGCGTGGCGATAGCCGTTCGTCACGAGTTCGGCGACGGCCATTCCTAGCGCGGTCGCGCTGTCGAGCGGAAGCATGATGGATTCCGCATTGCATTCGAGATCAACATTACTGGCTCGCCCGTCCTGGAGCTTCGGCAAGGACGAGCACAGCTCTTCCAAGTATTTACTCAAGTCGATGGTTGAGGTCAGCCCGATACCGAGCAGACTGTCGTAGATATGTGTCAGCGTTACTACCTGACGTGAGATTGAGGCGATACCCTGCCGCGACGCGTCGTCCAACGCGGACAGCGCGTAGTTGTTTAGCAGCCCAGCTACGATGTGGAGATTGTTGCGGACACGGTGTTGCAATTCCGAAGCCAGCAGTTCTTGCCGGGCCAGCAACGCCTGCATTGCCTTGTTCTTTTGGGCGGACGCGACCGCCTCAGCCAGCACGTTGGCAAAGCCAGTCAGGAAATCGATGTCATGTTGATCGTACTGGTGCAGCGTCGGACTGTCGATTTCCAGAACGCCATATGACGCTCCGTTGAGGGCAGAGATGATCACATCGACAGTCGAAATGATACCGTGCCGCGGGTAAAAATCCGGCAGAACCAAGTTATTTGCGTCCCGTATATCGCGGATAATCACGGGTTCACCAGTCCTATAGGCACGTCCCTGTGGCGATGTCTCGTCAGCTTGCGAGACGACCCGTCCAACGATCCCGAGATCCCAACCACAACCGGCCTCGATGAGAAGATCGTTTTCCGCGGCACGGTATCGGCAGATCTTGCAGAACGGAACATCCAGGGACGCCGCACAGATACGCGCGGCTTCGGTAAGGATCGTCAACAGGTCGGTTTCATTGAATGCGAACCTTCCAAACTTTGCCAAAGCCGCCTGCTGCCGGCGAAGTTTCTGCACAGTTTGATCGGTGTTGGTGTGCGCCACAACCACCCTCCTGTTCGTCGGCAGGGCGGGAGTGCGCGTGTCTCTCTGCCATCGGACGCCCAGGCTAGGCCCGTACCTACGACATCTTCATGTCGTCGGATACCGATGGTGACTATCAGATAGACGCAATCAGGGGAAAAGCAAGCAGCTAAATATATCAGCGTCTCACTCGGATGACTGCCAGGCTGGGCAGCCCGGGCTCGGAGGGGAACGGTGACGAGCTTGGTCCCGTCCGGCAAGGTTGGCTCGACCTGCACGTCGTGAATCCGAGCCGGCAGAAACTCGTGCTTGCTCATCAACAGCACCGCCATGACGCATCTCCCAGGACCCCAAAACCCGAGGGAGTGTCATCTCTAAATGAGGGTGCCATCTCTAAATTGCTGCTACACTAGTGGTCATCGCGAAGCCGATGTGAGCCTGATCCAGCAAGTGTGATGAATCAGATTTCGCTGGAGAAAACCGGAGAGCCCGCCATGTCCGCGTACGAAGTACAAAGATTTCTTACAGATCCGCTTAAATATGCCAGAACCGTCTGCATCAATCTGCAGGGCGGTGGTGGTCATATCATCGGCGGCTTCAACGCCAACAATTCCTATGCGCCCTGCTATTTCGATTTAGTGCCTTGGTCCACATCGCTATTCGGGGGCGCCTCCCAGGTGATCTTGACGCCGACCCTGGCCATGGGGGCAAACCAGATCACCGGATACTATGTGCCGTATATCTCGTATCAGAGTATCAACTCGACCAATCTCGACCACATCGCTCCCGTGCTGCTCGATGGCGTGCCGAGAAATTTGCCGGCCAACCAGTTCATCTTCACCGGGGGCCAGAACGGCTGCAGCCTGCTGTTGATGAATGGCAATGCGGGTAACACGGTCAGCGTGATGCACTACCCCAACTCGAACGGCAAGGGATTGGGCTATCCGATGCTCGCGCAAGTCGGCAAGACCGCTGCCGACATCATCATCGCCATCGATTTTGACGTCTATGGAGAGGCTGAGAACCCAAACGCCTGCAGCTTTTTTTACCACAATGGGACCGAGTGGATGGGCGTGATCCAGCCGCAGGTGCAGGGGCCTGTGAACATGGAATGGAAGCGGCCTTCCATGTCGATTAACAAGCAAAAGCCTCCGCGTTTCGTCAAGGTGAACGGAAGCGGCATTCTGAGTTGAAAGCAAAAGAAGGTAGCAGATTACAGAGCGAGCAGCGGGCTGCTGCAGATCATGAGCGGGGCGACGGACCTCGCCACGCTGGCGTTCCAGAACGCCACCCTCGGGAGCGGCCCGTTCGGGGAGGCTGACTGTGACGAAGATAACGGCTGAGCACGCCCCTAGTCAGAGCGTTTCAGCACTCAGCGCAACATCATCTTTGTGAATTGGCGAATGATAAAAGCGGCGACGGGTTGCCTGAACGCGGCCAAGATCGCCGCCGTACTAACAAAGGGGGGGATGTTACCTGGGGGCGGCGCAGCCTGAAAGTGCGGCGTCCAGTTGGGGGGACATCACCATCGACAAGCTAGCTTTTGGACTAGGTCCGTTGATCAGGGCGACGGGCAACCGCGTCGCCATCTCTGTCCAAGTGTACTTGCCGTGGTGACGCCGCCAGGGTCTTCCCCGGCGGCGCTTCCACGTCAAATCAGGTAATCGAGTGGGCCAGCAGGCTACTCAGGGTCGCGGTCGTCGCGCCATCGATGGTCGCGACCGCCACGCCTGAGCCGCCAGAGGTGGCTGAGATCAATAGTGTCGCACCCTTTGCCGAGTTAGTCACTGTCAGATAGTTCGGCAGCGTGGAGGCCGATCCGTTCCAGTTGGTCGCCGCCAGTGCCGTCGTCAGGTTCAAGGTGTCCCCCATGGCCAGGATGTTGCTGGTGAAGGCTTCCACCCCGTGGCCGGCGGCTGGGATTACATAAGTTTGCCCGCCGTTGGACGAGCTAACGCCAGCCCCCGCACCCTTGAGGAGTTGCATCGTGGTGCCTGACGTCGCAGCGTTGGAAACTTGGCTCTGCCCGACCGTGGCGCTGGTAGCGCGGCCGCCCGGCGTGGCGGGGGGGGTGATGGCCAGGCCACCGCTGTAGGTACCATGGTCGCTGCCAACTCCACCCGGACCGTTGGGGTTGTAAGTTATGTTCTTGATCGTCATGTTTGCCGGCCAGGTGTTCGAGGAGTTAGGGGTACCGGGCCACGACCAGGACTGTCCGCCGACGGCGAGGTTGGCGAGAATGTAGTGAGCGGTGTTGGCAGACGCGGGGGTGGGGGTAGAGCCGATCGCCTTACCATTGACATAGAAGGTGATCGTCTGCGCGTTCCAGTTAACACCATAGGTGTTATAATTTGACGAATAATTCGGCACGGTCACCTGACCTGTTGTGTATCCACCGACATTATCGTGCAACGATGCCTGGATCAGCGTAGGGTTGTTAAAGGGAGCCTCCATGACATCGATTTCAGAGGCAGAAACACCGTCCACCGGCTCTAGCCAGAAAGCGGGCCAGAGTCCGGCGCCCGTCGGCAGTTCGGCGGTCATCTGGAAGTAGCCGTAAAGGGCCTGGAAGCCACCCGCCTGGGGTTCGCCATTGACAAAGCCGGCAGTCGAGAACGCGCCGGATGTGTAGGGCAGGTCGTTGGGCCAGGCGGCGGTTGTATTGGGATTAGGTTGCGCGGTCAGCGTGACGGAGCCGTCAGCGTTCTGGGTGATTCCCGAGGGTTCGTATACTTGACCTTCGCCATTGCTACTGAGCGTCTGCTGGCCGCCGCCGCCGAACGGGAATCCCATCAATAGCTGATCGGCTCCACCGGTCTCAGTAACCGGCGCACTCAGGTTGATATAGACAGTTCCCGTGGGGGTTGGTGTGGGGGGTGGTGGGGGAGTTGGCGTGGGGGTAGGGGTAGGGATCGGCAAGGGATCATTGCCGGCGCTCCATCCTGACCCGGTCCAGCTGGTACCATTGATTACTCGTGTTCTCCTGCCACACGGTCTTACTCACGTAGGCAATCTCGGCGACGTTGGCGCTGAATGCGGCGGCCAGCCCGTTCTCCAGGACGGCGTTGGTGGACGATATCGTCCAGCGGTTGCCGGCGGCATCGGTGATCGCGCCTGTTGAGCCGGCGCGCACGACGGTGTCGTTGGGCGACACGGTCGGGGTTGGCGTCGGAGTGGGGGTTGGGGTTGGCGTGGGGACTGGCAAGGGATCATTGCCAGCGCTCCATCCTGACCCGGTCCAACTGTACCATTGATTACTCGTGTTCTCCTGCCACACCGTCTTATTGACGTAGGCGATCTCGGCGACGTTGGCGCTGAATGAGGCCGCCAGCCCGTTCTCCAGGACGGCGTTGGTGGACGATATCGTCCAGCGGTTGCCGGCGGCATCGGTGATCGCGGCGTTTGAGCCGGCGCGCACGACGGGTGTTGGAGGCGGGGTCGGGGTAGGTGTTGGTGTCAGGACGGGAGCGGTCGAACTGGTCCAGGTTTGGCTTGCTGGCGAGTAGGTGTACCAGTTTTTAGTATTAGCGTCCTGCCCGTAATACAGGCTGCCAACGATCGCGAAAGCGGCGGTGCCGGAGCCGCCAGGCACGGCCGTGCCGTTTTCGTCGACCACACCGGCCGAGGTGAGCGTCCACTTGTTCCCACTAGCGTCCGTAAGAGTACCACCGGAGGTAGGGGTTATTTCTTTAACGGTTGGTGTTGGCGTGGGGGTAGGGGTAGGGATCGGCAAGGGATCATTGCCGGCGCTCCATCCTGACCCGGTCCAGCTGTACCATTGATTGCTCGTGTTCTCCTGCCACACGGTCTTACTCACGTAGGCGATCTCGGCTACGTTGGCGCTGAATGCGGCGGTCTGTCCGTTCTCCAGGACGGCGTTGGTGGACGATATCGTCCATGTGTTGCCGTTCGTATCGATGATTGCTGTGCCGTTACCAGCTGCTACAATAGAACCGTCCGGCGACGGGATTGATGTCGAAGTGTTGCTCAAAGTAATCTCCTGTAGTTATGAGCCCTTTCTGAGGTTTGTCCATAGATGTGTAATAGTTAAAATTGAATTTATGCAAATATTAATGTAGTAACGGTATATTTCTGCATGTTGTGCTGGTTTCAGTGAAGCTGATGGTTCACGATTGGGATTTGCCGGACCGGCCTCATCCCAGCGAAACGGACATGCAGACGCGTTCAAAGAGGTTGGCCAACCAGAGCATGGCTTGGGCAACTGGGGGCAAAACCGACCGGTGGGGGCAGCGGCCGCCGGGCTTAGAGCGGTCCCGTTATTATTGCCTTGCCTGGCATTGGACGGGTGCCGCTTGCCTATTCCGGGGTGTAATGCCCGGAACCGCCGCACAAATGCTGGGATGGGGTTTCCGATTCCCGGGGGATACGCGCCAGGCGGCATTAAAGCGTTGCGCGCCGCCGGTTACCCAACCCGGAGCGCGCATCCGCTGGTTTTGTTGATCAATTAGATTTGCTGGAACCCGGCGAAACGTCGCGGCGGCGTGGCTTGGGCGACAGGGGGCGCAAAACCTACCCGTGGGGCCACCGGCCGCAACTGGATTCGAGCGGCCCTGTTCTTATTGCCTTGCCTGGCATTCCATTCGGACCCCGTCGGGCGTGCACGATGCGCAAGCGCCATTATCGCCGGGGGCATCCCCTGTACCGAGCGGGGTCGCACACTGGCATGTCGGGACCATCACCATCTCCTGGCCGTTGGGGCAGTCCGGCATTTCGGTTGGCTGGTCCAGCGCGGGCATGCCCTGCGTGTTGCTGTCTGGTGATTGTATAGACGCCGCCCCGCCGGTGGGTGCGCCACAACGTTTTTGCAATTGCACGCATAGTGGAGAGGCGAGACGGCCTTGGCAACTCGAAGCGTACGATGCGCAGGCCTTGTCGCTGCGCTGGGCCGTTGCGTTGCCAACCACACCGAGCGTCAGGCTAAGGAGTAAAAAATTACGGCCGATTCGATTTTTGGCACGATGGCACTGGCCGAGTTGGTGATCTTTGAAAGACAATTGATACATGCTCACCTTCTTGGTCGGTTTCCTTCAACACGCGCCAACAGTGACGATACGAATTGCCTAGAAAGTCCTACACCTTGCTGGGTTGGCGCGCCAGCGGCTGTCGTTGGTGGAGCTGTGTTAGAATGGCCGCATGGCGGCGTTTGTAGTCACTCCTGACGCAGACGTGACTCACCGCCCCATGGCGGCGCTTCTAAAGTTCCTTAGGTAACGTAACGGACTTTGATTGATCTCTTCCCGGATTGAAATTAATGTTTGGATACCGAACAGAATGGTAGCGGATGCCGGTGAGGCGCCGGTCGGGCTCGTCGACGCGTCCGGGACGTTTTCTTGTGGACCGGTGGTGGCACGTGTGTCGCGCTGGCGTCTTGTTGCTACGCTGGAGGTCGCAGAAGCGATCGTGGTCGCTATATCCTCTGGTATATGGCTTCGTGACATAGTAACGGCGGGGGGCGGCCATGCGGGCTTGTCTGAAATGCTCAGGTTTGGCATTGCGGTTGCTGTCGTTGTCCACTTCGTTCTGCGCTCTCTTGGCGCCTATGACTTTCGCCGCATCCTGAGGGCATGGCGCTCGAGCGTGACAGCGGCTGTCGCCTGGATGCTTTCCAGCGCGCCATTGCTGTCATGGTCGATCACGTTGCAACCGCATGATGCGCTTTGGTTGAGCTCTTTCCGGGACTGGGTCACGGGCGGGGTGTTGATCGTGCTGGTTCGCTTAGGAACCAGCTACGCTGGCGCTGCGCTGTTGCAGGCGCGACGGCTGGGCCACAACGTGGCGATCATCGGTAACGGTTCCGACGCGCAGTACTGCGCGCAACTGCTGCGAACCGACGGAAGCGGCACCAATATAATCGGTTTTGTTTCGGTAAGAGATGATGGCCCAGATGGCTTCGACGGCGGCCCTCACGGTGATTCCATTGCGAGACTGCGTCAACTTATTCGAACCCACCATGTGCAAGATGTGATCGTTGCTACATCGGAGCAAGAGAGGTCGCAGCTATCTGAGCTGGTTCGGGGAGTGCTGTGCCTTCCCGTGCGGGTTTTACTGTGGCCGCCTAGCCTCGGCATCGAGGCCGGTTGGATCGCGGGAAGCGAATGCCGGGCCGGTGGCGTGCCCCTGCTGCTGACCAGGGCTCCGCCTTTGGATGGCTGGCGTTGGGTGCTAAAAGATGTTCAGGATCGGGCGCTGGCCTTGCTGCTGCTGATTTTCTGTTCACCCGTCTTGCTCGCGATCGCCGTGCTGATCCCGTTCTGCAGCTCGGGGCCGATTCTATTCAGACAAGAAAGAGAGGGCTATAACGGCAATAAATTTGTCATATTTAAGTTCAGAACGATGAACTACGCCCCTTCGGAGACGAATCGCTTGATCCTGACCGAAAAACAGGATTCGCGTCTGTTTCCACTGGGGGCATTTCTCCGTAAGACGAGTCTCGACGAGCTGCCGCAGCTGCTGAACGTATTACGGGGTGACATGTGGATTGTCGGGCCGCGCCCGCATTCACCGCTCGCCACTGCCGCGGGCCAGAGTTATTCAGCGGCGGTAAAGCACTACATGGCTCGTCAAAAAGTGAAGCCGGGCATGACCGGATGGGCACAGGTAAATGGCTGGCGTGGCGCAACGAACACCGTGGAACAGATTTAACAACGTGTTGTACATGATCTGTACTACATCGATCATTGGTCGGTGTGGTTGGATTTTCAAATTCTGCTGCAGACCGCAGTAAGGGGATTTGTCCATCAAAATGCGTATTGAGACAACAGAAGCTTTGATTATTCGCGTCATGCCTGGTGCCCCCAAGCGGGATGGGCAGGCGTGAACATAGGATTTCTGACTGAACTTTTTCCGCCAAGTGTCGGGGGTCAGCAGCAGCGTTTCGCAGAACTGGCCAATCTGCTGGCAATGCAGGGTCATCAAGTGACGGTGATGTGCATCAGGGACTTAGCCGGGGCTCCGGCGGAGGAAAAGCTGGCAAACGGGGTTTCCGTCATTCGCCGACCGAGATTGCAGCATTACGAGAAGCCGTTCGGCGGGTTGCTACCGCGCTCCCCTCTGGGGATGGTGCGTTACGCGCTGGCAGCGCGACGTCTGGCGCATGCGCACAAGTTCGATGCGATTTTTCTCAACCAGTGGCCGTTATTTCACATCCTTGCGCTTTCGCGACGCGATCGGAAACGGGCGATTATCGACTGGTGTGAGATCCGTCACAGCAAAACGTTTCAGGTGGTACAGAACGTGCTGCCGAAGCTCGTCGCGGCGAACACAGCGGTTTCCGCGCAAGTGGCGCGGCATATTCGCGCAGTCGCGCATGGCCGGGTCCTCGTTCTTCCGAGCGGGATCACGGGCGCCTGCTATCGGATGGATGCGGCGGAGAGCCGCCGTGGCATGCTCTACGTGGGCCGTATCACCGGACACAAGAATCTCTCGCTTCTAATCGACACCTTCGATGAACTCTGCCGCCGGGGTTACACGGAACCGCTGACTATCGCGGGTGATGGTCCCGCGTTCGAGGCGGTGCGGCGGCGGGCGGAAAGCTCGGCTAACCGTGCCAGGATCGAACTGGCTGGTCTGGTGAGCGATGAGCGAAAATATGAGCTTCTAGCTGGGGCCCGGCTGCTCATGATGACCAGTCAACGGGAAGGTTTCCCTCGGGTCGTGGCGGAAGCCATGGCGAGCGGCCTACCGGTTGTCACCGCGCGATATCCGCAAAATGGCACCGTTGGCGTTGTCGAGGAGTTTGATTGTGGCTTGTGCGCCGAGCCGACGGCTGACGATTTGGCTGACGCGGCGCAATCGGTTCTTGGCGACTGGGCGAGTTGGTCAGCGCGCGCCCACCGGCACGCCGGCAGTCTGGAATGGTCTTCTCTCGCGCAGCAGTTCGAGGCTCTGCTGACCGAGACAGCGGTGATGGCCCGCGACATAAGCCTCTTACAACCGACCCAAGGAGCGTCATGCGAATCGTGGTGACAGGCGGCGCCGGATTTATCGGCAAGCATCTTTTAGATTGGCTCGTCGCAGATGGGCACGACGTATTGGCAATCGATGACTTTTCCAGAGGCAGACCCGAGCATATTCCGGCACAAGTGAGTACCCAGATCGCAGATCTTTCGCAGATTTCGGCTGCTGATCTTGCTCGTCAGTTTAAGGCGTTTGGTGCGGAAGGGGTGGTTCACCTCGCGGCGGTGCATTTCATACCGGAATGCATGAGCAACCCTGAGCGGACATTCGCGATCAACACCAGGAGCACGCACACCCTTGTCGAGGCGGTTCAGCTTGGGGAAGTTTCGCGGGTTGTGCTTGCATCGACGCTAGACGTGTACAAGGCCGAGGATCAGGATTCATCGCGAAGACGACACTCCCGAACCGAGCAACATCTATGGTCTGACGAAAACGCTCAGTGAGCAGATCCTGGAATATGCTATCCGTGTCGGGGCTTGTCAGTCGGGGATCGCTCTGCGGCTGGCGAACGTCTATGGACCGAACGAGACTAATCCTCACGTCATTCCGGATATTCTGAAGCGGATCGTGAAGCGCGACGCACCGGCACTCGTCATGGGTTATCTCGGGGCGGCCCGGGATTTTGTCTACGTCAAGGATATCGCCCGGGCGTTTGGCATGGGGGTGACCAGGGGACCGATGGGATTTCATGCGTTGAACGCAGGGACCGGCCACGCCGTGTCGGTCCGGACAGTGGTTCGGATGCTGCAGGGGCTTCTTGGAGATGGCCGTCCCGTCCACGAAGACGCTGCAGCATTCCGGAAGTTCGACCGCGTATCTCTGACGCCCAATGTCGAGGCGATTGAACGGGTGCTTGGATGGCGCGCCGAAATGCGGATCGCTGATGGACTGCAGAGCATGGTTGCTGGGATCCTGGCGGAACTCACAGAGCAGGCAGCCTAGGGCAATGGACCGACTTCCCGCGCATCGATCCTATCGCGACGATCGGCTTCATAAGGGGATGTGGTGAACGGCTACGTGCCATTTGAAATGTTGGAGCCAGTTGGGGCGAGCAGGCGCAAAACCTGCGGCTTGTTACCCTGTGCGGGTCGATCAAGCCCCTGTTCAGCGGCACAGACGACTTCCATGAAAACCTGGTCGAGGTGCTAAGACGAAAGCAGGTCGATGCACGGCCCTTGGATTTGAAGCAATGGGGGCTGGCTCAGGTTCCCGAACTGCTTCGGCAGGTCGCCGCCGAACGCCCGGACGCTATCCTGATGCAGTATCCGACGGATGCATTCAGTGCAGCGCTGGGGCCGCATGCTTTCTCCGCTTTGCAGCGTCTAGCGCCTTTGGTTGTGACGTTGCACGAGTTCGCGGCGGCCAATCCAATCCGCCGTGCGTCGGTGGGTGTGCTGCTGGCCCGCTGCTCCGCGGTTATCGCGACGGCAGAGACGGAGCGCAGGTCGTTGGTGGCGTGGTTTCCGTGGCTGAAGGCCCGGTCCTGCGTGATCCCCATCGGGGCGAATTTTCCTGGCCGTGAGTGGCGCCCATCGGAGCCTCCGATAGTTGTGTATTTCGGGCAGATCCGTCCAGAGAAGGGGCTGGAAGAGTTTATCGCCTGCAAAGACGTGCTGGCGACGCGGTTTCCGAGCGCAAAGTTCGTCGTGGCCGGGTCCCGCGTGCCGAAGTTTGCGTCCTACTATCAGACCATCGAGACCGAAGCTCGGAATCGAGGTATTGATCTCCATGGTGAAATGGCGTCGGATCGCGGTGCCTGACTTCCTGCGAACCGCCACGGTCGCGCTGTTGCCCTACCCGTCCGGCGCAAGCTTTCGGCGCGGAAGCCTGTTGGCGGCAGCAGCCTGTGGGGTTCCGATCGTTACCTTGCGGGGTGCGGAAACACCACCTGAAATTATGGGGTTGTTGGAGCCGGCGAGTTCGAGAGATGAACTGATTGCGCAGACAGCGGCTTGTCTGTCCGACAGGGCGAAGCGAGACGCTGCCCATGACAGGAGCCGCCAACTCGCGGCGCTCGTGAGTTGGGACCGGATCGGGGACCGCTATGTCGAAGTATTGTGTGGTCTGACCAAGCGTCGGCCGTCGCCATGAAAGTAGTCATTATCGCGGGGTCGCTTCCGCCTCAGGTTTGTGGCGTCGGCGACTTCACTGCCGCGCTAATTGACGCGCTCAACCGCCGGAACCTGACGGTCACGGTGATGCATAGAGACCGTTGGCGCCTGCGGGACGTTCCGGGCCTGTTGCGGAAGCTGCGCGCCGAGCGACCCGATATTGTACACCTGCAATATCCCACGCACGGGTTCCGCCGGTCATTGGTTCCACACCTGCTTCACCTGGGGATGTTCGGCTGGCCGCGTCTGACGACTCTGCATGATTATGCGGGACAGCGCTGGCAGATCCGTCTGGGAATGAGTGTTTTCACGATTGGCGGGCGTCTGGTCGTGACGGGTGCCCTTGATCGGGATGCTCTCGTCGGACGCCATCCGTGGATCGCGTCGCGCGTGAGCGTGATACCGATCGGCAGCAACGTCCCTGGCGGCCTATGGGAGCCGTCGGGCCAGTTTACCATTGTTCACTTCGGCATGCTGCGGCCTGGGAAGGGGATCGAGCAAATGATCCACCTTGCCAGGCTGTGCAAGCAACTCGGCCGTCGTACCGCACGGTGATCATGGGAGCAGTCATCCCGCACGGGCGCGACTATGCGGATACGCTGTTCAAGATGGCCGAAGATAGCGGCGTCGAGTGGGATGCTGAATGTCTCTCAGGAGCGGGCATCGGAAATCTTGCGGCATGCTCATGTGGCCTATCTCTCGCCGCCGTTAGGGGTTCACGAACGCCGCGGGACAGTACTGGCCTGCGCGGCCAACGGCCTTCCGATCGTTGCAAAAGTCGATTGGGAGACGCCGGCGTTCCTGCGGGACCATGTGATTGCCGCTGCTTCTCCGCAGGAGGCTCTGGCCGCGGTTGACGCACTTGCCGGTTCAGGAACTGGTCCTGGCCGCTTGAGGGAGCAGAATGCACGTTCGGTTGCGCTGGCTAAGATGTTCTCCTGGGACACGATCGCCGACCGGTATATCGAGGCCATGGAAATTGCCACATCCCGTGGCGTCCGCCGGGGCATGGCGCGGGGGAGGTTGCTGGGATAAAAGCTGAGTTCGGCGTCCGATGACAGAGTTGGGCACTGAGTTGGGGGCACCGAAGCTGCGGGCCCGGGTTTCGGTTCTGGCCTGGAGCGGGCTAGAGAGTGCGTGCCGCCAGATTCTGTCGCTCCTGTTCTTCTTCGCGACGGTTCGGTTTATTTCCCCCTCTGATCTCGGGGTGGTTTCGCTCGGCATGGCGCTTATGGGGATCTTTGCGATCTTCATCGATGAGCCAATCGGAGAAGCGCTGGTACAGCAGGACAACGCGACGACGAGCGACTGGGACACGGGCTATACGAGTCAATATTGCTATAGCTTTGCTGTGCTTGTTGCTTGCATGTGTGACCAGCCCAGTTTTGGCGGAACTTCTTCAGCAGCCGCTATTGATGTTCGTTATTCCCGCGCTGGCCATGAGTTCAGTGTTTGGCGCTGTCGGCAACATCCACAGGTCATACCTGAGCCGGTCGCTCCGGTTCCGCACGATCGCGCAAACGGCCCTTGTAGGCCAGGTCTGCGCGGGGCTTGTCAGCCTGAGCCTGGCCGCTGCCGGCTTCGGCTACTGGGCGCTGATTCTGAACGTGTTGACCGGCGCCGCTGTGACTTCGGTGGTCTACCAGCTGGTCTGCGACTGGAAGCCGAAGCTTCGGATCGACATCGCGACTGTCCGGGCGCGCGCATCCTACGTGGGTTATTCCGTCGCGATCCGATCGCTGTATCTTCTGCGCGACCAATCTCTTTTCATTGTCGCCGGCACGCTGGGCGATCTAAAGACCGTGGGATATCTTAGCCTGGCGATGCGCGTTGCGCGGGCGCTTGGGCAGTTGTTCGAGGAGGTGACGTCACGCCCGCTGGTTTCGCTTATCAGCCGGCAGCAGAATGACCTCACGCAGTTCGGGGATGTGCTAAGAACGGTTCTTCACGTTATTGGACTGATCGCTTTCCCGAGCTTTATCGGCTTGGCGGAGCTGGGAACACCGGTCATTTCAACGTTTATTGGCGTTCAGTGGGCACAAGCCGGCCATTTTCTGCCATGGATCTGCGCCGGTATGAGCGGGTGGCTTTTGCTGCATGTGGTCGCCGTGGCTTTGCGGGCTCGTGGGCTGGGACGCGCAGCTGTCTATTTCACGGCTCCGACGATACTGGTCGACGTTGGGATTTTTGCCTCGGCGGCGTTGATCGGTCTTGAATGGTCGCTGAGACTTTGGGCTGTCCGAGCTTTGCTCACGGTTCCTGTCCTGGCGTGGGTGTTGTCGGTCCGGCTTGGCGTATCTGTTCGGTCGCTGGTGCAGATCTGGGCCGCGCCGGCGACGGCCTCTGTTCTTATGCTGCTGTCGGTGCGCTGGCTTGAAGGAAGCCAATCAATGGGAGCGCTGGGCCTGTTGGCGCTCATCTTCGCCGGTGCGGCTGTCTATGGCATCGCTCTAGTGACCCTGTCCTGGCGAAGCACTCGCAGCAGGCTTCAACTCGGGGGTATTTGGCGATGACCGAGAACGGTCACGACCCGCGGGTCTTGTTCGTGGCATTCTCTGCGCGAAACGCAGTGGCACAGACGTTGGACGAACTGTTTGGTGCGCTGTCCCGCCGGCTGGATTGCAGCATGATGGTGCCAACGAACTATACCGGGAACATCTCAAAGCAAGACTTGTGTCGGATACCCTGCGGCATAAGCAAGATCGGAGGGATGGTCGCGAGCGTCAATCCGGTCGCGCATTGGAAAGTTGTCTCTGCTGTTTTGCGCACAAAACCGGATGTCATTCATGTGTTTGCGGGCGAGGGCTATCTCTGGGCAGTGAGCCTTGCCGTGTCCGCGAGGCTGTTGAGGATCCCCATCGTGGTGACGCTCCATGATCCGGACCCCCACCCTGGAAATGTGTTTGAGCGGCTCAACTCGGTTGTACGACGGCCGGTGCTAGCGCTTACCCGGACGATCCATTTATTCTCTTCACGGCATCTCGAGCGGGCGCAGGAACTGGCGCCCGAAGCGCAATGCATGGTGATCGCTCATGGCAGCCTAGCCGGCCAGTTTCTTCGCCACCGAGCGTCCGACATACCGCGCGAAGAATTGGTACTTTTTTTCGGGCGGATTCAGCAATACAAGGGTATTGACGTGCTGCTACGGGCGATGTCGCGGCTACCCGCCACGACACGGTTGGCCATTGCCGGCCCGGGCACGCTGGAATCCGAAGCTCAGCAGATGGTCCTCGCGCTGGGTCGACGCGTTGAGTTGCATAACAAGTATCTCGACGACGAGGAGGTGGCGGCATTGATGCAGAGAGCCTGCGTGGTGGCATTGCCCTATACGCACGTGACGCAGTCATCAGTTCCGGCGATCGCGGCGGCTTTCGGCTGCCGTTTGGTGTCGAGCGCTTTAGGAAACTTCGTAGAGGAGGTCCCTCGGTTGGGGGGAACTACTGTCCCGCCGGGCGAGCCAGATGCTTTGGCGGCGGCGCTGGCCGCTGCTTTGACGGAACCGCCCATGACGCCAATCAAATCGCCAACATTTGACGATTTGTCGGCGTCATTTGTGCAACTTTACCGCGCGTCAATGAGACAAACTCCATTGCTAAATCGACCTGCTGAACAAAGGCCTTCCCAATGAATGGCACGACAGCCCTCAGCCTGCCGGAGACATTCGGTGTCCTGTCAAGCCGCAAACGGCTGATTATTCTGTGTGCCCTGCTAGGGGCCGTGCTGGCATTCGCGGTAAGTCTCGCATTGCCGCAGAAGTTCCAGGCCGAAGGAAGTCTGGTCGTGCGATCGCAAGCGCTGACGGCCGCTGACAACGACGCCGCATTCAATGCAGCCGCCGTCAACGAGGCCGTCGTGACGACGGAACAGGAAATCCTCACCTCAAGAGGTTTGCTGTCTCGGGTTGCGCAGCAAGTGACCATCCCGCCTGAGCTGCTTAACGAATGGAGCATCATGGGCGCGCTGATGGACACCGGTCGGGCTATCGCATCTCTTGGGGGGTCTGCAGCGCTGAAAAAGTACGACGACTTGATCGCGAGCATTTCCTCGAAGCCGGGAGATCCCGCGGCAGACGCTGGCGGAAGCGCGCATTCAATTCCTGACGTCAGCCGTCAAGGTGACTTCCACAAAGGGCAGTAGCGTTCTAAAAATCAAGGCGACGACACGGGATGCGCAACTCAGCGCCGATATCGTCAATCGGCTGCAGCAACTTTACACGCAGGACCGCCTCAAGGAGCAAACCAAAACGGCGGATCTGATCGAGAAGGCGCTGCGGGAACGCGAGCAGACCACCAAGGAGCAGATCTCGAGCGCCGAGGACCGGCTTACGGGAGTTTTGGGCAAGCCAGGGGCGATCGAGGCGAACGAAGTTCCGGGAATGATGCGCGACATGAGCCAACTCGGTATCCGGTATGCCGAGGCGCAGGCTGAACTGGCCCGCCGCCAGTCGGAGTACAACACTGCCCTGGAACAACGCTCGAGTTCGAAAGGCGACCCCATAGCATTCGCCGATGCGATGGGTGGCGGAAGAATTCCGCTGCTGAGACAGCAATACGATAACGCCCAACAGGAGATCGCGAAGCTGCCGACGATCGATCCGAGGGCGGATGTGTTGCGAACGAGCGTTCAGCGGCAGCTCGGCCGCCTGCAAGCACAGATCAGCGCGGAGGCCAATCGGATTGTCGAACAGCGGCGCACCAGCATGCTCTCTGCCCAGCAGGTTGTTGCGCAATTAGACAAGGAGATGGGCACGCTTCGCAACAAGAGCGAATCTCAGGTCGGCGCGACGATCGCGCTGGAAAGAGAACGGGGTGCGGTCGCCAGCTTGTGGCGAACGAGCGACGCGATCGAGAGCCGGCTAATCGATCTGGCGGCGCGGCCGGCCAATTCGAATGCCCGCATTCTGACGGACGCCGATGTTCCGACACGGCCCTCGTTCCCGAGCAAATCGTTGTTCGCTTTGGCCGGGCTTGTGCTGGGTTCAGTCGCGGCCGGAGGATACACGATGGTGACAAACCGGGCGCAAGGACTTCGGCTCGGCGCCACACAGTTGGCTGAGCGTCTGGACGCGCCCTTCCTTGGCGGTATTCCCCGGCTTCGCGGTGCCGCTGCCCGGTCGCAGCGGCTTCTCGGGTCCACACAGCGTCAGGAGGGGTTCGCGGGCACTATCGCCGGCATCGTCCTTGAGTTGGAGAAGGAAGTCCGAAGCGGCAGCATCCGGTCGTTGATGGTCACATCAGGGCGCTCGGGCGAAGGCAAAACGACGATCGCGTCAGGTCTCAGCAAGGCAATGGCATCGCTCGGACTGGAGGTTTTGCTTGTTGACCTGGACCTTCGACGTCCGAGGGCGGAGGCGACGTTTACCGGCTCGGAATCCCCCGATCTGGTCGCGGTGACGATTCCCGCTGGATCATCCCATCCGCTGAACGTCAAAGTAGATCCGGCTACGGGCGTGCACATTTTCACGCCTTACCCGACGGGTACAGATCCACTGGCGACGCTTCGCTCGGATCATCTGAAGGAAATGCTGCTGGCCGCGAGGCAATCGTACGACGTCCTGCTGATCGACACACCGCCGCTGCTTTTGGTGCCGGATGCGATCGTCGCCGCCAAGTTCGCCGACGCTGTCCTCCTGGTCACGGAGTTCGGACGCACCGATACCCGAGAGCTCGAGGAGTTGTCCCGGCGTCTGGCGCAGACCGGACGACCGATCCATGGGGTTATCGCCACCAAAGTCGGATCTGATGATCCAGCCGCCGGCGTGTATACGGGTTACGCTTAATCGGGCCGGCCTTGTGACAGAGGGGCACGGTAAGTGGAATTGACGCTGGTAGGTGGCTTCGTCATCGCCATCGGTTTTTGGCTCAGCATGGCGTCGCACGAACGATTGGTTCAGGCCATCGTCTTTTTCGCATCGTTCTCCGGCACCGCCGTGCTGAATTTTGGCGAGTATGGCATGGCGCCGGACGTAGTTCTGCTGTCATTCCTATTGGTGGCCAGTGTGCTTTCTGGCCGGCTGCTGGTTCCCGCGCGTATTAGCGGGGACCACATTATTATCGGTTTCCTGATTCTGGTTTTTACATCGATCGCCGGGCTGTCTTCTCTGTTCAACGGGGCTGCGCATGGGCTGGTGTCCTTACAGGTGACCCAGACCGTTTACCTGCTGTTCGGCGTTTGCCTGACGCTGGTCCTGTCGGTCGAGTTCGCCACGTTGGAGCGGCTAGAGGCCGGACTGGCCGCGCTGCGCGCGAGCGCCGTATTCATATCCGCGTGGGGTCTTTTGCAACTTGCGTGTTTTTACACTGGCGTAGAGTATCCCGCGTTCCTGTTCAATAACAGCACCAGCCACTTCGCGGACATGTACGATCAGAGAGCGGCCGAGGGTGTCGTAAGAATAGCCTCGGTCGCTACCGAACCTTCGTTCATGGCGGCGTCACTGATGATTTTCGGCACGTTCGGCGCGACGGTTGTCGCGCTCGACCCACTGCGCCGAACCAAAAGTTGGATCATTCCGGTCGCTCTGACGCTGGGGACCGTGGCGCTTTCGACTGCAAGTACAGGTTATTTCGGCCTCGCGGTGCTCGGGCTTTTGCTTGCCCGGCGGCGGCCTATGTTCGCGCTGGTGATGTTCGCCTTGATGGCTGTGATCGGCGGTATCTGGCTAGCCGCCGTCCCAAGCGCTCAAGAGGCCTTCTACAACATGACGTTGGGCAAGTTCACGGAGGGTTCCTATGTCGAGCGATCCACAACGATCGCGCCGGCCATGGAACTGTTTGCCAAGCAGCCTTGGTTCGGGTTTGGCTGGGGGGCAGATTTCAGTTACAGCATCGTGACGCTTATGCTCGCGAATGCCGGGGTGGTGGGAAGTTTGGCGTTCGTTATTGCCATAGCAGGAACATTGGTGGCTTCCACAAGCGCCCGCAAAAAGTTCGGGATGGGCAATTCCGGTTTGGCTGTCTATGCGGAGGCCGCAGAAAATGCCTTGCTGGTTTATCTTGCGGAAAGCGTGGTTTCCGGGTTTAGATACGTAGTTGCTGACTTCTGGTGTCTATGGGCCTTTGCTGTTGCCATCCCATCCTGCCTTACCTGCCTGGACGAGAATGCGCTGCCGTACATACAACGAGTTAGGAGCTGGAGGCCACAGTCAGCAGCAGTGATGCGGAAACAGTAGATGTAATCGAGCGGTTTAAAGATGCCACATTTACCTGACATTTTGACAGCAACCATGGTGCTGACCTTGGTCGGTATTGCGCTGTCGGCCGCTGGATGTGTCATCGCCTTCTATCAGCGTGGCGGTGGAGGTGTTTACGATTTCTTTAAATACCTTATCCCTCGTGATCTCTATACGCGGCGCTCCTGTTATCAGGATGTGGGTTTTGTCCTGCTGAAACAAGTCTTACGGCCATTGGTAAACGCGCCGCTGCTGCTTCTGACCTCGGCAAGCTGCGCGGTCGCCACCTACGGCCTGCTGGTCCTGGCATTTGGATCTCGACCGCAGGGTGACATGCCGATCGCCTTGTTCGCCGCACTTCTGATCCCCGCGGTGCTGGTCCAGGACTATCTTCGCTTCAAGACGCATCATCTGCTGCATCGGTTCGGCGTTCTGTGGGATGTCCACAAGGTTCATCACTCGGCTGAGTTCCTCACGCCGGTGACCAATCATCGCGTCCACCTGTTCGAGGAGATAATCCAGCAGGCGGCGACGGGCTTGTCGGTTGGGCCTATGCTTGCGATAGCCGCGTTCTTGACCGCGACGCCGATTTCGACGAACACGCTGCTGGGTTTCGATGCCTATGGCTTAATCGACACGCTTTCATTTGGTCTATTGCGTCACTCGCACATCGGCCTGTCCTACGGGTGGCTTGAGCGCTACCTGATGAGCCCAAAGCAGCATCATCAACATCATAGTAGCGATCAGCGGCACTGGGACAAGAACTTCGGGTTTTTGTTTGCTTGCTGGGATCGGATGGCTGGCACGATCTGTTACAGCGATCCAAAGGAAAACGTGAGCTTCGGCATTTTGGCGGAAGAGGCCGTTGACTATAATTCTGTTCTGAAGCTGCATTTCATGCCGTATATCAAGTTGTTTCGACGATATCTGCCGCATGCTCAAAGCGGGCCGTCCATGCCTGTGGGACCCTCGGCTGACATGGGCGTCCTGCCGGTTCCCGAAACGTAAGCGGCATAGTCGCCAAGAGTGGCGCGCGGCGCCGGTTTAACACTCGGCTTCCGGCGGAGTGGGCGGCGCCGAAGGCAGTTTAGCCGGTCTCCTGGGCCTTGTGTTTGCGGGTCGCGGCTGCCTTCTTCGCGGCTTCGGAACGGGCGGCGGCCGGACGCGAGGCCGCTGCTCTTCCGCCCAACTTGCCGCCCTTTCGCGACGGTTCGGTGTTGGTCGGTTTGCCCCGTCCGCTGCCGCTCTTTTTGCCGCCGCCCGTCTCTTTATTCACCGTGGCCCAGGCGCGCCGCTCGGCTTCGGATTCCGGGATACCGCGGTGCTCGTAACTTTCCTCGACGTGTTCGGCCTGTCGCTTCTGTTTGTCGGTGTAAGCGGATTTGTCACCACGAGGCATGATCGTTCTCCTTCACCCGGGTTGCGGGAACCAGACGCTGGACGCCGTTGGGCAGCAAGCGGTTCTATTCAGGTAGATCATAACCAATGTCGAAGCATTTCGTTGCCGCGCTGCTCCGGTCCAACGCGGACGTGTTCCTCCATAATCGAACCTGTTGAATCCAGTCTGGTTAGACCCGAAAGCGCTCTGACGGGAGCAGCGCCACGGGTCGGCAGAGCAGACGGGAGAGCCTGTGGTTCCGCGGGGTTCAATGTCCCACGGCGTTCACAGATACTCGGTGCCAGGCGGCGGAGAGGTAGCCTTTGAAGTTCCAGGCGTCCGCGGCCATGGCGGGTTGCGTTTGTCCGGCCGAATCCCAGGCACGAACGGCGAGTTCGTGGTTCCCAACCGGCAGATCGAGCGTCGCTTTCCAGAAAGTCCAACTCCAAGGCGCGTCTGGCCGCCGTTCCAACACCGCCTGGTACCACCGAAGGCCGCCGTCGAGACTGAGGTCCACCCGCTCTATTGTTCGCCCGGTCGCGGCTGCATAACCGCGCACCGTCAGCGGGCCAGCCGTTACTTCGGCGCCATCGGCCGGTTCGCAGATCGCGGCGTTCAACGGCATCTCGTTGATCGTGATGCCCATCGCCCAATCGACCGAGGCGGCCGTCACGTTCGGCGGAAACAGCTTGTAATCGGTCTGCTGCATCGGATTCCCGGAGGGGGTATCCTGCACGGTGATCCCGGCGAGCCATTTCGGACTGCGCACCCCGGCAAAACCGGGCACGACGACGCGCAATGGAAACCCGTGCTCCGGAGCCAGAAGTTCGCCATTCATCTCAAACGCCAGAAGCACGTCAGGACAAAGCGCCTTGGTCATCGGGATCGACACGCCGTAGGGCTTCCCCTTGACCGTGTCGGCTGCCTGGAAAGCAACGTGCAGAGCCGGATCGGGATCGGCCCCGGCCGCGCGTAGAACGTCGGCCAGCGAGACCCCGGTCCACGCGGCATTGCCGATGGCCCCGGCCTCCCAAGGATCCCCGGTGACGGGTCGCAGCCGGTGTAGATCGGCGCGACGATTGCCGGCGCACTGCATCAGCGCCATCACGATGCGCGGCGCGAATCTTTTCCGCAGTTCACTTACCGACAACTTGAGCGGTTTCGCGACCCTTCCCTGCACGGTGAGCTTATGGGTGTGTTCGGATAGAACCGGGACGTCGCCGTGACAGCGCACGTAGAAGTCGGACTGCGGCGTGACAAAGTGGGAGCGCAACCGGTTGAGCGGTGGCTCAGCGTTGAACGGTGTTGTAGAGCGAATGATCGGATCATGCATCGAAACCTCAAACGTACTAACGGTCCTGGTATACCGGGCTCCCTGGCCGCTTCGCCGCGAAGAAACCTCGAATCAGTCGTCAACCGGCCTAAATCGGTTGCCATCTAAACGATGGTTATAAAGGAGAGTTCGATGCGTAAGATACTTCTCGCGGCTGTCGCGATTGGCGGCCTGACCGCTTTGGCCGCGTCTGGCGCGAGCGCGGCCCCGTCTGCCGCCGGCGTTCATCTAGTGCAGCCGCAGCCGCCGGTGACCAATGTCGACTACTACTGGCACCATCAGCACTATCATCATCGCCATTGGGAACATCACCAGTGGCATTACTGGAACTGATCGACCCGCTGAATGATCGCCCGCGCTGAAACCCCCTCAGCGCGGAGCGAGCGGAGCGTCAAGGCCTTGTCTCGCTTCGCCAGCCGACGGCCCGCTGGGTCGGTTAGGAGATGATGATGCGCGTAGGCGGGCGCCCGCCAGCCCATCAGCGTCTGCAGCAGGCGATGTAGGCTGGTCGCCGGCTGCAGATCTTTGCCTCGGGTTACGAGCGTTACACCTTGCAGTGCATCGTCGTGCGTCACGCACAGATGATAGCTTGCCGGTGCGTCCTTTCTCGCTAACATGACGTCTCCGAATTGCTCTGGGTGGCAGGCAATGCGGCCCTCGGCTTCCTCCTCATACGACAGGTCTGGCTGCAGCGCCGCAGCCATGTCGAGGCGTAGAGCGAACTGTTCGCCAGCGGCGATTCTGGTCGCCCGCTCGGCTTGCGAAAGCCGCCGGCAGGTGCCGGGATACAGCGGTGCCCCGTCCGGTCCATGCGGTGCGCCGGCCGACGCGGAGATCTCGCGTGCGATATCGGCTCGTGTGCAGAAGCACGGGTATATCAGGTGCCTTTCGCGCAGTTCATCCAGTACAGCTTGGTAGTCAGCGAGATGCTCCGACTGTGCGCGCGGAGGGCCGTCCCAATCTAGGCCGAGCCATGTCAGATCCTCGAGGATTGCCGTGGAGAATTGGGGGCGGCAGCGGCCTGGATCGATGTCCTCGAGACGCAGCAGGAACTGGCCACCGGCCGAGCGGGCGCGCTTCCACGCATTGAAGGCGGAAAAGGCGTGACCCAGATGCAGGTAACCCGTCGGGCTGGGCGCGAACCGTGTGATAACCATCTCGGATAAAGTACCTTAGCTTAGTGGCGCAGGAAGGGGAGATGCCATCCATGCCAACGCTCGAGGCTGTTCATTGGGGACCGGCTTCCAAGTCCAAACCGAGGCAACTGGTCGTGCTGGCTCACGGGCTGGGGGCCGATGGGTTTGACCTGATCGACCTGGCTCCGTCGTGGCAGCATGCCTGTCCTGACGCGTTATTCGCTTCGGTCCATGCGCCGTTCCCGCACGATTTAGGGTTTGGCCGGCAGTGGTGGAGCGTCGCTGACCGGTCTCCGGCGGTGATGGAGGCCGGGGCGCGGACTGCTGCCAGCTATTTGCATGGATTTATTGATGCGGAACTGGAGCGGCTTGGTTTGCCGGGTGAGGCCTATGCGATGATGGGGTTTAGCCAGGGGGCGATGGTTTCACTGTTCACGGGGCTGCGCCGCCCGGTTGCGCCGCGCGCCATCCTGGCTTTCTCGGGAGCGCTGATTGCACCGGAACGGCTATCGGCCGAGCTCGCAAATAAGGCACCGGTGCTAATTGTGCATGGCGAAGCCGACGACACCGTGCCGGCGTCACGGTCCCGCGATGCCGAGGCGGCGTTGATCGCTGCTCAGGTGCCGGTCGAGGCGCATTATCTTCCGCGGCTTGGTCATGGCATCGATGACAGCGGGATTTCCCTTGGTGCACTGGCGCTACAGCGCGGATTTTCCTGACGCTCCTCTGGCCTGAGCACTCAACTGCGAGACGATAGCCAGCGCATGGTCATCCGTGTGGAGGCGGGTAAGGGGCGGAAAGATCGTTACGTGATGTGTGACCACGTCTGCTGGATCTGCTTCGGGATTACTGGAAGACCGCTGGCCAAAGGCTAGCGGCGATAGCGAACGACGATAAATACCGGTCGAGGGAAACGCCGGCGGGTCAGAGTTGGCCCTTGCGCCGTCCTGGACCCTGCTTCCGCCAGACCAAAATTCCGACGGCTATAAACCTTTTATTAACCAAACCGTCCTATACTTATCGGGTTGAACGCAGGTTGCGCGTCCAGAAAGGACCAAATGCCGAGCTTCAGTTGGGCCGCCAACGAAAGCGGCAATTGGAACACTGGCACCCTCTGGACCCCCATTTCGGTGCCGAACACTGCGACAGCCGACGTCACGATCGACGCCACGGCAACGCTCGCTGCCTACACCGTCACCATCGCGTCAGGCGAAACCAATACCGTGAACAGCTTGAGCAAGAACGGCACCAACAATTTCGTTGGTTCGTATACCCGGGATGGTTATCTCGATAACAAACTGGATGGAATGCACGTCTTCGCGGGCGGAGGTTCGCTTCAGACTTGCGTGCACGAACGCTCCGGGGCCAGCGCTGCGATAGTGAATGGTTTCATTCAGGTCGAGGACACTCTGCCCCTCACGGGCGCAAACAGCGTCTATCGAACGCGTCCATCGTGACCATTCTTGCGACCCCTACGATCAACGGAACCGAGGCCGGACAGGCAATTTCGGATCAGCAGACGATCGCACCTTTTGCCGGTGTCGCGATCGTCGATACGAATATAGGCCAAACCGAGACCCTGACCGTGACCTTGTCGACAGCGGCGAACGGCACGCTGACGAATCTCGGTGGAGGTGCCTATAACACCGCCGCCGGTGTCTATACCATCACCGGCGCGGCCTCCGCCGTGACGGACGCCCTGGTGGGGCTGGTGTTCACCCCGACGCTTCATCAGGTCCCGGTCGGGCAGGCGGTCACAACGGGTTTTGCCATCGGCGACATCGACACTGCGTCGCAGAGCGCCACCGACAGCACGACAACCGTTGTCGCGACCGCCATAGCCGTCCCGCCGACCATCAGCGGGGCCGAACCCAGTCAGACGATCACGGATCAGACAACCATCTCGCCGTTCGCTCAGCTCGTGATCGCCGATGCCAATATCGACCAGACCGAAACCGTGACGGTGACCCTATCCGCCGCGGCCGACGGCATGCTGACCAATCTTGGCGGAGGCACTTACAACGCTGCCGCTGGCGTCTACACCGTCACCGGCACGGCCTCCCAAGTCACCGCCACGCTGAACACATTGGTGTTCACCCCAACGCAACAACAAGTCAGACCCGGGTTGGCGGTCACAACAGGTTTTGCCATCGACGACACCGACACCGCGTCGCAGACCGCTGCCGACAGCACCACAACCGTCGTCGTGGTCGCGGTAGCGGTCGTGCCGACGATCAATGGCACCGAAGCCGGCCAGCGAATCTCGGATCAAGCGACAATCTCGCCGTTCGCCAACGTTGTGGTCGCCGATGCCAATCTCGGCCAGACCGATACCGTCACGGTGACCCTGTCGACGGCGGCCAACGGGACGCTGACCAATCTTGGCGAGGGGACGTACGACGCTGTCGCCGGTGTCTACTCGGTCACCGGCACTGCCTCAGAAGTCACTGCCAGCTTGAACGCATTGACCTTCACACCGACGCCGTACCAGGTCACGTCCGGGCAGGCGGTCACAACAGGTTTTGCCATCAACGACACCGACACTGCGGCGCAGAGCGCCACCGACAGCACTACAACCGTTATCGCCATCGCCACCGCCACGGCCGTGCCGCCGACGATCAATGGCACCGGAGCCGGTCAGCAAATCTCGGATCAGGGGACAATCTCGCCGCTCGCCAACGTCGTGATCGCTGATCCCAATCCCGGCCAGACCGAGACCGTGACGGTAACTCTGTCTGCTACGGCCAATGGCACACTTACCAACCTGGGCGGCGGCACATACAACGCGGCAACCGGTGTCTATACCAATGTCGGGACCGCAACGGCGGTCACCACCGCGCTGGACGGGCTCGTATTCACGCCGACATTGCAGGAGGTCGCGCCTGGTCAGACAGTCACGACGGGGTTCACCATCAATGACGCCAATACCGCCGGCGCCTCGGCCACCGACGCCACGACATCTGTGATCGCCACGGGCACGGCCACGGCCTCGCCGCCTCCAGCCGGCCCTGCCATCTTCGACACGACAATCGGTCAACCGTCCTCCATGACTGCCCAAACCTACTCGGGTCCAGTCAGCGAACTAACAAGCCAGTTCATCACCGCGACAACCGACAGCCTGAACGTGTCGGTCTCCACACCCGGCTGGTTTATTCACACGGGTAGTGGCAACGATGCCATCGCGGTTAGCGCTGGAACGAACGTCCTGGATGGCTCCACAGGCTCCAACTTCCTGACCGGGGGCACCGGCGATGACACCTTCTTCATCGATGATCGCGGCCCCGCATCGGATATCTGGGGTACATGCAATAATTTCCATTCGGGCGACGGAGCGACAGTATGGGGCGTGACGCCGAGTGATTTCACCCTATCATGGGTAAATGGGCAGGGAGCAGGCGGTTACACCGGCCTGACGCTCCACGCTACCGCGCCTGGCGCGCCAACCGCTTCTCTCACGCTGGTCGGGTACAGCAGTGCGGAACTGACTAACGGGACGCTAGCTGTCAGTTTTGGCGCGACGGCGACGACCGGCGGCGTGCCGGGTAGCTCTTATATGCACATCCAAGCAAACTGATCGAAACACATGCGGGCGCTCCATGATCGCCGTCCCACCCCTTATTCAAAACGGACGAAAACGAATGCCGACGCTGTCGGCGAGGATCGACGCGAGGCCCTTAGCTGTTCTCGGTTGTCGCGATCAAGCAACAACAAGAGGGATTTGGCTCGCTGGCGTCAGCCTTGATCGAACGGTAACCCGACGTAATTCTCGGCCAGCGATCGCGCCGAAGCCTCCGACGTGCGGACAAGATCGAGATCAGCGAAGTGAATCCGCTGCTCGAAGTCCGTCTCCTGTGAGTTTCGGTGCAGCATCGTGGTCATGTACCAGGAGAACCGTTCCGCTTTCCACACCCGTCGAAGACAAACCTCACTGTATTGATCCAGTAGGTCCTGCCTGTTGTGGCGGTACTTCGCGGCTAGTCCACGGGCCAACATCAGCACATCTGCGACCGCCAGGTTCAGGCCCTTCGCGCCCGTCGGAGGCACGATGTGCGCGGCATCACCGGCGATGAACAGGCGGCCGAATTGCATTGGCTCACACACAAACGATCGCAGCGGGATGATGCCTTTCTGCACGATCGGACCTTCGGTCAACGACCAGCCGTCATCAGTGCCGAGGCGTGCGTTCAATTGCTCCCAGATCCGCTCGTCGGACCAGTTCTCGATGTGGTCGTTCGGGTCGCATTGGATATACATGCGCTGCACGTCAGGCGAGCGCGTGCTGAGCAGCGCGAACCCGTCCTGCTGATTGGTGTAAATCAACTCGTGCCACGATCGCGGTGCGTCCGTTAAAATACCTAGCCAGCCGAACGGGTAGATCTTTTGGTACTCGGTGCGGTGGGACGCAGGAATTGCCTGCCGTCCCGGCCCGTGGAAGCCATCCGCCCCGACGATATAGTCGCACTGGATGGTTTCCAGCGCCCCGCTGCCGTCGCGGCGAAACTCGACCACGGGATGGTCGGTATCGATGTCGCGAATGGCGGTGCCGCCGACGCCGAAGATGATGTCTCCGCCTTGCGCCACCCGGCCGCCGATAAGATCCTTGAGCACCTCGTGCTGAGGATACACAACGACACGCTTGCCATCGGTCAGTCCCTGAATGTCGACGTGATGGCGCTCGCGGTTCCATTGCAGGGTAATACCCTCATGGAAGTGGCCCTCGCGCAACATGCGTTCGCCCAACCCCAGGTCCTTCATCAGTTCGACGACCCAGTGCTCCAACACACCGGCGCGAACGGTTTCTTCGACGTCGTGACGGCCGCGGGATTCGACAATAATTGCGCCGATCCCAGCACGATGCAGCAGATGCGCCAGGAATAACCCGGCGGGGCCGGCGCCGATAATTCCGACTTGGGTTTTCATATTGCCTGATTAACCGGATGGGGCACATCGATAACGCGCATTGTGCTTGCTCCTAATTCCTGGCGAACTTGGCGGGCAGAGCATCCGCCCGACCCCTGTCGCCGGGCGGCAATGGTGGCACGCGATCCGCGACCAGGACAAGACGGGCCATACTCCGCCGATTTCTTACTACTGCTCAAGCAGAAACCGGTCGACCAGACGATTTGCCTCGGTCCGATCCGCCCGCAGTTGCACGTTCTGCCGGTTGCGGGCACCCGAGGTGAGATAAAACCGCTCGTATTGTTCGTTTCGGCTCGCCAGGGCGCTGCCGGCGAAATCCCAACCGAGGCGGAATATGCGAGCGCGGTCGAGCGCCGAGGTATCGCCGGCGCCACGCAGGTATTTATCGATCAGGGGACGCAGATACGGATCCTCGAACGCTTCCGCCGCCGGTGTTGCCAGGACGTTGTGCGAGCCGATCAACCGGATGATCTCGTTCACCCGGGGAAACCAGTACGGCAGCGACATGCGGAGCGCGTCCATCGGCCGCCCGTCCAGAAACCAGGCGCCGTTGCCGTGATGATAGGCCCCCTCCTCCGCCGCTCGGACCGCCGGCTCGGGTCAATTCCGCGAAACCCCAGATCTCGCCCAGCATTTGGAGGGTGGCGGGATCCGAGGCGCCGATCGCTTCGGCCATGCGGCAGGCGATGCCCCAGGCGAACTCCAGCTTGGTCCAAGCACGGATCATTGTTTGGTGCATCGCGTTGGCGCGCCAGCTTGCCGACATGACGGTGTTATAGACAGGCAGATTACCGTCGCAGAAAACGCGGTTTCGTGGCACCTCCACGTTGTCGAAGATGACGAACGCGTCCTGCTCGTCGAAGCGGCCGGATAGCGGATGGTCGAACCGGTTGTCCGGCAGAGACACGCTGTCGCGGCAGATGAATTTCAGGCCCGGCGTGTCCATGCGGATACAGAACGACAGCGCATGACGACGGCTGGCATCCGGCATCGGCTGGCTGGGATACACCGCGAGTTCATCGGAAAACGGCGCCAGCGTGGCCAGCACCCGAGCGCCCCGGACGAGAATGCCGTGTTCGGTTTTTTCGACGGTGTGCAGTTGGGTTTCGTCGAGACCGGAAGGCACGTGTCCCTTCGACTTATCCGACATCGCGTGGATCAGTGTGTGAGTCAGGCTGAGGTCGTTCCGCGCCAGTTCCTTCTGGAAGGCGACGAGGTTGGCCGCGCCTTCCTCGTTGCCGTTGGCGCCCCATTCGTCACTGCGGCCGGCGAAGCCCGCGTAGGTGACGTTCATGTAGTCCGGCGTGCGTCCCATCAGGCCGACGGAGAACTCCGCGACGCGGCGCAGCGCCTTGTGGCGGCGCAGCAGGTCCTGCTTCGATCGGGGGATCATGTGGCTGACGGCGATCTTCTCGCCGGTTTCGGGGTCCGGCATCAGACAGTCGTCGGGGTATTGATAATGCAGGTCAAAGACGGCGGCGATCGACTCGCGCGGCGCCGCGCAGGGCTGGATGGTCCATCGGATCGGTGACGCGCTGACCTCCGAGCCAGACCTCGCGGTTGTCGCGCAGGCCGCGAAGAAATTGCGCTCCGGTGCGTGCTGGCATCGCCGTGCCCTCCCCATTATTGCTGGATTGGTATTACAGCATGACGGAGCCGAGGCGCCACTTCACCCTCGTCACGCCTGGGGCGGCGGGTCCATCGAGAGCGGCAAACAACGCTCACTATTGCTCACTTTGGCGGGCTGGACTTCCCCGGGGGGCTTCCCGGGGATATTGTCCCTTGAGCGCTATGCTTAGCCGTTAGGGGAGGCCGCAATGTCATCCAGCAAGTTTGTGGTGCGCGTAGCGATCGCAGCAATGGCGGCCCTTGCGCTGGCGGCGTGCAGCACCACAGCGCCTCCGCCCAATGACCCCGTTGCAATAGATGAGCAATATGGGATCCCGGCTGGCAGCGTCCCGCCGTACTTGTTGAGGCCAGACGGACTGATGACCAATGGCCTTCTGCCGGCGCAGCCATATGATACCGGCAGCTGAACGATAACGGGCTGCAGGTGGGCCCTCATCGTTCGGAGTGCGCGTCGTGAGAGTCTCCCGAAGACACCTGCTGACCGCCGCGGCAGGATCGGTGATAGCGCCCGGTCCTGTCTTCTCACAGGAAAAGACCATCCGTGTGGGCGTGCTTGCCGATATGAACGGCCCGTATGCGGATTTCTCCGGCCAGGGCGCGGTCGTCGCGGCACGCCTCGCCGCCGAGGAGTTTGGAAATGGCGGAACGCGGAGGGTTGAGATCCTTTCGGCGGATCATCAGAACAAACCTGACATCGCCGTTTCCATCGCGCGGGAATGGATCGATACGCAGCACGTCGATGCGGTGGTGGAATGCTCCACGTCGGGCTCGGCCCTCGCGCTGCAATCCTTGATGCGTGAGAAGGAGCGCATCCTCCTGATCACCGTGGCCGGCAGTTCCGACATCACAGGCAAGTCCTGTTCGCCATACGGCTTCCATTTCAACTGCGACACCCATGCGCTCGCGCACAGCACCGGGCAGGCGCTGACCCGAATGGGCGGCGACAGTTGGTACTTCATTACCGTCGACTATGCCTTTGGCCATGCGTTGGAGCGCGACACGTCGCGTTTCGTCGTGCAGGGAGGCGGCAAGGTGCTGGGCAGCGTCACGCATCCGCTCGGTACCTCGGACTTCTCGAGCTATCTCGTCGCGGCGCAGGCTTCGGGGGCCAAAGTAATCGCCTTTTGCAACGCCGGCTCGGACGCGCAAAACGCGATTAAGCAGGCGGTCGATTTCGGCCTTGGCCGGGACGGCCAGCGACTCGCCGGGATGCTGCTGTTCGTCACCGATGTGCTGGCGCTCGGTCTACCTGAGGCGCAGGGGCTCGTCCTTTCCAACTCGTTCTACTGGGATTTGAATGACGCCACCCGAGCCTGGACGAAGCGGTTCCGCGCGCAGAAGAATCGCCTGCCAACCATGAACCAAGCTGGCGTGTACGCCGGCGTGCGCCACTATGTCCGAGCGGTGCAGACAGGAGGCCGGGACGCGAAGCAGGCGGCGGTGGCGATGCGCGCGCTGCCGGTGAACGACATGTACAACGAGGACGTCCGCATTCGTGAGGACGGGCGCGTGCTGTCGAGGATGTATCTTATGCAAGTGAAAGCGCCGGCTGATGCTCAGTCGCCGGACCATGTCTATCAAATTCTAGCAACCGAGCCGGGCGACGAGGCGTTTCGGCCTCTTTCCGAAAGCGAGTGTCCGCTGCTCCGGAAGTAGCGACTGACAGGTCGTGTTTTCAAGTCAAGAGGGGCTGAATTCGCCAATTTTGGGATTTTATACTTTGCGCCGGTGCGCCTAACCAGGCGCTCACGTCTCTCGCCCTTGACTGTCAGCACATCCTGAGACACGGTCGGTCAGGCTACCACTCGCGTTAAAGTAGAGGAAAAGGCGCCGTGGTGTTCGGGAAGCTCGCGATCAATGCGCGAGGTCGCTCGGGGGGTTCGCCAGATCGCGACTGCGAATGGCGAGCCATGGCGGCCGCGGAGGCGGAGCGCACTCTTACATGTCGGGCCGGTAAGGAATTGTATCGGGAACCGGAAGCGGCACCCCCGCAGACCGCCCCCGATCCGCGACCATGGGTATCGATGATGACTTAGATTGGGTGCTGACACAGGGAGAAAATAAATATGGCAAACCAGGACGACATCGCTCTGATGGCCCACCTTATGCGACGGGCGGGCTTTGGAGCCTCCCGCGATGAACTCGAAGCCCGCGTGGCCAAAGGGTACGAGGCGACGGTTGAAGAACTGCTGAACCCCGAGAGCCAACCACCGGTCGACCCCTACGAGCTGCTTCGCTATCAGCCATCGGCATTGCTGCCGGGCGGTCAGCCGCCGATGGGCAATGTAAACTACATGTACTATCTGGTGACGACGAAGCGCCCTTTAGAGGAGAAGATGGGGCTGTTTTGGCACCATGTTTTCGCCACCGGCAACTCGAAGGTCGACAACTACGATCAACTGCTGGAACAAATCGAATTGTTCCGCCACAACGGAATGGGCAACTACCGCGACCTTCTGCTGAAGATCGCGAAAAACCCCACGATGATCTTCTGGCTGGATAACAACCAGAACCACGGCACCGCGGTGAACGAGAACTGGGGTCGCGAACTGCTTGAACTGTTCAGTCTGGGCGCTGGAAACTACACCGAAAAGGACGTCCGCGAGGCGTCACGCGCATTCACCGGCTGGACTTTCGAAACCAAGATCCCGCGCCTGCCCTATGGGCGCTTCCCCTGGAAGTTCGAGTACCGCCCCGAGGATCACGATGATGGCTTGAAGGAATTCCTGGGCCACCGTGGACACCTCAACGGCGAAGACATCATCGACATCATCGTGCAGCAACCTGCCTGCGCCCGCTTCATCTGCCGGCACTTGTACAATTTTTTTGTCGCGGACGAACCTCAGGTACCAGCTTGGTCGCTTGAGGAACCGCGCGACCCGGCGGCGGTCGACGCCTTGGCGAAGGCGTTCCGCGACTCAAACTATGAGATCCGGCCAGTGCTGCGCCTGCTGTTCAACTCAGACTTCTTCAAGAACGCCCGCTACAAGCACCTGAAGTCCCCCGCCGAGGTGGTCGTCGGCACGTTGCGCCTCGTGGGTGGGTACGAGCTGCCGAAGCCTGGGTATGGCGAGATTTCGATGCAGCCCTCCTACATGGGCCAGGACCTGCTTAATCCACCGTCCGTAGAAGGCTGGCATACCGGTTCGGAGTGGATCAACAGCGGCTCCTTGATGGCGCGCATCAACTTCGTCGCCGATCAGCTGGGCAATCAGTCACTGCCCGGTGTGCGCGCCATCATCGACCGGCTGAAGGCCAAGGGCACGCTCGTCCCGGACCAACTTGTGACCGAGTGCCTGGACCTATTGGGTCCGATCGAGGTTCGCGCCGACACAAGGAAGGAGCTGACCGATCAGGCCAGACAGTGGGGTCAGTTGAGCTGGGACAGCGAACCGAACTCCCAGACGGCCGCCCTGCGTGCGACCCAGATGATGCAGCTTATCGTTGCTACGAGAGAGTATCAATTTGCCTGACATTCAATAGAAATAAAGGAGGAACATTCGATGGCGGCAGCCCAAAAGGACCCGGTACTTGTGGTGGTTCAACTCACCGGCGGCAACGACTATCTCAACACGGTGATCCCCTACAATAATTCGCTCTACCAGGATAATCGTAAGGCGGTCGGGATACCCGAAAGCCAGATCCTGGCGATCGACAACGAGTACGGCTTCCCGCAATACCTCGCTCCGATGAAGAAGATCTGGGATGAGGGCAATCTCGCCATTATGCATGGCGTCGGCTATCTCGATTCGCCGCGCTCGCATTTCCGCTCGATGGACATTTGGCACACATGTGAGGCGGAGAAGGTCGGGACTGAGGGCTGGCTCGGTCGCGTGGTGCGTGAGTTCGACCCGAAGAAAGAGAACGTGGTCACTGCGGTGAGCTTCGGTCCTTGCTTGTTCCGCGCCTTGGCGGTCCCCGGCGTGCCCGTGGCGTGCGTCGCCGGCGCGCTGGAAAACTATGGCTTCCTGCCAAACATTCAGGAGCCGACACAGCGCCAGCAGGTGCTGGATCGTTTCTCCCGCATGTATCAGCCGATTGAGGGCAGCGGCGTGATGGAATATCTGGGCACAACCGGCCTGGATTCGCTGCGGGGCGCGGATATCCTTAAAGTGGCGCCGTCGCTCTATAAGTCCGACGTGAAGTATCCGAACACCTCGATCGCCAGCAAACTGAAAGGAATTGCCCAGGTCCATCTCGCCGGCCTAGGCACGCGCGTATTCTATTGCGACCACGGCAGCTTCGACAGTCACGCCGGACAAAACCCCCTGCACGCCAAGCTGTGGAGCGACGTGTCGGAAGGACTGGACGCGTTCATGACAGACCTCCGGCAGCATGACGCCGCCGACAACGTTATCGTGCTGATGTTCTCGGAGTTCGGTCGCCGTGTGCGCGACAATGGATCCGGCACGGATCATGGTGCGGCCGGAGCAACCTTCGTGTTCGGTGACAATGTCAAAGGTGGTCACTTCGGCGAATACCCGTCGCTGGCAGCCGAACATCTGGTCCAGGGCGACCTCAACCCAAGCATGGACTTCCGGGGCATATATTCGACGATCCTGGACAAATGGCTGAGACTGAATCCGGTCCCGATCGTCAACGGCAGCTATGAGCAGCAAGCCTTCCTGAACTAGCAGAAATGCCATGGTCAGCTACCTCGTTCCCAACGTGGGGCTCGGATACCGGCAAAGGGAACGAGGTCTGCCGGGTGGTGAACGTGTCGCAAACAGTGTTTCGGATAACCGGACCACATTAACGGGAGGGAGTAATGCCGCTTACGACGGTCGCGAACGGACGGACTTATGACTGGAGCCATGCTGTGGGACGGGCCTCGGCCACCGGCACTGGCTTCAACTATCCACAGACGATGTGTCTAGGCAGCGATGGAGATGTCTTCGTCGCCAATCGCGGCAACGAAAACAACTTCGGCCAGCGGGTGAACCGAGTAAGGCTGGGCGCCCCGGGCGAGGAGGAGTTGCTGGCTGAATTCTTCGAATGGGGTGAAGGGGAAGGTCGCTCGACTTGGCCGTTCGGTGTTGCGGTCGACGGCGCCAACACCGTGTACGTTTCAGACGAATGGACCAATACGATCTCAGTGTTCCATAGTAATGGTTCGTTCATGCGCTCCTGGGGGAAGACCGGCAGCGGCGATGGCGAGTTGCTGCGGCCGGCCGGCCTGATATGCGATGCAAACGGAAACGTCATCGTCGTGGACAGCGGGAACAATCGGCTTCAGGTCTTCACCCCTGACGGGAAGTTCGTGGCCAAGTATGGCAAGGCCGGCTCCGGCGACGGTGAATTCAACCAGCCTTGGGGGATCACCCTCGACCAGGCCGGCAATATCTACGTGGCGGACTGGAAGAACCATCGTGTCCAGAAACTCTCCCCTGAGGGCGAGTTTCTGATGAAGATTGGCGAATACGGCACGGTGCCCGCACCCCCCGATGCGTATGCCGTAACCTACCTTGGACCCTACCTCTCAAGCACGCTTCCGGCGGAATACCCCAAGGCCGGGCTACTCAATCATCCTACCGATGTCGCGGTGGATAGTGATGGCGATATCTACATTGCGGACTGGGGCAATCATCGGATCAGCATTTTCGACTCCCAGGGACGGCCACTGACCAATCTGATGGGCGATGCCCAGGTGATGTCCAAGTGGGGCCAACAGAGCATCGATGCCAATCCCGACATGATGAAGGCATTGCGTCGCGTGAGAAATCTGGAACCGCAATGGCGGTTTTGTTTCCCGACGGCGGTCGACTTTAATCCAAAAACCGACGAGATCATTGTCGCCGACAGTCAGCGCAATAGGCTGCAGATCTACCGCAAGGTTCGCGACTACGTTGATTTCCAGGCGAACCTCTAGCGACTTACTGAACGATTGACCTGCTTCTTGCTTGGATTGCTTCTGCCTCCCTGAGTGCCGGAGGCAGAAGTGCCTTTGCCTGCTCGGCCACAGCTAAGCCTCAAGGCGTTCGTCTGGATCACGGGGCTGATTTACTTCAAAGGTATATGGACGACAGAGTGCGATGATCGGGGAAGCCGCTGAAACGCTCCCCTTATCGCGATTTCGGGATCATTTTCGGGGGTGAATGCCGGCGGAATCGCGCAGCTTTTCGTCGGAAAAGGATGCTCGGAAGCGATCAGTGCGGAGCGCAAAGGCCAGAGAACTACGGCTAGCTGGGCAGGCGCTGGGCCGGTATCGAGCCTACACTTACAGATGCAGGCGCCGTCTAGACGCCTGTCGAAGAGCCGATCTGAGCAGGCGAGTTTGGATGTGTTCCGCGACGACTCGTCGTCAGCAAATAAGTCGATCACCTGTAACTGGCGTCTCTTAATATTAACGACATTTCACGGTCACGACACCAAATTGAGCTGCGCTCATACCCATCTCTTCTTTGAAGATAGGTGGAGGATGCTTGTGAGTAACGTTGGACCTTCCGCGCCGTCGAACGCTGACTTCGAGCGGTTCGTTTACGCGGATGTAGCGATAGAGCCAAACGGAATGGAATTGAGCGTTCTGTCCGCATTGTCGCGGCGGGGCCTCGATCCGTGGCAAGAAGCTCGATCGGCTTGCGCAGCTTCCCCCGTTTGCGGCGGCTGACGGCTTGGCCGAGATGCTTCGCGCGGTCCCTGCCGTTCAGGCATTGCGCTTAGATGTGAAAGTGATTGCCGAGCGCTTGGTGGCACTGCTTCCTGTCCGTGGCACCGTCACTGGAGGACAATTCCCCACCAAGCTGGCGGCAACGCCGGTGCAAATCCCACGTGGGCTTACTCTGGTGATGATGGCCGCGATCTTTGGCGGCTTGCTAGTGCCTCTTTTGATGCCAAAGCAAGCTGAACCGATCGCGCCCACGTCTTGGATAGCGGACGCTCCCAAAGCGCCCGTAAAGCCCGAGGCAATCCCCGGGCAATCAGCCAGTTCAACCTTACCCCGGCATCCTGAACCGCCCACCACAACTACACCGCCGCCCTCAGTTCCTTAGCCACGCGAAACGCCCCCCCTTCTTGCTGGCCGCGATCTGCATCAGTAGCCGGATCGCGGCCCAGGGCGCTCTGGCTACGCGACGGTATCGTTATGTTTGTGCAAAATATGTTTACCGGCGGCGGAGAACGGTCTTGCTTGGTCGAGGCCATGCGGGGGCGACAATTGCAGACCTAGCCCAACAGCCACCCCTCGAGCGGTGTCGTTTACGACCTTTGAGTAAGTTATCCCATCATGTCCGCGACTCTGGTGGCACAGTTGCTTCCGCCGCGTCAGGGCGGTTGTCCGGAAGAATGCTGTCGGCGGCGGCCTGAAGAAATTCTCGCGACAGGGCCGGGTCGTCGGCAAGGCGGGCAAGGACTACCGCGCCAACCATGGAGGACAGCGCAGCCAACGCCCGTTTCTGCCCTCCCCCTGGTAAGCATCGGCTCAACGCGTCGAGCATGCCGCTCAGGGCGTGACCGACCGCCTGCCGGGAGTTCGAACGGCGGGCAACGTCGGGGCCAAGCGTGGTAAGCGGACAGCAATGGGCTGAGGCTAGGCGTTCGGGATCCAGATAGTCTCGGACAATGGCCTCCAAAGCGGCCTCGCGATCGGGCGAGCGGCTGATCCGGTCCCACTTACTGGCCGCCCTCTCCAGCAGGAATTGGGAGACTTCGGCGGCCAGTGCCTCCTTCGAAGGAAAGTGTAGGTAAAAGCCACCGTGGGTTAGTCCGGCTTCCTTCATCACGGCGTCCACGCCAATGCCGTCGATGCCGTGCTCGCGGAATAGATCACCGGCGGCGGCCAGGATGCGTTGGCGGGTTTCCGCTCTTCGTTGCGTCGGTTCGGCCATGGATGTGACCCTGCCATTGGATGACTGTCGTCGATTTAACCGCTTGACTTAATCATATGACGACCGTCATCTTGGGTGCAAGCCTTCTGGAGTTTCGGCATGGCATCTAGGGTGATCGCCCGCCTGTTCGCGGGGCGCGTGCATTACGCGTGGGTGGTTGTGGCCGTGATGTTCGTAGTGATCCTCGCCTCGGTCGGCGTGCGGGCGGCGCCTGGTGTGCTGATAGTGCCGTTGCAAGCGGCTTTCGGCTGGAACGCCGCGGTGATCTCGGGCGCGGTGTCGTTGAACATCCTGTTGTTCGGCCTTGTGGGCCCGTTCGCGGCCGGGTTGATCCAAACGATCGGGTTGAAGTGGACGGTCCTGGTCTCGATGGTCCTGCTGGTGATCGGCGCCGGGCTCAGCGCATTCGTCAGTGAGATCTGGCAGTTGTACCTCACCTGGGGCCTGCTGGTGGGACTTGGCTCCGGGGCGGGTATGGTCGGACTGGCGACGGCGATCGCCAATCGATGGTTCGTGCACCGGCGGGGGCTGGTGGTCGGGCTTCTGACGGCGAGCAATGCCTCTGGGCAATTGGTCTTCCTCCCGTTGCTGGCGAGCCTTGTGGTCTCCCATAGCTGGCGCATCGTGCCGCTGGTGGTCGCGGGCACGATCCTGGCGCTGATCCCGGTGGTGGTCCTGATGTTGCCTGAAAGCCCCGCCTCGATCGGGATCGGCGCGTTCGGGTCGGATGAGGTCGTGGAGCTGCCACCGCGCTCGGGCAACCCGTTTGTGATCGCGATCGCTGGGCTGATCCGCGGTGCGAGGTCGGTCGATTTCTGGTTGTTGTTCATTACGTTCGCTGTCTGCGGCTTTTCGACCAACGGCCTTGTGGCGACACATCTGATCCCGTTCTGCATCGATCACGGCATCCCCGCGGTAAGTGCCGCGAGCCTGCTGGCCGCGATGGGGGTGTTCGACCTGGTCGGGACAACGGTCTCCGGGTACCTGACCGATCGCTATGATTCGCGGATATTGCTGTTCTGGTATTACGGGTTGCGCGGACTGTCGCTGGTGGCGCTGCCCTTCACGCATTTCGACGTGGTCAGCCTGGGGATCTTCGCGGCGTTCTACGGCCTGGACTGGGTCGCCACCATTCCCCCGACGGTGACACTGACCAACACGGTGTTCGGCAAGAGGGATGCCCCGGTGATCGTCTCGTGGATCGTCGCCGGACATCAGATCGGTGGCGCCCTCGCAGCCTTCGGAGCGGGCGAGACTCGGTATCTCACGGGAAGCTACGTTCCGGCATTTCTGGCGAGCGGGGTTGCCTGCCTGATGGCGGCGATCATGGTGCTCAGAATCGCGCGCCGGCCAGCAATCGTGGCATTGGCGGAGTGATCAGCCTGCAAAGTCAGGCTGAAAATGATCAATCGTCGCGCGGGCGAACGCCTGGATGTAGTCGACCAACGCGTCCGAGCTCTGTCCGGCGATGTTCTGGTCGGCGCCGGCGATGGCACGCGCGATGGCGGCGTGCAAGCGCGCTGCCAGCGGCAGGTCGGCGGCTTGTTTGTAGTGCATATACCAGAAGCGGCGGGACAAGCCATTCATCAGGCTCATGGCCGACGCGGCGAACTCGTTGCCGGCGGCGTCCAGCACCAGCAGGTTGAATTCACGATCCAGGCGCATGAAGGCGATATCGTCGGCATTGCGCGCCGCGTCGTCCATACCGTCCGCGATCGCCGCGAACTGCAGGCGCTGCAGCGGCGTGGCGCGTTTGGCGGCGGAGCGCGCGAGGAAGCGCTCGATCTCCCGCCGGGCTTCCAACAGGCGGAGTTGGCGAATCGGGTCGATCTCGGAAACCACGATGCCGCGGCGCGGCATGATCACGACCAGCCACTCGCGGGCCAGGCGCTGGAGCGCCTCGCGGATAGGGGTTCGGCCGACACCCAGGCGGCGGCTGAGGATCGCCTCGGACACGACGCTGCCGGGCGGGATGCGCAGGGTGACGATCTCTTCTTCCAGCGCGCGATAGGCTTTTTCAGTCAGCGTCTCGGCCTGGAGGAGTTCGTCGTGGTTTGGCAGGAGGTCCATCTAAAGGTCGGCTAGCCTGATCCAGACGCCGATTGCTGTCGCCACCACGAGACCAGCCACGATCAGCGGAAGGCTTGGCGGCCATTGGGTGAGTTGGCTGGCGCAGAGGATCCACAGCACGAAGCAGCCGACGGCGATGACGTAGCCGCCGACAAGCGAGGCGACGTTGCGCTTGCGCGGCGCGCTGTCTCGGATGGTGATGGCCATAGGGCTATTCCGCGGCCATCGGCTGGGGTCGGGCGCCGCGGAGCTTCGGCAGGTCGTGGCGGATGAAGCGTGAGTCGTAGCCGTTGAAGAGGTGACCGAGCAGACCGCGGTTCAGGTCGCTGGTGCCGAACAGCCAGTCGGCGAACGGGTAAGTCAGATTCATGTTGCGGTTCATCATGATCGCCGTGTTGTGGTGGGCGATGTGATGGCGTCGGATGGTGTTGACGAACGGCACATGGCGCAGGATGCGGTCATCCTGAACGTGACAGCACCAGTGGAAGAATTCGTAGTTCATGTACATGCCCGCGGCGGTGCAGACGACGAACCAGCCGGCGTTGGCGGACCAGACTTCCGCCACTACGGCACCCCCGGCGGAGGCCATGACCAGGAAGGCGATCAGGGCGTAGGGCGGGAAGAAGACGATCCGATAGTCCCTGGTGGTGTCGTGATACGGCGCTTCATGGGTGAAGAACTGGTGGTGCGCCAGGGTGTGGCGATTGTAGATGCCCATCAGGCCAGGGACCGGGCGATGCATGACCTTGGCGTGAAGGAACCATTCGAAGATGTTGGCCAGGATCACGACGATCGGGATCACCGCGATCTCGGCTGGGGTGGCGGCATGGATGTGCTGGGCGGCATACCACAGCGCGGAACCTCCGATCAGGTAGATCAGGGCGACGTGGATCAGGCCGTGATAGGCCGGAGCGATCTGGGCACGATAGGCCGCTCGGAAGGCGGCCTGGCGGGAGGACATCATGCGGGCGTCTCCTTCGGGGATTTGTGGCAGACTAACATATCAGTGGTATGTTTCAAGCCCTATGGGTCCGAAACTCGATACGCCGTATCGGCAGGTTAGGTGAGGTTAGAAGGCGAAGCCTGAGTTGGCTGCCCTCCAGCATTGGTCGCCGCCACCGACGTAACGGCCGCCGGCTGTTCTCGGTGTTGTTATGCGGCCCTGAAAGCAAATTGGGTGTGATCGCGTTTTCGGAAACCGGGGCTTTGCAGCAATTGCAAAGTAGGAGACAGCAATGACAAATGGCGCGACCGCCGACAGATGCATCAGTCCGAAAATTTGTGTTGTCTCAACCTCTGGTCCTCTTGACCGGCCGCCCAACAAAAACTACTTGCCTGGCACTCGAACCAAGGGAGTGCTAGGTCGCCAATATCAGCGCTAGGCACAACGGACCCAAAGGCTCGGTTCCGTTCCGGCTCGGCGCAGCGCTCCCTGCTTCGACAAGCAAAGGGGGTATGATCCATGGCGTTGTTTCCCAATCCTTTCAACACGCTCCTTGGGCTTCAAGAGGCACTGGAAGCGTTCAGGACGAGCGGGTGGCTACAAACAAGTCCGAGCGGCACCGGCAGCTATCCACCGCTAAATATATTCCGAAAGAACGACGACTTCATTCTGATCGCCGAGTTGCCCGGTATCAACAAGTCGGAGCTTGACCTGCAGGTTAAGGGCCGCACCGTACGACTCTCCGGCACCAAGGTGGCCAAGCATGCTGAAAATGCCAGTCTTCATCGGCGGGAACGGCTCTCTGGACGCTTCGATCGCTCAGTCACATTGCCGGTTGAGATCGATCCCGAGGGCGTGAAGGCTGAGTATCACGACGGTATTTTGGCTGTGTCTCTGCCGCGATCCGAGCGGGATAAGGCACGTTCGATTAAGATTGGCTGAGACCAGCGGAAATTCTGGAGGAACAAATGTCGGAATCACAGGAATTGGCAGTTCGTGAGAAACAGGAACTGGCTAAAAAAGAAGAAAGAACCGTGCCTGGCCGCTACTTCATCCCACCCGCGGACGTATTCGAGACGGACGACGCGCTGACCGTGATCTTGGAGATGCCAGGTGTCGAGAAGAATGACTTAAGTATCGCGCTGGAGGACGATACATTGCGGGTTGAAGGCAAGATCGATTTCTCGAAATACCAGGGCATGGAGCCAGTCTATACCGAGTATATCGTCGGGCATTACGCGCGCGGGTTCACTCTATCGGGAAAGATCGACCGTGATGGCATCACCGCCCAGCTCGACGATGGTGTGCTGACATTGAAACTACCGAAAGCAAAAGAAGCGATGCCGCGGCGCATCGTTATCAACTGAAGCTACTGGTGCCCGGGCCTTGCGCCAACGTCAATGGCGTGCTCGGGCACCCGCAACGCGATTGCTTAGGGGAGACGAAGTCGTGAGGCTTGACGATGCCAAGGATAGGGAGCACGGCGCGGTAGACCTGCTGGTGCTCTTGGCGACAGTATGCTTGGCACTGGCGACATGGGCGTATCTTGCCGATACTTCCAGTGTTCCGCCGTGGAAGGCTTTCGTCAGTGTGGCGATAACGGTGCTGTTGGCGCTGGCCGCGCTGACGCGCAACCTCGACTGGGCAATGGCGATCAGGTTCCTGACGGGAGGATGGCTTATCGCCGCGCCCTTTGTATTAGGATTCGACGATGTCGCTCCCGCGCTCTGGAGCTACCTGGTAATCGGCACCCTGGTTGCTACGGCAGCAACGCCCGGCATTGCTGGCCGCCTTGGCGGCCGACCCGGTATCGCAGCGTGACAAAGATCGCAGCCGCGGTTCATCCGCGGCTGCGGCCGGGCTTCGGCACCCAGGCCTATTTCACGACGCTGACCCTTCCTTCCGCCGGTTTCGGTGCTATGACGCGCCCGCCACTCGAATCGGAGCCGCGTCCATGGAATATTCCCGTCATTTCAAGTTCCTGATCTGCGCGCCAGCCTTCGGCCCGACCGACCTGGAAGGCCAACGGCTTCAGGCCATTGCCCAGGAGATCGAGCAAGACGGCTATGGCGTCATGAAGGCGCGCAAGGTCGATGACGCCGAATTGGTGATCCAGACCGATGCCGCGGTGGGCTGTGTGCTGCTGGACTGGGGAAAGCGCGGGCCGCAGGGCAAGATGGCCCGCCTCGTATCGCAGATCCGCAAGCGCGGTCTCGACATGCCGATCATCATCCTGGTCCGCCACCACCGGCTGGAAGACATCCCGGTCGACGTGCTGCGCGAGGCCGATGGCTACGTGTTCCTTGCCGAGGAAACGCCGGACTTCATCGCCAAGAACCTGATCAGCCGGCTGCGGCAATACGCCGAGACGCTGAAGACGCCATTTTTCGGCGCGCTCGTGGATTATGCCGAAGAGGGCAACCAGCTCTGGACCTGCCCCGGCCACAACGGGGGAGCATTCTACGCGCGCAGCCCGATCGGGCGGATCTTCTTCCAGCATCTCGGCGAGGCGATATTCCGCGACGATCTCGACAACTCGGTGCTCGATCTTGGCGATCTTCTGACGCACGAGGGACCCGCCCTGGCGGCGCAGCGCGAAGCGGCGGCGATCTTCGGTGCTGAACGGACCTACTTCGTGCTGAACGGGACCTCGTCATCCAACAAGATCGTTCTGCAGTCGTTGCTGACCGAAGATGACCTGGTCCTGTTCGACCGCAACAACCACAAGGCAGCGCATCATGGCGCGCTATATCTTGGCGGCGCCATCCCGGTGTTCCTTGAAACCGACCGCAACGCACATGGGCTGATCGGCCCGATCGACTACGAAGCGCTGGACGCCGAAAAAATCCGCGAGAAAATCCGCGTCCATCCGCTGGTCACCGATCCGGAAGCGTGGCGGCGAGAACGTCCTTTCCGCGCGGCGGTGATCGAACAATGCAGCTATGACGGCACCATCTACAGCGCCCAGACCATCATCGAAAAGCTTGGCCCCCTTTGCGACTATATCCTGTTCGACGAGGCCTGGGCGGGCTTCATGAAGTTTCATCCGATCTATCGGGGACGCTTCGCCATGGGGTTGGATGGGCTGGACGCGGCGCATCCCGGCGTCATCGCAACCCAGTCCGCCCATAAGCAATTGTCCGCCTTCAGCCAGTCGAGCCAGATCCATGTGAAGGATTCGCACCTTACGGGACAGCGCCGCCGTGTTGAACATCGCCGGCTAAACGAGATGTTCATGATGCATGCCTCCACCTCGCCGTTCTATCCGCTGTTCGCCTCGCTTGACGTCGGGGCGCAGATGATGAAAGGACGCCAGGGAGAGGTGCTCTGGGACGATACCATCCGACTTGGAATAGAACTGCGCAAAAAGCTGCGCGCGGTCGCTCGTGAGTTCGAAGAAACGGAGACGGAGCCCGATCGCCAGTGGTTTTTCGATCCATTCGTTCCCGATACGGTCGAGCATGACGGCGATCGTGATGGCATGGGAGAATGTACCAACCGACGACCTCGCCTCCGACCCGCGCTACTGGCAACTTACGCCGGGTGCGGCTTGGCACGGCTATCGCCATGTAAAGCATGGCTACGCGATCACGGACCCTAACAAGCTGACCCTGTTGACACCGGGCTTCGACCGCAGCACAGGCGCCTATAGTGAAAACGGCCTCCCTGCCCCGGTGCTGGCGCAATATCTGCGGGAGAACCGAATCGTCGCCGAAAAAAACGACCTCAACAGCATCTTGTTCCTGCTGACGCCAGGGGTGGAATCGAGCAAGGCGGGAACCTTGCTCAGCGCGCTGGTGTTCTTCAAACGGTTGCATGACGACAACGCGGCGTTGGAGGACGTCATTCCGGAATTCGTCCGCAAGCGCCCCCAGCGGTATGGCGGGATGCGGCTGCGCGACCTCTGCCGGCAGATGCATGCGTTCTATCGCGACCAGGACACCAGCTTGCTGCAGCGCCGGCAGTTCCGACCCGAGCACTTCCCCACGCTCGCCATGCGGCCGCAAGAAGCGGTCCGCCGCCTGGTGAAGAACGATGTCGATTACCTGCCGATCGACGAACTGTCCGGGCGCATCGCGACCACGCTATGGGTGGTCTATCCCCCTGGGATCGCAACGATCGTCCCCGGCGAGCGTCTGGATGAACGGGCGCAGCCGATGATCGACTATCTGAAAGTATTCGAGCGCGGCACCAACCTGTTCCCCGGCTTCGAAGCCGAGATCCAGGGCGTCTACCGCGAGAAGCAGCCGGACGGTTCGTCGCGGATTTTTACTTATGTGACCAGATAATCGCAGGCATTCCGGTTCGGCCTGCGCCGCGCCACTCTCGTGCTTCCCGCCCGATCTGCTAGCATCGGAGCCTCACCAGGGAAGTCACACTTCCCGGCAAGACGGGAGGTCGAGACATGGAAGCCACGCCGCCGGGCGCCGAGTTGACGCATGAAGTTACCGCCCTTGAACGCGAGACCATGCTCGCGTCAGCGCGTAGGCTGCTACCGATGCTGATCGCCTGCTATTTCGTCGCATATCTCGATCGCGTGAATGTCGGCTTCGCGTCCCTGACCATGAATAAGGCGCTGGGTTTCAGCTCGGCGGTCTATGGTTTCGGTGGCGGCATATTCTTCCTCGGTTACTTCATATTCGAAGTTCCCAGCAACCTGTTGCTCAGCAAAATCGGCGCGCGGCGGTGGATCGCCCGAATTTTAGTTACATGGGGTATCATCTCCGGCTGTATGGCGCTTGTCACCGGGCCGTGGTCGTTCTGCACCCTGCGCTTCCTGCTGGGGATTGCCGAGGCGGGCTTCTTCCCCGGCATCGTCTTTACCTGACCTGGTGGTTCCCATCCTATTACCGGTCCCGCATCCTCGGCGTGTTCATGGCGGCGATACCGCTTTCCAGCATCCTGGGCTCACTGGTGTCCGGCGTCCTGCTCGATCTCGACGGCTGGATGGGGGTCGCCGGCTGGCAGTGGCTGTTCATTCTGGAGGCGGCGCCGGCGGTCCTGCTCGGCGTGGCATTCTGGTACACCATGACCGACTGGCCATCGCAGGCGCATTGGCTGACCGCGGAGCAGCGCGACTGGCTGACGGCACGACTGGATCCGGAACGGTCCCGGCGCCAAACCATTCGGCACTACAGCCTGACGCAGGCGCTGACGAACAGCCGCGTGCTGATGCTCAGCCTGGCGTATTTCGGCGGCTCGTTCTCCGGCTATGGCATCGCGCTGTTCCAGCCGCAGATCGTGAACCGCCTGGCGCATGGCTTTGGCATGACCGGCGTGATTAATGCCATCCCCGCGGTCTTCGCCGTGGTCGCTATGGTGTTGTGGGGCCGTCACTCCGATCGCACGGGCGAGCGTCCCCGCGTAAGCGCTGTGGCGGCAACACATGGCGGCGCGGGGCTGTCCTGTGATGGAAGTCGGCCATGGACGCAACGCCGACTTTGGCTCCAGAGCTCGATCCTGCTGAGGACGCCCGTACGATAGGTCGTAAGGGTGCTCGTATGCCTCAGGTCGAGGTCATCACGCGCGGCGATCGACGCCGTGTTTGGACGCTCGAACAGAAGCGCGAGATCGTCGCGGAAAGCCTGGAGTTCGGCGCTGACGCCGACGGAAGTGGCGCGCAAGCACGGCATCAGCAGCGGCCTGCTGTATGGCTGGCGACAGAAGCTGCTCAATGGCCAGAGGACGCATTTGCAGCAGTCAGCCGCCCAGCTTTGCCGAGGTGGAGATCGCGCCGACGCACTCTGACAGGGCCAATCCTGAAGCCGTCCAGCTCGGACGTGCTGTCCCGTCCGCCGGGCCTGATCGAGATCCTGCTGCCCAGGAACGTGACGCTGCGGGTGGACGCGCAGGTGGATGGCCCGGCGTTGCGCCGCGTGCTCGCGGCGTTGACCGGGCGATGATTGCGCTGCCGCCAGGCGTGCGGATCTATCTGGCGTGCGGAATTACCGACATGAGGAAAGGCATGGTAGGACTGGCCATGCTGGTGCAACAGGGGCTGTCCGGTACGGCGGCGGCCGGCGGGATCGCCCTCATCAACGCGCTGGGCAACCTGGGCGGGTTCTTCGGTCCGTATGCGTTCGGATTGATCAAGGACGCAACAGGGGGCAGTTTTACTTATGGCCTGATGGTGCTGGCACTCGGGCCGATCGTGTCGGCGACGATCATCCTGGCGCTGGGACACGATCGGCGGCTGGAACATATTCCCGGACGCGATTTCCCCGCGCGACGACAAGGCCTGCCCTGAAGGGCTGGCTGCCGCTCACTGCGGTTGTCCCTCGCCTCGCGGACGCTGGAAAAGTCATTCTGGCGGAGGGCGGAGGCGTAGACTTCAGGCCATCTCGGCCAGCGCCTCATCGATATCGACCGATGTCAAACACCAGGCGTTGTCCAGATATACCACGACGTGGCGCATGAACGGCTCGCTCAGCGCAAGGGCTTTGGTGTCATTTCCCAGGTGATCGGCTAGCAGCGCCAACGCCAATTGACGCGGTCCCGGGCCGGCATAGGTCCATTCGAACCCGGTCTTGTTGAAGCAATGGAGCTCCGTTCGGGGCGGTAGCGGCGCGCCATCCACTGTCACCTTGGTTCCGCGCAGGGTGCGCTCGCCCTCATAGGTTTTCATCCCACGTCTCCGAACACGATGACCGACCGAATCGCCTGGCCCGCCTTGAGGTCGTCGAAGCCGCGGTTGATGTCCTCCAACGCGATCCGCTGCGTGATCAGGCCATCGAGCTTCAGGTCGCCTCGCAGGTAAGAGCGCGCCAGCGCCGGAAAATCCGTCGCTGTCTGCGCGCCGCCGTAGCTGGAACGGGTGATTTGTTTCTCGCCCATCAGCGCGCCCCAGCGAAACGAGACCTCCTGGTTTACGCCCACCTTGCCAAGCCAGACGATCTGCCCGCCCAGGCGACAGGCCTCGGTTGACAACGGAACGATGCTTCGTTCCCCGCTGCTTCCAGCACGCAATCGGCACCGCGCCCGCCGGTGATCGCTCGGACTTCCGCCATAGGATCCGCCACGCGGGCGTTCACCGCGTGGGTTGCTCCGAAATCCCTGGCCATCGCCAATTTCGCCTCGTCCAGGTCGACAGCCATGATCTGGGATGCGCCCGCCAGCCGCGCCCCTTGCACCGCCGATAGCCCGACCGCACCGCAGCCGATCACCATTGCCGTTTCACCATAGCGCAAGCCGGCGATCCGAGTCGCGGCACCGACGCCGGTTAATACGGCGCACCCCAGCAGGCAGGCGCAATCGAGCGGCATTTCGGGCGGGATCGCGACAGCACAGGCGTTGGTGACCACGGCATATTCGGCGAACGCAGCGATGTACATCATCGTTTGCACCGGCTGACCGCCTAAGCTCAGCCGCGTGGTGCCGTCGAACGCGACAGCTCGAGCACCCTGCGACACGTACCTGTCGCACAGAATTGGCTGCCCGCGCTCACAGTGGAAACAGCGGCCGCAATGTGGATTCCAAGATAGCACCACACGTTCCCCCACCCGACCAGGATCAACGCCGGGCCCGACGGCTGCGATGATCCCGGCAGCCTCATGTCCAAGCACGATCGGCATGGGATAGACCAACTGGCCCTGGATGACCTCCAGGTCGGTATGGCACAGACCTGCCGCGGCGATTCGCACCAGGACATCCCCAGCGCGCGGTTGCTCGGCCTCCACCGTCTTCGATCCGCATTTTCTGGCCGGGTTCGGACAGAACGGCGGCACGGAATCTCAACGTCATTACGAGGTCACCTCCAACAGTTAGTTTCCTCGCCCAGGAGCAAGCCCAAGCTCCTGCGACGGCGAACCCGCCGGCGCCGAAGGCGGCTATTTCGGCGGATCTGGCAGCATTTCGCCGCTGAAACTCATGCCGTCCCTGCGTCGTGGCTTCGGACCTCCCCATGCGGTCTTCTTGCATCCCGCTTGCCTATTGGCGTCATCTCAAATTGCCCGAGGCATTATGTCAACTTCGCGTCCCGATACCTCTTTGAGTTGCCCCTGAACGCGACGCTATTCCAGCCAGTGGTGAAACGGTGCCGCTCGCCGGTCTGGTTCACCCTCTGCCAGGGGACCTCGCGGGCTCGGGCGGGCTTGCTCATCTTATTGTCTTTTCCCTCGCGCCGTTGGGCTGCCGTCGTGATTGTCGGCTGGCAGTTGAGGTGTGATCGCGCTGTCCGGCGCTCTGGCCGCGGCCACATCGGGCCGAGTTGCATGCACGGCCGCCCGCGCACACTCAAAGGGATGGCCGCGGGAAACCAATTGTCAATCCGCGTCGCCTCTTGCCACGGGTCGGCGAGTTGCTGGCGACAGCCCGCATCAGGCGCATGATCGTGGATACCGGCCGATTGACCCAAACGAGGTGATATTGCTTCGCTGTTCCGCATCTGGCACATGTCGCCCGGCGATACGACGCGGTCGGCGACTGCGCGGTGGATCCCGAGTTTGGCGGTGACGGCGGCCAGCCACCCATCGCGTCAGGCCACTGAGACGGACTCCCGGTCTCGCTCAGCACGCATAATAGTCCATGATCAAGCGGGCCGGCCTTAGGGCCTGAGCCGGGATAACCGCATCATCCGTCTGGCCGCCTTGGGGCGATGGTGTAGTTCCACTCACCATGAAAGGAATGTGGTTTGACGTTCAAGGATACCATCTCCCCGTCGGAGACCTTGATGCCCTTCTCGTAAGCATTGGAATGAAGCTGACAAGTGACGGTGAGGCCGGTCTCGGTGGTGGTGCTGGCGATCAGTCGGATGATGGCGAGGTAGCTCACCAGCGGCTTGGCGCGCCAGTTCATGGTGATGAAGGCGAACAGCTTGTGCTCGATGCGGTTCCATTTACTGGTGCCGGGCGGCAGATGGTTTATTGTGATGGCGATCCCGAGTTCATCGGCCAGCGCTTGCAATTCCCGCTTCCACAAGCGCACGCGGTTGCCATTGCTGCCGCCGCAGTCGGCATTGATCAGAAGTCGCTTGGCAGCGGGATAGCGAGCCGCGCCGAGCACGTGCCACCAGCGCCGTATGCTCGCAACCGCAAATGCGGCGGTGTCGTGGCTGATCCCGAGGTTGACCCATCCATCATTGGCGGCGATGTCGTAGACGCCATACGGTGCCACCTCGCCCAGTTCAGGGATGACGAAGTCGTGCACCCGGACCGGCTCGGGCTGTCCCTTCGGACGCAATTCACGCCCGCCATTCTTGAAGTCGCCAACAAGTTCTTTCTTCTTGGTGTCGACCGAGATGACAGGCTCGCCAGCAGCCTGGAACGCCTTCACTTCGGCATTGATGTGCTCGAACTGAGCGTTACGGTCGGGATGGCTGGTGCCTTCGCGTGTTTTTGCATTGGCCTGCAGACTGAAGCCCAGACGCTTCAGCAGTCGGCCAACCAGCTTCTGGCCAGCGCTAAAGCCCAAGTCGGCCAACGCCGCGGACAAATGGCGCTGGCTCTTGCTCACCCACACCAGGGCAGCTTCCGGATCGCCGCGGATTGCGGACTGCACCAAGTCATTCAAGGCTTCCAAAAGCCTAGGCTGTGTCTCGGTCGCTGGCTTGCCGCCACCCCCCTGTCGGCGAACCCGCGGGCTGAACATCACCGTGCCCGAACGCAAGTCTGCCAGGCCGCGATCAATCGTGCTGCGCGCAATCCCGGTCGCCCGCGATACCGCAACGACCCCGCCATGTCCGGCCGCACGCGCCTCACTGGCCGCGAACAACCGCCGCCCTCTCTCGTCCAGAACTGGCGCAAGCGCCTCGAAGCGAGCCTTGATGGCGGCGGTGTCAATCACTCCGTCAGGATAAGCGGTCCAGCGGTCGAATCACGCCAATTCCCCGATTTGTTCGTTGCGTTTTTGCCCGTCCCCCGATTTTTTGTCCGATTCGGTTGTCCTGGCTCAAGCACTAAGAGCCTTCTCTGATTGGGGTTGTTGGGGTCAAGCCGTTTTTTCTTCTCTGATTGGGGTTGTTGGGGTCAAGGCGTTTTTCTCTCTGACCGGTTCTATTGCTCGATTTTCGGTTCAATCGCGTCGGTAACCGCGTGGCGGCTCGATGTCAGCAAGAGACGTCAGATCGATATCGACGATGGCTTCGAGCGCTTCCGCTATCGCGCTGTCTTGTAGGCTATCTGGAAGTGCTTCGAGCCAGTTGGCGTGCTCGGCCTGCAGCGTAAGCAGTATGTTGAATGGCGTAACGCCAACGCTGGGGGCGGCTCCGTTGATCGGTCGGGCGGTTTGATCGAATGACGGCTGTGGTCGTTTTCGTTGGATGGCGGGCACGATAACGAGCCTGGCGTCGGCGTTGCTTAGCGCGTGCTCACCCGTTGGTTTGCAGCCTCGCGGCATGGCTGTGTTCTCCGGTCACTGTAACGCAATGCAATGGAAGTCGATTTAACCAGGCCCTGCCTGTCCGGATGCCCTTTCTGTCTGGGGTCGCCGGCGGCAAGCTGTTCTTGTTTCTCAAGCGGCGCCCGTGGGTCTCTCGCTTCTCTTCGCGGTCGGCGCAGGGCCGCCGCAGGATGGGGTCAGGAGGACGAGGCGTCTCAATCTGTCCCGCGACCTGAAAGCATCGCTGCCTCCGGTTCCGGACTTCTCAACGAGATCACCTCGTCCATCGTCCCCACGGGAACGACGCGGCTCCGCCCTTTCAAGCGGAAACTGGAACCTCTTCGGTCATGCTCCAGAAGTGGACACCGGGGCCTGCTTGCCCCACGGAACTCGCTGCCATCTGCCCACATGCGATGCAGGATCACCGCCAATTTGCGTGCGACTGCAACACGCGCCCGCGCCATGCCGCGACGTTTGGCGATGTTCATGCCCCAGGCGCGCAAGGCCGACCACTTGGTGCTGCGGATCAGCAGCGAGTGGGCCGCCTCGTAAAGCGCGGTGCGAGCCAGTTCGTCGCCGCATCGGCTGATGCTGCCTTGCACGTCGGTCTCCCCGGATTGGTAGCGCCGCGGGGTGAGGCCAAGATGCGCACCAACGTCGCGCGACTTTCGGAAGCGGCCTGGCTGGTCGATGGTGGCGCGGAACGCCAAGGCAGTGAGCGGGCCAACACCGGACACCGTCATCAGCCGCCGGCACGTCGGTTCCACCTTCACCTCATCGACCACACGCTTGGTGAGCCTCTCCACTTCCTGGGTCATCACCTCGACCACGGATAACAGCGATTCCGCCAGACTTGCCAGCACCGGTTCGTCAGCCGTCAGTTCGCGCACGCGGGCCGAGAAGTCCTTGCGGCTCGGCGTGCCGACTTTCAACCCAGCCTCGCGCAGCAAAGCACGGATACCGTTCTCGACGTCGCGGCGCTTGTTGAGCACCATCCGCCGGGCTGTCAGCAGCGCACGCCAGGATCGACAGGCCGGGCTTTTCACGTGAACCGCGCGATACCAGCCCGTGCGCATGATCTGCGCCAGCCCGCGCGCATCGTTGCGGTCGGTCTTGTTCGGCATGGCGCCCATTGCCGCCTTGGCTTGGCGTGCTTCAATGCAGATCGCCGGCAGGCCAGCCTCAGTCAATCCCACATGCAGCCAGGCCGTCAGCGAACACGCCTCCAGGCCGATCCGCTCCATTGTAATCCCGCTCGCCGTGAAGAACGCAACCAGGGCCTCCGGTTCGCTCGCTGCGCGCGCCTCCCGTACAATGCGACCCGCATCATCGACAATGCAGATCGTGGTCTCTTCCAACGATACGTCCAACCCGGCAAAGTAACCCATGGCTGCTCCTCCTTGATGCTTGTGGCCGATCCACACACCGGACCACGTTCGATCATTCTGAGAGGAGCAGCCACCGGGTTCACCGGGGAGAGACCCCAATCACCCCATCTGACCGGAAACGGTATCGGAATCAAATCGCTGGGTGGCTAATCCATTGAAAGGGTTGACCGGTCTCACAGGACACGATTTGCTGGCTCTGCAACAAGACGAGCGAGTGGCGATGCCCTGGAATGAGACCGATCAAGCGAAATATGCCGTGATCCGCGCGCGCTATGCAACCGACCTTTCGGATGAGGAGTTCGCGCTGGTGCAGCCAATGCTGCCTGCTTCCAAGCCATGCGGTCGCAAACCGACCGATCCGCGCGCCATCCTTAATGCCTTGTTCTATCTGGTCCGTGCAGGCTGCCCGTGGCGCTACCTGCCGAAGGATTTTCCTCCCTTCACCACAGTGCAAAATCGCTTCTACGCATGGCGCGACAGCGGTTTGTGGGAACAGATCGTCAGTGCCCTGGTGATGGCCGTTCGTGAGGCGGAAGGAAGGGACGCAGCACCGACCGTCGTCATCGTCGACAGTCAGTCGGTCAAAACCACCGAGGCGGGCGGCCCAAAAGGCTATGACGCGGGCAAGAAGGTCAAGGGCCGCAAGCGTCACGTCGCGGTCGATACCCTTGGCTTGCCGATCAAGTGCCAAGTGACCTCGGCAGACGTTCAGGACCGCGATGCCCTGCCGCACCTTCTGAAAGCGGTGAGCCAGAAAAGTCCCTGGGTGAAACTCGCGTTTGTCGATGGCGGATATGCCGGTGACGAGACCCAACGCGCCGCCTATGAGGCCAGCCGGATCAGGATCACCGTTGTCAAACGCGCGGATCGCGAGGTCAAAGGATTTATCGTCTTGCCGAAGCGCTGGATCGTCGAGCGGACTTTCGGATGGGTGAACCGAGCACGTCGCCTGGCAAAGGACTTCGAGGCATTGATCACCTCGTCACAGGCTTGGTTTATGCTGTCGCTGGCTTTCCTGCTCGTCCGTAGGATCGCTCGGGACTACGAGAACGCGACGTGATTTCGAGTCAGGCTGTAAGTTCTGATCGGGGCGAGCGTGCAGCAGAGAGTATGTTGTGCTAGATGAGCGTCTGAGCTCTGAAATTATCTAATCAAAGCGCTTGTCAGGTCAGCCTGAAATGCTCTGGCAACGACCTCTCCCGAGCGAACGGGAGAGGTTCGCGAAGCCAATCAGCTGGTCGCCGGCGCAGTCGTATTCTTCTTGCTGTGCATCTTGTGAGAGCTGGTTTTGTGCACCGAGTGATGCGTTTTTGCATGGTTTTGAGTTGCGGCCATGACGGGCGACGCAACCAGGGCGGCGACAGGCAGAACAAAAGCCAGCGCGGCGATAAGGCGCTTGAACGAGGTAATCACGAGCGTATGCTCCGGGGGAAGGTTGAGGGCCAGCAGGGTTCATAGCCGGGGCGAAGAATGTGCCCTAATCGACTGACAACATTATGCATCGTTTGATGGCGGAAAAGCAAGCCATTTTAAGCGCGAAAGATGTCATCGTGGCATCAAAACAACCCATAGCGGCATGCCAGCCACAGTTTTTTCCATTTCGGCAGACTGACCGGCTCATCCAGCCGTTGCCAACCCCGACGCTCCAGCACCGAGAGGATCGAATTGTAGGTTGCACCCATCAAACGAGCCGGTTTCATAGCGACTCGATCGCACCTATCCATCGCGCTCCAGGCCTGTTGAAAATAGCCGTGGGCAAGCGTCGCCAAACGATCACAAACCGCCGGCAAACCGGGCGCCGTCAAAATCGCCACGGGATCCGCCGGAACGTTGGCATCCAGGAGATATTCCCGCGGTAAATAGATCCGGCCGCGTTCCGCATCCTCCTTGATATCGCGCAAAATGTTAGTCAGTTGCAACGCTCTACCGAGTGCATGGGCCACCCGGTCCGCGGCCGGCGAGGCATCACCAAATGCCCGGACTGACAGACGCCCAACGGCCGAAGCCACGCGATCGCAATAAAGATCCAGGGCGGCCATGTCCGGCGCCACGACGACGGTCTCCGCATCCGTCTGCATCCCGTCGATGACGGCAACAAAATCCTCCGCTCGCAACTGAAACATAGAAACCGCGGCGGCCAGCACACGAGTCACTGGCCCTTCCGTTCGGCCCTCATACAACGCCGCGATGTTGTCCCGCCAAGCCGCCAGGGCGAGTCGTTTCGCTTCGATGGTGCCCGCCTCATCGGCGATGTCATCGACGATTCGGCAGAACGCGTAAATCGCATACATCGCGTGACGACGATCCGGTGGAAGCACGCGCATACCATGGTAGAACGATGTACCTGCCGAACGTACAACAGCCTCGACCGCGTCCAGATCTTCCCGGGCGGCGCCGAGCGGCGTTGGTGGTCTGGTCATATCAAGTATAACATCGAGCCCAGGACGCTGAAAACAGCATCGCTCTTGCGCAGTTTAACCCGGCTCAACAACGGATCGTTATGCCCAAGCCGGCGTGCCAATCGCTTCGCAAGACTATGAATAACGGCGGTTTCCAGGCGAAGGCGGACATTCCGGACGACTTTAGGCAGATCCGACGCAACATGGTTCATCCCGTCGATTCGGTCCAGCAGTGTGACGAATACCCGACGCAGCGATGGCGTCTCGGCGGCAAGCCGCAGATCTTCCACTGCCGCGCCAAAATGATCGAGCAGTGATTGCGGCAAGTAACAACGATCCAGCTCCGCGAGATCTTTCGCGCAATCCTGAATATGATTTAGTATCTGTAACGACGTGCAAAGCGCATCGGACGACACATAGCAATTATGATCTTCACCGTGCAGGTCGAGCACGTAGCGCCCCACCGGCGCGGCCGAGTAGCGACAGTAGCCGTACAACTCTTCGATCGTCGCGTATCGAGACTTTGTCGCATCCTGCCGGAAGGCGATCAGCAGGTCAGTTGCATGCGTTGGCGTCACACCGGTTTCCTCGAGGCTGGCGCGCAACGCCCTGGCGCTCGGTGACCCATTGGGCCGGCGACCAAGCAAAACGTCTTCCATGACGTCGAGGCGTTCGAGCTTGTCCGTGGGGAGACAGCTTGGACGAATTGGCGATGTCATCGGCGTTTCGGGCGAACGTGTAGTAGCGGTGCATCGGCTCGCGATACTTCCGCGCAATGATGATCGAGCCGACAGGGAAATTTTCGTCCTGAGGCCCTTTGCCGGACCAGGTCTCGACGTCCTCGATAACCGAGCCGACCGGTTGGTTCATCCAACGGCATCCTGGTAGGCGCGTCCTTTCCAGGCGACACCACGACCGAGATAATGGTTCGCGGCCGACCCGATCGTCGCCGCCATATAGAACGCCGCGACCAGCGGCAGAAACGGCGCCCAAAGCGGCGATCGGCCGAACCGGCTGAGCGTCGGGAGATAGCAGGCTGAAAGCATCATCCACGCCGCCAGCCCGCACCAGAATGCGGTGCCTCGTCCGAACAGCGCCAGCGGCGGGCGGCACCAGCCAGATCAAGGCCATGCCGAACGTCGTCGCGGCAGCAACAGAAGGGAATAGCGAAGCTGGACGAAGGCGGTTCGCGCGACCATCCGCCAGATGTCGGCTATCGACGGGTACGGCCGAACCGAACGTGCCAGGGCGGCATGGCCGAGCCAGATCCTGCCGCCTTTCTTCACCGCCGCCGCCAACGCGACATCGTCGATCAATGCCCCTCTCACGCTTTCGATGCCGCCAATTCGCTGCAAAGCCCGGCGCCTGATCAGGATACTCCCGCCAGCCGCCGCGGCGGTGGCTTTGAGGCCGTCGTTCACCCATTCAAACGGGTAGAGCAACTGAAAGAAGAAAACGAAGGCCGGCACAAGCGCCCGCTCTGCCCAACTATCACACGCCAGTTTCACCATCTCGGAAACCAGATCAAGGCCGCATTGCTCGATCTTGCACACAAGAGACGACAGATGAGCCGGTTCGTGAACGATATCGGCGTCAGTCAGCAGGACAAGGTCCGCCTCTCCTGCTTCGGCCACGCCTTGTGACACGGCCCATAATTTTCCGCTCCATCCCGCCGGGCGTGGAGCGCCGGTGATCACGGTCAGCTGAGAATCACCGATCGATCGCGCAATGTCACCGGTGCCGTCCGTGCTGTTGTCGTCCGTCAGGATCACCCGAAACGGCCCGGCATAATCCTGCGTCAGAAGCGACCGCAGGCTGGCCTCTATGAGCGGCGCCTCATCGCGCGCCGGCACCACGACCGCAACGGAGGGCATGGTGGCAGGATAGGCGGTGGGCAGCACCGGTCCAGCCTGCCAGAATATTCCGCGCGCAAATAGCAAGTACAGCCAGATCAGCACGGCCAAGATCGCCGCAATTGTCATCTGGCCAACATGCCGTTGCTTCTAAACCAGGCCACCGCGTCCTCGACCGCCAAGCGCGCGGGGCGGAACTTGTATCCCAGCTCCGATTCGGCTTTCGCCGATGAATAGAACATCTTCTTGCGAGCCATTTTAAGATGGTCACGCGTCATGAGCGGAGCGATCCCGGTGAACCTCGCCGTTTTCTCCATCATGAAGGCCACCGGCCAGGTCACGGCTTCCGGCAACCGGATGGACGGCGGACGGCGATGCACCACATCCGCCACGAGCCCAAGGATATCCTTCAGCAGCATGTTCTCGCCGCCCAGGACGTAGCGCTCTCCCACCCTGCCCTTCTCCAGCGCCAGCACATGGCCCTCCGCGACGTCGTCGACGTGGACGATATTCAGGCCGGTGTCGATATAGAACGGCACCCGCCCAGCCGCGGCGTCCAGCACCATTTTTCCGGTCGGCGTCGGCTTGATGTCGCGCGGCCCGACCGGGGAGGACGGATTGACTACCACCACCGGGAGCGATTCTCGTCGAGCCAAATCCAGGACGGCTTGTTCGGCAAGGTATTTGGAGCGTTTGTAAATGCCGACGAAATCAGCTTCGTTGGCCGGCGTCGCCTCGTCCGCCGGCGTGCCGTCGCCGATCTGGCCAAGTGCGGCGACGGAACTGCAATGGACGATACGCTCGGCGCCCGCGTCCGCTGCGGCGCGGACCATTGCCAACGCGCCGTCGACGTTGGCTCGCAGCATTGCGTCCGGATCCGGCACCCAGATCCGGTAGTCGGCCGCGACGTGAACAACATATCGGCAACCGGCGGCCGCGCGACGCAGCGAATTGGGCTCGGTGAGGTCGCCGGTCACGATCTCCGCCTCCAGACCGGCCAAATTTCGGCGGTCGCTTGACGGCCGCGTCAGCAGCCGCAGGCTGTGGCCGCGCGCCGACCAGGGTCCGCGCGACGGCGGAGCCGACAAAGCCGGTGGCTCCGGTGACCAGGGTCGTCATCGCTGTTCCATCCTCCTCGAGCACGACGGTGCAAAGCGGAACGTCCCAAGCGCGTCAATCATGCGATCGACCACGGGCATGACCGGGCTGCTTAATCGCACCTCCATAGACCAAGGTCCCGTCGCGGAAAACAGACCTGGCTTGCCCCACGGGCGCGGCACGGGCAGAAGCCTCCCTTCATGAAACGCTTGTCTTATGTTCTGGCGCTCCTGGGCCTCCTGATCGCGCTGCTGCTAGTGGCGTACTACGGGTTCGGCAATGTCGTCTCCGCGGTAAGCCGGATCGGTTGGCCGGAGTTTGGAGTGATACTCGGATGGCAGATCGTGCTGTTCGTGATCCTCGGCCTCGCCTGGGACGTAATCACGCCGGCCACAACCATGCGCCGGCCCTGGGTGCTGATTTGGGGCCGCATGGTGCGCGACGCCTCCGCCAATTGCTTGCCATTCTCTCAAGTCGGCGGGTTCGTGTTCGGCGCCCGCGCGGTAACGTTGCACGGCGTCGCATGGCACACCGCAACCGCGTCCACCGTCGTCGATGTCACAGCTGAGTTCCTAGCCCAGATCGCTTTCACATGCATTGGACTCGGGATTTTGCTGGTGCGAGCGCCGGCGTCGGGTCTTGTGGTGCCGGCCGAGGTCGGGATCGGGCTCGCTGTGCTGGCATGTTTCGGCTTTGTCTGGGCGCAGCAGGGTGCAGCACCGCTATTTGCCCGTCTGGGCCGCCGCATCGCTGGCAGGTGGTTTGAGAACGCCGAGGAACGCATGGATGTCCTGCAAGCGGAACTGGGGTTGATCTACGGTCACGCGGGCAAGCTGGCACTGGGTTTCCTCATGCATCTGATCGGCTGGATCGGCACTGGCGTCGCCGGATGGATTGCCTACCGCGCGCTGGCTGTGCCGATCGACTTTGACGATGCGCTGGCAATCGAGGCGCTTCTGAGCGCAGCGGCCGCCATCGCCTTCCTTGTGCCGGTCAACGCGGGGGTGCAAGAGGCCGGCTACGCAGGGCTCGGTGCGATCTTCGGTGTGCCGCCGGAAATGTCGCTCGCTGTCTCCCTCGTGCGCCGGGCTAGGGACATCGCGATAGGCGTGCCGATCTTGCTGTTGTGGCAGTTCGTGGAGATGCGGCGGCTGCGTATGCGCCGCGCCTCAACGGAGACAGGCTAAACGCCTCATTGACGGAACGGTCGCGCGGCGGCATTTCTCCGCGTTATGCGCGTCGCAGCTGTTCTTGTCGCCGCCGGTTCGGGATCCCGTTTCGGTACCGAGGTGGCGAAGCAGTTCCTGGTGGTCGCCGGGAAGCCAGTGATTCGTCATGCGGCGGAAGCCTTGGCGGCACACGTTTCCCTGCTGCAACCGGTCGGCGATCCCGCTTCGATCGAGGCCGCCCTGGCGGATGTCACTGGATGCCTGCCGGTGGTCAGAGGGGGCGCCACCCGCCAGGATAGCGTCCGGGCCGGCCTTGAGGCTCTGGTCCCGCATGAACCGGACATCGTGCTGGTTCACGACGCCGCCCGGCCGGTGATACCGGAGGTACGATACCCGCGCTGCTGGCCGCGTTGCGTGAAATCGCCAGGGGCGATTCCGGCCGCTCCGGTCGCCGACACGCTGAAGCGGGTGGTGCGCGGCATCATCACCGAGACCGTACCCCGGGCCGGACTGTTCCGCGCCCAGACTCCACAGGCCTTTCGGTTCGATAGGCTTCTCGCCGTCCACAGGGCAGGCCTGACGGGTGCGACCGACGATGCATCGCTGCTGGAAGCCGCCGGAGAAACCGTAGAAGTAGTCCCGGGGTCGGACGACAACATCAAGCTAACCTATCCGGAAGACCTTGTCCGACTGGAGCGTATCTTGGCGGTTCCGCTGGTCACACGCGTCGGCACAGGGTTCGATGTCCATCGATTCTGGCGCCGGCCGCCCCTTGGTGCTTTGCGGCGTGATGGTGCCGCATGAACATGGATTGGCCGGCCACTCGGATGCCGACGTCGGCATTCATGCACTGTGTGACGCGATCTACGGTGCGCTGGCAGAGGGCGATATCGGACGACACTTCCCACCTGGAGAAGTGACCTGGAAGGACGCCGACAGTGCCCGGTTCCTGACCCATGCGGCGGAGCGGATCGTCGCCCGGGGCGGCCGGCTGGCCAATGCCGATGTCACCTTGATCTGCGAGCGGCCAAAGATCACGCCTCACGCCGCAGCCATGATCGCCCGCCTCGCCTCGCTGCTAAGCGTCGAGCCCTCGCGCGTTTCGGTAAAGGCAACGACCACAGAAAAACTCGGCTTTACCGGTCGCGGCGAGGGCATTGCTGCCCAGGCCGTGGTATCCATCCTCGTTCCAGAATGACCCATTTCGCCGGAGACCGCGAGACCATGACGAAGTGCACCACGTTGGCGGCGGTGTTGGCCGTCAGCCTGATGGCCGGGTGTGTCCAAAGCCAGGCGCCTGATGTAAGCCCGTACCCGGCGGTCCCGCCGTTGATCTCGGAAACGATCCCGAAGCCGCCGGTGACGGCAGAGGCGCTGATGTGGCAGCCCGGACATTGGGACTGGAATGGCACGGGCTATGTTTGGGCCAAGGGGCAATATGTTCCAGCGGCTGGGCACGGCAGCCTGTGGATGCCCGGATGGTGGTCGCGCACCCCAAACGGCTGGATCTGGATGCCGCCGCACTGGCTGTCTTGATCAGATAGCGCGGTTGAAGTGCTGGGCTCACGCTCTAGAGAATGGTGACGCCGCACCGCGAGCTTGGCGCTGGCCACACGCTGGCACGTCGTTGCCGACAATCTCAACACCTTCTCTCGGAGGGCGTGGTGCGCCTTGTCGCCCGTCTGTGTGAGATCGAGGACGACCGGGCGAGAAGGGCAAGTCCGGTGTGCTGGCCTCACTCGCCACGCGAGAGGCGTTCCTGCGTGATCGTGCCCACCGGATCTGCTTTCATTTCACCCCGAAGCACGCTTCCTGGCTCAACCAAATCGAGATCTGGCTCTCCATCCTCGCACGCAAGCTGCTGCGACGGGCCAGCTTCACGTCAAAGCAGGCTCAAGCAGCCGATCGAGGCCTTCATCGCCTACTTTAACCAGACTCTCGCCAAGCCGTTTCGCTGGGCCAAAACCGGTAAGCCTCTCGCGGCCTGAGCCAGGCGAAAATGGGGTCGCCACTTCCGACGAGCTGTGACCAGGTTCCGCAGCAAGCATCCGATGGAGTGGGACGATGAGCGAAAATGAGATCGCCGCTTTGCGGGCGCTTCTAACGTCCCGGCCGCGTCCGACCTCTGTTGCCGAGCGCCGCGAGCGACTGGACGCACTCGGCAGCGCTTACCCGACGGCCGAGGATATTCGCCTTGAACCGGTGAGCGCCGGCGGCGTGCCGGCGGAATGGAGCCTCGCGCCCGGCGCGGATGCCGCCCGCGTCCTGCTCTATCTGCACGGGGGCGGTTTCTCTGTGGGATCGATCGCCAGCCATCGGGCGCTGGTGACGGAGACCGGCCGAGCCGCGCAGACGCGGACGCTGGCGATCGAGTATCGGCGCACGCCGGAGCATCCGTTTCCGGCGGCGCTCGACGATGCGCTTCAGACCTATCAGTGGCTGCTCGAGCAGGGGCTGCAGCCTGGGCGGATAGCGATCGGCGGCGATAGTGCGGGTGGCGGATTGACCCTCGCCCTGATGGTTTCGCTCCGGGAGCGTAAACTGCCGTTGCCGGCGTGCGGCTGGTGTATCTCGCCCTGGATCGACATGGAAGCGCGAGGCGAGAGCTACGCCACCAAGGCAGCGATCGATCCGATGATCAGCAAGGAATATATCCTTGAACTGGCCGGCTGGTATCTCAACGGGGTTGCACCGAGGACGCCTCTTGCCGCCCCGCTCTATGCTGATCTCATAGGGCTGCCGCCACTGCTCATTCAGGTCGGCAGCGACGAGACCCTGTTCGACGAATTCGGTACAGCTCGCCGCGAGGGCCGGCGCGGCGGACGTTCGCGTCACGCTAGAAGTCTGGCCGCACATGATCCACGCATGGCCACTGTTCTATCAGCAACTTACGGACGGACGCCGAGCCATTGCCAAGGCAGGCGCGTTCATCCGGGCTGCCACCGGCTAGGCGGCCGACCTGCCAAGACGGTGAAGATCCTGTGTTTCGAAATTCCGATTGGCAGATGCGGCCTGTGGCGGGTTGTTTCTCCCTTGTGTGGCACTGGGGAATGGCGAAGATGCCTAGGGCTGGCCGGCGCGGACCGGTTGCGCCGCTCCCGGAAGAAATGCGAAGGAGGTAGGGATGTTGCGATCAGTCACAATCACGCTTGTTTTGATAGCCGGACTGGTATTGCCGGCCGCGGCACAGCAGACGTCCGACCAGGACGCAAGGCTAGCGGCAGAGGATAGTCTCAAGGCATACAACAAAGGGCTTCTAGAGCATGACGCCACCGCATTAGCCGCGCTTTATGCCGAAGACGCGGTGATATTCACGACCAACGGGCCGGTCTCCGGCCGGCCGGCGATCGAGAAAGCGCTCGCGGATACCTTCAAGCACTATCGCCCGGACCCGTCGAAGCTCGACGAGTTGTGGCAGTTGGCAACGACGCGATGGTGAGGGGCGGCAGTTGGTCCGGCACATTTCAAGGCGTGGGCGCTCCGGTTCATCTTAGAGGCTTTTGGACCACGACCGACGTGCGTGACGGCTCGACGTGGAAGATCCGTATGGAGACGTGGAATGTCGCCGCCACCGTAACAGGGGACTACGATTTTCAACCGGCGCCTCAGACGCGCAATGATCCATCGACCGGACACCGGCGGCGAGCGTCTACGTCTTGGGGCCCAGACGGACATTCATTGGAATACATCGCCATGCTTCCGGAGGCACCGGCGCCGGCTAAACCGAACTTTGCCGCCTTTTTGACGCAAGCCATTGATGTGATTCGAGCTCGGTTCGGGGCGCTGTCTACGCTGCTGCCAATTTCATCCCCCAGCAGACTGAGCGCGCGACGCTGGACGGGTGTCGGGCTTGATGAAAATGCGGCAATGTCTGCCCGCCGAAGCAGACCGTGTTGCGGGTCAGTGTCGCCAGATCGACCAGCAGGGTACGGAAGCTGTGCACCGGATGGCTCGCGCCGTCGTCCCCATCGACCCGCTGGGTAGAGGCCTTGCGGTATGCTGCCTTGGAGACCTTGGCCTTGGCGACGGGCGAGGTCCGCCCGGCATCGGCCGCGGCACGGTCATGATCGTCGAACAGCATCGGCGCCAAAGTCTGGCGCATGTTCCACTCGAGGTAATACGCCAGCATACACAACAGTACATGCGCGCGCACCCGCGGCGCGGTCCAGTGGAACACCGGCCGCAGCTCCAGATCGACGGTCTTCATGCAGCGGAATGCGCGCTCCACTTGGGCCAAACTTTTGTAGGCCCGCACGGTCCCCGCGGTGTTGATCTGTTCCGCCGCGAGGCTGGTGCGCAGCACGTAGAAGCCATCGAAGCGGGCTTCTTCGGCGATCGCCTCAGCCTTGCGCGCAAATTCGAATGAATGA
>CAVZTH010000053.1:0-103214 GCA_963778125.1 uncultured Alphaproteobacteria bacterium | reverse complement strand
ATTGGGTGGCTGCAGTGGTGTCCCTCCGGCCAGGCCCTAAACTGTTTCCGATGGGCCGTTTAGCGCCGCGAGCGACGCTGAGCGGTTGATCTCAATGTTCGCTGACGTATGTCGGCACGTTCCAGATCTGATCCGCATATTCGCGGATCGAGCGATCAGACGAAAACCACCCCACGTTAGCGGTATTCAGGATTGACGCCTGCCACCAATCGTCCGGGCTGCGCCATCTATCGGCGATTCGCCGCTGCGCCGCAAAGTAGTCATCAAAGTCAGCACAGACCAGGAAGTGATCATGATAGCGCAGCGAATTGACGAGACCTCGATACCTGTCCGGCTCATCAGGAGAGAAGACTCCGTCCTGGACGCTGGATAACACTTCAGCCAGAACGGGGGACGCGGCGATGAGATCGCTTGCATCGATGCCGCTACTGCGGCGTGCCTCCACCTGGCTCGATGTCAGCCCGAACACGAACATGTTGTCTTCCCCAACACGCTCCAAGAGCTCGATATTAGCACCATCGAGCGTGCCGATCGTTAACGCGCCGTTTAGGGCGAATTTCATGTTACCGGTGCCGGACGCTTCCATGCCGGCGGTCGAGATTTGCTCGGAGACATCGGCCGCCGGAATGATAATCTCGGCTAGGCTGACCGAGTAGTTTGGTAGGAATACAATCTTCAGGACGTTCCGGACAGTAGGGTCACTGTTGATCACCTTTGCCACGTCGTGGATCAGCTTGATGATCAATTTCGCCTGGTGATAGCTGGCGGCGGCCTTTCCCGCGAACACCTTAACGCGCGGCGTCCAGTCGTCCATCGGGCGCGCCCTGATCGCGTTGTATAGCGCGATCGATTCAAGAATGTTGAGAAGCTGGCGCTTGTATTCGTGAATACGTTTCACATGCACATCGAACAGCGCAGACGGATCAATGCGAATCTCCAGTTCTCGCCGGACCAAGTCGGATAACGCCAGCTTGTTGACGTACCGTGCGGCAGCGAAACGCCTCTGGAAACTACGGTCGTTGGCCAATGGACGAACCCTGGTCAGGGCGTTCTCGTTGTCCAGAACTTCTGGTCCCGCGGCATCGACGAGAAGGCGGGTCAAGCGAGGATTGGCCTCATGGAGCCAGCGTCGGAATGCTATACCGTTCGTGACGTTAACGATGCGGTCCGGAAACAGGTTGTGCAAGTCCCGGAACACGGTATCTCGCATCAGCCCGGTGTGAAGCGCGGACACGCCATTGACCCGGTGCGAGCCCAGGAACGCGAGATGGCTCATTCTTACCCGGCGGCCCTGACTTTCGTCGATCATCGATACGTCAGACAGCAGCACGTCATTACTAGGATTTTCGCGGCGTACGTGGCCGAGATGCAACGCGTTGATCAGGTAAATAATCTGCATGTGGCGCGGCAGCAGGCGCTCCATGAGTGGAACCGGCCAGACCTCAAGTGCCTCCGGCAGCAGGGTATGGTTGGTGTAGCTGAACGTCGCCCTCGTCATCTCCCAGGCTTCTTCCCAGGGGATCTGATGGACATCAAGCAGGATGCGCATCATCTCGGCTACGCCTATCGCGGGATGCGTGTCGTTGAGCTGGATTGAGGTCTTGTCCGCTAGGTTACCGATATGGCCGAAGGCCTTGATATGCCGGCGCACCAAGTCTTGCAACGACGCCGAAACGAAGAAATATTCCTGCCGAAGTCGCAGTTCCTGCCCGGCCGGCGTCGCGTCAGAAGGGTACAGCACCTTGGATATCGACTCGGCCTTAACCTGTTCGGCCAGCGCCCCGGCGTGGTCGCCGTGGTTGAACGCATCTAACCGAAGAGGGTCGGCGGATCGAGCCGACCACAGGCGCAATGTATTGACACGCCGACCGCGCCACCCAACGGAGGGTGTGTCGTAGGCCACTGCCTCAATGGTTTCCGCGGGGTGCCAGACGTGACGCACCGCCGCTTCTGAGATCGGCACCGCCTCGATCGAGCCGCCGAAGCCGATCTGATAACACACTTCCGGCCGATGGAATTCCCAGGGATTGCCCAGGGCCAACCAGTCCTCGGGGAATTCCTGCTGCCAGCCGTTTTTCATCACCTGGCGAAACAGCCCGTGTTCGTAACGGATGCCGTAGCCGTGAGCCGGAATGTCCAGCGTGGCCATGCTCTCCATGTAACACGCCGCGAGCCGGCCCAGGCCGCCGTTGCCCAATGCTGCGTCGGGTTCCAGGGCGCGCAACCTGTCGAGGTCGATTTCGAGGCCGGCTAATGCGGCTCGCATGGTGTTTAACGTGTTTAAATTGTTTAGATTGTCAAACAGCAGGCGACCGACCAGGAACTCCAGCGACATGTAATAAACTCGTTTGGAACCTTTCTGATACGCGGCGTCGATGCCCGCCAACCAGCGGTCGACAATCTGGTCGCGCAACGCGTAAGCGCAGGCCATCAGCCAATCGCGGTCGGTCGCAATCGACCTCCGCTTGCCGACAACGTAAGTAAGTTTTTCGAGGATGGCTGCCTGTAGAGCGGCCACGTCTTCGTCACTTCGCGCCGTGTCATGGGATTCCACGTCGTCGACGAGATAGGCAGGTACGTCTCTTTCAAGCTCCACGCCGCTTCGCCTTTCCTCGGTGTCTCTCTCGGAGGCACGAAAGCATGTTTCGGCCTTCGGCTTCAACCACCTGAATAGAATGGCGCCTCGATCGCCGGAAAAATGAGCTGAGATTGGGCCCGAGCGCCGATCTTGGCCCAAAATTTCGGCATTTGCGCGTTCTGGAAGCGGTTATTTGGTTCGAAGACGCTCGCGCAGATGAAGTTTGAGCGATTGTTTCCTCGTAGAGGCCCCACGCCGGGCCGATCGGAGTTCAGACGCATCATTCTTTCGAAGATCGAGATAGGGGCGCCACTGCGTTATCTCGGTGTTTGAGCAAGGCCCGGCGTCAAATGATCCGCTGATCCCAGGATGCGGCCGCTGGGAGGCCACGCGCGGACAACCGGCTCGCGCCATAAGATCGTTGCGGCAACGGCAGCCATCAGGATGACCAAGGTTAGGATCCACGCAGCGACGAGGCGGGTGGATCGGGCTGGTCGGAGACCTGTCGCCGCTAGCCGATCCATCGCGGTCATCCGTGGGAGAGGTTCTTCCGCTTCCGCGTGGCGATTTAGCTCCTGCTCCGAGAGCGTGGCTGCCACCTCGCGGGATAATCCTTCCGCCTCCTCAACCGCCGCCCATTCGCCCCCGCAACGAGCGCAGCGAACCGTCTTGCCCGGTGGCAACCGAGACGCAGGCACCTCATACTCGGCAGCGCATTTCGGGCAGGCGATTCGCATGAAACGCACTATGAAACAGTGCGGAGAATATTGGAACGGAGGAGCGGCGATCGAGAAGTAGGGGTTCGTCGCCGCGCGGCTTTTCAGAGGACCCAAAATAGGCCGTTGCTCGCGATGACAGCGGTCGGCACAAACGGTAAACAGTAACCATGCTACGATTCGAGGCGGTCGGGTTGCGCTATGAGCGAAGCGGCGTTCGAGCGGGTGGGCCGACCGGCCCTGAGGTCTTGCACGACATCAGCTTTGGCCTGGAGGCAGGCGCCTTTCGCTGGCTGCTGGGACCGTCCGGCGCGGGCAAGTCCAGCTTGTTGCGCCTGCTTTACCTTGCGGTGCGCCCGACCCGGGGCCGCCTCATTCTCCTGGGCACCGACGTTGCGGCAGCGCCAAGGTGGGCGTTGCCCCCGCTTCGCCGTCGCATCGGCGTTGTGTTTCAGGATTTTCGTCTTTTGCCCCAGCTTTCAGCGTTTGACAACGTGGCTCTGCCGCTGCGCATTGCTGGCCGGCCGGAGGGACAAATCCGTGCGGATGTCGGGGAGTTGCTGCGCTGGGTCGGGCTGGCCAGGCATCTGGAGGCGCACCCCGCAGAGCTGTCCGGCGGTGAGCAGCAGCGAGTTGCCATTGCAAGGGCGGTGATCACTCGGCCGGCGTTACTACTGGCCGACGAGCCGACCGGAAACCTCGACGACGGCCAAGCGGGACGGCTGATGCAGTTGTTCAAGGAGATGAATCGCATCGGGACGACGGTGATCGTCGCCACGCACAATGAGTCGCTTGTCGGGCGCCATCCCGCGCCGGCTCTGCATATCTACAATGGCCGCTTGGCTGACAGAGAAGAACGCGACCTGTGAGATCGCTGCGTCCATCAGGCTTCGATGAAATGGGCCTGCGGCGGGCGTTGTCCGACCGGGTGTTGCTTCTCCTGGTCGCGGCGATGGCGCTCCTTGCGGCGCTCGCGCTGGCGGGCTGGTTCGGAACGGCCGCGCTGTCGCGGCATTGGCAAAATGGGGCAGGTGCGTTGTTGACGGTACAGGTGCCCCGAGCAACGGAATCCTCTGCGCGGGGCGATCAGACGCGTTTGGCTGCCGTGCTTGATCTGCTGGTTCGTAGTCCCGTTGTTGCCTCGGCCCGCGCGCTGTCGGATCATGAACTACGCGAGCTTCTAACTCCTTGGCTGGGGCACGGGGTGGAACAACTGGCGATTCCGATCCCGGCGGTGATCGCCGTCCGCCTGATTGACGCCGCTGCAAACGTGGATCTGCTCTCTCGGCACTTAAGCGAAGCAGCGCCCGGAACTTTGGTCGAGGATCAGGGAGTCTGGATTAGCCGTCTGGCGGTCGTTGCCCGAAGTTTGCAGGCGTGCGCCGCCCTTGCGCTGCTGCTAGTCGCCGTCGTGGCGGCAGCGGTGATCGGGGTAGCGACTCGGGCCGGGCTTTCGACTAGGCGGGAGGCGATCGAGATCGTGCATGGCCTCGGGGCGACCGATCGCTATATAACGAGTTGCTTTTCTGAGCGCGCGACATTCCTGGCGGCTGTCGGGTCCGCTGTCGGGACGATTGCGGCCTTCCCCATCCTGCTCACGCTGGCCCACATAGCCGCCCCCTTCTCAGGCGAAACCCACATTGGAGGCAACCCTCTGGCAAACGCCCTTGGCGCATTGCCGGTCCCGCTTTGGCTTGCATTGCCGGGAGTGCCGGCCAGCGCCGCGGCCATCGGCTATGCCACGGCCTACGGGGCGGTTCGCTGGTGGCTGCGGCGGCTGCCATGAGCCGTTGGCGGTCCACGTCGAGGTTACTAATCGTGCTCGCAGCGGCGGCAGGTGCCTGCTGGGCTGGCGGTTTGATCTGGTTCGTGCACGCCACTCGCCTGTCGCCAGAAGCGCCTCCACTGCATACCGATGGGATCGTTGCTCTAACTGGTGGGGCGGGGCGGGTGGAGTTGGCGCTGCATTTGCTCGCCACCGGTCGGGCGGACAGGTTGCTGCTCAGCGGCATCGGCGGCGGGACCGACCTTGCCACGCTCGGGCGCCTAGCAGGGATCGACACCGCGTCACTCGAGAGCCGAATTACCGTCGGGCGCTATGCTGCCTCGACCCGCGGCAACGGCATCGAAACGGCCGCGTGGGCCGAGCGAAATGGCATCAATTCCTTGATCGTGGTCACCGCCGCGTATCACATGCCACGCGCGTTGACCGAATTGCGCCAGAATTTGCCGAATGTGCACCTTTTTCCGCTCCCGGTTGGTTCGGGTGGCGCGCCTGGAGCGACGGAAAGAGGCGTTACCTTGCGATTGGAGGCGGCAGAGTACACCAAATATCTGCTTACCGCGTCAGGCTTGGCCGCGTGGCTACCACTCCGCGAGTTGAATGGGGTGTTAGGCGGGCCTGCGAGTGCCGGGGGATGATCTTATTACGTTCTGCTGTGTTCAATATTCTCTTTTTCGCCATCAGCCTGGTCATGACGCTGCTGGCGACGGCCGTGCGCATTGTCGCGCCCGACCGTGTCCTCGATGCGGCTATGCTTTGGGCCCGCTGCCTAGTGGTCTCAGCACGGATCGTTTGTGGCATCCGGCTAGACGTCCGCGGGCTGGAGCATATTCCGCATGGCGCGGCATTGATTGCCTCCCGCCACCAGTCAGCATTTGACACTTTCGTTTGGCTGACCTTGCTGCCACGCTGTTGCTACGTGTTCAAGCAGGAGTTACGCCGTATACCCTTGTTCGGACCGCTAATCGGTGCGGCGGGAATGATTGCCGTTGATCGCGATGGCGGTGGTAGCGCGATTTGAGAGTTATTGCGTGAGGCGGATCGGGCGGTGCGAGAGCAGCGACAGATCGTGATTTTTCCAGAAGGCACCCGCGGTGAGCCGGGCGCCCCGGTGGTCCTGCAGGCCGGCATTGCCGCGATGGCGTCCCGTATTCGTCTGCCGGTGATCCCGGTCTCTACCGACTCGGGGCTTTATTGGGGCCGCAAAGCTTTCCGCAAGCGGCCGGGGACGGTTCGTATTGTCGTCGGGGAGCCCATTCCATCGCAAACCGAACGAAAGGCGCTGATGCGGGCGCTGGAAGAGGGCCTAATCGCGATCGATCGCGAGAAGCCGGGCGGGGCAAACTAATCCTGTGGAGAAAGCTGTGCAGGGTTCAGAATGGCGGTTGTCGAGCAGCATGAGTTGCTAGCCATATCCGTTTGAAAAACATTAGATATGCAAGAAATACGATTTGCTAGTGACGACCTCTTATGGTTGGGGACAAAATTAATCAATTCGCCCAATGGTTGCATCGCCTATCTGTGCCCAGTCGAAATAAGGCGACTTGGACTGAGGTTTGAATGCGTGGAACATAACCTGTTAGCCGAAAAAACATGACAAGTCGCAATTATTGGATTATCGCGGTCGTTACCCCATTGCTTATTGTTGCTGGCGATCTCGTTTATTGGCGAATCACAGTTGATCATTTACGTACTGGTTATCGAGATTGGATTGGCACCTCAGTCGACCAGGGTTGGGAAATCTCTTCGGGAGTAGTGTCGATCGGGGGCTGGCCTTGGACGGCGACGGTCGCCATTCCCGAGTTCACTTTGCGGCACGCCGGTTCTTCGCTCCCCGGAAATCTACAAGTCGCAGGAGTGGGCGTCGCGCTGTCGATATCTATGTTCAGGCCGGCGAACCTTATGATTTCGATGTCCGGTCCAGTTCATCTTCGAGCCGCCGATACGCCCGATCTGGTGCTCACCAGCGAGGAGAATTGGGTTTCGGTGTCGTTGGCTGATGGGGATTCGCACGCGATCAACTTTCATGCGACAGGATTGCGAGTTGAGCCGGCGATGGCTGCCTGGTATGCGACCGCGGGTTTGGTAAACGCCCGAGTGAAGGTCGTTGACGAGGTCAAGACCTTGCGTTCCGAACCCGCCGCTTACTTCTCGGTTAGTGCCGAGGCGATCGTGCTGCCAACTCTGCTGAAATGGCCGCTGGGTACGAATATTTCGTCACTGTCGCTAAACGGCGTGCTGAATGGGCCACTGCCCAAGATCCGGGATGTTACCGGCTGGGCCGAAGCCTGGCGCGATGCCGGCGGGTCGTTGGCGATCAGTCATCTCGCGTTGGGATGGGGGCCACTGGGACTAACATCCTCTGCAACGCTGGCGCTGGACGACCAACTTCAGCCGATGGGCAGCGGCAACGGACGAATTGTAGGCTATGCGCCAACGCTGGATCGCTTGGCGGCGGCGGGGACGCTGACCAAATCCGCGGCGACCGCCGCTAAGGCTATGCTGTCGCTGATGGCAGGGCCCGGGGAGTCGGACGAGCCGTCGGCGGTAGATGTACCGCTGACGCTACAATATCGCACACTTTCGATGCGTCAGGTACCCCTCGTTCGGTTACCAGAACTCGACTGGCCGCCGCGATAGTGCTATATGATGATCATGCGATACGGGATCCAGAGCATTCGAATTAGCGGCCCGGCTGCCTAGCAGCCGGGGTTAATCCCGCTTTTTCGACCTTTTGCCTGGAGACTGCTCTCGATGTACAGCAACACAACGCCGGAACAACCGTCCACAGTTTTCGTCCGTTTCCTTGTAGACGCCGATACTTCGCCTGGACTGCTATCCCGCTTGCTGCAGCCTTATGCCAAGCGTGATTTGATACCCGACCGCATGTGGTCACACCGAGCTGGCAACACGATCCACGTGGAGATCGCTATGGAGGCGATGCCGCTTGAGGTCGTACACCTCGTTGAGGGTAACCTGCTCCAGGTCGTTGGGGTGCGTAACGTATCGAGGGTCGCTCGATCCTGTCTGCGTCAGGTGGCATGATCGGGGAGGATTGTACGCGCGGCCGTGGCTCATGGCGCGATGTTTCCAAACTGCGTCATGAAGCGTCGGCGTAGACCAGACCTCAGGTACTGCAGTTGCTTGTCCCCAATGGGACGGATTTGAGACCCGAGGCACTAGTAGCTGCGCGGCAGGTCCAGCACGTGCTCGGCGAGGTATGACAGGATCAGGTTCGTGCTTATGGGGGCGACCTGATATAGGCGTGCTTCGCGGAACTTGCGCTCGATGTCATACTCCTCGGCGAAACCGAAGCCACCGTGGGTTTGGATGCAGGCCTCACCGGCGGCCCATGACGCCTCGGCTGCCAACAGTTTTGCCATGTTGGCTTCTTCCCCAGGAGTTTCGCCGGCAGCGAACTTTTCGCACCCGGCTTGCACCATGAGTTCGGCGGCACGCATCTGGGCGTAGGCGCGTGCCAACGGGAACTGAATGCCTTGGTTTTGGCCGATCGGGCGGCCGAACACCTGGCGGTCGCGAGCATAATTGGAGGCCTTGCGGAGGAACCACTTGGCGTCGCCGATGCACTCCGCGGCGATCAGCAATCGTTCGGCATTCATGCCGTCCAGGATGTAGCGGAAGCCGCGGCCCTCAACGCCGACGAGGCTGTCTGCGGGGATTACCATGTTGTCGAAGAAAATCTCGGTGGTGTTATGGTTCATCATTGTGCGGATAGGGCGGATCGTGAGGCCATGGCCGAGCACGGCCCTCATGTCCACGATGAAGGTCGAAAGACCCTCCGTGCGTTTGGCCGTCTGATCCTTGGGTGTTGTGCGCGCGAGTAGCAACATCAGGTCGGAGTGTTCCGCTCGGCTGGTCCAGACCTTCTGCCCATTCACGATGTATTTGTCGCCTTCCCTTCGCGCGAAGGTCCGCAACGACGTCGTGTCTGTCCCACTTGTTGGTTCGGTGACGCCAAACGCCTGCAGCCGAAGTTCGCCAGTCGCGATCTTTGGCAGGTAGGTCCTCTTCTGCTCGTCCGTGCCGTGACGCAGGATTGTGCCCATGATGTACATTTGAGCGTGGCATGCGGCGCCGTTGCATCCCTCGGCCTGCACAGTTTCCAGAATCGCCGCAGCCGCCGCCAAAGGTAAACCGGCGCCCCCATACTCCTCCGGGATGAGTGCTCCGAGGTAACCGCCCTCCGTCAATGCGCGCACAAAGTCGGTAGGGTAGGCGCGTTCCTGATCGAGTTTGCGCCAGGTACTCGCCGGGGAATCGAGTGCAAAGCTTGCGGACCTCCTCGCGGATTTCAGCGTGCGGGTCGGCGTGTAGTGTTTCCTTCATGGCGGTCTCTCCGCGGACGAACTCCTCTGCTTATTGTGTTTTCCGTCGGTCTGGCAACGTGCATTGGACAGCGCCGCATGACCGGCGGGTCTGAATGAGTGCTTGCCTGATCGGCGGGAAGTGCTTTATCGGCGGCTGGAATACACTTTAGGGATTGATCCATGGCGGCAGACAGGCGGTTGGCGGCTTCGCCGTTTGCTCAGTTTCATGATTGGATGGCGGAAGCAGAACAGTCGGAGCCGAACGATCCAAATGCGATGGTCGTCGCGACAGCGACACCGAATGGACATCCATCCGTGCGCACCATTCTTCTTAAGGGCGCCGATGACCGCGGGTTCGTGTTCTACACCAACAAGGAGAGCCGCAAGGGAGGAGAACTGGCAAGCAACCCCCTTGTGGCGCTGCTGTTCTACTGGAAGTCGCTGAAGCGGCAAATTCGGATCGAAGGCGTGGTCGAGCACGTCTCGGAGGCGGAGGCCGACGCCTACTATGAATCTCGTCCGCGGAACTCACGGCTTGGCGCCTGGGCGTCCCCACAGTCGCGTCCTTTGGTGAATCGGACAATTCTGGAGGAGCGGCTGGAGGAGATGGAGAAGCGTTACCCAGATGCCATCCCTCGGCCCGGCTATTGGTCCGGGTATCGGGTTGTCCCGGAAATGTTCGAGTTCTGGGAGGAGATGCCGTATCGTTTGCATGACCGGACGGTTTACCGTCGGTCTCTCGGCGCAGCATGGGAGCAGAGTAAACTCTTCCCGTAGGCATGCCCCGCCGTTCGTGCTTGTAACGGAAACGCAAACCTGCATTGGTGAACGCAAGACCAAAGGGAAGGAGCTGACTATGGCAATACGCAAGCTTCTGCTGCCCCTGACCGGGACCGCGGCGGGCGAAGCGGCACTTGCGACGGCGCTAACCGTTGCTCGTCGATGGAATGCGCATGTTCTGGCTTTGCACGTTCGTGTGGACAGCCGGGACGTCGCTCCATTGGCCGGCGAGGGTCTGTCCGGCGCGATGATCGAGGAAATGATGTCCGCGACCGAGAAGGAGAGCAGCGATCGGGCCCACGCCGTCCGGTCGATGTTTGAACGCTTTGTCGCACGCCACGACGTCGTCGTTCAGGAAGCTTATGCGGCAGCGGATCATGCGACAGCCAGTTTCGCGGCGGTGACCGGCCGGGAGGAGGACATTGTCGCGCAGCAGGCGCGGCTGGCCGACCTGACGGTTGTGCCGCATCCGGATGCCGGAGAGGACGTCTCGTCGTCCGACGCATTGCATGCGGTGCTGTTCGACTCTGGGCGGCCGGTGCTCATTTCACCGCAGCGGCCCCCCGCGGAAATTGGGACGCGCGTGTGCCTGGCGTGGAATGGCACGGCCGAATTCGGCGTCTTCGGTGTTAGCTGCTCTGCCATGGATGCAACGCGCCGAGGGCGTCGCAATCTTATCCGCGGATGGCTATCAAAGACGCGGTCCCGGAGCTCCGGATCTGGCGGCGTATCTCTCGCTCCATGGTGTGCACGCGGACATCGTCACCTTCAAATCGGTCGGCGGATCCGTGGGGGCTGGGCTACTGTCCGCCGCTGCCAACTATGGCTGCGACTTATTGTCGATGGGAGCGTATTCTCATTCGCGGTTGCGCCAACTGATCCTGGGCGGCGTGACCCGGCATGTACTGGAACATTCGACTCTGCCGGTAATGATGAATCGCTAGAACAGCTTTTCCTGAGGCCCGAGCTTCACGATCACCTCGTTCGGGTCGGACAGATTGAGCATCGCGCGGGCACGCTCATCAAGCGTGTCGGGATCTAGATGGCGCGCGCGCAAACCGGACACCCGCGTCTCCCAGCCGTCGCGTTCGGCTTTCGCGGCCGTCTGTTCGGCGACGACCTGGCGCAGAAGTTCCTGCCGCTGGGCGTAAGCTACTAGGCCGCGGTCGCCCTGTATGGCGTTCCAGCCAAAATAACCGGTAATGGTGAGAAAGATCACGGGAGCGAGAAGAACGCGTCCCCGTCGCTTCAACTCTCTGCTGATTGACATCGCGTCCTCCGTAATCCGCCCGGCAATCCTACAGGTAGGCACGCGTTTCGTGAACGAAAAAGTCCCTCGCTGCTGGATAGAGCGGTCTGACAAGACCAGGGGTCGAAATCGGCTTCCGGCCATTCGATCCAGAACTTCATGGGTAGCCGCACGCGGCGTCTGCTTCATCCTGCGTTGACAGGATCCGACGCCGAACGCATCGTCCGCCGCCCTTAGACCAGGAGACGATCGCGCGATGTCTCATCATACGTTGCAACAATCCATTGAGGATGCTTGGGAGCGGCGGGACACTCTGTCCTCATCGACCACGGGCGAAGCCCAGGATGCGGTTGAGGCCGCGCTCGATGCTCTTGACAGCGGGGAAGTTCGAGTTGCGGAGAAACGTGCCGGCGGTTGGCAGGTCAATCAGTGGCTAAAGAAAGCGGTGCTAATGTCCTTCCGTTTGACGGATTCGGCGCCGATGGAAGGCAACGCGGGGGCGCCGGTGTGGGACAAGGTGCCGATGAAATTCGCTGGCTGGGGAGAGACCCAATTCAAGCAAGCCGGATTTCGGGCGGTTCCCGGGGCAGTAGTCCGGCGGTCGGCGTTCATTGCCCCAGGAGCGGTCTTGATGCCAAGCTTCGTTAATGTGGGCGCTCGAGTCGGTCGCAACACGATGGTTGACACCTGGGCGACGGTGGGAAGCTGCGCCCAAATCGGCGACAATTGCCATATATCGGGTGGGGTCGGCATTGGCGGGGTGCTGGAGCCACTGCAGGCCAACCCTGTGATTATAGAGGACGATTGCTTCGTGGGCGCCCGGTCCGAAGTCGCGGAAGGTGTGGTCGTGGAGCGCGGCAGCGTCTTGTCCATGGGCGTTTTCATTGGGGCGTCCACCAAGATCATCGATCGGGCAACGGGCGAGATTTTCGTCGGCCGGGTGCCGGCTTACTCGGTGGTCGTTCCAGGTTCTTTGCCGGGTAGAACGCTGCCGGATGGGTCGCCGGGTCCGTCGCTGTATTGCGCGGTCATCGTGAAGATCGTCGACGCTCAAACGCGTGCGAAAACATCCATCAACGAGTTGTTGAGAGATTGACGGCCGCAGCCGATCCCGCCGCTGGGCTCTCCGATCCTCTACCGCTGGCACAGTCGCTGATCCGCTGCGCCTCGGTGACGCCGGCCGATGGCGGCGCGCAGACCGTTCTATCCGACACGCTCAGCCGCATGGGATTTGCGATCCATCGCCTCCGCTATGGCGACATCGAGAATATCTTTGCCCGTCTTGGCACCGGAAGCCCAAATATATGCTTCGCCGGGCACACCGACGTCGTGCCTGTCGGCGCGGCCAACTGGGGCAGCGATCCATTTGGCGGTGAGGTGCGTGATGGCGTGCTTTACGGCCGTGGTGCGTGCGACATGAAAGGAGCGATTGCGGCATTCGTCGCGGGGGTCGCGCAGGAACTGGAACAGGGGTCGCCGAACGGTTCGGTTAGCTTCCTGATTACGGGCGATGAGGAAGGACCCGCGACCGATGGCACCGCGAAAGTGCTAGAGTGGATGCGGGCCAACAAACAAATACCCGACTTCTGCCTAGTAGGGGAGCCTACCTGTCGACTGAAGCTGGGCGATATGGTGAAGATCGGCCGGCGTGGCAGCGTCAATATGAAGATTGAGGTGCGAGGCACCCAAGGCCATGTCGCCTACCCGCATCGCGCCGATAACCCGGTCCATCGGCTGATCCAGGTGCTGGATGCTTTGACCTCTGCACCGGTCGACGCCGGAACGGACTGGTTCGAGCCATCCTCGTTGCAGGTCACAAGTGTTGATGTTGGCAATAGCGCGACTAACGTGATCCCTGCCTCGGCACGCGCGGCCTTAAACATCCGGTTCAATGACGGGCACAGCGGTTCGTCGCTAACCGCCTGGGTGCGGGCGACGTTGTCGCGGTATGCGGAGCGATTCGACCTGGATTCCTCCATTAGCGGCGAGTCGTTCCTGACGAAACCCGGTCGGTTGGTGGATATGCTTCGTGGAGCGATCTTAAAGGCGACCGATATCGATCCGAAACTGGATACTGGCGGTGGTACATCTGACGCCCGCTTCATAGCGAATTACTGCCCCGTAGCAGAATTTGGTCTAGTCGGCGCGACGATGCATCAGGCAGACGAATGCGTCCCTGTTGCGGAATTGCGCGATCTAGCTCGAATTTACAGGGACATCATCGCGGCGTTCCTGGCATGAGCCGTAGTGTGGATCCGAAGAAAAGCATCCTGGTAGGAATTTTGCAGATCGCGCGGGGGCGTCCCGCCGGGCTCGCGTGTTTCGGCTCCAGTACGCAGACGTTCCTGTCAAGTCTGGCGCCGCTAATTGCGTTTCCCTTGGTCGGGGCTACGTTGGGGGCATTTACCGATGGACCACGGCGAGCGCTGACAGACCTAGCGATGACGTTGTGCGCGCTGCTAACTCCGGCGGTCGTGTCGTACGAATTGGCGCGCATCTGGAACCGATCAGATGAATGGCTTCGGTTCGCGACCGCCTTCAACTGGTGCGAGTGGATCTTGCCGGTTCTGGCCTGCCTGATCATGTTGCCGCTCAGCGTGGCGATCAGTCTCGGATTGACCGAGGACGTCGCGAGCCCTTTGCTGCTGGGATGCTTGGGCATATATGGACTTTGGCTGCACTGGTTTCTAGCACGTAACGCTCTGGATCTGTCGCGTTTTCGTGCCATCGGTGTTGGTGATTTTGGTGAACCTCGGAACGGCCGTTGTTGTGCTGGGACCTCGCCTGCTGGTCCATGACGCCGGATGACCTCTGTATCGACGGTCGCGTCTGGTCTGTCTGCAGCCTTGCGTTTGGCGCGCGGCCGACCCGATGGCGTGGTGCTTATACCGGCCGACCGCGTGAGCATTATTCGCAGCTTCTGGGCGATCGCGCTGTGTCTACCGTCGGTGGTTTGCCGCCTTCTAATGTCGTGGGCGGTTTCGGGCGTTCCCGACGATGCGCTCCATTCGGTCGGCAGAGAGATGGTCGTCTTCGGGCTGGGATGGCTGATTTTCGTTGAAGTCACGCACCGGTTGGCGCCCCTGATCGGCCGCGCAGAGCGTTGGGGTCGATTCATAGTGGTGTGGAACTGGTGCAACGTTGTTGAGGGTATACTCGTCGTCGTAGGGGCAGTACCCGGCACACTCGGAGCGCCGGCCATTATTGGTCAGGCGTGTGAGTTGATTACGATCGGCTGGGCGCTCTGGATGGAGTGGTATGCGACGCGGCTGGCGTTCGAGGTGGGGCGGGTGACGGCTACCTGGCTGGTGCTGCTCGACCAATCGATTGGAATTTTCCTGGCATCTCTGGCTCTCGCGATCGCGTCCTGATCACCGGATCGATGAAGGGACTGAGAGGATAGCCCACGCCGATCAAGGTTAGCCCGTTCGGTGGCGCGGTCGGTCCCGCCGCCGCGCGATCCTTGGCTTCCAAGGCGGTCGCAACCCGCTCGATGGGCCATTGACCCTCGCCGACCAATTTCAACGTGCCGACGAAGTTGCGGACCTGATGGTGCAGAAAACTGCGCGCCTCTGCGACAATTTCGATGATGTCGCCGCATCTGGTTACCTCCAGCCGATCGAGCGTTCGCAGGGGCGATTTGGCCTGGCAGGAAGCGGCACGGAAGGAGGTGAAGTCGTGCTGTCCGAGGAGGCACTGGGCCGCTTCGTGCATGGCACTGGCGTCTAGTTGTCGCGGGACGTGCCAGACCCGCCCGGCGAGCAATGCCGGACGGCTGCCGCGGCTCAGAATGCGGAACCGATAGGCGCGACGATTGGCAGAAAAGCGCGCGTTCCAGTCTTGGGGCACCGGCGCGGCCTTGAGCACCACGATAGGATGCGGCTTCATGTGGTAGCTAAGGGCATCGCGGATTGCCTGTGGGTGATGCCGGCCGGGAAGGTCGATATGCGCGACTTGGCCCTCGGCGTGAACGCCGGCGTCGGTGCGGCCGGCGACAATGCTGGCGACAGGTTGGCCCGCATTGAGGCGGGACGCGGCTTGTTCCAACACCTGCTGCACCGACAACCCATTGATCTGTCGTTGCCATCCGACGAACGGGCTGCCGTCGTATTCAAGCAGCAGCGCCCAACGAGTCATGGCCCGAGGATGGTGCCGGGTGGCACGGGATGGCCGCGCAGAAAAGCGCCTGCATCCATTGCGGCGCGGCCTGGAAGCTGCACTTTGGTCAGCCTGATGGCTTTGGTTCCGCAAGCTACGGTCAGCGCGAGATCCAGGACCGTGCCGGGTGACCCGATTGCCTCAACCAGCGCGGCAGAGATTACTTTGAGGGGAGTGCCCCCGAGGGTAGTGAACGTGCCGGGCCAGGGTTGGAAGGCCCGAATTCGCCGGTCGATCGCCATAGCAGACTGGTTCCAATCGATCCGGCCATCCTCGCGAGTTAGTTTAGGCGCGTAAGTGGCGCCGAGATCCGATTGCGCGACCGGCGTCGGGGGGGAGGCGAGGGCATCGAGAATAAGGGCCGCACCTAGTGGCGCAAGGACGTCGTGAAGGCTGGCAGCGGTGGTTGTCTGCGAGATCGGGACACCTTGCCGCAGCAGCACCGGGCCGGTGTCCAGCCCGGCGTCCATTTGCATGATAGTGATGCCGGTCTCGGAATCGCCCGCTAGGATGGCTGCCTGGATCGGCGCCGCGCCGCGCCACCGCGGCAACAGGCTGGCATGGATGTTGAGGCAGCCGCGCTTGGGGGAATTGAGCATCGGCTCTGGCAGAATCAGGCCATAGGCGGCGACCACGGCAGCGTCCAGATCAAGCGCGGCGAATTCGGCCTGCGTTCCGGTCTCGCCGCGCAGTCGGGCGGGGGTGCGGACCGGCAATCGAAGTTCATCCGCAATGACATGCACTGGGCAGTGGCGGACCGCTTGGCCTCGGCCCGCGGGCCGGGCTGGCTGGCAGTAAACCGCTGCAATAATGTGTCCATCCTGATAAAGCGCTCGTAGTGCGGGAGCGGCGAAATCTGGACTGCCCATGAAGGCGATGCGCATGGCGCTATCGCTTCTGTTCGTCGCGCTTCTGCCGTTGCTCCTTGGCAAGCCTGCGCATGATCATGTTCCGCTTAAGCGCTGAGAGGTGATCGACGAACAGGATACCGTCCAGATGATCGATCTCGTGTTGCAGACAGGCGGCCAGCAGCCCGTCGCCCTCCATTTCGCGCTTTGCGCCGGTTTCGTCGAGGTAGCGGACCTTCACGCGGGCCGGCCGGGTGATGTCGGCATACTGGCCGGGGAGAGACAGGCAGCCTTCCTCCCGTGTGGCGAGTTCGTCACTGAGCGCGACGATCTCCGGGTTGATGAGGCTCAACGGCTGCTTCCTCTCGTCCGGCATCAGGTCGACGACGATCAGGCGAAGGCTTTGACTGACCTGCGGCGCAGCCAGGCCAATCCCTGGGGCTTGGTACATGGCGGCAAACATGCGGGGGATCAGGTCGCGCACAAGATCGGCGTCGGCCAGCTTGACCGGTCGGGCGCGCGCTTTGAGGAACGGACTCGGCGCGATCAGGATCGGCAGCGTCCCGATTAATGTTGAGGCGATGGTGGTTGTGCTCATTGTCTCAAAGCATCTAGCGGCGCAGTCGTCGGCAATCAACGCTAGTTCAATCCGATGTCCGAGACGATGATCATATGCCCCTTGCAAGCACGTATACGGGTGCCAAGATGAATTCGTGGCCGGAGAGCCGCATTTGGGCTCCGGCGTTTGCTTCGCTCGTAGGAGGGGGCTTTGACCACTCGAATGTTCACTTCGCCGCTGTTTTTGGGCTTCGACCATCTGGAGCAGATGCTCGAGCGGGCGTCAAAAACTTCGTCCGACGGATATCCGCCCTACAACATCGAGCAGATTAGCGCGACCGGGCTGCGCATTACACTTGCAGTTGCCGGTTTCACCATGGATGATCTTCAAATCACCCAGGAAGACAACCAACTGGTTATCAGAGGTCGCCAGACAGACGATAGTCAGGGGCGAATTTTCCTCCATCGAGGGATCGCGGCGCGACAGTTTCAGCGGTCGTTCGTGTTGGCCGAGGGGATCGAGGTCAAAGGCGCTTGGCTGGATAACGGTCTGCTGCATATCGACTTGGCCAAGCCGCAACCCGAGGTACGGGTCAAGACTATTCCGATCACTCGGAATTCGAACGGTGCTTCCTTGGGCCCGAGCGGAGCCGATCTGGCTCCTGTGGTGGAGAGCAAAGTGGAGCAATGAGTGCGCGGGGTCCTTTGGACCCGCTTGGATCACACCAATCGGCAGCGCTTTTGGAAGGCTGTCGGACGAAAAGGGATGAACTCGATGAATACGAATTCAGGTGATCAATCCGATACCACGGCCTCTATGCAGGACATTGCGGCGTTTGACGTTCGACATTTGTCGGAGCAGCAACTGGCAGCTCTAGGAGTGTCGCATATCGCATACGTCAAGCCAGTTATGGTCAATGGCGTGCGTGGCTTTGCGATCCACGCTGCCGATGGAACGCCCATGGCGGTCGCGGGCGACCGAGATGTTGCGGTTGCGGCGGTTGTTCAGCATGAAATGTTCGCGGTTTCGGTCCATTAAAATCGAGGTCGGACGACCGGTGGGTTTGGGACCAGTCGATCTGACGGCGTGGCTTTGGGCAGATTCCTAACCTCACCTTGGAAGCCTTTCGGGATGTGGAAATGGAGCACCAACAGATATGTAGTTGTTGGGTCCGCCAGCTAACAGAAATACCGCGACGCTCCAATTGCCCGCAAATTTGGCCACCGACCAAGCCCGCCCGCGAGACCAGCGATGTGGCCGCGAATAGTGAATCGTCGGAACTCGGACGGCTCGAATTGAGAATTCAAGTTCATTGGATCATTGGGCAGTTTGCTCCTTAGCTTATCGCGCACATCTGTGACTTTGTCACGAGCCAGCGCTGACGAAACTTTGGATTAGGCTACCCGCGACTAGCCGCCAACCGTCGATCATCACGAAAAATATGAGTTTGAACGGTAAAGAGACGGCGCTTGGGGGAAGCATCATCATGCCGAGGCTCATGAGTATGCTGGCGACTACGATGTCGATGATCAGAAACGGCAGAAAAAGCAGAAAGCCCATTTCAAAGGCTCGGCGCAGTTCGCCGACTATGAATGCCGGAATGAGAGCCCGCCACGGAGTGGCCTCCGCGTCCTGGACCGGAGGCAGGTGGCCCATTTCGATGAAAAAACGCAGATCCTCATCTCTGACATTATCCGTCATGAACGCGTGGAACGGTTCGGTAGCGAGCCGCAGACCATCGACCTCGGAGATGCGACCTTCGGTCATTGGTTGGATACCCTCATCCCAAGCCCGAGTCATGGCTGGTTCCATAACGAAGAACGAAAGGAAGAGAGCCAACCCGATTAGGACGACGTTTGGCGGGGTTCCTTGAGTGCTCAGGGCACTACGTAGCAGCGATAGCACGATCACGATTTGCGTGAACGCCGTGGTCATCACCACGAGGCTCGGGGCCAACGACAGGACGGTGACGAGAGCGGTAAGCTGAACAAGCCGGGCCGTGGCGCCTGCCTGGCCGGCGGCGCCGAGGTCAATATTGACCGACTGTCCATGCCCGAAGGAGGGGATCAGTAGTATAAGGGCCAGGAACATCCAACCGCCGCGCTTCATTGCTCCTGCAACCAGCCAATTATCAGGTCGTGGCCTCCGCCGGTCAGCAGCACAACCTGACGCTGTCCGCACTGGACGAGGTGAATGCGACGGCGAGGATCAAGGGCGATTGACTCGCGCAGGACCAACGTTCGCCCTGTTCGGGGCTGCGAACGCCATAGCCCAAACTGCAACAAGCGGGTCGCGGCCACGATCAGCGCGAGAACACCGGCGAGCACGGCGACGACCACGAAAGCAGAATGACTGGTCATCCGAACAGCCCGGCAGGCGGCACACCGAGATACCGGCACAGGCCAGGGGTTATAATCGGGGGGTGTGCATCCCTGCGCATGCATCTATATGCGAGCGCGCAAATTAAGGAGTCCTTAAGAGGACCGTTAATCTTTTATTCATTTTTCTCTGTCAGATTATGTACATGGACCCGACTAAAATTGGCTTGTTCGATCTTGCCGAGAAGCGGCTTGTATGGACCGCACAGCGGCAAAGTGTGCTGGCGGCGAATATCGCCAATGCCAACACTCCGCGCTTCCAGGCACGGGATGTCGAATTGTTTGCAAGTGTGTTGTCGGGAAGCGAGTCAGTGGAACCTGTCAGGACGCAGCCCAGTCATCTAGCGGGAACGGTTCAGACTGGCCTTGCGTCCCTCGCGTCGGATCCGCCGAAAGCACGCGGGCTCGATGGCAATACGGTCACGCTGGATCAACAGTTGACGAAAGTGGCTGACACAGAAACCACCCAGTCGCTAGTGACCGGTATTTGGAAGAAGTATATGGGGATGTTCAGCATGGCTCTTGGCAGGTCGAGCTAGCGAGTGGCCAGCGATCTAAACCAGGCACTTAACGTGTCCGCGACGGGAATGGATGCTCAAACCACCCGCCTGCGTGTGATCGCCGAGAACATAGCCAACCAGGATACGACGGGATCGTCGCCTGGCGCCGATCCCTACCGGCGGAAGACAATCACATTCGAAAACGCGGTCGATCGGGCGGCTGGGGTCGAGATGGTCAAAGTAAAATCTATCGGCCTCGATAGCAGCGATTTGCCTTTACGTTATGATCCTGCCAACCCGGCTGCAAATCCGCAAGGATATGTGAAGCTGCCGAACGTCAACAGCTTCATTGAAGTGATGGACATGCGGGAGGCCGAGCATTCTTACGGCGCCAATCTTTCAGTGATGCAGGCGACACGCAGCATGCTGAATAAAACAATCGATCTACTTAAATGACCACGATCCCGACGGTCGTGATTAGGCCGTCGACGGCAGCCGAGGCATATACTCGAAATGCCCTCGGCGATACGCCGGCCGGCGGGCTAGGCAGCTTCGGCGATGAGATCACCAAAGCGCTTGGAGAGGCCGTCCAAACCGGTCACAACGCGGATGATCAGGCGATTAAAGCGATCAGCGGTGGGGGCAATCTCACAGAGGTGGTGACCGCGCTTTCGCATGCGGAAATGACCTTGCAAACCGCGACCGCCATTCGAGACCGAGTGGTGCAAGCGTACCAGGATATTATGAAGATGCCGATCTGAGCCATGAACGAGACCGATGTCGGCGCGTTGATGCACGATTGCATGATCGTGACGATGAAGCTTTGCCTCCCGATACTTGGGGTTGCGCTTGTTGTTGGCCTGTTTATCTCGTTCATTCAAGCGATCACTCAGATCAACGAGGCAAGCTTGGCGTTTCTGCCAAAAATCCTGGCAATCGGCTTAGCTCTTATGATGCTGGGATCCTTCATGTCGGAGACTTTGACGGGCTTTGCTCACCGAGTTTTCGACAGGATCGTCGCCATCGGTGGGTCATGAATTTTGGTCAAGGGGCGCTGTCGGAGTGGGCGCCTGCTTTTGCATTGATATTGGCAAGGGTCGGGGCGATGATGGCGTTGCTGCCGGGCGTTGGGGAAGCCGTTGCCCCGGCCATCGTACGAGTTGGTCTGGCGTTGAGCATCACGATCCTCCTGATGCCCGAACTTCAGCCGATGATCCCGCCAGTTCCAGCGGCTGGTCTGAGCATGGGGTTGATGATTGCATCTGAGGTGATTACCGGGCTCTGGTTTGGTTGGGTCGCTCGGATGATCGTGTTGGCGCTGCCCACCGGCGCGCAGTTTATTGGCTATTTCATTGGGCTATCCTCGGTCCTGCAGCCCGACGCGGAATTGGGCCCCCAATCCGGCGCATTAGGTAAGCTTTTTGAAATGGCTGCGCCGGTGATTTTACTGGTGACCGGACTGTACAGGCTTCCGCTGACCGCACTCGATGGGTTGTTTCAGTTGATCCCGCCTGGCCATATCCTACCGCCTGCGGAGAGTGCCGAGGTCGCCGTTCGGGCGGTCGGGACCGGGTTCAGCCTGGCCCTTCAACTCGCATCGCCGTTCGTCGTGATCGCAATAGGCTGGCATGTCGCGATGGGGCTGGTAGCGCGGATTGTATCACGCATGCAGATTTACTTCGTTTCTATGCCAGGACAGATCGTATTGGGCCTTGCTTTGCTGATAGTTACAGCGAGTGCGATGACCTTCGCGTGGAGTGACGGCGTGCAAGCATTCTTCAGCGCGCTGCCAACTGGCGACTGATCCGTGGCCGAGGGCGACCAAGGGGAGGACCGGACTGAGACAGCGACCGCGAGACATTTGGACCAGGCCCGTGATCAGGGGCAGGTTCCCGTGTCGCGAGAAGTGGCGACATTCGCCAGCCTTGCTGCCGTAGTGCTGCTTCTCGGCTTTCAATCGCAAGCTATGCTGCGGCGTCTGCTGCCGGACATGGTCGCATTCTTATCGCGCACAGGCGATCTATCGATGCTGGGGTCCGCCCGGATTTACGTATCGTTTTTCGGGGCATTGGAGGCGATCACACCCGCCCTCATCGCCTCAACACTTGCAGGCGCCGCCGCGGTATTGGTTCAGACCAAGTTCCTGCTGCATCCGGGCAGTCTTCAGCCGAAGGTCTCACGCGTCAATCCGATGGCGGGGATCAAGCGCGTGTTTGGCTTCAATGGTTTGGTGGAGATGGTCAAATCCCTGAGCAAACTTGCTCTCCTGGGAACTGCCATGTGGATCGGGATCGGGGGCGATTGGGCTGGATTGGTGCATTTGCCGTGGGAAAGCCCCCGAAGCTTGCTAGCCGCCATCGTCCGGCCAGCGTTTCACTTGTTTATAGCGGGTCTTGTTACCCAAGGGATCGTCGCGGGTGCTGATCTATGGTGGGTACGTTTCCATCACGCGCGAGACATGCGAATGAGCAAACAGGACATTCGTGACGAACTAAAGGACACAGACGGAAATCCGCATATCAAAGCGCGGGTACGCCGTATTCGGATGATGCGGGCTCGCCGGCGTATGATGGCGAAGGTACCGACGGCGACCGTTGTGATCACCAACCCAACGCATTACGCGGTTGCTCTTTCGTATGATCGAGCCACCAATCCTGCGCCTCGCATCGTTGCTAAAGGTTCTGATTCGGTTGCCGCTCGGATACGTGAGATTGCTGAGGCGAATGGCGTCCCTGTCGTCGCAAATCCCCCGCTTGCGCGAGCGCTCTATAGCCTCGACCTCGATACCGAGCTTCCGGCGGAGTACTACAAGGCTGTGGCCGAGATCATCGCATACGTTTGGCGCCTTCGGCGCTCCGGTCAGGGGGTGTCGTGACCGTAGCTAGCAGCAAAGGGCGATAATTCCCAGCGATAGACCGATTGTCCTCTGCTTTATGCTTTCCCGAATCGGCTACAACAGGTGATCTTTGGTCGTTCAGGGCTCTTGCTTGACATGCGGAGGGAGAACATGTTGAGTACAAATCTAGGGCCAGAGCCCTTGAGGGGATCTTTTGCGCGTTCTGGTTGCAAGTAAGCAGCCTTTACGTGTAAAACCTTGAGCCGAAACCTGCGCTGTTATTGGATTAGGGATTTGCGGATGGAAAAGAACAAGGCGCTCGACGCCGCGATGGCGCAGATAGAACGAGCCTTCGGAAAGGGCTCGATCATGCGCATGGGTGCGCGGGCTGGAGACGAGCAGATCGAGGTGATCCCGTCGGGCTCACTTGGTCTTGACCTGGCAGTCGGCATCGGTGGTTTGCCGCGCGGGCGCATCATCGAGATTTATGGTCCGGAGAGTTCCGGCAAGACAACCTTAGCACTTCATGCCATCGCCGAAGCACAACGGCGCGGAGGGACGTGCGCATTTATCGATGCCGAACACGCGCTGGATCCCACCTACGCACGCAAGCTTGGCGTGGACGTTGACAACCTATTAATCAGCCAGCCGGATGCAGGTGAGCAAGCGTTGGAAATAGCCGATACCCTGGTCCGTTCAGGCGCGGTCGATGTCCTAGTCGTGGATAGTGTCGCAGCGCTGGTACCCCGGGCGGAGTTGGAAGGTGAAATGGGCGACAGCCACATGGGCTTGCACGCCAGGCTCATGAGTCAAGCGCTGCGCAAGATTACGGGGAGCGTCAGCCGTAGCAACTGCATGCTGATCTTTCTGAATCAGATCCGTATGAAGATTGGCGTGATGTTCGGAAATCCAGAGACTACGACAGGTGGTAATGCGCTGAAATTCTATGCGTCCCTTCGGTTGGAAATCCGCCGTATCGGCCAGATTAAGGAGCGCGACGAGGTCGTCGGCAATCAGACCCGGGTCAAAGTGGTCAAGAACAAGCTTGCGCCTCCATTCCGTCAGGTCGAATTCGACATCATGTACGGCGAGGGCATCAGCAAGGTTGGCGAGTTGCTCGATCTTGGCGTGAAGGCTGCTGTTGTGGAAAAATCCGGCGCATGGTTCAGCTACGACAGTCAGCGCATTGGACAAGGGCGGGAGAACGCGAAGCAGTTCCTGCGGGAACATCGCAATCTTGCGGATGCCATCGAGGCGAAGGTGCGGGAACAGTCCGGCGTCATAGCGAACACGATGCTGGCGGCGGTCGATGATACCGAGGAAGCCGAAGCGGCTGAATGACTCGATTCTGCCGGATGTCTCGCTGACTGACAGCGACCATGAACTGATTGCCGCCGCGAACGCGGTATTGGAGAAGCACTACCGGCCGTTTTGGCATATGGTCGCTGCCGCAATCCGTTCTCAGGATGGCCGGATTTGGACAGGTCTGCATATCGGTGCGACGGTTGGCCGCCTGTCTGTCTGCGCGGAAGCTGTCGCGTTTGGCCGTGTTCTCATGGATGGCGATGGGACGATCCAAACGGCGGTGGCCGTGAGGCATCCTAAGCCAGAAGAAGAAGACCGCGAACTGGCAGTCGTTCCACCATGCGGCGCTTGCCGGGAGATGATCCTGGACCATGCTCCCGCAGCGATGATCATCGTCAAGGACGCCAACGTTCTGATGAAGCTTCCGATCCGGACGCTCTTACCGATCCCCTACCGACGATAGCTTAAATTTTGCTCCGAGCAGGGCCCTCTGATCCTCGGCAAGCTATGCTTGATCAAGATATGATAACATTGGCGGAGTTGAGAATCTGCCATGCTGTCGCTGAAATGGATATCAATTGAATGTATGCACCTGCGGCAGTGAATAGGATCGAATGGTGGCTACCGCCCAAAGCGCCTGCGGTTGCACATGTTACTGTGTTTCCCTTACCCGGGGTTTCTGACGTTATATACATCATCCGCCCGGCAAAACCCGGATTGCCAAGTATACAGCCTATCGCCGCGGATGAGGCCAGAACTGCGGCTCCGGCCGAGATCGACAAGACGGAGGAGACTTTGTATGGCTGCGCAACCGACGCCATATTCACTGGTAACTGATTGAACGTCAGTACGCCTTGCTCGCCATACGATGCCAGATTATCATCGATGAGGTTATGATCTAACGAATACGCCCGAACCGTTGGATCGAGCGCAACGGCCTGTGGTGCGCCTGGAAATCCCGGAGATACGATCAAATCCATGTTGAATGTATTGCCTTGAATCAACGTGATATCCGTGTTGGGCGCAAGGAAAATACCGGCCGCGACACATCGGCCGACCACGCCTGCATCGGCAAATCGGTTTCCGATAAACGTGTTCGCCCGGCAACCGTTGCCGATATAAACGTCATAGAAGGACAGGCCTTTAACGTTGCGTGAACCGCCGGCACCGTTGTTCCCGCTGAAGTAACAGGACGTAAAACGATTATCGTTGGCATAGGTACCGGTCAACAGTACACCGTTTTGGTTGCCGTTCTGAATATCACAACCGATGAATTTGTTTCCCGAAGTGTTGGCGATGATGACGGCGTTGTTTCCGCCAAACCATGCTCCGCCATGGAATTGATGATAGCCGGCCGAGTAGGTCATCACACCACTCGTGCTTCCAAGAATAAGCTGCGCTATACTAGCAATATTTGATCCATTTCCGCCAAAGACACCATAATGATACCAATCGGTGCTCTTGTTTTGGTACCCGATTTGTACCGAATTCTGGAAAAAGACGTTATGCATGTAGCCGGTCTGATAGGTGTTGCCGACGAGACAACCGATCGAAAATCCATCGAATAGGACATCACGTAACGTCGGCCAGCCTTCATTCAATCCGCTCGGGCGCAGAGCGTCCGATAGCAGCAGACCGATCTGTCCAGTATATTTCACGGCATCTCCGACGAAGCCGATCTTCTCTAATGTAAATCCGCCGCCCGCGGCATCCTGCACTGTCACACCGGCATTGTTGCCCACGAACCGGACCATGCTCGTCTGAGTCAGCGGCTGGCCCGGGGTAGCGCGGAAACTGCTAACCCCACGAATTGTCGTGCTATCCGCGAGTGCGAGGTTGCCAGTGACCAAGGATGTGCCGCCGGGATGAAAGATCGGCCGGCCGTCCGCGATGGCGGCAACCCAAGCCGCCCTGTCGTCCGTGACATTATCGAGTGCCGCGCCGAACCATCTGATATTAATTTCGGGTCCGCCGAGGGCAGCCTGGCCGCCCGAGAGCGTGGCGGCGCCCACAACCGGTTGCATAGCAGGCGAGATGCCAAGCGCGGTCATCGCGGCTGCTGATGTTGCAGCGGTCACGACAGGCAGCATTGCCGTGCTCACGGAGGTTGTAACAGACATCGATGTGCTCTCCAAGTAGGCAGTAAGACGCTTAAATAGCTAGAAGTCCGTGGATTTAATGTGACGCCATTAGTCAACATAAAGCGCCATCAAAACGAAATTTTTGACCGTCCACGCGACGTGGAACAAATCAAACCCGGAGAGTGTTTCGAAGGCGGGTCCGAGAGGGGACGTCGGAAAAGGTCGCCGATAGAGGACAGTCCATATCCCAATTGGTGCCCAGATCGGTGCGCACACTCCACCCGGCAGGCATCGGATTTGAGGAAAAATCAATCGGTAATCGCGTTTCCGCGAAAAATTTGCACCGGCCCATATGGATAAAATAACTGGCACGCGTTGAAAACGTCTTGGAGACCCGTTCCAAGCTCAATTTGGTGCGTGGGATTTATTCTCAGGCAGGAATTCGCCGACACCATGGTGCCCGCATTGCACGGCGTACCACCGTCCATGACTGCAAAGCCTATTCCCGAGCTGGACTGCAATGGCTTGGGCGGCTGTTCCAAACCCATCCCACACGGTCTCGGGCCTATCGCCCGGACGAAGCAGACCCTCAGGAGAACTAGCGTCCCACCAGGCCGCGGTATCGGGGACAATCTTGATCAGCGATTGTGATGATCCTACAGCCGTTTTGGGCGAGAGGGGGCATTGGAAGGCTGGCCGGTCGTCGCCAAGCCCCATCGTATGGCCAGGCCGGACGAAGAGAAGCTCATGCTACTGCACCGCGAAAGGGCTTGGGCTGACCGTCGGAGCGCTGCCGTCCAGGCCTTCCCCCCAGACATACCAATTGCCTGCGGATGCAGGGGTCGGAACGTAAGCGCCCCAAAGGTCCGAATTCACCAGGTTCGCTGCGGTCCAACTCGAGGGGGGTATAGAGGCTGATAGCGAGAAACCGAACTGGACTTGCGAGGATGAGGGCGACACGTGCGCGTTGAGGCCTATCGTCCCGCTTGCATGTGTATAGGTTCCACTCGGGAGGAGATTCCAAGTTATGGAAGTCACCGACTCGGAGACGGCTTGTGTATGAACGGTAACAATTGAAGCTGGGCCGGGCCCGGAGGCGTTCAATCCGATAACTTCGAAGTCATAACTAGTCGCGGCCTGGAGCCCGGTTATTGCTGTTCCGTTTCCAGAACCAGCCGCGACCGACGTTGTCCAATCGGACGAGCCCGTCACCCTGTAATAAACGGTAAAGCTCGTCGCCGGTGCCGAACCAGGCTGGATTGACCAGCTTAGCTGGACGGTGCTACTCGATGTCGAGCTTCCTGCTAGCCCGACAACCTGTGATGGCACAGCGGGTCCAGTGGCGCTGGATGTCATTGCGGTTAGGATTGATGACGCAGGGCCGGCGCCGGCTGCATTCTGTGCCTGCACGATGATATCGTAGCTTGTTGCAGCTTGAAGGGCCGTGAGTTCATAGACTGTGGCACCCACGACCGACGAACTGCCGCTCCAAGGAGTGGTCCCGGCCGGGCGATACTGCACGATATAGGATGATACAGCGCCGCCGCTCGACGGTGCCTGCCAGGACGCCGTAATCGTCGACGATGTTGGACTTGAACTGGAAATGCCACTGACCTGCCCTGGCACCAGTGTCGCCGCGCTGGGCGCCGTTGGCATTGCTGCGAACGCGACTGTACCGGCAGAGTATGTAGCACAGGACAGCGTCGCGGACTGCCAGGGTGTGAGCACGAGGCTACCACTCGAACTGATAAACCCGGAGCCCAAGGATACGGTGCCGGCACTTGCGTTGATCACCGTGCACTCAAATCCGTCGCCCATATTGGGTGTTACAGGTGTCAGCGTGACCGGTTGACTGCAAATCAGCAACCGCCCATTATGCACAGCGGCGTCAAGGTTTGTATTGACGTCTATTTCAACAACCGGAGCCTTGTAGGTTGGCAGTTTGCTGGCGATCCAGATCCAGATCCCCGCGAACGTCTGGCGGGCCATGACGTTGCTGCCTTGGGCAACCCAAGTCGTGTCTGAGTCCCCTGCAATTCCGGCTGATTGAGCTTGGTCGATCGTGATACCATCCAGGAGGCCGCGGTAGGTTATTGCGCAGTTGGTCCCGGATTGACTGACCGCAACCAAGTCCTGAGAAGACAATTCCGTGACTACGCTTAAAGCACCTATCGAGCTTGCCGATCCAATCGTCCCCGCAGTCGCGGATATCACCCCATTTGCGTCGATGGCAACATTCTGGCCAGCCGCAAACAGCCCGCGCAGCAACGATGCTTGCATCAGCGTCGGAACACCCCGGTTGGAGATTACCAGATCCGATTCAAGCGATAGACTGGGTATTACGGCAAAAGCTGCGTGGTCCAGCCCATCTGCGACCAATGTGCCACCGGACAGGCTGACGCCTAACCCGAGGTCCACCTGCTCGGGGCCACCCGATCCCATACTCGTTCGCCCGAGAAGGGAAGCAGAGTCAACGGTAATCACGGGTTGTACCGATGCCAAAAGCTCGCCGACCGATGCAGAGCGCGCCGTGCCGGCCTGACTGATCGGCACCTCGTCGGTGGCTGAAACGACGTTGGCTGGAGGCAGTTGGGATATCGTTGGCATTTAAAATCTCAATTCACACGCAAGGAGGTGGCATGCCCATTAGCTAGCAACAGGGGACCCACTGCATGAAGAGATCCACTGTTGACCGTCGAAGAAAACATCCACGCCGCTTCCCCCGCCCGCCGTCTCGTTCGGTTTCCGCCCGTTCGACGCGAAGACTTTTGCGCCCGCTACCACTCCGCTCGGCAGATTGGCCACGACATACGACGGCAATACAATTGGCCCGAGAAACCGAGGTGAAACTGCGTTTCCCCAGAAAATCTCGTGCCAGAACGAGATACCGTCAGAAACAATATGATAGCGATCATTGATGTGCAGAGTGATCGGACCCGAATCGATACCGTCGGCTCCACTTGGCAGAATACTGACCGCTCCACCGCCGGTCACGGAAAATGTGTACCCGGTTCCTGCCGCCACCGTCCTGGCTGGGGGCAAGGTTATCGTATATGCAGCGGTTCCAGCCAAAAAAATTAGGTTTCCGGAGACTGAACTTGGTAATGTCGCGGAGCCAAAATAGATATTCATCCACCCGACCGTGATACCCTTACCCACAGCATAGGAAAGATTACCCTGGTTCCATCGCAGGGTGTTCGTCACGTTGTCGAAAAGTAGCCTATTTGTGTTCGTTGCTTCGAAGGCAATCGCCTGTCCGGCCGACATTTTTATGACCGGAGCGTTGTTTAACGCGTGCGCATCGCTCGCATCAAGTATGGCGCTCGAAAAAGGCACGTCAATAGCAAATACCGTCTTGGCGCTACCTGAAGACCCTTCGCTCAGATATACCCCAACGATAGTGCCTACCTCGACGGCGGGACCCGCAGTGTTGGTCTGCCCTATCACAAGGCTTTGAATTGTTCGGCTATCCGCATCGTCGAGACCGTTCCCGAACCAGTCCATCTCAATCGTGAGCGATGCATTGGTTGCACTTGAGGGCTGGCCTGTGGCGTCTCTGTATTCGATGCAGGCACCCCAAAGTTGCGGCTGCGGAAGATAGGACCCATTCGATCCGATAGTCGTTGCTTGCCGGACCGTCTGGATGTAACGTCCAACGTGCTGCGCCGGGGTCGCCGGGCTCGGCGTTTGTGTTCCCGCCCAAATCAGTCGGTCGAGACCGCCCCAAACGTGGTCGCCGGGGCTGCTGTAAATGATCGTGTCGACCCTGGCGTTCGACAGAACTGTGCCGTTCGTGCCACCACTATGATTGACGATGTAGGATGACTGGTTAACCGCAAAGTCGGTAGATTGTGAACTCCCCTGGGATGTTGTGAGACCCGATAGGGTATTACCGATTACGAAGCCCGGTAAGGTCAGTGTACTTGGCCCACCGCCAGTCGGGATCGCGGCTGCTAATGGTGTGCCGTCGGGCAATACGGTGCCGGCTACAATCCATCGCACCCGTTTTGTTAGGGCTATACCCCACGTGCCAGGTTGCTGAAGCACCGTCGTCCCACTCGGAACATAGATGGTCGCACCAGCTGTCGCGTTCTGATATGCCGACCTGAATGCTGCGGTATCGTCGGTCACGCCGTCTATTTTGGCGTTATAGGGCGGAAGCTTGACATTGATGACGCCCTCGGAGCTAGGATTGGCATCAACGTACGACTTAGTAGCTGCCTGTAATGGCGTTGTCGGGACACCGACGAGGGTGAGCGGGCCGGTGAGTGTGCCTCCCGAGCACGTCAACCTCGCCATAAGCTGACCATCGACATATTGTTTCGTCGCCGCCTGTAGTGGCGTCGCGGGATCGGCGTTCAGCAACAAAGTTCCCGAAAGCGAGCCGCCAGTCGATGACAAAGCGCTCGCCCCAATCGAATCCGCATAAGCTTTGGTTGCAGCTTGAAGAGGGTATTGCGGCGTCCCGCACAGCGTTAACATCCCTGAGAGTGATCCGCCGACCAATGGCAAAGCCGCGGCCAACTGTTGATCCACGTAGCCCTTGCTTGCAGCCTGCGTCGACGATATCGGGGTGCCAGATAGGGAGAGGCCACCGGTCAACGTGCCGCCGGTAAGGGGCAGCATGGCAGCCGTCAATTGACCCAGCGTCTGGACTGTAGTTGCGCCTGCCGGTGTCACCAAAGCGTGTGTCAGATTGATATTTGGAATTCCGGCAATTCCGTTTAACAATTGCCCATAAGTCACAGCAACCGCCGTGCCCGCCTGAGACATTGAAATCAGGTCCCCGCTCGAAGGCACCGTTCCAGTCGGCAGGTTATTGATTATGAACGGTGCTGCGGCGGCTGAGAGCGTCGAGCCGTTAAAATTCAGATTCCGACCAACCGTAATAACCTCAGGCGTCCCGAACCCGCTGCCGGAATTGCCCAGCAATGAACCTGATGGCACTGCGAGTTGGGATTGAACGCCATTTAGCACCTGGGCACGTGTAATCTTCCGCACGATGCCTGCCTGGCTAACAATGAACTCGTCCGAATCGGACGCTGATGAGGCGGGCGCAAGGTCGTCAATCATAGGCATAAATAATAGTTCTCCGGGCACCTTGCTTTGGCGGATAGGGCTGTCGACGATCTCCAGCAGATCCCGTCGCTGCTCGGCGTTCAGCGGCTCAGGCCCCCAGTCGTCGATGATGAGTAGGCGGGTGCGCTCCAGGCTCCTCATCAAACGCGCCAGCCGCCCCTCGCCACGAGCCGTCGCGAGGTCGGCGAACAGGCGGCGCCCGTCGATAGAGCACCGAGAACCCATCACGGCAGGCTTTATGGCCCAGTGCGCAGGCAAACCATGATTTGCCGACCCCCGTTGGACCCCCGATCAGCACGTGGTGGCTGTCGCGGATCCAGCCACAGGTGGTGAGCGACTGGAACAGACCGCGGTCGAGACCGCGCGGCGTGCGCAGATCGGCGTCCTCGACCACCGCGTTCTGTCGCAATCGGGCGAGGTTCAACCGTCGACCGAGCCGCTTGTTGTCACGCGCGGTGACCTCATGGTCGATCAGCAGCCCAAGCCAGTCCTCGCGCGACAGATCGTCGGCTGCCGACTGGTTGTGCATGTCGAGGAACGCGTACCGCAATAACAGGTATGCGTGCGACTGGCGTGGTGCAGACCAAGATGCATCGAGCAAAATTAGCTGGACAACAACTAGTTTGACAGCACTGGGTTCCCATTCTGATCTGTTAAAACCGCGCCACCCGCCGTAACGATTGCGCCCACAGGAAACACCGGAACCGAGAGCGAAAGAACGGGAAGAAGCACACTTCTTTGCAGCGAGCGGCCATTGATTGTCGTAATGCCAAAGGTGATCGTGTAAACGGTGCCGGCCTGCCCACCGGAGAGCCACAGGATGATCCGACTCCCGTCTGCCGTGGTGCTCTGTAGTTCAAGGTCACCCGGATTGGAGGGGGCGACACTTACCGCCGCTGTCGCGATCCCGTCGCCGTCATTGCCAACGATTGCAGGACCGATATCCAACATATAATCCAGAACATCGCCGGGGTCCTTAGTGGGCCAATTCAGTGGAGGTGGTGCCGCGCTGCTGGAGCCTCTGGGCACAGGAATAAACGAATCGATTGTGACCAAGCGCGCATTGCTTGGCTTCCAGACGTGATTCAGTGTTGTCGACATGGGGGCCTCACTTAATCAGCAGATTTCGCAATAACTACCACCTTACGACGACCAACCCGCCACCTCCGGCGCCGCCGTCGAAGACGGAGTTGCCTGTCGGACCATTTCCAGCTCCTGAAGCACCACCACCTGGAGTACTACCCGGGTTGCCCTTTGTTCCACTGTTCTGGGCGCCGCCGATTGGTGGGGCACCCCCCATACCGCCTTGGCCTGACATTGCTGCCTGCCCCGCGGAACCGGTTAAGTTGACATCCCCACCGACGCCAGCACCCGGCGGGGTAGCTCCATTTCCGGGTGAGGACGTAGTTGCCTGAGGATTTAAGCTTCCTCCGGTTGCGCTCACGAATAGTCCGAAAGTGGAAGTGCCACCGGGGCCGGCGGCCACGCCGCCTGTGGTGCCCGCGAGCCCACCAGCGCCGACGGTCAGCGGTATCGTTTGGCCTGGCGTTAGCCCTGTAACCAGCTTTTTCGCATAGCCGCCTCCAGATCCACCGCCGCTCGCAGTTAGCGGAACAGAGGCGTAACTGCCGGAGCCCGCTCCCCAGATCTCAACCTCAACCTGGGTCACACCCGCTGGAACAGTAAATTGGCCGCTAGCTACAAAGGTCTGCACCCCTGAACCAAAGCCCGGCCGCAGTGCGGGCAACTTCCAGGCTAAAAATGGCGCCGTAGGAATGATACCGATATTGCCGGCTGTCACCTGCGTCTGGCCATACGACACGGTAATTTGGTATAGAGCAACCCAACCACTGTCGACGACTGGAGTAGTTTGACTCCCGGTGTTGCCCGGAACTCCTGGTTTGAGTTGTAACTGTACGCTTTGGGTCCTTACGGTATTTTGGGCGGCACCCGAGTTTCCCGGACCACTAAACGACTGTGCGGGATTACTGGCGTTGTAGTACGGCAGGACAATAGGAGTGCCGTCTACCTCTTGGAAGGAGGCTTCGATAAGGTAGTTGATGGATTGCCCGACACTGGACGGGGGCGTGAGACTGAATGTCGTCGGGGTGATATTGATGCCCATCTTGACAATCTGATCGGTGGCGTCGGCGGCGATCGATCCGTAAGCGAGGAGGTCGACGGGCCCAATCTGGGTGATGCTGCCCGCCCCAACCACCACATTCATGGAGGCGGGGCTAGTTGGCTCGCAATGTAACCCGTCAGCGACTGTATTTGTACCAAGTATCGCGCGGGCGAGAAAACCCAAGCCAATCATAGTATTTCGATTAATAGACAGAAGGTCGGTGTCTAGTGGGATACTACCTGGATAAACAATATTGCGGTCCATGCGAGCGGCTCACGACTTTCTAGGATGGGTTTAACTGATCCGCAGCCAAGCAACTGCATTTACAGGCAGCAGGCCACAAAGTGTCGATTGGATGTCCTGGTCCGTCACATTTCCAGGCAGCAGAGAGAGGTCCACATAACTGATCACCCCCCCGCAGTAACCGCCATTTGGCGTTCCGTAACCGGCTATCATGCTCACGCCGGGTGTGGGGGGACGTGTCGCTGTGACAAAGAATTGTAACGGTAGGTCCAAATTGCCCCATCCACCTGCTTGCCCATACGCCAGACCGGTTCCGGGTATAGTAGAGCTCTCGGATGACATCCCATACGACCCGGTGTCCATGCAGTTCGAGGGTTCAAAGATGAGCGGCTGACTACCGACGAGTGCCTCGAGGCCGGCGGACACGGCCGAGCGGGTGGCCGCCTCGCGTAACAGTGCCGCTTCGACACGAGATCGATAGCTCAGATCCAACTCATTGAGCTTTCGGATGAGTAAGTCACCGAAGAAGTCGTATGAGATCAGGTCGAGCCAGATATCGGTCGCGGTGCTTACGCGTGTCTGAATGATCACGTATGTGACAACGCCGTATAGCCAAGCCCACGGTGTAGCGAGACTCTGCAATATTGCAGAAAGGTTTGGGCTATGTTCGGCAAACCAACGCTTTGGTAGTAACGCCCACAGTCGGGAGACAATGTCTGCAACGCTACCCGTCATTGGGTCGAAATCACCACTTGGCCCGCCTTTATCACCGTCAGTGCAGGAGGCACAACATCGGAAGAGCCTCCATTAAGTTGGACGCCCAAAATATTTTGCAGGCCAGGGCCTACGCGATAAGCGTGTTGCGCCACCCTGGTGATCGAAGCCATTTTCCCAATGGGTAGACTATTGAGATAAGCAGCTATATGGTTTTGTATTGCCAATGTCCCTGTTGTCGTATCAGCGGCTGACACGAACTCCGCAGTCAAGGAGACGTTAACGATCAGGATTTGTGGGGGCACGACCGCAAACGTGGTTCCTATGGGGCGAACTGCGTCCACCGCACTCGCCACACTCGACAGCAGGTCGGTAGAGGGATAGCCTGTTCCGTCGTCAACAATTACCAGGAGCGCCCCGACTTGAGGCCCGCCCGAAGGACCTGTATTTTCCTCTATAGCAACATCCAGACCCTGGCGGACGTTGGCGATCGCGTTCTGCACAGCCCCAAGCGTAGCTCGTGAACGGCTTGCCAGGTAGCCCTGGAATTGACTACGGAACGCTTGGTCGGTCTCAGCATCGACACCATCTGACAGCGGGTTTGCGTTGTTGACTTGATCAACCCCCGGTAGCGACGCCGAAATGATATTGATCGTGCCCGACAACACATTGCCCATCGATCCAGAGGTGATACACATGACCGGCAGATCGGCGGAAGGCACGCCGCTCGGAATGATATATCCTGACGCGGCAGGTTGCCAAATTGATAACGCGTCGTCCTCCGTTACCGAGAAACTCAGCGATCCATCGCTGGTCTTGACGATACTGCCGACGGGTATTGTTGCAGCCAGATTGGGCGCGAAGCGAGAAAATGTGACGATGCCTGTGGAGGAAACGGCCGGCAGGCGGCTCAAGCCGAAGTCCAACATCCATGAGTTAAGATCCGAGCCGGTCGACGTCGACGCCCGTGTGGTCTGAAGCACCTGGAGGATAAGCCACTGTATCCAGAGCACAACCGATGCATTTGCCTCGAAAATGGCGCGGACAACGGAGCCAACAGATACGTCAACCAGCGTCGTTGCGGAACTCTGTAGTGCGGCACTCATATCTTCTATAAGTTGCGTGAATCCCTTGAGACTTAATTTCATGGTTGGTCACCCTGTGCTAACATTAAGTGTAACCAACTGCTGAGATATTGGATCGGCATAGGTGATGTTAGCCACCACAGACGCGCTTGTTGTACCAACAACTGTCGTAGTCACCTGGGGGGCGGGCGTCCTCGGGACGGCGGTCTCTAGGAGCAGCTGATTTGATATCACCGCTTCAATGTCTGGTGATTTAGCCGGTAGGCCGACGAATTGGCCTAATCCGCCTCCGTAGTTGAGATTCCAGATATAGTCCCCTGGATTGGTGAGTAATCTCCGGCAAACGCGTTGACTGACCACGGCGGATCCGGTGGCAAGCGCGAGGTCCCCTCCGCTGCCAACCACCAGATCACTACCCCATTCATGGAAAATATCGTACATGTCCTAATCCAAAGGTGTAGGTAAACTTGTAACTTCGTTACTCCCCACCGTATGGGTGTGCGAGTTGTAGTTCGTTCGCAAATCCGATAGGGATCCCTTTCGATCGTAGACATCGCCCGAGACACGGAGGTCACCGTTAATGCGGATCGTTCCGTCGTTGCATAACTTGAGGAAACTGCCGCTCTGGTGCACGACCCAAAATTCGCCCACTGGAGCAGCGGGCGACCGTTGATTGACAGAAAAAACCCGGCCGATAATGATACCCTGTTCGGCGTCGCCCTCCTGAGGGATGAGAAGAACCTGGTCACCCGGGATCGGTGGGCACGCCAGCCCCCAGCCATTTCCTACCCATTGCGAAATTACAGGAAGCCATCCGGACAAGACGCCTTCCGGTTGGATGAGTACCCGTGCAGTTGCATTGTTCGGGTTAACCGACGTCACCGTCCCGAACTTAGCCTGACCTGCGGTCTGGTCTAAGCTGGCTGCATGGGATCTTATGATGTTGGACAATTTATTAGTCATTCTGACCGCTACCGATCAAGATACACCCCGACAATAAAGAATCAAACCTGAACCGCTCGCACCAGTTGTCTGGAACCAGACGTGGGACTAAAGTGACGATCAATGCTATCAATTAGATAGATCGTGTCGAACAGCGAGTTGGTGCCGTTCAACAAAATTCTGGCTCGCGGATAGAGCGACAAATCCCACGGCATATCCAAATTCAGGACAGTGCCCAGACGGCTCAGTTCTGCCTCGTAGCGTCTTGCCTGGTCCGTCGCCTGTTGCGGGGTATAGTTTGCACCCGAAAACAGGAATGGCAGGCCGGCGATAGATGAGCCCGCGTCCTGAGCGGGACCGTCGCTCTGATAGGCCGCCATATTTTGGGAGTTCCAGGACTGGACTTTTACCGTGGTATTTGTGGTAATACAGAGATTTTTCTCGATGCGTGCACTTTGCACATCTTTCAATGATACGCAAATAGGAGCGCTGGTCGACGCGCCCGACGCTTGAAAATAGAGCATCCGGCTTTCGACAAAGACGTCAAAATCGTTCTCGCGCGCAAGTTGAACAACGAGATCCCAGTCCGACTGAAGGCGAGAGAACTGTCCTAGAGACAGTTTTGTATATCCGTCGCTATAGTACCGTCCAATGTTACCCTCCGTCGGAGTTACGATTGCCTGTAGATTATGATATTGAGCGACGGCCGACACGATTTCGGAAGCGCTTTGGTTGACAAAATCCTGCTGCCGATAAGAATCAATCATTGAAGATGAGAGATCTCTTCCCTCAACTCCGACTGTTCCCCGGATAGGATCAACATGAATTGTATCGGCCATACCAGTAATAAGGCTTTGGTATCCACCCGATGTGAAGGGCACAACAGCGGTCACTTCAAGATAGGCAGAAGAAATCATCGACCAAAACGCAGTGTCGCTGGGGCTATCTATGGCGAATGTGATAGAATATGTGTCAGCGGCAAAGCAGTTGGTTGTCGTGATTGAGGCACGGAGTAGCCGGGGCATCTGATCCCCGTTGACTGAGACCTGGATGTCCGTGGTGCCACTTAATTGCAGTGGCATTTATTGAGGCCCAATGCCATCCGAGAAGGTGGATGAATACACCGCAATGGTTATTTGATTCTGTCCCCATAGCATCGGGTCAGTAAGCTTATTGGTTCTCGCTATGTTTACCCACTGCAGCGCGCTCCCGAGTTGCGCCGCGGCTATTTCGAAAAGATTTCCACCAACGGTCGTAATCGTCTTCATATCAGGCACCTGATCCTACGATATTTACGGCGATGCGACCGACATAAGAACGGACGTTGACCGCAGTAGCTAGTGAGGCCGCATAGCCCACTGTGGAAATATACGATTGACCGAAATCAGACATGCGCGTGCCAGCCAGGGTCGGACTACTAAGATTCGTAGACTGCTGCTCGATCTGTTGATCTATAATCGCAAGCGTTGATCCTAGGGCTGCAATTGTATTAGTCTGATCCGCAGTACCCGATGTCAGCGCGTTGGATGTTGAGAGCAGTGCCTCGATGGGGCTTAGAGAAATTGTGGAGCCGGCGGCGGCAGACATCGCATTACTGAGGTCGGCCGATAAAATGGCCGCCGGGTTTGTGCTATCGACCGACCCGTTGTGGGTTTGATGTACAACAACACAGCTTATTTTATAGGGGATCCACCAGGGATTATGAAACTCTGCGATGAATTGACTTACGATAATTCGACGCCTAAACAAGTCCCATGTGAGCCAGACAATTTCTCCCGACAAGCGTAGATTGTCGAAGGCACGGGCGCGGGCTTCTGCATTTGGTCCAGAGAAGGTGCCTTGGAACTCAATTTCGTCGTCGTCGGGACCAAGCCTCTCAACAATTCTTCTTCCGCCCGCTAGCACGTGAATGCTCAATCGTTGGCGGCCTCCGAAACGCACTGACTGTGGAATTTCGAAGTCTTGGAGATCGACTGATCCAAGTCTTATGGGAGAGTTCTGCAAGTTTTGCTCGGCTTCCGTGACCGGGATGTTGCATTAGGTAATGCGGCTGGCTAGAACGGCGAAACGCGGCTTCTCGGTGGGTTGGCTCTCGGATCCACCCCGGTCATGCCCGTGGCAGGCTTACCCAGGGTTTGTTCCAAATGCTGTATGGCCCACCTTCCTAAGACCGAGCCGTCTATATGGATCGTGGTAGCGGATGACGAGGCTTTGCGCTGTTGAGGTTGATAGCCTGAAGCGCCCTGCTGGCCTTCTTGGCCAATATGCGAGGCTTTGTTTGCGAAGCCATCTAGGTCAAATTGTTCTTCTTTTGGCGGAGGCCGCGCCCTGAGCGGCCTTTCGTTCCCTACATTTTTGAATGAGGAGCGAGCGCTCGGAAGGCGGGAAGCCCATTCATCCCCTATAGCGGGAAGGCAAGGAATGCTAACAGGAGAGCGCCTTGGCGATGCAGTCGTGCTGTTTGCCAACTCGTCCACGGAGCGCTGCAGGGTCGGGAAATTTCGGTTTGGCCCTTCGTAGGTTTCGCCTACAAAATCAACTGCTTTGTCACCGACCGGCTTCGAAAGTTTCACCCCACGCAAGGGCTGCGGCCCGGTGCTCCCGTGCAGCAGTTGGTGTTCAGTTCTTAGACTTTTTCTTAAGTGTAGCGAGGGCAATGAACCCTTGGGAGATTGGCCATATCCGAGAACAGTCGTCCTTCGTCGTTGGCACTCTCATTTGCGCTGCAAGCATGACTGAGCTGATAATCGGTGCGTTTACCAAACCCGATGGTTTGTACCCAAGGGCTGGGATGCTGTTTTGTCTAACGGCAAGCGCCGGCAGTTTGGCGAGAGCGACATATCCGGGACTGCGTATGGAGAAGTCATCTTTCGTCGGTCTCTGCAGGCCCAATGTAGCATGCCGTGGGGCAAAATGCTGTTTTTGGAATCGCAAGAAGCGCTGGATTCTGAATGAACCAGGCAATCCGCCTTGCATTCGTTCTATGCATGGGTCACCCCGAATATACCTCGATAGGTGCACCTGTAAGCTATGCGCCGCCAAAAGTGGCGCTCGCCCAGTCGAACGCTGACCAATCGAAGCTGTGTCCGTCCAAGGTTCCTAGCACAACGACGTAGGCCGCTCTCTCGCCAGGCGAAAGTGAGAATGCTACGTCAAAAGGCACCCCGTGCCGAATAAGGTAGAGGCAGTCGATTAGGACAGGGTGCCGAGCAAGTTTCCCACATCGGCCCGGGATTCGGAGGTGGGATATTCATCCTTAATGACGTTTGCAATTGCTGCTAACCCGTCATCCCCAAGGCGGTCGACTAGACCTTCGATCTGGGCTTCGGTGACAGGTGCGGGCACCGGGACGCCGTCGATCTCCAAGACTGAGAAAGCCAAGCCAGCCATGGACAGCCACGGTTCATTTTGAGCTAAAACAGGCCCAGCAGCCTTGAACAGCCTCAGAGTGTCGAGCGCCGTTAAGCGACGAAGCGATAGCCGTCTTCCGTTCGTATCGACCGTTGTGAACGTACGGGCGAACTCGCGGACAATGGTTTGCGACGGTGTCATTAGATACGCCGCTTTCTAGTCGCGTAGAATTCAAGTTTCTGCTTCACGCTAGAGTCCCCCTTCCATGCGCCCGCGCCCGCTAGCTTGAACACCACCCCGTCGAATTGATAGGTAGAGACCGAACTATCGATTTCGGTGATGTACTGGTACATCGTACCAGAAGGCACGCTGGCGCCGTTGTAATAATTCTGTTCCAGAGTCGATATGAAATCATCAAGTGCCGATGTCCCACGCTCGACCTCAAAGCTTCCCTCCCACCCCTTCGGAAGTTCCGCCGCAAGTTGCGTCCCGTCAAGTCGGCTGACACGGATGGGGTTCGTAATTTGGCGGCTTTCAAAGCCGGTGACGTGGCTGAGATCAACTCGGCCGTTGGGGCCCATTACCACGAGTTGAGTATCCCGGCCGATCGAGAATGCTGTCAACGCCACTGAATGATCTCCTAGTTAACCTGGCCGGTTGGTAAGGTCTGGCGGGAGACCTGGACGGTTTGGCCGCCCTCAACATTGACAATGAAGCGCTCATTAATAGCTTGATATTGGATCTGAGTATCGGACTGAACATAGCCGAGGCTGGTACGAGATGATGGGTTATTGCTCGTATCACAGATGACACTGAAAGGAAGAGAGCCGTCCGTGCTACCTAACAAGCCCTGTCCATACATGTTGTTCAAGAATGACAGCTGTGTTGACCTGATATTCTGAAACAAGGTCGCGTTGATAACCTGACCCACATACAAACCCATCCCGGCGGCAAGCGTTTCGGCGATGTAGTTCGTCAATCGGGTATAGTTATCGCCATTGATCGCAGCGTTTGAAGATGTGTTCAGGCCACCTCGGACGCCCCAATAGGATCCGCCTGGCTGCGGATTGCAAATCAAGTCGATGCCGGCGCTCAGCAGTGCGCTAAGATCGGCTGACGAATACGTGGTGCTCTGGCCCGAACCCGGGCTGCCGGTACGCTGACTGCCGATTACCCCGTAGATTTGCTTGTTCAGGCTAGACTGTTCCGGCGAGAGGTTAGCCAAACGGCCAGCGGCAAAACCTTGCGGTGACACTAAGCGAATGGTGTTGTTAACTTGGTCCGACCACCATAACCAATCACCGAACATAAGCTTCGCGGCATAGCTGTTCAGGCCGGCTGCCCCGATGGTCGTCACCGCGTTCGAGATGGTGTCGCCGGCCGGTGTCGTGAGGATCATATAGCTGCCCTCTTCGAGCCCGAAACCTGCCTGAATTGTCCAGGTCGTTGAATTGTCGCAATCCGCGAGTATTGCAAGACCACAACCTTGTCCGCGCAGGGCATACATCCCATTGCGTACAGGCGCGTCGGAGCCCACCAATTGACTACTACTCACCTGCGTCGCGCCGTCTGACCCCGCACTCGACGAGCCCAAGCCAAGCGAGAACGGAGCAGGCGATGCGGTGGTTCCTCCAGCACTCGCGACGACCAGTTGAGACGGCCCGCGCTGCACGCCTAAACCCGAGTTAACCGCGGACGCCAAGCCAGCCCAGAAGGGAGCACCGTCGCCGACAAGCCCGTCATAAACTTCGGGCTCGAAGCCAGGAAGGAGTATCGTGAGTTTCCAGGAGTTTGGCTGAGAGCCGGTGTCGAGCGCCAGCGTGATGCTATTGCCGAGCGAGCCGGTATAGAGAGCGGTAAAGCTTGCGTTGGAGCCAGGAACCATGGAGTAGGCGGCCGCATCGGTGGCGTCGGTCACACGGACACATCGGAAATTCTGCGCTCCCTGTTGGATGGCGGTCGCCACTTGCGTGCCCATGTCGTATTTGCGTGGAATGATTGAACCGAACTGTTGCGCGAAATCGGCCATTGTCCCAACGATGGATGGTTCATTAACCGGGCCCCAGGAGGCCGTTCCAACGATCCCAACAACGTTTGTTGGAACGCCATTCAAGACCAAGTTTTGTGGCGAGACAATCTGGACGTACAGATCAGGTACTATCAGCGAAGTCGTATTGATACTGCCTTGCTGTGCGATGGGCACGTGGCTAACCTTTCGACGTGTTAGGCGCGATCACCTTTGTGACGGATTTTGAGTGCTCGGTCGCCATTATCTCAGCAATTTTGGAGGCATCCGCAATGACGTCACCGCGGATGAAATTGCAAAATGGCCTCGTTACCACGAGCTGTTTGATCATGTCGAGAAATACCTAATAATATTTAATATTGCGGTTCAGATCAGAGGCACCAAAAAGCATCGATGGCTGTTTGGCTGTCGTCACAGTAGGATACTCGACAGTGTAGATCAAATCTCTCCGGTAAAGAAGAGCGTTTTGAGATTGATCATAACCGGCTGTATTGTGATACATGATTCGTGCCTGGGTCGCGTCAGGCAACAGCAAGAAGTCCATCTGGTCAAACGCGGTATCGATAGCCGCTGCGACCGCATCCCGAAGTGGCGGCGTCGAGCACCAACAAACTATACGAAGATCCTTTTCTTGCCGACGGCTTTCAAAAGACGCCACACCGTCGCAAACCACCCTCACCGAGATAGACGCTGCGCCAGGAACAGTAATGTTAGCGCCATGTACACTGGCCATCCGGTTTGCCTGAATCAATTGCTCCAGATTAGACGCGACAATATCTGGCGAGTCTCCCAGTTGAACGCGATAAGCATAAGGTGTTCCATCGATGATCGCACCGACGACGTCGCCGGTTACTGGGTCACCACCGATAGCGATTGCCTGCCCGCTTGTGGTCGCCGTTGCGCCTGGTTGCACCGGCGCATTGTTCCAACTGGGAAGATATCGGGTTGTGGTCCGGCCCGAGGCGTTGTCCGCTCCCACAGTGACGTTGACTGCCCCGGAGCCCAGATCGGCATTTAACGTGGCTGAATTCGGCCAGCCACGGTAGACTCGGCAGAGTGCGCCAACGATGCTGGATTGAGAGGTTCCCCCAGGGTATAAGATGCAGGTCACCGCGTCAGCAATGGCTTGCTCAACACCAGAGATATCTGCCATTCAGGTGGTCGCCATTTTGGCGCTTATTCGCCATCCTAGATTGGTCAGTTCGGAACCATTGATGACCCCGGTCCGGCCCAAATCATCCGTTATGATGTCGCCCGGTGACAACACGATTCCTACAACCGAAGGAACAAGCACGTTCCAATACGGGACCATCTGATCGGTCGGCAGATCCGCGGTGGAATGGCTCGATCTGTTCTCGCCAAGCACGCTAGCAGGCCACTGGTTCATCAGGGTCGTCGAACTCCCGGAGGTATAGCCGCCGTATGTATTGGTCGCGATGTTTGTCTGCATGCTGGGGTGCATGATACAAATCGTTCTGTTCGTTCGAACGCACAGGATTGGCAACAAATGGTCCTGAGAAACCACAAAAAAGGTTCCGCTCGGAGTAACCAGGTAATCATTAACTCGCGTGTAACTGGCGTCGAAGATTCCCTGCCATAGCGCGTCTCCATAGGAATTCGTCCGGTTCTTGTTACCCCCTGAGGATATGAAGGTTGCGGGTAACCTCAAAAACCGGTTCTGGCTACTTAGCGGATTATGAGGGCCGGTAGGCCGGAAGGCATCCGCAAACTGTCCAACAACCCGGGCGGATATTCCCAAACCCAGGTAAAGACGATCTTGTAGTTTGCGCCCATTCATCGATCAAACAACCAGGGCAATCGTGCCACCGGAAAGGGCAGGCCCCGATTCGACGCCGAGAAACCCGCAGAGCCGTCGCCTCCACTCGTCGAGAAGCCTTAGCCGGTCGGAGAGTTCATCCTTGTTGCGGGTCCACATGGAGGCTTGGTCGGTGTCAAGGTTGTCCGAGGCCGCGGGAACGGCTACCTCAAGCGCGGTCAGCGTCCCCAAATAACGACGGACCACAGCGATTTCGGAATTTGAGAGATTTCCCAGTCGGAACTCAAACAGTCCATAGATCTGGAAGTATCGCCACGACTGCATCCCGGTTGGCGCCACTCCATAAGCCGGATATCCGCAAAAGCGTCGTATATCGACCCTTTCAGCGTCTGTGAGAGGGTTCAAATGATTGATCCGTCGCCACGGCTAAACAGGATACTGCCAGACCCCGAGGGCGAGATTGCGGCAGCATGGGATATAAGGCTATTGATCGATAAGATAATCCGACTGCCGGCAAGTACAGGCATGTCAACGGCCGAGGCTGTGACGGTTATATCGGAACCAAACCGGACGTATCCCAAGGCAGTTCCTGCATTAGTAACCACGACCGAATCGCCACCGCCGGATAAGGGCGTGTTAGACGACAGGTTGCCCACCGATACACTGACTGTACCGGTAGGACGGAACGGACTTACGGAACCGAGAGGCATTGCAGTATTTGCTCCTCCGGCGCCTTAGCCGATGTGTTCGACAATAACGGCACGTTTGTACGCGGCGTTGGTGGCGGTCGGAACGGTTGTCGGATTGGTGGTCGTGTCGGAGGGCGCGCAAAAGCCGCCGATCCAATACCACGATTGGGCGATGATCTGCTGCAGTCGGTCAATCGCCTCGCGGGTCACCATGGCAATGCCATCGACCATTGTGATAATTGAGTTCGTCTGGGGCAACGTCGGTCGCCGCTAGGCCAGCGAAATCGCCCTCAATCAACGCCCCCTGCCCGCATATCACCGGCCGGCGGATCATCAGTCCGGACAGGGTTGGGTGCGGCTGCACAAACGCTTCGGTTGTCGGAACGAACCGTAACCCGAGGAAATCGTTGGTCATCCCCTTCTTAAAGGTTTGGTTTGCCGAGGTCGCGCCTTGGAAGAGCTGCTTGAAGTCCGGATCAGCAAAAAGCTGCCGAGAGGAAACCGGGTCTAGGTAACAATTGTAGGCCCCATCAATCTCCGGTACCGCGTTGAGTCGCAGCTTCGCAACCGCATCGAGGAGATTTCGACATAGTCAACGTATCAGACGCCGTAATCAACGAGGTGTTTCCGCGCTGAGAGGGGCGCACGATCGTCGAGCTGCTGGCTGCTGTCACGGTATTTCCGGTCGTCCCATCAGATACGGAGACATTGCCGGAAAGCGTTAGAGTCCCCGATGTCCCATTTGGTGCAGTCGATACGTTGGTCATATCAACGGCAATAGAAACGAGCGAATAGACGTTGGAGCCAATTGTAACCGTCATGGGGTTGCTGCTGCTTACGGGCTGCTGAACTCCGTTGACGAAGACGGTCAGAAACCCGCGCACGTCGTCGACCGCCACCGTAGGAGCTGCGCTGGTCAACGTCGTGCGTATGCGAGTGTTGCCACCCAGATAAGCACCGAACAACGCGTTGCGACTCAGCTCGTCAAGGCTTCTAGCGGCCTGTTCTCCGTTCACGTAAGCATTTTGAAGGAACTGCGAGGCGATCCCGACCCGCTCCGTTACGACGTTCAAATCTGTTGTAGCAGCGTAAAGATTTATACTTATAGTGTATTGTTCGACTCCCCAGGAGGCGGGGCTCAGGCCATTGTCGAAATTGGTATTCGTCGCTGGTGCCAGCGGTGTCGTAACCGACGGCTTTAGCCCCGCGCGGGTTTTGGTAAGCGTTTCACCAATACCAACAGCGACGTCAACTCGATCAGCGCATGCCCGATATCCAAGGCGAGAGCGAAGAGCCTGCGAGAACTCGCGCTCCAGAAAGCCCTGCTGGATGATCGGCTGAAGTGAAACCGGAAAATTCTGAATACCCATTAATCGTCCTATCTAGAAGCTACGTCATTGTCGGAAGCGATGAACTGTCAAGGTCGGTATTTTGTGACAGCGGTTCGGGCAGCGTTGTACTCTGCTTCCGTCATGTCCATCGCAGTTTTTTGCCGAACAGGCTGCGATGCCGGGGCGGTGGCGGCGCTGGAAGTAGATGCCGCCCCAAACAGCCACGGTTTATTCCGTCGTAGGTCAGCCATTATCTTGCGGCCGCCCACGACCTTATCATTCTCGTCGAGGCGAACCCCCGATAAATCGACCAACTTCAGACCGTCGAGATCGATCATGCCGGCGCGAACAGCCTCGGTTTCTAAGTTTGCCGTTATCAGGCGAGACTGAAAGTCGATCCGCAGCATGGCGATCTCTTCGTTTGCGGGCTGCCGCTCGTCTGGCTCGCCTCCATCGACGAGATTCGATCGATTTTCTGGCACACTGTCATCCATCTGCATCTCATTGCATATCATCAGAAGTTTCGGACATTGTTTGACCTTCAACATATTCCATGTCGTAACATGTCGCGATCGCTTTCAACGCGGTCTCTTTGCTAATGCAACCTGCTGCGACTAAGGACGTTAACGATTGAACGTCTTTCTGGCGGTCATCCGCTGTGGACGGATACCATCTCGGCCATTTGAGACTTAGGCGGGCGCTAGTTTCTAATGGACCAATCTCCTCGCCGAAAACGACAAGCGTGTAGTTCTGAGACGCGCGTATGATAAGTCGGGCGAGTTGTAGAAGTCCTACTTCGCCATAGCTGGTCCGCAGATTATCCGCCAGCCATATCAGCCCTTGATTTATTAATTCAAGTGCTCGACCAGATTGAGCGGCGGCGACCTTGTCTGGACTGGTCCGATTTCCGTGGATGCTCTCCAACGCGAGTTCGCGCAATGTCCTGACGTATTCGATGACTGCGGCCGACGCGGTTCCGCCGATCTCCAATAAGCGCGCATCTCCCTTCTCGGACACAATAAGTGCATTGCCTGCGCCTCGGATCAATTGACCATCGGGAAGGGTTGGGTCTTTAAGGAGAAGAGTTGGGTCACTGCTATACTTAAGACCTCGGCCAACTTGACTTAGTTGATAATCAATTTCCACTTGAGTGTGCATCGCAGCCGCGAACGTGCATGCCCCGTCGACGCTGTCTCCAGTCGTAGGTGGTCCCGGTAAGTTTTTAATCCAAATGATCGGGACCGCCCCAAGTTTATGCGAGACCGAACGGCTAGCGTCGATCATCGGTTTGGAGGGTTTGGCGACGGGCATTGGTTCGAACCACGTTTCGCTATTCCTGTCCCAGCATCGAGAGAACCAATACTCTTCGTCAGGATCGTCTATATTGTACCCATTTCCGATGAGATCACGGCCAGAGACCTTGTATCGCTCATCAACCCGTGACAGCGTGTCGGGTTCGGTAGGATCCCATGTTGGCGTGAGATAGGTCGTGTCCAGAACTTCGACAAAAATCCGGCCTTTCAGTACTCGCAGAAGTAGAGCAACCGATCCGGTGGCACCTCTCATCGCGGCTTCAATCATGACGAGATTAAGGCGTGTTTCCTTTATGATACTGGCGAACGCTGAGCGAACCGCCTGATCGGGACTTTCGATCGTGGGGAAGTGGCCTTCGCTAAACAACAGGGACACACTGTCCTCTACGACGATCCGACAGAGCGGATACCTAACACTCGGACGGCGCTGGCGCAGCGGGATATATTCTCCTGCTTCGTTCCTCTCCTCGTGGAAGTGGTATGGTAACGTATCGTAAAGTGTACCATTGAGTGCGCGATTGAGGATAGCGAGCATTCGTACTCTGTTAGGGTAGGCATTGTCGCGCGGAACCAGATCGCAAAGTGTATCGAACATAACTTCCAGACTTTGGTTTCGATAAATATCAGCGGTCGAGTATCGATATGGAGATCGAACTCCGCGGCTGCGAGCGCGTGGTCAGGGTTGTAAAAGCGCGAACTAGGGCGTCCACCTGATCGTCTTTCCGTCCCCACGGAAAGTCGCGCATCTCGTCAAGAAGCGTTCGGTTCCAATCAGCGCGAAGGATCGAGATATTGCCGCCCTCAACCTGAGACGCGAGTGGCATGGCTCGGGTCGCCTTTGATCCAGTTTCCCGAGAGGATGTCACGTAAAAGCCGGCAAGCTGGCGCGTGAGGTAGGACATTTGACTTTTTCCCGCCTGACCCGGATCCTCGGGAATCGAGATGATCACTTTAGGGCCGTCTTTTTGCGCAGTGTTGACAATCAATTCCTCGACCTGACGTGGTGTTCCCCGGATGCGGGCGGTGTCTAGAATCAGATATCGTCCGGTTTTATCCCGAGATAATTTGATGCCGACTGTCCAGTCTGGATCGTTCCGTCCAGTATTTCCGGTCGCAGCAAGGTCCCACGCCCGAACCGTTGTCTCAGCGTCGTACTCCGATTGCACGGGCACTACTGCAATTCGATCGATAGAGAACAGCCGGCCGCCCGACGGTAACGGCGTTTGTTGGAATAGGGCCGACCATGCGCGCTCGCCGATAAGGTCGCGCTTGCGCATGAGGGCCGTGCTGTCCTCCCACTCTGGCCACAGCGGCATTCCGACCATTCGACCGAGAGGATCGTCCGGCTCGGCAATTGCGGGAAGACGAACTACGCGCCATTCCGCCCGCGCGTGCTCCAGCAACTGGCCCCCCAAATCATCTGGATGCCAACGCGTCATTATCAAAACGACCCTACCACCAGGCTTCAGCCTTGTCGTGATGTCGGACTTATACCATTCCCAAATATGATCTCGCTGTCGACCACTTTCGGCATCTGCTTGTGATTTGATGGGATCATCGATGATGACGAGATCGGCCCGTCGGCCCGTTATCGCTCCCCTCGCACCTACGCAGATATATTCGCCGCCTTCACTGGTAGTCCATGAATTGATGGCTCGCTGATCCGAAGTAACACTAATTCCAAGCCATGGCTGTTTGGACGTTATCAGTCTACGAACTCGCCGACTGAAATGTTCGGCAAGGCTATGAGAATGGGAGGCGCTGATAACCGACGTGCGTGGATGCTGAGTAAACCACCAAGCCGGAAAGATAACCGATGCGTAAGTCGACTTCGCTGACCCTGGCGGCATCAGTATCATCAAGCGGTCGTATAAGCCGTTCGATAGGGCCTCTAGTTCCGATACAAGATGAAGATGATGGGCCGCCGGGCGATAACCGGTCTCTTTCAGCGCTTCTTCTGCCCAAGTCCGAAGGCTGCCCCGGATGCGGCCCTTTAGATAGATGAGCTTTTCGATGGGATCACTGTCGTTCTAGCTAGAATTACCCAGATGGCCGTATGCGTCGTCAATGCCTCACGGAGGCTCACGCCGTCACACAACCTCCATCATAGAAAGCATCTTACGATATTCTGGGGTATTTGGTCAAGCCTTTTTTCCTATCATCTGGGTAGCAGGCCGCCGGCCCATTATGAAAGGGCCTTGTCAAGCATCCGCACCCCGCTCTACCCAATCTCCTATGAACGTGACGCCCGGTAGGATCTCACATCTCAGCTTCCAGATCTTGGCTAGTGACGGCGGCGCGCGGGCGGGCGTCTTGCATACAGCCCATGGCCCGCTCGACACGCCGGCCTTTATGCCCGTGGGCACGGCGGGAACCGTCAAGGCCATGACCGCTGACGCGGTTCGAGGGACGGGATGCCAATGCATCTTGGGAAATACGTACCACCTGATGTTGCGGCCCGGCGCCGACCGGATTGCGGGCCTAGGCGGTCTACATCGCTTCATGGATTGGCCAGGACCCATCCTCACCGATTCAGGAGGATTCCAGATCATGTCGCTGTTCGCCCTCCGAGCAATCGACGCGGACGGAGTGACCTTTCAATCCCATATCGATGGCAGCCGGCATCGCCTGACCCCGGCTATCTGCATGGACCTTCAGGACAAGTTCGACTCTACTATCAGTATGGTATTGGACGAGTGCGTCGCTTTCCCGGCCACCCATGCCGCTGCCATGTCTTCAATGGACATGTCGATGCGCTGGGCCGAGTTGTCGAAGCGGGCCTTTCGTCCCCGCCCGGGATACGGCATCTTCGGCATCATCCAAGGGAGCACCTACCCGGATCTGCGCCTGAGGTCGGTCAACATATTGAAAGACATCGGATTTGATGGCTTCGCTATCGGCGGCCTCGCGGTCGGAGAAGGCCAGCAGGTGATGCTTGAAACGCTTGACATCACTGTGCCCCACCTACCAGAGGAGATTCCGCGATATCTTATGGGTGTCGGGACGCCTGACGACATGCTTAGGGCAGTGGAGCGCGGAATTGACATGTTTGATTGTGTGATCCCAACCCGGGCAGGCCGAACTGGGCGCGCCTATACGCGTTCGGGTGTCCAGAACCTCCGTAACGCCCGTTTCGCGGACGATTCCGGTCCCCTAGATCATGACTGCGAATGTCCGGCTTGCACAAAACACAGTCGAGCCTATCTCCATCATCTGTTTCGTGCCAGAGAAATGCTCGGCCCGATGCTCCTGACTTGGCACAATTTAACCTATTACCAATCCCTTATGCGAGATATCCGTTCTTCTATCAAAACAGGACGGCTTTCCAACCTTGCTTCCGATTTACGGGCGAGTTGGATGACGCCGGGGACGCTTCGATGACCGACACCCCCCCTTATGAGCACCTCACCCTACTCGGCCGTCATGTGTCTCAACCCGTCCGGCCGGACGACGCGATCCTGGAGCGTGTTCAAAACCCAGCCATCGGTCGACACTATATCGTGCGCCTAACCTGCCCAGAGTTCACCTCCCTCTGTCCGCTTACCGGGCAGCCGGACTTCGCTCATATGATGGTGGACTATGTTCCTAGAAGCTGGATCGTGGAAAGTAAATCATTCAAACTGCTCATGCAATCATATCGTAGTCACGGCGTCTTCCATGAAGCATGTACAATGGAGATCGCGAGCAAATTAGTAGCGCTTCTGGACCCAGTGTGGCTACGTATCGGAGCATACTGGTGCCCGCGAGGCGGCATCCCCATCGATGTGTTCTGGCAGTCCGGTATTCCGCCTGCTGACGTCTGGATTCCCGACCAGGAAGTGTCCCCCTACCGTGGCCGTGGCTAAGACGTTCTATGGTTAAATCACCGCAATCAAGGCAGTCGAGGGATGCAGCGCCCGAACCTCGCTCGTATGATTCCCGAAGCCAAATCCGCGAGAATGCACTGCGGATGGGTTTCGATGCCGTTGGCTTCAGCAGAGCCAGCCTTGGTCCGGAAATCCGGGAAAGACTGAGCCAGTTTATTCAGTCCGGCTTCCACGGCGACATGGGTTGGCTCGCGGCTAGATCGGAGCAAAGAAGCCGCCCCGAATGTCTCTGGCCCGAGGCGAGAAGTGTAATCGTCGTCGGCCTCTCCTACGCGCCGAAGGACAACACTTTTGGCATCCTTGGTCAGCCAAGCAAAGGAGCCATTTCTGTTTATGCTCGAAACCAGGATTATCATAAAATTATTAAGGGACGACTGAAACATCTTGCTCAGTTCTTGGTTTCTCGTTTCACGTGCGACGTGAAGGTCTTCGTCGATACCGCGCCGGTTATGGAAAAACCGCTCGCGCAAGCCGGAGGGCTGGGATGGCAGGGAAAGCATACCAACCTCGTCTCCCGATCTCACGGATCGTGGCTCCTACTTGGAGAAATTTATACGACGATGGATCTGGAGCCGGACGAAACCACCGGCGACCGTTGCGGCTCGTGTTCGCGATGCATCAATGTCTGCCCAACTAAGGCCTTCCCGGCACCATATCAGGCTCGATGCGACCCGCTGCATTTCCTATCTGACGATTGAGCACAAAGGTCCAATACCTCACGAGTTTCGCAAAGCGATTGGCAACCGAATCTACGGCTGCGATGACTGCCTTGCGGTTTGTCCGTGGAACAAGTTCGCCAAGCCCACTGCGCATTCGCAACTTATGAGCCGAGACGATCTTGTCGCGCCCGGCCTGGCAGCGTTATCCGCTTTAAACGATAGCGAATTTCGAACGATGTTTGCCGGCTCACCCATCAAAAGGATCGGACGAAGTCGCTTCGTTCGAAACGTGATGACCGCGATCGGCAATTCCCGCGATCCGACGCTGCTTCCGTCTGCGGAGACTTTGCAGCAAGATCCTGACTTAGTTGTGGCCGAAGCCGCCGACTGGGCCTCCCGACAGCTGCGTCAACTTTCCACGTGAATTTGCAACGCGCGCGCATAGACAAGCTTCCGAGGCAACCCAGTCGCCATGCTGACGAGCGCCGCCGCGTCTTTTACCGTCTGCGTTGCCAGTGCCGCTCGTAAGCGGCCGTCGAGGTCTTCCGGATCATCGGTCTCAGGTGGTCCGATCAAAAGTGTGATCTCACCGCGCGCAGGTTCCCGGACAAACTTATCCGCGAGGACACTCACTTTCCCACGCTCCACCGTTTCGAAGCGCTTCGTCAGTTCACGCGCGACAGCGGCGCTCCGGTCCCCGAACACATCGAGTGCAGTCCCCGAGGGTTTCTAGCAGTCTATGAGGTGCCTCATGCCAAACGAGGGTGCTCGACAATCCGGCGCGTTCGGCCGCCCGCAACCCGCTAAAAGCCGCTCGTCGCGCAGCCTGCTTCGATGGCGGAAAACCAAGGAACATGAACGGCAAAGGTGGTAATCCAGACAAGATCAGCGCGGTGACTGCCGCATTTGGTCCGGGAACCGACGTGACCGGCAGATCGGCCGCTATCACCGCCCGTACAAGTCGATAGCCCGGGTCCGAAACCAAAGGCGTCCCCGCATCGGAAACCAAAGCAATCGTCTCGTTGGCCTGCAGCCGCACCAAAACGGACTCTATTCTGGCGTCCTCGTTATGCTCATGCAGAGTTTCGGTTCGGGTGTGAATATCCATCGCCGCCAGTAGCCGGCCGGTACGGCGTGTATCCTCGCAGAGAATCAGATCGCACGCGGCCAGAACGGCGCGCGCGCGAGTTGAGATATCCCCCAGGTTGCCGATCGGGGTGGAAACAAGCACAAGGCCATGCAGCGGGGCGGATTGGCCGTCTCGCGGGTCGATCGGGAGACGCAGCCGATGGGCGGCAACGGGCATTCCTTCTCCTTATTTGCGCATTAACGCTCTCGGGCTGCGGTCAACCAATCGCTCCGGACGATACGGAGCGGCTACCAATCTGGATCGAACGCCCCGACCTCGCTAGGGCCGAATACATCTGCTCCCGGGCAGACAAGGCAAGCAGTCGCAATTTTGCTCCCTTTGACGGGCCCGCGTGCTGACCTTGGTCAGGTCCTGCTGCAGGCCGCCCAACTCGCGCTGCAAGACAACAGCGGCCCTCGCTGGATGTCTTGGACACCGGCGGGACTGCCGCCGGCTGCCGCGACGGCAGCCCAGGCGGCGGTCTCCAATGGCGACAGCATGATCCTTGGACCGCTGACGTCGGCCGAAACTGCATCAGTCGCTCCGATCGCCCGCCGGCGCTGGCATCCCGGTTTTGGCGTTCACCAACGACGCATCGCAGTCCCAGCCAGGCGTTTGGCCACTTGGAATCTCGCCAGATCAGCAAATACGGCGCCTCGTCGCGGCAGCGCAGGCGCAGGGGAAAACCCAGATTCGCCGGCCTTGCTGCCCGATTCCGATTTCGGCCGAGCGATGGCCACCGCACTCACCAAAGCGACCGAGGCCGCTGGCCTGCAGCGCGCCGAACATACGAATGCACTCCGCCGGGCATGGCGTCGATAACCGCCAGCGGCGCGCGACTTGTCCGACTACGCCGACCGCCGTGGGCCTATCGATGCGAAAATCAAGGCCGCCCGCGCGCTGGGAACCCCGGAAGGTCGCCGCGAAGCGCAGGAACTTGTGAAAACGCCGATCCCGCCACCACCATTCGACGTCCTGCTGCTTGCGGATACCGGAGATACCTTGCAAGAGATCGCTGCCATCCTGCCCTATTACGATGTAGATCGTTCAGCGGTTCAGATAATCGGCCCGGCTCTCTGGGCTGATCCATCGAGCGGTTCGGGCGCGGTTCGGGGCGCTTGGTATGCGGCGCCCGACAACAGCACCCGGAGCAACCTCGAACGGGATTACGCCGCCAAATATCGGCGCGCGCCCACCGCCGCTGGCCGACTTGGCATATGATGCGGCTTCTGTCGCCAAGGTGATTGTCGGTCCGCAGGGAGCGACATGGCAATCCTGACGCAGCCTGGCGGATTCGTTGGCACCGACGGCTGGTTTGCGTTGCCGCCGGACGGTCAGGTACAGGCGCGGATTGGCAGTGTTCAGGATTGAACGCGCCGGCCCAGAACTGATCGATCCCGCGCCGCAGTCTGCGGGAGGTCCCGGGCCTGTGAACGCGCTCTGTTAGTCAGCTTTGGTTTAGGCCAACGAAGCCGACCAGTCGCTCGGCCTCGGCTGACGATCGGTTCTGCGATGGCGGCCGCCCGGTCCGCCCCAGCCTCAGGAGATCGATTAGGGCCCCGGGCTCTCGCAGAAGCCGGCTTGTCTCCGAAGCAATCGGCACCAGCTTCTCCACCAGCAATTCCGTCAATGTGGTTTTGAATGGTCCAAATCCCTGACCGCCGTGCTCTCTAAGGACTGAGGCATGGTCGGTATCGGTCAATGCCGCATAAATGCCGACCAGGTTCCGCGCTTCGGGACGATGGCCAGAGCCCTCGACCTCAGATGGTAACGGCCATTGGGTCGGTCTTCGCCCGCCGGATCTTGAGCGCGATTGTGTCGGCGTCGTCGTTGAGGTTGATGCGGCTCTGATCCGAGGGATCGGACTTCGACATCTTCTTCGTGCCGTCCCGCAAGCTCATGACGCGGGCCGCTGGACCAAGGATTACCGGCTCGATATTCGGAAAAAAATCAGATCCCATAATCGTGGTTGAACTTCTGGGCGATGTCGTTGGCGAGTTCCAGATGCTGCCGCTGATCGTCCCCGACGGGCACCCTGGGTCGCATGATAAGCGATGGATGTCCGCTGCCATCAGGTTCGGATAGACATAAAGCCCGGACGAAGCATTTTCCCGATCCTTTCCCGCCTTGTCTTTGAACTGTGTCATGCGATTTAGCCACCCAAGCCGCGCGACGCAGTTGAAGATCCAGGCAAGTTGGGCATGTGCCCGAACGCTCGATTGCAGAAACAGGATATGCTTTATTGGATCGACGCCGCAGGCCAGCAAGACTGCCGCCATTTCCAGCGACTGCTGATGCAGCGCTGCCGGATCCTGCCAAACCGTGATGGCATGCAGGTCCACCACGCACCAAAGGCAGTCGTGATCGTCCTGTAGCCTGACCCAGTTACGGATCGCTCCCAGGTAATTTCCAAGGGTCGGAATGCCAGACGGCTGAATGCCTGAGAAAACACGCTGCATACCGTTCAAGTCTCTGTTGTTGGCGACGAACTGATGGCCGATCCGCCATCTGCGCGCAAGCGACGACGGGACATCATGCGCCGAATCTCCCGAAGGTCGTAGGCTCCCAGCAGCGACGCCGCGATGGCATAGGCGAGCACTCCCGCGCCGACTAACCCTCCTAGGAACGCCATGCGCAGCCATCCATGCGGTGGCGACCCAAACATGAGGACCCGCAGTCCCCACAACGCGGCCGCCATGATGATTGATGCCCCAATCATGCCGCGACACCGTCTCTGAAGTTGGTGATCGGGCAGAAAATGCCCCCGCCGGCGCAGAATAAGCGCCAATCCGCCGACATTGCAGATCGCGGCCAGACTAGTAGCCAGCGCCGGACCGATATGGGCGAGAGGCACCATGAACATGAGGTTCAAAAGCAGGTTTAATGCCACGCTTCCAACCCCGATCTTGACCGGCGTGCTGGTGTCACCGCGAGCGAAGAACGCGGGAGCAAGTACCTTAACTAACACGAAGGCCGGCAGTCCTAGCGCATAGGCCGCCAACGATTGCGAGGATAGCCGCACGCTCTCGAGATCGAATGCCCCGTGGCCGAATAGCGCGAGCATGATCGGTTCCGCGCAGATAATAAGTGCCAATGCAGCTGGCAGAGTGAGAAATAGGCCATACTCAGTAGCACGGTTCAGCGTTCTGATTGCTGACGCTGCCTCGCCGGCTCGAACTTGCCGCGACAGCAGAGGCAATAGCGCCGTTCCGACAGCGGTTCCGATCACTCCAAGCGGCAATTGCTGCACCCGATCCGCAAAATATAGCACCGACACGGTGCCAGCCGGCAGAAGGCTCGCGATAATCACATCTACGGTTAGATTTAGCTGAGTAACTCCCGCCCCCACCAAACCGGGCGCCATTCGGCGCATCAGCAGCCGCATCTGCGGAGTCAACCGTGGCCGGGGTATCTTGAGCGCCATCCCGGCGCCGCGAACAGCCATCATCAGCAAGCCAAGCTGAGCGACACCCGAGATCGTCACACCCCAGGAAAGCGCATGCCCCACCGTTGGAACATACGGTGTCATCCACAGCATGCAGGCGATCGAGACAATGTTGAACAGGACGTACGAGGCTGATGCGGCCGTAAACCTCTCCAGCCCGTTCAATACGCCTGAAACGAGGGCCGCAAGGCAGATTAAAACCAGGTAAGGAAATGTTATCCTGGACAGGCTGATAGCCAGCGCAAACTTTCCACGGTCTTCAGCAAATCCCGGCGCCAGGACGACCATGAGTTCGGGCATGAAGATCTCGCCCATGATGGTCATGATTCCCAGCCAGAAGGCCATAACCGCGAACGTCTCCTGAGCGAACTGCTTCGCGGCGCCGGCGCCTTCTGTATGCAACAGCCCGGAAAATGCTGGGATAAACGCAGCGTTGAACGCGCCTTCCCCAAACAGCCGTCGAAACAGGTTCGGGAGCTTCAATGCAACGAAAAACGCATCCGCGATGGGGCCGGTGCCGATTAGCGCGGCGATCAGCATGTCACGTGCAAATCCCAGCATGCGACTGATGAGAGTCCATCCGCCGACCGTCAGTATGCCTCTCAGCATGTCCGCTCCTGGTCGGGCATAAGTCCTTATTCGTCCCGCTGCGGACGCGATAGGAGTTCCGCTATCGTGTGGTCCAGCGTTTTGGTGCCAGTCAGCAGCTCGGCCACTGCTCGGCAGATCGGCAGATCGACCTCACCTGCCCGGGCAACAAGAGCGGCGGCCGTAGGAATGCCTTCTATCACGCCTGACCGGCTTGCAAGCACATTCGATAGATGCTCACCTTGACCCAGCGCATAGCCCAGGCTGAAATTCCGGCTAGAGGTCCCGGTGCAGGTCAGCAACAAGTCACCCAGACCGGATAAGCCCATCATCGTTTCAGCTCGTCCGCCAAGCGCGACGGTCAGGCGGCGCAGCTCGCTTAAACCGCGCGTCACCAAGGCAGCCCGCGCATTTTCTCCCAGCCCCGCACCGATGACCGCACCCGCTGCAATTGCGATTACATTCTTTCCGGCGCCGCCAAGTTGGGAGCCTATAGGATCGTCGTTGCCGTAAATCCGGAAGGTCGAAGTCCCCAGTGTGATCCGCACTTGCTCGCGGAACCTCGAATCGTCGCTTGCCACGACCGTTGCGGTCGGAAGCCCCGCCGCCACCTCGAGCGCGAAGTTGGGCCCGGTTAAGGCGGCAAGCGGGCGCCCTGGGAGTACGTCGACGACCACTTCCAGCGGCAGCAGACACGTGTCCGCTTCAAAGCCCTTGGCGCACACAACGATGGGGCTAAGTGCGGGCCGCAGCTGCAGGAGTGAGGAACGCAGAAATTGGCTAGGAACAACCCAAAGCAACAGATCGACATCACCCGGAATGTCATCTCGAACGTCGAGCTGCTCAGGAAATAGGTATCCAGGAAGCCGATGGCTTTCCTTCCTGGCTTTCATGGTGGAAGCGGAGGTTGCGTCGCGCGTCACCAAGGCCACGCGATTTCCGGCCCTCTCCGCCTGAAGGGCCAACGCGGTCCCCCAGGCTCCTGCGCCGATGACCGCGACGCTACTCATCTACCAACCTGAGAATTGCGGTACCTGCGCCGATCTCGCTTTCGCCAAGCCCTCCTAGGACGGCGTTAGCGATCAAACGAGCATGCCTTTCGAACCCGTAGGGCGGATTGACGATTACCATACCACAACCGCTGAACCGAACGGGGTCCGCGGGGAACCTCAGATGAAGCTCAACCGCAACGATGTCACGTATGCCGAATGACGCCAAACTAATGTGGAAACTCCGTACGGCGGCCATTTTTTTTATTGGATACCAAGCAGCGAAAATCCCTTGGCCGAAGCGGTCATAGCCGGTTCGAAGTCCATCAGAGAGCATGGAGAACTCATCCCGAGCTTCGAACGGCGGATCAACGAACACCAACCCTCGCTTTTCTTTCGGCGGCAGCAACGCGGCCAAAGCCTCCCACCCGGACCGCCTGTGAACCTCCACTTGTGGGTCATTTCGAAATCTTCGCCGCAGCGTCATCGCATCTTCCGGATGGAGCTCGCAGCAAACGAGACGATCGTTCTCGCGCAACACAGCCCGGATCAATGCCGGCGATCCGGGGTAGAGGCCAAGCCTGGTCACAAACTCAAGATAGCGCTTCAAAACCGGCGACCGCGACCCCAGCAAACGCCGTATCCCGGTTTCCGCCTCGGCGACGCGGCGCGCCGCTGCATCAAGGTCATACCATCCGGCGCCCGCATGCGTGTCGAGCACGAAATACGGGTTGGGCTTACGGGCGACAAAATCGAGGAGAGCAATTAGCAACGCGTGCTTAAAGCAGTCCGCGAAATTGCCTGCGTGATAGGCGTGACGATAGTTCATCCTACAACCGCTTCCAGCCCCTCGAGTGGCCACCGCGGACGCGCGTTGACGTCAATTCCGTCACTCCAGCCAAGTCGCAGCCGTTCCACGCCAGCCCAGGCAACCATTACCGCGTTGTCGCTACAAAGCCTGGCTGGCGGAGCGACCAAACGAAAACCCTTTGACACAGCTGCTGTGGCCAAGCCGGCCCGCACGAACGCGTTAGACGCCACCCCGCCGGCTACCACCAACAGATCAGCCTCGGAAAAACGCTCGCGCATCATCTCCATTGCGCGAAGCGCCCGGTCAACGAGAACATCTACTACCGCTTGCTGAAAGCTTGCCGCAACATTCGCGCGCTGCTCATGGGTTAGCTTCGGCGACATGCGTAGCACCGTTTGCGCCACTGCTGTCTTGAGCCCCGAGAAGCTTAGGTCACACCCTGGCCGTCGTATCATCGGACGCGGAAATGGGTAGCTTGACGGGTTTCCATCGACGCTGATTCTTTCCAGAGCCGGTCCCCCCGGCCAGCCGAGATCCAACAGCTTCGCAACCTTATCGAATGCTTCCCCGGCCGCATCGTCCACCGTCCCGCCCAACCGGGTATAGCGTCCAACGCCGCTCACTGCGATGCATTGCGAGTGTCCCCCTGACAGCAGGAACAGCAGGTACGGAAACGGCGCTCCCCCCTCAACCAACCCAGGCAATCGGGCAGTGAGCGCATGTGCCTCCAGGTGATTCACGGCGACAAAGGGCAACCCGTGAGCGATCGCGATGCCCTTGCTGAACTGACACCCAACGATCAATCCACCGATCAATCCTGGTCCAGACGTGGCGGCAACTCCACCCAGATCGGAACACGCGACGCCGGCTTGCGCCATCGTCCGCCTGACTTGTTCGGGAAGGTATCGGAGATGCGACCTCGCCGCGATTTCCGGCACCACGCCACCAAACGGCGAGTGCTCGGAGAGTTGGCTAAGCACAGTGTCCGACAGAACCCGCCCTTCGCCGTCCACCACTGCGGTAGCAGTTTCATCGCAGGACGTCTCGATCCCCAGAACCGGTCTCATCACACCTTTCAAGGCATACACCTTTCAAACCTTGTCCAGGCTTGGACACCGGTCAGCTTGTCGCCTATCTCGGTGGCGATGTACGGAGAAGTGGGATAACTACGTGTTTGCGTCGCCGCACCACATCATCGTCTGAAGCTATTCCGACAAGAGCTGCCCTTGAAGCGTGTTTTGATCACGAGGCCAGAGCCAGGCGCCACCCAAACCGCCGCCCGTGTGACTGCGCTCGGCTTCTTCCCCATTGTGGCTCCTGTCCTTTCAATCACTGCCCGCGCCGTTCGTCTCCCCGACCGCCTCGCGGCGACCGTGTTGACCAGCCGGAACGCCATATCGGCCTGCTCACCTTTCATGCATGCTCGTCCGGTCTTTGCTGTCGGAACCGCAACCGCCGCCCTAGCCACCGCGGCTGGCTTCGAGCACGTATTTAGCGCCGACGGAGATTCTGGCGCACTCGCCGTCCTGATCGCGAACACAATCTCTCCAGCCGAAGGAATTCTCTTCTTCCCAACCGCGCAAGGGCAGGGGATCGAGTTGGCGTCCTCTCTCCGGCATCACGGCTTTCGTGTGCTTCGCCGCGTTGCCTATCGAGCTACCTTGGTCGGCAGCCTATCCGAAGTCGCCGCCTTCCACTTGCGTCAGCGCCAGGTCGCGGCCGCAATGTTCTTTTCAGGCGAAACCTCGCGTCACTTCGTAAATCTCCTCCGAGCAGCCGAGTTGGTCGGAGCCGTCCAAGATATCGAAGCGGTGTCTATCAGCGAGCGAGCCGCCATGGCATTAAGACCACTCCCCTGGCGACGCCTTAGCGTCGCCCCGATACCAAACCAGGATGCTATGCTGGCGATGCTGCGATGACCGAACCGACCCTTCTTCCACCTCCCGACCCGCCGCCCGCAACCTCTGTCACGGCACCAACTCCCGCTCGGCACAATGTCGTCCCGTGGTTCTACGCTCTGGGTTTTCTGATACTGGCCGCCGCGATCGTCTATTTATGGCGGTATCCCGGCACGCTAGGTGAAACTACCGGCGAGGCATCCGCCCTCCATGAGCTTGACCAACGTCTTGCCGACATGCAAGCTAGGCTTGGTCACCTCGAGCAACAACCGCCGCCGGATCTGAGCAAAATCAAAGCTCGAGTAGACGCTCTCGAGCAGCGACCCTCGCCTGATGTTGGCAAAATTACAGCTCGGATAGACGCCCTTGAGCAGCGCCCTCAACCTGATCTTGGCAAAATTATAGCTCGAGTAGACGCCCTTGACGGCCGGGTCACGGATACGGCGCAGCTGGCAAGCCGGCTAGACACATTGTCGGGTAGGATCGAATCTCTGTCCGGCCAGGATCAAACGAACATCGACGCGACAAATCAGCGGATCAGCGCGCTAACAACTCGTTTAACCGCAATGGAGGCAAACGCCGCCAATCTCGAGACCATTACAAAACGGTTAAGCCGCCTTGCCCGACTTCAGGAAGCGTTCTTTGCTCTCGCGTCCGGCCGGCCAATAGGTGACCTGCCCGATGCACCGGAAGTTCTTGCGCGCTATTCCCACGCCGCCCCTCCCACCGAGGCAGATTTGCGCCTGCGCTTCCCCCAGGCAGAGCAAGCGGCTCTTGCAGCGAATCAACCCGACGAGCGTAATCAACCGTTCGTTGGCCGAGTTTGGGAAAAGGCCCAAGGGCTGATCACCATCCGACGAGGCGACGAGGTGATGGTCGGCAACCCTTCCGAGGTCATTTTAAACCGCGCCCGAACGGCCCTTGATGCCGGTGACATTGTCGGCGCGATAACCTCGGTTGCATCGTTGAACGGGCAACCCAGACAAGCGATGGCAAAATGGCTTGAGGATGCGAAGGCACTTGTGGATGCGCGCGCTGCTCTCGCTCAGCTTGCAGCACAAGTCTGATGCTGAAGGTCATCCTCTTTCTACTGGCTGGGGCGTTCGTCATCCTGCTGGCGTGGCTATTGGCCGGCATCCCCGGGCATGTCGTCGCTTCGATCGGTGCCTTCACAATCGAAACCTCCACGCCCATAGCGATCTTAGCGCTGGTCGCACTGTTCATGGTGACGATCATTTTGATGCGTATCCTGCGTGGGGTCCTGGCAATCCCCCGATCGGGCGCGGATTGGCGCCGCCGCCATCGCGTTACCCTCGGCGAAAGAACCGTCACGCGTGTGCTAATCGCCTTGGCAGCTGGAGAGCAGGCCGTAGCCCGCGAGGAGGCCCGTCGTGCGCGCAAACTTCTGGGAGATTCACCCCAGATTTTACTCCTTGCCGCCGAAGCATGCCGAACTCTCCGGGCGCGAGGATGAAGCCGAGGAGGCCTTTCGTGCCCTAGTCAAGCAAACGGACGCTAAATTCTTGGGTCTCAGCGGTCTTCTTCGTCAAGCGGTAGATCGCCGAGACTGGCCTGAGGCGCTTGTTCTTGCAAAGCAAGCCGAATCCGCTCATCCGGGTACGTTTTGGCTCCGTCGGCAGCGTGCCGAATTGGCTTTGCAGACCGAGAACTGGGCCGAGGCACTTGAATTGACGGCCTCTGACCCCCGTCGAGTGACCTACTATGTGGCGGCCGCGGACGCCGAACCCGATCCCAAGCGAGCCCTCAGCTTCGCCAAACTGGCGTGGAAGCAGGATCCCGGGTTTTCGCCGGCGGCGCTCGCGTATGCCAGTCGGCTGAGGGCGACCGGGTATGAGAAGCATGCTCAATCTTGTATCGCTGATGCTTGGCAGCGGGCGCCACATCCCGACCTTGCAGCATTCGCCTTGGCGCTTGAACCGGACAAGCTAGCGCGTGTTCGAGCAGCAAAGCGTCTCGTTGCAACTAACGCGACGCACCTCGAGAGTCGGATTTTACTGGCGCAAGTCGCGCTTGACGCCGGATTGACAGGCGAAGCCCGGCATCAGATCGACGCGGCGCAGGGCGAGGGCCTCCGACATCGTCGCCTCTGCCTTCTGCTTGCCGAGGTCGAGGAACAGGAGCGGGGCGGCACCGAGGCCGGTCGGGTGGCCCAGCGTGACGCGCTGCGTCTTGCGGCGAAGGCGGAACCCGACCCCCATTGGCTATGCACGAGTTGCCATGCGGATCATTCGGCATGGCACCCCAAATGCGAGACCTGTGCAAGCGTCGGAACAATACAATGGTCGACCGGCCGGCGGTCGCCAAGCCTGCCTGTCATCGCTGGCTAACGGGTCCGATCGTTCGTCGCCGCCTCGAAGGCATCTGCGCCTCCGGCTGGGGGGACGTGTCGTGACGGAGTATCGTGCCGTTAAAACGGCCATGTCAGGACAACGGGAAATCGACAGAACAGCAGTCGTCGAATGGGGACGCTCGTTGCTTGCTGGGGAACGCCCATGGCCGCCGGACCGGCGTGGCTGGTCAGTTCCAGCGACCGGCATCAGCCGCCTCTGGCCCAGCACGAATCCGAAGCAAGGCGTTGACCGCGTTGCGTGTCCGTGAGACCGTTACTCAACCCGCCAGTCCAAGGTGGAAGGTTGATCAAAGGGAGGCACGCCGTGACCCACATTCTCCGGGACAGTCTGACCGCTGTCGTCTCCGCCGCCGCGTTGATACTCGCCGGCGCCGGTAACGCCCGCGCCGACGCGACCATCACCATCGCCACCGTAAACAACGGCGATATGGTGGTGATGCAGAAGCTGTCTTCGGAGTTTGAAAAGCAGCATCCCGACATCCATCTGCGCTGGGTTGTGCTGGAGGAAAACGTGCTGCGTCAGCGCGTCACCACCGATATAGCCACAAAGGCCGGCCAGTTCGACGTTCTGACGATCGGTAACTACGAAGTCCCGATTTGGGCGAAGCAGGGCTGGCTGACGCCGATGGACAACCTTCCGGCTAGCTATGATGTCGACGACCTGCTGAAGCCCGTGCGGGCCGGGCTGACCTATGACGGTAAAATCTATGGTCTGCCGTTCTACGGCGAGAGCGCGATGACCTACTACCGCACGGATCTGTTCGAGAAGGCCGGCATCAAGATGCCCGCGGACCCGACCTACGAGCAAATCCGTGGTTTTGCCGACAAGATCACCGACAAGCCGAACCAGATCTACGGCATGTGCCTGCGCGGCAAGCCCGGTTGGGGCGAGAACATGGCCTACGTCACCTCGCTGGTGAATGCCGAGGGCGGTCAATGGTTCGACATGAAATGGAAGCCAGCAATGGAAACGCCCGCGTGGCACAAAGCGATCAGCTTCTATGATGACATACTGAAGGCTGACGGACCGCCGGGCGCGACCTCGAACGGCTTCAACGAAAACCTTGCCCTGTTTTCCAGTGGGCATTGTGGCATGTGGATCGACGCCACGGTCGCGGGTGGGTTGCTGTACGACAAGAAACAATCGCAAGTCGCCGACAAGGTAGGCTTCGCGGCGATGCCGACCGGCAGCTTCAAGGGCGCGCCGACCTGGCTTTGGAGCTGGAATCTCGCCATTCCGGTTTCCTCCAAACAGCAGGACGCGGCTGGGACATTCATAAGCTGGGCAACCTCCAAGGAATACATTCAGCTTGTGGCCAAGGAGAATGGGTGGGTGTCGGTCCCGCCGGGAACCCGCGTGTCCACCTATGAAAGCGCGGACTACCAGAAGGCGGCGCCCTTTGCGGGCTTCGTGCGCAAGGCGATCGAGGTCGCCAATCCGGACGGTCAGACTGAGCAACCCCGGCCGTACCACGGGCGCTCAGTTCGTCGCCATTCCTGAATTTCAGGGTATAGGGACCCAGGTCGGCCAGACCATCGCCGGGACCTTGACTGGTCAAAGCACAGTCGACCAGGCGCTCAAGACTGCGCAGGCCGCCACCGAACGCACGATGCGTCAAGCGGGCTATCCGAAAAAGTAGCGAGGCCGGCCATGTCGGCAACAACCCCGGGCGCGGCGTCGCTGCCAGGCCCAGACACCGAGGCGCCGCCGGCGCGCAAGGTTGGCGCGCTGCTGCTGATGCCATCGGTGATCGTCCTGCTAGCCTGGATGATCGTCCCGCTGGTGCTGACGCTGTGGTTCTCGTTCCAGTACTATAACCTCGTTGACCCCACGGCCAACGGATTCGCCGGCATCGACAATTACGCAGTACCTGGTAACCGATCCCGATTTCTGGGTTTCGCTCGAAAATACCCTGATATCTGCTGGCTGCCGTCCTGGTCATCACAGTCGGGTTCGGGACCTTGCTGGCGGTGCTGTTCAACCAGCCGTTTCCTGGACGAAACATCGCCCGCGTGCTGGCGATCTCCCCGTTCTTCGTCATGCCCACGGTCAGCGCGCTGATCTGGAAGAACCTGCTGATGCACCCGATCTACGGCGTGTTCGGCGCCGTTGCGAGCACGTTTGGTTTGCAGCCGGTCGATTGGTTCGCGCAAGTCCCGCTTGCCTCCATCATCGCCATCGTATCCTGGGAATGGCTGCCATTCGCGTTGCTGATCCTGCTTACCGCCGTTCAGTCGCTGGACCATGAGCAGAAGGAAGCGGCGCGCATGGACGGCGCCGGCGTGTTCGCGCAGTTCTTCTTTATCACGTTGCCGCATTTGTCCCGCGCCATCGGCGTGGTGATCATGATCGAAACGATCTTCCTGCTGACCGTGTTCGCCGAGATCTTCGTCACGACCTCGGGCGGACCCGGCAACGCGACCACCAACCTGGCGTTCCTGATCTATGCCCGCGCCTTGCTGCAATACGATATCGGTGGCGCCTCGGCTGGCGGCGTGGTCGCGATCGTCCTGGCCAACATCGTCGCCTTCTTCCTGGTACGCAGCATCGCTCGCCGGCTGGAGGTCTAGGGATGAAAGAAACCCCCCTGCAACGTCTGCTCGCCGCCGTGTTCGGCTGGCTTGTTGCGCTGCTGTTGTTCTTCCCGATCGCCTGGATGGTGCTGACCAGCTTCAAGTCTGAGCGTGACGCCGTCTCGCCGCACCTGCTGTTTACCCCGACCCTCGAGTCCTACCACGAGGTGTTTGCCAGGGCCGATTACCTGACGTTCGCGTTGAACAGCATAGTCATCTCGGTCGGCGGCACCGTCCTGGCGCTGCTGTTCGCGATCCCGGCGGCCTACGCGATGGCGTTCCATCCGACGCAGCGGACCCGCGGCACCCTGCTGTGGATGCTCTCGACCAAGATGCTGCCTCCAGTCGGCGTCCTGGTGCCGATTTATTTGCTGTTCCGCACTGCCGGGTTGCTCGACACGCGCAGCGGGCTGGTGATGATCTATGCGCTGATGAACCTGCCGATCGTGGTCTGGATGCTGTTCACCTTTTACAAGGAAGTGCCTAACGAGATCCTGGAGGCCGGCCGCATGGACGGCGCAAAAACCGCCGGCGAGGTCTGGTACCTGCTGCTGCCGCTGACCTTGCCCGGAGTTGCCTCCACCGGTCTGCTGTCGCTGATCCTGTGCTGGAACGAGGCGTTCTGGAGCCTGAACCTGACCTCTGCCGGCGCCGCGCCGCTGACCGCGTTCATCGCCTCGTTCTCCAGTCCCGAGGGTCTGTTCTTCGCCAAGCTGTCCGCCGCATCGACGATGGCGGTTGCGCCCATTTTGGTGTTCGGCTGGTTCAGTCAACGGCAACTGGTGCAAGGCCTGACCTTCGGCGCCGTAAAGTAAAAGGAGTTCGCGCAATGGCAACGCTGCAACTACGCAACCTGCGCAAAAGTTATGGACCGGTCGAGGTCATCAAGGGCGTCAATCTCGATATCTCCGACCGCGAGTTCGTGGTCTTCGTCGGGCCGTCCGGGTGCGGCAAGTCCACGCTGCTGCGGATGATCGCGGGCCTGGAGGAGATCACCTCCGGCGATCTGATGATCGACGGCAAGAAGGTGAACCGGGTCGGCCCGGCGGATCGCGGACTGGCGATGGTGTTTCAGTCCTACGCTTTATACCCGCATATGACGGTGCGGCAGAACATGGCCTTCGCTCTGCGCCTGGCGCATGTGGCCAAGGCCGAGCGCGACCGTAAGGTGGATGAGGCCGCGCGGATCCTGCAGTTGGAACCCTATCTCGAGCGCCGGCCAAAGGATCTGTCCGGCGGTCAGCGCCAGCGTGTCGCCATCGGGCGGGCGATCGTGCGCCAACCGAAGGTCTTTCTGTTCGACGAGCCTCTGTCGAACCTCGACGCCGCCCTGCGCGGCCAAATGCGGATCGAGTTGCTGCGTCTGCACGATGAACTGAACGCGACCATGATCTATGTGACCCACGACCAGGTCGAGGCGATGACGATGGCCGACAAGATCGTGGTTTTGCAGGCCGGCCGGGTGGAGCAGGTCGGCTCGCCGCTCGAACTGTATCATCACCCGGAGAACCTGTTTGTCGCGGGCTTCATCGGCTCTCCGCGCATGAACCTGATGGAGGCCAAGGTCGTCGAAGCTGATGCCAGGGGAACATCGGTCTCGACACCCTACGGCTCGCGGATCGCGGTTCCGGTCGAGCCCGGAACGGTTCGAACCGGCGACACGGTCACTCTCGGCATCCGTCCCGAAGGGCTGCGTCTCGACCCGGCCGGCCCGATCGCCGCTACCGTCGCCCTTGTGGAGCGGCTCGGCGGCCTGACCCTGCTGCATATAACCGCGGCGGGCAACCAACCGATGATCGTGCAAATTGAGGGCAGCGACGCGACCCGCCCGCACGACCAGATCCGGCTCGCGGTCGATCCTGCCGCCTGCCACCTGTTCGACAAATCCGGTCGGGCCCTGCCGCAACTGGTTCGGCATCCGCTGGCCGCCTGACCAGCGGCTGCATGTTCCTCGGCCTCGATTTCGGCACCTCGGCGGTCAAAGCGCTGCTGGTCGACGGCGAGCAGGCAGTGGTTGCAACCGCCACCGTGCCACTGTCCGTGCAGCGTCCGGCGGTAGGCCACAGCGAGCAGGATCCGGAGGCCTGGTGGCAAGCGATGCTGGACGCCGTCGATTCGCTCGGCCGCGATCATGCCGCCGCATTGTCGGCCGTCTCCGGTATCGGCCTGTCGGGACAGATGCATGGCGCCGTGTTGCTGGACCGCGCTGGGACGGTCTTACGTCCCGCCATCCTATGGAATGATGTCCGTTCAGCCACCGAATGCGCCGAGTTGGAAAAGGCTATTCCCACGCTGCGGCAGGTGACCGGCAATATCGCCATGCCAGGCTTCACCGCGCCAAAGCTGCTGTGGGTGCGCAAACATGAGCCCGCCGTCTCCGCCAAGGTGCGCACCGTTCTGCTGCCGAAAACCTATATTCGCTACCGCATGACCGGAGACATGATCGAGGAGATGTCGGACGCTTCCGGCACGCTGTGGCTCGACGTCGGCGCGCGCGACTGGTCCGACGTCGTGCTCGCGGCCACCGGCCTGTCCCGTGAGGCCATGCCGCGCCTGGTCGAGGGCAATGCCCCGGCAGGAGCGCTCCGCTTGGAACTTGCTTATCGCTGGCGCATGACGGGAAGGCCCACTCTAGCCGGCGGAGCCGGGGACAACGCCGCAGGCGCGGTCGGGTTGGCGGCGATCCGACCAGGCGACGCATTTGTCTCCCTCGGTACGTCCGGTGTGTTGTTCGCCACGACCGACCGGTTTCGGCCTCACCCGCAAGCCGCTGTTCACGCGTTCTGTCATGCCCTGCCCGCGACCTGGCACCAGATGGGCGTGACACTCTCTGCGGCCGCCTCATTGGCTTGGTGGGCCGGCGTCACCGGACGGTCCGAGGCGGAGCTTCTTACGGAAGTTGGCCAGCCCAGGTCCCCGAGCCCTGCGCTTTTCCTGCCCTACCTTGGCGGCGAGCGGACACCGCACAACGATGGAACGATCCGAGGCGCCTTCGCCGGCCTGTCGCACGCCACCGATCGGCGTCTGCTGACGCAGGCGGTCCTGGAGGGCGTGGCCTTCTCATTGCGGGACTGCCTGGACGCCCTCGTGGCCTCCGGAACCCGAATCGAGACGGCTGATGTGATCGGCGGCGGCTCCCGCTCGCCGGTCTGGGTCGCCATCATCGCGTCTGTCCTCGGGATCCCGCTATCCCGTCTGGCTGCCGGCGAGATCGGCGGCGCCTTCGGGGCGGCCAGGCTCGCCCGGATGGCGGTGACCGGGGAGGCACCGGACGTCGTGTGCACACCGCCGGTCCGCGCCGAGACCATTGTTCCGGATCCGGCGCTGACCTCGGCCTATGAAGCACGGTTGGCGGTATACCGTGGTTTGAACAAAGGCATCGCCGGCGTGGTGCGGGAGGGCTGAGACGAAGCTGCGGGACAAGGTCGCGGTGGTGACCGGCGCAGGACGCGGGATCCGTCGTGCCATTTGCGCACGGTATATCGAGGAAGGCGCATTTGTCTTTGTCACCGACATTGACGAGGGAAGGGCGCGGAGCGTCGCAACCGAACCGGGTCAGCAGACCGCCGCCCCGCGACTGGACGTGACCAGCCAGGAGTTGATCGACGGCATGATCACTGCCGTGGTCGCTCAGCGCAATCGGCTGGACATCTGATCGCCCAGGGAGACGGCGGCAAAATCATTAACTTTGCCTCCCTGGCCGGGCGGCGGGGCGAGGCTCTGGTAGCGGTGTATTGCGCATCCAAAGCCGCTGTGATCAGCCTGACGCAGAGTGCGGGCCTCGATTTGATCAAGCACGGCATCAACGTCCACGCGATCGCGCCCGGCGTCGTGGAGAACGAGCACTGGGACAACGTGGATTTGTTATTCGCACGACAGGAGGGACTCGCGGCTGGTGAAAAGAAACGTCTAGTCGGCTCCAAGCGTCCCGATCGGGCGCATGGCTCGGCCGGAGGAAATAGGCGGGCTGGCGACGTTCCTGGCGGACGCGGATGCCGATTATATTGTTGCGCAGACCTACAATATCGACGGCGGCAACTGGATGAGTTGATTGAGGCCGAGGACTCCCGAAACATCTCGTTTCCGTTACAACCCGCCCGCCAGTTGGCGACAACACTTGGGGCTAATCCCACGGGCTGTGTACAACGGGAGGAGGCAGCCAGACCCGTTCATAGACCTTCTGCAGCTCCTTCTCCTTGGCAATTTCGTGCTCTGGATAGACCTTGGCGTATTTCGCCTCGGTCGGGCTGGAATAGTTGTACCGGTTAAGCCTCGGCGCGGACATCAAGCGCGATAGTGACCCGTCGCACTTCGGGCAGCGCTCGATCGGCGGATCGTTCATGCCATGCATCGTCTCGTATACAATCCCGCATGGCTCGCATTGATATTCATAGGTCGGCATTGGCTTCCTCGACGTCAGGCTAGGCGGTTGGCCGGGCGAATTGCCGGTCAACCGCGCAATACAACTTCTAGGCCGTAGTCTTGAAATTCCAGATCCGCGCTGCGTTCTGGCCAAACACCTTTGCCTTTATTTCGGGTGTAAGTTTCGGATAACCGTGTCCCTCGACCAATTGATCCGGAATCTGGAACTTGCGGAACGCCTCAATCTGCCACTGGGGACTTCCCCATATGCAGGAATCGGTTCCCCACATCACATAATCCGGGCCGAGGTCGCGGAGCAGGGTGCCAAGAATATGAGCACACTCAAGTGGCCGGCTGGTGACGGTCGCCGCGAAGGTCGAGCCCATCTCGGAGTAAAGATTCCTGCGATATGGCTTGAACGCCTTCAACGCCGCCAGGTCGTTTTGGTACGGCCACGCCGAGTGATACGCGATGAAGTTGAGGTCCTGGAAATCGTCGGCGACGGCGTCAAAGTCGTCGGCATGGGAATAGCGGGCCATGAACTGACCAAACGGAAGGCCTTTGTGACAGCCGATGTTCTTGATACCGAGCTGACGGCATTTTTCCCAGATCGGATAAGCCAGCTTCTGATCGTCGAACCACCAGCCGCGGGCCGGGGTCGAATCAAAGGTATAAAGTTTTAACCCGGAAATCTTGTACTGCTCGACGTACATCTGGAGACGTTCGAGTGTGACGCTGAGTCCCTGGTTCGGCGTCAGGCCACCGGCCAGCATGACGGTGCGGTCGGGCCAGCGTTGCTTGATTTCCGCCTGCTCATCCATCGGGACCATGTCATTGCCGCCATAGTCCTCGCGGAAGCCGAAGGGATTGAAAATTGCGACGCTGGTGTCACTGCTTTCCAGAATAAGCTTGCCGAAGTTTTCGACGTTCATATCCTTGATCCCGTTCGGCAGGCCCATAGCCTTGCCGGCGCCGTCAAGTAGGTCGACGAACCACATCCCCTTCTCGGTGGTGTTTACGCCGGGGATAAAGCCATCTTTGCGCCAGCAGATATGGGTATGAACGTCTACGATGAAGTCCGGTCCTGACTTGCGGCTGACCTGGATCTCCTTGGCGGCCACCGTGTCGGCGGCCTCGGCCTCGCTGACTTCGAAGAAGTCCATGCCGGTAAGCTTGTTAACGGCCAGCATGGTGGCGGCAAATCCAGCCGCGGTCCCGAAGAAATCCCGCCGCGCAACACCGGCCTTATCGGCGTAAGGCTCGGCGTGATGGCGAATACGCGACCCCATCGGACCGCCAAGAAAGTATGACGTCCCTTGTGCTTCCGGGGTCATCGGACCATTAGAAGTGCGCTTGTAGTCCTTAAAGTATTCAAAGACGTTGAATTCCATCTGTAGCCTCCCGATTCCTTCTTGAGACTTTCTTAGGCTTATTGTCTCGCGGGCTGAGTGCCGGTGGGAATCCTCCTTGTGAACACAACGTTTATCGTGCTCTGCGGCGGGCTTCAATCAAACCTGGCGTAGGTTGGTGAAAGCTCGCCCTTTTCGGGCAAACATCAGCAGCTGGCAAAGTGCATGGACGCAGCTGCCTCGAACCTTCCTCCCCGATCATCGATTTTTCTTGGTGATCGGTATTTTTTCGTCGATCATGGCGAGTTGCTTCGGCAGTGAAAGTCGACCCCTTTTTTTGGTCTGCCCCCCCGTCCGAAGACAATAATCGGGCGCCTGTTCTGCTTCGGCGTCAAGAGAAAACTGGTGCCGGTGTGCCTGTGCAGCGCCGGATGATGGCGCTGTCCCGTGTCAAAATTTTTGTGTGCCGGCCTCATCCGCGCTTCCGGTCGGTAGCCGCTGACCGGCTGCTATCGTGGCCGCCCGGGCGCCCACTGCGAGAGGTTGGCCGACCACAGTGTTCGATGCATCGTTCGCCTGCCCGGAGGGACGGCGATAACGACCGCCTAGTCGGTGCCAGCGGTTGCGTTCGACAAGATCCAATTCCAGGCACCACCACATCGAACGACGCAGCAACGCTTGCCGCGGTGTGTTCGCACAAAATGAGGCAACCATTACGACAGAATACTAAAATGGCGGTGCCCAGGTTGTCTTTGACGGCAACACCATTACCCTGCCCGGTGTGAGTGCTTCTAGCCTGAGCGCAAGCAATTCTTGCTTGCCCCAGGCAAGGAGGTTCGTCTCCATTTCGAACAGATGCATCCCTCGACCTGATCCATTCAGGCAGCCTCGGCTCGGTGACGTCTTTCCTCGGCGACTGTCCGCGAGCAAACTCGTCCCATCAAATAGGAGACACCGGCGATGATACCCGCGGACGAGAACTTCGAAAACACCTGGCCGTTCGCTCCGCATTTCACCGAAGCGCCAGGCTTCCGGCAACATTTCATCGATGAAGGCAGCGGACGGCCGGTCTTGTTGCTGCACGGACAGCCAACCTGGGGCTACATATATCGAAATTTTATCCCCGCGCTGGCAGCAACGCATCGGGTCGTGGTTCCCGACCATATGGGTTTCGGCAAAAGCGAAACCCCGCCTGACCGGGATGTACACGCTCCGCACCCACGTGGGCAATCTGACGGCGCTCATCGACGCGCTGGATCTTCGGGATATCACTCTGGTGATGCAGGACTGGGGTGGGCCGATTGGCGTCGGCTACGCGGTGCGGCATCCGCAGCGTATCCACAGCCTTGTGTTGATGAACACCGTGGTCGGCTATGGCACCGCCGGGCGCCGCGATCTCCCAAATCCGATGGAGACCCCCTGGTTCCGTTGGATCCGCGACGGATTGCCCACCGGACGCACCGAGGCGGTGCTGTCGCAGCTTGGCTCCACGATCTTATCGGTTTTGCAGATCGTTGGGCTGGAGCGGCTGGACCGAGTGGATCCGACGTTGATCCGGGCATATGGCGCACCGTTCCCGACGCCCGCCGACTGTAAGGGGGCGATCGAATTTCCCCTGGACCTGGCGCTCGGACGGATACGCGATTTCGTGCGCGAAGGGATTGGCGGGTTGCCGGCGCTACGCGAAAAACCGGCGTTGATGATCGAGGGAATGTTGGACCGTGCAATCCCGCCTGCTTTAGCGCTGGCCGATTTCGCCGGGCTCTGGCCGATGGCGCCGATCATCCAGATACCAGGCGCGGGGCATTATATTCAGGAGGATGCGCCGGAGATCGTAGTGCCGGCGTTGCAGACGTTTCTGGCGATGCTGAGATAGGAAGACGCTATCCGACACTTCCGCCATCAAAGCAACTGTCCGCCCTGAGCAAGACGCCTCGCCTCCGCCCCCTCGCCGTGCAGGAACGTAAGCAATACGTAACGACAACCTGACGTTACCGGCGCCGCCTCGTGCAGCAGCGATGTCGAGAAAATTACACCCCCGCCCGTCGGCGGACGATACCGGTGGTCATTATACTCCGGAAACGACAGGCCGCCACCCTCGTATTCGCCGGTATTCAGGTTCACCGAAAGTGCGAACTCTCTGAACGCGACATTGGCCGCCGCGTTATCGCGATGGCGGCGAAACCATCCGGCGGCATGGTCGTAGCGAGACACCAGAATCCGGTCGGTGTATGAAGTATGCTTCTGAAACGCCTTGGCAATCTCCGGCGCGCATCGGGCAAGCAAGGTGTCCCGCAACGCCCGGTGCAACTCCGAGTCCGCCGGGATCATCATGTCGCGCCGATTTTTCTTGTTATGATCGACCACGCTGCAAACGTTGCCGGCGGCATCGACCCGGGCGATTGCGCCATCGATGGTTGGGCTGATTTCAAAAAGTTCTATCAGATGGCGACAGTGCGCTTGAGGCAGCAGGTTCGGCAACACGATGATCGGTGCCGGCATCGCGACATCGCGCGCGACTTCGGACGGCAACGCGTCCAGGCACGCAATGCAGGCGCCGGCGACATTCGCGTCCCGCTCGGGTGATAATCGCAACCCGATCCTCAGATTCCGGTCCAGCACCAGCACCAGCGTGTCGCTCGGTTCGACCCCGCAGCGCGACAGGAAGTTGCCGCAGTCGATTGTTCTGATGGGAACCGACGCAAGCATGCCGCCGAACAGGCGCGCGGGATTTTCGGCCACCAGAATAAGCACGTCAGTATTACGCAAAACAAACGAGTCCAAATGGGGAACCATGCCGGCGGCTATAACCGGCGGCATCCCGGACTTCGCGCCGGCCAGGATCAGCACGGCGCTCCGTCCGTATTGCTCCTCAAACGAATAAAATTTGCGGTCCGGCGACATGCCATAGCATAACGGCGGTCGCTCGCCTGCCTGCGCGGGAAGCGAGGTCGTCTCAAACATCAGTGGCACATTCCGCTACGGATTCGTTTGCTACATTAGGCGGCATTATGACCCAAAGATCGGGTTCACGTTCCGTGAAGCCGTGATTGGAATACAGATTGCGGGCCGGAAAGTTGCGGTCTGTCCGGCATGATCCGCCCGCGCAGCGTGCCGCCGGCAACTCGCGCATCGGTAATGGCGGCTTCTAACAGAGCGCGTTCTCCGCCCAGGCCGATCACCCGGCAACTGAGGACGAAATTGAGGATTTCGCCTTCCATCACGATCGCCGCGCCGACCAGTCCATGATCCGCCAGCCGGTCGCGCATGTGCAAGACGAACAACCGCCCGGTGTCGGCGCCGATCACATGCTGCAGTTCCTGCTCGGTGAACTTTGCTCCCGTTGCGTTGAACTGCGTTGTGCGGACGACCAGTTCCCGCACCCGATCCAGAACCTGACTGCCCGCGGCGATCACCCGTTCCACCACAGAGACGACCTGTAGCGACGCGATAAACGCAGTCTCGTCTCCAACCTGGCCGCCGCAGGCGCGAACGGTCGAGTTGCGCTTTCACTAGGCTATCGCGACGCGACGCTTCCGCCGTCACCTTGACTGGCTGCAGCCCGGGATCGGTGAGTAGCGTGCGCCGCAGCGAAAACAAATCCTCTCCCAGGACCGTGACATCCGGCAATGCGTGCCGCACGTTTTCGCGTTCCCGTGCACTGTCATCAATGAACATGAAGGCGTCGAGCGGAAAGCCGAGTTCGTCCGCGATCGACTGGATATTAGCGGCCTTGTCGTCCCAGTTGATCCGCGTACAGACGAAATGATCCAGCGAAAGCAGCCGATGCCGCGGGTAAGGCTGCCCGTAGCGCCACAGTGCCCGTACCGTCGCTTCGTCGTTCTTGCTGACGCAGCACAGCAGGATACCGCGCCGGCGTAGCGTGCGCAGTGCCTCATGGATGCCGAAATATAGACCGACATAGGAATTCGGACCGCCGATCTCCGGTGCCCACGCGAACGGGCTGCCGGTTTCCGCCAGGACGCCTGGCCAAAGAACGCCGTCGAGGTCGACAATGACGCATTTCTTCCGGTTCAGTCCCAGCACGATACTGATCGCGTCCATGTGCGTGCGGGCCATGACAGCCTCTCGCCGGTATGGATCGCCGCCGACATGATCCGCCAAAGGCCGCATGTCGGGAAATTGGTTGTGGACCGCGGCAAGCTCACTTGTGGGCCGTTGCAACATCCAACCCGGCGAACCGAAATGGGTGATACGATACCAGCCCATCATCCAGCAGCGTCGCGCTGCCCGCGGCACCCAGCGCCGCCGCCACGTCCACCAGATAAACGTCGGGGTGATCCTCGGCTAGTTGCGCGAGCGCTAGATTGGTACGGCGAAACCGATTGCGATGACTGTGAATACCTCGGTCGGCAAAGCCCAGCGGTTGCAGAGTCGGCTCCGCCAAGCCATCGATCAGGATCGGCGCCGCGGTCAGCGCCCGCAGTTTCTTCAGCATCGCCTCAACCGCCTCGACATAGACCAAGGCGGGGTCACCCGCATGATGCGCAGGATCCCCCGCGACAATCGCGTGGCGAGCCTGGAGAGCGCCGATCAAGACGGCATCGTGGGTTCGTTCGCCCGCTAATCCGGTGTCGGCCGCGAACGACGCCGCGGCGCGCAAATCGAGGCCCCGCCGAGCAGCCTCCTGCCGCAGGAAGTCGCTTTCCATCTGGATGTCGCAATCGCCGAGCAGCAGGATGTCGACGCGGCGGTGAAGGCGCTGAGCATCATCGAGCGCGTGCGGTGCTTCCACCGACCAATAAGGATGGGCGCCTTCAATATGCGCTCGGCGGTACTGGTCCAGCAGGGCCGTGGGATCCCGGCCGTTGGTCTCGGCAAAGCTCTCGACCGTGTCGTCGGTTTCCTCATCAGGGCTGCGAGCGGTCAGGATGCCTCGGTCGAGCAGCATGGTCGCACACGACCGGATCGTTCCGGTATCCGATTCCGAGCTCACTCGCAAGCCGAGGTAGCGCGATTTCAAGCGGATGCGGTTGGTCGAAGAAGCGGATCAGCTGTGCGACCGGATGTGTCACTGTTAAACGCATCTGGGTGATGGCATGGACTGCCAACACTCGGGCGGGCCCAAGGTCGACCAGGTGGACGAAGCCGGACCGGCGAAGGACAATGTCGGGCATTTTTTCTCTGGCATTTTGCCGGTGGAGGCAGTCTAATTGTCCCTTCAATAAATTAACATATAGTTAACAAAAAGCCAGCCGTTCTAAATGCGATTGAATTCGCGCTCGTAGTTGTCACTCTGGTAACTTGAGTCCCATTTTCCACATGTCGTGACAACCCCCCACAGCATGCAGTGGTTTTCTCTTGTGCGCGGGCCGACTAGACGATGGCCGATTTTCGGTCTGTCGGCGTTCGTGGTCTTCTTCATGGGAAGCCCATCGCATCCCCTCCGGCAACTACACCAGCCTGATGCTGGACGGCGCCCCGACGGCGGCGTTCGATGGGCTGTTCCTGCAGGCGATCGAGGCGGCCGGCTCGCTGACGCCGTTCCGATGCCTGGACCGGCGGGTGCCAATCGCGCTTGATTGGACCGAGCACTTCTGCTCGCGTGTTCGACGGGCCGGCGCGCGGATGGCGGCACGGAATACTTCCACGCCTTCCTGGCTGCCAGCATGGTGGCACCGGGCCATAAGTTATCCTCAAGCGGCGCGCCAGGGGTTCGCCAAGACCGATGCCGCGACGCTATCGAGCGATATCCTCCGGCGAACCGGCAACCGCTGCACTGGCATTTGTTGACCAGCCTTGAGGCTGGCGACGTCGGCGCAGCATGTGAGATCGTGCGGTTATATCGCCTGCGCTGGCGCATCGAAGAGGTGTTTCGCGCGTTGAAAAGCGATGGGATGCGGCTGGAAGACACCCAGATGCATCAGGCGGAACGGCTGTTCAAGCTGGCCTTGGTTGGCTTGGCGGCGGCACGCCGAACAATCCGATTGGTCGATGCGCGCAATGTCAGTGCAAGACCGGCAGCCGACGTGATTGATGCCGCCTTGTTGTCTGTGGCCGAAACCATCGGCCCAACGCTGGAGGGCAATGCAGAACGTCAGAAAACCCCCCATCCGCCGCATTCTCTTGCCTGGTTGGCTTGGATCATTGCAAGACTTGGTGGTTGGAATTGCTACTATAAGAGTTTGACTCGAATTCGGGACCGCAATATCGGCAATCCATTGATATTGCTGGTGGAGGTCCAGCCCGTGCTTGGCGGCACGACCTACGCTACCGCGCTGAAAATGGGCGATCCAAGCTCGTTGCGGAAACATTCCGGGTCAGTCTCTAAGCCACCCGGCCCCAAGACATTGAGAGCCGGGTGGGGACAATACGAAACCATGGCCGCGGGTTTTGCTGTCGCTATGACTTTTAAGCTTAAGTCTAATCCTGCTAGCACCGCCAACGCGGGTACGGCGGCCCCATAATACGAATGATCATGTTTCACACCAAGATGGACGTTGGGCTGGCAAAGCGCGCCCTTGAGGAGGGGTGCTGCTGCCATTGACAGAACCGACCGCACGGCAGGCCGCTACCCACTTTTACTGACGTTCCAGAACAATGGCATTCCCTTCAGGACGCCACTAATCGACTTGGCATGCGCGGTCGGCTGGAAATACTCGCCCAGCGGTAGGTAAGGCACGCTCTGGAACGCCTCGGCCTGTATTGCCTCGCTGATCTTCTTTTGGGCCGCCAGGTCAGGCGCCGCGAACCAGGCGGCCCGCAGTTCCTCAAGCTTCGGGTCCGTCGGCCAGCCAAACCAGCCGTCCGTTCCATTCCCGCGCAACCCGAGATGCCCTGCCGGGGTGAATTGGTCGATGCCACCGAAACTGGTGAAGAACACGCTCCATCCGCCCTGGTCTGGCGGCTTGCGGCTGGCGCGCCGCTGCACCACGGAACCCCAGTCGGTAACCTGGAGATCAACATTCATGCCAACCTGTTGCAGCATATCGGCTCCGACTTGCCCCATCGCGTTCAGCACCGGGAAGTCAGAGGCCACCATGACGACGATCTTCTCACCCTTGTAGCCGGCGGCTGCCAGATCCTTCTTCACCTTGTTCAGATCCCGGGGCCCCTGCAACACCTGCATCCCGACATCGCTCGCCAGCGGCGATCCCGGCGGAAAGAACCCCACTTTGTCCCGCCAGCCCGACGGATCGGTTCCCGCCACCGCGGTCATGAAATCCGCCTGATCCACCGCGCCGAGCAGAGCCCGCCTGATCGCCGCATTGTCGAATGGGGGAAACAACTGATTGAACCGCAACATCGACGGTGACCCGGTCGGGTCGAGCGTTTCCAGCACCAGATTGCTGGTCTTCCGCAGCAGCGGTAGCAGGTCGAACGTCGGCTGCTCCCACCAATCCGCCTCGCCGTTTTGCAGCGCGCCCATCGCGGTGGCGGCGTCGGGGATCACATTCCACTCGATGCGGTCGAAATGCGCGACTTTAGGGCCTGATGTCCATTCCGGGGTGCCGCCGGATCGCGGCACGTAGCCTTCGAAGCGCTCATAGACGACCCGCGCGCCCGGTACCCGCTCATCCGCCTTGAAGCGGAACGGGCCGCTGCCGACCATCTCGGTCACCTGGGTGAACGGATCCGTCTTTGCCAATCGCTCCGGCATCATGGGGCAGATCACCACACTGACCTTGCCGAGTGCGATGGGCAGCAGCGGGAAGGGCTGCTTCAGCCGGAAGCGGATGGTCTTGTCGTCGGGCGCGGACAGTTCATCCGTCGAGGCCATCAAAGCCTGGCCGAAGGCGTCGCGCGTGCTCCAGCGCTGGATCGAGGCAACGCAATCGCGTCCCAGCACCGGCGTGCCGTCATGCCACTTCAGCCCGTCGCGCAGGGTGAGGTTCCATTCCTTGCCATCGGCGCCGGTCGTTGCTCCCGCGACCATCTGCGGCTGCGGCTGGAAGCCGGCATCGGTGCCATATAGCGTATCGAACACCATCATCCCGTGGTGGCGCGTGACATAGGCGGTCGTCCAGACCGGATCGAGCACCGCCAGATCGGCCTGCGGGATGAATTTGAGCACCCGCGTCGGTTCCGCCCGGACGATAGCGGGTCGCGCTAAACCAATCGCCACGGCTGCCGATCCGGCATGCAGGAGAGTTCGTCTTTTCACATCAACTCCGTGAGCCTTGTGGAATGGTCACATCGCTCACGCAGCATATGTCTGTTTCCGCTTGCTGTAGAACCCTGCCTCGATCAGCGCCTGCCGGATCCCGTGCTGACCTGTGACCCGTCCACCACCGGGTGGGCTCCAGCTTAAGCGACCTCCGGTTCGACTCTCCGGCTTTCGCGAAACGTCAGTGGGTGGGAACGCCTTCCGGCTCGGCCGCGAGTTAACGGCTCAGCGCCGATCGCAACCTCTCGAGTGGCGCGTTCCAGTCCCCAGGCTTCTGCTGCCGGAACAACCGCACGGACGGATACCAAGGACTGTCCTCGCGATCCAGCATCCAGCGCCAGTCGGCGGCTTTGGGAATCAGGATCCATACCGGCCTTCCCAACGCGCCGGCCAGATGGCCCATCGAGGTATCCACCGTGATCACCAGATCGAGATTCTCCATCAGCGCCGCCGTTTCACCGAAATCGGTCAAGTCGTCGGCCAGATCGGTCATGCCTGGAAAACGCGCCATCGTTTCCAAGTCACGAGATGGCATCGGCTTCTGCAGCGAGATGAACGCCGCGGGTCCGGCGTCTACCAGCATCACAAGCTGCTCTAACGGCATGGACCGCCGGCGGTCGTTCGGATGCGTCGGACGCCCCGTCCAGGTGAGGCCGATCCGCTTCACCCCGGCCGGCAGTGTGGCATCAAGCCGCTCTCGCCAGTGCGCGATGCGGCCCGGGTCAGCCTTCAAGTAAGGAATTTGCAGCGGAATTGTATCGGGTTGCGTGCGGAACAGGTGCGGCAGGCTGGACAGCCGGCAATGCGCGGCATGCCCGGGGATATCCGTCCAACGGTGGCAGGTACTGCGAAACACCCGGGATATTCCTCAGCAGCGGCGCCAACTCCGCGCTACACCCGAGGATCACTTCCTGGCAGCGTTCGGCGGCCATAGGGATATACCGAGCGAATTGGATCGTATCGCCGTAGCCCTGGTCACCCACGAGCAGCAGGCGGCCACTCGGGATCCGCATGCCGTTCCACGGCGCCGAGGTCATTGCCGGCATCGTCCCCTTGCCCGCCTCGGTCTGGTTGCGCCACTCGTACTCCATCCAACCCGGGTCGAAATCGCCCATCGCCAGCAGGTTCTGTGCCATCGCCAGGTGACCATCGGCATGGTTGTGCTTCAGGCCCAGCGCGCGCAGCAGGCACGCCATCGCTCGGTCGCGTTCATCCATGTCAACGAGGATCAGCGACAGGTTCACCAGGTGTTCAGGGGTATTCGCGTCAAGCCGAACGGATTCCTGACCCGATGCCAGCGCCTCCTCAATCCGGTAGGTCATGCGGCACAGCGAACTGAGATGGGCATGCCAGGTGGCATTGCCCGGACGCAGGTGGATCGCCTGACGCAACAGCACGATGCCCTTTTCCGGATCGCCGGCCAAGGCGGCGACGATGCCCTGAAGCGCCAGCGCCGCCGGGTGGTCGGGCGACCCAGCCAGAACGTCGGCGCAAATGCCGGCCGCCTCGTTCAGCCGCTTCGCCTGCGCGGCGGCCTGCGCGCGCGCCAATAACTGCTCAACAGTTTCGCCGCCGGCGGCCGGGCGAGGCGCGGCGGGTTGACCGGGGGTGGTTGGGCCGGAAGCCGGCGGGCCGGACGCGTGCTGAACAGGTGCGTTTCCACTCATGGACGGATCAGTGCCTTTTCGACCGGGCGTCGCGAAGCTGTTTCAGGGACGCAATGCAAACTTCGTTGGGGTTATGCATGAAACCGTGCACCGGAAAAAGGGTTTACGGTCCAGCCACCTGACCGGGCCATCTTGCGATGTCTCCAATCTCCCGGTTCATAGAGGGCCGCCCATTCCCCATCGGATGAGCGGAACGTCGCCGCCGAATTCTTGACGGGCACCCCGCACCGGCCTACATCGCGGCCCCTGGATGGCGGGCATAGCTCAGTTGGTAGAGCGCCAGGTTGTGGTCTTGGATGTCACGGGTTCGAGTCCCGTTGCTCGCCCCACCCCGAGACCGAAGACCGGTCGATGTTAACAGCAGTCGCCGGCTCAGGCCCCGAGGTAGCGGAGTGAGGATGGGGGCATGAACAAAACGGTCGCGATCGCCGGTCTGGGCGCGATCGGCTTGCCCTTGGCCCGGGCACTTGATGCCGGCGTCGACGGGTTGGGGTTGATCGCGGTATCCTGCCGCGATGAGGCCAAGGCGCGTGCCAATCTGGCCGGCTTCCGATCTTCACCTCGTCTGGTCGAACTGCAAGCGCTAGCCGAGGCCGACATCGTCGTAGAGTGCGCGCCGGCCGCAATCTTCGAGCGGATCGCGGTTCCGGCTTTGGAGGCGGGGCGCATCTTCATTCCGGCCTCGGTTGGTGCCCTGTTGCCCCGCATGCATCTTTTGGAACTGGCCGCGAGGACGGGCGCCCGCATCGTGGTGCCGACAGGCGCTCTGCTGGGCCTGGATGCCGTGCGCGCCGCGGCCGAGGGGCGGATTGACAGCGTCACCATTGAAACACGTAAGCCGCCCATGGCTCTGGCCGGTGCGCCGCACATACAAAAGCACAACATCGACGTCACGGATCTGGCGCAGCCGTTGCTGGTATTCGAGGGCAATGCCTTCGACGCCGCCGCCGGCTTTCCCGCCAACGTCAATGTCGCCGCCGCCCTGGCGCTGGCCGGGATCGGGCCAATCAAGACCCGCGTGCGGATTTGGGCCGACCCGGCAACCACGCGGAACACACACACCATCCATGTCGAAGCCGAGGCCGCCCGCTTCACCATGAGGATCGAGAACGTCCCGAGTGCTGAAAACCCGAAAACCGGCCGGCTGACGACCTTGTCGCTGCTGGCCTGCCTGCGGGGACTTGTCTCGACGCTGAAGGTTGGTAGCTGAGATTGGCCGAGGCGCTCGCCTACCTCCTGACCCTTGCGCTGTTTGGTTTCGTGATCGTCGCCAGCGCCCGGATGCGGCACGACATGCTGTTGCTGGCCTGTATACCGCCGGTCTTCGTGGCCTTGGTCGTCGGCTTCGTGATGGCGCTTTACGCCAGCGATGCCTTCGGCGCGGCCCCCACCGGCGCTGCTTTGGTGCTCGGTGCCTTACCCGGATGGTGGCTGGCGGGGCGCTTCAATCCGAGGGACCTGCTGCTCGCAATCTACCTGGCCTGGGCAGCGGCGCTTGTGGTGGCCCTGGCAGCCTTTAGCTTCCCCGATCGAACGTGAGGGGTTGCTAGGACAGTATTGTCTACAGTATTGCGCCCGAGCGTTACATCTCCACGACGACATATTGCTGCTCGACTGTGACCAGGATGGTTTCTGCCACGTAGGGACCCTGTACAACGCGCTGCCCCTCGGCCACCTCCACGGGAAAGCTCCGGACGCTGACTTTCGACGGATCGCAGAAACTCTGGCCGGTGCGGACATCGAATTCCCAGCCATGCCAGGGGCAGCGCAGGATTTCGCCCTTGCGGGAATAGCGGTAGTCGCCGGGTTCGTCCGATTCGATCAAGCCGGTCAGGATGCCCTCGCACATTGGCCCTCCCTGATGCGGGCAGCGATTGAACAGGCCAAAGAATTCGCCACCCAGGTTGAAAACGGCGATCTGCCGTCCCCGAATTGTCACCAGTTTCCGTTGACCCGGGGGGATTTCCGCAACGGTCGCCACCACGTGCTTGCTCATGATCCTGGCGTTTCCGCTCATCCGCTTTTGACGGCCCGGACGCTAAACGGTGTGCCGCCGCCCGGCAAATGACCCACGGGCGGAAGGCGAAGGAAACCAGCGCTCATGCTCTGCCAAACGGCCGCAGGCTTGGCGCCGGGGCGCTTCAGCGCGGGAAGAAACGTCACCTTGGCCGGCTATCCCTGGTCTGATGACACCCCTCTTGCTTTTCCGCCGCCACGCCGCGACCTTCCCCGCTCGGCAAGGAGTATCCCGACCCATGACAACTGTCTTCATCGACGGCGAATCCGGCACCACCGGCCTGGGCATCCGTGAACGCCTCGCCGCCATTCCGCGGATCACGTTGAAAAGCCTGCCGACCGAGCGCCGTCGTGACCCCGGCGCGAGGCGGGACATCATGGCCGAGGTGGACCTTATCGTCCTCTGCCTGCCCGACGACGCCGCGCGCGAGTCCGCAGCGATGGCCGCCTCGCTGGGTAGTGCCGCGCCGAAAGTGCTGGACGCCAGCACCGCCCATCGCGTCGCGCCGGACTGGGTCTACGGTTTCGCCGAGATGATCCCCGGCCAGGCCGAGCGCATTGCCGCCGCGCAGAATGTGGCGAACCCCGGCTGCTACCCGACCGGGGCGATCGGCCTGATCCGCCCGCTGGTCGATGCCGGGCTGATCCCCGCCGACTATCCGATCACCATCAATGCCGTTTCCGGCTACTCCGGTGGGGGCAAGGCGATGATCCAGGCTCATGAGGCGGCGCGCGGCCCGGCTTTCGAACTCTATGGGCTGGGTCTGGAGCATAAGCATGTGGCTGAAACCGAGCTGTATGGGGGGCTGAGGCGCCGGCCGATTTTTGTGCCGTCGGTGGGGCATTTCCTGAAGGGCATGCTCGTCTCGGTCCCGCTGCACCTGGACACGCTGCCGGGGAGGCCCACCGGCGCCGATTTGCGCGCCTCGCTGGAAGCTCGTTACGCCGGCTGCGACCTGGTCCGCGTCCTGCCCGCCCCGGCCGACGGCAAGCTGGAACCCGAGGCGTTGAACGACACCGACCGCCTGGAACTTATTGTCTATGCCAACGAGAAATACCGTCAGGCGGTGCTGGTCGCGCGCCTGGACAACCTCGGTAAGGGGGCGTCGGGCGCGGCGGTGCAGAACATCGCGCTGATGTTGGGGCTGCATACTGGGGTGGGTTCGCGGGAGTTGGCTTATGCCTGAGCAACATTGGCCTGTACGGAACTGTATTTTCCCTGGATGGCGTCACACCCCAGATCGCGCCGGACGCGTTCATCGCGCCCACTGCCGCGGTCATCGGGGATGTGGTGATCGGGTCCGAGACCGGGATCTGGTTTCACTGCCTGGTCCGCGGCGACATGGGCATCATCCGCATCGGCGCACGGACCAATATCCAGGACGGGACGGTGATCCATATCGACTCCGGCGGGATGGATACGTTTATCGGCGACGACGTGACGGTGGGCCATAACGCGGTGATCCACGCCTGCACGTTGAAAAACCGGGCATTTGTGGGGATCAGCGCAACGGTGCTGGACGGCGCGGTCATTGAGGAAGGCGGTCTGCTCGGTGCCGGTGGCCTGCTGACGCCGGGGAAGGTGATCGGCCGGAACGAGATGTGGACCGGTTCGCCTGCCAAGCTGCGGCGGGTGATGGACGAGGAAGAACGCACTCGTTTTGATCGCAACGCCGCGGTTTACCGCGATTTGGCGAAGCAATTTCGCGCCGGGCTGAAGGTGATCGGCTAGCGGCCGTGCCGGCTCAACCTTGATCTGAGGGCACATCTCGGCGGGCCGTTCTCAAAATCAGATCCCGCTGGTCTCGGGGTTCGTGGCGGAGTTGTTGGAACACGCTACATGGAGACGATCCATCGCCGCAACAATCATCTTGTTTCGACGCGGCGCCGCACCACAGCAATTACCCGTTGAAAAGCCAGCCGCATTTATGGTAGCAACGATTTTAATCGAATATTTAGGATGGCAAGTGTCAACAGAATTTAACCACCGGCTTTGTTCCTCACCGCACCAAATTATGGGTAACTTTGGAATCCACAACATCGAGTTGTCGGATGAATACTGCGAGAATTTTGGATTTCGCGCAGATACCCAGGCACTCTCGGATTCTGGACTAGAGAGGATATTTGACTACGCATCACGACTTTATAACGATCGAAATCGGTACTTCTCTGAATGACATGTGGGGAGGCATTATCGGGCCTAACCACTCCTCTTTTGTGGAGGCCTGCATCAACAGGAATAAAATAGAATTTACCAACATGACCAAAATAATAGCGCAAACTCCTCTTGTTCTCGGATTCATGAACCTCAACCACTACCTTGAGTTGACTAGAAATCCACTGGCGCGTAAAGCAGAAGCGATTTAGTTTCTTGATAAGTTATTATCCCTGGCCGAGTATTTAGGTGTGACGCGTGTCTTGAACCCGGAACAAGGAGGATGGCTTGTGAATAATCCCGATTTTTCTGCCATTTCTCTAATTCTCGATCAGTCGTTCTCGATCAGCAAGCAGTCAATTTTTCCTCCAGGGGGAGGAGGAGGTGCGTTTGGTATAGTGAGCAATGCAGGCGTCTATTGCATTAAGGACTTGTACGGAAGATATACAGGCGAACTAGTCAATACCATATCGGATCGACATGGGTTAAACCAGATTCGCGAAATTGGAGGCGGCCTTGGCGTCGTTGCCTATTTTTACAATAAAATTGCGGTAAATAAGCTTCCTTATACAGTGTACGATTTACCCGCTGTTTCGTTGATGCAAGCCCAGTTCCTGATGCGCTCTATTGGGGAAGACCGAGTAACCCTTGACGGGGAGACATCAGGCTGCGACGGTGGGATTTATCTAAAACCCTTCTGGCGAGTTTTCGATGACGCCGGCGCAAGAGTTCTTTGGATAAACCAAGATAGCATGCCAGAAATAAATTCTGACCTTGCCGAGAAATATGTACGCGCGATCTCGGAAAGTGAAAACAGTTTTTTTCTTTCCATTAACCAAGAAGCGCAGGCGCCAGATGGCATCGGAGGGCGACAGCTTCGTGTTCCAGGTTTAACTTCTCGTGAAAAGCGGCTCGATCGACAGTATCGTTCTAGGGACTTTTTGCGTTCTGGCTATATCGAGGAGCTATATTCGACTGGTTCTCGTTGAGCGCTAACGCCCTTTGGTAAGGAGGCAGGACTGTTCAACGGCCGCCGACCGCTTGGACTGAGTTCTGATCCGCAACGGTTCGCGTCTAAAGTGAAGGCGCCGCTCGGTTAAAGAAATTGGAGGAGTTGCGAGTTACGCACGGCGGCGTGCTCGTAAATCTGTCCAACGACACTTGCGGCCAAGGTTGCAGTTGCTGTATTTTCCCGACGCCCCCAACGCTCTGCACAAGGCCTTCACGACGGTAAGCAACCGTTCACCCTCACCCCCACCTCATTTTGTTCGAAAAATTGCTAGTCCGATTTTCGGCCGCTCAAGTATTGTATCCAAAACCATCCGATTTCAGGCACACCCCGACCCTGAGCAGAGACCACCCTGACCGAGCCGTGGCTCAGTGTGGTCAGCCTGATCGGGGAGCGGTCTATTGACGTCGGGATGACTAGGCATATCATCCATGTCCGTCCTGGGTTTTGGGAGACCAATCGGATTTTCAAAACGACCGTTTTTGATAACTGGCGGGTGGGGGCGATCAAGCTGACCGTCCTGACCATCTTGGTCATCCCGATGATCAGGGATAGACAGGGTGGGTCGACCCGTCTCGTTTCGGACCCGCGTCCTACTCGCCAACCCCACCGCCCCAACCGGCCGCCACTACTCGCCTCGGATCGATCCGCGGCCGAGCTCCTACACGTTCGACAATGACAATGGGGGCAATGGTTCAACCACCGCCGGAACCGTGACCCCGACCATGTCGCCATCCCGCACGATTCCGGCCAGCCTGTCCTCATCCCAACCATCTGCTCCGGCCGGACGCATCGGCAGCACCATCCAGCGGTAATCCGCCGTGGAATCCACCACCCGCAGCTTTACTGTATCCGGAATGATCGTCTTCCACTCCGAGGCCAGCAATTCCCGCGGATCGCGGATCGCCCGCGCTCGAAAAGCCGCCGACTTGTACCAATACGGCGGATACCCAAGGACTGCCCGCGGATAGCAACTGCACAGCGTGCAGACCACCAGATTATGGATCTCCGCGGTATTCTCCAGCACCCCCAGCGGAGGCACCCCCCGCATCAGGATCCCCAACGCCTCCGCTGCCTTAGTTCCATCCTCCAGCATCAGCGCCCGATAGGACGGATCGACCCACGCCTTGGCGACCATCCGAGCCCCCTGCCCCGGGTTGGCGGCGTCGGTAATCGCCATGCGCTCCTGGACTTCCGCGGTAGAAACGATCCCCTTCAGCTCCAGCAGCCCGCGCACCGCCGTCAGCAACCGATCGCCGTCGGTTTCGAGTATGTTCATGGCCGCTCCAGCCAATGTTCGAAGATCTCGATCATTATTTCGTCGTCCGGCTTTGCCTCGGGCCAGATCGCGCCTTTGCGAAACCGCACGTGATACAGCGGGCGGCGCTCGGCGGGCCGCGCGAAAGCAAGGTCCTCAGGGTTGGGGAAGTCGCCGAGGTGCCGGACCACCTCGCCCACGACCCCGCGCACGTAATGCGGCGTGCGGATATGAACCGGCCCGCTTGCCTCGGGCCAGGCATCCTTCACCCGCACCGTCTCACCCGCCGCGAACATCAGACTGCCCTCCACGGCGGCACGCAATTCGTCCTCGGTGATGACGCCCCTGCGCAGCAGATTGTCGGTGATCGAGCGGATCCAGCGACGGTAGTAGCTCAGGCGGTGGTAGTCGGCCTCGGGGATGGCCTCGACCCCACGGCGGAGTTCATCCACCGACATCAGCTTTTTCACCGCCAGCATCTGGCGAAGGGCATCGACCTCGCGGTCGAAATCGGTGAGGGCGTGCGGTTCGATGTCGACCGGCTCGCACATGAATTTGGAGGCACCGCCCAGGTCGTGGTGTGCCCGTTTGGCTTCCTTGTCCATCACGGGACGTTAGCGCATTCTCCGAGCGCCGCAAACAGGGACTGCCGCCGTGCTGCTGACCGAAGAAGATCCCTCCCCCGTCCGCGTGCTGCGCGAAGCCGGGGCGTCCGACCTGTTCCTGACCGCCGACCACGCCGGCCGCGCTATCCCCAAGGCGCTGGGTGACCTCGGCGTATCCGCGGCGGAGATGGAGCGCCACATCGCGTGGGACATCGGCATCGCCGGGGTCACCGAACGCCTGTCGGCACTGCTGGATGCGACCGCGGTATTGCAGACCTATTCTCGCCTGGTGATCGATTGCAACCGCAACCCGTCCTGGCCGACCGCGATGCCGGACATCAGCGAGTTCACGCCAATCCCTGGCAACCACGGCATGACTTCAGAGGCCAAGGCAGCCCGCGTCGCTGCGATCTTCACCCCCTATCATGACCGCATCCGGGCGCTGCTGGATGCTCGGGCGCATCGCAGGACCGTGCTGGTCGCGATGCACAGCTTCACGCCCTCATTCAAGGGCGAAAACCGAGCGATGCAGGTCGGCATGCTGTATAATAAGGACGCAAGGCTGGCGCGGATCCTGCTGGATCTGCTGCGGCGCGAGGGCGATCTCGTGGTCGGCGACAATGCCCCCTACGCGGTGACCGAGGACAGCGACTACGGCGTCCCGACCCACGGCGAAAAGCGCGGCCTGGCCCACGTCGAAGTCGAAATCCGCCAGGACCTGATCGCCACCCCCGAGGGCCAGGACGCCTGGGCGCGCCGCTTCGCCCGCTTGCTCACCGCTGCCGATGCGGCGCTAAAGATGAGCTGATGCCGCCCGCACCAAAGAAAACCCCGCTGATGACGAAGGCCCAGGTGCGCGGCTTCATCGAGGCTCTCGCCAGCCATAATCCCGCGCCGGAGACCGAACTCAGCTTCGCCGACCCATTCACCCTGCTGGTCGCGGTGGTGCTGTCGGCTCAGGCGACGGATCTGTCGGTCAACAAGGCGACGGCCACCTTGTTCCGCGTAGCGCCGACCCCGAAGGCGATGATCGATCTCGGCGTGGACGGCGTGGCATCGCACATCCGCTCGATCGGGCTGTGGCAGACCAAGGCACGCAACGTCGTGGCTTTGGCACGCGCGCTGGAGGAGCAGCATGGCGGCCAGGTGCCCGGGAACCGGGCTGCGCTGGAAGCCCTGCCCGGGGTTGGGCGCAAGACCGCGAACGTGGTGCTGAACGTCGCCTTCGGTGAGAGCACCATGGCGGTCGACACCCACATCTTCCGGGTGGGCAATCGCACCGGCCTGGCGCCGGGAAAGACGCCGCGGGAGGTGGAGGATGGGTTGCTCAAGCGGATCCCGCCCGAACGGTTGCGCGATGCGCATCACTGGCTGATCCTGCACGGGCGGTACGTATGCAAGGCACGCCGGCCGGAATGCTGGCGTTGCGTGGCGGCCGAGTGGTGCAAATACGGCGACAAGACCGCAGCCGCCGCGTGATATAGCGCGACGGGGCTGCCACCGTCACGACCGCCTCTGCCTATTGGTGGAGGGGCCGATACCCCACGGCGACGATCATACAACAGTCCGTCGTTAACCATCGGTTAATTCCGCGAGGGTAAAGATCTGCGGAAGCGACCGAATTGGGGCTTTTAGATGTTGCGAGTGATCGAGTGCATCACGCAGGAGCATGATCTGCGACTCGTCGCACTGGCCGCGTGCCTGTGTGCGCTGGCCTGTAAGACGACGGTCAATTTGATGGCGGCGGCGCAAACCAAGGAGGGGGGATCATCCCTCGTCCACCTTGTCGCCGCCTCGGTGGTGTTTGGTTGCGGTGTTTGGTCACTCCACTTTGTCGCAATGCTCGCCTTTACGTCGAGTTTGCCGATCTCCTACGGCATCTCACTGACCTTCGTCTCGATCCTGTTCGCGGTCGTCGGCGCGCTATTGGCTCTTACAGTTTGGCGGTTCTCGCCGTCGCGGCAAATCGGCATTGTCCTCGGCGGGGGTTTGCTCAGCTTATCAGTGATCGCCATGCATTTCTGTGGAATCGCGGCAACGCAAGTCTCCGGCTTGATTTACTTTAGAACCGAACAGGTGCTTTACGCTGGCGGCGTTAGTTTGTTGTTTTCTATTGGCGCGCTCATCCGGTGCGAAACGCTGTCGACACATCGACGCCGTCTGGAAGTGGCAGGGCTGCTAGCGGTCGCCATTTGCGGGTTGCATTTCATCGCAATGACTGGCTTGAGCATTGAACCCGGCCTGCCGACCGGTCACGAGACAGCGGTCCTTGGATCATACCCGCTGGCCATTACGATCGGCTCGTTCAGCCTCGCTGTGCTCATCATGAGCTTGGCTGCAACGATTGTGGAACAACACCTCTCTCAACGAACGGTTATCGAGTTAAAGCGAATACGGATGCTGAGCGACGTTTCGCAGGAAGTCCTTATCATCTGCCGCGACGGTATTATCCTTCAGGTGAACGCTGCCGGCACGCGGCTGTTCGGGGAACCGGAAAGTCAACTCATCGGACGTCAGACGGCGGACCTCGTATCGGAAGACGACCAGCTTACGTTTTTAAAGCACTTAGAGCATCGGGGGGTCGATCTCGGCCCCGGGGAGGTAAACCTAAAGGCTTCCAACGGGACCATCGTCCCCGCTCGGTTTTCGATCGGCAAAATCGACTACGAGGGTAAGCCAGCGGATGTCATTGCCCTTCTAAATATATCAGATCGCAAGCGTGATGAAGCGAAGATACAACATCTGGCCTACCATGACCCCCTGACCGATTTGCCCAATCGCTCCCTGCTCCGAGATCGTCTGACCCAAGCAATCAATGCCGCCGGACGGCCTGGATGTTATCTGGCTTTGTTTTGCCTTGATCTTGATCGCTTCAAGCAGATCAACGACCTTTTAGGCCATGCGGCGGGGGACGAACTATTGCTGCAGGTCACCAAACGATTGCGGGGCCAGACCCGATCTGGCGATACTCTGGCCCGCATAGGAGGCGATGAGTTTGTGGTGGTCGCCGCGTTTGAGCGCCAGGACGATATAGCACTACTCGCACGGCGGCTGATCGAGGCGCTGACCCAGCCGTTTTTGCTTGCGGCCGGGCCGGCTGAAATCGGGGTATCCATAGGAATCGCAGTTTATCCAGAGGATGGCAACGACCAACAGGAGTTGATGCGGACCGCCGATGTTGCGCTATATCGCGCCAAGCAGGAGGAACGCGGTACGTTCCGCTTCTTTGAAGCCACTATGGACGAGCATGCGCGAACCCGCCGGCGACTTGAGCTTGATCTGCGCGGCGCAATCGAGCGAGAGGAGTTTTGTTTGCACCACCAGCCGCTTGGTCGATTGCCTGACCGGCGAGGTCAAGGGTTTCGAGGCGTTGCTTCGGTGGCATCACCCGGAGCGCGGCATGGTACCGCCGCTCGACTTCATTCCTTTGGCAGAGGAGACCGGGCTGATTTTGAAAATTGGCGAATGGGTGCTTGAGACAGCTTGTGCGGCGGCAACAGCCTGGAGCGAGCCCTATCGGGTTGCCGTAAATATCTCGCCAATACAATTTCTCAAGTCCGATCTGCCAGCGATTATTTCCGGCGTCCTCGATCGCACCGGCCTTCCGGCAAATCGGTTAGAAGTTGAGATTACCGAAGGTATACTTATGAAGAACCCCAAACGGGCAGCAGACGTTTTCACGACGCTGCGCGGGCTAGGGGTGCATATCGCGATGGATGACTTTGGCACGGGCTATTCAAGCCTCAGCTACCTGCATGAGTTTAAGTTTGATAAGCTCAAAATAGACCGGTCGTTCGTCAAACGGCTCGGTGAAGCAGAGGATGCGACAATGATCGTCCGCACGATCATTGGGCTTGCTCATAATCTTGGCCTGTCAGTTGTTGCCGAAGGCGTTGAAACGCGTGAGCAACTCAAGATCCTTCGTGACCTGGAATGCGACCAGATACAGGGCTATTTGATCGGGCGACCGATGCCCATGGTTGGCCCTACCGAGCTCATCAACAATCGGGCGAGAGTATTGTTTGCCGGGATCGCCGCGGCTGACGGCCAACGGGCATTGCAGCACTGACCCGGATGGGACGCAGGCAGACCCGCGGCAGAGCGCACGCGCCAATTCCAGGACTGTTTACCAACCCGGCTCGGAAGGCCGCAGCCCCAGCAATACCTTGCCGGCCGACTTCGAAGTGGATTGGAAACGCGGCCGCGTGCTGGACGGCGACGTGAATGTCGCGGAATTGGCGTTCGAGCGGATTCGAGGTGTAGATCGCGTTGGTGCCTGCCGCATGGAACAGCAGGTCGACCGCGCGGACCGATTCATGGATAGCGTGTGGAATGGCCAGCCTCGTCTGGGCGATTTGGGCTGACGGGTCGGGCTCGTCCGTGCAAACCGAATTCCACAACCGGGCCAGTGAATCGACGACATAGCAGCGGGCGGCGTTTACGATCGCCTCGGCCTGAGCCACGCGTGCCTGCACGAGCGGTCTGTTGCGAAGCAGCGCTGTGGACATGGTGGTCGCGTCGCGGGACGCCATGTCGGTCAGGGCGTCGATGGCGCCGCGAGCGATGCCAAGCGCGTTCGCTGCGAACAGCAAATGGGCGAATGTGAGGAACAGCCTGGGGCGATAGAGCGGGATTGGGTTCATCGAAGGATCGGCAAGCGAAATACTGTGGGCCTGCGGGACAAAGAGGTTGTCGATGGTGAAATCGTGGCTGCCCGTGCCTCGCATGCCCATAACCGACCAGTTGTCGATAATTGTCGCGGCAGACGCAGCAACCCACATTGTCCTTGTGGCCGGGGTGCCGGCTGGAGTTACTCGAGGCTTGTCTCCATCCATGATCAAAGCCGGGCAAAATAACCAATTGGCGTTGAGCACGCCGCTGGCGAAATTCCATTTTCCGCTGAGTTGGTAACCGCCCTCTGTTGGCCACGCGCGTCCTTGCGGCCGCAGTGAACCGGCCGCCCGGATGTTTGGCGGCTGCCCGAACATCCGCCGTCCGACCTCCGGCGCCAGCCAGCCTGCGCCGAGCGCTACGGCGTTTGCGTTCATTATGCACCAGCCAACCGAGCCGTCGGCTATTGATAGCGCTTCGATGACCTCGAAAGCGGTGGCGGGCGGCAGTTCGAGGCCGCCTATGGCGCGGGGCAGATACAGCCGGTAGAGGCCGGCGTCGGCCAAGATATCGGCCAGGGCCGGCGGAAGGTGCCGCAGCCGGTCTGCCTGTTCCCGGGTGGCTATGATCTGTGGCGAGAGCCGCCGGGCTGTCGCGACGACGTCGGCCGCGGGGTTGGCAGAGTCCAAATCCGCCCTCATGAGATCAACTCCCTTGGCCTTGCTATGCGCGTTGCGGGGCTAGAGAAACAGGGGCACGATTTCGTCATCGCGATCAGCGTCCTTGCCCTTGTAGCGGAGGACGAACGGCAGGCGGTATCCGTCCGAACCAAAGGTGCGCTCGCACGGGCGAAGCGCGTGGCGTCAAGCTGGGGGAACCCATCGAACCTGTCACGGCGGGGCGTGGGATCAGACCGTGCAACGCGGTGAAGGCTCGAGGCGAACGCCCATGCCGCCGATCTGGCGCCGGTCATCGAAGATTTGCGAGCCGACGGGCGTCCGAGTTTGCGCCAGCTTGCCGCTGGTCTGACCAAGCGCGGCATCCGCACGCCGATGGGTCATCATTGGACGGCAACAGCACTCAAGAACCTGCTGCGCCACACCTGATTTTCTTACGTCCACCATGCCTCAATAGATCGCCGCGATCGGCGGCGTATAGGGCAATAGGCCGCGCCACGGAGCGCAGCCTATTGTATTTTGGAGAGGCTGATTAGCCGCCCAGTCTCAGTGGCATTCGCCACCCCACTTGACCAGGCCGGCCTTTCCATCCGTGAGCACATTTTGGAACCAACCGGTATCGTTCTTACCGGCAAACTTGCCGGTACCACCGGTCGCCCGCCACTCGCCTTTGTCGGCGCCCGGCGCTTGCCGCCAGGAGATGCTTTGCGTATTGCCATCCTTGTCGCGGCGGGCGCAAAAGCCCGCCGCTTGAGTTTTACCGTCTTCGGTCTGGAGGACAGTGCCAGCACACTCGCCGGTGAGTGCATTGTAGATCGAATCATTGCTCACTAGGACGCTTGTTGATCGGGTGCTGATCTGCTTGAGACCATGCCCCAGGTCGATCACATCGGCGGTCTGCGTCACCGACGCGTCGTACCTGTACAGGTGTCAGCCCACGACCCCGACATACCCATGATGCCCACAACAGCCGAGCAACCAATGACCCGAAGAAGTTTCGCTACGGTATTTGCTGGATACATGTATTCGATCTCCCTGTCTGTTGTTGGTTTATTTTAAACGGGGAGCAGACGTCGCTGCTCGCCTTGTTCATATTACGCTTTTCTCCTGCTGTCAATAAATCATTATCGCCAATTGAACTCCGGGCGTTTGGTGGTTTCACTGCTGCGTGCTCGGCATCATATCCGATCTCGGTGCTGCAGCGGGCGGGTGCCAGTATCACGGGGCCGTGAATGGACAGATCGAGAAAGACTCAGGCTGTTTATTTATTTTGTTTCAAATAAAATCTACTTGATTCGATATGTATAACAATGCGAATTGTGCCACATGAAATCAGTTGCGCCACGGATATGCTTGCGAACGAAACTAACTGCCTCTGGGTCCACGCGATTTTATCGATAGTGTTGTTTGACCGAATTGCGCAAGGCTGCGCGACGTAACTTTCCAGTAGGAATGTCACGTAGCCAAAATATTTCAAGAATACCAGTCGGATCTGTCAGTATTCTAATGATGGGCCTTCAAAGCCGAGACAGACAGACCAATGATATCGTCGAGTAAGGGCGATACTCAGATACAGGGAAACTCGCGTATTGGTGTCAGCCAATTTCCCTTTGCGGGGTTCGAAGCCTTCCCATACGATCGTTTGACCGGCGACCTCAGAAGGTGTCAGCGGCCAAGGTCAGCGAGGTCAAGCACATGATGCCGGTCAACACCTTTGGTCTAGGTTCCCGATCGAGACGGCGGTTCCGTCTCCTGTGGGACGGAATCACCCAATAGGAGATTTCGTCCCATGCAGCGATGGGCGATTTGGCAGTTCTTGCGTGGGCTGAAGTCTAATTGTGGACGTCCAAGTGTAAGTCTGATAATACTCTGTGTATCCGCTTGTTCCGGCGCATAATTATCGCAAAGCTCATTCTACATCGAAAAAATGACAGGATTGCATACATCACCAGATACACATTTCCGCCGATGCTCGGGCCAGCCTCGGCGCATCCAATCGGCTCGCCAAATTGGGCCGAGGCGTTCGGCGCCGAACTTGACTGTACAGGACGAACGTGCCGTTGATCATAGCGTCGATGCACTGTTGGCCGTCGTGCGGCGGTTGATTGCTGCCGGTCAGGATGGTCGGGAACAAGTTAAGCCTCGCAAAAAACAACGACCCGAGCAGCTCCATAATGGCGCTCGGCTAGCAAGGGCTGATCCGGGACCCAGGCTTCATCGCGACCTGTCTCCACGACAATCAACGCGTGCGGTCCAATCCGGCCAGCGTCCCGAAGCTGAACCAGCGCCCGGGGGACAAGGTCCAGGCCATAGGGCGGGTCCAGAAAAACGATGCCGGCGGGGCTGCCCGCCCGCCCAACCGCACCCGTCAGCACATCGGCCGCCATCACCTCCGTCCGCTCTTCCGCCTTGCACGCGGCTATGTTCGCCCGCAGCGCCCGCAGCGACACAGGATCCGACTCGATAAAGCACGCCGACGCCGCGCCGCGTGACAGAGCCTCCAATCCCAGCGCGCCCGTGCCGGCAAACACATCCAGCACCGCCGCGCCCTCGATCAGCCCGCGTCCACCCCATTCCGCGTGCATCAGCATATCGAACAGCGCCTGACGGACCCGGTCAGCGGTCGGGCGAGTCCCCTGTCCCGGCGGCGCGACCAGCGTCCGGCCGCGCCAGGCTCCGGCCACGATCCGCATCCTAGCGGTGGCGTGGCAACGGCGGAGGCGCCCCGGCATCCGCCGGCAGTTGCTCGCGCAGCACCCTGGCGGGAATCTCCTCGATCCCGCCACGTTCGAGCATGCCAAGTTGGAACGGCCCATACGCGACACGAATAAGGCGGGACACCGACAGGCCCAGATGCGCCATGACCCGGCGGACTTCCCGGTTGCGGCCCTCACGCAGACTGATCGACAGCCAGGTGTTGTCGCCCTTCTTGGCGTCGACTCCTGCCTCGATCGGGCCGTAGCGCACACCATCGACCGTCACGCCGTGCGCCAGGGACTTCAGCGCCCCCTCGTTCGGAACGCCGAATACCCGCACACGATAGCGCCGCAGCCAGCCGGTCGACGGCAGTTCGAGCTGGCGCGCCAACCCGCCGTCGTTGGTCAGCAGCAGCAGGCCTTCGCTGGTCAGGTCGAGCCGGCCCACGCTGACAACTCGCGGCAGTTGATGTTTTAATTTCTCGAATACCGTCGGCCGCCCCTCCGGATCTCGTGTGCGTCGTCACCAACCCTTCAGGTTTGTGGTAGCGCCACACCCGCGTCCGGTCAGGCTTGTCAACCACCCGGCCGTTGATCTGCACAACGTCGCCGGCCGAGACAAAAGTCGCTGGATGGGAAACGGTCCTGCCGTTCAGTTTGATCACGCCCTCCGCCAGCAACCGTTCCACATCCCGCCGGCTGGCCACGCCTGCTCGGGACAGCCACTTGGCGATCCGGTCCCCGCGCGGTGCCTCATCGGGGCTCATCAGGCGTGCGCCGCGATGTCCCGGCGGCAGAAGCCCTCGGGCCAGACGATGGCGTCTACGCCCGCGTAAGCCAGGTCCCGAGCCTGACCGACGTCGGGCGCAGTGGCGCAGATGGTCAGCACGCGTCCCCCCGCGGCCTGGATCGCCCCGTCGGGTCCGGTTTCCGTGCCGGCGTGGAACACCGTCACGCCCGGGCTGGCCGCTGCGTCGTCGAGGCCTCGGATAATCGAACCGCGCTCCGGCGCGTCCGGATAGCCCCGAGCGGCCATCACCACGGCGACCGCGGCCTCGTCGCTCCGGCGCAGGTCGAAGGCGCTTAGTTCGCCGTCACAGGCGGCTTGCAGGGCGGGCAGCAGGTCTGATTTCAGGCGGGCGAGCAGAACCTGGCACTCCGGGTCGCCGAACCGAACGTTGAATTCGATCAGTTTCGCGCCTTCCGCGGTCAGCATCAGGCCGGCGAACAGAATGCCGCGAAATGGGATGCGCCGCCTGGCCATCTCGCGCAGAGCCGGGCGGATGATCATCTCCCGGCAGGCGAACTCCAGTTGCGGGCGGGAAGTTGCGGACCGGAGCGTAGGCGCCCATGCCGCCGGTGTTCGGACCGGTATCGCCGTCCCCGACACGCTTGTGGTCCTTCACGGAGCCCAGCAATAGCGCGTCCTCGTTGTCGCACAGGAAGAACAGGGAGACTTCCTCGCCTTCGAGACATTCCTCGATCACGACGGCGGCGCCCGCTTCACCGAAGATTTTCCGGTCCATGATGGCGTCGATCGCCGCCACGGCCTCGTCTGCCGTCCTGGCTACGGTGACGCCTTTGCCGGCTGCCAGACCGTCGGCTTTAACCACGATCGGGGCACCTCGCTTGCGGACGAAAGCGCGCGCTGCGTCGGCGTCTTCAAAGCGTTCCCACAGCGCCGTTGCGATGCTGGCGGCGTTGGCGATCTCCTTGGCGAAGGTTTTGCTGCCCTCAAGCTGAGCGGCGGCTTTGGTCGGACCGCAGCAGGGGATGCCGGCAGCCTCCATCGCATCGGTCAGCCCGGCGACCAGAGGTGCTTCCGGTCCCGGTACCACAAGGTCGATGGCGTTATCCTGGGCGAAGCCGACCAGGGCGGGGATTTCGAGGACGTCGATGTTCACACACTCCGCGACGGTGGCGATGCCGGGGTTGCCTGGCGCGCAATATAGCTTCGTCAGCAGCGGACTGTTGGCGATGGCCCAGCACAGGGCGTGCTCCCGCCCGCCGGATCCGACGACCAGTACCTTCATGCCAGATCCTGCCATGCCAAAACCTGCATCGTTGTCTCCTGTCCGGCGTTTCCCACGCCCTCGGCGTAGCATAGGCTACAGCAATGGACGATCCACGCCCCTCCCCGGTTTCGAATTTGCCGGAATATAGCGTTTCCGAGATCTCCGGGGCGGTTAAACGCACCCTGGAAACCACCTTCGGGCGGGTGCGGGTGCGCGGCGAACTGACCGAGGTGAAGCGGTATCCCTCGGGACACATCTACCTGTCGCTGAAGGACGAGGGAGCGAAAATCAGCGGAATCGTGTGGAAGAGCACGGTCCCGCGGCTAGGGATGGTTCCCGAGAACGGCACCGAGGTGATCGCCACCGGACGGATTTCCGCGTTCGGCGAGCGGTCGTCGTACCAGCTGATCATCGAGCGCATGGAATACGCCGGTGCCGGCGCAATGCTGGCGCGAATCGAGATGATCCGTCAGCGGCTCGCGGCCGAGGGCCTGTTCGACGCCGGCCGCAAACGCACGTTGCCCGGGCTGCCCAAGGTGATCGGCGTGGTAACCAGCGAGCGCGGCGCGGTGATCCAGGATATCAAGATCACCATCGCCCGCCGGTTTCCTCGAACCATCCTGGTGTGGCCGGTGCCGGTGCAGGGGGAAGGAGCCGCGGAACGCATCGCCGCGGCAATTGCCGGTTTTGACGCGATGCCGGCGGGTGGATCGATCCCACGTCCCGACGTGCTGATCGTGGCGCGGGGCGGCGGGAGCCTGGAAGACCTGATGGCCTTCAACGAGGAGATCGTCATCCGCGCGGCGGCGGCATGCCGGATCCCGCTGATCTCCGCGGTCGGGCACGAAACGGATACGACGTTGATCGATTTCGTATCGGACCGCCGGGCGCCGACACCGACCGCGGCAGCGGAAATGGCGATCCCGGCGCGCGCCGATCTGGTGGCGGATCTGGCGCACAAGGGGTCGCGGCTGATCAGTGCGCTGAACCGGTTCGCGCAGGAGAGCCGCCTGCGGCTTTCTCGTGTGGAGCGTGGCATCCCCGACCTTCCGGCGTTGCTGGGCTCCGCCCGCCAGCGTCTGGATGATCGGGCGGAGCGCGCGCTGATGGCGCTTCCGGCGCTGGTTGCCCGGCGGCGGGTGGTGCTGACCTCGATCGAGCGGCGGCTGCCGGATCCGCGCAGTCTGACCTCCGCTGGGCGGGAGGCGGTGCGGGACCGGGGATTGCGGTTGCGCCTGTCCGCTCCGGGTCTGGTGGCCGCGCGCCGTTCAGGACTGCAGATGGCGTCCCAGCGGCTCGGTGGCGCGGTGCATCGGGCACTGAGCGCTCTGCGGAGCCGCGCCGAGCGGGTGACGGGACGGGTGTCGGAAGCTCCGCTGCGATCGGCTCTGCGCGAGGCGCGCGCGCATCTTGCAGGGCTCGGGCCGAGGTTGGACGCGGCGTCGCCGCTCGCGTTGCTGCAGCGGGGTTATGTGCTGGTGACGACACCGGCTGGAGTGCCGGTAACCAGCGCGGCTTCGGTCAAACCCGGTGGCCGGCTACGGCTGCGCTTCGGGGACGGCGAGGTGGATGCCGTGGCCCAGGGAGCCGCTCAGCCAGGGGTCGGTGGTGCTCAGAGTGGCGCGCCGCGCGCCCGGCCGGCAGCCGCGCAGGAGGCGCTGGATCTATGAGATCCCCGGCATGACCGCATCGGCTCGGTCAAACGCGGCGGCGAGGCGATCGAAACGGGCGGTGATCGCTTTCCGCTCATTGGTGTGGGTCAGGATATAGAATTCGTCGTCCTGGATAGCCTGGACAACGCGACGGCCGACCGTTTCCGGGGCGAGAACGCCGGCCGCGAAAGCCGACTTCATAGCCTCCTGTTCGGGGCGCCGGTAGCTACCGCCGAAGCGATCGGGGCGGGTTGCGGCGGAGTCGAAGATCGAAGTGTCCACGCCGCCGGGACAGAGGATCGAGACACCGATGCCGGTGCCGGCCAGTTCCTGTTCCAGCGCCTCTGACAGCGCCAGGACGGCGTACTTGGTCATCGCATAGGCCCCCTGATTGCGCCCGTCGCGCACGAACAGGCTGGAGACCGATCCGGTGTTTACAACGTGGCCTGGTCCGCCGTGGGCTCGGATCATCGGCACGAAGGTACGGATCCCGTTGATCACACCCTTGACGTTGACGCCGATCACCCACTCCCATTCTTCAAGAGTAACTTTCTCGATCGGCGTCCCGTGCATCGCAACGCCGGCGTTGTTGATGGCGATGTGCAGCGCGCCGAAGTGTTTTCAACGCGGCATCGCCCGCCGCCGCGACAGAGGCCGGGTCCGACACGTCGGTCGTTACGGCCAGGGTTTCAACACCGATCGTTTCGATCTCTGCTCGCGCGACCTCCAGCGGCTCGGGGCGCAGGTCAGCCAGCACGATGTTGGCGCCGGCATGGGCAAGCGCCTTGGCGATGCCCAGACCGATGCCCGATGCGGCACCCGTTACGATCGCGGTCTTACCCTTGAGGTCACGCATCTTCGGCGGCCATCTCCTTGAATGTCTCGATCGCCGTCAGAAGCGCCTCGCGGATCAGGGGCGCGCCGACATAGCCCGCCATGTGCAGCAGCGCTTCGGAGAGTTCGTCCTCGGTCCAGCCTTGGTTGCGGGCGAAGCGGAGATGCAGTTTCAGTTCCGGATCGCGGCCTTGGGCGGCGTCGGAAATGACGCAGATCAGGGCTCGGGTTTTCAGGTCCAGGCCGGGGCGGCTCCACAGCGTGCCGAATATCGCCTCCTGCGTGTAGGCGGCAAATTTCTCCATAATCGGATGCTGGTAAACGCCCTTGTCGAGCTTGTCGGCGTAAGCGTCGCCCATCAATTTGCGGCGCATTGCCCTGCCTTGCGCGCGTCGGTCGTCAGCCATGTTTTTGTCCCTCCCATCAGGTCCGGGATAGTGTCGGACAACGGGCCGTGTTTGGCTAGAGCATCATCGGGTCAGGCCACCTTGTTTCTCGATGAACGCAGCAATGTCGGCGACACCCTTCCCGGCACGGACGTTGGCGAACACGAACGGTCTTTCGCCGCGCATCTTCTTCGCGTCGCGGTCCATGATTTCCAGGCTGGCTCCGACATACGGGGCAAGGTCGATCTTGTTGATGACCAAAAGGTCGCTGCGGGTGATGCCCGGCCCCCCCTTGCGGGGGATTTTGTCGCCGGCGGAAACGTCGATGACGTAGATCGTCAGATCCGCCAGCTCCGGACTGAAGGTCGCGGCGAGGTTGTCACCGCCGGATTCGATCAGGATCAGATCGAGATCGGGGAACCGCCTTCGTAGATCGGCGACCCCGGCGAGGTTGATCGAAGCGTCCTCGCGGATCGCGGTGTGCGGGCAGCCGCCGGTTTCAATACCAAGAATACGCTCGACCGGCAGCGATCCGGCTCGGGTCAGGAATTCGGCGTCTTCCTGCGTATAGATGTCGTTGGTGATGGCCGCGATCTCGTAGTGATCGCGAAAGTGTCTGCACAAGGCGTCCATCAGCGCGGTCTTGCCGGTACCGACGGGACCGCCAACCCCCACGCGGAGGGGACCATGGGGCGATGGGCTCATGAGCGGAACAGCCTTGTGTATTGGGTTTCGTGCCGCATGGCGGCAAGATCGGATCGGAACGCGCAACCGCCGAGGTCGTCGAGGGTAGCCTTTTTCGTTTCTTCGGCAGTGCGAAGAATGGTGGACTCGAGAGCCGCAAGCACCCGCAGGCCGGCGGTCTGGCCCAGCGGCACCAGGCGAACGGCCGCCGAGATAAGGTTGGTGGTAAAAGCTTGCAGAAACGCGGCCGCGGTGGCGTTTTCAGAAATCCGATGCGCCCCGGCAACGGCCCCTATCGCGACGGGATACGGAATGCGCTCGGGCGCATCCGGAATTCCCCATGCGGCGGCGGCAAGCATGAACGCCTTCCCCTGATCAAGCGATTCGCTTTGCCGTTCGCGGCTGGCGGCCGACGCGTAGGCGAGATCCGCGATTTTGCTTAGCTCGGCGGGGTTGGCGGCGGCGCGGTGAGCATGGCGCAGCAGAATCGTGTCGCTACGGCCGGTACCAACGGTGATGATGTCGGTCAGCCACGCGGCAAGACTGGTTTCGTTGCATATGTCACCGGATTTAACCGCCCACTCCAAACCGTGGGAGTAGGCAAATGCGCCGGTCGGAAAAGCTAGGGACAGCCATGTCATCAGGCGAAGCAAAGCACGCGGCGGCTCGATTTCGTCACCGCAAGTAACGAGTCGCAGGCCCGCGCCCTCAGGCATCGCCGCCGTGGGAGTGACGGTGGCCGCCACCCGCGTAAGCGCCGGCCTCCGGATCGAACGGCGGCTTCGATCGCATCGACATGACCGCCAAGTCCCTCGACCATCGCCTTGATGACGTGGTCGGATCGGATGCGGATGCGGTCGCCGAGCAGTTGCACCGGCAGATGGCGGTTGCCGAGGTGCCAGGCAATGCGGACGAGTTCTCCTTCGTCGTGGGCGTGAATTTCCAAGCAACGGTTCGGGTTGCGCGCGAACGCGGATCACCCCGCCAGAGACGGTAGCGAGGCCGTCGCCATCCCGCAGACGGACCGCCTCGGCCAGATCGATCAGCACCTCGGCACCGGATACCGTTGTCAGGACGATACGGCGGCGGAAGCGGCTGTCGTAGTCGATCAGCACGTAGTCGATCTCCAGCTTCGGATCCCAGGTTCCTGCCGGCACGATCGTGCTGATTCCGATCATGGCGAGCGGCATCAAAACAGAAAATACCGCTGTGCCATCGGCAAGATCGTCGCCGGCTCACAGGTCAGCAGAACACCGTCCGCCCGGACCTCATACGTTTCGGCGTCGACCTCGATGTCTGGGGTCGCGTCGTTGTGGATCATCGCCTTCTTTCCGATCCCGGCACGTGTATTCGACACCGCGACCAATCGGCGCTCCAGCCCGAGAGCCTTGCCGATCCCGGCCTCGATCGCCGCCGCCGAAACGAAGGTGATGCAGGTTGCGGCCATCGCCCGACCCATCGCGCCGAACATCGGGCGGTAGTGCACGGGTTGCGGGGTTGGGATTGAAGCATTCGGATCGCCCATCGGGGCGCAGGCGATCGAGCCACCTTTGATGACCAGATCGGGTTTCACCCCGAAGAATGCCGGTGACCACAGCACAAGGTCCGCCAGCTTGCCCACCGCGACCGATCCTATTTCGTTCGAAAAACCCTGAGCGATCGCCGGGTTGATGGTGTACTTCGAAATATAGCGCTTGACCCGAACATTGTCGTTTCGTTCGGTATCACCCGGCAGCGCGCCCCGCTGGGTCTTCATCTTGTGCGCGGTCTGCCACGTGCGGATGATGACCTCGCCGACCCGGCCCATCGCCTGGCTGTCGGACGACATCATCGACAGCGCACCCAGGTCGTGCAGGATGTCCTCGGCGGCGATGGTTTCCTTGCGGATGCGGCTTTCCGCGAATGCAACGTCCTCGGGGATCGAGCTGTCCAGGTGATGGCAGACCATCAGCATGTCCAGGTGTTCGTCCAGCGTATAGCAATACGTAACGGAACACCAGGCCACA
>CAVZTH010000052.1:0-12701 GCA_963778125.1 uncultured Alphaproteobacteria bacterium | reverse complement strand
TCGTTCTGTGGTCCATTGTCCTCGTGGTCGCGCTTTGAGGTCCGCGGATGGCTGACGTCGAACTCAAATCGGATCAGGCGGCTCACGAGGGGGGCGACGGCAGCGATGACGCTCGCCGCGTGGCGAGCAATGCCGGAACGATCCAGCCGCGACACTGGGTGGCTCGTCTACTGATCACGCTTGGCACTGTCGCGGTCGCGGTCCTGCTCGGCTGGGCGATGTGGAATGCATACATGGCATCCCCATGGACCCGCGATGGCACTGTCCGTGCTTACGTCGTCACGATAGCACCCGAAGTGGCCGGACGAATCGTCCAGCTTCCGATCATAGACAACCAATTGGTGCATAAGGGCGATTTGCTCATGGTAATCGACCCGCGCGACTACGCGATCGCGGTCGACCTGGCGGAGGCCGCCGTGACACAGGCGCGGGCCAATGCGGACAATGCCACGCTGGAGGCCAGTCGACGCGCCCGGTTGACGACCCTCGAGACCTCTGAAGAGGAGAAGCAGACCTTCGCCAGCAACGCTCAGGTCGCCGAGGCGAACTATCAGCAGGCTGTCGCCAAACTGGCCCAGGCCCGTGTCAATTTGGAGCGCACAAATATCCATTCGCCGGTCAACGGATACGTAACCAACCTTCTCGCGCGACTGGGTGATTACGCCAATGTTGGGCAAGCTCGGGTGTCGCTCGTGGATGCCGATTCCTACTGGGTTGACGGTTACTTCGAGGAAACCAACCTCGAGGCAATCCAGCGGTGCGACCCCGCAAGTATAAAGCTGATGGGTTACCGTGAAGTTGTTCACGGCCATGTCGACAGCATTGCCCGCGGCATCAACGTGCCGAACGCGCTAGCGGACCAAGCGGGGCTCGCCTCGGTTAACCCGATCTTCACCTGGGTGAGGCTTGCCCAGCGTGTGCCGGTGCGCATCCACATCGATCAGGTGCCGCGTGGCGTACGGTTAATTCAAGGTATCACCGCGACAGTTGAAGTGCAGCACCGCAATGAGCCGGCTGGACCTCGAAACGATCACCCTGGCCAATCCGACGCACAAGACGGAGTGCGGTGCGAACCAGGCTGAGCTTTCCAGAGAGCGAAAGCTCACCGCGCTACGCTGCGATCCGGTAAATCCACCTTTGCTTGGCATGACATTGATCGCATGACGCCTTGCACTGTCTCGCGTGAAGCGGTGAAAGGCGGCGCGGATCCTGGTTCGGATCAAGCAGGCGGAACAGCCGGCTGAAGGTATCGTGGCCGGGCAGCCCGTTATTTACCCCAGCGCAGAACGATCGGGTCCAATCGACGGGCGATTTCGATCAGCCCGGCCCTTGCGGCGGGATGCAGCGGCGGGATCGGGTGACGCACCGCGTCGGAGGCGATGACCCCTCCCGCTTTCATCAGCGCCTTGCAGGCGGCCAAACCGCACTGCCGGTTCTCGTGATTGATCAGCGGCAGCCAGCGGCCGTAGGCCGTGACCGCTTCCTCCCGCCTTCCAGCAAACCAGGGGTCGGTGATCTGCCTGATGCCATCCGGATAGCCGCCTCCGGTCATCGCTCCGGTGGCGCCCGCTTCCAGGTCGGCGAGCAGGGTGATGGCCTCTTCGCCGTCCCAGGGGCCGACAACCGACGAGCCGCCGAGTGTGATGAGGTCGCGCAGCTTGGCCGCTGCCTGGGGTGTTTCGATCTTGAAGTAACTGACGTGCTCAATCTCGCGCGCCATGCGGGCGAGAAAAGCGGCAGAGAGCGGGGTGCCGGCGACGGGAGCGTCCTGGATCATGATGGGGATGTCTATTGCAGCGGAAACGACCTGGAAGAACTCGAAAATGCCGGCCTCCGGCACCCGGATGGTCGCACCGTGATAAGGCGGCATGATCATGACCATGGCCGCGCCAGCCGCCATCGCCCGCCGGCTGCGCTCGGCGCAGATCCGGCTGCTGAAATGCGTCGTTGTCACGATCACCGGCACACGGCCTGCGACGTGGCTCAACATCAGGTCCATGATCCGGTCGCGCTCTTCGTCGGCCAGCACGAATTGTTCAGAGAAGTTCGCAAGGATGCAGAGGCCTTCCGAGCCCGCATCGATCATGAAGTCCGCGGCGCGGCGTTGACCGTCCAGATCGAGTTCACCGCGTTCGGTGAATACCGTCGGCACCACGGGAAAGACCCCACGCATAGGCGGTTTGGCGGATGTGGACATCGGACCTTCCTTCGTTGCCGCGCTGGGTGACGATGGCGCGGTGGATATTTGGCTGGCACACAAGGCGCGCTTGCTTCGTGGCGTCCTGACGCGATGGAGCCGCATTCGCGACGGGACAATCGGTCTGGCTTGCGCGGATGTCCAGTGTGCCGGCACGGGTCAGTAACCGTGGGCGCCGGTGGGCGGCGTCAGTCCGGCGGGCTTGTCGTCCTGGCACGGTCGAGGCGACCGTTGACCGCGGTCAGTCTTGCCTCGGCCTCGGCCCTTTTCAGGCCGTCCAGCATCAGCACGGCGACTTTCACGCTCCCGCCAGCCGCTGCCAATATGCTGGCGGCACGCGCCGCCGGGACACCGGCGATCGCGGCTACCATGCTCTGGGCGCGGGCTACGAGCTTCTCACTGCCAGGCACCATGTCGACCATGTGGCCCTGATAGACGCGGCCTAGCTCGGTCATCAGGCGGGTCGAAAACAGGTTGAGCGCGATCTTCTGCGCCGTGCCGGCGGTCATGCGCGTCGAACCAGCCAGAAACTCGGGCCCGCTGTTCAGCAACACAGGATGGTCCGCCGCTGCCAGCAAAGGCGCGCCGCAATTGTTGGCCAGGGCGATTGTCAGCGCCCCGGCGGCGCCGACGGTCTTCTGGACCGCGCGCGTGTAGCGTGTGGTGCCGCTGGCCGCCACCGCGACAAGGACGTCGTTGTGGCAAGGATCAATCGCGGCAGCCTCACGAGCGCCCGCATCCGCGTCGTCCTCCGCACCCTCGACGGAGCTGGTGAGTGCCGGTCTACCTCCGGCGATGAGGTAGACGAGGCGGTTGGCCGGCCAGCCAAAGGTCGGATGCAACTCGACGCCGTCCTGGATCGCCAGCCGGCCGGAGGCGCCGGCACCGCAATAGATCAACCGGCCACCCGCCCGAAGCCGCTCGGCCGCCTCGGTCGCAGCGGTTGCAATTGACGGAAGGGCAAGGCGAACGGCCGCGAAGGCGTTGAGCTGATTGTCGAGCATTGCGGTCAACGCCTGTTCCGCGGGCCAGGCGCCTGCATCCCGATAGTGATGTATGATCCGTTCAGTATCCATGCCGCCAGTCGGCTTCTCATTGTCTGGCGTGGCGGCCATCGACGAGTTGGCTATTGGGCGCACGCCACCATTTGTGCTCGGTTCTGGCTCTCGGGGTCGGCCGCGTCCCATCTTGTCCTCAAGGCGACGACTTAGTGGGACAGTTCGGCAAGACGGTCATCGCGAGTGGCGACTTGGGATACCGGCCGACGTTTACCGGCTAGAACGGAATTTCATCGTCCAGATCGCCGCCTTTCGGCGCGTCCCAGGATGGGCCTCCCGAGCGTGCTCCGCCAGCGGCTGCGGGACGAGCGGCTGCGGCCGGGGCGCGTTCCCGAGGGGTGTATCCAGCGCCGGAGCCGCTTTCGGGGCCGCCGCCGAAGCCGCCGGCTTCACCGCCGGAGCGGCCGTCCAGCATGGTGAGTTGCCCGTTGAACCGGCCGATCACGACTTCCGTAGTGTAGCGCTCCTGGCCTTGCTGGTCGGTCCATTTGCGGGTCTGCAGCGACCCTTCGACGTAGATCTTGGCACCCTTTTTCAGGAAGCGCTCCGCCACATCGGCGACCCGGTCGTTGAAGATCACGATACGATGCCATTCGGTGCGTTCCTTGCGCTCACCGGAGGCGCGATCGTTCCACGTCTCGCTGGTCGCCAAGGTCAGATTGACGATCTTGCTGCCATCTTGGGTGGAGCGAACTTCCGGGTCTTTGCCCAGGTTGCCCACCAGGATCACCTTGTTCACCGAACCTGCCATCGTCCCAATCCTTTTCTCGAGAGTCGAAACCCTAGCGTAAACCCCGTCTAGGGGCCATTGGTTAAGATATTCCTTACAGATTGGGGTGAGCCAACGGGGGCGAGCGCCGCGGTTGGTGCACCCAACTCGCTGGCGGTGGCGCGGCGGCCGAGAACGTCGGAACGCCGGTGCCGGCCGCTCCGCCGGCTGACTCCTGAAGGGCACCGACGGCGGGGAAGCCATCGCCGGCGTTCCGCCACCATGAACGCTGTCGATATAGTGCCGCCAGAGCACTCCCGAATTCGAACAGGTCGAGGCGGCCATGATGGTACACTTCCACGCTTCCTATGTCAGTCGGCGATTAGGAAATCGCACGACTTGCAGCCCAGCCAGCGCCATTCGGTCTATGAGGTGCCGGGCCGCCGCGGTCGCCATAAAGCACTCCGTCGGGCGGGTGATTTGACCGCCAGAGGACCGCAGCGCAGCGGACAGCACGGATTCGAGTTCGGCGTCGGGCACGGGTTCGGGAGGCGGGTCGAACATTTGCACATGCTACACCGGGTTGGCGCACAAAACAAGAACACAAGGGTCTGACGGCGATAGATGGCAGGTCTTTGGGCGCTGCGCCGAGATGACCTTTGGCGGCAGTGGGGTTGGAGCGATCTCGCCTCTAGCCTGACGCTCGATATGGACCACATGAGGTTGGCAGGGGTGAAAGTTCTTCCAACCTCCCCTGGACTGTGGCACACCGGGAACATCCGCAGAACAGCCAGAAGGGGACAGCAGGAAATCCATGGCCCAACCGAAAGCGGGCAACATCCACGTGCGCGGCGCGCGGGAACATAATCTAAAGAACGTCGACGTCGTGATCCCGCGCGATAAGCTGACGGTGATCACCGGCTTGTCCGGCTCCGGCAAATCCTCCTTGGCGTTCGACACGATTTATGCCGAGGGCCAGCGTCGCTACGTCGAATCGCTGTCTGCCTATGCGCGCCAGTTCCTTGAACTGATGGGCAAGCCTGATGTGGACAGCATCGATGGCCTGTCGCCGGCGATCTCGATCGAGCAGAAGACGACCTCGAAGAATCCGCGCTCGACCGTCGGCACGGTGACGGAGATCCATGACTATATGCGCCTGCTGTGGGCGCGCGTCGGGGTGCCCTACTCTCCGGCCACCGGGTTGCCGATCGAAGCACAGACCGTGTCGCAAATGGTGGACCGGGTGATGGCGATGCCGGACGGCACGCGTTTGCTGTTGCTCGCGCCCGTTGTGCGGGACCGCAAGGGTGAATACCGCAAGGAGCTAGCGGAATTGCAGCGCCGCGGGTTCGCCCGGGTGAAGGTGGACGGCACTCTGTATGAGATCGCCGAGGTTCCGGCACTCAATCGGAAAACCAAGCATGAGATCGAGGCTGTGGTGGACCGTTTGGTTGTGCGGGAGGGAATTTCATCGCGTCTGGCGGACAGCTTCGAGACAGCGCTGAGCCTGTCCGACGGTATCGTGTATGCCGAGAATGTTGATGGCGGTGAGCGGACCGTCTTCTCGTCGCGTTTCGCCTGCCCGGTCAGCGGTTTCTCCCTGGAGGAGATCGAACCTCGGCTGTTCAGCTTCAACTCCCCGCACGGTGCTTGCCCGGTTTGCGACGGGCTGGGTGTGGAAAGCTTTTTTGATCCTGAGCTGGTGGTGCCGGACGACCGCGCGGGATTGGCCGAAGGTGCTATCGCGCCCTGGACCGGCTCCCATTCACCCTACTACGACCAAACGTTGCAGAGCCTGGCTCGGCATTTCAAACAGACGACGAAAACTCCCTGGAACGAATTGCCGGATGATGTGCGGCAAGTGATCCTGAACGGTTCGGACGAACCGATTGCGTTTACATACAAAGATGGTGTCCGAGCTTACACGGTGACGAAGCCGTTTGAGGGCGTGCTGAAAAACCTGCAGCGCCGCTGGCAGGAAACCGACAGCGTCTGGGTGCGGGAGGAACTTTCGCGCTATCAGGCGGAAAAGCCCTGCGTCGTGTGCAACGGAGCGCGCCTCAAACCGGAAGCGCTGTCGGTGCGGGTGGCGGGGAAAAACATCGCCGAGGCCTCGGAGTTTTCGATCCGCGGTGCGCTTGGCTGGTTTGCCGAGGTGCTGCCGCAAATGACCCCGCAGCGCCAGGAAATCGCCGGGCGCATCCTGCGTGAGATCGTCGATCGACTGCGCTTCCTGGTTGATGTCGGGCTGGATTATCTGACCTTGGCCCGAGGCTCCGCCACGCTGTCCGGCGGCGAATTGCAGCGTATCCGGTTGGCCAGCCAGATCGGCTCTGGGCTGACCGGCGTGCTGTATGTGCTGGACGAACCGTCGATCGGCCTGCATCAGCGCGACAACGAACGGCTGCTGGGCACGCTGCGGCGACTGCGCGACCTGGGCAATACCGTTCTTGTGGTGGAACATGACGAGGATGCCATTCGCGCCGCCGACCATCTGATCGACATGGGGCCGGCGGCTGGGATCAATGGTGGGCACGTCGTCGCCGAGGGCACGCCGGCCGAGGTCGCCGCCAACCCGAAATCGCTGACCGGCGATTATTTGTCGGGCCGCCGCATGATTCCGGTGCCAGCGATGCGCCGGCCGATGCAGAAGGACCGGGTCCTAAAAGTCGTCGGCGCACGCGGCAACAATCTGAAGAACATTTCGGCCAGTTTTCCGCTGGGCACGTTCACCTGCGTCACCGGGGTCTCGGGTGGCGGCAAATCCACACTGGTGATCGACACGCTGTACAAGGCCGCGGCGCGCCGGTTGATGGGGTCCGGCACGGTGCCGACGGCGCATGACCGGATCGAGGGACTGGACCAACTCGACAAGATCATCGACATCGACCAGTCGCCGATCGGCCGCACACCTCGGTCCAATCCGGCGACCTATACCGATCTGTTCGCCCCGATCCGCGACTGGTTCGCCGAACTGCCGGAAGCGCGCGCTCGGGGCTACAAGCCCGGTCGTTTCAGTTTCAATGTCAAGGGCGGGCGGTGCGAGGCCTGTCAGGGCGACGGGTTGCTGAAGATCGAGATGCACTTCCTGCCGGACGTTTATGTCACCTGCGATACATGCAAGGGGAAACGCTACAATCGCGAAACATTGGAGATAAAATTCCGCGACAAATCTATCGCCGAGGTGCTGGCGCTGACGGTGGAAGAAGCGGTCCCCTATTTCAGCGCACAACCCCGCATTCATGACCGGCTGAAGATCCTCCAGCAGGTCGGGCTGGGCTATATCGCGCTGGGCCAGCAAGCCACGACGTTGTCGGGCGGCGAGGCGCAACGGATCAAACTGTCAAAGGAACTTGCTCGGCGGGCCACCGGGCGGACGTTGTACATTCTCGACGAGCCCACCACCGGCTTGCATTTTGAGGATGTGCGCAAATTGCTGGAAGTGCTGCACACGCTGGTCGATCAGGGCAACACAGTCATCGTGATCGAGCACAACCTGGAAGTCATCAAGACCGCGGATTGGATTCTCGATCTTGGTCCGGAAGGGGGCGACGGCGGCGGCCGGATCGTGGCTGAGGGCACGCCGGAGGATATCGTCGCGAATCCGGACAGCTATACGGGCCGCTTCCTGGCACCCTTGCTGCCGCTCGTGGAGGCACCGAAAAAGACGCGGCGGCGGGCTTGATGAACGTTGGGGCGGCAGCGTGCGGGGCTCGCGTTTGGCTTTTGATTAATGGGCGAACACGTCCGGTTGCTCATACCCCAGTAAGTCGAGCTTCGCGCGGGTTGGCAGAAACGCGAAACAGGCCTCGGCCAAAGCCAGCCGGTCCTCGCGGATCAGGATCGCTTCCAGTTTGGCCCATAGCGCGTGCAGATACAGCACGTCGGACGCGGCGTATGCGAGTTGCTCCGACGTCAGCTCCATGGCGCCCCAATCGGAGGATTGCTGCTGCTTGGATAGCTCCACCCCGAGCAGTTCCTTGCAGAGGTCTTTGAGGCCGTGGCGGTCGGTAAAGGTGCGGATCAGCTTGGCGGCGATCTTGGTGCATCTAACCGGACCAACGGCGATGCGGAGGTAGTGCTGCAGCACCGCTACGTCGAAACGGCCGAAATGCATCAGTTTCACAACTGCCGGATCGCTGAGAAGCTGCTTTAAATTGGGGCAGTCGAAGCCATGGCCGCCGCGTTCCGCCGGGATTAACTGGACGATGTGCGCGTGCCCATCGCCGCCCGACAATTGCACCAGGCACAGCCGGTCGCGATGTGGGTTGAGCCCCATCGTCTCGGTATCGACAGCGACGACCGGCCCCAGCACAAGGCCCTCCGGCAGGTCGTCCCGGTAAAAGTGGATGGTGGCGTTCGGCATGAACTGTGTGATGCTCATGAAAATTTTGGTGCCCAGAAGAAGCAGAGTAAACGGCGAAATCTGCGCCTTTGATGCAGTGGTTATTTCTCCGTTGACTGTTTATATCGGACTCTTTACGCGAAATACCTCCAATCGACTGGTGTAGGTGAATGACTTCGATTTCCATGGCTGACGGGCGCAGGTCCGCAAAGCCGGCCAGCGCGCCGGCGTTCGCGGCGATCGAGCGGCGAAACTCGACGGTGCGTGCTTCACCGAATGGCGTGACGCCCGGCTGAAAAGGTGTCGCCCTCAACGGTGAACCGGGGAATTAACCTGCTCTCGACCGTCATCTCGCACGCGCTTAGTGAATGGCTGTTGCTGCCGTTCAACCCCATACGCCTGATCAAGCGGCCGAAGCAACCGCCCCATCGCGGGGAGCGGCCGTTGCCTGATGTGCAGGCGACTCGTATCACGAGAGGATCTCGGTTGGGACGGCATCACCCCGGCAAATGACTTACGAGCCCGGGCCGGCTGGGGGTTCTCGTTTGGGTTGGTAAGCATGATGCCCGACCCCCACAACTCGCTGCTTTCATTGGACAGCGCATCAGTGGGTGATAGTCCATGAGTGGTTGCGTCACATTGAGATCGCTCTGATCCACGTCACGTCCACCGGCTTCCATTGATACCTAGCCGTCCAGCACGGGAGATACTGACATGGGCAGGAATTATTCTAGCTACGGTATTCTTGGTAATGGGGGCGGCGCCGGCAACTAGCGCTTACGCACAACAGCGAGCAGCACCACAAGCGGGGGATACCAAACCGCGCGACAAACTTAACGACGCCTTTTGTATCCTGCTTGCAAATCAAGTCCCGACAAAATGTATATACATCGTTCGACTGCGGAAAGTCCGCTATCTTACTGTTAGGTCAGTGCAGCGAGAAAGCTTTCGCTTTCGTCGATCATTGTGGCAAATGGCACCATCCCAAGAAGTGAGTGCCAACTCCAAACGGGCATATTGGCCCAGACCGTGCTTAAGCTGAGGGAGGCGGAAATTAAGGATTAAATAGGCACTCTGCCCAATCGTCGCCCCGAGGTCCCAGGGCGATCGACGATCATTGTTCAAATATATGGGCGAAGTGGGTAAGATCGTCTCGACGAACTCGATCGGGTTGTGCTAGGCCGCGCCAGAATTCTTCGGGGTGCGTATCGATGGATGGTCGGCTCGTCAGTGGTCTCGTAGTTGTCGCAGCGTTGGGGGCGGCTGCGCCGCTCCTTCACGAAGAAGCTGTCGCCGCGTTACCGCCGGAGCAAACGGCCATCTTGCCACCCTCACATGATCCAGCCGACGAAGCGGCGCGCGACTTGGCTACTAAATCACCTGCCACCCGCAGAGATTATCATCCTCAACACGTTTAGGGTGACGTCCGATCGTAGGCTCAATCGAAATCCTCAGCAGCATCTGACGTGCTTGGCCGCATCTAGCGACGACGTGTGGTCTCACGCCCGTGTGAACGACGTCGCGTTGACGGTCGGGGTATGCTGGGGAAAGCCGATTGGCTACGACAACATGGCAAACAAGTTTGGCGCCCAAGATCAGCCGGCAACGGCTACGACAAGAGACAATAGAACGATAGGTTGGTTTCAATTTCAGCTTCTCCACCACAGCCTATTGGCTACAGCAAGACGATAACAACAGCCCATGAGCCGACAGCCGGCGGCAGCTACGACAACAAACACATTCAACACGCTGGATGGATGGAGCCAGCCTTCGAGCCGGCTAATCTTTGTCACACGCTCCCGCGGTGAACAGCCGCCGCGCCCCTACAGGGGTGTATGCTGGCGCCTTCAACCTTGGATAAGGAAAGAGGACGCGTGCCACATGAAATTTCCATTATTGTCTCCATGCCAATCGAGTGGCAAGCGGGGGCGGTGCTCGCCGGTGAGGGCGTCGCGTTAGCCACATCGACCGCAAACCCGACCGTCCCCGGTTTTAGTTCAAATCCCATCTTGGGCGAGGTGGAACGCGCGGCGATAAGAGAGATCGTGCGGCGGGTGTTCGATGCGATCATCCCTTGGGTGAACGAGGTCTTGGGCGTGGTTGCACCTCGAAGTCACCACGGTCCATGATCTAATCGCCCCGCTGTATCTGCACTCTTTTTTATGGCGCTGATTGTGGGATTCGAGTTCCCCTTCTGGTTTATGGGCTTCTCTCGCCACCGACTGATCCCCCATCTCGGTGAGGAACCGGGCGCCGCGGCGCTGACGGTCGGTTGGCGCTTGCGACGTTTCAAGAGATGATATTAATCGAACCTTTTATATTACTCCTTGCTATACCATTCTCAATGCCATATCGGACTGATATGAGATAAATTTTAGCCCCAGGTGGCCGATAATGCAGAGTGAGAAAATTGACCTTGGCCCCGCCGCCATCGAAAAACAGCAGCGTTGGGACTGGCGATATCTTCGACTTTTGGCTCGCCAGCGTCATCACAGCCGGTGGTCGAAGGACCCGAAGGCACAGGTCGGAGCCATCATCGTCAACAGCACGCTCGGCCGGATCATCGCCGTGGGCTTCACCCACGGGTTTCCAACGAATATCACGGATTGTGCTTTGTTATCGTGTTGAGGAATAAGAGCTAAAAAGCGAGAGCAAATTCTCCACGCCGAGCAAAATGCCCTTCTGTTCGCGGGGCGTGATGCACGGGATTGCGACCTTTATGTGGTCGGGAAGCCGATCTGCAACACGTGCGCAATTCTGGCCATTCAAAGTGGGGCGGGTAATCCCTATAGGGTGATTGCTCTCGCCCCGCGGATGGCGCCAGCGAAACCGGACAACAAATGGGAAAAGGCGGGACCAACTTCCCCCCTGCTCTCTGCTAGACCAAGCAGGCGTGAAATTTGTTCCCTCACGCGAAATCGGTTGGACGAAACCCGAGTTCAAATCTTACGACCCGAGCTTAATGGGTCCGACCCCCACGATGCGTCCTCACGTCGCGGCGCAGCGAAGCGACGATCGACGGGGCTTGTGCTCCCACCATCTGCACCGTCTGGCCGCCCACTCCTGGTGCTCCCTTAGACTGCTCACAGCAGGAGTACATCCCTTCGTGGGTGCGCGGCCAACTGCACCATACTGCACCAAAGGGGTAAAGACTGGCGGATTTCCGCCAGTTTTGGTGCCCGGAAGAAAACTCGAACTTCCACGACCTTGCGGCCACAGGTACCTGAAACCTGCGCGTCTACCAATTCCGCCATCTGGGCAGCCGTTCGTCCACGACAAACGCGGACAAAAGGGTGGACGGGCGATGTAGCCGCCACCCCGCGGTGGCGTCAACCGTTTCCGGCGATAAATATACCGCACCTTGAGAGGTGCGCTTTCGCGGCGTATCAGACCGGCGCGGAGAGGGAACTCACGACCATGGCGATACGGCGCGTGGCGACGGTGTTCGGCGGTTCCGGCTTCATCGGCCGCTATGTGGTCAAGCGACTGGCCCAGCAAGGTTACATCGTGCGGGTTGCGGTGCGCGACCCGGAGGCGGCGCTGTTCCTCAAGCCAATGGGTGCGGTTGGGCAAATCGTGCCGCTTTATGCCTCGGTGATGAGCGAGGGCACGGTGCATCGTGCCGTGGTCGGGGCCGAGGTCGTCGTCGACCTGGTTGGCGCGCTGACGGAAAGCCGAACGGCCTCGTTTCAAGCGGTGCATACCCAGAGTAAAGAACGGATTGAGACGGCTCAGCGCGGCCAACGGCGTCCACCGGCTGATCCAGATGTCCGCCATCGGCGCCGATCCGAACAGCCCGAGTCAGTATGGCTCGACCAAGGGGAAAGCGGAACAGGCGGTGCTGGCGGCGTTCCCGAGCGCCACCATCTTGCGTCCGTCGCTGGTTTTCGGGGTGGAAGACAAGTTCTTCAACCGCTTTGCCGAGATCGCGCGGATCTCGCCGTTCATGCCGGTGATCTCCGGTGACACGAAAATGCAGCCGGTTTTTGTCGGCGACGTCGCAAACGCGGTGATGGCGGTTGTGGCGTCCAACACCTTGATGGGCAAGGTGTTCGAGCTTGGCGGTCCGCGCGTTTGGACATTCCGCGAGATCCTGGCGTTCATTTTGCAGCAGACGCGGCGCAAGAAACGACTGGTGGACATCCCGATGGGGATCGCGCGGTTGCAGGCTGCTATCCTGCAGCACGTGCCGGGCAAACCGCTGACGCCGGATCAGCTTCTGATGCTGTCGAAGGACAACATCGTGTCCCCGGGTGCGCTGGGGCTGGCCGATCTGGGGATCACGCCGACGCCGGTGGAGCTGGTGGTGCCGACGTATCTGAGCCGTTACCAGCCCGGTGGTGGCCGCCGGCCTACGGTCCCGCTAACGGCCTGAGGTCGACGAGTTCGCGC
>CAVZTH010000051.1:0-221912 GCA_963778125.1 uncultured Alphaproteobacteria bacterium | reverse complement strand
TGGTCGGTCCATTTGCGGGTCTGCAGCGACCCTTCGACGTAGATCTTGGCACCCTTTTTCAGGAAGCGCTCCGCGACATCGGCGACCCGGTCGTTGAAGATCACGATACGATGCCATTCGGTGATTTCCTTGCGCTCACCGGAGGCTCGATCGTTCCACGTCTCGCTGGTCGCCAAGGTCAGATTGACGATCTTGCTGCCATCTTGGGTGGAGCGAACTTCCGGGTCTTTGCCCAGGTTGCCCACCAGGATCACCTTGTTCACCGAACCTGCCATCGTCCCAATCCTTTTCCCGAGAGTGAAACCCTAGCGTAAACCCCGTCTAGGGGCCATTGGTTAAGATATTCCTTACAGACTGGGGCGAGCCAACGGCGGCGAGCGCCGCGGTTGGTGCACCCAACTCGCTGGAGGTTGCGCGGCGGCCGAGAACGTCGGAACGCCGGTGCCGGCCGCTCCGCCGGCTTACCCCTGAAGGGCACCGACGGCGGGGAAGCCATCGCCGGCGTCCCGCCGCCACGAACGCTGTCGATAGAGTGCCGCCAGAGCACTCCCGAATTCGAACAGGTCGAGGTGTCCACGATGTACACTCCACGCTTCCTATGTCAGTCGGCTATTAGGAAATCGCACGACCCGCAGCCCAGCCAGCGCCAATCGGTCTACGAGGTGCCGGGCCGCCGCGGTCGCCATAAAGCACTCCGTCGGGCGGGTGATTTGACCGCCAGAGGACCGCAACGCAGCGGGGAGCACGCATTCGAGTTCGGCGTTGGGGACTGGTTCGGGAGGCGGGTCGAACATTTACACATGCTACACCGGGTCGGCGCACAGAACAAGAACACAAGGGTCTGACGGCGATAGATGGCAGGCTTTGGGAGCTGCGTGGAAATGACCTTTGGCGGAAGTGGGGTTGGAGCTATCTCCCTCTAGGCGGACGCCCGATATGGACCACATGAGGTTGGCAGGGGTGAAAGTTCTTCCAACCTCCCCTGGACTGTGGCACACCGGGAACATCCGCAGAACAGTCAAAGGGGATAGCAGGAATTCATGGCCCAACCTAAAGCGGGCAACATCCATGTGCGCGGCGCGCGGGAACATAATCTAAAGAACGTCGATGTCGTGATCCCGCGCGACTCGCTGACGGTGATCACCGGCCTGTCCGGCTCCGGCAAATCCTCCTTGGCGTTCGACACGATTTATGCCGAGGGCCAGCGCCGCTACGTCGAATCGCTGTCCGCCTATGCGCGCCAGTTCCTTGAACTGATGGGCAAGCCTGACGTGGACAGCATCGAGGGACTGTCGCCGGCGATCTCCATCGAGCAGAAGACGACCTCGAAGAATCCGCGCTCGACCGTCGGCACGGTGACGGAGATCCACGACTATATGCGCCTGCTGTGGGCACGGGTGGGGGTGCCGTACTCGCCGGCCACGGGATTGCCGATCGAGGCGCAGACCGTGTCGCAGATGGTGGACCGGGTGATGGCGATGCCGGAGGGCACGCGGCTGCTGTTGCTCGCCCCCGTCGTGCGCGACCGCAAGGGCGAATACCGCAAGGAACTGGCCGAATTGCAGCGGCGTGGGTTCACGCGGGTGAAGGTCGACGGGACGCTGTATGAGATCGGCGAGGTTCCGGCACTCAATCGCAAAACCAAGCACGAGATCGAGGCCGTGGTGGACCGTTTGGTCGTGCGGGAGGGTATTGCCATCCGTCTGGCCGATAGCTTCGAGACCGCGTTGAGCCTGTCCGACGGCATCGTGTATGCCGAGAACCCGGATGGCAGCGAGCGGACCGTGTTTTCGTCGCGTTTCGCCTGTCCGGTCAGCGGGTTCACGATCGAGGAGATCGAGCCTCGGCTGTTCAGCTTCAACTCCCCGCATGGGGCGTGCCCGGCTTGCGACGGGTTGGGGTGGAAAGTTTTTTGATCCTGACCTGGTGGTGCCGGATGACCGGCGGGCTGGCCGATGGGGCGATCGCGCCGTGGACCGGCTCTCAGTCGCCCTACTACGACCAGACCCTTCAATCGCTGGCCAGGCATTTCAATCAGACGACGAAAACGCCGTGGCGCGACCTGCCCGGACGTGTTCGGCATGTGATCATGAACGGCACGGACGAACCGATTGCCTTTACTTACAAGGATGGTGTCCGCGCTTACACGGTGACGAAGCCGTTTGAGGGCGTGCTGAAAAATCTGCAACGGCGCTGGCAGGAAACCGACAGCGTCTGGGTGCGGGAGGAAATGTCGCGCTATCAGGCGGAAAAGCCCTGCGTCGTCTGCAATGGCGCTCGCCTGAAACCGGAAGCGCTGTCGGTGCGGGTGGCGGGGAAGAACATCGCGGAGGCGTCGGAGCTGTCGATCCGCGGTGCGCTTGGCTGGTTTGCCGAGGTGCTGCCGCATCTGACGCCGCAGCGGCAGGAAATCGCCGGGCGCATCCTGCGGGAGATCGTCGATCGGCTGCGGTTCCTGGTTGATGTCGGGCTGGATTATCTGACGCTGGCGCGAGGCTCCGCCACGCTGTCCGGCGGCGAATCGCAGCGCATCCGGCTGGCCAGCCAGATTGGATCCGGGCTGACCGGCGTGCTGTATGTGCTGGACGAGCCTCGATCGGCCTGCATCAGCGCGACAACGAACGGCTGCTGGGCACGTTGCGGCGGTTGCGCGACCTGGGCAATACCGTTCTTGTGGTGGAACATGACGAGGATGCCATCCGCGCCGCCGACCATCTGATCGACATGGGACCGGCGGCGGGGATCAATGGCGGGCACGTCGTCGCCGAGGGCACGCCGGCCGATGTCGCGGCCAACCCGAAATCGCTGACCGGCGATTATTTGTCGGGACGCCGCATGATTCCGGTGCCGGCGATGCGGCGGCCGATGCAGAAGGACCGCGTGCTGCAAGTCGTCGGCGCGCGCGGCAACAATCTGAAGAACATTTCGGCCAGTTTCCGCTGGGCACGTTCACCTGCGTCACCGGGGTCTCGGGCGGCGGCAAATCCACGCTGGTGATCGACACGCTGTACAAGGCCGCGGCGCGCCGGTTGATGGGGTCCGGCACGGTGCCGACGGCGCATGACCGGATCGAGGGACTGGACCAGCTCGACAAGATCATCGACATCGACCAGTCGCCGATCGGCCGCACGCCTCGGTCCAATCCGGCGACCTATACCGATCTGTTCGCCCCGATCCGCGACTGGTTCGCCGAACTGCCGGAAGCGCGTGCTCGGGGCTACAAGCCTGGTCGTTTCAGTTTCAACGTCAAGGGCGGGCGGTGCGAGGCCTGCCAGGGCGACGGGTTGCTGAAGATCGAGATGCACTTCCTGCCGGACGTTTATGTCACCTGCGATACATGCAAGGGGAAACGCTACAATCGCGAAACATTGGAGATAAAATTCCGCGACAAATCTATCGCCGAGGTGCTGGCGATGACGGTGGAAGAGGCGGTGCCGTATTTCAGCGCACAACCGCGCATCCATGACCGGCTGAAGATCCTCCAGCAGGTCGGGCTGGGCTATATCGCGCTGGGCCAGCAGGCCACGACGTTGTCGGGCGGCGAGGCGCAACGGATCAAACTGTCAAAGGAACTTGCTCGGCGGGCCACCGGGCGGACGTTGTACATTCTCGACGAGCCCACTACCGGCCTGCATTTCGAGGATGTGCGCAAATTGCTGGAGGTGCTGCACACGCTGGTCGATCAGGGCAACACAGTCATCGTGATCGAGCACAACCTGGAAGTCATCAAGACCGCGGATTGGATTCTCGATCTTGGTCCGGAAGGGGGCGACGGCGGCGGCCGGATCGTGGCCGAGGGTACGCCGGAGGATATCGTCGCGAATCCGGACAGCTATACGGGCCGCTTTCTGGCACCCTTGCTGCCGCTCGTGGAGGCACCGAAAAAGACGCGGCGGCGGGCTTGATGAACGTTGGGGCGGCAGCGTGCGGGGCTCGCGTTTGGCTTTTGATTAATGGGCGAACACGTCCGGTTGCTCATACCCCAGTAAGTCGAGCTTCGCGCGGGTTGGCAGAAATGCGAAACAGGCCTCGGCCAAAGCCAGCCGGTCCTCGCGGATCAGGATCGCTTCCAGTTTTGCCCATAGCGCGTGCAGATACAGCACGTCGGACGCGGCGTATGCGAGTTGCTCCGATGTCAGCTCCATGGCGCCCCAATCGGAGGATTGCTGCTGCTTGGATAGCTCCACCCCGAGCAGTTCCTTGCAGAGGTCTTTGAGACCGTGGCGGTCGGTAAAGGTGCGGATCAGCTTGGCGGCGATCTTGGTGCATCTAACCGGACCGACGGCGATGCGGAGGTAGTGCTGCAGCACCGCTACGTCGAAACGGCCGAAATGCATCAGTTTTACAACTGCCGGATCGCTGAGAAGCTGCTTTAAATTGGGGCAGTCGAAGCCGTGGCCGCCGCGTTCCACCGGGATTAACTGGACGATGTGCGCGTGCCCATCGCCGCCCGACAATTGCACCAGGCACAGCCGGTCGCGATGTGGGTTGAGCCCCATCGTCTCGGTATCGACGGCGACGACCGGCCCTAGCACAAGGCCTTCCGGCAGGTCGTCCCGGTAAAAGTGGATGGTGGCGTTCGGCATGAACTGTGTGATGCTCATGAAAATTTTGGTGCCTAGAACAAGCAGAGTAAACGGCGAAAAATGCGCCTTCGATGCAGTGGTTATTTCTCCGTTGCCGGTTTATATCGGACTTTTTGTGTGAAATACCTCCAATCGATGGTGCAGTTGTATGACTTCGATTTCCATGGCTGACGGGCGCAGGCCCGCAAAGCCGGCCAGCGCGCCGGCGTTCGCGGTGATCGAAGCGGCGAAACTCGACGGCGCGTGCTTTACCGAATGGCGCGATGCCCGGCTGAAAAAGGTGTCGCCCTCAACGGTAAACCGGTGAATCAATCTGCTTTCGACCGTCATCTCGCACGCGATGAGTGAATGGCTGCTGCAGCCGTTCAATCCCATACGCCCGATCAAGCGGCCGAAGCAACCGCCCCATCGCACCCGCCGTTGTCTGATGCGGAGCGCGCCGCGATCACTAAAGGATCTCGGTTGGGACGGCATCACCCCGGCAAATGATTTGCGCGCCCGGGCCGGCTGGGGGTTCTCGTTTGGGTTGGAAAGCATGATGCGCAACGGCGAGGTGCTCGCGCTATCCTGGGAGCGTGTCCAGCCGAAGAAGGTCCACCTGCCCCCGCAATCGCTCAGCCCGAGGCTTCGGATCGAACACCAATCTAAGTCCACCAGACGCCGACCCCATTTACCACGCCGACCGATTCCGGAGATGAGCAGCGGACGCACCCCACGCCGTGTCCGGGCCTTCAGTATTTCCGGATCGTGGTCGCGTAGCAGATTTCGTACTTCTTCTGCTGGCCCGCCGCCGCGGCCAGCGACGGAAACGACTGTCCCCAACTGTAATATTTTCCGCCGCCGCGATATAAATAATGGCACAGCCCGCTATACATCGTCATCGTGGTGTTGGCCGGGTTGTGTACCCCCACGATCGCGTCGCCGCTCAGATCAGCCGCCTTGAACTCGGTGATCGTCGCCTTCCATTTCCACATCCGCTCGATGTAGTCCGCCACCGCCTGTGGCGGCATCGCGATGCCGAACAGGTCGTCGTCACGCAGCGTCGTATCGTGCGACTTCATGAACCGATCTGAGCCGAACGCCAAGTATTGCCGCGTGGTCTCGCTCGAGTTATCGACCTTGTCTATATAGCCCTCGATCGTGAACGTGTCGTAGGGCGGTCCAAAGCTTCGCGTGAAGGCGGTGATGTCCTTCAGCAATGGGCTCGCCACCGCCTTCAACGCCTTCAGATAGTCGGTGATTTCATACAGCACGCTGTAGGTCTGGGTGGCGTTCACCAACCAGCCGCGAGTGCCCGGATTTTGCTGGTACATCGCGTAGAATGTGCTGGTAAACCCGCAGACGCCCCATCCGTCGTTGAGCTGACCCAGGCTGTCCATTACCGATGCTGACATGACCATCTCCCCCGTTCCAAGAGGCCTCGGCCAATCCCGAAGCATGATGTATCTTGCCAAGCGCGATGTGTCACGCGAAGTAACCAATGTCACAAGCTGATCATGCCAGGGGACTGCCTGGACCAATCAGCTCCGTAACCCGCCTATAGCTTAGAGCTGTGGTGCCCAGAAGAAAACTCGAACTTCCACGACCTTGCGGCCACAGGTACCTGAAACCTGCGCGTCTACCAATTCCGCCATCTGGGCAGCCGTTCGTCCACGACAAACGCGGACAAAAGAGTGGCGGGCGATGTAGCCGCCACCCGCCGTGGCGTCAACCGTTTCCGGCGATAAATATACCGCACCTTGAGAGGCGCGCTTTCGCGGCGTATCAGACCGGCGCGGAGAGGGAGAACTCACGACCATGGCGATACGGCGCGTGGCGACGGTGTTCGGCGGTTCAGGCTTCATCGGCCGCTATGTGGTCAAGCGACTGGCCCAGCAAGGCTACATCGTGCGGGTTGCGGTGCGCGACCCGGAGGCGGCGCTGTTCCTAAAGCCAATGGGTGCGGTTGGGCAAATCGTGCCGCTTTATGCCTCGGTGATGAGCGAAGGCACGGTGCATCGTGCCGTGGTCGGGGCCGAGGTCGTCGTCAACCTGGTTGGCGCGCTGACGGAAAGCCGAACAGCCTCGTTTCAAGCGGTGCATACCGAGGGTGCCGAACGGATTGGACGGCTCGGCGCGGCCAACGGTGTCCACCGGCTGATCCAGATGTCCGCCATCGGCGCCGATCCGAACAGCCCGAGCCAGTATGGCTCGACCAAGGGGAAAGCGGAACAAGCAGTGGTGGCGGCCTTCCCGAGCGCTACCATCTTGCGTCCGTCGTTGGTTTTCGGGGTGGAAGACAAGTTCTTCAACCGCTTTGCCGAGATCGCGCGGATCTCGCCGTTCATGCCGGTGATCTCCGGCGACACGAAAATGCAGCCGGTTTTCGTAGGCGACGTCGGCAATGCGGTGATGGCGGTTTTGGCGTCCACCACCTCGATGGGCAAGGTGTTCGAGCTTGGCGGTCCGCGCGTTTGGACATTCCGCGAGATCCTGGCGTTCATCTTGCAGCAGACGCGGCGCAAGAAACGACTGGTGGATATCCCGATGGGGATCGCGCGGTTGCAGGCCGCTATTCTGCAGCATGTGCCGGGCAAACCGCTGACGCCGGATCAGCTTCTGATGCTGTCGAAGGACAACGTCGTCTCCCCGGGCGCGCTTGGGCTGGCCGATCTGGGGATCACGCCGACGCCTGTGGAGTTGGTGGTGCCGGCGTATCTGAGCCGTTACCAGCCCGGTGGTGGCCGCCGGCCTACGGTCCCGCTAACGGCCTGAGGTCGACGAGTTCGCGCTCGGATGTTCGTGCCTTAGGGAAACGGGTTCAGGATTTCGATGCCGAAAGACTTGAAGTCCTTTACGTTGCGGGTGACCACGGTCAGGCGGTGGACGACAGCGACGGCTGCGATCATGCCGTCCTCGATCACCTCATCCTGTCTGCCAACCATCAGCCGTGCCCAGGCGCGCATGACCCGTGCGTCCATGGGCAAGATGTTCCGTGTGTTTGCAACCCGGTCGATCCAGAATTCGATTACCTCGGCTTTTTCGGGGTCCTGCGCGCGAGTGAGCTCGACCCCGGCCTGCAGTTCGCCCAGCGTCAGGGCGGCGATGTGCAGGTTGTCGGAGGGGACCGCCCGCAGCCAGTCGACAACAGCAGGATGCGGGCGGCGCTTGCGCAATTCGGAGATGACGTTGGTATCGAGCAGATACACCGGTTAGCTGAACGCCTCGAGCACCCGGCGGCGGCGCTTGCCGCGTGCCGGGATGTCGAGGTCCGCGCGAGCGGTGTCGGACAACAACAGGTCTTTCAGCGACGGCTGGCTGGCGGCCTGCAGCTTGCGCCACTGGCCAATCGGCACCAGCACCGCAGCTTCGGCACCGCGGCGAGAGACGATTTGCGGGCCGTCTTCCAGGCATGTGTCGAGGAACTCGCTGAACCGCGCTTTCGCGTCCTGTACCGGCCAGGTAGACATGGTGGGCCTCCTGCTCTCCTGCGGACTAGTCATATACCTAGTCAGCACGCGATTGCAAGACGATAATATAACCGGATAGATTTTCTGCCGCGGTGCCCCTCAGCGTTACCCACCGCCGTCGATCGTCAGCACCGTGCCGGTGGTGTAGCCCGATACGGGGCTAGCCAGGAACGCGACGGCGTTGCCGATCTCCCGCGGGGTGGCCGGACGGCCGAACGCCATTCCGGCGCTGAGTTCACGCCAGCGGCCCTCGTCGCCCCACTTTTCCTTGGCCTCGGCCTTGCGCAGCATCACCAAACGGTCGGTTTCCACTGGCCCGGGGTTGATCGCCACTACCCGCAGCCCGTCGGCCGGCGCGCCCTTCCCGAGCGCCCGGGTGAACGCCATCAGCGACGCATTGCCTGCGGCGCCGGCGATATAATTGGTTGGGAACCGCTCGCCTGCCGCGCCGATCACGTTGACGATAACGCCCGCCCGCCGAGCCTTCATCTGGGCGTAGATCACGCGGCAGAATGAGATGTAGCCGAACACTTTCAGGTCCCACGCTTGCCGCCACCGCGTATCATCGACCGACAACACATCGCCGGGCGGAATGGCACCGGCGTTGTTGACCAGTACGTCGATCTCGCCGGCTTCCTGGACGACCTTGCGAACGGCCGCATCACTGGACAGATCGGCCGCGATCGTGCGCACGTTGACCTGGCGCTTGGCTCGAATCTCGGCAGCGGTTTCGTTGAGCATCTCCGCGCCACGCGCCACCAGAATCAGGTTGCAGCCTTCCTCGGCCAATACCTCGGCTGCCGCCTTGCCGATGCCTTTCGAGCCGCCCGTGATCAGGAAAGTCTTGCCTGCGAGTTGGAGGTCCATTGTCAGGGCGCCTTTCTGCCGGACGTTGTGGTTTGAGAGCGTGGTTCACGCGCCACGCGCGTGCGTTCCCAGCGCCGGCAGGCATCGCCGAAAGCGGTGAAAATAGCAACACTCTGGGGGTTGGTGGCGAACGCCCACTCCGGATGCCATTGCACACCTAGCAGCCAGCCGGGGGCTGCGGGCATCGCCACCGCCTCGATGGTGCCGTCCGGCGCGTGGGCTTCCGCCACCAAGCCGTCCGCCAGCCGGGCGATCGCCTGGCCGTGGAGCGAGTTCACCTCGATCGTCGTGGCTCCGACGATGCGCGCGAGACTGCCGGTGACTGTGATCGGGTGCTTCGGACCGTAGCGGGTTTCGTGCGGACCGGGACCGCCCCGGTGGTCGCTGAAGCCCGGTTGGGCATGGACGCGCTGGATCAGGGAACCGCCCAGCGCGACGTTCAACTCCTGAATGCCGCGGCAGATCGCCAGGACAGGGAGGCCTATGGCGACGGCGGCGCGAATCAGCGGCAGGGTCGTGTGGTCGCGCTCAAGGTCGTGGAAGTCCGGCGTCTCGCTCTCGCCACCCTGATAGTGGCTGGGATGCACGTTGCTCGGGCTCCCCGGCACCAGCAGCCCAGCCAGGGCGTCGAGCAGGCCGAGCATTTTTTCGCCCAGGGGTGGGATCAGGACGGGCAGGGCGCCGACGCCTTCGAGGGCGGCTTGCCCATAACGGGCCGGGCTGTGGTGGAACGGCAGATCCGAAATCGTTTTCGCGCAGGCGGGGATGCCAACGATCATGGGCGGTGGGCCTCGAGGTGGGGACGGAAGCGGTCGGCGATGACAGCGCCTAGCATGCCACAGGCCATCAGCGCAGCCATTCCCCTCTGCGTGCCGTCGGTCAGCAATCCGACCAGGACGCCGGAGACAGCGCCGAGGCTGAACTGGAACGTCCCCATTAGTGGCGATGCGCTGCCAGCGTGACGGGACAGCGCCCCGGGAGTGGTATTGGCATTAGTGCAGCCCTGGCGCAGCCGATCACCACCACCAGGGGCGCCACGATCGCCCACAGCACGTGCACGCCAATATTACCACGACAACGCAGGCGCAGAATGACACCCGAGCGACGCTCGTCGGCACGCGGTTCAGGCCGAGGACCGGCAACCGGTTGTCTCCGCTCAGGGGGTGCCAAATTGCTTCTTGAGGCGGCTCGTGTCCGTGGCTCTAAAGCCCATTTTGGCGTCGATAAGGGGCCTGGATTCCGCACCTGAAAATCTTCAGTCCCCCGTTGGCCCTGATAATCGGGGAGATAGTCTGCGTTTGCGAATCGAGAACCATCACCAACGGGGTGCGGGATGCTGCCAGAGGGCGTACTGGGTTTCCAGTATGAAGCGGATCGTTCGCGCCGCGGTGTTAGCGGCAGCGCGAATCCGCGTCTAAGCGACGCGTCTTGATTCGCCCGTGGAGGCTGGCAGCGATCGGGGTCGCGTTGTCGTCCGTCTCTGCGATGAGAATGCCGTCGTGCTTGCAGCCGTCCAGGACGCTGCGCGCCGCCTACGGCGATGCCCTGCGGGCATCCTGGACTGCTGCTGCGCGCGACAGCGTGGGCGCGCGCAGGTCGGGACGGCAGGATGGCCGTCTTGATCGAACAACAGGAGGGTCGCTGCGGTCGGTGGTTCAGGCGCTGGACGATCAGGCGGTTAGAAGTCGATAGTCCAAGAACCCGCGTCACCGTCATCGACGCCCGCGCATCGCTGCTCTTCGGCCAGGAGATCTTGCAGTTGGCAACTGTAACGGGCCCAGATTTTCTCGCGATCTCCTAAACGGCAAGCGCCTGCTCGGGCGTCCAGGTGACGGGGATTTCGACCGTGATCGGACGCAGATGGTCGAGCATTGTGCTCATGACTTGGCGCCGCGGCGTTTGCGTGCCCGGGCATCGGCGCGGTCGCGGGCTTCCTTGAGCATAGGATTCACCCTCGATGGCGACGATCTCAGCGTAGTGCACCAGGCGGTCGACCAACGAGCCGACACAGGCGATTTCGTTCCATTCTCCAAACGCACGGTTGGTGGTGATCAGCGTGCTTTTGTTCTGGTAGCGGTGCGAGATCAGTTGGAACAACATGTCGGCGTGACGGTTGGAATAGGATAAATAGCCGACTTCATCGATTACCGGCGTGGTGTGGCATAGTGGCGCAGCCGGCGCTGCAAGGTGGAATCGCTGTCCAGTGCGCAGAGATCACCGAGCCGTTGGCCGACGCTGGTGAATAGCAGGTGTCGCCATCGATCACTGCCTGATGGGCGATGTTCTGAGCAAATATCGACTTGCCGACGCCGTCCCCGGCGGTTTGTTCGGGAGTCCTGGGTCATGGCAAGACTTGCTTCTCACTCTCGCTTTTGCCAAGCCGCCACCAATCCCGCCGTGAACACTGCCCTGCTCTGACGCCGGCCGCCAGAACCCGCATCCCAACGCGTAAAAAAGTCAAAATGAGAATTGCTGATGTCGCGGTTGATCGGGCGGGAGTTGAACATGCGGCTTGGTCCGGCGGGCGGTGCGAATCGGGTGTGCCGATTCTACCGCCTGCTTCCGCGTCGCGTTAAGTCCGACAGGCTGCTAGAGTTCATCTTCGTGAGGTTCCCACGCCGGCGGTGCTGCTATGGAGAGGAGGGATGAATGGAAGTCATGCATACGAGGGTTGCCGGTCTGGACGTCCACAAGGCGATGATCGTTGCCTGTGTGCGGATCATGTCGGCGGGAAAGATCCATCGCGAGTGCCGGACCTTCGAAACCTCGACGTCCAGCCATTGAGCTTTGCTGGACTGGTTGGCGGCTTGGGGTTGCACCCACGTGGCGATGATGGTGCATTCGAGCGGATCGTGACCAATACTGCGCACATCAGAATGTTCCCGTCGCAAGACCGATGTGAACGATGCATGCTGAGTCCAAACCCCTTCGCAGCCGAAAATCCATCGATCGTCCAACGTGCCCGCCGGTCTGTTCGGGATTCCTGGCATAGTTTCTCATTTGACGCTGGGGCGGCACTTGCCTACAAGAGTTGTGCAAGCTCCGTGGCCGGGTTGTTTCGCTTCGGCGGACGGTTCCAGGGATTTGCCCCGGTGGAGGGGTGGCCGAGTGGCTGAAGGCGGCGGTTTGCTAAACCGTTGTAGGGGGTCAACCCCTACCGTGAGTTCGAATCTCATCCCCTCCGCCAACTTTGGTTACAATTCAATGACTTAGAAACACCGCTCAACTGTGCCGGATTAGACCACCGCCAAGCCACTGTGCCGGATTTTGTGCCGATTCTGTTTTGGGATGCAAACTTATTTGCGCCATTCCGGCCGTAATGTGGGTGTCGGGGCGCCTGTTTTCGCGTGAAACCCGACCGCAGATCTTTGAGTGAGAACCGCCGGAAGTCGCGGCCCCTCAGCCTTACCACCCGGCGTGCGATCTGGACGAAGTTTGAACTGAAGTTCGCATATGGCTTTCCAGTCTCTGGCGACCGATACAGAAACCTCAACTTCCCAGCCGCCAGGGCTTCGGCCGCGTCACCGCCTGGTGTTTTAATCTTCACAACCCGCGGGCGGTTGGTCAGTTGGGCGAACGCCATGGCCCGGTATTGTTCGGTGCAAGGAAATGTCTGCACCGAGTGGTCACCATGATAGCATGCGACGATCCGAGCGAATGTGCTCCAAGGCAGGCAATCCATCAGTTGTGAGAACAGCGTCTGTCCGGCGTTCATGGGCGGTCCCTCCCCGAAGAAGGGTCGGAGAAACCGCCGCCAACATCAAATCGACACCACCCGAAATCGCCGAAAAACCATTAAAGATCAAATGCTTTGGCGTCGTTCGTTCGCATTACTCCGGACAGTAGTCATCCATCGTATATGATGACGGGCCTCGCCGGGAATTCAGAGGCCGTGTCGTGATCATGCCAACCTTTCGCATTTTGCCCGTAGCGCGGTAGCCGGCAGGACCTTGATTGACGAAGATTGGGGTGCCGTCTGACCCGTGTCGCTACTGCGATGGATGGCGCTCGCACTTATACCCTCGGTTGTCCAAGCACAGACCGAGTGACGGGCGGTTCCATGCTCAGATCGGCGTCGCAGCCTGCATGGCTTCATCGGCGGGTGTTCTCCGGATCGACCCGGTGATGGTTGCCGGCGACCGTTCCGCCAAATCCTTCAGCGATTGAGTGAGCACCCGCACTGCGGACCCGTCTACCGCGATAAGCCGATCATGGAGCGCCTTCGGTGAGGATAGCCTCACCTCATGACCCGAGATCTCGCCGGATCGAGCCAGCAATCCCGGCCGGCGTTCGGGACGAACATATCGTCTTCAAGCGGGCATGAAACTCGTTGTATACGGCCGCGTCTGAAACCGTTGGGCTTGACGCCAGCAGATCCTGCATCTCGGCCATCGATCGGCAGACGAAGCCGATGTCGCCGTATTGCGCCGCCATCGCTCGTACCCCTGGCACGTTCAATGAAATAACCGGCTTTGCTTGGCTAATGCAGTCCAGCAGGGAGCCGCTGGCGGTGAGTTCATAGGTGTCAGCTGCGAACGGCAGAATAACATAGTCGATGTCGCGCAGACGGCGAATGAATTCTTTACGCTCCAGCGGATGTGCCGGCATTGCGATACCGGCGGCGACGGCTTCTGGAAAGTCCTCAACCCGAGCGCCTATGAAGCGGAAGTCGTAGGCGGCGGCTGCGGCGGGGGAAGACCGGGCACGATCGCCCAACGAGCGGACTAGGGCGAGGAATTTGTCGAATCCCTTGTTTCGCGTCGCCGCGCCGATGAAGGCGATGCGGACCGGTGCGCCCCGCGCGCGCAAGGCCGTACCGTCATTGATCTCCTCTTCGTTAAGGGGAAGCGGCCAGGTAAATAACGCTGCGGAGGGCGCCAGCCTCAGGCTTATCGCGGCCTCCCGGATATGCTCCTCCAAAACCACCAGCTTGATCCGCGGGTGGCGCGCGACGGCCAGGCCCGATCGGTAGTCGAACAGCCGCCGGCGTGGATCGCGCGAGCGCCAGCCAACGGCGTCGTTCAAGTTGCCATGCAGCACGACATACAGCGCGACCGCGCCGAACTCGGCAACGATGGCACGCGCGGCGAAGAACGTTTCCGGCCCGCTGGATAACAAGATCACCGCTCGGGGTCTTTTGTCCCGCACCGTCGCCCGGATCGCCCGCCATTGGGCGGCAAAGCGCCGGAGGCTGATCCCGCCGGGCGGTAGAATTGCGATGTCCACGGCGCTCATTTGCGGCGGTAACAAGCGGGATTGCTCGATATGGCGGCGATGCAGCGGCGAGGCCGCGAATACCATCTCCTCGCCGGGGAACGCTAGCGCAACGGCTTTGATAAGGGCAGCGTTGATTGCGGCATGGTCGTGCTGCCCGTAAGTGGGCTCGATGATGCCGATCAATGCACGACATGTCCCTCGATCGGGCTCAAGCGGAGCTGTCCGGGTCGCGGCAACGAGACTGCAAGGCCTCGGATCATGGCCCTTAGCATGCGCGGCCATGCCAGCGATCCGCGGCTGTCGCGGTGGGCGATGTTCTTCGCCAGCAGTCGCAGCATTGCCCGGATCGTGTAGCGTAGCCCGTAGCGCTTCATCAGCATCTGCATGTAGCCACGGTAGAACAACGCGATGAAGGTTGGGCTGTTGTGGCCGCCCGCGAGCGCGGAGCTGTCGTGCAGCATGACGCAGTCGCGCACATAGTGGATCGGAATGCCGGCCGCGTTCAACCGCAGGCAGTAGTCGGTATCCTCCCAGTAGACGAAGAACCGCTCGTCCAGCAGCCCGATGCGCTGCAGTGCCGCACGCGTTACGCCGAGGCAGCAGCCGGAGGCGAAATCGACGAGCCGGCTGGCGGGCGGGTCGACCGGCTCGATCTCCTCGTGCACGCTCTTGAAGATCCACTCATCCTCGAAATGACCGCCGGCGTACCAAGCTTTGCCCGGTGTGCGCAGGTGCATGATCCTTGGCGCGATTGCGTCGGCCTTTAGCGCGTCCCGGGTGGCGAGGAAGCCGGCGAGGAAATCCGGCGCGAATTTGGTATCGTTGTTCATCATGATGGCGAAACCGCCGCCTTCGTCGAGCGCGCGTTGTAGGCCGCGGTTGGTGGCTCGCGCGAAGCCAAGGTTCGCGCGGTTGCGGATGACATTGATGCGCGCGTCAGCGAGTGCCTCCAGCCGGTCGGGTGACCCATCGCGGGAGTTGTTGTCCACCGCGATCAGCCGCCAATCGTTATGCGTCTGCGCGACCAGGCTGGTCATGAAGCGGTCGAGCACGCCGGCGCTGTTGTAGAGCACGGTTACGATGTGGATCGTGCCGGGATCGTTGAGTTTCGGTACGGCCTTGGGTCGTTGGTCGGCCACGCATTCAGCCTTTCGGGATATCTGCCTTCACCATGAGAGACGCGACTCCTTGGGGGCCGGTGGGAAATCGAAGAGGCGATCCATGCCAGGGCCGGCCTGTTTCGTCTCGGCTCTTTGCTGGATTTGGCGAACAGGCAGTTTCACATTTCCCACAATTTACACAGGAAGATTAATGTTACCCAATCGCCTCATTCCGGTCTAGAAAAACTTATCGATCACAGCCGGCTGAGATAGCTTATCATGCGACACACGCCCTGCTGCCCCGTCATCAGCGTACTGATGCCGGCGTACAATACGGAGCGCTACATTCTGCAAAGCGTCCAAAGCGTGCTGGGGCAGACTTTCGAAGATTTTGAGTTGCTGGTGATCGACGATTGCTCGACGGACGAGACAGCGAAGATCCTGTCCTCCATTCAGGATCGGCGGCTCCGCGTGCTTCATAACGAGCGGAATCTCGGCGTTGTCGGTTCACTGAATCACGGCATGGGGGAGGCACGGGGACGCTACGTCGCGCGCATGGATGCGGACGATCTTTGCCTGCCGACCCGCTTTGTCAAACAGAAGGCCTATCTGGATCAGCATCCTGACGTTGTTATGGTCGGGACCGAAATGTCTGTGCTGGATAAGGGGCAGGTTCGGCGCAGCCGTCTGCCGCCTGATCCCGACCCTATGATGCTGCGTTGGCAGTTCTACACTTCCAATCCGGTCGGTCATCCCTCGATGATGTTGCGCGCCGCAGCGATCAAGCCGCTCCACGGCTACCTGCGCGAGGCGTTCCAATATGCTGAAGACTTTGATTTTTCACACCGGATGCTGCGGCTTGGCAGCATCGCGGTGGTGCCGGAGTTCCTCGTCGTTTATCGGCGTCACCACGCTAACCTAACTCGAACGCGGCGGGACGAGATGATCGCCAAGACGGCGGCTGTTCTGCGTGAGGCGTATACAGCCTTGCTTGGTACCGGCTGTGCAGCCGAAGCACGCCTCGCCGCGGAACATTTCGTCGGAGGAACGCCCGTTCGCAGCCTTGGCGTACTGAAGGACCTCGGGTTTCTGCTGGATCGGCTGGTCGATGGATTTGTTACCAAGCATGATCTGTCCGGCGACAGTCGGGATCGCGTCGTCGCTCATGCGGCGAAGCTCTGGTGGGCCACCATCCAGACATCGTTGCGTGCCGGGACCGTTATTCCCGCCGCTCTGGGCTATGGCGGCTTTTGCCGGAGCGGCGCTTGCCGGCCCGCTCTGCATCGAATAGCCCGCTCGGCCGTGTCGGGCTTCGCGGCAAAACCGTTGCAGCCGTTGCGGCGACTGGCAGCGGTTACGACGAGACACTCTCGAGCCGAGATTAAAGGCGGGATAATCCTGAAAGGGACCCACTTCGAGCCTGAGCCGATTCTGGCGGACGAGCCGCCGAGGTTGTTTGTCGTGGTGGACGCCGAGGAGGAGTTCGACTGGGAGAAGCCGTTCGATCGCGCTCAGACCGCGGTTACTTCGATGGGAAGTCAATGGCGGGCTCAAACTATCTTCGATTGCTATGGCCTTCGCCCGGTTTATGTCGTTGACTACGCGATCGCTTCTCAAGCGGAGGGATATGAGCCGCTGCGCGGCTTTCTCGACCGGCGCGGCTGCATGATCGGCGCCCATCTACACCCCTGGATCAACCCGCCATTCGAGGAAACCGTATCAGATTATAATTCCTTCGCCGGCAACCTGCCACCAGATCTGGAAGCCAGGAAGCTAAGCTTGCTGGTAGAAATGATCAGGCACAATTTTCATATTCGAGCCCTGTTCTTCAAGGCGGGGCGCTATGGGATTGGGCCGCATACGATGCAAACGCTGGCTCGGCTTGGCCTTGTTGTGGACTTCAGCATTATGCCGAAGACCGATATGAGGCAGGATGGCGGCGTGGACTTCCGATCGGCGAAGGCACAACCGTATCGCGTCGTGTCACATGGTATCTTGTCCGTTCCGATGACCCGAGAGCAGTTCGGTCTGCTTCCGCCTCTATCCACGGATTTGCTAAGCAGATTGAAGTCTCCACTAATGATGGCCCTGCGTATTCCCGGCATATTGTCGAGGCTGAGGTTGGTGAATATCGTAACCTTGACCCCCGAAGGCGTCAGTGTGCAGGAGCAGATAAGCTTAATTCGATCGATGGTGCGGCAAGGACATCGAACGTTCGTGATGCACTATCACAGTTCCTCACTCGTGGCAGGAAATACCAAATACGTCAGATCTGAAGCTGGGCTGGTCCGCTTTCTAAATCGAATTCAAGACGTCTGCCACTTCTTCTTCGCGGAGCTTGGCGGTGTGCCGGGCGATCCGGTTGACTTGCTTCCGCAGGGCATGCGGGGCCTGCAAGAGCGGCAGAAGCCGACCCTCGTGCAGAATGTAGCCGGATGAGGTTCGCCTTCGGGTCCTCGCAGTCAAGGGTTGGGTGTAGCATTTTTGATGGAAATCTTGTTTTTTTTCTCACCCCATTTTGATTCAATATCGCCCCGATTTGCGCCTAGAATGGGCCGAACACCATCGTGCAGGGGAACATCGTGTCCGCATCAACTACTGTCGATCTGACTGATCGCCTTCATGACCAGTGCGCTTTTGAAACCCGTATCGCCGAACGGCTTCGAACGGCGGAGCGTCACGAACGGACGCACCTTTACGGTCAGGTTTACGACGAATACGCGAAGAAGTTTCCTGAGAGCCTGCCCAAGGACAGCACAGGCGCCGAGCGCATCGCGCAATACGAGACGTCGTTTCTGAGCCGGTTTGTGACGCCTTCTACCGTCGTGCTCGAAATCGGCCCTGGGCGTTGCCATCTGGCTTTTTCACTCGCGCCCTTGGTCAAGAAAATCTACGGCGTCGACGTGTCCGCCTTGGAGACCGGTGCGCGGGCCGCGCCGCGGAATTTCGAGCTCCGGCTGACGGATGGGGTCCACATGCCGGTCGAGAGCGATAGCGTCGATCTGGTGTTCAGCAATCAGCTCATGGAACATCTGCATCCCGATGACGCCAATGAGCAACTGCGAGAGGTTTATCGGGTGCTGCGAAAGGGCGGCAGCTACGTCTGCGTTACGCCCAGCCGGGCCAATGGCCCGCACGACTGCTCGGCCTATTTCGATGATCTTCCCTGCCCGATCCAAGGCGGACATTACCGTTCAACGGGACTGCATTTGAAGGAATATACAACCCGCGAACTTGTGGACACTTTTAGAAATGTCGGCTTCAGGCATGCGCGCACCTATATTGGCGCGCGGGGGAAATACATCGCCATGCCGCCGGCGGTCATTACATCTGTAGAAGCGACCCTGCGTTTGATCCCGCCGAGCTGGCGCAAGAGATCCAGCGTGCTGGGCATCATCCTGGGCAATCGCGTGTGTGCGACCAAATAGGTGGTGATCTGGCTGAGCGGAGTGTTCTTCTGGCGCCTAGTGGTTCAAATCAGACGGATAGTGCCGTTTGGGCCGATTTGCCCGACCGATGGGATGCTTCTGTCGGGATCGGACCACTCGTTACTACGTTAACCTGAGATTTATGGAGCCAGGCGTCGTGCGTGGCGCCAGAGGCCGCAAAACGGTCCTGGAGCGAATTGGCGAAGCCGAGCAGGGCTTGGCCCATTAGGGCTCCGGTTTGAAGCTGTCCGGTCCAGAAGTTATCGCTGCCTGGGTCGCCGGCTTGATGAAAGACGTGCTCGGCCAGCAGCTTGGTCGCTGTCGAGGCGCTCAATCCCGCGAAGATTGAGGAAGCCTCTGGCCGTTTCCGCCATGTCCTGGGCGGCCTGCAAGAAACCATACTTGCTCTGAAATTCCTGTGAGCCAATGAACGCCATAGATCCATTGCTAAGCTGCGAGGCTGTTCGCATTGAGCAGGTGGGCCCAGTAGTTCAACCTGGAAAAGTCGGCGCTGCGCTGGTTGAACCAGTGATCCTGGATCGTTGCGCGGGGTGACGGAGTTGGCAGCGGCGAAGGATTAGCCGGGGACGACGGAGTGGTCACCGTGGCGTCGTCGGCTTTGACCCATTGTTCGATTTGATTGAAGGCCGCGGTGCTAATCAGCGTGTTATAGCCGGTCTGGTTGACGTCGCTTTCGCTAGAAACGATCCCGACCACCTGAGGGCCGGTGGCGCCGCCGACGAAGAGCGGAGCACCGCTCGATCCTTTTCCCAGCGTAACGCCATCTAGCAGCGTGTAATTGGGATCAGGGGAAACAGTTTGCGTGCTGGCAACCATCGCGCCATTCGCCGAGGTGGGATAGCCGGCGATGGTGACGGGTCCGCCTGCGAAATTCGGCGATAGCCCCATCGTGCCGAGGCCCGTGAACGGAGACGACAAGTGGATGACGGCGTAATCCGACTGCGAATCGTAGTTCGATAACTGACCGTTGGCATCATTGATGGGAAAATAATGGACGTAAGTACCAGTGGCAGAACCATAGGGCGCGGTCCCATCTTCGTAAGCCGGGGGTGACGACGATATTGCTGGCCGCACCGACGCCGGCGATGTTCACAACGTGGCTGGCTGTTAGCACTTCGTCGGGCGAAATGAGAACGCCGGAGGCCTGATAATCTTGATTACCGATGGTGTCGGTAATTCGGACGACGGTGTCGTATGGATACGCCGCGGGATCGAGAGCCATGCGATGATCGCCGGAAGTTGATCGAAAATCCCTATTACAAAGTTTCGTCGTTCGCAACTGTCGCGTTCGCGGCCGGCGCCTTTGCTCAGCCGGGAACCTGGGAAAACCGTAGTTTAGACCCGATCAAACAGAAAAATATTTCGCCCCTGGGTTCAGGACGACAATCGCGCTGGTCGACTGTTCTGGGTGCAACTGGAACTCGTCGGACAGTGAGATCCCAATCCGTTCCGCCCCCAGCATGGCCAGGATGGGCGCCTGATCCTCCAGCCGAGGACAGGCGGGGTAGCCGAATGAATAGCGGCTGCCGCGATAGCCCTGGGACAGCATTTTCTCCATGTCGCGGTCGTCCTCCGCGGCGAAACCAAGTTCGGCGCGGATCCGCTTGTGGACGTATTCCGCCATTGCCTCGGCCATCTCGACCGACAGGCCATGCAGATACAAGATAGTCCTGGTAGCGATTGTCCTCGAACCAGATGCGGGCGGTGTCGGAGGCCTTCTGGCCGACCGTCACGACCTGCAGTCCGATGACGTCGCGCTCGACATCGTCGATGTCGCGGAAGAAGTCGGCGATGCATTCGCCGTCCTCTTTCGGCTGGCGCGGCAGGGAGAAGCGGGTCACCTCGGTCACGCCGTCCGGTTCGAAGATGATCAGGTCGTTGCCCTGGCCGGCGGCCTTCCAATACCCGTAGGCGGCTTGCGGCTTGAGGATGTCCTTTTCCTCGCACAGCGCCATCATGCGGCGCATGACCGGCCGCAGTTCCTGCTTCGCCCATCCGAGGAAGTCTTCCAGCGAGCGGCCTTGCTTTCGAAAGCCCCACTGAAATTGATACAGGCTGCGTTCGTTGACGAACGGCACAACGGCCTTGGGCGCCGATTCAACGATGCGAGCGCCCCAGAACGGCGGCTCGATCACCGGCACGTCGCGGGTGAGCCGGCGGCGCCGTTCGCGGACGGCGGCGACATCGACCGGACGGAACGCCTTCGCATCGGCCTGCCCCAGGGTGCGGGCGGTATTGCGGGCCTTGCCGGCGCGCTTTGACTGGATCACCGCGAGGTAGTCGTCGAAGGCGTTGCCGGTGACCCGGTCCATCAGATGCAGCCCGTCGAATGCGTCGCGGGCATAGGCGACGCGGCCGGAGGCGTAGGCGCGGACGCAGTCGTCCTCCACGTAGTTCCGGGTCAGCGCGGCACCGCCTAGCAATACCGGAATTTCCAGGCCCTGACGGGACATTTCTTCGAGGTTTTCGCGCATGACGACGGTGGATTTCACCAGCAGGCCGGACATGCCGATGGCGTGCGCGCGGTTGTCCTGCACCGCCTGCAGCATGTTTGCCAGTGGGACTTTGATGCCGAGGTTGACCACGCGGTAGCCGTTGTTGGTCAGGATGATATCGACCAGGTTCTTGCCGATGTCGTGCACGTCGCCTTTCACCGTGGCGAGGATGATGGTGCCTTTCTCCTGGCCCTCGACCCGCTCCATCATCGGTTCCAGGTAGGCAACGGCGGCTTTCATCGTTTCGGCGCTTTGCAGCACGAACGGCAACTGCATCTTGCCGGCGCCGAACAGGTCGCCGACGACCTTCATGCCGTCCAGCAGGACGTTGTTGATGATATCGAGCGGCGGCAGGGTCAGCAGCGCCTCATCGAGGTCCGCGGTCAGGCCCTTGCGGTCGCCATCGACGATGCGATCCTTCAGGCGGCCCTCGGCGGTTTCGGCCCGCTGCTTTTTCGACCGCATCGCCGGCTTTGCGTCCGGCGAACAGTTCCATCAGCTTGTGCAGCGGGTCGTAGCCTTCGCGGCGGCGATCGAAGATCAGGTCCTCGGCGACCTGCTTTTCTTCCTCGGCGATCAGATGCAGCGGCCGGATCTTCGACACGTGGATGATCGCGCCGCTCATGCCGGCGCGGCGCGCGTGGTCGAGGAACACCGAGTTCAGCACGGCGCGGGCGGCAGGGTTCAGCCCGAAGCTGACGTTGGACAGCCCCAGGATGATCTGGATATCGGGGAACTCGGCGCGGATCGCGGCGATGCCCTCCAGGGTCCATTGCGCGAGCTTGCGGTCGTCCTCGTTGCCGGTGGCGATGGTGAAGGTCAGCGGGTCGATCAGCAGGTCAGATTGTGCCAGGCCGTGGCGGTTGCAGGCGAAATCGACCAGCCGGCGGGCGATGCGCAGTTTGTCCTCCACCGACTTCGCCATGCCGACTTCGTCGATGGTCAGCGCGATGACCGCGGCGCCGAATCGCTTCGCCAGGATCAGGCGATCGGTGGCGTGCTTCTCGCCGTCCTCGAAGTTGATCGAGTTGATGATTGGCTTGCCGCCGTGCAGCTTCAGCGCGGCCTCGATCACCGGGGTTTCGGTGCTGTCGATTACCAAGGGGGAATTCACCGAGGCGGAGAAGCGGCGCATGACCTCGGTCATCTCGGCGTTTTCGTCGCGGCCGACGAAGGCGGTGCAGATGTCGAGGGCATGGGAGCCTTCGCCGATCTGGTCGCGGCCCATGGCGACGCAGCCGTCCCAGTCGTGCACTTCCTGCAGTTCGCGCCATTTCTTCGAGCCGTTGGCGTTGCAGCGCTCGCCGATCGCGAAGATGGCGTTCTCCTGGCGCAGTGGGACGGCCTGGTAGAGGCTGGCGACGCCGGGGATCCAGATCGGATTGCGCGGAACCGGGACGGGGCGGGAAGATGCGCCCGCGCCGGCGCGTTTGCGCAGCATCGCGTCGAGCGCGGCGATATGCTCGACCGAGGTTCCACAACAGCCGCCGATCAGGTTGACGCCGTCCTCCAGGACGAAGCGTTCCAGCCAGGAGGCGAGGTCGGCGGCGTTCAGCGGATAGTGGGTATGGCCATCGACCAGTTCGGGCAGGCCGGCGTTCGGTTGTACGGAAATCAGGCCGGGCCAGTTCTTCGCCAGCCAGCCCACGTGCTCGGCCATCTCCTGCGGGCCGGTGGCGCAGTTCAGGCCCATCAGCGGCACATCGAGCGAGCCGATGACGGTGGCGGCGGCGGCGATGTCGGGGCCGACGAGCAGCGTGCCGTTGGTCTCGACGGTGACCTGGACGAAGATCGGTGTGTCGGTGCCGGCCTCGCGGCGGGCGATCTTGGCGCCGTTGACGGCGGCCTTGATCTGCAGCGGGTCCTGGCAGGTTTCGATCAGGATTGCGTCGACGCCGCCGGCGATCAGGCCGCGGCATTGTTCGGCGAGCGCGGCTTCCAATGGGTCGTAGGCGATGGTTCCGAGGCTGGGCAGTTTGGTGCCTGGCCCGATGCTGCCGAGCACCCAGCGGTCGCGGCGGTCGGAGAAGGATTCGGCGGCTTCGCGAGCGAGTTCGCCGGCGACTTTGTTGATCTCGAAGGCGCGTTCGGAGAGGTCGAATTCGCCGAGCGTGACTGGGGAGGCGCCGAAGGTGTTGGTTTCGACCATGTCGGCGCCGGCTTCGAAGTAGCCGCGATGGATTTCCCGCACCATGTCGGGGCGCGACAGGACGAGAACGTCGGTGCAGTTCTCGCGGCCCCAGTAGTCCTTTTCGATATCCAGGGTCAGCGCCTGGACTCGGCTGCCCATGCCGCCGTCGCACAGCAGCACGCGATCGCGCAGGACATCCAGCAAATGGGGACGGGTCATCGTGTCGCTTTCAGTGGGCGCGTTCGAGTGTGGCGTCGGCGGTGGCCGCCGTGCGGGTGGCAGGCCAGATGCGGATCGGCAGCGGGCCTGCGATGGTCATCGGATCACGCGGGGCGATCCCGGCCGAGGTAAATATTTCGTTCATGGTCTGATCAGAGAATCCTGGCCAGCGATGGGCTAGTTTGCCGGTAACGTCGGTATGGTCGTGCTCGCCCAGGTCGATGACCAGAAGTTGGCCGCCTCGGCTAAGGACGCGCGTGGCTTCCAGCACGGCGCCGGCGGGGTCTTCGGCGTGGTGCAGGACCATTTGCAGGACCACGGTATCGAAGGATTGGTCCGACAGCGGCAGACGGTACATGTCTGCCAGCCGCACCGCGCAATGGGCGAAGTCGAGGCCTGAGAGCCGCGCCCTGGCCAGCGCCAGCATGGCTTTTGAGGCGTCTACTCCGAGCGCTTCACGGACGCGGGGGGCGAGCAGTTCGAGCACTCGGCCGGTGCCGGTGCCGATGTCGAGCAACCGGCCATCGGGTCCTGGGGGGACCAGCGACAACAGTGCGTCCTCGACCGCCTGGGCCGGCAGATCGAGGGCGCGCATCTCGTCCCAGTCGGCGCCTTTTTGGCGGAAACTTTCGGAGGCGATGCGGGCGCGTTCGGCCAGGACGCGGGCGGCTTGGCGGCGATCGGCTTCGAGCGTGGGATCGTCGGGCGGTAGGCGGGCGACGAGTTCGCGGGGCAGGGCGCCTTGGTCACCAGTCGGGAGCGCGAACCAGACGTTCGCACCTTCCCGGACGCGGTCCAGCAGGCCGCAATCGCACAGCAGCTTCAGATGGCGGGAGAGCCTCGGCTGCGACTGTCCCAGGATCTCGGTGAATTCCATGACGCAGAATGCGTCCCGAGCGGCCAGCGCGAGGAGGCGCAGGCGGGTGGGTTCGGCGGCGGCGCGCAGGCTGGCGAGAAGGGGTTCCATGGCTGGGGCGTTAATGACATAAAGATATCCTTATGTCGAGATGGTCTTTTCGTCCAACGTGCAGTTGCACAACCTTCTGATCCCTTTCACTGTCGGCCGACTGGATGACAAGGGAGAGACACGACATGAAGTTTGGCGCATCGATGTTCTTCACCGACTATTCCATGACGCCCGCAGCTTTGGCGCGAGCACTGGAGGAGCGTGGGTTCGATATCCTCTGGGCGCCGGAGCACTCGCACATCCCGCTGTCGCGCACGACGCCGTTCGTGCTCGGGACGGATTTGCCGAAACGATACTATGACGTGATGGACCCGTTCGTGACGCTGACCGCGGCGGCCGCTGCGACCAAGACGCTTCGGTTGGGGACGGGGGTTTGTCTGATCGCGCAACGCGACCCGATCCAGACGGCGAAGCTTGTGGCATCGATCGATCAGGTCTCGGGCGGGCGGTTCGTTTTTGGGATCGGCAACGGCTGGAACCAGGACGAGATGGAGAACCACGGGACGGTGTTCGGGTCCCGGCATAAGCTGGCGCGTGAGCGGGTGGAGGCGATGAAGGCGATCTGGGGGCAGGAGGCGGCGGAGTATCACGGGGAGTTCGTTGATTTCGGGCCGATGGCGGCTTGGCCCAAGCCGGTGCAGAAGCCGCATCCGCCGATCCTGGTGGGGGGAGCGTTTCCTTACTCCGCGCGGCGGGCGGTGCGGTATGGGGATGGGTGGATGCCTCAGGTGACGGCGAAGGATCCGGCGCCGCTGACCGAGGTGATACCGCGGTTCAGGCAGATGTCGGCGGAGGCGGGGCGCGATCCGGCGGCGATGCAGATCGCTGTCGGAGGGCAGCAGCCGGATGCGGCGTTGATCGGACAGTATCAGGCGCTGGGGGTGGATGTTGTTTCTACGAGCCTGCTTTCGGAGAAGGAGGACACGATCTTGCCGATCCTGGATCAGTGGGTGGCTTTGAGGCGGGAGGTTAATGGGTAGGGATTGCGGGTTTCGGGCTCCGGTCTCGCGAATATCGTTTAGGCTTTAGCGACGGACCTCTGGGCCGATGGGGGAGCGCGACTCCGCGGTTGCAAGCCAACCGGTTGGCCGCGGTCACCCCCGGGTTTGAAAGCCCCGAAGCAAGGAACGCCGGTAGCGCGCCTTGCGTTTGCGAAGGCTCGGCACGCCTTATGCGGGCGGGTGAAGCACCAGCACGGGCTGCTCAAGATAACGGTCCGGGAAAAGCCGCTGCAACGCGCGTACTTTCGGCAGATCGTTGATGGCGATGTAGGGGTTGTTCGGATGCCGGACCAGATAGTCCTGGTGATATGTTTCTGCCGGATAGAAGCCGTTTAAGGACGCAATCCGGGTTGCGATCGGCCGGCTGAAAACATGCGCCTGGTCAAGTTGCGCGATGTAAGCGCGTGCCTCGTCCGCCTGCTCCGGCCGGGTGGTGAAGATTTCCGACCGATATTGCGTACCCGTGTCGGGCCCCTGACGATTCACCTCGGTCGGGTCCAGGGCGACGGAGAAGAAGATACGCAGGATCTCTCCGTAGGAAATTTCCGCAGGGTTGTAGACGACCTGTACGGATTCGGCATGGCCTGTGGTCCCCGTGCTTACGCTCTCGTAATCCGCGGTTTGAGCCGTACCGCCGGCATAGCCGGAGGTAGCGCTTTCGACGCCGCGCACGTGCTCAAACACGCCCTGCACGCCCCAGAAGCAGCCGCCTGCGAGTATCACGGTTTCCAGTTTGTGCGGCTCACCTGCCCGACGCAGGTCCATGGACGGAGGCGGCAGGGGCCGAGCCTGATCGGCAGCCCGAGACGATTGGTAGAGCAGGGTGCCGGCGGTCAACGCCATGAGGATGGCAGCGCCACTTCTCAAGCGGGTTCGCGAAGAGCGGGAAGACCGCGATAAGGAAAGGGGATTGAGCATGGATCGATGTCTCCGGTCGGTGGGAAGAAAAACACGCTAGGTGTCGGAATGGAACGTCATTGCGACGCCGTTCATGCAGTAGCGCCGCCCGGTCGGACGAGGCCCGTCGTCGAAAACGTGGCCAAGATGCCCGCCGCAGAGGTGGCAGTGGACCTCGGTCCTCATCATCAACAGGCTCCGATCTATGGTCGTGTCCACGGCATTATCGAGCGGCTGCCAGAAGCTCGGCCATCCCGTGCCGCTGTGGAACTTGGTGTTCGACGAGAAGAGCGGGTGCCCGCAGCCCGCGCAGTCATATTGGCCGCGCCGGGTTTCCTGGTCGAGCGGGCTGGAGCCGGGCCGCTCCGTGGCTTGCTGGCGCAAGACGGTATACTGCGCCGGCGACAGAAGGCGCCGCCACTCCTCATCCGTCTTCACCACCTCGAAACGCTCCGTGCCGGCCGCGGCACGAGCACCTGTGCCCTGAAAGGCGCGCCGGCCAAGCAGTAGGGTGAGAACTGATCCACTGGCCAGGAGAAGCCCACGTTTCGTCATTTCTTATCCTCCATTGTCATCGGCGAAGCGCCGTCGTCAGTCTGTTCGGCGATGATCGGGCAACGGTTACATGTTGAACTTCTGCTCTCATGCTGCGCCGATCTGAGCGAACCATCACGTGTGCCACGGGGCCGAGCCGATAAGGGTTTCGACTTCGGTCAGTTCAGTTTTGTCGGGTGGCGCCGATGATTCGCCCGTCCGGGGCCTGAAGAAGCGCAGCAAACTGGGCGCCTGCCGGCAGCGGCTGCTCGAGCCGAAGCGGCTTCCCTGTCCACTGACCGATGGTCTGGATCGAGCGCACAACGTTCGATTCTTGAAGCCGCCGGCCGCCGTTCTCGCCGCCTCCGACGGCCGTGCTGTGGTCCGGATCAAATCCGACCAGCAAAACCGCGCCCGAGCCGGCGCCCGCGCCAACCTCGATCATTAGGTCCTCACTTCGGCGCTCGAGGTGCAGCGGCGCAGCCATGATCTGCGCGGCCTTCGCCCGCCGGATGGCAGCCTCCGCCTCGTTACGGTCGGATCCGACGAAGCTCTGCGTGCCGTCCACCACCATCTGCGGTGTGTAAACGGACTGCTCACCGATGTTTGCGGCATAGGCTCGCTGTCGCTCGGTCGCCGCGGGGAAAGAGAACGGGTCGCGCCAACCGAGGTTGTTCCAGTAGGTGACGTGGAATGAAAGCGGCAGGACGTCGATGCGCCGCTGTGCCAGGTCTGTGAGCAGGACGTCGGCAGGCGGGCACGAAGAGCAAGCCTGCGACGTGAACAACTCAACCACGACGGGTCGGCTGGACACTTCCGTCATGGATCGGGCGGGCAGCTGCGGTATCGCTAGGAGAGCGAGGCCCGGAACGAGGTGGATGAGGCGAAAGCGCATGCGTTCCTCCATTTTGTTGGACCCGGAACAGCGGTCGCAATGGCCGCCGTGTTTACTTGCAGCACTGCGGTGGCGAGGGCGTGCCGGATATGTTTCAAAGTCCGGCACGGGGACCTCGTCGCGGTCCGATCGGCGAAGCTTAATGGGTCATTTTGTCGTGGCTCATCGCGGTGTCGCCGGAAGCACCGCTCGTGGCTTGAGACCCGTCGGACATTTTCCCTGTGCCGGGATGCGACATGCTGTCGCCGCCGGTGTGCGGCTTGGCAGGGTCCATGCCCTTGTCCATTGTCGACGCGCCGGAACCGGAGTCATGGCCGTTACTCATCTGATCGGCGGCAAACGCGGCTGGGGCGGCAAGAGCGATAGCGAGGGCGGTAGCGATCGTCGCCACGGATTTGATGCGGACAGGCATTGGCAGTTTCTCCACTGGTTCTGACGCAACGGCCCTTGCCGCCCGTCACCAGCTTCTTCGCTGGACGAGCAGCCAGGGTTACACGTCCGGGTGGCGAAATACGCGCCCGCCGAGCGTCCGGTTGGCCAGGACGACCAGGGCCACGGCGCCGGCATGAACCACCAGATCGGTGGCGGCCGCGTCGAAAGGGTGGAAGAAATTTAGCAGCGTCGCGGCGGCGGCGGCGGCGGCGAGACCGCCGGTCGCAGCGGTGAGGTTGGGCCGCAGCGGGTAGCCGCGCCGCAGCATCACGACCAACAGTATCGACAGTGGCACCGAAACGCTGAGGATGAAGACGAGACAGCTCCGAGCCTCAACAAGGTCGGCCGGGTGTGTCCCGGGCAACAACCAGGAGCGGAGGCACCCAAGGCCGCTGGCGCCGACCCAAAGCAGCAAGCCCGGGACGGGCAGCAGCGCCCACGCCGGCTTGCGATCGGGCAGGCTTGTCTGGAAGGCGGCAATAGCGGCCAGGATCGCGGTCAGGGTCGATCCCGCGACGGCCAACCACATGTCCGGAGCAGCCGTGAGCCTGCGTACCATCGCGCCGAGATCGGCGAAGCATGCCAGCGCCACGGCCAGTGCGCCCACGACGGCGAGCCAGCCGAGCGCGCGAAGCAGCGGTGGGGCCAGACGCCGCACCGGCCGCAGGTCATCAGCGAGTTCCTGGATCAGCGCTTCCGGGGATGACATGTGGTCAGGCATCCTTGCCATCTCCCTTTGCCAAATGGGTGCGCAACGCCTTGAGGGCGCGGTGCAGGTTCACCTTCAGCGCGCCCTTAGTGCGACCGGTCCTGGCGGCCGCCTCCTCCAACGTGCGCTCTTGCAGGGAGAGTTCTTCAACGGCCTGGCGCTGCCCTTCAGGTAACGCAGCCACGGCGGCGCGCAGTTCGTCGGCAGTGTAGGATTGCTCCAGGTTCTGCGCAGCCGTCGGCGCGGGATCGGGATGGCTCTCATACACAAGCGGCGCATGAATTTCCCGCGTCCGGTGCCTTCCGTGCGATCGCAGCACGTCGATCGCCCGCCGCTGCGCGATCGCCCGCAGCCAAGGCGTAAAAGGCCGCGCCGGATCGTAGGTGTGCCGGACACGATGCACGGTCACAAGAACGTCCTGAACCACGTCCTCCACCCGGTCCGCCGGCACCCCATTGCCACGCGCCATCGAACCGATGAGCGACAGGCAAGCACGCAGAAGGCTCTGGTAGGCAACGGCGTCGCCGTCCTGGGCGGCCGCCATCAGGGACGCCGAGCTGCGCCTCGGACGTCATGTGCGCCCCCAATGATTCGGCGGTGGCGTTTTGCCCCGTTCCTGCTCGCGTTCTCGCTGCGGTCATACGGTCCACCCTGGCAGGGGCATGTATGGTAGCGCATCCGAACGTCTCGCGGCAGCCCGCCCGCGCATCGGCGGGCGCGAGGGTCACGACCCGCTGAACCAATTGTAGCCCTGGTCCTCCCAGTAGCCGCCGGGATTTTCGTTGGTGACATAAAGCGCGGCGATGTACTTCGGGTTCTTGAAACCGAGTTTTGTCGGCACCCGCAGCTTCAGCGGTGACCCGTATTTCGGCGGCAGGGGTAGGTCCCCGTAGTCCAGCGCAAGAATGGTTTGCGGGTGCAACGCGGTGGCCATGTCGATGCTGGAGCGGTAGTCGTCGAAGCATCGAAAGCCGACATAGCGGGCCCGCGTGTCAGCCCCGATGCGCTGAAGGAAGGTGCGGAACGGCACGCCGCTCCATTGGCCGATGGCGCTCCAACCTTCGACGCAGACGTGCCGCGTGATCTGGCTTTCCTGCGGCAGGGCGCGAAGCTGCGCCAAGGACCAGGGGTTCTTGTCCGCGATCAGGCCGGACAGTTCGAGGCGCCAGGCGGCTGTGTCCACGGTGCGCACGTCCGATTCCGGGTAGTAGGCGTTGAATGGAAACGGGTCGGTCACGGCGCTCGCGGGGTAGGTGGGCGCCAGCTTGTTAGGGTCGAACAGCGCGGCCTGGACCTTGTCGTTCCAGCGCGACATGGCCCAAAGCACCCGGTCCACGGCGTCATCGTCCGACAGATCGCAACCGGTCAGCATCGTGAGCGCGCCCAACGACAGGCCCTGACGCAGCAACAGGCGGCGCTCGATGCGGGCGAGCGCGGGCTGGTGGCCCGCGAGCCCCGGCTTCCGGGCGCGGGAGAGGATCGCTCTCATGTCCGGGCTCCCGTGGGGTTAACGTTGCCGGGCGCAGCGCCGTGGCCCGTTATCATGGAGAGCAGAGACTTGGGCACCAGGGCGACGAGGGCGAGGTGGATGGCGATAAAGCCGACGATGCCGGCCATGGCGAGGAAGTGCACGATCCGCGCTGTGTCGTATCCACCGAGCAGGGCGGTGAGCGGCGCGAACTGGACAGGTTTCCAGATGGCGAGGCCGGACAGGACGGCGCCGGCGCCGAGAAGCAGGACGACGATATAGAGAAGCTTCTGAACCGCATTGTAGATGCCGGGCTCGTGTCCCGAGGCTGAACGTCAGCGCGGCGATGAAGTCCCTGACGACCTGACCCGGGGTCAGCGGCAGCAGGGTACGGCGGAAATAGCCCGAGAGCAGACCGTAAGCGAGGTAGAACAAGCCGTTTGCGACCAGAAGCCACATGGCCGCGAAGTGGATGGCGATGCCGCCGGCAAGCCAGCCGCCCAAGGTGGACCAGTTGCGGGAAGGTAAAGGAGAAGATTGGCGAGGCGTTGTAGATTTGCCACCCGCTCATGATCATGCAGGTCATGGCGAAGGCGTTCACCCAGTGGGTGAGGCGCACGGGAAGCGGCCGTCGGCGGTCGCCTGTCCGGCTTTGGCTTCTCGGGGTTTTGGGGGGGCTGGGCACAGCGATCTCCGCTTCCGAATGGATTGACCGCAGACCATTCGCTCGCTCCGTGTCGCGGGTTACAACCATTCGGTTGGGGGGCAGGACCCGATCGCCTGCGAGTTTGCAGAGCAGGGGACAGAAACGCGGCTTCAGCACTCCTCGCCTAAAGCAGGCATTCGAGCAGAAATCCTCGCGTGCAGCCAGGCAGGACGCGCCGGACGGGTGGGTAGGGCCTCCTCACGACCTAGCCTAGTCATACCCCAGTTCCGGGGAGGCCGGGACGAGGGTGGTCAGGAACGCCGGTGTCAACATTTGGAGGATGATTTTTTTGGTTGCGCGAAGGTGGCAACCAGCCGTGATGAACTCGGGTCCACGCTCTCCCTGCCAACTCGCGACCGACGGGCGCCCAGCAAGGCTTCGGCAATGTTGACAGGGACTTCTGGCGGAGAGGCAGGGATTCGAACCCTGGGTACCCGCGAGGGTACAACGGTTTTCGAGACCGCCCCGATCGACCGCTCCGGCACCTCTCCCGATGTCACAAGCGCATGGTCGTGTGGGAGGCGTCACCTACTCGGGAACGGCCCTTGCATGCAAGCCTTGGCAATCATGGCTGCCGCATCGGCCGTATCGCGCCCTCCGCCGCCGGCGAACAATCGCCCCGACGTGCCTCGTCGAGCTACGATACATCGGTGATCACGGGTTCCAATCTCCCGTCTTGTGACGGGCTGAACCCGTGCCCGCGCTACAACGTGGAGGGGCTGGAGATGTGGAACCGCACGAAACGGCCGGCTAGCGGGTCATGATTAGCCTGACCCGTTGATCGATGGACGCCTTGACCTGTCACTGCGAAGGTCTGCCCCAGAACTGATTTACGTTCCGAGAGCGAGTTGATGAGGCCGGACGGGCAGTAGTGGTCTGGGCATCTCCTGATTGTGTTCATTGTGGCCGCCCATCAATCGCGCTAATGAGCCAAACATTATGCGCTCACGGAATCCATGACCCCTGGCATCGTTATCTTTCCCGGCATCAACCGGGAGCGTGACATGGCGATCGCGCTTGAAGCCTCGTTCGGCGCGCGGCCGAAAATGATATGGCATAAGGATACAAACGTCTCCGGCGTCGACCTGATCGTCATCCCCGGTGGGTTCAGCTTCGGCGACTATCTACGCTGCGGCGCGATGGCGGCGCATTCCCCTATTATGCGCGCCATTCACGACCACGCGGCGCGGGGTGGCTATGTGCTCGGGGTTTGCAACGGCTTTCAGATCTTGACCGAGGCCGGGATCCTGCCCGGAGCTCTGTTACGTAACGCCTCGCTGCGGTTTCTGGCGATGGACTGTCACCTTCGTGTCGAACGCGCCGATACCGCCTTCACGCGGGGCTATCAGCGGGGCCAGACGTTTCGCAGTGTTCTGGCACATGGCGACGGCAACTACTTCGCGGACGCCGCAACGCTGGATCGGCTGGAGGGCGAGAATCTGGTCGCCCTGCACTATGCCTCCAAAGCGGGCGACGTGACGCCGGAGGCGAACCCGAACGGCAGCGCTCGCGCCATCGCCGGGATCCTGAGCCCGAACCTGCGGGTGCTCGGGATGATGCCGCATCCCGAGGACCTGGTGGACCCGCTGATGGGCGGCACCGACGGGAAGCCGCTGTTCGACGCGCTCGCGGCGGCGTAGACCCCGCTTGTGAGCACAACTGTGAACGAGTCTCTTGCCCGCAGCTTCGGCCTCAGTGCTGAAGAATACGGCCGCGTCCTGACCATCATGGGGCGGACCCCAAGCTTCACAGAGCTTGGCGTGTTCAGCGTCATGTGGTCGGAGCATTGCAGCTATAAATCGTCGCGGGTCTGGCTGAGGCAGTTGCCGACCAAGGCGGCGTGGGTGATCCATGGTCCGGGAGAGAATGCGGGCGTCGTGGACATCGGCGATGGGTTGGCCGCCGTGTTCAAGATGGAGAGTCATAACCATCCTAGCTTCATCGAGCCTTACCAGGGCGCGGCAACCGGGGTTGGCGGGATACTGCGCGATGTGTTCACCATGGGTGCGAGGCCGATCGCCAACCTGAACGCCCTACGCTTCGGACGGCCGGGAAATCCGCGCACCAAACGCATCGTTGATGGGGTGGTGCGGGGCATCGGCGGCTATGGCAACTGCGTCGGGGTTCCTACCGTGGGCGGCGAGGTCAACTTCCACCCGGCTTACGATGGCAATCCGCTGGTGAACGCGATGACGGTCGGCATCGCACGGAAGGACCGGATTTTTCTCAGCGCCGCCGCTGGTATCGGCAACCCGGTGGTCTATGTCGGGTCCAAGACCGGCCGGGATGGCATCCACGGCGCGACGATGGCCTCGACCGAGTTCGCCGCCGACTCGGAGGACAAGCGCCCGACGGTGCAGGTCGGCGACCCGTTTACCGAAAAGCTGCTGATCGAGGCGTGCCTCGAACTGATGGCCACCGATGCTATCGTCGCGATCCAGGATATGGGGGCCGCCGGGCTGACGAGTTCCTCGGTGGAGATGGCCGACAAGGGCGGTGTCGGCATAGAGCTTGATCTGGACCACGTGCCGGCGCGCGAGACCGGGATGACGGCGTATGAGTTCATGCTTTCCGAAAGCCAGGAACGCATGCTGATGGTGCTGCGCCCGGATCGCGAACAGCTGGCACGCGACATCTTTTCGAAGTGGGACCTGGATTTCTCGGTCATTGGGCGGATCACCGATACCGGGCGTCTCGTGATCCGCCATCACGGGGTCGTCGAGGCCGACATCCCGTTGGCGCCGCTGAATGAGCAGGCACCGCTCTACACCCGTCCCACCGTCGATACGCGCAAATCGGAAAAGCTCAATCCGGCTCGGATCGAGGACCGCGTGGGTCTGACGCGTGCCCTGGAGACACTGGTCAGTTGCCCGGATCTGTGCTCCCGGGCGTGGGTGTGGGACCAGTATGACAGCACAGTCGGTGGGCAGACGGTCAAGCGCCCTGGGGCGGCCGACGCGGCGGTGGTGAAGCTCGAGGGTCTAAAGCGAGCATTGGCACTGACGACCGATTGCACGCCACGGTATTGTCTGGCCGATCCGGAGACCGGCGGCGCGCAGGCCGTCGCCGAAGCGTGGCGCAACCTGACCGCCGTCGGCGCCCGGCCGCTTGGCGATCACCGACAACCTGAATTTCGGCAATCCGGAAAAACCGGAGATCATGGGGCAATTTGCCGCCACCATACGCGGCATGGCTGCCGCCTGTGAGGCGCTTGGACTTCCCTGTCGTGTCCGGCAACGTGAGCCTCTATAATGAGACCGAAGGCAGGGCGATCCTGCCGACCCCGGCGATCGGCGGCCTCGGTGTGCTGGACGACGCCGTCATTGGCGGTTGGTCTGGCGCTGCCGCCCTGGCTCGACATCGTGCTGATCGGCGCAACGACGGGTTGGCTCGGTCAATCGCTGTGGCTGCGCGAAATCGCCGGGCGCGAGGATGGCGCGCCGCCGCCGGTCGATCTGGCGGTGGAAAAGGCGAATGGCGATTTCGTCCGCCAGCATATCCTGAACGGCACGATCCGGGCATGCCACGATGTGTCCGATGGCGGCGTGCTGGTCGCGCTGGCGGAAATGGCCATGGCGAGCGGCATCGGCGCCCGCATGATGACGCCCATCCGCGCGACATTCCCGGCCATGCCTTCTGGTTCGGTGAGGATCAGGCGCGCTATCGTGATTGCCGTGCCGGACCATGCCGCATTTCGCCCGGATCGCCGAAGCGGCCGGCATACCGGCTGTACGCCTTGGCACCTCCGGCGGGCAGGATTTGACACTGCCGGATGGCGGCACAATATCGATTGCTGCTCTGCGAGCGGCGCATGAACGCTTTTTCCCGTCCTGGATGGACGGGACCACCCTGTAGAAGGACCGCGACCCGATGGCGATGGCGGCCAATGAGATCGAGGCCCTGATCAAGGCGGCGTTGCCCGACGCGCAGGATCACCGTGGAAGACCTGGCCGGCGACGGCGACCACTACGCCGCCAACGTCGTCAGCGAGCAGTTTCGGGGCCTCTCCCGGGTGCGCAGCACCAGATCGTGTATGCGGCGTTGCGAGGGCGGATGGGCGGCGAACTTCATGCCCTTGCATTACAGACCTCCGCACCCGAATAATCGGGTCAGCAAGGAGTTTAGATCAGCATGGCCGACACGATTTCCGAGCGTATCCAGGGCGACATCACCGCGAATGACGTGATGCTCTACATGAAGGGCACCCCGATGTTTCCGCAATGCGGGTTCTCAGCGCGGGTGATCCAGATCCTGACCCACATGGGCGTCCCGTTCCAGTCCGCCAACGTGCTGGAAGACGCCGAACTGCGTGAGGGCATCAAGGCTTTCTCGCAATGGCCGACCATCCCGCAGCTTTACGTCAAGGGCGAGTTCGTCGGCGGCTGCGACATCGTCACCGAGATGTTCCAGGCGGCGAACTGGAGACGCTGATGAAGGAACAAGGCGTCCCCGTTAAGGCGTAGCCGTTAACCGGATCTTCACCTCGGCAGGGTAGGGCGGTGGCCTCCTGCCGTGGGTGAGTGTCCGTGCACATCGCCGTTGTCATGCCCGCCTTCAACGTCGCGGATTTTCTGCCGACAGCCATTCAGTCGGTGCTGGAGCAAACCCACGCGGATTGGTCGCTGGTCGATTGTCGACGACGGCTCCACGGATGCGACAGCCGCGGTTGGCGCGCGGTTTCCAAGACAAGCGCATCCGATTGATCAGACAGACGAATTCCGGGGTATCAGCCGCTCGCAATGCGGGCATCGCAGCGGTCTTGGCTGGGCATGTGGGGCCGCCGTTGCGCCCGACGCTTTGCTGTTTCTGGACGGCGATGATTGGCTTGCCCCTGACGCGCTTGGTCTGCTGGCCGAAACCCTTGAGAACGCCCCTGGGCTGCCGCCGCGGTGGGACGCTATGCCCGGGTCGACTCGAATGGCCGTTGCCCGCCTCTCCCGGGCCCCGGCGCGGGGACGTCTGCTGGAGCGGTTGCTGACCCGCAACCTGTTCGCCAACGGCGGCCATCTGCTGATCCGGCGCGAGGCCATTGAAGCCGCCGGCGACTTCCGCAGCGACCTCGTGTATGGCGAGGATTGGGAATACTGGACGCGATTGGCTGCTCTGGGGGAGTTCGTTGTCTGTCCGATCCCGTACGCCTTTGTTGTTCGTGCGGGAACGTCTCGCCGGCGCCTATCTGTCCAGGGCGACCGATCCCGCCGCCTATCGTCCTGCGATGGAGGCGATCTACCGCAATCCCGGCATTGCCGAGCGCCTGGGGACGGCCCGTCTGGCGGCCCTCGCGGCAGCGGGCGGAAGCGGAGATGGCGTGGACGGTCGGACGCGAATTGTTCAGGCACGGGCGCCAACGAGAAGGGCTGCCGCTGGCTCGGACGCTCGTTTCGCAACGCGCCCAGCTCTGAATCGTCTGATGCTGATGGGCCTGTCCTGGCTTCGGTTCGGACCGTTCCGCCCTTACCGGACGGCAACCTGAGCTTTTTTTCAGATATCGCCACTAATGGATTTTGTCGGCTATCGCCTGTGTGATTGACACTCGCGTGAGATTCTGTGCCAACTATCCCGTGCAATCGTATTTTGGCTTGCCTTTCTGCGCTTCCGGCTCGGGTGCCTGAGGAGAACCAAAGACCCGGTTGTCTTCAGCATCGCGTGATTTTGCACGATGCCTGGACGGAGAAGTACGCAGTCATGGCTACCGGTACGGTCAAGTGGTTTAATACCACGAAGGGATACGGATTCATCATGCCGCAGGATGGCGGCAAGGATGTGTTCGTCCACATCACCGCGGTTCAGGCCGCTGGCCTTCGTGGATTGGACGAAGGGCAAAAAGTCACATTTGAAGTCGCGATGGAGCGTGGGAAGTCCACGGCGACGAACCTGAAGCCGGCTTAGGCTTCGGGCAGACTTGCCTAAGCGGCCGGCTGATGGGACAGCCGGTCGTCATTCTGAGGAGGATAAACCATGGCCGTCGGAACGGTTAAATGGTTCAACGCGACCAAAGGCTACGGCTTCATCATGCCGCAGGACGGCGGCAAGGACGTTTTCGTCCACATCACGGCGGTTCAGGCCGCCGGCCTCAAGGGCCTGAATGACGGCCAGAAGGTCAGCTACGAAGTGGCGATGGAACGTGGCAAGGCCGCGGCGACAAATCTGAAGCTGGCCTGAGCTCCGGCTTCTCCCTCCCAGGGGGATCGCTGGCCCCGTTTACAGGCGGCGCCGAACCGCCGCTTGGCCCTTTGATCCGAAAAGCGAGCCGGGCATGTTTTCCCTCTCGGACCTTCAGCGAGCGGCGCGATCTGGTGCACGCCCACCTGCCCGCTACGCCGCAAATCGCTGGCCGCTGCTGAGCGCGCGCACCGGCGCCGAGGTCTGGGTTAAGCACGAAAATCATCTCCCTACCGGCGCCTTCAAGGTGCGCGGCGGGGTGGTGTTCGCCAGCCGCCAACCAGGACCGGCGCGCGGCCTGATCTCCGCCACTCGGGGCAACCATGGCCAATCGCTGGCCTGGGCGGGCCGCCGCTTCGGCCTTCCCGTCACGATTGTCGTCCCGTTCGGCAACAGCGCGGAGAAGAACGCCGCGATGTCTGCCCTGGGCGCCAAGCTGATCGAGCATGGCGTGGATTTCGAGGAAGCCCGCGACGAAGCGCACCGGCGCGCCGCGGCCGAGGATCTGGTGTTCGTGCCATCCTTCGCGCCGGACCTGGTCAAGGGCGTTGCCACGTATGCGCTGGAGCTGTTCCAGGCGGAGCCGGGGCTCGATGCGGTGTATGTGCCGATCGGGCTTGGATCCGGCATCTGCGGCACTATCCTGGCGCGCGACCTGCTGGGCCTGACGACCCAGGTGATCGGCGTTCAGAGCACCGGCGCGGACTGCTATGCGCAATCCTTTGCCGCCGGTCACCTCGTCGCGGGCAACCGCGCCGACACCAAGGCCGACGGCATCGCGGTGCGCCAACCGGACCCGGAGGCGCTGCGAATCATCCTTGGCTGGCGCCGAACGGATCGTGACCGTGACGGACGGACAGATCGCGAGGCAATTCGGCGCCTATTGGACCGACACCCACAATCTGATCGAAGGCGCCGGCGCGGCGCCGCTGGCGGCGCTGATCCAGGAGGCCGAGGCGATGCGGGGCAAGCGCGTGGCGCTGATCGCCAGCGGCGGCAACATCGACCTGGCGCTGTTTCGGTCATGGATCTCGTGACACATACGCGACGGTAGCGTTTCGTTACCCGAAAGTGCTAGCTTTTGCGCATGTTCACACTATGTTACCCCCGGAAGACAGGGCGCGCACAAGATATGCCTGCGCCATGTTGGTCCTTCGCGGATATTCAATTTGGGAACCTGTGAAATGACGCGCGCGATGTCCGCCCTCGGGGTTGTATCGGTTCTTGCACTCAGCGCATGCGCGGTTGCCCCGCCGCAGGGTCCGAGCGTCATGGCCCTGCCGGCACAGGGTAAGAACTTCGAGGCTTTCCAGCAGGACGATGCGGCGTGCCGCGGCTATGCCACGCAGCAAACGGGCGGTGCGTCGGCGGCGCAGGCGGCGAACAACAGCGCGGTCGGCAGTGCGTTGCTCGGGACGGCGCTAGGCGCTGGCGTCGGGGCGGCGCTTGGGTCGGTCGGCGGAGCGGTGGGGGCGGGCGCGGCCATCGGCGGTGCGACCGGCCTTCTCGCGGGCAGCGCGGTCGGCGCGGGCAACGCCCAGGCGTCGGGCGCGAATGTGCAGGCGCGTTATGACACCGCCTATACCCAGTGCATGTACTCCAGGGGCGATACTGTGCAGGGCGGCGCCCGGCGGCTATGCCGCGGGTAATGGTTATCCCTATGGTCCCGGCTTACTATCCCGCTCCCTACTATGGTCCCGGCTATTTCGGCCCCACGGTCGTGGTTGGCGGTGGCTGGGGATGGGGTGGCGGTTATTACGGCGGGGGGGGCTGGCATCGCCATTGGTAAGGGATCGGCGTAACCGTCGTTACGCTCTCCCTTGGGGGCGATACTTCGCGGGTTGCCTATCGCATATAGCCGTCGATCTCGTCCTGGGCCCAGGCGATGACCTGCTCGATCGTCGCGCCGTCACGAAGACGGGCGAACATCTGGTTGTGTACACCGCGACTGTAGATTTGCACAGCGACATCGGGTGCCGCTTCCGATGCGGTTAGAGACGGTTGCTGCCCGCTGGCCGGTCGTAGCGGATAGTTAAAGACGGTGCCCTTCGGCGGTTCGACTTCCTCCCAGATCTTGAAGTCGTTCAGTTTGGCATAGGGTGGCAGGTCGTAGCCGTCGCTGACATTACAACGCGCCTCTACATTTTCCCTTTGCATCAGGAACTCGACGAGCTCCTTGCCCGCGGCTTTGTTGGGGCTAAAGTCATAAACACCCCAGAAGAAGCTCAACGTTGGCAGGAAGCGGCCCTTTGGGCCGGCTGGCGCGGGAAACGTCCAGCAGTCGGCCGCGACCTGCCGGTTGTCGCGCCTGGCGACGGCCCAGGCGGACGGCGGATTGAAAATCAAGGCTGTTTTGCCCGAGATCAACGCGCGGTTGTTCGAGGCGTCGTCAAAGCTGACCGCGTCGGTCGGATAGAATTTCACCAACCGCTGGGCATACTCAAGCGCCTGGCGTGTGCCGTCGGATTTGAGCTGCGACTTGCCCTCGGCATCGATTAGCGAGCCGCCGAACGCCGCGAAGATCGCACCATGCACGTCGGTGGCGTCGGTGTTGAGCGTGCCGCTGCCCATGCCCATGCCAAAGGTCATGTTATCCTTGGCTGCGAGTTCGGCGTATTTCAGGAACGTCTCCCAGGTCCAGTTGTCCTGCAGCGCGTTCTTCTCGTCCTTTGCCGGATACATCGCCTGGATGTCCAGGCCGTGTTTGTTGAACCAACTGATCCGGGCGCAGGGCGGCTTCGTCTGGGTGCCGCTGCTCGTCGGCACGGCCGACCAATGTCCCTTGATGTGTGCAAGGTAGGAGCAAACCTTGTTTACCGCGCCATGGGCGGCGATGAGCCGCTGCATCACGTCGTCTACCGGCTCCAGATGGTCTTCGTAGTTGTGCACGTCCCAAGTAAAGAAGGTCATTACATCGTGGCCGGCCTTGGCCTGGGTTTCGGCCGCGGGGGTCAGCGCAAGCTTGCCGCCCGAACTGGTGATAAAGTCGGCGTTGACCTCAACCTTGTTCTTGTCGGCCCAGACGTTGACCTGTTTCTGCATGACGTCGTTGGCGCCGGGCACCCAGTGGTCCCAAAAGCCGATGTTCAATTTTCCGGCGGCGCCAGCGGTGCGGATATGGACCAACGGCAGCGCGGCAGCGGCCGCACCCAGTTTGACGGCTTTGCGGCGTGAAACAGCCAACGGCTTCGACATAAATGGTCTCCCTGAAAGTGACACGGTGGCCTTATTGTTTGCTAAGCGTATATCAGGCGCGCAGGGGACTCAATGGACGCGCTTGGTTGGTAGAGGGATCGATTCAATGACCGCAAGGCGGTCGATGTTGTGTCGGCGCTACCACCTCGAACAGGGCCACCCGGAGCGACGGTTAACGGGCGAGGACATTTTCGCGAAGGAATGACTGAGGGCGGCGAAGCGCGGTCAAGTGTTCCCGGACCGAAGGCCCGCCAGGAAACATGCGAATATCGGTAATATTAGGTAACATATTTATTGACACTGAATATCAACGCGGACATCCACAAGCCCGGCGTTTCCGTCCTTCCCCGGCGGGGGCACTGTTCCACCCGGGCGATCGTGGTCCGGGCATCAAAACAGTCGGGTAGTGCCGTCCGTGCTGAACCACGAGCGCTGCTCGTCTGGGCCGCATCCCCCCGGCCGGTCTTTGAGCTGCCCGCCGTCGTGCCCGATCGGACCACGTACCGAGCAACCTGCCGTCGACCTTGGAAACACTGGAGAGGCGGTTGCAATGACCGTGCATTCCCGTGGGCGCCGTCAGGCGGATGGCTGTAAACGGCGGCAGCCAGGGGTACGAAGGTTCAGAGCCCCGCGCCCCAGCGGTATTGGACCACGATTCCGAAGAGGTCGTAGTTGTTGTTAGTGCGGGCGGAGACGCCGGCACTGGCAAAGAACTTGAGTGAGTAGTTGCGGCTCAGCGGCACGGCGAACGTGGCGCCCAGACGAGAGTTGCGCTGCTGATTTTGGTTTCCCGTGCCGTCGACGGTCGTCGAACCGCCGGTCCAATACTGCGCGTCGAGTGAGCCCCAGAGGCCGGAGCCGAAATCATAGATGGCGTGGGCTTGGCCGGAGACGATCGGGTCCTGCGAACGGGTGTGGCCGTTGAGGAAGTTGGTGTTGTCGGTGAAGAAGGTGGGACCGGCGGAGAGTTCGACGGTAAGCGGGCCGAATGCCTTGGAGGCGCCGAGTTCGGGGCGGATGGACCAACGGTTAGTGCCGAGGTTCACAAGGCGGGAGGAATCGTACTGGCCGATAGGCACGGTGACGGTGAGACTCGCGCCAAGGATGAGGTCCTGCTTGTAGTTACGGAATTCCTGCAGGTCCATCGCGGGGGCACCGAAGAAGTTGACAGAGCCCTTGATGCTTGTGTCGGTAAGGCCGTTGACGGAGCGCTGGACCGGTTGGCCGGCGAAGACGGCATTGCCGCTGAGCCAGCTGTAGGGCGCAACGATGTTGACCTTGGCGGACTGACCCCAGAGATCGAAGACGTGGCCATAGCCTAGCACGGCGTTAGAGGTCGTGAGATGCGAATTGGTAAGGGGGAGAGAGGGGTTGGTCGGGAGGCTGCCCTGGGTGAACGCGTAGCCGACGCCGAGGAAGTTTACGCCGATTGGCGCGTTGGAATAGGCGCGCGGCTCGATATCCTGCGCTAGCGCGGCGGTCGCGGCGAAAAGAAGCAGCGTGAGGAGAACAAGAGGCCAGGGCGTTTGACGACGGTGCATTCGTCTGGCTGCGGTTCCGCGAACGATCAGTGGCTCGGTGTCACGGGTTGACCAACTCCTTCGGGATCGATGGCAGCTTCGCGATCGTGGTCTTGCCTCGCCGGCTCGGATGAATTCACGTTAACACAGAAGTCGCGCTCCCGACCACCGCCCGGGTCAGGAAGCCTCACCACATGGCCTTGACCACCCCTTCGGGCGAGAGTCTGCGCTTAGCTGCGCCGATAGCCTGCTCTCACGGCCGGGTTGCGGCATGTGAGCCATTGGCACAGCATTAAGCGGTCTCCGCCATCGCGACAGCGGGCGCCGAGCTGCCGGCGACCCTCGATGGGTCACCCGCGGCGGACAAGCCACGCTGTAGATACGCACTCCAGGATACGTAGCAGTGGCTATCCCGCTGGTTACTGGACCTTGGCCCGCAGTGCTCTGGCTCGGTCACCCGCCAAGGGGACGGCGCGCTCGGTATAGACAGCGCGTCGATCGAATCCCGTCAGACTTGTTACTCTAAGTATCGATATCCCGGCGCCAAGTTAGCTGTGACCAACAACGAGCGATCGGAAGCGATGGGGCCGCGCTTTAACCGAAGGCCCGAAGCTCGTCCAATTTCGGAGGTAACAACGACCGTGACTAAATCACCTGAGAACGACCGGAAAAGCGGACAGCTCGTCATGCGCACGCCGGCGATTGTGTCACCGCAGGCCTGGGAGGCTGCGCGCCAGCAATTGCTCGTGAAGGAGAAGGCCCAGATGCGGGCCCATGACGCGCTGGCCGCCGAACGCCGGCGGATGCCGTGGATGGCGGTTGAGCGGGCGTACGCGTTTGCAGGGCCGGCGGGCACGGCGAGCTTGCTCGACCTGTTTGAAGGCCGGCGTCAACTGATCATCTACCGCGCCTTCTTCGAACCCGGGGTGATGGGCTGGCCCGAACATGGCTGCCGCGGCTGCTCCCTTGGGGCCGATCAGGTCGCCCACCTCGCCCACCTGAATGCGCGTGACACGACCCTGGTTTATGCCTCGCGCGCACCGCAGGCGGACATCGCGCGCCTGAAGGCGCGGATGGGCTGGGAGATGCCCTGGTACACCATCACCGACAGCTTCGACGCTGACTTCGGCGTGGATGAGTGGCACGGCCATAATGTGTTCTTCCGCGACGGCGAGCGCGTGTTTCGCACCTACTTCATCAACAACCGCGGCGACGAGGCGATGGGGAGCACCTGGAGCTACCTCGACGCGACGCCGCTCGGCCGCCAGGAGACGTGGGAAGACTCGCCGGAGGGCTACCCCCAGAGCCCGCCCTATAAATGGTGGAACTGGCACGACAACTACGCCGCCGAGGCCTCGCCCGATCCGAAGTGGGTCGAGGTGTCGGACGCCGGAGAGGCCGCCTTCCGGAACCTCGACACAGGCGCGAAGGCATAATTTCCGACGCGACCGGCAGTGCGTGTTGTGATGACGCCGCGGCCGGTCCTAGTGGCCGGATTCATGGGTCTACAGGTGATGGCTGTCGTTGCGGCGGCCATCACCCATCCCCTTGGCGCCCCAACCACAAGCGTATGTTCGTTTGGGCGCCGTACCTGCTCGTTCGGACCAATCTAGCGGCGGACCCCCTGGCTACGTGGGCAACAAACGTGAAACCCAATCAGATACAGCATCGCCGCTGCTCATCTGAGATTCCGCCAAGCCATCAATCATGAAGGTGGGCGATGTATGGATTCCGTTCTGGCGCGCGTATTTACAATGCCATTTGACCTCCCTATCGAGGTTCGGAATGGCGAAGGCGTCGGCCAATTGTAAACCGCTAAAAGCTTCGATCCGAGCAATAATATCCTTTGGCGTGGCATCCATGTTTGGGCCGCCACAATGGCTCGTGAACTCAAATTCTTCTCGATGCGCCGTGACCGCCGCCATGACGGCCTTCGCCGCCTCCTTGCCTGCCGGCAGCGTGGACGCCGCGAGAATGCAGCGGACGATGACGCCGGAATACATGTGCCATGGCTGCGACTGCAGACGGATTTTGATGGTGATCCGGTCCTCTCCGGCTAACGCGAGCGTCTCGTCAAGCTTGCCAAATGCTTTTGCGGAGAATGGGCAGGTAGGCTCCATAAATATTTCGAACAGGCGCGGACCGTGCCCCCAGGTCAAGGGATCAGCACTCCATGTTACTGTCTGGCTCATACCTTCATCCGACTCTAAGAAGGCCTTCGAGCGTCGACGCCTCTCTTCTCCTGTTTGTGGCGAGGAGAAGAGAGGCGAGAGTTTCGAGTAGTGCCGGCCGATCTTGATCACAGCCCTTCGAACAGCACCGTGGTGATGTACCGTTCGGCAAAGGATGGGATGATCACGACGATCCGTTTGCCCGTCGAACTCCGGGCGCTTAGCCACCCGCAGACCCGCCGCCAGGGCCGCGCCGGAGGAGATTCCGCCCGGGATGCCCTCGGTTCGAGCGAGGCGGCGCGCGGTGGCGAGCGATTCTTCGTTGGTGACCTGGATCACTTCGTCAATCGCTTCAGTGTTCAAGATCTCCGGCACGAAACCTGCGCCGATACCCTGGAGCGGATGCGGCCCGGGCTTGCCGCCGGACAGCACTGGGCTTGCGGTGGGCTCGACCGCGAACATCTTCAGGCTCGGGCGCCGGGGCTTCAGTGCCTGCGCCACGCCGGTCAGCGTTCCGCCGGTGCCGACACCGGAGATGATGGCATCGACCTCACCATTGGTGTCGTACCAGATTTCTTCCGCGGTGGTCTTCACGTGGATGGCCGGGTTCGACGGGTTGCCGAACTGGTTCGGGGTAATCGCGCCGGGAGTCGCTTGCAGCAGTTCCTTGGCGCGGGCCACGGCGCCGCTCATGCCCTTCTCCCGCGGGGTCAGTTCCAGTTCCGCGCCCAGGAAGGCCAGCATCTTGCGGCGCTCGATCGAAACCGATTCCGGCATCGTCAGGATCAGCTTGTAACCGCGCGCGGCCGCCACGAAAGCGAGGCCAATGCCGGTGTTGCCGGAGGTCGGTTCGATCAGTGTGCCGCCGGGCTTCAATTGACCGGAGGCTTCCAGTTCCAGGATCATGTTGACGCCGATGCGGTCCTTGACGCTGGCGATCGGATTGAAGAATTCCAGCTTTAGCACGACGTCGGCGGTGATGCCTTCCTCGGCGAGGATTTTCGGGATGCGCACCAAGGGTGTGTTGCCGATGGTCTCGGCGATGCTGTCGTAGATGCGGCCGCGCAGCGGGCGGTCGAAAACCAGCGGCTTGTGTGCGGATGTCATGGCGATGTCTCCCTTCGCGAATGCCGCCCGCGATGACCCGCGGCGGGTTCCGGCGCCGCATAAAAGGCAAGAATTTTCCGTTCTGGCAAGTGTGGCTTTCCGAAACAAAAATATTTGCTGGCTAGAGTGATTTATTAAAAGTTTCTTCTTCCATGGACGTGGCACTGCCATCGTTCTGCTGCCGGTGCCCGGCGAAACACGCTTGGCAACGCGCTATCCGGATGCACATCTAGACCCATGAAATTCCTATTCGCCATTTCGTTGATTACGATGCAAGTCGCTGCGGTCCATGCTGATCCCGTCCGCTCCGGGGCCGCCGCGTTCGACGACTGGCGGGCCGACGCGCCCGGGGTTACTCGTCATATCAAGCCTGACGCGCTGCCCGCACCGTTCGCCAGCGCCTCGGCCTCTGAGAGGCCGTCGGTGGTCGCGCGCCCCGCCGGGGCCAATCCGCGTTTGCCGCCCGGTTTCGAGGCGACGGTGTTCGCTAGCGGCCTGGACCAGCCACGGACGATGCACACCGCACCCAACGGCGATATCTTCGTCGCCGAAAGCGGCGGGCAAATCCGTGTGCTGCGCACCGCCGACGGCGACGCGAAGCCGACGGCAACCGTTTTCGCGTCCGGCCTCAACGTGCCGTTCGGTATCGCCTTCTGGCCGCCGGGGCCGTCTCCGACGTTCGTTTACGTGGGCGAGACCGCCCGGATCGTCCGCTTTCCTTATCAGACCGGTGATCTTCAGGCCCGCGGACCCGCCCAGGTGATCGTGCCCAATCTGCCGACGGGTGGCCACTGGACGCGCGATGTTGTTTTCTCGCCCGACGGTCTCAGCATGTTCGTGGCGGTCGGGTCGGACGGCAATCTGGATCTGGACCTGACGGGACCGCCGCCGCCGGGGCTGCCACTGGGCGCGGCGTGGGGCGATGACCGGGACCGCGCCGACGTGCTGCAGTTTTCGCCGGACGGACACGTCGAGCAGATCTTCGCCACCGGCCTGCGCAACTGCTCCGCCGAGGTAATCCAGCCCGGCAGCGGCGCCCTGTGGTGCGTTGTGAACGAGCGTGATGGCCTTGGCGACAATCTGCCGCCCGACTATGCCACGCGGGTGCAGCCCGGCGCGTTCTACGGCTGGCCCTGGTTCTATATCGGGGGTCATCCGGAGCCGCGGATGAAGGGCGCGCGTGCTGACCTTGCCAGTCGGGTGACCGTGCCGGACGTGCTGATCCAGCCGCACTCGGCCCCGCTCGGTATCGCGTTCTATGACGGTACGCAGTTCCCGGCGGCGTATCGCGGTGATGCGTTCGTGGCCCTGCACGGGTCATGGAACCGGTCGCTGCGCACCGGTTACAAGGTGGTTCGGCTGCGCATGCGGGATGGCCATCCGATCGGCGAGTACCAGGATTTCCTCACCGGCTTTGTTGCCTCGGACCGGACGGTATGGGCGCGTCCGGTGGGATTGGCGGTGATGCATGACGGCTCATTACTGGTCAGCGAAGACGGTAACGGTACGATCTGGCGGGTCGTCTATCGAGGTGAACGATGATCGGGCATTCGGCATCGGTCCGCTTCATTCTTATCACGCTGGTGATCGACGCGCTGGGATTTGGGTTGGTGGTGCCGATCGTGCCGTCGCTGGTGCTGAAGCTGTCGGGTCTAACGATATCAGGCGCCTCGCAATGGGTCGGGCTGCTGCTAATGGCGTTCGCGCTGATGCAGTTTGCCTGCGCTCCCGTGCTGGGTGCGCTGAGCGACCGGTTCGGGCGCCGGCCGGTGCTGCTGCTGTCGCTCAGCGGGATCTGCGCCAACTATCTGATGTTGGCCTGGGCGCCGTCATTGACGTGGCTGTTCGTCGGGCGGCTGATCGCCGGGGCGACGGCGGCGAACGCGGCGACGGCGACCGCCTACATCGCCGACGTGACACCGCCGCAGAAGCGCGCGGGTCAGTTCGGACTGGTGGGCGCGGCGTTCGGCGTAGGCTTCGTGATTGGACCGGCGCTGGGCGGGCTGCTGGGTTCCTACGGGCTCAGGATCCCGTTCCTCGCCGCAGCAGCGCTAGCCGGATGCAACGTGCTGTATGGGCTGCTGGTGTTGCCGGAAAGTCTGCCGGCTGAACGCCGGCGGGCGATCGAGTGGAGCCGGGCCAGTCCGCTGGGATCGCTGCACGTGGTGATGGCGAGCCGCAACCTCCAACGTCTGGCGATCGCGTGGGGCTGCATCTGGTTCGCCCTCGGGGCACTGCAAAGCACCTTCGTGCTGGCCAACCAGGCTCGGTTTGGCTGGGACACGCGGCAAAATGGAATGGCTCTGGCACTGGCCGGGCTGGGGTCCGCGGTGGTGCAGGGGTTGCTGGTGCGGCGCATCGTTCCGCGGCTGGGCGAACGCCGAGCGGCGATGATCGGCGGGACCATCACCGGCTGTGCGTATCTGTGCATCGGGTTGGCACCGTTCGGCTGGGTGGTGCTGGTGGGGATCGTGATGCAGTCGATGGGAGCCATCACCGGTCCGTCGATACAGGGGCTGGTCTCGGCTGCTGCCGCGCCGGACCGGCAGGGTGAGACGCAGGGAGCGTTGTCCTCGGTGCAGGGGTTGACGGCGATCTTCTCCCCGTTGGTGGCAACCTGGATATTCGCGACATTTACCGGGGCAGGGGTACCTGTCCTGCTGCCGGGAGCGCCGTTCATCGTGTCGACGTTCGCCTATGGCCTGGCGATCTGGGCGGTGTCGGGGGTGCGGCCGGCGCCTGCGCTGGTCGTGGCGGAGGCTGGCAAGGTGGGAGGGGATTGATGAAGACGCGGGCGCAGGGGCATTCGTCGGGCGGTCAGCTAGATGGCGTCCGACGGTTATTCCGTCCGCGGCACGGTGCCAGATTGACCACGAATCAGGCCTGGAAGACTGTCCGAGCGAGAAACCAGTAGCTTCCAAGCATAACGATTACGGCCGAAAGGGCGTAGATCGCTATGGCTGGCCGGGTTGGGGCATGGCCACGAACGCGGGTGCCGGCCAGGTGGTCCAACGCGATCAGCATGGGTACGACCGCCGCCACAATGGCGATCTGACCGATCTCCACGCCGACGTTGAATGACGCCAGGGCCGGTATCAGGGCGCTCTTGGGAATGCCGAACTCCTGCAGCGCACTGGCGAAGCCGAACCCGTGAACCAGGCCGAAGCCGAAAGTATCCCGCCATCGTTTCTGAACGTTGTGCGAGAAGAAGTTTTCCGCCGCGACGAAGACGATGGAAGCGGCGATCGCGGGTTCGATGATCGAGCTGGGAATCCGGACGATATCCAGTGCGGCGAGCGAAAGCGTGACCGAGTGGCCGATCGTGAAGGCGGTGACCAGTTTGACGACGGGCCACAGACGGTCCGCCCAGAGGACGATGGCGATCAGAAAGGCAATGTGGTCGTAGCCGATCAGAATATGTTCGATCCCCGCGCCCAAGTATAAGCCGACCACCTGGAGTGTGCTCGGTTGCGGTGCTTCGGTCAGTGCCGCTTCGGTTCTGCTCGCGTCGAGAAGATCCTGGAAGGTCTTGTCACCGCTTCGGATCAGCACCACCTGGCGTGCATCGGGGGCGATATCGACCAGCACTGTCGAACGATAGCGCAACCGGCCGCTTTGTTGGGCACACGACCAGCGTGTGTGGACTATAACGCCGTCCCCGTCCGATGAGACGGTGCTTGGATCAGCGCTACATGTGCGCTCGTCGCCTGCCAGCACCGCTGAGTGCGCGCCGACATAATCCGCGACCTTGGCCGAGACGGCGGCGAGGGCGTCCGGACGGACCAGACCGGTCTGGGTGTCATAAACGTTGGTTCCGGCCACCCGGTCGACGTCGCTGCCCTTCATCGCGACGTCAACGTCCACCACGCGATCGGCGCCGATGTTTATATGGGCGGTCGACAAATTGACCTGGTGAGCTGCCGCATGTCCGGAGCAGAACAGCAGGAGGAAGGCGACGCAGCCGAAAAGCGCTACTCCGGCAAGAGCCGCGCGCAGGGTCATGACGCGTTTCCGGCAAGCTCGATCAGCTTGCCGATATGGGCTCGGCGCAGAGCTGCGGGATCACCGCGATGCGGCGGGCCGCGTGCGAAACGACGCGGGCGCTCACGAGCGGGCGCCAGCAAGCTGTAACAGTTTCTCGAGGTGCGCGGCGGCATAGCTCGGAACTGTGACGATACTGTCGGTTTCCTGCACGCGGGCGTATCGTCCTAAGCCGCCAGGCGTCGATTTTCCGAACTCGACGCGCGCTACCGGGCGAGACGAATCGCGCGTGTATAGCAGTACGATCAACGGCGGGTGCTCGAGGCCGAATTCGCGCAGCGTATCGGGATCAGGATGTTGCGTCACGACCGCTTCAATCGAAGCGTTCTCCAACGCGGTGAGCTCCGCCGCAAGGAGTGGCGCGAGTTGCGGATCCGCCTTGTGCACGAACCCGCCCGGCGCATGCACGTGTTGTCCGACATGGTGGAACCAGTCACCCTCCGGGTCTCTCTCGAAACGGGTGAGCGCGCCGTTCTCTAAGATCTCGACCGTCGATATCGTCGCCATAGACATCGGCAGCAGCAGGGTGCTCGGCCGTTGCGCCGCGTTCGTGTCGGACAGGTCGGTGGGCATCAGCCGCTGCGCCATATCGACCGCGAGCTCCCACTCCACTCCCACATAGCGGGGCAAAAGATAGATCTCCGGCTGGCCGATCACACGGACATACTGAGCATTCTGCCCTGGCGTCGTCTCGCCGAACGTGACGACTGCTGGTCTTGCCGGTATTCGCGACGACGCTGACGAGTAAATGCGGGGGGTCGAGGCCGAAATCGGCGACCTGCGCTGCGCTGTATTCGCCCGGCTTGAGAATTCGCATCGGGTTGGAAACGTTCAGCATGCGAAGCGCGGTGTCGATATGCGAGGAAACCGCCTTTTCGGTTTCCGCGCCGTTAACCAGCCATCCGCCCTCCGACCGATGCCGGAAAACGAGATCCTTCTCTCCGGCGCTTATCTGGATGTGCGCGACTTGATCGGCGGGCTCGGTCAGGACGCGCTGAAGCCCGGGATCACGACTTACGATCGAGCCGGTGGGCCAGCGGCCGGTTAGCGAAATCGCCCCTATCAAGGCGATCATGACGATCGCACCTGCGACACCCGCGAACCAGGCGGCAGAGCGCGGCACCGGGGGCGCCGTGCCGCGATGCTGGACACGATCACCGAGACCGGCAGCAGGATTTCGATCAGGAAGAACGTTAGCTGCATCTCGCGATGCGTGAGCCGGACTTCGGCGGCCGGTCAGGAAAATCGCCCCGACCAGGGCAATCATGACGATGGCACCCGCAAGACCAATGAGACTGGCGGCAGAGTACGTCACTGGCGGCGGCGCCACACTGCGACGCCGAACGCCATTACCGAGAGTGGCAGCAGGATCTCGATCAGGAAGAACGTGAGCTGCATCTCGCGATGCGTGAGCCTGACTTCGGACGTGGTGTAGGTGGCGGGTCTCAGTTTGGGCGTTGCCCGGTCGTCGGCGAGCCAGCGGAGCATCGAAACGGCGAGGTCGCCATTCGACGCATAGGGAAAGAACTGGTTGGTGGCGAAGCTCGCGCTGCCGACCAGGACGAGGCGGAACGGCTTATGCTCGCCCTCTGGCCAGTTGCCCTGCAGCGCGATGGCCAGGGCCGACGGGCCGTGCCCTGCGGCAGGCTTAGGTTCCGGTGAAGCGACCGGCTGGGTCGGGGCCGGCGCGGTCGACGTGGCGATCGGGCGCACGTAGCTGTCCTGGCTCGTGCTGACCAGCGTTGTTGCCTCGATCCCTGGGATTTTGCGCGGCAGTTCAAGCGGGCGCGGGCCCGGGAAGACAGTCAGCGCGACCTGATCGGTGATCGGGTGGGGCGGATAATACGGAACCGCAACTTTATCCTCCTCCGTCCCGGAGTGGTTTACCGGATCGAGCACCATGCCGCTCCCGACCTCCAGGCCGACATCGCCGAGCAGGGACTGGAGTTCCGGGGTTACCGGAAATTCCGGGTCGTACATCAGCAAAAGCCGCCCACCACGGGCGAGATAGTTCTTCAAGGTCTGCACTTCATCGGGAGAATACGTGCTGCGCGGCCCCAGATCGGTGACCACCGCGCAATCGGCGGGGATATCCGATACAGCGGGCAGGTCCAGGGCGCGGTCGGAATAGCCGATCGCCTCGATTGCCATGGTCAGTCGATCGACGCCGGTGGCCGGTCCGCTCAAGACCGCGACCGGACCCTCCAAAGTCTCGGTGTGCCCGAGATGTACGTGGCTGCCCGGTGCGCCGTAGGCCTCGCCATGGCCGGTGACGAAGCAGACGATCGGTGTCTGCTGCTTCAGCACGCGTGCGACGCCAAACGCTATGTCGCGAAGATCGGTGGAGTTGTCGACCTGGACACGGCGCCCATCCGCCTCGATAACGGCGGTATTGTAGATACGCACGCCGTAATTTCGCGCTGCGACCGGTTCGTTGTCGAGATCGAGCGTGCGGACCCGCAGGTGCGGCTCGCGGCGGGCGAGAGCGGTAAGTGTATCCTTGACTTGCAGCGCGTCCCCGTCCTGGCCGTTGTAGAAGTAGGTCAGGGAGACGTCGCGATCGAGGCTGCTCGCGATCGTCTGCAGTTCCGGCGGTGGGGTGAAGCGGCCAGTTTCGGTAAGGTCGAAAAACGCGTCGTGCCGATAAAGCGCGATATTGGCGAGCAATCCAACGCCGACGGCGACGACAACGATGCCGCCGGTCGCGAGCCGCGCCGACCCGCCGCGCAGGTACAGCGGCAGCCGCAAGCCGAGCGAGAACAGCAGCAGCAGCGCTGCGCACCACGCAGCGAAATACAAGCTATTGGCGACATCCTCGTCCGAAGTGGCGAAACCAGCCACCAGGGCAAGCACGAGTGCCAGGACAAAGAGCACGGCCTCAAACTGGATTCGGCCTCGATCGCAATCGCAACGCGTCCTCCTTAGCGCCATGCCAGCGCACGGACGCTGACGAACAGGCCGAGCAGTGTCACACTGAGGAAATAGCCCGCGTCGGAGAGGAACAGCGACCCTGTGGCGAACGGCCTGAAGTGCACGAGGAGCGACAGGTTGACGAAAAGCGCATTGAACGGATCCGGCAGCAGCCAGCCGAGATAGTCGATGATCCACAGCACCAGGAAGATGCTGAGCGACAGTAGTGCCGCGATGACCTGGTTGCTCACCATGCTCGAGGTCATCAGCCCGACCGCCACCAGTGCCGCGCCGAGCAGGAACAGCCCGACATAGCCGCTGTAGATCGGGCCCCAATCAGGGGCGCCCAGAACTGCCAGCGCCAGCGCGTAGGTGTATGACAGCAGCAGCATCACCACGATGAGGCTCAGGCTTGCCAGGAATTTCGCGAGAATGATGGAAACCTCTGAAAGGGGCGACGTCAGCAGTATTTCCAATGTGCGGAGGCGCCGCTCCTCGGCGACCAGCCGCATGGTGATGATCGGCACCGTCAGCAGGAACAACACGTAGATCTGGATGAACAGATGGACCAGCGTGGGCACGTGCGTAAGGAACAGGGTGAGCGTGAAGGTGTACCCCATGATCACCAGGAAAGCCGACATCACCACGTAGGCGATCGGTGAGGTGAAGAGCGCCATCTCCTCCTTTTTCAGGAGTGCCAGGAACGCTCTCATGGGACCCGTGCCTCTGTGGCGCGCCGCGTAAGATCGAGGAATATGCGCTCGAGATCGGGTTTTTGCTCGACCAGCTCGGCGAGCGCGAAGCCATTTCCGACTACGGACTGGGCGAGGTGCTCGGCGATCCGCGGACGGGCCTCGGTTTCGACCAGATAGCTGGCTGTGTCCGCCAAATCGGCCGCTTCCGTCGGAGAAGCGGCTTGGACTTCCGCTGCAACCACACCTGCCACGTTGCGCAAACCGGCCAGCACCGGCTTGCCTTGGCCCGACGATGCGCATTTGGAAGCGCGGGGCGCGGCTTCCCTCGCTCGTCGCATCCGCGGTGAGCAGATCGCCGTCGCGCAGGATCATGATCCGGTTGGCGACTTTCTCGATCTCGGTCAGCACGTGCGACGCGACCAGAACCGTGCGCCGGCCCGCCAGTGAGCGGATAAGCTCCCGGATCCCGATCACCTGATAGGCATCGAGCGCGTTGGTTGGCTCGTCGAACACGAGGATCGGCGGATCGTTGAGCAGTGCCTGCGCGATCGCCACGCGCTGCCGATAGCCGCGCGACAGCTTCCCCACAGGCAGCCTGACCACGCTCTCCAGATCGAGCTGAGCGCAGACCGAGGCGATCGCCGCACCCGCGGCGCGCGCCGGAACGCCCTTGATCGCGGCCATGAATTGAAGGAACTCGCCGACCCGCATCCAGTCATACAGCGGGGCATCCTCGGGCACGTAGCCCACGTAGTTGCGGGCCGCATGTTCCGTGACATCGACACCGCCGATGCGCACGGAACCGGAGGAGGACCGGAGATATCCGGTGAGAATCCGCAGGATTGTGCTCTTGCCCGAGCCGTTGGGTCCGAGGAGGCCGACGATTTCCCCTGCTTTGACGGAGAAGGACACGCCGCGCACGGCAGCGCGGGCGCCATAGCGCTTCACAAGGCGCTCGACGACTATAATGTCCGACAGCGGCATGGGATCACGGCGTCTTCAAAGAGGGGCCGCGCGGCCCGAAGACCGCGCGGCCCGTTTACGTGCAAACAACTTCTATTCTAGGGGCTTATTCGTAGAATTCGGGCGAGTGCTTGTGCACTTTGTACCCCTCGGCGTCATGCGCCATGAACACCTGAGCACCCTCGGTATCACGTATGTTCTTGATCCACTGATAACCCTGGAGAATGCCCGCTGGGTCGTAAGCGAGGCCGATGCTCGGCAGAAGGTCCTTCTCCAGATTCTCGGGCAGGTAAACAGTGTCGCTGGTCAGCACGATCGCGCCGGTCTTGGGTAGATGCACCACGGCCATCTGGCTGCCCGGGGTGTGCCCGGGGTTGCGGTGGATCACGATGCTGCCGTCGCCAAACAGATCGAGATCGCCCGCCAGCTCGATCACTTTCTGCCGCGCCGGCATGTTGGTGCCAACCGGCGCTACGCAACGGTTCAAGGTCGCCGGTGATATAGGGTCCGGCAAACCCGGGCTTCGGCCAGAACGCGTTGACGATTTCATCGCGCTGGTAGACGATGGTTGCGGTCGGGAACTTGGCGACGTTGCCGGCGTGATCGAGGTGCATGTGGCCGAGGACGACGTAATTAACATCGGACGTCTTGTAGCCGGCCTTCTGTAACTGCGCATCGACCGCGACATCCGGGCTTCTGCTGTTGTTCGCGGGATTGCTCAACATTGCTGCCATCGGCCCCCAGTAGCTCGGGTCGGTGATGACGCTGTCATTGTTTCCGCAGTCGAACAGGACGTTCCCCTTCGGGTGATGAATCAGGAAGAACCCAACGGGGATATCGATCTTGCCCGGTGACGCCCCGGCTTGCAGGGCCGATTTGTCGATATTCAGGAAACCCGAAGAGAACACGTAAAGCTTCATGCCTTCCGGCGACTCTGCCTTCGCGCCCGCGCTCAGCCCGGCCCAAGAAAAGGCGACCGTTGTAGCAGCCATGAGTAGCGTCTTTAGTTTAAAGCTCATTTCTAACTCCCCTCCTTCGTTTTCTTTGATCGACGGTACCGCAATCGGACCGCCGGTATCTCGCGTTAGTTAGGGACTTGGCCCTTACATCCTATATCATGCTATGACATAAACCCGGGTACTGAGCAAGGGGGTCCCGTCGGCCAGTCTACCCGGTTTGTAACCTCTGCGAAAGCTGGGTGAAGCGGTTGTGCCTTCCCGGGCCTGTAGCGATCGACGCGGCATGGGTGGCTGGTTATGAACGGCGACGAAACCTTGGCGCTTGATGCGAGCTTGTATGAGGGGCTGGCTGGATTTCGCTTTGCGTTGCGGCGGTTTTTGGCGTTCAGCGAGGCCGTGACCAGCGCGGCAGGGGTTACATCGCAACAATACCAGGCGCTTCTGGTGATCAAAATCGGTTCCGGGGGCGCGACTATGATCAAGGATCTCGCGGATCAAATGCTGCTGAAACACCATGGTGCGGTTCAGTTGATCGACCGGCTTGTCAGGGCCGGACTGGCCGAGCGGAGACACTCGCCAACCGACGGCCGGAGTGTGCTGGTCGCGATGACAGCAAAGGGAGAAAGGTTATTGGAGCAATTGGCCTCCGCTCATATCAAAGAGCTTCTCAGGCACGAGCCGCTGCTGGCGGAGTCGCTCTCGGAGCTCAGGAGCATGGCGCGGTGACATTGATGTCGAACAGGCCGCATCGGCATCGAAAGTCCAGTGAACCCCAAACCACGGATGGCGCACGGGGTCTTGGCGCGTGGCAAATTGAACGAGGCGCCCCAGCTTGCCGCAACCCCGTCCAGTGCGGCCGCCCAGCCCGTAGGTGGTCGTGTCCCACGACGCCGGTACGTGGTTCCAGCGCTGGCGCTGGGGCTTTGCGTATTGGTGCTTATTGCTACACAACATTTGTCGAAGACACTCGACTACCATGGCGTCATAAGGACCCTGCGCCAGTTGCCGGCCGGGTTACTGGTCCGGTCGCTGGCGGCCACGGCGTTGAGCTACCTCGCGCTGATTGGCCGCGATGCTGTGGCGCTCCGCTATATCGGTGCCAAAGTTCCACGCCCGCTGCTCTGGATCGGCACCGTGGCCGGCTCCGCGCTTGGCAACGCTGTTGGGTTCGGCGCGCTGACCGGCGGCGCCGTTCGCTATCGCGTCTACGGCGCCGCCGGGATCAGCGCGACCCAGGTGGCGCGTTTGAGCGTCCTGACCGGCGCAACCTTCGCTTTTTCTCTGGTCGTGTTGAGCGGCCTCGGTTTCGCCTACGCTGCCCCGGCGATCAGCACCGCGCTGGACATGTCGCCGGTAGTGGTGCGCGGATGTGGACTGACGGTGCTGGCCGGTGGAGCGATGCTGATCGCCTGGTGCCGCCCGGACCGGGCGCCGATCCGGCTGGGGCGGATCAGCATCGAAAGCCCCGCCCGGAAGTTCCTGTGCTTGCAACTCGTATTGGTCGGTATCGACGTGGCGGGCGCCGCGCTGGCCCTGTTCGTGTTGCTACCGCCGATCCACCCCGGCTTCATCGCCTTCCTGGCGGTTTACACGGTCGCCCTGTCGCTGGGAGTGATTGGCCACACGCCCGGCGGCCTCGGCGTGTTCGAGACCGCAATGGTGTTTGCCCTCGGCGGCACCGTGGCGCCGGAAGCCGCAGTGGCCGCGCTGCTGGCCTATCGCGCGATCTATTTCATCCTCCCGCTGCTGCTGTCCGGCGCGCTGCTCGCGGCATTCGAGGTCCGGGCGATTGCAATCCGTCTGGCGCCTCGCGGCTTCATCGTGCCATCCACGCGGGTCGCTCAGCTCGTGCCGATGTTTTTGGGCGTCATCAGCTTTGCGATTGGCGGGATGCTGCTGGTCTCGGGTGCGACCCCGGCCTTTGGCCACCGCCTGGCGATCCTGGCCGACGACTGTGCCGCTGTGGGTGGTAGAGGGCTCGCACTTCGTCGGCAGCGTGCTGGGCGTCCTGCTCCTGTTCGTAGCGCGCGGCTTGCTGCGCCGGCTGGACGCCGCCTGGTGGCTGGCCATGGTGATCGCGATCGCTAGTCTGGTCCTGTCACTGACCAAGGGCCTGGCCTTCTTCGAAGCTGGCGTGCTGGCCTTCCTGATCTTGCTGTTGGCTGCGACGCGGCACCGCTTCAATCGCCCGGCGTCGCTGTTCCAGGAGCGTTTCACCCTGACCTGGCTGGTGTCGATCGGCATTGTGCTCATGGTGGCGTTCTGGGTCCTGTTCTTCGCCTTCCGCAGTGTCCCGTACAGCCACGAGATGTGGTGGCAGTTCGAGTTCGACGAGAAAGCGTCGCGCGCGCTGCGCGCCACGACGGGGGCTTCGCTGTTCGCCGCCGCGGTCGCGCTGTGGCAGTTGTTGCGCCCGGCTTCGGGGCGACTGACGCCGCCGACGCAGGATGATCTGCACCTGGCGGCGCTTATCGTGCGCGCGCAGGAACGCAGCGATGCCGTGCTTGCGATGATGGGCGACAAGAGCTTCGTGTTCTCGCCCTCGCGTCGCGCCTTCCTGATGTATGCCAAGCGCGGACGAAGCTGGGTGGCATTATACGACCCGGTTGGCCCGCGCGAGGAATGGCCGGCCTTGATCGCGCGCTTCGTGGCGCTTGCGCATGCCCATGCCGGCCGGGCGGCCTTCTATCAGGTGCGGCCGGAAGCGCTTCCGCTGTATTTGGACGCGGGGCTGAAGCTCATGAAGTTGGGCGAGGAAGCGTGCATCAACCTTGATACGTTCGGGCTGGAAGGCCCACGGCGAGCCAATCTGCGCTATGCACTGAAGCGCGGCGAGCGTGACGGGCTCAGTGCCGAGGTCATTGGTCCCGCGGAGGTTCCTGCCCTGTTGCCGACACTTTGCGAAGTGTCCGATGCCTGGCTGAACGGACGGCGCGCTCGGGAGAAGGGCTTTTCCGTCGCCGCATTCGAGGCGGATTACCTTGCGGCACAGTTTGTAATCCTGGTGCGTGAGGACGGCAGACCCGTGGCGTTCGCCACGTTCATGACTACCGACCTGCACACCGAGGCGACGGTCGGCGTCATGAGGTACGCCGCCGCGGCGTCGCCTTATGCGATGGAATTTCTGTTTACCAGGCTGGCACTGCATCTCAAGCAGGCCGGATTTCGTCGCCTGAGCCTGGGCATGGCCCCACTGTCCGGTCTGGCACCGACGCCGCTGGCGGCGGCCTGGCATAGCATCGGCCATTTGCTCTGGCGCTTCGGTGAGCGACTCTACAACTTTCGCGGCCTGCGCACCTTCAAGAGCAAGTTCGACCCGGATTGGCAGCCGCGCTACCTCGCCGCTTCCGGTATGGTGGGGCCGTTCCTGGCGCTGGCCGATCTCGCCCGGCTTGGAGGCGACCGGTCATGAACCCGCATCGCCTATTGCTCCGCCTGATTGTCGCGATGGGGCTTGCCGCGTTTGCCGGTGCCCCAGCGAGAGCAACAGACATGCCGGGTGGACGTTACGGTGAGGTGCATGTCAGCGAGCCGGCCGACGCGATGCGCGGTCTCGTGATACTGTTTTCCGACCTGTCGGGCTGGAGCGACGCAGACCGGCAGGCGGCTGAGCTGCTGGCGCGCCATGACATGCTGGTGGTGGGCGTCGACAATGCAAACTACGCCGGCACGCTGGCTGGCGTTACAGAGGCTTGCCACCATCTCGACGGGGACGTCGAGGCGATCGCCCATCAGCTTCAGCGCGAGCGGCATTCGAGCACCTATTTGATGCCAATCCTGGCTGGGGTCGCCCAAGGCGGGGCACTGGCTAAGCAGGTGCTGGCCATATCCCCGTCGAACACCATCGCCGGCGCGATCTCGATCGATCCATGCGGTGGCGCTCGACGCGCGCTTCCACCCATGCCCACCCGACCCCACGATCATGCACGATCCAGGCCTCCCTGGCTTCTGGAGCATCGGTGCCACTAAAGACGTGCCAGCTGAGATCCAGGCTGGGGTATCAGCGTTGCAGAAGCTCAACACGAAGGTCGACGTAGCAAAGCTTCGCAAACAGCACCGCAGAAGCCGAAATGCTGCTGGTCCTGACGCAGCCGCATATGGAGCCTCGTGATTTGAATGTGGGGGATGTGTCGGATCTACCGCTGATCGAGCTACCGGCGGCGCATCCCAGTAGCATGCTGGCGATCGTGGTCTCCGGCGACGGCGGATGGCGTGACCTCGACCAGACGATAGCGCACGAACTGTGCAACGGCGGCGTTTCCGTTATCGGCATCGACAGTCTACGGTATTTCTGGAGCGCGAAGAGCCCCGAACAGACCGCTGATGATTTGAATCGGATCATCCAGACGTATTCCACGCGATGGCATATCAAAAGCGTCGCACTTATTGGCTATTCGTTCGGCGCCGATGTTCTGCCGTTCGCCTACAACCGGCTGCCGAAGCCGGTTCGCGACAAGATCTCAATCATGTCGCTGTTGGGCTTCGCGGAAGGTGCGGATTTCGAGATCCGGGTGACGGGATGGCTCGGTATGCCGGCAAGCGAGAAGGCACTGCCGGCGTATCCGGAGATCTCCAAGGTGCCGCCCGGTCTGGTTCAATGTTTCTACGGCGAGGATGAAGCCGACACGATTTGCCCGGCATTGGCCAAAATGGGCGTCGCGGTCATCCGCACGTCAGGCGGGCACCATTTCGGGGGCGATTACGGGAATCTGGCGCGCGTCATTCGCGACGGGTGGCGACGACGGATGGCGTTGGGTTGATACTCCGAAACTTCGCTGCGCGACCGGGCGAAAGGAGCATTGTTGTCCCGCTCCAGGTTGAACGCTACGCACCGCCGGCTCTTTCGGATGCCGGTATATCTTTACCGCTTAAAGTGCGGCTGGCTGCTTGGCCACCGGTTCCTGATGCTGATCCAGATTGGACGCCGGACCGGCCTGCGCCGCTACACCATTCTGGAAGTGATGGAATATCGGAAGGGACTTCCCGAAATGGTCGTGATGAGCGGCTTCGGGCGCAACCCTGATTGGCTACGCAACATCGAAGCGACACCAAACCTGGAGGTGGTTATTGGCGTAAAACGTTTCCATGCGGTCTATCGCACCCTCGATGAGGCGGAAGCGACAGCAGTGATCGCTGTTACGAGCGACGCAACCACATTATCGCGCCGATCGTCCGCGCAGCCTTGAGCCGTCTCATCGGCTGGCGATACGATGGCTCCGAGCACGCCCGCCGTCGGCTTGCTGCAGAACGACCACTTATCGCGTTCCGTCCGAGATCGCACGCAACCCAGGACGACTAAGGTCACGACAGGATGCCCAGCGCGCCTGCCTCGCCACTTCTGGGCAACTAAATCCGCAGCCCGTCTTAGTTCGCCCGACATGTCGGCTCTGTTCTCGCCCTCGAGCGATTGTTAGGCTGATTCGGTCAACAACAGGGGATGCGGCAATGCGGCAACTCAGGATCGGCGACGTCACCATCGACGCTGTTATAGAGCGCGAAGGGCCGTGGCGGCGGCCGCAAGATTTCTTTCCAGCATACGATGAGGCCACCTTCAGGCGGCATCTGCCGGCGATGGAGCCCGAGGTGTTCGACTCGTCGCTGGGGATGATGCTCATTACCTATCAGACCTTCGTGGTCCGCTCTCCCCATCACACCATCCTGGTTGACACCTGCACCGGCGAGGACAAAGGCCACCCGCCCCCGTTTGACTTCCTGGGCAAGGACCGCTGGCGCAAGGAGCTTTTCGCATTGGGCATCGGCTACGAGAATGTCGATTATGTCTTCTGCACCCATCTTCACATTGACCACACCGGCTGGAATACCACGCTGCGTGACGGGCGCTGGGTGCCGACCTTTCCCAACGCGAAATACGTTTTTCACAAGGGGGAATACGCGGCCTGGGAGGCGGAGGACGCGCGGGGTGCCAATCCTCCGGGGACGGTATTTCGCGATAACTGCCGGCCGATCGTCGAAGCCGGGCAGGCGCTTCTGGTGGATGACGATTACGCGCTGGACGACACCATCACGCTGACCCCAACGCCGGGCCATTCGCCTTGCCACTGTTGCGTCAATATCGTGTCGCGCGGTCAGCGAGCGGTGGTGACGGGCGATATGATGCACCACGCGATTCAGTGCCGGGAACCGAATTGGTCGCCTATGGTGGACTGGGATCTTGAGCAGTCGGCGGTGTCGCGCCGGCGGTTTTTGGCTTCGGTCGCGGATTCCGACACGCTGCTGTTGCCGATCCACTTTCCGGCTCCGACGGTGGGCCTGGTGACGGCGGACGGAGACCGGTTCCACTACCGGTTCAAACGGTCGTAACGGTGTTGCGACTGTTCGGTCGCGGCCGAACTGTGCCTGGATGCGTTCGTTGGTACCAGGGGCTATATCGCTGTCATGAGCGATAGCACACGGATGGCGTCGGTTGCCGCGCTTCTGGGTGACCCGGCGCGAGCCAACATTCTGACGGCGCTGATGGATGGGCGGGCCTTGACGGCAAAGGAATTGGCGTTCGCGGCCCATGTCTCGCCCGCCACCACGAGCGGCCATTTGGCGCGCCTGACCGATGCCACGCTGCTAACGGTCGAGAAGCAGGGGCGACACCGCTATTTCCGGCTGGCGTCGCCTTTGGTTGGGCAGATGCTGGAAAGCGTAATGGCGGTTGCCGGCCCGGAAGTGCGACCCACCGGAAGCTGGCGGGGCGGTGAAGCGCTGCGCACTGCCCGCACTTGCTACGACCACCTCGCGGGCCGGCTGGGAGTCGCGCTGGCTGATGCGCTGGTTGGCGCAGGTCATGTCGCGCTGACACATGATGGCGGCGAGGTCACCGAGCCAGGCCGCCTGTTTCTGCGGGAGTTTGGCGCCGAGCCAGCGGCAGGCAAGCGGGTGTTCTGTAGGCCGTGCCTGGATTGGAGCGAGCGCCGCCCACACCTCGCCGGGCGGTTGGGGGCCGCGCTGGCGACGCGCTGCCGGGAGCTGGGCTGGATCGAGCGACAGAGGGATTCTCGGGCGGTGACAATCACCGCCAAGGGCATCGACGGCTTCGCTGAGGGCTTCGGCATCCACCTGATTTGAATGAATTATTGGGGGGGCTTCTGTTGCCCGGTGCCCCCCCGAACCGCGCCTATCGCTTATGCAGCGACGGCGAGCGCCTCGTTATCGTTGGCACTTGTGATTTGACCCGATAACGGCGGTATCATGCCGGGCAAAAGATGAGTCTTTACCACGCGTGTCGAGCCTGTTTCGCCCCCCAAATGGTGGAGGCGCCGGGCACTGCCCCCGGGTCCACAACGATTATTCCACGCATCGTTTATCGCCATAGTCAGCAAGCTGACGCCGGACATTTAGGCTGGTGTGCCCTGGGATTTAAGCCCGGATGGCGACAATCGTTCTCTGGATCAAATAACCGCTTTCTGCCGCCTGATCCATGCAGTTCGGGTGGACCCCAGATAGCGTATGCGGTCTGGGAGAACCAATATCGACAGGAGTTAGACCGCCCGGCCCGGGAACAACAATGCCTGAAACGGGTCGGCATACTGTACCAGCACCGGACGCGCTCCATCGAGCGTCAAGGTCCGCAGATTTTTCGCCATGGGATGCCTGGACGTCCCTACCTTAAGAGCGAAACTGTCACCGCTACTGGCGTGGAATGGCGTCAGCACCTGGATCAGAGTTTTGATCACTCTGCCCCCAAGCAGGGTGAACGTGACTATGTCGTTCGGCGGCGCTGGGATGGAAGGGCCGCGCCTGCCCTCTAGCGTGCCGATCATTTCGTTCTCGGGATCGCGCAAGATCGTCGAGAACTTCTTGCCGTCGCTACTGACATCGATGGGGGTAACGAACTTGTTGTAGCCCCAAATCTCCCGCCCCGCGCGGGTCGCTGCCAGGGTGGTGACGGGAAGGTTCAGCACGTAGCACGCCGGAATTGGGTCGCCCGGCGCCGCCGCCAATACGGTCAGGCCGACTTCATTGTAGGGACCGATATCTGTCTTGCGGTATTCGATGAAGTAGAGCACCACAACCGCCTTTCGATCCTCCTGCGGAACCGCTTGCAGGCCGGTGCCCGTAAGAAGCTCGGCCGCCCGGTCGAACTCGGTCAGGAAGGTAGCGACGAGGCATTGGACGTCGAAGTAGCGGATTGGCAGCGGGCACTCTGTGCCATCGCTGAGGACCCGCCGCTGCAACGTCAGATCGCCTGATCGGGTTCCAAAATCGCGTGCAATATTAGCCCCCTGAGGGAATTTGGGTTTATCGCTCATCGTATTGTCTGCGGCCAGGATTGCGAGCGCACGCGCCACGAGATCGTCGGGATCGGCCACGACTTTGCTCTGCGCAGAAGGCACGACATGTCGAACCGGCGGGAATGCGTCGCGCGCTCCACCCCCACCAACCGTATCTACGGCCTTAAAGAATGCACTTCGATCCATAGCCTCCGCCTGGCATTATTGAGTCAGTCGAAATGTTGCATTTTTCTCCGCAAGGACAGTTACCGTGGTCGGCGCAAAATGCCGTGTCGCCCATAAGTTGTGGGTAGGAAGCCATAGTTCTTGGCGACCATGTGTCCGTGCCATTTCCATTGCAAACACTAGTGCCCTCATCGCGACAATTCGTCGAGCAATCTCTTGGCCTGCTTCAGGTCGAGAGTATCGAAGCCTTCGGTGAACCAGCCATGGACCGGGGCGAGAAGGTCGCGGGCCTGCTTCCGCCTCCCCTGATCGCGCCATAGCTGCGCCATGCTCATCGCGGCTCGGAGTTCCCACGACTTTGCCTGCTGCTCGCGCGCGACCGCGAGCGCACGCTCGAAATAGGCCTCTGCTTTTGCCACATCCGGCTCCGGCGAAAGCAGCCCGATTTCCCCGGCAATGCGAGTGACCTCTGCCTCGCACCACTTTTCCTTGGTTGTTTCCATCGCGGTCATCGCCTCCCCGATGCAGCGCGTAGCGTCATCGAATTGTCCATGCTCCGCATGAGCCCTGGCCAAATATGACAAGTAAAAGGGCATCATCGCCGTTGATCCCGTTGACCGCCATGCGGTGACGCCAGAGGTGATAGTCTGAACCGCGCCCGAGGCTTTGCCGGTCAAGGCCAACACGCAACCTCGTTGCATAATCCCCCATGCTCCCCAGAACAGTGACCCTGTGCGATCCGTCAAAGCGATAAGTTCATCGATCAGGGCGTTTGCCGCTGGGTAATTTCCGCAAATGAGGTGAGTGATCGATGTGACCAACAGCGCGTACATCAATGTGGCGGCTTGGCCGATCTCACGCGCATCCTTGAGCGCGCGCTCGGCGTCTGCGAGCGCAGCACGGCAGAAGCCAAGCACCGCTAGAGCCCACGACCGAAGGGATAAGCTGGCCACCCGGATGTCCTGGCCAAACCGTGTCGGCAGGGAACGGTGCTCCGCGGGATCGTAAAGTGCGATTGCCTGATCAAATTGTGCCCGGCTTTCCGCCAGGTCTCCGGTAACCAGCAAGGTAAGGCCCATAAGGCGATGCCCGATCATCGGCGGGGCGGTTGTCCCCTGCCTTCCAGCGAGCGTTTCGAACTGTGCTGCAAGCTCGCGCATCAGGTTGCCGTTAAACGCTACGTAATTCGCCACCCAGAAGCCATAGAGGACCGAGAACAACAGCAGTGGATCTTCGGGAGGCTCTCCGAGCGCTTCAGCTTGTTCGATCAGCAGACGTGCCCGCTCCAGGGCCGCCTTCGTTTCCGGAGCAGCATAGCCTTTGATAGGGAGGAGTGGGGATATGAGTGCGACCTGAAGCTTGATCTCTTCCTGACGCAGGGCGGGCGTGGCGGGCAACGTCGTGATCAGCTCGAGCGCACGTCTGAGTTGTTCCGCGGCTTCGACCAGCGCCGAGCGCTGTGCCGAGCGATGTCCCGCTTTGCCCCACAGCCCCGCGGCTTTCTCGATCTGCCCGGCCTCGGTCCAGTGGCGAGCCAGCAGCTCGGGCTGGTTCTCGGCGATCTCCGCGCGCTGACTTTGGAGGGTTTCGGCGATTTTGGCATGAAGCGCACGTCTCGGTTCGCGCAGCAGCGTGCTGTAGGCTACGTCCCGTATTAGTGCATGCTTGAAAAAGTAGGTCGCGTGCGGCGGCACACCCTGCCGGAACAGCAAACCAGCCCGAATGAGACGGTCGAGCGCTGTTTGCAGCTCCGGCTCCGGTTTGCGCGCGACAGCAGCCAGCAGGGGATGGGAGAACTCGCGTCCAATCGCCGCCCCGATCTGCGCCAACTCCTTAGCGCGGCCGAGCCGGTCGAGCCGCGCCATCAGCGACGCGTGCAAGGTTGCGGGGACCGCTGCGGCACGGGGCGGAACCGCCGCGATAGTGTGCTCGGCCGCGCCCTGGCCGCCAGCTTCCAATACCGCCTTGGTCATCTCCTCAACGAACAAGGGAGTGCCGTCACTGCGCTCAATGATATCCTGCCGGATGCTCGCGGGCAGCGGATTGCCGCCGATCACTTGGTCGATAATCTCATCGACTTCGAACTGCGTCAGCCGACCAATTGTAAGGGCCGTCACGTGCGCCCGTCCGATCCAGGGTGGCTCGAATTCCGGCCGGAAGGTCACGATCAGCAGTATGTTACGGCTCGCGATCTCGCTTACCGCCCGACTGAACACTTCCAGGCTCGTGGGGTCGGCCCAATGCGCGTCCTCGAAGACCATCAGCACGGGGCGGGAGCGGGTCAAGCCGTCCATCTGCAAGATGAGCGCGTCCAGTGTGCTTTCCCGCCGCTGCTGCGGGGTTAGCTCGAGTGCGGGATAGCGTCCCTCGTTCGGCAGCGACAGCATATCGACAATGAGCGCGGCGTGCTGCGCAGATGTCGAGGTCTGCTTGAGCAGCGCGTCGAGTTTGTCGAGTTTAACTTGCGCGGTGTCGTTGTGTGCCAATCGGGCAGCACGTTCCATTTGGCCGATGATCGGATGAAGTGGGCTGTCGGTGTGCTGCGGGGAGCAGAAATAGCGCAAGCGCGTGTGCGGTTCGCCAGCAAGACGTTCCATAAATGCGGCCGTGAGTCGTGATTTGCCGATACCGGGCTCACCGGACAGCAGCACCACCTGGCCTTCACCCTTCGTTGCTCTCTCCCATCGCCGAAGCAGCAATGCGAATTCTTCCTCGCGCCCGATGAGGGCGCTCAGGCCGGTTACGTGCAGCGCCTCGAAGCGGCTTGCCACGGAATTCGCCTGCTGCACCGCCCAGGTCCGCACCGGCCCGCGAATGCCTTTGAGATCCTTTTTCCCGAGGTCCTTGAGTTTGAAGAGATCGCCCAGAAGTCGTCGCGTGCCTTCGGCGATGACGACCATGTTCGGCTCGGCGATGCTCTGCAGGCGTGCTGCAAGGTTCGGCGTCTCGCCGACTATGCCGCGCTCCTCTGTCTCACCCGCCGGGATCAGGTGTCCGACCACGACCAGTCCGGTTGCAATGCCGACCCGGACTTGGTGGAAGGAGCGCGGTTTGAGCTCGGCAACCGCAGCGGTCAGCTCAAGCCCAGCCCTGACCGCTCGCTCGGCGTCGTCCTCGTGGGCCTCCGGATAACCAAAATACACCTTCACACCGTCGCCCAAATAGCGTGCTACAAACCCGCCGAAGTGACGCACGGTGTCGGCGACACATTTCTGATAGGCCGAAATGACCTCTCGCAGGTCCTCTGGGTCCATTGAGACTGAGAGCGCTGTCGAACCGACCAGGTCCGCGAACATCACCGTGACTTGGCGACGCTCGGCTTCCTCTCGCGGCTTTGACTTCGGGCGTACCTGCGAACTGGGGCGTGGCGGAGGTGGTTCCAGCTAGCGCGGCGATCGCGCGCAGTATCCTCCGGCGATCCCCGAGCAGGACTCCCAAGTCCTTGAGATCCTGGTCCGTGAGGTCCGGCAGTATCGTAAGATCGATCCGATTTTCGATAAAGGCGTCCGTGTACTCAGCTAATCCGAGCGAAGCGAGCCACTCCCTAATCGCCGGCATTGCAGCGCCCCCCTTCCGGTACTTGAAGCCGACGATGGATCCGTACGCATGGTGCGAGACGATCACGTCGCCGGTGGCGACCGTCGTTACTAACCGTCCCGGCGCACGAGATAGTCAACGCAAGCACGCAACCATTCGAGGTCGGGACCCGCTGGCACGCCCGCGAATGCCGAAGTGTCAAACTCGTGGATCGCGGCTTCTGCAAATGCGGCTGCAACCTGCTGTGCCCATCGGATGCCGCCGCCGTCCGAGATAATCTGATGGAGCCGGAGCACCTCGCGCGGGAGGCGCCGCTCACGCGGCCGCGCAAGAAAACTGCTGATCCACGCCCGGTCCGTGCGATTAGCGTGGCCAAGCGCGTGGGTCAGCAGAAGGGTCCGTTTGCCTTCCCAGAGATCGCCGTTGATCTCCTTGCCGTATCGCGCAACATTCCCGTTGAGGTTCAGAACGTCGTCGGTGATCTGGAACGCCAGCCCCAGCAGATAGCCGAAGCGGTCGAATTGGCCGAGATTCTGATCGTCACTGTTGGCGACGATCGCGCCGATCCGCATTGGGTGGATGAAGCTGTACCAGGCGGTCTTCTTGAGTACGAGCCGCAGATAGTCGTCCGCCCCGACCGCGAGATCGTTGTCGCGCACCCAGCCGAGCTCCATGGCCTGCCCTTCCAGGGTCTCGACGACCAAGTGATCGACTTCATCGAAGATGCGCATCGCCGCCGCCGGTCCGAGCCGCTCGCCGGTCTTGCGAAAAAGGCGCATGGCGAGCGCGTTCATGGCGTCGCCGGTGTTCACGGCAACAGGCACCCCGACGCGGCGATGCATCGTGGGCACGCCGCGCCGCGAGTCGCTGCTGTCTTCGATGTCGTCGTGCACGAGAAAGGCGTTGTGCAGCATTTCCAGGCCAGCGGCGGCGGGGAGCGCATCCTCCGAACGGCCGCCCAGCGCACGCACGGTCGCGATGCACAATGCGGGTCGCAGGCCTTTGCCCGCACGGTCGAGGAAATCCCTTACGAGCCGTACAGGTGCCGCTGCGGTTCCGAGGCCGGTATCCCTGAAGCGAGAGTATCGGCGAGCATGTCGCGGTACCAGCCCAGGCGCTCAAGGAATCCCGCCGGTCCTAGGATGTCGCCGGTACCCGACCGCCGGTCGGTAATGTTGCCCAAGGCATAGAGTGGCGTTGGCGTGTAAGCCGCACCGGGAGTCAATCGTCGGATCGACTTCGCAGGTTGTTGCCATACTCGATGGTGCCGCCAGTCTGCTCGAGCGCGTCGGCCAAAGGAGTTCACGAACGGCGTAATCTGTTCGAGCAGCGGGCGCACCTGTTCGAGCAGCGGGGATGCGCTCCGAAGGGCGTGAGCCGCCACCTGCATGAGTGAATCGTCCCACGGCAGGCCGGCCTCATATCGCGCGGCGTCGTGCAGCCGCCATGGTGCGAGGATCTCGGGCTCATGCAGTGGCCATACGTCACAGCGAGGCCCATCGAATTTCACGGCGTCAAGCAGTCCGTTCACTGCACGCCGCGCCGCCTCATTGGCGCCCTCCATCGTCGCGAGGTCGGTATGAGTGCGCACGTAGTCGGACGCCAGAAACAGGTTGGGAATGGCTGTGGCCGCATCGGGGCGCAGCGCCCACGTGTCGATCAGGTTCACCAGCAGCGGCTCGGCATTCTGCAGGAAGCCTGGGTGTGAGGGGTCAATGTCGATGTCCGGGTCGAGGAACCATGAGTGAAGGTCTTCGTCGCGCAGCAGTTCCTCGCCGACATTGATCGATCGCTTGAGCTGCTTCCACGTCTCGCGGACGACCTCCTCACGCGAGCACCGCGCGGCGGGGCGTCCATCGGATCCCGGGGCGCTCCAGTCCGAGACATCGACCGACAGGACGCTGTGCACGTCGCTGTCGCCCGAACAGTTCGAGCGGCATCCCGCGCCAGAATTGAAGCTGCGAAATGCTGGTGAGTGCCCATTCGGTGTCGATGTGGATCACGTGCCCGTGCGCCGTCGGGAGGTCGCGGCGGAGATAGAACTGCACCCCGTTCATCCACTCCACGTTCGGGGCAAGCGCGCGCAGATTGGCCAGTTTTGGGTCCGCGGCCAGCAGGCGGCCGTTGATCAAGGGGGCGATGCGCTCAAGCGGGAGCGCTGCCAGATAATAGTCGCCACGCACCACTTCGCGTTTCCCTTGCTGGCGAATGGCGACACCGGTGATGCGTCCCTTGTCACACAGGATTTCCTCGACCTCCGCTTCGCGGACGTATTGCACAAAACCGCTGGATTCCAGGTAGGTGAGCCAGGGATCGATCCAGACGAGATTTGTTGGTCCGTCGAGCACGCGGTCAGTTGATCCGGCGATCGGATTCAGGATCGTGAGCATCAACTGTACGAACACGTCGCCGATCGTGCGCGTGCTGGCCGTGTGTGCCTTGGCGGCCACCAGCGAGCGTGTAATGCCGGCGGCGAGGAACTTCTGGTACGACGCCGACCGCTGCTCGGCGCCGACGAACTTCCACCAGCTTGTGCCTTCGTATTCTCCGAGCCGGCGCTTGTCGCACGAGGTGAGGATTTGCCAAAAGCGCGCGCCGAAGAAGGCCAGGTCATCGGGCGTGAGGTCGGTGATGGGCCCGAACGCCAGGAGAATATCGCGCAACAGCGTACCGGCATCAGCGGGCGCGCGTGGAAAGAGCGCCGGCACCTGAAATGTCGGCTTCCCGTACTGAGTGAAGGCTACGCGTGTCGTCGGCACGAGATGATCAGCAACCTTGCGTCCATCAAACGACGGTATGCGGCGCATGGTGTCGATTACGTGCTTGTAGAAGCCGGGGAAGAATCGGAAGCCGTGCTCCCCGGGCAGGCGGTGCAGGAGGGATGCGACGCCGGTGTCGGGGGTCTCGTGTCCGCTGGTGCCGGCGCCATCGTCGATCACGGGAATGCTGCGGGCCTTGCCGCCGGCACCGTTGCGGCGCTCGAGGATCACGACCTCGAAGCCGCGCTCGCTTAGCTCGTGCGCGGCGCTCATGCCGGCGACGCCACCGCCCAACAAGATGACCCGAGTTGACATGGCTTACTCAGATACGGGTGCTAGTAAAGCCTGGCAATCGCGCCGTCCTGCTTGATGCGGAGCGCGATTTTTTCGCGCACACGGAAAAGGAAATCCGGAGCGGTAGTGATCTGCAGGAACTGGAGCGCCAAGTCCGTTGCGATAACGAGCTCCACAGGCGCGCCGCCGAGGGCCACCACCACGCCGTTGCCAGGGTCGATAGTGGACGAACGGAGCAGCGGACCGCCGCCCAGAAACGGGATAATGCGGTCTTGGGGCAATACGAGCGAGCCTCCTGGGGCGGGGCTCTGCGCGTCCAGGAACAATTGCTGGCTCAGCACGGTGGCGAAGGGGCCGAAGTGGCCGTTCGCCTCCAGCTGGCCAATGGCGTTGGAAACCGCGACTACCAGCGCGTCGCCGGGGGGCACGGGCGGCATGCCTGGTATCGCGATTTGAATCCACTGCCAGCCAGCGGGGGCTACGAATGGTGGCGCCATCCACGGCCACAGGGGGGGAGGGGGCCCTGGTGCCCAGAGCCCTGGCGTTGCTCTTCCGCCGTGGATTTCCCAGATCGGCGGGAGGGCGGCGACCCCTCCCGGTGGTATAAAGCCGGTGGGCGATGGCACCGATAATCCCCTGAAGACCACCGCGTCCTCGAGACGCGCGATGACGTTAGCGGCGCGCCGGAACAACGCCAGCGCGCTCGCCAACTCGGGGTCTGCTATCTGCGCGCTGCGCACTCGCACCATGACCTGCAGCGTTGCCAGCTGGATCGTGTCCCTGTCCTGGATATTTAACGGCGTGCCGGCAGGTATGACTTCAGGTATGATTTCCGCCCGCACGAAATCCGTGTCGGGCGGTAGCGGACCGGATAACGGCAGGAAGGATGCCGCAACGCGGGCGCGGCTCGCCTCTTCCTGAATGACCTGATTGACGCGAGCCCATTGCTCGTCCGTCCACGGAACTTGCGGGTCGTTTGGCATCTCGGCACCCCCGTCGTTGTTACTTAACTCAAAATGAAGGTCTCATTCTCGGTTGGTCGTCTCTCCTCATCGCGCTGACGAGCGGGGAATGTTTGCGCCCCCCAACCCCTACAGCGTAGACGTCGTACTCGAGCCGCAGCGCCTTCATGTTTACCCTGCCCACGCCGATGCACTGGGTGCGATTGAGCCACGCGAGCTCCTTGTCGGCCGTTGTATAGGTCGGAGTAACAACGAACGCAGGCAGCGGATCGAACTCGCCGCGCAGGGCGCGAGCGTAGCCGTCTACACCAAGTTCGAAGACGCCCCCATACGAGCAGTAGAGCCGCGCCCCCCTCCGCGTCTGCAGGAGCTCCGTCACGTCGACGATGCCAATACCGTCCTTTCTGATACGCATCGAGTTCGACCGCGCCGGGCAGCACGATCCCCTCGTGGCTCGGCCCGGTGAAGCTCCCCTCCACGAGATACCAGTTGATCCGCAATCCATCGGGCAGCTCACCTACCACCTCCTTGCGGATGGTTATTTTGGCGCTCCAGAGGAACCGGGTGCCCCAGTCCCAAAGTGGCTTGCCCACGAGTTCGGCGCTTGACGTCGCGGATGAGTCCGCGGTCTCGACCCCTACCGCTGCGCTGCCCACCTGATATCGCGGACACTCGGCCGACTCCCCGAGACCGGGGGAAATCGGCTGGCCGGCGAAGCGAAGCACCGGCAGGTACTCGACCAGCCCGCCGGACTGCCCCGGCAGGACTGCCCGAAATATGCGCGCGTTCAAATCGTGCACGCGCGGCTCGGGCGTGCCCAATGGCCTGGCGGATAGGGCCTCCGTTGACACGGTACTCCACAGTGACAGCGTGACCCGGCCGCACCGGGGAGACCGCCACCGTGACGGGGGCTGCTATTCCGGGAGAAATGACTGGTGGCGGCCCAGGCGTATCCGCGTCGCCCCACCACAATACCGAGCCGTCACGGGCGCGCCGCACGGTAGGCACAGGCACCACCGGGGCTGTGGGTACTCTGGTTTCTTCGAGCCCCCTGGGGGGGGGTATTGTCGGCTCGCTCAAAGACACGCCGGCTCCTTGCAAAGTGGGGTTCCGCTGCAAATTCGCGCCAACACCTCGCGGGCCATGATGAGATCGGGTCGATCCGACCGGCACGGCATAGCGGCCATGGCCGGGCGCAGCCCGGCAGAGGGATCACCCGGTTGCCAACGGAAGAGGTGCAGGTCGATTAGCGAAGTCAGCGCGTTCATCTTGCGAGAGAGCCAGCCTTGGGCGGGGGCGAAAGCCACGGCCCTCCGGTACGCTTCGCCCGCCGCATTCAGGCGGTCGAGATCACGGAGGATGTTTCCTCGCGTCCTGTAGATCTCGGGCTGCATCACGCGCGCCAGGCCTTTCCGCCGCGTCGTTCGCCCTCAGCGCTCACGACGACGGGCTCATCATGGAGCCCGACAAAATGCAGCGCCTTGGAAACTTACTGGTGACCGAATTCTCGAGGATCGCAAACAACTCCGTTTGCTGGAACAGAATACCCCATTCCATCACCTCGGCCGTGCCGGCACTTGTCTCCCCAGGCCCCATGCGGGCGCGCCCCCGATTCATGCCTGCTTTTGCCATTCGCATGGCGAAACCTTCGGCTTGTATCAGAGCTTAAGCCTCATCCGCGAAGGCGAACAAGGGCTCCCAGTTGCGATTGTAAGGGCAGAAGAACCCCGCGAACGCCAGTGACGCGGCGATCATTGGAGGGTGCCGGAGCGAGCGAGCAACGGCGAGCATCTCGTTTCATGAGTGCGAGCCCTCGCGGCCCCGCATCCATGGTGAGTGAGGGACCAAACGACTTGATGATGCGGCCGCGCAGTTCTCTGTGCTGCCCCTGCGACGCTTTGCCGGTTCAGGGGCCTAGCCCTATCCCCGCTGGGGACATGGCGCGAAGCCGAGGTTCTCTCTATATCCGCCCCATGACCACCCCGTTCGTGAAGATGCACGGTTGCGGCAACGACTTCGTCATCCTCGACGAGCGTTCCCAGCCGCTCGGCCTTACGCCGGCCCGGGCCGCCGCCATCGCGAGCCGGCACACCGGCATCGGTTGCGACCAGGTCATCGCGATCCAGCCGGACAGGACCGCCGACGCCTTTATGGACATCACCAACCCCGATGGCTCGCCGGCCGGCGCCTGCGGCAACGCCACCCGCTGCGTCGCCGACATCCTGATGCGTGAACTCCGCCGCGACGCGGTCACCATCCGCACCATCTCCGGTGACCTTCACGCGATCCGCCGTCCTGACGGTCTGATCGAGGTCGATATGGGCGCGGCCCGCCTGGATTGGAGCGAAATCCCCCTCGCCCGGCCGATGGACACTCTCAGCCTGGACCTCCCTGGTCGACCCGCCGGCGTCAGCATGGGCAATCCTCACGTCACTTTCTTTGTCCCTGACCTGGACGGCGTCCCCATCCTCGAAGCGGGCCCGCGGTTCGAACGCGATCCGCTGTTTCCGCAACGCGCCAATATTGGGTTCGCCCAGATCATAGACCACGACACCATCCGCCTCCGCGTTTGGGAGCGCGGAGCTGGCTTGACCATGGCCTGCGGCTCCGGCGCGTGCGCCACCCTGGTGAATGCTCGCCGTCGCGGCCTGACCCACCGCCGCGCCGAGGTCATCGTCGACGGGGGCGCCTTGGACATCGAATGGCGTGACGACGGTCACGTCCTCATGGCCGGCCCGGTCGCCACCGTCTTCCACGGACAGATCGATTTATGAGCCTTGACGTCCTCACCTTCGGTTGCCGCCTGAATACGTATGAAAGCGAGGTTATGCGCAGCCTGGCGGCTGGCGCCGCCGAGACCGTGATCGTCAACACATGTGCCGTTACCGCGGAAGCAGAACGCCAAGCCCGGCAAGCCATTCGCCGCGTGGCCCGCGAGCGTCCTGAGGCCAGCATCGTCGTCACCGGCTGCGCCGCGCAGATCGACCCCTTGTCCTGGGCCGCGCTGCCCAACGTGAGCCGCGTGCTCGGCAATGACGACAAGTTGCGGCCGGAAAACTGGCTGGCTGGGGCCGGATCCGCGGTTTCCGACATCATGGCCGCGCGCGAGACCGCCCCGCACTTGGTCACCGCGTTTGCTGGCCGAGCCAGAGCCTTCGTGCAGGTGCAGCAGGGATGCGACCACCGGTGTACCTTCTGCGTCATCCCGTTCGGCCGCGGTCCCAATCGCTCGGTCCCGATCGGCGCCATCGCCGCACAGGTCCGCGCCCTGGTCGCCAGCGGATATCAGGAAGTCGTGCTGACCGGCGTCGACATTGCCTCCTACGGTCCCGACCTTCCGGGGGGGCCTTCGCTCGGGCAAATGATCCGCCGTCTGCTGCTGGCGGTGCCGGAACTTCCGCGACTGCGCTTGTCCTCCATTGACCCCGCCGCCATCGACGACGACCTCTGGCGCCTGATCGCCGAGGAGCCACGGCTGATGCCGCATCTACACTTGTCTCTGCAGGCCGGCAGCGATCTGATCCTGAAGCGGATGCGCCGGCGTCATTTGCGCGCCGGCGCCATGGCGGTCATCCACCGGGCTCGAGACCTTCGCCCGGGCATCGCCGTTGGGGCCGACCTGATCGCCGGCTTTCCGACCGAGACCGACGCATTGTTCGAGGACACGCTGCGCTTCGTCCAAGAGGCCGCGCTGCCGTATCTGCACGTCTTCCCTTATAGCGAGCGCCCCGGCACACCCGCCGCGCGCATGCCCAGCATCCCCAAGCCAGTCCGCAAGGAACGCGCCGCCGCCCTGCGCGAAGCCGGCACCATCGAGGCTGGCCGTTTCTTCACCACGCAAGTCGGGCGGATCGTGTCGTTACTGACTGAGGCCGCACACTTTGGCCATTCCGAACATTTCGCCCCCGTGCGTCTGGCGCAGCCGTCCATCCCTGGCCAACTGGTGCGCGCGCGCATCACCGTCGCGACGAAGGACACGCTGCTGGCGGAGGCTGCCTGATGGCATTGGGAAGTTTCTTCTCGCGCCTGAAAGAGGGTCTGTCCCGCAGCACGCAAAAGATCTCCGGCGGCATTACTGCGGTGTTCAAGAAACGCCGCCTGGACGACGAGGCTCTTGAGGAACTGGAAGACCTGCTGATCTCGGCCGACCTGGGAACCGAGGCCGCCCGCAAAGTAATTGCCGCCTTCCGCCGCACCCGTTTCGGCAAGGAAGTGACAGACGAGGAGATCAAGCAGGCCCTGGCCGAGGAAATCGGCACGATCCTTGCCCCGGTCGCCAGACCTCTGGAACTCGACCCGATGCGTAAACCACACGTGGTGCTTGTGGTCGGCGTCAACGGCACCGGCAAGACCACGACGATCGGCAAGCTGGCCCAGTCTTACAAGGAACAAGGCAAGCGCGCGGTCATGGCCGCGGGCGATACGTTTCGTGCCGCGGCGGTGGAGCAACTGCAAATTTGGGGCGAGCGCACCGGAACTCCCGTGGTCGCGGGCGGGAAGAACGCTGACTCCGCCGGTCTAGCTTTCGATGCGCTGACGAAGGCGAAAGCCGAGAGCGCCGACGTCCTGCTGATCGACACCGCGGGCCGCCTGCACAACAAGGCCGCGCTGATGGAGGAACTGGCCAAGATCATCCGCGTGCTGCGCAAACAGGACGCAACGGCGCCGCACTCGGTGCTGCTGGTATTGGACGCCACCACGGGGCAAAATGCCCTGCAGCAGGTCAAGGTGTTCAAGGAGATGGTTGCCGTTACCGGTTTGGTTGTGACCAAGCTGGATGGCAGTGCTCGAGGCGGCATCGTTGTCGCCCTCGCGGAGATTTTCGGTCTGCCGGTTCACGCGGTCGGCGTAGGGGAGAAGGTCGGCGACCTGCGCCCATTCGATGCGGAAGAGTTTGCCCGCGGATTGGTCGGTGCGGAGATTCTATCGTAGCCTGGCTCTTAGGGGAGACGGTCTGCGAAGGCTCCTGAGACGGAACCCGCACGGCGTCTTTGGCTGCGTTGCGTCGTCGGTCCCCTGTCCATGCGCGCGGCGCCATCCTATCATCGGGGGCATGGACCTCGATTTCACGGAAGACGAAATTCAGCGCTACTCGCGCCACATCCTGTTACAGGAAGTGGGTGGCATCGGCCAGGCGAAACTCAAAGCGGCGCGGGTGCTGATCGTTGGCGCCGGGGGCCTGGGTTCGCCGCTTACGCTGTATTTGGCTGCCGCCGGGATCGGCACGATCGGCATCGTCGACGATGACGTGGTTGATCTATCCAACCTACAACGGCAGGTCGCTCACACGACCGATCGAATCGGGGTTTCCAAGGTCGTTTCGGCCGCGGCGGCGGCCACCGCGATCAATCCCGACGTGAAAGTTGCACCGCATCCGATGCGGCTGACCTGCGATACCGCATTGGACCTGATTAGCAGCTATGACCTCGTCTGCGACGGCACCGACAATTTCGCCACGCGCTTCCTGGTCGCCGACGCATGCGCGTTAGCCAAACGGACACTGGTTTCCGCCGCGGTCTTGCGGTTCGAGGGCCAACTGTCGGTTTTCAAGCCACACGAAGGCGGCCCGTGCTACCGGTGCCTGTATCCCGAACCTCCGCCGCCCGGCAGCGTGCCGACGTGCAGTGAGGCGGGCGTTCTGGGCGCCGTGACCGGCGTGATGGGCACCCTGCAAGCCACTGAGGTCCTGAAGGAAATTCTTGGCATCGGAGAGACCTTGTCGGGCCGTCTCTTGGTATGGGACGCGCTGGCAAGTCGCTTCCGCACGATTAAACTGCGGCCAGATCCGTCGTGTGCGTTGTGCGGCCCGGCGGCGATGATCAAAGACTTAAGCGCCCACGGCATTTCGGAGAGCCCGGCCCGTGCCGTCTGATCAGGCGCTCGGCGTGTTGCTGATGTCGGGGTCGCACGATCGGGCTCATTATGCCTTCGTCGTTGCCTCGGGCGCGGCGGCTCTTGGCCGCAAAGTGATCGTGTTCGCTGCCAACCAGGGATGTCAGGCACTTTGCCAAGATTGGTCAGGTTTATCTGATGCTGGCAGGGATGCGCGAATTCGGGGCCGCGGCGTCGCCGGCTTGGACACGCTGCGGGAAGCATGCGCCGAAATGGGCGTTCGGCTGATCGCATGCGAGGCTGGACTGCGGGCCGAGGCTCTGGACCCCGCAATATTGTTGGCGAATGTGGAAGTCGCCGGGATCGCGACATTTCTCTCCGCTGTTGAAACTGGACAAATCATCACGATTTAAGCCATCTGCATGCGCGAGCTTGACCCAATTCCGGGCAGCTTGGCAGGGATAATGCATGCGTCGTCCCATTTGGGCCCTTTGCGTATTGGCGTGGCTTCTGGCGGCGGGCGAGAGCACGGCCTGGGCTCAAACGCCATCCGGCACACTGCAAGTACCAGGCGTATCTCACCACGATCAGGCGCAAACGGCGCCGTCTGCCGCTCCCAAGATACCTGTGCAAAAAAATGCTGGCCCTTCGACAGCGGCAAAGATCCCGGTGGTGCCTCCACACGGCCCAATCCATCCGCAGAAGTCCAAGGACAAACCTATCAAACCCGCCGCTGCAGTCCCGGCCAAACCGCCAACTCCGGTCAGTCCGGCCGCCGACGCGGCCACCGCTTCCCCGGCCGCCCAAGTGGACAAACTTCCCGACCCCGAAAAGCCGGAGGGCGTGGTCTCGAAGCTACCACGTTTTGCCTCGTTGCGGTCTGATGACGTGAACATGCGCGCGGGGCCCGGCACACGCTATCGCATCGACTGGGTGTACAGGCGTCGCGACCTGCCGGTGGAGATCGAGCGCGAATTCGATGTCTGGCGCTGGGTACGCGACCCGGAGGGAATTCAGGGGTGGGTTCATCAGGCTACCCTGATGGGTCGGCGCAGTTTTATTGTGGAGAAGGCAGAAGCAACCCTGCGCTCTGATCCTAATGATACGGCCCCGGCGGTGGCAATCCTCAAGCCCGGGGTGATCGGCCGCATCCGGTCCTGTGCGGCGTCGTCCGATTGGTGCGACGTACAGACCGGACCTTACCGGGGCTATGTGCGGCGACAGGCGTTCTGGGGCTTGCTTCCGGGCGAGGCAATTAACCCCTGACTGGTGACCTTTGGCTCGGGAAGAGGCAGAGGTTTCGGGTCTCGTTGCTATTTAACGGTTATTCACGGGGAAATAGCGAAATTCGACTTCCGCGGGACTATCGCTGTTCGTCGGACTTCACCAATATGTAATCGTTGCCTGTTCGAACGGGCTTTTGCAGAAAGCAATTACGCCATGAACATGATCGCCAGTCCGCTATCAACGTCGGATCGTTCGGGCGCAACGACCCCCGCAAAGCAGGGCTTGGTTGCAATCGTAAGCGACGACCCTGCTACGATCGAGAGGCTGGCGCCGGTTTGCGAATTCCTTGACCTGAAGATCGAGGTGGTGTCCGTCGGAACGGAACTGGAGCGTGTTCTACGGGAGCATCGTCCGATGGCCGTTGTCACAGACGTTGAGGGCGAGTTTCAGGACGGCTTTCATACCATGAAGCAGGTCGCGCGCCATAGTCGCGACTTGCCAATCCTGTTGCTCACCGAGGGCGACGCGGTGCTGATGGGAGCGGTTGATGCGGTGCAGGGGTTGTGGGGGCTGACCTCTGTCACCACCACCAGCGAATTTCCCATGGCCGGCCAGCTGGTGGCATTTCTTTTCAATGCTGGCCGCCGCGCCGGGTGCATGCGGCTGATACCGGTCTGATAGACAGGCAGAAGAGGTTAGCAGCAGGCGTTGCCGTTATTCGGCGGATGCATTCTGTTCGCGCGAGCATTGGTGCCGAGCCTTGCGGGCGTTAATCGCATAGGCGCCGAAGGGCCGGTTTGGCCTGCTGTTCGGCTCCACGATCGAGGCCTGATAGGCCTCCCAATGCTCGGCTGTAAGCCCGGCTGGCCCTGGTGTGATATCCATCCGGTTTAGCGTATCATTGCTGTAGATGTGGCATGGCACCGGCTGGACCTGGGCAAGCGGATAGTCGGCGCGCAGGCGAACTGGCGTGTGGCTGCGGGTAAACCGCATATTGGTGAACAGCGGTCCGAACCAGCGATCAGTCTCAACGATGCCCTCGAAAAGGCAGATCCCGCCTGCCTGCGGCAGGTTCGCCGGCGAGCGTATCAGCAAGTGCCATTCGGGTGCTGTCTGCGCGATCAGCCCGGTCCATAACTGCACAGTGCCGGGCTCCGGCAATGCGGTCAGGAAGGGCGGGGAGCAGCCTTTTAGGGCCTCGGGTACAACGGCGTCGAACTCGGCCGCATAATTGGGAAGCTGCGCGGAGGGCAATAAGGGCATCCAGTCCGGAGCGTCGTCGCATCGCCAAAATATTTCTGTACCGTCCCAAAGCATTTCGATGTCGATTGGCGAGAATAGCCACCAGCCAAACGCGGTAGCACTGGTCAGTGCCTCGCAGTAACGCACTGCCCGCACCGGTAGCGTGCCACAGGCAGACCGCTCGGCGCGGATAGGTGCTCGGCCGCGGCCGGCTATTTGATGAAAGCGGACAATCGGGTCGCTGGAGTTTGTCATCTGCGAGTGACCTTCGTGGCGGAGGAAAAAAAACCCACCAGACCGGGACACGATGGCGGCGACCGGCGTCTCGTTGACGCGCGAAGCCGCTCGCGCCACCGAAGATCGCCGGCGGCGTGTGCCATGGTTTGTTGGTTTGGCCTGGTGGGTTGGCCCGCGTATCGGAGGTGTTAATCTCCCCGCGGAACGGTCAGGAGCGTGTCAAGTCGAGCCAAGTGTTTAGGCGTTGGCAACCGGCAGGCGGAAGCCGCCACCCAGCCGGATCTTGCCGGCGTCGGCGGTGGTCACCGGTAGGCGGAAGCCGCCGCCGAGACCGATCTTGCCGGCGTCGGCGGTGGTCACCGGTAGGCGGAAGCCGCCGCCGAGACCGATCTTGCCGGCATCGGCGGTGGTCACCGGAAGGCGGAAGCCGCCACCCAGGCGGATTTTGCCGGCATCGGCGGTGGTCACCGGTAGGCGGAAGCCGCCACCCAGGCGGATTTTGCCGGCATCGGCGGTCTGAACAGCGGCGGTATCGGCCTTCGCACAAAACAGCATTGGAAGCTCCTATCGAGTTGAGACGTGCCAACAGAAACAGGGCAGCCCGCGTGTGCGGACTGCCCCTTTGGAAAAAGTCTCGGTTGGTTTCGTAAGACCGAGCCGGGGTTTCAACGCCGGCCGGTTAGTCCAGTGTGCCGGCGGAGAATGATCCCCCGGTCTCCCAGGCTTCATGGTCGCAAGACGTAGTTGTCCTGTTGACGGACAAATATTTATCCGGATTATAAACCTCCGTCAAGATATATTTCCTACGTATACGAAAATTATCTGATTGGTCGATCAGGGAAGGATTTAAAGCGCCTGAGTGCAGGCTGCCCCGTCAAGCCGGACACCGCCGCCCTGATCGAACCCCAGGACCAGCGGTCGACTGCCGGCGCCGATGCACGGTGGGCCCCGGTTGATCCGGCAGCGCGGGGGCCGCTGCAAGCACGAAGAGGGATGGGCGGCACGACCGCAGCATAAACCCGCGTCAACAAGGACTAGAACTTATGTCCCCCGCTTGACCAAAAACGGCAGTGGCCGTTGGCGATCGGCACACCGATAGCGAGGGCAAATAGCGACGCTCCGACAACCGGAGCGAACGTGCCACCGTCTCGACCACCGGCGCTCAGGATCAAGCCTAATCTGCAGCGAAACCACGCTCGTGTGCTACCGTGACTGAGATGCCAAAGCCCTGCTCCTGCATCACTCCTTCATCCTCTTGCCATCCCGAGACCATAGTGGGTTTTGAGCGAAAACCTGTCGCCAATCAGAACTTACAGAATCTCCTGCGAGCGCCCCGAAGGCACTGCCTGGCGCTCTGAGAATGTTTCGGTATGAGAGATGTTGCTGAAGTGCATCCTTTTCGATACAAACGGAAAGATTGGATACGCTGAACGGGGGATTTCCATGAATACAACCATCGTCTGAGAGGGGCGCACAATTCTCCGGCAAGCCGCCTACCCCGACGATAACCCCGCGACTCCGGACGGTGGTCCCAAGTTACGCCTGCGCCTTTTCGGGCACATGGCAGTGGACGACAACGAGGGGCAGACGTACCTGCCGCGAACCCGGAAGACCCGTGCCCTGTTGGCGTTACTGGCGATGTGCAGCCCGAAACCGATGCTGCGTCCGCAACTGGCCTCACTGCTCTGGAGCCAGCGGGAAAACGAGCAGGCCCGGGCATCGCTGCGGCAAAGCGTGCACGAGTTGCAAGATACCCTGGGCGCTTCCTGGAGCCACGTATTCGTCACGGATCGGCATCATTTATCGTTGCGCGGGGCGCAACTCCACATCGATGCACTGTTGCTCGCTCAGCCAGCGCGGATTTCGCCGGAACTTTTGGATCAGTATGATGAGGTGCTGCTCGAGGACCTCAACGGTCTTGATCCGGCGTTCGATCGCTGGCTGGAAAACGAGCGCGGCCGGTTTGTTCGCATCCGCCGAACGATCGGGGAGAGTCTCCTTGCCCAATACGAGGATCCGCTTGCCACGATCGAAGCCGCGGAGCAGATCCTGGTGCTCGACCGCAGGCACGAAGCCGCGTGGCGGGCGCTCATACGCTGCCACGCTGAGCGGGGAGATATTCGCGCCGCAGTGGCTGCCTATGATCGCTGCCGCGGCACCCTGGCGGAAACCGCGGATGCACGGCCGTCGCCGGAAACAGAGGAACTGATCGGTCGAATCCGCAGCCAGAGCCAGTCTGCCCAATCCGGGCAGCAACTTGGGATGCGATTAGAGGCGCCGGTAGCGATACCTCCGCCCCCCCGGTCGACGGCCCAGCGCGACCGCAGGACATTGCGCCTGCGTGTCGTGCCGTTGCGGACGATCGGGGAGGAACGTGACGACGGGCTTGGAATAGGCCTGGCCGAGGAGATTTCCGCTGGCCTTTCGCGTTTTCGCTGGATCTCCTGTCTGCCGGCGACGCTCTGTCCTTCCGGAACGTCCGCCGGCCAACTCGGGGGCGACTCTCTTGCTGATGCGGCCGACGGTGGGTGGTCCAGCGTCGAAGCGGACCTCATTGTGGATGGGACGATTCAGCGCGGCCTGGGGCGCATTCGCGTAATCGTTCGTTTGGTCGATATGCGCGGCGGCGGAGAGATCGTCTGGGCGGCCCGCTTCGATCGCGATATGACCGATGCGCTTGCTCTACAGGACGAGTTGGGTGCGACGATCGTGGCCCAGGTCGATCCTGAGTTGATGCAACATGAGGGACGTCGTACCGCGGCGACTGGGTCGGACGACCTCACCGCGCAGGATTTGCTGCTCCAGGCCCTTCCGGCGATCTACCGTATGGAACGGGACAGCTTCCTGCGTGCCCGGCGGCTTTTGGAGATGTCGCTGAGCGCCGACCCCGGTAGTTCCGTCGCTCATGGTTGGCTCGCCTACTGGGACCTGCTCTATGTTGGGCAGGGCTGGTCCGATGATCCGGCCGCATCCACCGCCGAGGCCGCTCGTCTGGCCGAACGCGCGGTGATGCTCGATCCTGGCGATGCGCGGGCGTTGACGCTGGCCGGGCATGTCAGGGGATTCTTGGGCAAGCATCCGGAGGAAGCCACCGCGTTGCACGAACGAGCCATTGCCCTGAATCCGAATCTCGCGCTGGCGTGGTGTTTTTCCGGCCTCGCGCATTCTTATATGGGCCGCCATGAGGAGGCACTGCGGCGGATCAACGTGGCGCTACGGCTTTCGCCATCCGATCCGCATGGGTTTTTCTTCGATATGGCATTGATCATGCCGCACCTGATGCGCGGCGATTACCCGGCGGCGATTGAGGCGGGGCGGCGTGCGATCGAGATAAATCCCTATTTTTCCTCGGCCTACAAAGGATACTTGGCGGCCTTGGGTTTGATGGATCGCCGAAAAGAGGCCCATGAGGTTTTGCTCCGTCTGCTGGCGCTGGAACCGCGCTTTTCGGTGATGGAAGCTATGAGTTGCTCGCCTTTGTCTCGACCCGAGGATATCGCACGCTATGCGGAGGGACTTCGTCGAGCGGGGCTACGGGAGGACGCGGGCCCTTTGCTGGAGAAACCCGCCACCTCAGCGCTTCCGCGGTCGGTCATTGATCTTGTTTTCGCCGCACCGCACAATCGCCCTTCCGATGCCGCTTAAGGGCAAGAACAGGGGACCGCGGAATGACACGACTGCGAAAGTTTGGCGGCGGAATTGGTGCCGTCTGGCTGCTGACCGGAATGCTGATGTCCGCGGTTTGGGAGCAATCGGCGAGGGCTCAAGGCTCAGGATCGGCGACACTGGATGCGGCCAAGGGGCGAGGACAGGTGTTGTGTGGCTTATCGGGCCAGGTGCCGGGCTTTTCTCTGCCCGATAGCCAGGGTGTGATGAAGGGACTTGACGCGGATAGCTGCCGAGCGGTCGCGACGGCGGCGCTGGGTGACGCGAGCAAAGCGAAGTTCGTGGCTACCACCACGCAGAACCGTTTCACCGCGCTGCAGTCCGGCGAGGTCGATCTTTTGTCCCGCAGTACGACCTGGACGCTGGGCCGCGAGGGCAACCTCGGACTGGAGTTTGCCTGGGTTAATTATTACGACGGAACGGGTTTTCTGGTAAAGAATTCGGCCGGGGTAAAATCGGCGAAGGAGATGGACGGCGCTTCGATCTGCGTGCAGCCGGGCACCAGCACTGAACTGGCGATCAACGATTACTTTCGCCTAAACAACATAAAGTTCACCCCGATCCTGATACAGGATCTTCCTGAGCTTGAGGGCGCGTTTTTGTCGGGACGGTGCGATGCCTACTCGACAGATGCGTCCGCATTGGCAACGTTTCGCTTCAGTCAGGGACCGAAGGCGAACGACCTGTTGCTGCTGCCTGAGATCATCAGCAAGGAGCCGCTGGGGGTGATGGTCCGCAAGGGCGACGACAAGTGGTTCGATATCGTGCGCTGGACATTCATCGCCATGATCACCGCTGAGGAGAAAGGGATTACCAGTGCGAAGGTGGACAGCTTCCTGACCAGCACCGACCCGGATATCCGACGACTGCTGGGTCTTGAAGGCGACATGGGAAAGGCGTTGGGGCTGGATAATAAGTGGGCCTACAACGTGATCAAGCAGGTGGGCAATTTCGGCGAGGTCTGGGACCGGAACATCACACCGATGGGAGTGCCGCGGGGGATCAACAACATCTGGTCGAAAGGTGGATTGCAATATGCGCCGCCGATCCGGTGAGGGTGAAGCGGTCGAAGCCTTTCCAGCCTTGGCGGATGACGGTGGAGGTGATCCGCGCCTGCACAGTCTAGAACAGCGCGCCCCAGACGCTCGGGCGTTCCGTGAGGTACCATCCGTGTGGAACGGGGCGGTCCATGCTAGAAGCGATGGCCGACCCGACTCGGGCCCCACAGGAGGAAACGATGGCCATCACTGAAAAGCCGATTCAGACCGATCGGAACCTGGCGCTGGAACTCGTCCGCGTCACCGAGGCCGCCGCGATTGCCGCCTCACGCTGGATCGGACTCGGCAAGAAGAACGAGGCGGATGGCGCCGCGGTTGAAGCTATGCGCAAGGCGTTCGACGCTGTGGCGATCGATGGCACGGTGGTGATCGGTGAGGGGGAGATGGATGAGGCGCCGATGCTGTTCATTGGCGAGAAGGTCGGTGCCGGGGGCCCACGGATGGATATCGCGGTGGATCCACTCGAGGGAACCACCCTGACGGCCAAAGCGGGCCCGAATGCATTGGCTACGATCGCGTTGGCCGAGCACGGGAATTTTCTGCATGCGCCGGACATCTATATGGATAAGATTGCAGTGGGCGGGGGTATGCCGCCAGGAGTGGTCAGCCTCGACGACTCGGTCCGCGCCAATCTGCGCAGCCTGGCGCAAGCGAAACGATGTGACGTATCCGACTTGAAGGTCTGCATGCTGGACCGGGACCGCCACGCCGATTTGATCGCGCATTGCCGAGAGGCCGGCGCTCGGCTCATGCTGATCAGTGATGGCGACGTGGCGGGGGTGATCGCCACGGCGATGCCGGATGCCGATATCGACATCTACCTGGGGTCGGGCGGTGCGCCCGAGGGCGTGCTTGCGGCGGCGGCCTTGCGCTGCGTCGGCGGGCAAATGCAGGGGCGGTTGCTGTATGAGACGGACGAGCAGATTGAACGTGTCCGTACCATGGGTCATCCCGACCCGAAGCGATGTTTCTCGGTGGAGGAACTTGCCAAGGGCGATGTGATGTTCGCGGCCACCGGCGTGAACTCATGGCGCCATGTTGCGGGGGGTGCGGCGCCGAGCGGGCAGCGCGATTACCCATTCGATCGTGATGCGGAGCCGGTCCGGCACGGTTCGTTTCATCGAGGCTCACCATAACTTTGAGCAGAAGACCTGGACGGCGAACTAGTGGAGGCGAGGGGGGGCGGATCCTCGCTGAATGGGGGTGAAGTCGTCCTCGGCGTGTCCAAAAGCCTTTCCGGGCGCCGCTGGCTATGGCGCACTGGTGAGGAACGGGTGGCGGCAGGGATCGCTCAACGATTGGCACTGCCCGAGATTGTCAGCCGACTGCTGGCTGCCCGCGGGATCGGCATCGACGACGCCGCCGACTTCCTAGAGCCGACGTTGCGGGTGCTGTTGCCAGACCCGTCCATCATGACGGACGTGGACATCGCAGCGGATCGGCTGGCCGATGCGGTCCGGCGCGGGGAGACTGTGGCGGTCTATGGCGACTACGACGTCGACGGCGCCTGCAGCGCGGCACTCATGGTGGGTTTTCTGAGGGCGTTGGGATGCTCAGTGCATCAGCACGTGCCGGATCGGATCAAGGAGGGTTATGGGCCGAACGCGCCGGCCCTGGCAGGATTGGTTGCTCGTGGCGCCAGCCTGATCGTCTGTGTTGATTGCGGAACTACCGCGGCGGTCGCCTTATCCGCGGTCGCGAGCCAGGCGGAGGTCATCGTGCTGGACCATCACAAGGCGGAAGGACCGTCACCATCGATCGTAGCGACGGTGAATCCGAACAGGCTCGATGACCGCTCCGGCCTCACCCATTTGTGCGCTGCCGGGGTCGCGTTCCTCACTGCGGTGGCAACGGTCCGAGCGCTGCGCCGGCTCGGTTTTTTCGCGAGTCGGGCTGAACCGGACTTGATAAGGCAGTTGGACCTGGTAGCCCTGGCGACCGTGTGCGACGTGATGCCGCTGACCGGCGTCAACCGCGCGTTCGTGTATCAAGGGCTTAAGGTGATGGCCCGACGGTCGCGGCCGGGGATCGCCGCACTGCTGGATGTGACCCAGGCACGGGCGAAGTTGAACGCCTCCACCTGCGGTTATGCGCTGGGACCCCGCATCAACGCCGGCGGCCGGATCAGCGAGGCGGATCTAGGGCTGCGCCTGCTGCTGACCGAGGATCGTCTGGAGGCGCTGGCATTGGCCGAAAAGCTGGAATCGGTGAACCGGATGCGGCAGGACGTCGAGGCTGGCATCACGGATGCCGCAATGCTGGCCGCCGAGGTTCAAGTGGGGGCAGGGCGTGCGGCGGTGCTGGTATCGGGCCAAGGATGGCATCCGGGCGTGGTCGGGATCGTCGCCGGCCGGATCAAGGAGCGCTTCAACCGCCCGGCCTGCGTGGCGGGATTTGCCGATGGGCTCGGCAAGGGCTCTGGCCGCTCGGTTCCGGGCATCGACCTTGGGGCGGCGGTGACCTCAGCACGGCAGTTAGGGCTGCTGGTCACCGGTGGCGGGCACCCAATGGCAGCCGGATTTTCTGTGGAAGCCGAGCGGCTGGAGGCCTTTCACGCGTTTCTGGACGAGCGCTTGGCGGCGGCGTCTGTTTTACCAAGCGCGGCCGATCTGGTTATCGAGGGCTCGCTGGCGGTTTCCGGTGCAACGGTCGAGGTTGCGCAACACTTGGAACGGCTCGCTCCGTTCGGGGCCGGTAACGAGGAACCGGTTCTGGTGCTGCACCGGGCTCGGGTCGTGCGGGCGGACCGGGTGGGGCGGGAGGCGAACTCGATCCGGGCGTTCGTGGAGGGCGAGGGTGGCGGACCACGCCTCAAAGCAATGATGTTTCGGACGAAGGACAGCGCGCTGGCGGACGCCCTGTTGGCGCGGGCCGAGGGTGTGCCGCTGCATTTGGCCGGACACCTGCGGGCCGAGGAATGGAATGGGACTGTCAGCCTCTGCTTCGTCATTTCGGATGCCGCGGTGGCCTGACGCGAGGGGCCATACGTCTCGCCGGAGGGGAACCGGGCCGCCGGGCACATGCTGCAGCCGCGGTGTTTAACCTCCAGGCGACGATAGCCAGGGATTGGTCTCCCAGAGCTTGGCGAGCACCGTTTGTTCGGCCTGCATCTGCGCCGACCAGTTTGCGCCCTCCGCCCAGGCCGCATAATACCCGCTCGCCTCAGCCTGCTCACCGAAAGGCCCGTCCTGGGCCGCCGCGCGAATGGCATCGACCAGCGAGGCAACTGCGTCCGGCGGTGTTCTAGCCGGTACGCCGATCCCCCGAGTGATAAAGGCCGTGAGCGGGATGCCGCCCTCGTCCAGCGCAGGGCTGTCCGGCAGCGGGCCGAACCGCCGCCGCGCCGCGATGCCCAGCGCGGCCAGAAGGCCGGCGCGCAGGTCACCGATTGCGGTCGACAGCCCGAGCGCGGCAGCCGAGACGTTGCCGGCCAGCACTGCCTGTCGCGCCGCCTCGGAGGATGGGAAGGTGACGATGTTCAACTGCGTCTGCGCCAGCACCTGCAACCGCAGCGCCGCCAGATGGGGCGGACTTCCGGCGGGCGGCGTGCCCAGCGGCACCGCGTCGGCATCGTCGCTCGCACGCTGAATGATGTCCTGGATGGAATTCGCCGGCTCACTCGCTGGGGAGACGAATGCGATCGGCTCGCGCTCGATCTGCCCCAGTAGCCGGATGCGCTTGCCGAGGGACGGCTCACCGCGGTCGATCATGCGCGCCGGCAAGGTCGGCGTAGTCACCCAGCCGATCGTCATGCCGTTCGGGGGTGCGTTGCCCAATGCCGCCAGCATCGCTCGCCCGGCATCACCGGGCAGGTTAGCCGGTGATATGTCACTCGCGGGCAGATGTGGTGCCAGATACCTCACAAAGTCACGTGCGGTCCGGTCAGCGGGGGTTCCTTCCGGGAATCCGAGCAGGATGGTCAAAGGCCGCTTCGGTGGGATCGATTGGACTGCTCGGGCAGGCGGTGACGCCAACGCCAACGTGGCCGTGGATCCGGTCAGCAGGCTTCGCCGGCGGACAGTCATCGCGGCGGGGCGGTCACGGATCGAGTGGGAGCCGCTTTAGCGGCAACCGGCGCGGCGGCCTCACGGCGCAGGCGATGCTCCCCCAGGAACAGCAAGATCGGCGCGGCGATAAAGATCGAAGATGAGGTGCCGACGACGATGCCGAACAACATCACCCAGGCGAAGCCCGATATCGACTCGCCGCCGAACAGCGCCAGCGGCAGGCTGGCCAGGAACACCGTCATCGACGTGCCAAGGGTCCGGTTCAGGGTCTCGTTGATCGACAGATCGATCAGCTCCCGCAGCGGCATCGATTTGTATTTGCGAAGGTTTTCGCGGACGCGGTCGTAGACCACCACCTTGTCGTTGGTGGAGTAGCCCAGCACGGTCAGGATCGCGGCGACCATCACCAGGTCGAACTCGATGCGGGTCAGCGCCAGGAAGCCGATCGCCTTGGTGACATCCAGCACCAGGGTTACCACCGCGCCCACGGCGAACTGCCACTCGAAGCGGAACCAGATATAAACGAGGATCATCAGCAGGCTGATCCCCAGCGCCAGCAGGCCGTTGCGGAACAACTCGGCCGAGACGCTGGCGCCGACCGCATCGGTTCGCTGGATGGTCGCGCCCGGGACGCCTTTCTCCAGCGCGGTCCGCACCCGCGCCACCGCCGCCTGGGTCGCCTGTTCGCTGGCCTGGGCACCGAGCCGGATCAGCACCTCCGACGCGTCGCCAAAGCGCTGCACGCCCTGGTCGGGGACGTGTTCGGCGCTAAGCGCGGCACGGATCTGGGCGAAATCGGCCGGTCCCTGGGTGCGGACCTCCATCACCACGCCGCCCGAGAAGTCGATGCCCAGGTTCAGGCCGGGATAGAAGAACAGGACGACCGATGCCGTGGACAGGATCGCCGAGACGATCAGGCCCATGAACCGGCCCCGCATGAAGTGGATGCGGGTGTTATCGGGAACCAGGCGGAAGCGGGGTTTGACGAACATAGGCAGAGACCTTCAAACCGGCAGCAGCTTCGGCCGCGTGGCGATATACCAGCGGGAGACCAGAAGCCGGGTCAGCATCCAGGCGGTGAACAGCGAGGTGGCGATGCCGACGGTGATCGTGACGGCGAAGCCCTTGACCGGCCCGGAGCCGAACACGAACAGCATCACGTGCGCCAGGAAGGCGGTGGCGTTGCTGTCGAAGATGGTGCTGTAGGCCCGCGAAAAACCGTGCTCCAGCGCAGCCAGAGGCGGGCGGCCGAGCTCTCTGCTCCTCGCGGATTCGCTCATTGATCAGGATGTTGGCGTCCACCGCCATACCCAGCGTCAGCAGGATACCGGCCATCCCCGGCAGCGTCAGCGTCGCCTGCAGCAGCGACATGATGCCCAGCATCAGGAACAGATTGATCACCAGGGCGAGGTTCGCGAACCAGCCGAACAGTCCGTAGAAAACTCCCATGAACGCGATAACGAACAGGAAGCCGGCGACCAGCGAGATCGCCCCGGCCCGGATGCTGTCCGCCCCGAGTTCGGGCCCGACCGAGCGCTGCTCCACCACCGTCAACGGCGCCGGCAACGCACCGGCGCGCAGCAGCACCGCCAGATCGTTGGCCGAAGTCGCGTTGAACGACCCGCTGATCTGCCCGCGGCCGCCGGTGATCGCCTCGCGGATGACCGGCGCGGAGATCACCTTGTCGTCCAGCACGATCGCGAACCGGTGATTCACATTGGCTCGGCTGATATCGGCGAAACGCCGCGCGCCGACGGAGTTGAAGGTGAAGTTGACCACCCAGTCGCCGGTTTCCGGACTGGTGCCCGCGCGCGCGTCGGTCAGGTCCGCGCCATCAACGTCGATCCGCTTGCGCACCGCGATCTTCTCGCCCGGGCGGTCCTGCATCTGCAGGAAGTCGTCACCGGGCGGCGGCGGGCCGCCGCCGTTGGCGTTGGCGGTCTCGTCCACCAGCCGGAACGTCATGTGGGCGGTCTTGCCGATCAACTGTTTGATCCGGTCGGGATCGCCGACGCCGGGAAGCTGCACGACGATGCGGCTTTGGCCCTGGCGGGTGATCTGCGGATCGACCACACCGGTCTCGTCGATGCGGCGGCGGACGATCTCGATCGACTGATCCACCGCGCCGGCGGCCCTTGCCGCGAGCGCGGGCGCGGACAGGGTCAAGGTTATCGTGCCGTCGGGATCGGACCCGATCACCGTATCCGGCCGGCCGGTCGACGCGTCCTGACTGATCAACGGCTTCATCGCGGCAACCGCGGCATCGGTCTTGGTGGCGTCGCGCAGGCGCAGCAGGACGCGGTTCTGGTCAGGTTGCGGCTCCAGGGTCTGATAGAAGATCTGGCCATTGCGCAGAGCCTGGCGGACGCCGTCGGCCAGACTGTCGAGACGCTCCTTCAGCACCGCCTTCATGTCGACTTCGAGCAGCAGGTAGCTGCCGCCGCGCAGGTCGAGGCCCAGGTGGACGCTGCGCCACGGCAGCCACTGGGCGGGTGACGGGAACAGGTTTGGCACGCCCAGAAGCATCCCAAGCAGGCAGACGCCCAGGATGAGCGTGGTCTTCATGCGGCTGAAATACATCATGGTCTTACGCGCGGGGCTCCTGGACACCGATTTGGTCGTTTGGCGCGGTGCTATGCGCAGCCACCGCGCCGATTGTCCAGTGTGCGGTTGTCAGTCGCGGGTGCTTCGAGTCCGGCGCGATCCCAAACCGATCAGGCGTGGCCTAGCGCTTCCTGAATGGCACGTGCGAGATCGGCTTGCTGATATGGTTTAGACAGCAGGGCTAGATCGGTCGCCTCCGCCTCCGATGCTCTCTGAACATGCCCGGCCGTGTAACCCGAGGTCAGCAACGCCTTGAGCTCCGGGCATAGCCGCCGCGCCTCGCGGACTAGTTCGACCCCATTCATTCCGCCCGGCATCACGACGTCAGTGAGTAGCAAATCGATCGATGGCGGGTCAGGCGCCGAGAGGATAGCCAAGGCCTCCGGCCCTGAACCGGCAATGATTGACAGGTAGCCGAGATCTTCCAGTTGCATTGCGACGAGCTCGCGCACGTCGGCATCATCCTCGACCACCAGGATGACCCCCGACCCGGTCTGAGAGACGGACGAGGCGTCCGGCGTCGCGGATCCCACCATGACTTCCGGCAGGTGAATGCCAATTTTGGTGCCCGAGCCGGGCGCACTCTCTATCGTCAGAAAGCCCCCGGATTGGCGAACAAAACCATAGACCTGACTGAGACCAAGGCCGGTTCCCTTGCCGGTTTCCTTCGTCGTGAAAAACGGTTCGGTGGCTCGCTCAAGGACTTCGGGCGGCATGCCCGCACCGGTGTCCGCGACCTCGACCACGACATAATTTCCTGGTCTGGCATCCGCATGACGCGCCGCGGAACGGGCATCGAGCGCAGCATTCCGGCTGCGGACGGTCAGTGTTCCCCCGTCCGGCATGGCATCGCGAGCATTCACAACGAGATTAAGCACCGCGGAGCCGAATTGCGCCGGATCGACCTCGCACGCGCCTGCCCCCGAATCCAGGACGAACTCAACGGCAATGGATTCGCCCAGCATGCGTGTCGTGAGCACGTCGAATTCCCGAATCATCTCGTTGATCAGGCGCGTCTCCGGCCGTAACGTCTGTCGGCGGGCGAAGGCTAGAAGCTGGCTCGTGAGCTGCGCGCCACGTGTCGCACCTTTGTGAGCGGTTGCAACCAGCCGAGAAAGGCGATCGTCCCCGTCGACCGCGCGGCCGAGCAGCTCGAGATTGCCCATGATAACCAGCAGCAGGTTGTTAAAGTCATGGGCAACGCCGCCGGTAAGTTGGCCAACCGCCTCCATCTTCTGCGCTTGCCGCAGTGCGTCCTCGGCTTGGCGGCGTTCCGCGACCTCGGCTTCGACGCGCTGCTCGAGCGTTTCGTTTATCTGCCGCAGGGCATCCTCGGCCCGTCGACGATCGAGCGCCAGACCAACCAGATTTGCGACCGCCTGCAGGAAGTCGATGTCGTGCTCAGTGAAGGCGCCCGGCGCGTCGCTGTCGACCTCGAGCACGCCAAACGGATGGCTATCCCCGATGCAGAATGACGTTGAGAGCGCGGCGGACCCCATGGTCCAAAAGCAATTCGGGCGTCTTGAAGCGGTCCTCATCCTGTAGATGATTTGAGATTACGGGCTTGCCGGTGTGCAGGGCGTAACCGGCCGGGGAGCTCAGCTCGGCACCGAGCCTGGCATGACCGACAACACCCTCATGCCAGCCCACCCCCGCGCGGACCAAGAATTGGTTCTCGTCAGGAAGGTATTCCAGCACCTTGCAGAATCGGACACCCATCCCGAGCGCAGTCATCCGGGTGGCCTCTGCCAGGAGGTTGGCAAGGTTGACATCGCCCAACGCCCGCCGGCCGAACTCGGCGAGCAGAGCCTGCTGGCGCAGCCGCGCCTCGAGTTCATCGCGGGTGGCGGGCGGCGATTCGCTCGCAGCTCCCTGTTGGTTCGGGTGATCGGTCAACGCGGTGGGATGTAATCGGGCATTGTTGATTAACTATCTGACAGCCGTCTCGGTTGCGGGGCGACTCTGAGCGGGCATTACCCATGGGATGTGGCCCGGTGATTTGTCAACGTGAGTGGTCTATACGCCCCGACCACGCTTCCGAGAGCGGATGATGGTCCTCCACCAGTTTCCGCAGTCGCTCGACCTGGATATGCGTGTAGATCTGCACCGTCGCGATATCCGCGTGGCCCAGCAGCATCTGCAGGCTGCGCAAATCCGCTCCTCGTGCCAGCATGTGGGAGGCGAAGGAGTGTCGCAACACGTGCGGGGAGACGCGTTCCGGGTCGATGCCGGCCGCCAGCGCGATCTGTTTCAGCAGCAGGAAAAACGCTTGTCGCGTCAGCGGCTGCTTTGGGTCGCGGCCCGGAAACAGCCACGGGCTGTTCGCCTCGGTGACTGCCAGCAGCGCGGCCGCTGCCTCCCTGGCAGCGCGGGAAAGCGGCACCATCCGCTCCTTGCTGCCCTTACCTCTGATGATCATCACGTCGGCCTTGGCGCCCAACGCCGCGCGGGGCAGTGACAGCAGCTCCGAGATCCGCATCCCGGTGGCGTAAAGCAACTCCAGCGCCGCGCGGCCCAGCGCGCCCGGTCGCCCGGGTTTGCGAACCGCCGCGTCCAGCAGTGCATTAACGTCCTGCTCCGACAAGAACTTTGGCAACGGCTTTGGCAGCCGAGGCGTATCGAGCTGGCTGGTCGGGTCGTCCGTCCGCATTCCCTCCTTCAACAGAAACAGGTGGAACTGGCGCAGCGCCGACAGCCGCCGAGCGGCCGTGCGGGCTGACAAACCACCAGCCTGCAGCGAGGCCATATAGCGCTGACAAGTGTCCGCGTCGGCCTCGGCGGGGGTATGGCCACGTCCAGCGGCAAATTCGGCAAAATTGCTGAGGTCGCTGGCATACGATTCGATCGTGTTCCGAGCGGCACCCCGCTCGATCGTCAGCATCTCCAGGAACGCGTCGACCTTCGAGTCCATTGGATCCGATCTTAGAACGACTATTGCTTTGGACCGAACTTATCGTTCGGCACGACCTTCTCCACCGCCTGCGGGTGCGGCTTCGGCGGGAAGACCCCCAGCATCAGCACGCCGCCCGCGAGGGCGATCAGGCCGGCCAGCACCACAAAGAAGAAAATCCGTATCATCGAGGCTCCTGAAACCCGTTTTCCTCAACGCTCAATCGTGGCCGCCCAAACAGTGGCCACCCAGGCATGGGAGGCAATTTGAAACGCGGGCAATCGCCTGTTCCGGGGCCGGTGTGCTAGCGTTCGGCGTTATGACACGCAACCATACTCTACGGGAGACGATTCCGGTTCCCGACACGATTGCCGGCCGCAGCGTCGTGCTTGTCGGCCTGATGGGCGCCGGCAAAACCTCGATCGGCCGCAGGCTGGCCGCGCGGGTTGGCCTGCCGTTTCGCGATGCCGATCAGGAGATCGAACTGGCGGCCGGCTGTACCATTCCAGAACTGTTCGCGCGGTACGGCGAGGCTGCGTTCCGCGACGGTGAGCGCCGCGTGATCCGCCGGCTGCTGGCCGGCGACCCGATGGTGTTGGCCTTTGGTGGCGGCGCTTTTATGGACGAGCAAACCCGTGAGGCGGCAAGGGCCGAGGCGGTAACCGTGTGGCTTCGCTGCACCTTGCCGACGCTGGTCCGCCGCGTGGCGACTCGGGACAACCGCCCGCTGCTGTACGGACGCGACCGCGAGGAGACGCTGCGCCAACTGATGGAAGTACGTTACCCCTTCTATGCCGAGGCCGATTTGATCGTCGATTGCGGCGACGAGCCACCTGACCTCACGACAACCGGCGTCCTGAGCGCCCTGCTGGAGTGGAAACCGGCCCGCCGCCTCCACGTGGTCCTTCCGACCACCAGCTATGACGTCGTGATTGGCGACAACCTTCTGGCACGCGCCGGAGCGCTGCTGGCGCCGAAATTGCCGCAAAAACGTGCGGTGGTTGTTACCGATCAAGCCGTGGCCGGTTTGCATCTGCAGACCCTGCTGGGCGGGCTGGCCGAGACGGCTATCGAGGCAACCGCGATTGTCGTCAAGGGCGGCGAGGCTTGCAAAAACATGGACACCTACGCCGACGTGGTGGATCAACTGCTCGAAGCGCGTGTGGAGCGGCGCACGGCGGTTATTGCGCTGGGCGGCGGCGTGGTCGGCGATCTGGCGGGATTCGCCGCGTCAACGACCCTGCGGGGCCTGCCGTTCATTCAGATCCCTACTACGCTGCTGTCGCAGGTAGATTCTTCGGTCGGCGGCAAGACCGGGGTCAACACCAAGCGCGGCAAGAACCTTGTAGGCGCGTTCTACCAGCCGCGCATGGTCCTGGCCGACACCGGCACGCTGGGCACCCTGCCGCCTCGCGAGCTGAGAGCAGGTTATGCCGAGATCGCCAAAGCCGGTCTGATCGGAGACGCCGCATTCTTTTCGTGGTGCGAGTGCCACGGCCAAGGCGTGGTGTCCGGTGACCGCGACTCCCAGGCCGAGGCGATCAAGCGAGCCTGCGCCTTCAAGGCTGCGGTGGTCGGCGACGATGAGCGTGAGGAAAAGCCCAATGATGGGCGAGCGCTACTGAACCTAGGGCACACTTTTGGTCATGCGCTGGAAGCGGAATATGGCTATGATGGCGGCCTGCTGCACGGCGAAGGCGTCGCCATCGGCCTCGGTCTCGCGTTCAAGTTGTCCGCTCGGTTGGGTCTCTGCCCACCGGCTGACGTCGAGCGGGTGATCGCCCATGTCTCGTCGATTGGGTTGCCCGCTGATCTCTCGATGCTGAATTGCCGGTTCTCCGCGGCGACGCTGGTCGGCCACATGCGCCGCGACAAGAAGATGCGCGACGGCGCACTGCATTTCGTGCTGGCACATGGGATCGGCCAGGCATTCACAAGCGCCGATGTGCCCCACGACGCCGTGGTTGAGCTGCTGAGAGATGAAGGATGTGGGGCATAGGAGCTCGAGCGGCGTTCCAGTGATCGAGCATGTTCCGGCCGCGATGACCGTCAGTTTGTCTACAGGTCGCGCCTAGGCCATGGAACGCGGCGAATATGCGCTTATGGATGCCGCCGAGGACCGTATGTGGTGGTACCGCGCCCTCCACACTCGGCTTTGCGACGCGCTTAGCGGCACCCGAGGCAGCATCCTGGATGCTGGCTGCGGCACCGGCGGCTTTCTTGCGGTCTTACGTGTGCGACGCCCCGACCTGGCCCGATTTGGCGTTGAGTGGGACGCCATGGCCGCCTCTCGCGCCAGAAGTAAATCCGGCGCCTGGATCGCGAGGGGCAGCATCAACGCTCTACCCTTTGCTGACGACAGCTTCGATGCCGTCGTTTCAGCCGACGTTTTGTGTCACGCCGCGGTGGACCCGCCAGTTGCCCTTACCGAGCTCAAACGCGTGTTGCGGCCTGGCGGAGTTCTGGTGATGAACATGCCCGCTTATCAATGGCTGCTGTCCCCGCATGACCGTCACGTCCATAACACAAGGCGGTTCACCGGCCCTGAGACTGCCACGTTGCTGCGTCAGGCGGGGTTCGACCAGGTGTGTGTGCGCTACTGGAACAGCTTGCTCCTGCCGCTCATGATAGTGCAGCGAAAAATCTTATCGCGTGGCGACGCTAGGTCGGATGTCGCCGCGTTTCCGCCATGGCTCGATGTCACGTTGCATGGCATGACGAGGATCGAACGGCACCTTGACTTCAGGCTTCCCGCCGGAGGGTCGGTGCTGGCAATAGCGGGGAAGCCATGAACGAACTGCTCACTCCGGTCGGGATAATCTCCCGCCCCATTGGCGCCGTTGAGCAAATCGCGACCAGTGGAGTCTCGCGGATCGGTCTGTCCATCGTCGTGCCCGTATATCGCGGTGCCAATACCATTGCGCACCTCGTCGGTGCGCTCTCAGAACTTGAGCCAGAGGGCGGGTTAGAGGTCGTGTTGGTCAATGATGGCAGCCCTGACAACTCTGCCGAAGTCTGCCGGAACTTGCTAGCCTCAGCGCGAGTCCCTTTGATTTATATCGAGCACGCCAGGAACTATGGCGAGCACAACGCCGTCATGACCGGGCTGCGCCATGCGACCGGCGACTTCGTGATCACGATGGACGACGACCTGCAAAACCCCCCCGAGGAAGTCATCAAACTGTATGATCATGCCCGCAACGGCGGTTGGGATGTCGTATATACCAGGTATGCGGTTAAGCAGCATACGAACTGGCGAAACCTTGGCAGCGACTTCGCCAACAGCGTAGCCGACCGTCTGCTGGATAAACCGAAGGGGCTCTATCTTTCCTCGTTCCGGTGCATGTCGGGGATGGTCGTGCGGGCGGTGACACGTTACAGCGGCCCCTATCCCTACGTGGACGGCCTCATCACGCAAGTGACCCAGCGCATCGACAGCATCGAGGTGCGCCATCTGCCTCGGGCGGAGGGACGCTCGAACTACACGCTGGTCCGGCTGGTGCGGCTTTGGTTGAACCTCGCGACAAGTTTCTCCCTCGCACCGCTGCGGTTGGCGATCTTCGCCGGTTTGGGAATGTCTGTGCTGGGCTCGATCGGTGCTGTCGGCACGATTGGGGAGGCACTGTTCGTCCATGAGACGCCATCGGGATGGGCCTCGACCATGGTCGTGTTGTTGCTGGTATCCGGTGTGCAGTCGATGATCCTGGGCGTGCTGGGCGAGTATGTCGGGCGCACATTCCTGTCCGCCAACGGTAAGCCGCAGGGAACGGTGCGCTGTATCGTCCGCAACTCGGACCTGGCATGACCGTCTACTGGATAGTGCTCGGGGCGGCGATCTTCATCAGCATGGGCGGCCAGACGTTGCTGAAGGCTGGGGCTGGGGGGACTGATTTTCTAGCGCAATTGTTGCATCCTTTCACCATGCTTGGGCTTTGCCTATACGGCGGGTCGGCGCTGCTTTATATTGTAGCGCTGCGAAGGATCCCGATGTCGGTCGCCCTGCCCTGCACGGCATTTTCTTACGTCGCAGCGGCGCTGATTGGACATTACGGATTTGCCGAACCATTGGGAGTGCGGCACCTTAGCGCCCTGGCGCTGATCTGCGCCGGCGTCCTGATGTTGGCATTGGCGTAATGGAATGTGGCAGCGGTTCGCGTGACGTTCTGCTTGTGGCATTGCGATTGGCTGTAAACCCGTGCCGGGGCAAACGCTTCGTAGGCATGATCATTTTGGAATTATGACAGTTGCTGCCACGTAGCGTGGCGGACCGGGCGTTGAGCCGACTCATGGCCGGAGGCGGCATTACCGGGAGCGCAGCTATTGAACGTCTCGATGTGTCTAATGCGCCACACCATGGGGCGGGCAACATGGTGTGGGCACAAAAAGGCGTGGAGCCACCGCGGGAAATCCGGCGGCCTTAATAGGAAAAATCGGACGATGCCAAAACAATCGCTACGAGCTGTCTGAGATGATGTGGGTCCCAGAATGGTCCGATCGCCATCGCGCTCAGGTTGGGTCTGCGCGTGAGTAGCTTGTCGGTCTCTGGTCTCCATGATGGCGACATTGTCACGCTCCATTTCTGATGATAGTTTGCCACGCGCTCGTGATCCCGCGTGCGGAAGGTTTGCGATAACACTCACGTGACAAAAACAGGTTTCGCCTACTTCCCCTGTGGGAAACAGGTTCACGATGTCTGAAAGCCGACCGCAGTCACCGGAAGCACGCTTCGCGTCCTGTGTGGAGGGCACCGCGGGCACGCGGGTCAATGTTGACGACCTGGCTCGCCTGCCGGCGCAACGACTGGCGCGCCTGCTGCTGGAGCGGGCCGCAGAAGACCCGACTTTGCTAAGCCGGCTCTACGAGACGCTCGAACCATTGAAAGCAACGCGTTCCGAATCGCCCGCCATCGTCGGCGACAGTCCGGCGATGCGCCAGGTTACGTCGCTGGTCCGGCGGTTCGAACAAACCGATGAGCCGGTCCTGATCACCGGAGAAAGCGGCACCGGCAAGGAATTGGTGGCGCGGGCCATCCACAATGGATCGCGTCGAGCGCAGGGGCCGTTCGTTCCGGTGAACTGTGCGGCGATTCCGCCTGGCCTGGTCGCGTCGGAGCTGTTTGGCTACGAGAAGGGCGCGTTCACCGGCGCGGCATCGCGCAGAATCGGCCAGATCGAATACGCCAATGGCGGAACGCTGTTCCTGGACGAAATCGGCGACATGCCGATCGATCTGCAGGGCCATTTGTTGCGCTTCTTGCAGGAAGGGCAGATTCGCCGCGTCGGCGGCCGTGAAACGGTAGGCCTCGATGTGCGGATCGTCTCCGCCACCAATGTGCGCCTGGGTCAGGCCATCGCTGAGGGTCGGTTTCGCGAGGACCTGTTCTACCGACTGAATGTGCTGACTCTGCTGGTGCCACCGTTGCGAGAGCGGCCGGAGGATATTGCGCCCCTTGCGTATCACTTCCTTCGCCTAGCGCGGCGCGATTTCAATCGTGAGGTGGAAGGAATTCACCGCCGAGGCGATGTCCGCTCTGCGCCGCTATCGCTGGCCCGGCAATGTGCGGGAACTTATGTCCGTGGTACGACGCGCCGTGGTGGTCGGCGACGGCCCGATGATTGAGGCGGCGACACTTATCGGACTGGAGGAGCGATCCGTATCCCTTCCTAACCCGCCGCCGGCAGCCAAACCCGGGTCACCCGAGGAGCGTGCCGCCCTGCTGGCAACGCTGGAGCGGATGGGCGAAAACGTTACCTCAACCGCCGACGCGTTGGGTGTTTCCCGGGTAACGCTGTACCGAATGCTGCGCCGCCATGGCATCGTGCTGAAACGCGGCTTGGCAGAGTCGCCCCTCGTGCGTCGGGCTCAGGCTGTCCACGGATAGATGTTTCGGCTGACGGGGAGACGGAATTCGGCCGGCTAATTCACTAGTGTCCGATCGGCATCGATCAGGGCCAGTATGGCCGGCAGCGATACCATTGCATCCGATACGAAACCGTCGGCGCAGCGGGCGAGCGTCCATCCGGCCCAGTGTCGTAACAGCAGCCAAGAAGCCTTTTCCTTACCAGCCTCGAATACGCCGACGATCGCACCCGCGCCTGCGATACCCCACGGCCGGACCGAAAGGTCCATAGCGGCATCGATGCCCCTGGCACCGGCATCGTCCAGCCAGTCCAATAGGACCCGCCGGTCGGCTTCATCGAGTCCGGCGTATGTCTGTGCTCGTCGCACCCAGGTTTCCTCGCCTCGGCCGGTGGTGGTGAAGCGAACACCCTCGATAATCGCAAAGCTCATGCCGATCGCCCCCTGGCTCTCGCACGGCGATCGCGACCCATCGTAAGCTCCATTCGTCGGCCAAAATGCGATCGCAAAACAACCTGCCCTGGCAGATGGTTTCGTCATGATCCCGGCGCTTCAACCGCCATCGGCGTCCAAGCTGCCGGGATCAACAGGCAGAGGCTAAGCGACGCCTTTGTCTGCGGCGCCGCTCCGGTATCAGCGCGTCGTCGATGGCGTGGTCACGACCGTGTTGCCGCCGCCGTTCGCTGGAGCGACGAGGTAGTTGAACCCGAAGCTGGGGTTGGCGAACTGGCCGATGTATTGGTTGTAGAACTGATAGACCTCGGCGATGCCAAGTTTCGGGACATAGACTACGTCGTACGGCGCCAGGCGGATATCGGCGTTCGGATCAGTTGCTTGGCGCACCGCTTTCCATTTGACGGACAGGAACTCCGGCTTGTCGCCCAAACCGCGGCGAATGACGAACACCGAGGTATCGTCGCTGCTCAGCTTGGTGCCGCCCGCCCGTGCGATCGCCTGTGATAACGTAAGGGTTGGCCCGACAGTGATGAACTCGCCCGGCGTCGTCACCTCGCCTGCGACATAAACCCGCGTTGGCGCGAACGACTTGACCACGACCGAGACACGCGGATTCTGCAGATCGTGTGCATAGACGGCACGTAATGAATCCGCGAGGTCCGCCGGTGACCGCCCGTAAGCAAGCATATCCGGAACCGCGGTGGTGGAGATGTGGCCGTCGGGACGGACTGTGACTTCTTCATTCAATTCCGGATTGAGCAGCAGCCGGACCTCGAGCACATCTCCGACCTGGATGTGATAGGCGGGCAACGCCGTCGGTGAAACTGTCATGGGCCCGGGCACCAGGGGCGCGGGCGGCAATGTCGGCACCGGCGAGCAAGATGCCAGTGCGAATGCACCCGCCAACACAATCCCAGCCGCGGCGGTTGTTCGGTCTTGCCTGACGGACTGCCGAATCTCATTGCGCTCAGCGACCGGCGGGATTGCTTTATTCATGTTTAAGGCCCTTATCGGATTGTGTAGCGAGAGATAATAGGCTGGGTAGCTTTCCTGAGCGCGAGTGGCAACTGGGCAGTGTTAGGTCCGGTGGGACCCTCGTGAAGCGGTCCGAAGATTTATGATCACCGGACCCGTGATCCTCGGCTAATACGCAAGCTGCGTGCCAACACTAAGTGGCAGAAGTCGGCGACTTCAAACGCACCGTTTACGTAATGGCGGCGTCAAGTGTTGCGTCGTCCTTACTGGCGGCCAATCAAGCTAACGGGGCGGATACGCGGGTGCGTAACCAGATAAGCGTCTGTCCGATTGCTGGATCGGCGGGTTCGTTGGATTACCAGACAGGTCACCCACGGCAACGTCGATGTAGCGGCGGCTTAGCGATACGTCATTCGCGCTCAACGCATCTAAGGCGCGAGCGACATCTATCGCGCCCTTAGCCACCGCCTGTGGGGCTTCGCCCGGCCCATCGACGGGTCCGAACACAAGCTGGAGTTGAACTTGCTGCAAAAGTCGGCGCGCGTCTTCGATCTGGCCGCTCGCCAAAGCTGCGCGGGCTGAGTTCAATCGAGGTAACGGCGAGGAGGACGTTTGCCGCGGTCTCGCGTCCGGTGACCGGCAAGGGGTCAGCCTGTGGTGCCGTCGCCGTCGAAGGCGAGAGTTGGCGGAGTCGAGCGAGGACCGATTGTGCGTCGTCACCTTCCTGGCGCGATGGTGACTGTTGTGGCAGTGGTGGCAGCGCCGGCTGCCGCAACAGCGCCTGCAGTTGCAGGGGCGGCTGAGAAGGCTGCTGCTGCAAGGGCGGCTGCGACGCCGGCGGCTGGACGGGCGGTTGCGGCAGGGGCGGCGACGCGGCCGGCGCTTTTTGAACCAATAGCGTCTTATTTGCCACAGTGGGCTTTGGTTCAGACTTTGGCGGTTCGGACTTTGGAGGTTCGGACTTTGCCTGCTCGGACTTTGACGGCTCAGGCTTCGGCGGTTCAGATTTTGCGTGCTCGCGTTTGACCGCTTCGGGCTTCGGCGGTTCAGGCCTGGCCTGTTGGGGCTTGGCCTGCTGGGATTTGCCAGCCTCCGGTTTGGCCGGCTCGGACTTGGGCTGCTCGGGCTCGGGCTCGGGTTCAGGGAGGGCCGTCGCGGGTTCAATGGCAGCTTCGCCCTGTGGGGGGAATTTAATCGCTGGTGGCGTGGGCGGTGGCTCTACGCCAACCGACGGGGCTGGCGGTGTCGGTTGGGACGCTTCCGGTTGAGGCGGGAGCGATGAGGCAACCGGTGGCGGCGGCGCTGACTCGGCAGGCAGGGGTGCTCCTTCTCCCGGCGATGGGGAAGCGACGCGCGGACCCGAAGCGGGCTCGGGTGGCGCCGAGAGTGCCACCCCCGGCGCCGGTTCTTGTCTTTCAGCGAGTTCTTGACTGAGCGGTGCAGCGTCAGGAGTGAGCGGCGCAGCGTCCTGCCGAGTTTGCGCGGCACGTTCTTCTGAGTTGCCGTACCGGACCTCGGGCGCGTGAGCGACGGGACGATCCATCAGTTGGTCCCACTGGTCCCGCGCTTCTTGCAGATAAGCCGCGGGTTGGCCATAGAACGCCAGCGCCAGGAGAAACAGGCCGGACACCGCTGCCACGGCTGATATGGCAAAGCGCACGTCGAACTCCCGCTCAGTGAAGCGTGATCGAAGAAATGCAACACCTGCGGGCCGGCGGCAAGATACGTCGTCGTGTTCTCCACCAATGACTGTCTCTATAGCGGTATTGTTGCGTGTCGCGTAAAGTGTAACGCAGGCTGTTCATCACCGTCATGTCAGGAGCCTTGCATGGGGTTGCTTCGCGCCACAGGTGTCGAACACCAGCCGCGATTGAATGATCCAGGAGGCTTCGTCAAAATGCCGCAGGAATTTCACGACCAACTTACTTCCTTTATGCCGAAAATGCGTGTGTGGGCCTTGGCTTTAACACGAAACAGAGCGGCTGCCGACGATCTTACTCAAGATGTCGCGACCAAAGCGCTGGTGGCACAGGATTGCTTCATTCCGGGAACAAACTTTTCCGCCTGGGTTCACCGGATTATGATAAACCATTTCATTAGTAGCGTGCGCAGCAAGCGCGAATTCACAGACATGGAGAATATGCCTGAAGTTGCTGTGGCAGCGGCTCATGAGGACCGCACCGCATTGCGCGAACTTGGGTGGGCACTGGAGCGTCTACCGCCTGATCAACGCGAAGCTTTGTTCATGATCGTGCTGCAGGAAAAATCCTACGAGGATGCTGCGGAGCAGACGGGTTGTGCGATCGGCACCCTGAAAAGCCGCGTACATCGCGCGCGATTGCAGCTTCGCGCGTTCCTGATGGGCGACCAAACAAAGATGGCAGCTTAACAAATCCTATGCATCGTTCACCCTATTGTGCGTGAAGAAGGACTACGCCGAACAATCCGGCGTGATCCTTCCACACTTTCCAAGTCTCCCACCCTGCATCACGACCGATAGACACCAGTTTTTCCGGGGTATGTTTGTAACTGTTCTCAGTGTGGATTGATTCCGCTTCCCTAAATTCGATGCGTTGGCCGCCGATGTTCACCGTTTGATTGCGCGTCGATATGAGGTGCATTTCGATGCGACTTTCATCGTCGTTCCACACGGCCTCGTGTCGGAAGGCGCTGAGGTCGAAGTCTGCGCCCGCCTCCCGGTTCAGTCGCCGCAGCAAATTCAGATTGAATGCGGCGGTCACTCCGGAGGCATCGTTGTAGGCCGGCAGCAGCACTTTTGGGCTCTTCCGCAGGTCCGCGCCGAGCAGGAACCATGAGCCGGCGCCAAGTGATACCCGAGCCGAGGCGAGGAATGCGGTCGCGGCCGCAGGGTCGAGATTGCCGATCGTCGAGCCGGGAAAGAACCCCATGCGCGGCGAACCAAGCGGCGGCAACGACAGCGGCTGCATGAAGTCCGCGACGACCGGCACAACGGTCAACTCGGGGTGTGTTCGCTGCTAAACGTTCTTGCATGGCATGCAGGGCCGGCGCCGCGACATCGATCGACACGTAAGTGCTGAATGGATTTTCGGGACGGTCCAGCAGGATCCGCGCCTTGGTTTCATCGCTGCCGCCAAATTCGATTAAGACGGCATCCTTGAACTCGTTCGGCACAGCGGCGGCCGCGATCGAACGCAACAGCGCGGTCTCTGTTCTTGTCAAATAATACTCTGGCAGACGAGTGATCTCGTAGAACAGCCGGCAGCCCTCGTCGTCATAGAACAACATGGCTGGCAGCGTCTTGGGGGTCGCCGTCAGTCCGGCCAGGGCGATCGCAGGAATATCCGCCCGCGCCTGCAGCGGGACAAATTCAGTATCATTGGGCACGTCAGCCTCCGCTTTTATAGATCTTTTGCCAGACGAAGGCCGCTAAACTGCCATCGCTTGTCGGGGTGAAAGAAGTTCCGGTAGGTTGGGCGCGTTTGCCCTGCCGGCGTGGCCAGGGATCCGCCACGCAATACCATCTGATTGATCATGAACTTTCCGTTGTACTCGCCGATTGCGCCCGGCGCCGCGCGGTAGCCCGGATAGGGCCTGTAGGCACTTTCGGTCCACTGCCAGACATGGCCGGTCGTTTCGAGCAACGACGGATCGCCGCTGGCAACCTCCCACTCGAATTCCGTCGGCAGGCGCGCGTTGCTCCAGCGAGCGAAGGCATCCGCCTCATACCAGCTTATATGGCGCACGGGTGCGTCCGGTATCAGTGGTACGAGGCCGCCGGGTCCCGCCTGAAACCATGCGCCGTCGGCGTCACGCCAGTGCAACGGTGCCGCCCACCCGGCCTCCTGCGCCGTGGCCCACCCATCCGACATCCACAGTGATGGCGTCTGGTAACCAGCGTCCTCGATGAACTCAAGCCATTCGCTGTTACGCACTAGACGGGACGCGATGGCGAAGGGTTTGAGATAGACCTGATGCCGCGGGGTCTCATTGTCGAAACAGAAACCGATCGCCTCGAATCCGACGGACCGTAGGCCGGCAGAGCACTCGATGAAGCTCGTCTCGCCAGGGTCACCGGACGATTCCCGCCAATCCGCGGTCATGGGCGGACACAGCGGGTGGGCGGCGAAGGCGTGCAATACGTCGGTTACCAACAACTCCTGGTGTTGCTGCTCGTGATGCAGGCCGAGTTCGATGATCGCGCCTATCTCCGGTGGTAGCCTCGGGATCGCGGCGGCCAAGGCGGCATCGACATGCCGGCGGTAAAGTGTGACCTCGTGGGCCGGCGGCCGGGTCAACAAGCCGCGGGAGGGACGGGGATGACGCGGACCCACCGCCTCATAATAGGAGTTGAACAAGAAGCTGAACGCCGGATCGAACAGCCCGGTAGTCAGGCACATGTGGCAATAGCACGAACTGCTCGAAAAACCAGGTTACATGCGCTCGATGCCATTTTACTGGGCTAGCATCAGGCATAGATTGGACGCCTTGATCCTCCTCCGTGAGATCGGCGGCCAACGCCTCCGTCGCCGCCCGCACTTCACGAAACCGGATGGACAGATCATCAGCGCGTGAAGAATCGTGATATAGCCCAATATCGTCCATTCGTGTCCTCCAGGATGCTTCAACGCAGGCGGTTAGTCTGCGGTCGGTTCGGGGCACAATTTCCGGTTATTCGGAATAGGGCGTGGCACTGTAGAATGAGTTGGCAGAACGTCAAAAACCTCCCCTGGCGGCGGCAGGCGCCGCCACCCCAATCCCCATCCGAGTGGTCTCGCACGACGCCGAGACGATGAAGAAGTGTCGCAAGGGAACTTGGTCAAGGGCCACGAGTTCGAAAAGGATCATACCGTCTGCTTTGCTGACGACCTTCAGCAGCCCAATCGACATCTCGTTGTGTCGTATCGATCATTTTCCCCAAACAATCCCCTGGCTCCCTAGCGGCTGAGCCCGGTATGAGATTTGGCTAAAGGGCGACCAATCGGTGTCCGAGGCGTCACGGCTTCATCCATCTCGGCGCGTCAACATTTGTGATGACGGTTACGGAAGCATCGCGCCGAGATCTACAAAGCCGCTATGCCACGTCGTTTGCCCGCGCGGCAGAACAGCAAAGTCCGCGGGTCCGTGGCTGCAACGAATGAGCAGTCAAAGCAAGGCAGTTCCTGATGTTCCGCAACAAGAACGTATGGCTTCGGCGGCACGGAAACAATCGGCACCATGGCTTCGTTGTCATGCAACCGGGGTCAATCGGTCTTGTTGATTGGCTTGGCAGCCAACGAGGAGATATTATGCCAGAGATCCCTAATCTTAAAGTCGCCATCCTCGCCACCGACGGGTTTGAGCAGGTCGAGTTAACCGAACCGATGAAGGCTCTTAAGGCTGGCCTCGGCTCAGGTGTCGGTGATCGCGCCGGCGCGCGGACAGATCCAGGGTATGAACCACCATGAGAAGGGGGACAACGTGGCGGTCGATTATGACCTAGCCAGCGTGTCGCCCGAGCAATTCGAGGCGCTCGTTTTGCCTGGTGGGGTAGCAAGCCCGGACAAACTTCGAACCATCCCACAAGCTGTGTCGTTCGTGAAGCATTTCGTGACGAGGAACAAGCCGATCGCCGCAATCTGCCACGGGTCGTGGACGCTGATCGAGGCCGACGGCGTGCGCGGGCGCCGAATGACTTCCTGGCCGTCGCTAAGGACAGACCTGAAAAATGCGGGCGCGTCTTGGGAAGACAAGCCGGTTATCGTCGATGGGACGCTGGTGACCTCGCGCAAGCCCGACGATCTCGCGGACTTCTGCCGCGAAATGGTGAAGCTGTTTGGTGAAGGTCAGGGGCAGAAAGCCGCTTAGACATTGATTGGTTGGGGTTGATCCACGCTTCGGTTTCTACCCCAACCGGGGCACGGATCCGGTCGACCAGTGACCGGGTCCACCCTCCAGCGGCGTTCCTGTCTTCGACATCCGGCAGCCTCTCTTCCTAGCCCGTGACCGCGTCGGGCCATGTAAAAAGAAAGGTCGAGCCCCGTTGAGGCGGCGCGCTTTCGACCCAGACTGTTCCACCGGCCCGTTCAACCGTCTTTTGGACAACCGACAGCCCGACACCGCAGGTCTCACTTACGTCACGGCTCTTCAGTGTTTGAAATATCGTGAAAATTCGTTTGTGAAATTCGGGGCGAATGCCCGGCCCGTCGTCCTCGACCCGGAACTCGGTCATGCCGCCAACTACGCGCGCTGACACCGTGACATTGCCTTCAGCGCGATCATGGTGACCGATGGCGTTGCTGATCAGGTTCCTAAAAACATGTTCGAGCGGCGACCGCTGCGTGCGGAGGATAATTGTTGCGCCGCTCAGCTTTACGAGAAATCCAGCGGGTGGGGCGATCGAGGCGATGATGTCGCCCAGCAACTCGTCGAGGTTAACGGCTTCGACCGGCGTCTCGGCGTGCCCGACGCGGGCGTAGCAGAGCAGGCTGGCGATGAGCATTTGCAAACGGGCGGCGCGCTGCCGCATGAGACGAAGATTGCCGAGCGTTTCAAGGCTGGCGGTTCCCTGGATGTCATCGCTTATCCAATCGGCGAGCTGGGAGATGGCGTGCAGAGGCGCTTTCAGATCGTGCGAGACGGCGGAGGCGAATTGAAGCAGATCGGCATTCAACCGGGAGAGCTTCAGCGCTTGATGCTCGCGCTCTGCCAACGCCGCGGTGACCTCCTGCAGCTGCCGAACAGAGGGCAACAGTAGGGCCTTTGGTACCAGCATCCATAACGCAGCCGCCGTCAAGATTGAGACCACCGCGGTGGCAGCCTTGACGATTCCCTCCAACCCGTATGCGGGTATCCAAAGAGTTAGCAGGCTGAGGAAGTGTCCTGCACCGCAGAGCAAGATGAAGGCGGCGAACAGCACCAACACCGGTGTGAAGACGAGGTCCCTCCGCCGCCTGACAAATGTTGCGATTGCAAGTGGGATGGTGAAATAAGCGAGCCCTGTTGCGGTATCGGAAACCGCATGCAGCCAGACCAGGCCAGGTTCCCAAAACAGGCAGAAGCCATGAGCAACGAGGCCTGGTGGGTCCAGCAGCCAGCTAGTCAGTTCGTTACTCATGGCGTAACGACATTGGAGCGGGCGCGGATGGCACTGTCGCCCGATAGAAATTTGCCGGAGTCACGTAGGGAACTCGATCGTTCGCCAGTACAGTTCGAGCATTCGGATCGCCTCAAGAAAGCTCTCTTTCGGGCGGTGCTTCAGGACGTACCCGGCGATATTCTTTTCATACGCCAGCCTTCGATCCTCATCCGCGGACGACGTGGTCATCACCAAGACGAGGGTGCGGCGTAGCAAAGGATCGCCGCGTAGTTCCTGAAGAAATTCGATGCCGCCCATGCGCGGCATATTCAAATCGAGCAAGATCAGCAGCGGCTCCGACACCTTCTCGTAGCCGTTCTCGCCGCGCAGACGTTCCAACGCCTCGATGCCGTCATGGGCTTCGACGACGGGATTGGCGATCTTGAGCTGGCGGAATGCGCGCTTGACCGCCATCGAATCGACCGCGTCGTCGTCAACCAGCAGGATAGTGACCGGGCGGCTCATCTCGTGGCCTCCTTCCAGGTGAACGCGAAGGTCGACCCGCGCACCGGCGGGGCGCTTTCAATCCAGACCCGACCGCCATGGGCCAGCACCTTTTTCTTGACGATCGCCAGCCCGATGCCGCTCGACACGGCTTCATCACGACTTGCCAAGGTCTGAAAAATCGCGAATATTCGTTCCTGGTATCGAGGTTCGATCCCGGGTCCGTCATCGGTAACGCGAAATTCCGCCATGCCATCGATCTGCCGCACACTGACGATGATGCGGCCTTCGCTATGGTCGTGGTGTTTCAGCGCATTGCAGATCAGATTCTGCAGCACGACCTGGATCGACACAAGGTGCGTATAGATCGTCGCCATCGTAGCCTCGCATGCGATGACGAAGCCGGGCGGCGGCGCGAGCATCTCGGCAACGTCGCGCACCATCTTGGCAATATCCACGTCTTCGACCGAAGGGTGAGTGCGGCCGATGCGCGAATAGGCCAGCAGGCCGTCGAGCAGCATTTGCAGCCGCGTCGCGCGTCCGTCGAGCAGGTTGAGATTTTCGAGCGTCTCGGGGCTCGCAGTCGCCGCGATGTCTTCATTGATCCACCGAACCAGGTTGGCGATCGCCCGCAGAGGTGCCTTCAGATCGTGTGACGCGGCATAGGCGAATTCCTCGAGATCAGCATTGGACCGTGCCAGTTCCTGCCGCTGCTGCTCCTTGTCCAGCGTCATTTTGCGCCGCAGTACCGCACCCTGGCGCAACATCTGGGCGGCGAGGGCCATAAACAGGATTGCCGCGGCCAAACCGCCCCAGGCCAACTCGCGCAACCGCCTCCAAGTCAGCTCGATTGCTGCATTTCCCTTCGGTAGCACTTGGTTTTCATCAGCTATTATTGCGTCGAGCAGCGTCGTGATCTGGCCCATCAACAGGCGTCCGCGGTCGTCCATGACCACGCGCCTGGCCGCGTCCTCGTCGAAGCTGGTCCGCAGCTGGATGGTTTCCTGCAACTCCGCAAGCTTCTGCCGCATCGCCGACCGGAGCGATATCAACCGCTCCTGCTGAACAGGATTGTTGGCCAACAGTTGCCGCAGATGTTCACTCAGCGGCTGCAGGAGATTGCGTGCCGCTTCGTAAGGCTCGAGATATTCGCGACTACCGGTCACAAGGTAACCGCGCTGGCCTCTTTCGGCGTCACGGATGAGCACATCCAGCCGGCGCACGTCGCTCAGTACATCCTGATTATGATGAATTAACGACAATCGTAGTAGGTTGGTATCCGCCTGTTGGGCTATCAGCAGGCAAATAAGCGACACGAGGATAGCGAGACCGCAGATGGCGAAAATGGTGGGCACGTAAAAGCGCAGGACCAGACGCTGTGCGGCTAAGGGAACGCCGCTGAACCATGTCCTGCTCACGCGCAAATCAACCTGGAAATTCGATCACCTGCCAGTAGTGTTCAATCATGCCGATCGCCTCAAGAAAGCTCTGTCCCAGACGGTTCTTCAGGACGTAGCCAGCGACATTCTTTTGATAAGCCAATCTCCGGTCCTCTTCCGCGGCCGACGTGGTCATCACGAAGACCAGCGCGCTGCTCAGCAAAGGATCACGGCGCAACTCCTCAAGAAATTCGATGCCACCCATGCACGGCATATTCAAATCGAGCAAGATCAGCAGCGGTTCCGGCACCTTCTCATAGCCGTTCTCGCCGCGCAGACGTTGCAGGGCCTCGATGCCGTCATGCGCTTCGATGACGGGATTGGCGATCTTGAGCTCCCGGAATGCGCGCCTGACCGCCATCGCATCGACCGCGTCGTCGTCAACCAGCAGGATAGTGACCGCGCGGCTCATCATATCGTGGCCTCTTTCAGGGTGAAGGCAAATGTCGAACCGCGCGCCGGCGGGGCGCTTTCGATCCAGATCCGCCCGCCATAGGACAGCACCTTCTTCTTGACGATCGCCAGCCCAATGCCACTCGACTCGACATCATCACGACCTGCCAAGGTCTGAAATATCGTGAAGATGCGATCATGGAAGCGAGGTTCGATCCCGGGGCCGTCATCGGTGACACGAAATTCCGTTGCGCCATCGATCTGCCGCATGCTGACGGTGATACGGCCTTCGTCACGATCGTGATGCTTCAATCCGTTGCCGATAAGGTTCTCCAACACCACCCGGATCGGCATGCGGTGCGTGCGGATCACCGCCATCGGCCCTTCGCAGGCGATGACGAAGCCGGGCGGCGGCGCGAGCATCGCGACAATCTCCTGCACCACCTCGGCGATATCCACGTCCTCGACGATGGTGTGAGTGTGGCCGACGCGCGAATAGGCCAGCAGGCCATCCAGCAACAGTTGTAGCCGTGTTGCTCGCCCCTGCAGCAGCTTGAGATTTTCGAGTGTCTCTTGGCTGGCAGTCGCCGCGATATCCTCACCGATCCATTGCACCAGATGCGCGATCGCGCGCAGCGGTGCCTTCAGATCGTGCGAGGCGGCATAGGCGAATTCCTCGAGATCGGCATTGGATCGCACCAGTTCCTGCCGCTGCTGCTCGTTCTCCTGCTCGATTTTGCGCCGACAGGTGACATTGATGATGGCGGCGAGCACCATTGGCTTGCCATCGATATCGATCGGATTGAGTCCGATCTCCAGCGGAAACTCAGTGCCATCCTTGCGCAATCCGAAGAGGTCTCGCCCCTCGCCCATCGTGCGTGTGGACATATCTGCCAGGAAACCATTTCGCAGATCGACATGCCGGTGGCGGAAGCGCTGCGGCAACAGCATTTCCAACGGTTCACCGAGCAGTGCCGAGCGGTCATGTCCAAACATACGCTCGGTCTGTCGGTTGACCATTTCGATCTGGCCGGACTGTCCGGTCAACACCAACGCGCTCGGCGATGCCTCCACCACACGGGCAAAACTATCCTCAGCCGGCCGCGAACCTGACCGCGGCGCCGGGGCGGCTTCGTCGGATCCGGCCTGCATAGGGAATTCCTCGGTAAATTAGACGATCAGAATTAGAGCGATTGTCTGTTTTATCACCAAAACGTTAATGAACCGTAAACGAGTCCATGATAAACCCGTGGTCCGACTTTAACCATTTGTTAAAGTTAATGTTGTATTGGAGGGGTGTCGAGTTATACCCAAGGTGACACCGGAATGTCTGACTATCGCTTGCTGATTGTTGACGACGACCCTACCGATCGGCGGATCATTGTCGAATCGCTGGCGCGAATCGCGCCCGATACCTGCCGAATCCAGCAGGCGGCGGATGGTGTCGCTGCCCTGGCCGCGCTGCGCACGGATGAGTTCGACTGCGTGTTCCTGGATTACAATCTACCCGACATGAACGGATTGGAATTTCTGACCGCCGCCGCCGTTGACGGCGAGCAGCCATGCGCCGTCGTGCTTGTCACCGGCAACGGCAATGAGGCGGTCGCGGTCGAGGCGATGAAGCGTGGCGCTCAAGACTATCTGGTGAAAGATCAGGTGAATGCAGGCTGCCTGTGGCGCACTCTGACGCGCGCCGTGAGCAAGCGACAGCTACAGCAGCGCCTCGCCCTCTCGCTGGCCGATCTCAGGTCGTCGAACCTTGCCCTCGAACAAGAGGTCATCACACGCAAGGTTGCCGAGGCCGAGGCGCGCGCGGCCAGGGATGCAGCGGAAAGAGCCAGCCAAGCAAAGACGCGCTTCATCGCCATGGTGTCGCATGAGCTGCGCACGCCGCTCAACGGGGTCCTGGGTTATGCCCAGCTACTTCGCATCGAAGGCGGCCTGTCCACGCGCCAGGACACGCACGTAGGCGCGATGATGCAGGCCGGACGCCACCTGCTTGATCTGATCGAGCGCGTGCTGGATTTCGCCAGTTTCGAGAGCGGCCGAGGCAAGCTGTTCCCGGCGGAGGTGCCGGTCCGTGAGTTGGCGGACGCCTGCATCGCATTAATCGGCCCGATGGCGATCGAGCGCGGGCTGAAACTCAGGGTGGTCCAGTCGCACGATGTGCCGCGGCAGATCGTTACAGATCCCGCGCGGCTGCGTCAGGTATTGCTCAACCTGCTGGGCAACGCGGTAAAATACACCGATGCCGGCGGCGTGGAGTTGCGCCTTTCGGCTGGCGGATCGCCCGGGGGACTGCGGGTTGAGATCGCCGATACCGGCCGCGGCATCAGCGAAGCCAGCCGCGACCGTTTGTTCAAGGATTTTGAGCGGCTGGACGAAACGACTTCGGTCGAGGGAAGCGGCCTTGGTCTGGCGATCGCCGCGCGGATCGTGGGGCTGATGGGTGGCACGATCAAATACCTGCCCAACCCGGATGGCGCTGACCCGAATGGCACGAACCCGAACGGCGGCAGTGTGTTCTGGTTCGAGTTGCCGGCGGGGAAGCTGGTCTCGCCGACGGTATCGAGCCCGGTGCCGAGTGTGCCGGCGGCGAGCATCCGAAATGTGCTCCTGGTCGACGATATCCAGATAAACCGCGACATAATCGGCGCCTTCCTGAAGGCCGCCGGTCACCTGGTAACGCTGGCGGACAGCGGCGCGGAAGCAATTCGGCTGGCAACCGGGCAGCAGTTCGACGTGGTCCTGATGGATGTGAGGATGCCAAAGATGGATGGGCTGGAAGCGACGCGGCGGATTCGCGCGTTGCCAGGCAGCCTTGGGCAAATGCCGATCCTGGCGCTGACCGCCCACACCTTTCCCGATCAGGTGGCGAAATGCGTGGATTCCGGGATGGACGCACACATCGGCAAGCCGGTCGACTATGAGACGCTGATCGATGCGGTTCACAAAGCCGTCCGGCGCGTCCCGCCGCCTCAAAACGAGGTTCGCCCTGCTCCGCCAATGACCGATCTCCTGGCAATGCAGGGACTGCCTCCGCGGTTTGACCACTCCGTGCTAGACCGGCTGTCCACGTTGCTCCCTCGGGATGAGATTGTCGTTATTTTGCAGTCGTTGCGAGAACGTCAGAATGAAATGCTGCACCTGCTGGATCAAGGGGCAGCACCGGCACTGCTGGCAGACGTCGCACACAGCCTGACCTCTCCCGCCGCGATCTTCGGCTTCCTGGCGCTATCGGCGCTGGCTCGCAATTTCGAATGCGCGGTGACCCAAAATGCGGCTAGAGCCGAACAGCTCGCACCAGCCCTGCGCGCCGAGCTCTGCGAGGCTCAAACGACACTTGACGCGGTTATGAGTGAAAGCCGGATGCAACCGGCTGACTAGGAGAGCGTCGACACCGCGTGATTCAGCAAAGATCCAGGCCGCGCCGCTGATCCGACGCCTGAACCGTTAGTGGCGCGTCGGGCTCAGGCGCGCCGGCATCGCGCAGGCGATCAGCAGCGTCAGTAGCGCAAATCCAAGCGCCAGCAGATAAGCATTCTGCAACGCGCCGGCCATCATCGGGATCAGGTGAGCCAGCTCCGGCGGTTGCAGTGCCCGGCGAGTGGCCGGATCCAGCAACCGCTCCACTGCATGGATGGCGCCGGGATCGCGGCGCAATATCGTGGCGTTCAGGACCGCCCCGCACATCGCGGCGCCGGTCGATTGGCCGACGAAGCGCATGAACATGCATGAGGACGTCGCCGCGCCGCGCTGGCGCCAGGGGACGGACGCCTGGATCGAGACGATGAATACGGTGCTGCAGAACCCCATTCCGATGCCGATGACCAGCGAACCCGCCGTGGCCCAAATTGGCCCATCGGCAGGTTTCAGGCCCGCCAGCATCGCGCAGCCCGCCACCAGCGCGACCCCGCCAAGTATGGCGATGAGGCGGTAGCTGGTGCGCGTCATGATCCGCCCGGCAAGAAGACTGGCCAACGCCCATGTTACCGACATGGCCCCGAGGACAAGTCCGCCCTCGACCGCCGGGCGTCCCATGGCGCCTTGGATATAGGTCGGCAGGAAAGCGGCAACCCCCATCATCATCGCCCCGGCGGTGAAATTCCCGACGCTGCCGACAACGATCACACGGTTGCGCCACAGCTCGAGCGGCAGCATCGGCTCCGGTGTGGTGCGTTCCTGCAGATACAAGGCGATCAGGGCGATGATCCCGATGGTGGTCAGGATGGTCAGAGTTGCTCCGCCCAAAGTGCCGCTCTGCACCATCGCCAGCATCAGGCAGCTGAACGCGAGCAACAGCAACAGCGCGCCAGCCCAGTCGATCCGGTGCGACCTGCGATGAACCTCCTCACGCAAGAACACGCCGATCATGACGATGGCTGCTAGTCCGACCGGCAGGTTGACCCAGAAGACCGCTCGCCAGCCTATGTGCTGCACGAGGAACGCGCCGAGCGACGGTCCGAGCACCGCCGACACGCCAAATACCGAGGCAACCAGCCCTTGAATACGGCCGCGTTCCGCCGGCGTATAGATGTCGCCCAAGATCGTTGCGGCGATCGGCTGGATGGCGCCGGCGCCGCAGCCCTGCAGCGCGCGAAAACACACCAGCCACTGCATGTTCCCGGCCAGGCCGCAGAGGAGGGTCCCGATCAGAAACACGGCGGTGCCGAAAAAGAATACCGGCTTGCGGCCAAACAAATCGGCGAGCCGGCCATAAACCGGGATCGTAACCGCCTGGGTCAGCAAGTAGGCTGTGAACACCCAACTAAACAGATCGAACCCGCCGAGGTCGCTGACGATCGTCGGAATGATTGTGGCAACGATGGTGCTTTCGACCGCCGCCATAAAGGTCGCGATCAGGCAAGCCGCGAGAATCAGCCGGCGCTGGTCATTCCGCTGTTCAGGCACGCCGGGACGCGCACTGCCCAGGCTTTCGCCTGCAGTGTCAGGCATTTGTTTCCTCCAGCGGCATTAGCGCCAAAGCCTGTTCTGTCATCGCCCCGACGGCAAGACAACGGGCACGGCTATGGATCGGATAACAGCACGCAGCAGAGGGCGATCAGCAGTGACGGCGATGCGAAGCCGCGGTCAGCGTGTTTTCCAACAGACAGGCCACGGTCATGGGGCCGACGCCACCGGGCACCGGTGTGATCGCTCCGGCAACAGCGGCGCAGGCGTCAAACGCGACATCGCCAACTAGGCGGCCGTCGGACAACCGGTTGATGCCGACGTCCACAACAGTGGCACCCGGCTTGATCCAGTCGCCTTGGACCATCTCCGGCCTGCCCACGGCGGCGATCAGGATGTCCGCGCGGCGGCATTCCGCCGGCAGATCGCGGGTGCGCGAATGGGCGACCGTTACCGTCGCATCAGCGGCGAGCAGAAGCCGAGCCATGGGCCGCCCGACGATCGCTGACCGGCCGAGTATAACCGCGACCGCTCCGCGGGTTTCAATGCCGGTGGCACGCAGCAGCTTCATTACGCCCAGTGGCGTGCAGGGCGCCAAGGCGAGACGGCCATCGGCTACGTGACCTACGTTGGTCGGATGGAACCCATCCACGTCCTTGGCCGGATCTACCGCCTCGATCACCGCCTGAGGATCAATTCCGGTGGGCAGCGGCAGTTGGATCAGGATGCCGTCGACCGCCGGATCCTCGTTCAGAGCCTTGATCGTCCCCAGCAAGACTGCCTGCCCGGTATCGGCTGGCAGCCGAATTGTGCGGGTCTCGATCCCGGCTTCCCGAGCCGCTCGATCCTTGGTGCGAACATAAACCTGGCTGGCGGGGTCTTCGCCGACCAGGATCACCGCCAAACACGGAGTGAAGCCGGCGGCCGCGACCTTAGTGGCAATCTCGGCGCGAAGTGTGGCGGCGATGGCCTTGCCGTCGATCAGTCGGGCGGTCACAGGGTCTCCAATACGAGTGTCAGAACCGCGGCATCGCCGGCCACGTGCAGTGTCTTTTCGCGCCTGGTCTGCCCCAGCGTGACGGCGACGGCAGAAGCCGGAACATGTAGCGCCCGCGCCAGCAGGGTGCATGCGGCGCGATTGGCACGTCCGTCCTCGGCCGCCTCGTTCACGCCAATGCGCAGACATGGCCCGTAAGCGGATATCGCGCGACCCTGGATGCCGGGCCGGCGGGACTTCGGCTGGATCCTCACGATGACGTTGACGCCGTCAGGAAGTGCGCGCCAAAAGACGGTCAAAGCAGTGGTCGCAAGGTGCCCAGGATCAGGGATTCATACACGCTGGAGAGCACCATGCGGGCAGCCTGCAACAACAGCAGCAGGACCAGCGGGCTGAGGTCAATATTGCCGAAGCTGGGGAGGAAGTTGCGGATCGGGCGTAGCGCCGGCTCCGTCAGGCGATAAAGGAAGTCGCCGATCGTCCAGACGATCCGGTTCCGCGTGTCCAGCACGCCGAAAGAAGCCAGCATGCTGAAGACCGCAGCCAGAATAACGGCCCAGATATACAGGCTCAGCACCTCATCCAGGAGCCAGAACAGCGTCCTGATCATTTGGCGAACACTCCAGATTCAGGGGCGGACCCTAACGACGCCATCGCCGCTCCGCAACTGCGCTGATTTCGGTGTGAAGCATTTCACAGACGGACAATGGTGGTTCATCCATAGTCCTGTGGTCGGCCGGTCCTGTCCCAACACTGCATCGGCCGATCGGATCATTTGATCCATGCCAACCCGGACCTGAAACTTGCCCGGCCGCCTCGGTGGCTGGGCTTTTTTTTAGCAGCATGCGTGCTGGAACGTGGCAGCCAGTCATGTAAAAACCCCTTACATGCATACCCCTGGCACATGAACACGTTCGGCACATGAGTTGGTCTGGCCCCTCCGACGGCGGTTCGGGGCGCCGCGGCTACCACCATGGCAACCTGCGCGAGGCGCTGATCGACGCGACGTTGGAGTTGATCGGCGCCAAAGGCCCCGCCGGATTCACCATCGCCGAGGCCGCTCGGCTGGCCGGGGTCAGCCCGGCGGCTCCGTACCGGCATTTCCGCGACGCCGACGCGCTACTGGCCGAGGTCGCACTGCGCGGTTACGACCGATTTACCGAACGACTGGCCAAAGCGTGGAACGGCGGCCGCCCTGAACCGGTGCGGGCGTTCGAGGACCTCGGCCGAGCGTATCTGGCGTTCGCCCGGGAGGAGCCCGCGTATTATGCGGCGATGTTCGACTCGCGGCTGGCCATTGACGCGCATCCGGGGTTGCAGGCGGCGGCCGACCGGGCGTTCGCCGTGCTGCGGGAGGCAGCGGATCAGGTTGCCGCAATGCTGCCGAAGGGGCGCCGGCCTCCGTCGCTGATGATGGCACTCCACATCTGGTCGATAGCGCACGGGATCGCGTCGCTGTTCGTCAAAGAGGGCCCCGCGCGCCGAAAGTTGCCGATGCCGGCGGAGGACCTGCTGGAGGCGGGCGTGCTGCTGTATCTGCAAAGCCTGGGCCTGGCGGGAGGCGAGTAGTCAGGGGCGCCTGGAGACCAGCCGTCCGGACCCATCGGCGCCGGGCGCGGACCGCGGAAAACGATCCGCGTTACAAAGCGCTTCTGTTCCGCCAGAGTTATGGAATACAGATACCCAAGCGGCGGTTTTCTACCTGAGCATCAGGGCCAACTGAAAAGACCGGATCGATGAAGCGCGTTGTTCGACGCACCCTGAAGCACTTCGGGCTTGAAATCCGACGTATCGAAACCATCCGAACTCTGATGGGCTTCGTCACGGATCGCGATATTGATGTGGTTCTGGATGTTGGCGCCAATGTCGGACAGTTCGGAGCCTCCCTGCGTGCTCAGGGCTATCGCGGCAGGATCGTATCCTACGAACCCATATCGACTGTGTATCAAACGCTGGCCGTCAATACGGCGACGGACCTCAACTGGGACATCAACAATTTCGCGCTGGGTCTAAAAACCGACTCCGCAACGATCAACGTATCCGCCTCATCCGAATTCAGCTCGATCCTGCCCTCAACTTCCGCTGCGATGAAATATCACGACGCGGCCGCCATCACCGGCACGGAATCGATTGAGGTGCGGAAACTCGACGATGTCTTCCCCGAGCCATCAGGGAATACGTTACTTAAGATCGATACTCAGGGCTATGAGCGGCAGGTTCTCGAGGGTGGCCGGTCTCTGTTGCCGAAGCTTAAGGGTGTTTTGATGGAATTGCCGATCGTGCATCTATATCAAGGCACGTGGCAGTTTCATGAGGCGATCGAATTCATGGCGGATGCTGGGTTTGTCCCCGCGCAGATCCATCCGGTCAACTTCCATTCGACGGACCGCGTGTCGCTTATCGAGGTCGATTGCCTCTTCCGCCCCCGCGATCTGCGCGTGGATTAGATCGCCGATTCAGCGGCCGTCCAGACGACTGCACAACGGCACCGCTCGCGCTAGGACACGTCCGCAGCCAGCTTGTTCAAGTAGTAGGCTGGATCGCCAAACAGCCGCTCTATCACCATGCAGCGACGGAAGTAGTGTCCCACCGCATATTCCTCGGTCATGCCGATGCCGCCATGCATCTGCACGGCGCTTTGCGACACATAGCGCCCAGCCTGTCCAATGCCGACCTTGGCCAATGCGATATCGCGCGCACGGGCCGCCTCGTCCGGATTGTCGATCGACATGGTCGCCAGCATCGCCATGCTGCGACCCTGCTCCTGCGCCATGAACATATCGGCCAGACGATGCTGCACCACCTGATATGACCCGATAGGGTTGCCGAACTGAACGCGAGTCTTGCTGTATTCCAGCGTCATCTCGTTCATCGCCTCCATCGCGCCGACCGTTTCACCGGCGGTGGCGGCGATCCCGGCCTCGACGATGCGTTGGATGATCGGCAGGCCCTTGCCGACCTCGCCCAGCACATCGGCATCGGAGACCGCGACGTTCGATAAGGAAATATCCGCCGCCCGCGTATCGTCGCGGCTGACATAGCCGCGCCGGGCGACCCCGGAGGCGGTGGCATCGACCAGAAACAGCGTGATGCCGTCTGCATCATATCGGTCACCGCTGGTGCGGGCGCTGACGATGATCCTGTCCGCCGCCTCGCCATGCGAAACGACCGTCTTCGATCCGTCGAGCACCCAGCCGGCACCGCTCCGCTTGGCGGTTGTCACGACATCCGTCAGGTCGTAGCGCGCCTGCCGTTCGCCGTGGGCGAAAGCCATTTTCAGGCGGCCCTCGGCAATCGACGGCAACAACGCGGCTTTTTGCTCCGCGCTGCCGGCGAAATTCAGTGCCGCTCCCGCGAGAACAACGGTCGGGAAGAATGGCTCCAGCACAAGCACGCGCCCAAAAGCCTGCATGACCAGCATGACTTCCTGTGCTCCGCCACCAAACCCGCCGTATTCCTCGGCGAACGGCAGTCCCAGCAACCCCTGCTCGGCGAACTGCGCCCAGACCGCGGGGGAGTAGCCCTCGGGCAACGCCATATAGCCCTTGCGCTGAGCAAAGCCGTAAGTATCGCTCAACATGCGCGTGACGCTCTCGACCAGCAGCCGTTGATCGTCGGATGGTTCGAAGTCCATTACAGCCCCAATACCGCTTTGGTGAGGATGTTTTTCTGAATTTCATTAGTGCCGCCGTAGATGGAGGCAGCCCGAAGCATCAAATAGCCGCCGGTCCCCGCGCTTGCCGCCTCCAGCATGTCGTCCGGTTCGTTAAGTGCTTCCAGTTCCTGCGCCCACATTGGCGTGGCCATTGGCCCGGCGACATCCACCGCGAGCTCCGATGTGGCCTGCAGAAGTTCAGTGCCCTTGACCTTTAATACGGACGACAGCGGGTCTGGCTTGCCGGCGCCTTTCGCCTTGTCGTAGGCCGAAACGACCCGGTACTGCGTGATCTCCAGCGCTTTCATGTCCACTTGCAACTGCGCCACCCGTTGGCGGAACGCAGGGTCCTGGATCAACGGCGCGCCGCAGAAATTCACGTCCTTCGCCATCGAAACGGCGGCAGTGACCCGCTCCCGTGACTTGCCCAAGCGAGCGATGCCGGTCCGTTCGTTGCCGAGCAGGAATTTGGCCACGTCCCAGCCTTTGTTTTCGGCGTGGACCCGCATGTCCACCGGGACCTTGACGTCGTCGAAGAAGACCTCGTTCAGGTGGTGGGCGCCGTCGATCGAGATGATCGGCCGCACCGTCACGCCCGGCGTTTTCATATCGACCAACAGAAAGGAAATCCCCTCCTGGCGCTTGCGGGCGTTCGGATCGGTGCGGACAAGAACAAAACACCAGTCAGCGTTATGCGCGGTGGACGTCCAGATTTTCTGTCCGTTTACTACGTAATGACCGCCCTCAAGTTTCGCCGCCGTTTTCAGCGAGGCCAGATCAGATCCGGCGCCAGGTTCCGAGAACCCTTGACACCACCAGTCATCCAGGTTGGCCGCGCGCGGCAGAAAGCGCTTTTTCTGCGCCTCGGTCCCGAACTGGATCAACACCGGACCGAGCATGGTTATATTGAAAGACGAAAGCTCGGGCGCCGGCGCCATGAGGTTCTCTTCCAGGAAGATCATCCTTTGGATCGCGGTCCAGCCGGGACCACCCCACTCCTGCGGCCAGGAAATCGCCGCCCAGCCCTTGGCATTGAGAATACGCTGCCAGCGCACGGTATCTTCCTTGCGCGGCGGATGGCCAAGCTTCATGCGGTCACGGGTGTCCGCCGGCAGGTTTTCTTTGATAAAAGCACGGACTTCCTCGCGGAAGGCGCGCTCTTCCGGGGTGAAGCGAAGATCCATGGATCGGTCCCTCCTACTGGCGGGTAAGTCTAATCCTGCCGCAATAGGGTGTCCAATGCGCTCCGAGAACGGGCCCGGCGCGGCCGACTTTAGTTCGGACGGGGCAGGGACCCCTCCCGGTAGCGACCGTGCCATGCCAATACGCTATCGGCCACGAACGCAACCAGTGCACACGCCGTGCAGCCGAGCGCCAATCCAAACAGGACGAACAGCCAGGAGGCAATCGCGGTGTCCCGCATGCTCCCGAGGAATAGGACGAACGCGGCGCCGCAAGTGGATGCGCCACCAATGGCCGTAAGAACGATCGAGGCATCCAAAACCAGGGTCCGGCGATATAACCGTGCCAAGTGGGGGCGCAGCCAAGATTGGTCCGTGCCGTCGGGGTCGCCACGCAACAGGTCCTCCACGTGCTCCCGATGATCGGACACCCTGCTTAGGCGCGTGTTGAACACGTTCAGCAAGGCCCCGATTCCGGACAGAAGGAATACCGGCGTCAGCGCCACCTGGATGATGTGAGCGACACTGTCGACAGCTTCCCCAATTCCGGCGCCAGGCATGGAGCTTGTCACGGGCCTGAGGGTAGAGAGGCCGTGCCGCCGCCCGCGCGCCCGCCGGTTAGATCACCCACCGCTGCTCTCCGGCGTGATCGAACAGCGCGAAGCAGGTGGGATGGACAGGGTGCCGGTCCTCCCAGCGTTCGCCGGGTCGGGAAAGCTTATCGTTGGTCGGCCGTTGACCAGGTCCCCCAGTATGTCGATGGAACGAGCGCCGACCAAAGCGGAACTTCCGCCGCACGTTACAGAGAGCGTGGCCTTCGGTTTGTCGCCACCGCAACCAACCAGCGCAATCGGTAGCACCAGCAAGCCCAGCCGCAAAGGGCACATCAAACGTCTCCATCAGTTCGATATAGACATAGTTTCGGACGCTCGTGGCCGCGGTCGGTTGGTCGATTCTTTCGCATCTCAGCGGCCATGAAGCAGCCGAAGCATTTCGCGGTATTGGCGTTGCCGTCGGTCGTCGTTGACCACCAAAACAGCCCAGATCGCGGCGGGAATCCATCCCAGCACGGTAAGCTGGAGTCCGAGGCAAAACGCCGCCTGAAATACGTGCCCATTGATCAGGAGGGCAAGCCAGGGCAGCAGAACAGCAATTACGATCATTGGCGATCCTTGGAGCACAGGTTTGCCGGACCTGACGACGCGATTGGACATGACTTCGCTTCTAACAGATTCGCTGACGCCCAGCCGGAGCACGCGATATCGTGAGGCACAAATGCCGGCCGAGTTTTTCGTCCCCGAGTGCGTGTTCCAGCATCCTGCCGTTCTGGACGGAGTTCAGCAAGCAGGATACGGATAGGCAGCCTTAGGATCGGGGGAACGCAACCAATGAAGGATTTCTCGGGCAGGACCGCGGTCGTCACCGGAGGTGGCACCGGCATGGGACGCGAACTGGTGCGCCAACTCGTGGCCGAGGGCTGCAATGTCGCGATGTGCGATGTCTCGGCGCGAAACATGGCGGAGACCCAAAGGCTCTGCGAAGCAGCGCGGCCGCGACAGGGCCTGCGCATCACGACGCATGTCGCCGACGTGTCAGACGAAGCGCAGGTCGTGCGTTTCAGGGATGCGGTCATGGCGCAGCAGGAGACCGACAAGATCCACCTGTTGTTCAACAATGCCGGAATCAGCGGCGGCGGCAGTATCATCGCCAACACCCGCGATGAATGGGAACGCATCTTCAATATCTGCTGGGGAGGGGTTTATCTCAACACCCGTACCTTCCTGCCCATGCTCCAAAAGGCGGACCAAGGTCACATAATCAACACGAGCAGCATAAACGGGTTTTGGGCGACGATCGGGCCGACGGTGGCGCACACCGCCTATGCCGCGGCGAAATTCGCGGTGAAGGGTTTTAGCGAGGCGCTGATCACCGATCTGCGGATAAATGCCCCCCATATCAGCGTGTCCGTCGTCATGCCCGGCCACATCGGGACCTCGATTCGCACCAATACTCTGAAGGTCCAAGCCGGGCACGACTCGGACGAGTTGACCGCGGCCCAGATCGAACAGTCGCGTGCATGGTTCGCGTCGATGGGCCGGGATCCCTCCGGGCTGTCGGACGACGAGATCAGAGCACTTGTGGCCGAACGGGCGCGACGCTTCATCGAGGAGGCGCCGACATCCGCGGCTGAGGCTGCGACGATAATTCTCGATGGCGTCAAGGCAGGCCGGTGGCGTATCCTTGTCGGTGCGGATGCTGATCTGGTCGATGAGCTTGTCCGTCAGTCGCCGGAGCAGGCCTATGACGCAGACTTTTTCGAGAGCTTTGCGGCGAAGGCAGGGTGGCGTCTCGGCCGTTGACCCTCGCGATGGGCGTGGCCTTAGGGAATTTCGAACCGAGCCGGACCATGACAAACGCAAACTTCGTCAAGCAGACTGGCCCTGAGGCCGCCGATATAGGGCGGCGGCCGGCGGCGTCGTTTAAAGGGACCTGATGTGGCCAAACCGGCAAACGTCCATCCTGTAAGCGCCAATCCTGGAGGTGCCGATGGGCCGGCGAGAGACGGCATCGGCACCGGGCCAACCGGCGGCCGCACGCCGGCCGGACCTCGCCGGCCGCTGCACCGGATGCTGATCTACCGGCATTCGGTCGTGGTGCGGATCACGCACTGGGTCAATGTGGTGTGTCTGACGGTCCTGCTCATGAGCGGCCTGCAGATCTTCAACGCCCACCCGGCGCTCTATTTGGGCAACATATCGAATTTCTCTCACCCCCTGCTGTCGATGTCGGCCGTGCAGCCCGAAGGCGGTCCGGAACGAGGCGTGACCGCCGTGCTCGGGCATTCGTTCAATACGACCGGGGTACTCGGCCTGTCACAGGACTCCGCAGGCCGTCGCCTGGAGCGCGGGTTTCCCGTCTGGGCCACGCTACCCGGTCAGCAATCGTTGGCGCAGGGCCGCCTTTGGCACTTTTTCTTCGCGTGGGTGTTCGTCGCGAACGGCGCGATCTACCTGCTGGCGGGCTTGCTCGGCGGCCACGTCTGGCGGGATCTGCTGCCAACAGGACACCAACTCCGGCAAATCGGCCGGACCACATGGGATCACCTGTTGTTCCGCTTCCCCAAGGGCGAGGAGGCGCGCCACTACAACGTATTGCAAAAACTGGCCTATCTCGTCGTGGTGTTCGGTTTTCTGCCGTTCATGGTGCTGACCGGCTTGACCATGTCACCTCGGATGGACGCGGCCTTTCCGCAGTTGCTCGCCCTGTTTGGCGGACGCCAGTCGGCACGGACCATCCACTTCATTCTCGCATGGTCGCTGTTTGCCTTCGTGCTGATCCACGTCTTCATGGTTCTGGTCTCTGGCCTGTGGAACAATCTTCGATCGATGCTGACCGGTCGGTATGCCATCGAGGGGGCGAGCGATGCCGCTGAATGAAAAGGCTCTCTTCGATCGGCGCAGACTGATGGCCGGGACCACCGGCGCTGTCGGTGCGCTGCTGCTCGGCGGTTGTGACCGGCTGTCCGAGGACCCTACTGTTCAGCGCGTGCTGGCCAGTGCGGAAAGCTTGACCCGGCGGATGCAGCGGCTGCTCGACGGCAACCATTCGCTGGCGCCCGAATACGCCGAGGCCGATCTGTCGAAGGAATTCAAGGCCAATGGCACCCTGGATCCGGACGACGAAGACTATCAAGCACTGGCATCGAAGCAGTTTGTCGACTGGCAGCTGGAGGTGACGGGGCTGGTAAATCGCCCGGCGCAGTATTCGCTGGACGAGTTGCGCGCCATGCCCTCGCGCACGCAGATCACCCGCCACGACTGCGTGGAGGGCTGGAGCTGCATCGGCAAGTGGAAAGGCGCGTTACTCGGCGATGTGCTGCGGAAGGCCGGGCCTCAGCCAGCCGCCCGGTATGTGGTGTTTCATTGTGCCGATCCGATGGACAATGGCGATCCGAACAGCAAATATTACGAGAGCATTAGCCTGGAGGAGGCGTTCCACCCACAGACGATCCTCGCCTACGAGATGAACGACGCGGTGCTGCCGGTAGCGCACGGCGCCCCGCTTCGACTGCGGGTCGAACGCCAGCTTGGCTACAAGATGGCCAAGTATATTATGCGGATTGAACTAGTGGATAGCTTTGCGCAGATCGGCGGCGGTGGTGGCGGCTACTGGGAAGATCAGGGCTACGCTTGGTATGCGGGCATTTAGCATACGCAATTCTAAACATCTTCTCGTTATATAGGCGATACGGCCCGGGCTTGTGGGCCTCCATCGACCCGGGGCGCAGAGCCAGCGACGGCCGGGGGCCGCTTCCCCAAAAGACGAGCTCATTTGGACTTTCTCGTTCAGGCCTTCTCGAAGTCGATGCGCTCGACCACGGGCAGGCCTTGCAGGAAACGGCGAAGGCAATCCAGCGCCAATTCGACCGCGCCGAGCCGGACCCACTCGCGTCCGCCGAGGATGCGTGACCGCCGGACCTCGATCCGGTCGGCGGTCGCGATGCCGATCCATATCGTCCCGCCGAGGTCCATGCGATCGGCGCCGTCATCCAGTTCAATCAGCACCGCCAGGGCATGGGTGGCGCCGGTTTGCTCGCGCGCGGCGTTGGCGACCGCCTCGGTGGTTTCCTGGTCGAGTTCCAGCGGGATCGAGACGCCGCACAAGTGATCCAGATGGCGTGCCACGGTGCCGTGGCGGAAGACTTTCTCGGCGCCGGGCAAGTGTGCGATGCGAGCGGCGATCTGGCCAGCGGTGAAAGTTTCCACGGTTGTGAGCGTCGCTTGCCGTTCGGTCAGAGCGGATAATGTGATACCTTCCAGTGTCTGGTCGTCCTCGGCGAAGATAAAGTTGCCTAGGCGCTTGCGGACCTCTTCGGTCACGGGTGCAAGCTTGCGGCGCACGTCATCCATGTCTTTGCCGCGAACCGTCAGCTTGGTTTCCAGCTGCGGATAATGTGCGCGAAAACCGAGCTTCACGCCGCCGTCAGGGTCCAGGGCTTCGACGCCGGTGAGAAGCTGGTCCACATGGGATTCGCCCAGGCCATAGGAATGAAACCGCTTCAGGTGGATCGATGCCGGCGCGCCGGTTCGGGCGAGAATGCGAGGGATAACCTGCTGCTCCAGCATGCGGTGGAGTTCGCGCGGCACGCCCGGGGTGAAGAAGAAGCGCGCCTTGCCGATGTCGAGTGCGAATCCGCAGGCGGTGCCAATTGGGTTGTCGATCATCTCCGCGGTGGCTGGCAGCATTGCCTGTTTCACATTATTCGGCGGCATGGTGCGCATCCGGCGGGTGAAGAAGGACTCCATGCGGGCGAGCCATTCTTCGTGCAGGACGAGTTCGACGCCGGCAGCCTGGGCGGCGACTTCCTGTGACAGGTCGTCGACCGTGGGACCGAGGCCGCCGTTGACGATCACGGCGTCGGCACGGGTGGCGGCGAGCTGGAACGCGGCCAGCAACGAGTCACGGTCGTCACCGACGGTGGTGCCCCAGTGGACGGACAAACCCACGTCTTCCAACTTTTGCGCCATGTAGGAGAAGTTGGTGTTGGTGATCTTTCCGGTCAGCACTTCGTCGCCGGTGCAGATGATCTCGATGCGCATGGGGCTCCCCTCTGGTAAGGCGAGATTAGGGGAAGCGGCGGCGGGGGCAAGCATCGCAAAGGCACACAGCGGCGGGAGATCCGGTTCTACGCCACGAAGCCGCGATTTGCGTGGTGAGCATGTGCGTAGCACGGTCTTGATCGGGTGTTTTCTAATTTGATGTTACATTCGGGTCTGGCTCGGTCCTCTAAAGAGGATCCGATGCCGATCCACGGTTTTGGGGTGCATTATGGTGGTTTCGCATTGATACTGGTCAGATTGCTATCCTGCTTAGGCGGCCCACTCCACGTTCGGGGCCTGTCGATCGCGGCGAGGCGTGCATGAAAATGCTACGCCAGCTCACAAACTATGACGACCCGAACTCGTTCGGATCCCGAATGCGGCGGCGCCGGGGAGCCCGGCTGCGCGCCCTGATCGAACAATGTTATGCTGCGAAAGGGGCAGTGCGCCTTCTCGACATGGGCGGCGAGATCCGTTACTGGAATATAGTTGGTGCTGACTACCTGATGGCCCATCGCGTATCGATCACGCTGGTCAATCTGTCAGAGGAGAACCTGCCGGATAATCCTAATCCAGCATTGTTCACAACGATTATCGGGGATTGCTGTGATCTGGCTTTCGAGGACGGCGCATTTGATATAGCGCATTCAAATTCGGTCATCGAGCATCTGGGCGGCTGGGATCCGATGGCGAAGTTTGCCGCTCAAACCCGACGAGTCGCTCCCCATTACTATGTGCAAACGCCGGCATTCTGGTTTCCGATCGAACCGCATTTCGGGGTGCCGTTCTTTCACTGGCTTCCCGAGTCCGCACGCATGTCATTGGTTCAGCGGCGACAGATCGGCAAGGGTCCGAAGGCCAACAACATGGATCACGCTGCAGCGCTCATCAACTATTATCGATTGCTGGACAAGGCGCAGTTCTCACATTTTTTCCCCGATGCGGAAATCGTTTTGGAGAAATTTGTTGGGCTGACTAAGTCATTCGTTGCTGTTAAATAATAATATGGTGTCGCCGATCCAGAACCGTGATGGCGAGTAGGTTGCGATAAAGTCGCCAACACGTGGACGTTCCTCGGCTCGGCCACCATCGGGGGTTGTGGCGAGTTCGCAACCGCCCCAGACGTTCGATTCGGTAGCGGATTTTTCTGCATCAGCAGCCGGGAGTCGGTGACGCCGATGATCGTACTTCATTTATCAGTGGCTTCGCGCTTATACTTCGACCGATGCCGTAAGCAGATTCGCAGGATAAAATGGCCGCCCGATCATCGACGATGGAACCCCGGAAGTTCGCCTCGCCCGCCGTGAAGGCGTTGATGAGCCAGCGCAGCGCCGAATTTGGCGGCCTTTTGCTGGGTCTGTTCGGCCTTGCGATCCTGGTGGCGTTGGCGACCTATGATCCGCGCGATCCATCACTGAATACCGCCACGACTCGGCATGTCAGCAACCTCGCCGGACCGGGAGGGGCGATGCTTGCCGACATGCTGCTGCAAGGCTTTGGGGTCGTCGCTGTCCTGCCGGGCATCGCCATGCTGACCTGGTCGTGGCGCATCGCCTCTCATCGCGGGTTGGGCAGTTTCGTCGGCCGCATGGCAGCGCTGCTGGCGGCGATGCCGATGCTGTCCGCGGCGATCGCTGCCATCCCGGTGCCCCAACACGGGGCGCCTTGGCCGGTGATGGCCGGCCTGGGTGGCTCGATCGGGCAGATCGTTGCCAAGGCCGAACTCGGAGCCGGCCAAGGGCTGTTCGGGGTCGTCGGCGTCGGGTCGGTCTGGCTGATGAGTGTCGCGCTGGCGCTGGTGCTGGGTTTGCTGTCGCTGGGCCTGTCCCGCTCCGAGTGGCGCACTGCCGGACGGGTCGCCGGAGCCGCGGCGCGGTTGTCCGTGTCTGCCAGCGGCGGCGCGGTCGGGGCGTTGTCGCGCGGGGCCGGCGGAGTGGGCAATGCCTCCGGGTGGCTGATCAATTTGGTGAGCCGGGGTCCGGGCCTTGAACCGGATGAACCGCCCGTGGCGGCGGTTCGGGCGCCTCCGGTGGTGCGGCAAGGGACCCATGAAGGTCCTAAACTGGCTGATCCGGTCCTGGACGAACCGGTCGCTCGCGGCCCGCGGGTCGAAAACGCAGCAACCCGTCGCCGCCACAGCGCAAGCCACAGCAACAAAGCCTGCCGCTGCAGGAGGTAGGCTGGCAATTCCCCTCGCTGAGCCTGCTGAAGGAGCCGCCGCCTCGCGCCGGCACCGGACCCAGCGAGGATGCGCTGCAGGCCAACGCCCGTCTGCTGGAGACGGTCCTGTCCGACTACGGCGTGCAGGGGGAGATCGTCGAGATCCGGCCGGGTCCGGTGGTCACGCTGTACGAACTCGTGCCGGCGCCCGGCATTCGCAGCGCCCGCGTGATCGGGCTGGCGGACGACGTCGCCCGCAGCCTGTCGGTCACCGCCGTACGTATCGCCACCGTCTCCGGCCGCAACGTCATCGGCATCGAGGTGCCGAACAGCAAGCGCGAAACGGTGTTCCTGAGCGAGATTCTTGCCAGCGACGAGGTGCAGAAATCGGCCGGCCGGCTATCGTTGGCGTTGGGCAAGGACATCAGCGGCAAGGCGATCGTCGCCGACCTTGCGCGGATGCCGCATCTGATGATCGCCGGCACCACCGGGTCCGGCAAATCCGTCGGCGTCAACGCGATGATCCTGTCGTTGCTGTATCGCATGTCGCCTGACCAGTGCCGCATGATCCTGATCGACCCGAAGATGCTGGAACTGTCGATCTACGAGGGCATCCCGCATCTGATGGCGCCGGTGGTGACGGAGCCGGCGAAAGCGGTGACGGCGCTGAAATGGACCGTGCGGGAAATGGAGCGCCGGTATCGCGCGATGTCGCAGCTTGGCGTCCGCAACGTCGGCGGCTTCAACGACCGCGTCGTCGAGGCTCGGGCCAAAGGCGAGGTCGTTACCCGCAAAGTGCAAACCGGTTTCGATCCCGATACCGGCCGCCCGACGTTCGAGGAACAGCCGCTGGCGCTGGAACCTCTGCCGTTCATCGTCGTGGTGGTGGATGAAATGGCCGACCTGATGATGGTGGCGGGCAAGGAGATCGAGCAGGCTGTGCAGCGTCTGGCGCAGATGGCCCGGGCGGCGGGAATCCATGTGATCATGGCGACGCAGCGGCCGTCGGTGGACGTGATCACCGGCACGATCAAGGCCAATTTCCCGACGCGCATCAGCTTCCAGGTGATCAGCAAGTTCGACAGCCGCACCATCCTGGGCGAGCAGGGCGCGGAACAGTTACTGGGCATGGGCGACATGCTGTTCATGCAGGGTGGCGGCCGGATCACTCGTGTGCATGGCCCGTTCGTGTCGGATGAGGAGGTGGAGAAGGTGGTCGCGTTCCTGCGCGAACAGGGCGAGCCGGCCTATTTGGACGATGTCACCGAACCGGTGGAGGGCAATGGCGGCGACTCGGATCCGCTGTTGTCTGGGATCGCGGAGGCAAGCGACAGCGACAAGAGCCTGTTCGATCAGGCCGTCGCGGTGGTGGCGCGCGAGGGCAAGGCGTCGACGTCGTTCATCCAGCGGCACTTGAACATCGGCTACAACAAGGCCGCCAAGCTGATCGAGCAGATGGAAAAGGAGGGCATCGTCGGGACGGCGAACCATGTCGGTAAGCGAGAAATTCTGGTCCGGCGCACCAACGACGACATGGACTGCTGCTAAGTCAGGTGTGAACTGTCGGTTCGGTGAAGGACGTAGGGTTCGCTAACGCACGCGAGCGTAGCTAAAGCAGTCCCTGGGCTCCCTGTCCATGCCCGGGTGGATCAAATATCGCCGCAGCACACCTTCCCGGACCAATCCGGCCTTCTCCATCACCCGTGCCGATCGTATGTTCTCGACATCGCATACTGCGCCTATGCGAAAAATCGTCGGCTGGGCCAGCGCCCACCGCACGATTTCTTTGAGTGCTTCCGCCATCAGGCCTTGGCCCCACCAGGCTGGCGCGAGCACGTAGCCGAATTCCAGCCTATGCCGCTCGGCTTGACGTAGGTCGAGCCCACCTCGGATCACGCTGTCCTTGCGTCCCTGCATCACATAGGTCCTCGCGCGGTGAGGCGGCGTGTCGAGGCAAGCGCGAATGTAGGCTTCGAAGTCACGGCGTGTTCGATTCGGCCGCCAAATCAGGAAGCGCGTGACCTCCGGGTTTCGAGCATAAGCGGCGAAGATCGGTCCGGCGTCCGCCATCGCGATCGGCCGTAGGAAAAGCCGCGCCGTGCGGAAGGTTTCGGGCAGCATAATCTCCGTATGGCGCGATTTGGTCTTGATATAAAGGGCTCTCCACAGCGAGATGATCAGGTCGGGGTGGGGTGTCTGGGCATGACTGGCCATTCCGCCGCCGCGCTCGCCACCGCCCGGCCGGCCGGCGACACCGCGTGCGACCTGTGGGGCGGCGCCGGCGCGATGCTAAGTTAATCCGGCCTCCGTCATTCTAACGGTTGGGCGTTTCCGCCAGGACCACAGAGCGTGGATGGCCGGCGATTCCCGCCAGCACGTCAGTCACATTGCGCACGATGGCCGCACCGTACGCGGCCACCGCAAAGACTAGGCAGATCCAGACAACGCCCGGCAGCGCCTGCCTGACCTTAGCTTGCCAGGGCATAGCGCGGGTGCGAGGCCATCCATTCCTCGCGGCTCATGATCCGACCCAGAATTTCTGCAAGCCTGTTTTTCGTCGCCTCCACCGCGCGTAACAGCGGCAATCGCACCTCCGCCTCCGCGAGGTCAATGATCGCCAGCGCCGCCTTGAGCGGCACCGGATTGCTCTCCAGGAACAGTGCGTCGTGGAGTGGCGCCAGCAGGTCGCGGATGCTGGCGAAGGACGCCAGGTCGCCGTCGTCCCAGGAACGATGCAGTAGAGCGCACAGCGATGGCGTCAGATTGGCGGTGACCGAGATGCAACCGGCGCCGCCGGCGGCGCGATAGGCGGCGGCGGTGGCATCGTCGCCGCTGAGTTGGACGAAATCAGTTCCGCACAGGGCCCTAATACGTGCCGGACGGCCCAGATCGGCGGTGGCATCCTTAATTCCGATCGCCAGCCCGCGCTGTGACAGCGCCGCCACGGTCTCGTCCTTAATCGCCACGCCGACCCGGCTGGGAACGTCATAGACAATCAGGGGCAGGTCCGAGACATGCTCCAGCATGCGCATATGCGCGATGATCCCCTCCTGCGAAGGTTTTACGTAAGGTGTCGGCGGGCAGAGCAAGGCCGCTGCGCCGCACTTCGCTGCAAGGGCGGCGGCTGTTGCCGCGGCGTCGGTCGAAGGTCCTCCGCAACCGGCGATCACCGGCACACGACCCTTTGCGGTCTCGACGGCGAGGCGGATCAAGCTGGCGTATTCCGCAGCCTGGAGAGAAGCCGCCTCGCCGGTACTGCCGCATACGATAAGCGCCGTGGTGCCACGGGCGATCTGCCGCTGGCACAGGCGAATGAAGGCGGATTGATCGATCGGGCCGTCTTTGAACGGTGTCGCCAACGCGGTCATCGAACCGCCGAGCGGGAAGGAGGGGCAGCTCATGACACGTTCCGCAGGTCGGCGCGCAGCAGCGTCAGGCCGAACCATTGCGCCGAACGCAGACCGGTGAATCCGTTCAGCCGGAGCCGGCGGGCCAGCGCGGCCGCGGCCTCTCCGCCACTGACGCCCACGATCAGACGCCCTCGGGGTGCAAGCGATCGGCGGGCAACCCTGATCACCTCCTCGGCCGAGGGCAACGCCGCTGCCCACGGCACCAGGACAAGATCGTAATCACCGGTGTCTGGCTTGTCGCCGATCCGCAGAATTGTAGCCGCGAGGCAACCGCGACGGATCAGGCCGCACATCAGATCGAGGCCATGCTCTGCTATGATCAAAGCATGGGTGTTCTGGATCTTTCCCGCCAGTCGCAAGAGCGGGTCCAGCAGGGCGGGTTCCTGACTGTCATTGGTAGGTCGCGCTTGGACCGGCGCAGGCTTGGAAGTTCGAAGCATTGAAAAATCCTCTCGGCGCGAAGCGCCTCGGTTGAGCCGGACCGAACGACGCCTCTTGAGACGAACATCGCGATCTGGCGCCGAGAAGCTTGGTCACGTCGGCATAGGAATTCGATTGGTCCTGTCGGGTCGCCGCATATAAAAGGGCGGGCGGCCCGGCTGGCAGTTCGTTCAGGGCTGGCAGCCGCTTCACGCCCTCTTGCTGCGGGGGCGGATGGGCCACCTGCACCTTGCTGCCATCGGAGAGTTCAGGACCAGCCTTTCTCAGCCGGCCAATCCGTCGCGCAACTCAGCCGTCGTGCCGAAGTCGCGGTAGATCGTCACCCTTTGGAAGTGAATTGCACTCGGCACCCACTGTCACTACCTGGAGGCCGCGGCGTTGAACACAACGGTAGGTCGGCACCACAACCGCGGCGGCTGGTGCGGAACGGAGAACATCACGTCCGCGAAGAGTCCCGGCCGCAGAACGTGGTCCGGATTGGGCACATCGACCTTGGTGCGCATCGAGCGCGACGACGACCGCAACGCCACAGCACCGCGAGCGACACGCCCCTTGAAGATCCGTCCCGGCATTTCCGGCACAGTCACGGCCGGTGCAAGTGCTCGTCACGGCAAGGCCACAAAAAGATTAAATCCAATTTATATTAGTTACGGAAAGGACTGTAACGTAAAGAAACAACCCTGGTCGAAGTGGTTCGTCCCACCAGGGCTGTCCCGCATGCCTACGCCGGGTGCCGGAACGTCGGCAGCACGTGCTCACCATAGAAATCGATCACTCGCGCTTGATCCGGCTGGCCGGAGTGGACGTTTACGATACTGACCCCACTGTCGAACAGCTCATGCATCTTCTTGACGTGGACTGCGGGATCGGTGCCGATCGCCCAGGACTTCAAGACCTCGTCCATCGGGGTTCCGGCATCCGCTTTCTGCTGAATTTCGACCGCGCTCGGAACGTTATACAGCCCCTTGAACGCTTTTGGACCGAAGCGCCATAGCTCGCCGGCCTGCACAGCGGCCTGCTGATCACCCACCACGACATATTGCTCAACCAGGACGGGCATATCGGCAGGATTCTTGCCGGCGGCGCGCACGCCATCTTCCCATTCCGACTTGTGCTGCATCCAGGTCAGCGGGTCGGTGACAAGGCCATCGCCATGCTGTCCGGCCAGTCGCATAGACTTCTTGCCGTTTGCGGCTGTCAGCAGCGGAATCGGCTGGCTGGGAGGATCGTAAAGCTTGGCGTTAATAGTATAGTATTTGCCCTTGAAGGAAACATCCTGCCCGGTCCAGAGCTGCCGGATCACTGCAATCGCCTCGATCAGCCGGTCCCAGCGTTCCTGCCATTTGGGCCATTCACCGGTTGCGATCTGTTCGTTCAGGGCTTCACCGGAACCCACTCCCAGGAATACCCGGCCCGGATAGAGGTGGCTCATGGTCGCGAACGCCTCCGCGACGACCGCCGGGTTGTAGCGCATGGTCGGGCAGGTGACCGTGGTACCCATCCAACTTTGCGTCTGCGCCCCGAGCGCGCCCATCGTGACCCACGCTTGGCCGACGTGCCCCTGGTTCGCCTGCCAAGGTTGCAGATGATCGCTGGTGGACAGGACATGGAACCCGGCGCGCGACGCATGGGCGCCAAGGCGCAGGAGCTCCGGCGTCGGAAACTGCTCGCTGGCAAGCATAAAGCTGAACATGCCCTTACGCAGGGCACCGATTTCCTGCTGGACAGACGCGGCTTCGGTTTGGCGTGGAGGTTGGGCGTGACCGGTCGCCATACCGATGCCGGTCGCGCCAGCAAGGGCGCCGGTCCATTTCAGCAGGCTGCGCCGATCCGGCGACACGGTTGTTTCGTGGATAGTTACGGACGCCATCGAGTTCTCCAGTTGATGCGTGTGGCATCAACGGGGACCCACGGCGGAGGTTCCGACGCCGGATCAGGCGAGCTTCACGACTTCATGTGCAAGAATTTCGAATGATCGCTTGCGAGCGGCGTGATCGTGGATCTGTGCGGCCACCATCAATTCGTCCGCACCGGTGGCTGCGACGAACGCCTTTAGGCCGTCTCGTATAGTCTGTGGGCTGCCGATCAACGAGCACGACAGCGCGTCGGCCAATATCGCTCGCCCGTAACGATCCAGGCCGGCTTCGAAATTATCCACCGGCGGCGGCAATTTCCCCGGCCGTCCGCGGCGCAGGTTCACGAACGCCTGCTGCAACGAGGAGAACAGCCGGCGTGCCTCCTCATCGGTGTCCGCCGCGAAGACGTTGACACCGAGCATGACGTGGGGCTTCCGCAGCCGATCGGAGGCGCGGAAGCGCTCGCGGTAGATTGCGACCGCATCGCTCATCTGGCCGGGCGCGAAATGCGAGGCGAAGGCGTACGGCAGACCGAGATGGGCAGCCAGTTGCGCACCGAACGTGCTGGATCCCAGGATCCAGACCTCGACGTCTTCCCCCGCGCCGGGAACCGCCTGCAGCACCTGGCCGGGTTCCGTGGGCAAGAAGTAGCTCATGAGCTCCACGACATCCTGGGGGAATTGATCCACATCCGCAGCCAGATTGCGCCGCATTGCTCGGGCCGCGACCTGATCGGACCCAGGCGCCCGGCCGAGGCCGAGATCGACCCGCCCGGGGTGAAGGGCCGCAAGGGTGCCGAACTGCTCGGCGATCAGCAGCGGCGCGTGGTTCGGCAGCATGATGCCGCCCGCGCCGATACGGATCGTGCTGGTCGCGACCGCGACATGCGCCAAGGCTACCGCGGTGGCGGCGCTGGCGATCCCAGGCATATTGTGGTGCTCCGCCATCCAGAAGCGCTGATAACCCAGCGTCTCCACGTGACGGGCGAGGTCGATTGAGTTGCGGAGTGCCTGACCGGTGTCGCTGCCTTCGGGCACGGGGGAGAGGTCGAGGATGGATAATGGGATCATCCGCTCCATATACGGTGTGATCACGGCCAGAGAAATACCGCGATTTGTCCGATCATCCGCTTCGCGCCGAGATTGCACGGATTGCACGCCTGAGACGTTTTGCTGAGAGCAATCGTGCTCTATTAGGGTTCCACTATGCATATCCCGTTCGACAACAGCTACGCCCGCTTGCCCGACCGTTTCCATGTGAGACTTGACCCGACGCCGGTTGCCGCGCCGAAGCTGTTTCGGGTGAACGCGGCGCTCGGCCGAAACTCTGGGCATCGATCCCGATGAACTTGGCGGTCCGGAGGGTGTTGGCGTGTTGGCTGGCAACCGCGTGTCGCCGGGCGCGGAGCCGATGGCGCTGGCCTATGCGGGCCACCAGTTCGGCCATTTCGTGCCGCAACTCGGCGACGGACGCGCCAATCTGCTGGGCGAGGTCGTCGGGCGGGACGGAATTCGCCGTGACATCCAGTTGAAAGGCTCCGGCCAGACGCCGTTTTCCCGCAGTGGCGACGGACGGGCGGCGTTGGGGCCGGTGCTGCGCGAGTACCTGATCAGCGAGGCGATGGCGGCGCTGGGCGTTCCGACGACGCGGACGCTTGCCGCTGTGACCACGGGGGAATCGGGTCTGGCGTGAGACGATGCTGCCCGGTGCCGTGCTGACCCGCGTCGCCGCGAGCCATATCCGGGTCGGCACGTTCCAGTATTTTGCCGCCCGGCGGGACGAGGAGGGCGTCCGGCTGCTGGCTGATCACGCGATCGCGCGACACTATCCGGAGGCGGCGGGCGCCGATGAACCCCTATCGCGCATTCCTGGACGGGGTGATCGCGCGGCAGGCCGATCTGGTGGCGCAAGTGGCTGCTGATCGGATTCATCCATGGGGTGATGAACACCGACAACTGCTCGATCGCTGGCGAAACGATCGATTATGGTCCATGCGCGTTCATGGATGCTTACGATCCGGCGACGGTGTTCAGTTCGATCGACCACCATGGCCGCTACGCATATGGCAATCAACCGCGCATCGCACTGTGGAACCTGACCCGGCTGGCTGAGTGCCTGCTGCCGTTACTAGATGGCGATGAAGACGGCGGCCACCGATGCGCTGGCAACCTTCGCTCCTCGCTTTCAGGCGGCCTATTTTGCTGGATTGCGGCGAAAGATCGGGCTGCTGACTGAGCGGGAAGGGGACGACGATCTGACGCAGGATCGTTGCTGAAGTTGATGGCAACGGATGGTGCTGATTTCACGCTGACCTTTCGGCGTTTGTGCGATGCAGCCGAGGGACCGGCGGGCGACGCGGCGATGCGGGCGCTGTTCAAGGACGTCGGCGCGTATGACGCTGGGCCGAGCGGTGGCGGGTTCGGCTGGCAGCGGAGACAGCAGCCTGCTGGCGCGATGCGGGCGGTCAAACCCGGCGTTCATTCCGCGCAACCATTTGGTCGAGGCGGCGTTGTCCGCTGCTGTTGAACGCGCGGATTTTCAGCCGTTCGAGGATTTGCTCGCAGTGCTGTCGCGGCCTTTCGACGACCAGCCCGGACTGGAGCGTTACGCGATGCCACCGCGGGACGAGGAGACGCGTGTTGCAGACCTTCTGCGGGACGTGAGGTCAGCAAGACGGCGTGCGCGGTTTATCCTTTGCTTCCTCGCGCCGCCGAGCCTGATCCTTTCGCTTGAGCAGGTTCGCGCGCAAGGCCGCGGCCTCTCGCGCCGTGCGCGCGGCTTTAGCCGGTGGTTTCGGGGGCTTGTCCGTCGGGGGACCGCTCATGCGGGTTTTGGCAACTTACGCATCATTGCCTGACGTTTGCAGATTGCCACCATTTCGTCGCGCTGATTCCAGCATGTGTGCTCGAATTCGACGATTCCGACATCGGGGCGCGATTTGCTCTCCCGCATCGCCAATACTTTGGTCCGAGCGCGGAGTGTGTCGCCATGGAACACCGGCTTGGGGAATTTCATCTCGGTGAAGCCCAAATTCCCGATTGTTGTGCCGATTGTTGTGTCGTTGACCGTCATCCCGACCATCAGCCCGGCGGTGAACATCGAATTGACGATGCGCTGCCCAAACTCCGTTCCCGCGGAGAAATGCGCATCGATGTGAAGTGGTTGGACATTCATGGTCAGTGCGCTGAACAGGGTGTTGTCCATCTCGCTAACGGTTCGCGTCCAAGGATGTTCGAATTCCTGGTCGACCGAAAACTGCTCATAATAAAGCCCCGCCATCTCCCGCGCTCCCTAAGCTCCATCACGAGTCAACCGCATCCAGGCGCGAATGCCAAGAGGATGGAACTTGGGAGACCGTGGCCGACATTACGATATCTCAAGGTCTCGTGAAATCAACAGGCTATGATGCGATCTCCGCATCCTTGCAACGCGTTATCGCAGGCGCAACGTGAACCTGTGTAAGAATTCTAATTGAAGGGAATAACGTGTGCGTACGAACGCAAGACTGTGGCTGGCGCTGGCACTATTGGTTGCCGCCATCCCTGTATTAAGCGCCTGCTACACTACCCGCGGCGCGGGTGAAGACCTAAGCGCCGCCGGCAAGAGTATCGAGCATTCCGCCGACAAGAACACCAACTACTGACCATTCAAGCTCATCCACAAGGGAGGCCATAGCAAAATGGATAAGGATCGTGTTGAGGGTGCGGCGCATCAGGTGAAGGGCGCAGTCAAGGAAGTCATCGGCAAAGTTACCGGCGATACGAAAACTGAAGCCGAAGGCGCGGCTGAAAAGGCAGCCGGCAAGGTCCAGAACGCCGTTGGAGGCGTAAAGGACTCCGCCCGGGAAGCGCTCGAAAAATAGGAGGGCTCAAATGCCCACCGTTCTGCTCGGAATATAGGATATTCCGGGGTTGTCGTGGCTCGTGGAAGGCGCGCCATGACAACCCGGTGCCTTTTACGCTGCCAACTTGTCGGCGCGGATGTCCTTGATGTCTCGGAACGTCAGGCCCGGCGCAAGCTCTTCCGCTCGACGCATCATGAATGCTGAGGTGGAAAGAAAAACCGGGTCGCCATCGACATCGTCGGCCATGGCATTGCGATTGTCGGCGATGAACTTCACCAAGGCCGCCTTATCTGAAGACGACACCCACCGGGCAAGCGAAAACGCAGAGGTTTCAAATCCGATCGCAACGCCATACTCGGCGCCCAAGCGGGCCTGGAGCACATCTAATTGCAACGTGCCGACGACGCCGACCAGCGGCGCCGATCCGTCTTGCGGACGGAACAACTGCACCACGCCTTCCTCCGCCAATTCCACCAGCGCCTGACGCAGTTTTTTTGCCTTCATCGCGTCGTCCAACCGCACCCGGCGGAGAATTTCGGGAGCGAAATACGGCACACCGGTGAATTGAATGTCCTCGCCCTCGGTGAGCGTATCGCCGATCCGCAAGGTCCCGTGATTGGGAATGCCGACGACATCGCCAGCGAACGCCTCATCGGCGATTTCTCTTTCGCGCGCAAAGAAGAATTGCGGCGCATGCAGCGGAATGGATTTGCCGGTGCGGACCTGCTTCAGGCGCATGCCCCGCACGAGGCGGCCGGAACACACACGAGCGAAGGCGATACGGTCGCGATGGTTCGGGTCCATGTTCGCCTGGATCTTGAACACGAGCGCGGTCAACCCGGGTTCCGTCGCTTCGATGATTCGCTTGTCCGCCGGTTGCGCACGCGGTTTGGGGCCATATTCCGCCAGACCGTTCAGCAGGTCATTGACGCCGATATCCTTGATCGCGCTGCCGAAATAGACCGGCGTCAGGTGGCCCGCGTTGAAGCTGTCCAGATCGAACTCAGGCAGGGCGGACCGCACCAGATCGACCTCGTCCGCGACCGCCTGCATCCGAGGATCCGACTGCGGTAGGTCGCTGGTCAGGTGTATTTCGCGCTTGCGCAGATCGTAGGTTCCCGCGAACTCTGACGCTCGCCCGATCGGCCAGGTCACTGGGCAGGTATCAAGCGCCAGAGTGGACGCCACCTCATCCAGCAATTCGATCGGATCGCGGGACTCGCGGTCCATCTTGTTGATGAAAGTGATGATCGGGATGTCGCGCAGACGGCAGATCTCGAAAAGTTTGCGCGTGCGGGCCTCGATACCCTTGGCGGCGTCGATGACCATGACGGCGGAGTCGACGGCTGTCAGCGTGCGGTAGGTATCCTCGGAAAAATCCTCGTGGCCCGGCGTGTCCAGCAGGTTGAAGACACAATCAGAATACTCGAACGTCATGACCGAGGTGACGACGGAGATGCCGCGGTCCCGCTCGATCCCCATCCAGTCGGACCGCGTGCGGCGGCGCTCGCCCTTGGCGCGCACGTTGCCGGCCAATTGGATCGCTCCACCGGCCCTCAGCAGATGCTCCGTCAGGGTGGTTTTACCGGCGTCTGGGTGGGAGATGATGGCGAACGTGCGGCGGCGGGCGATCTCGGCGGTGGGATCGGTCATTCAGGAGCTTTCGTCGGGTCTGACGATATATAGTAACGCCGGATCAGGCCGTCACGTCCGATTGCCAGGCTCGCCTTCAGGGTGAGTCAACGAATGAAGCAGCGCGCGACCAAAACGTCCCGGCATAAACCGCCCGAACCGGCGTCAGTTCGCATCGATCGCGTCGGCTCGGAGGGCGATGGAATCGCGCGCCTCCCAGACGGCACCCCGTTGTATGTTCCGTTCACGCTGCCGGGCGAGACCGTCACGGCGCGCGCCGCTGCAATCGCGGGGCGACGGCTGGCACGCCTTCGCCGAGGCGATTTCTCAGCGCCAGCGAGGCCCGGGTCGAGCCGCCTTGCCGCCATTTTGGCCGCTGTGGCGGATGTGTGCTGCAGCATTGGCGGGATGCGGATTATCGGGCCTGGAAATCCGGGCTGCTGTCGCATGCGCTGCGACAGGCGGGCTTTCGTGCTGCCCGACCCGCTGACGTATGTGCCAGGCCTGCCGGGCGAGCGCCGCCGCGTCGACTTTGCCGTTCGCCGAGCCGCTGGCCGCATCATCCTCGGGCTGCACGAGCAGCGATCGTCCGAGGTGATCGATCTGACCGAATGTTTGGTGCTGCACCCCGGGCTGATGGGGCTGATGGAGCCGTTGCGCGCGCTGCTGCTGGGGCTGCGAGCGGTCCGGCGGGAGGCATCGGTCGTCATCAATCTGCTGGAGTTCCGGCCCGGACATGCTGCTGCGAACGGACGCCGCCGTTGACGCTGGAGGATCGGGTGGCGCTGACCGAGTTCGCTGCCGCGCATGGCTTGCCGCGGGTATCCCAGGTGGTGGGTAACGACATGCCGGAGACGATCGCGCTGCTGCGTCCCCCCACCACGGTGCTGTCCGGGGTCGCGGTCAGGCCGCCGCCCGGCGCGTTCCTGCAAGCCACGGCGGAGGGAGAGCGGGCGATCGTCGAGGCGGTGCTGCGGGGGATGCCGGCGAAGCTCACCAGCAGGACGCGGGTCGCGGAACTCTATGCCGGGTGCGGGACGCTGACGTTCGCGCTGGCCGATGTGGTCCGGGTGGCGGCGTTCGAGGGCGATGCGGCGACCCACGGGGCGCTGAAGCAAGCGATCAACCAGGGTGGCATGGCCGGCCGGGTCGAGGCGTTTCAGCGGGATCTTGCCCGTCAGCCATTGTCGGCGAAGGAGCTTGCGGCGTTCGCCGCGGTTGTGCTGGATCCGCCGCATGGGGGAGCAGCGGCGCAAATCGCGCAGATCGCGGCCGCCGGTGTGCCGACCGTGGTCTATGTCAGTTGCAACCCGGCGACGCTGTCCCGGGACGCTCGGGTGTTGCACGGCAGCGGCTACACGCTCGCCGCGGTCACGGCCATCGACCAGTTTCTTTGGTCCGCCCGGCTGGAAAGCGTGAGCGTGTTCCGCCGCGGTTGACAGAAGGCGCGGCGAGGCCTGTAGAAATCGACATGAGCGCCCGTACGACCCCACCGATCCCGCACTCATCCGGATGTCGTCATCGAATCCGAACAGCGCGTTTGGTCGGGCCGCTTTCCGCTCGATGTGGTGAAATTCCGCCAGCGCCGGTTCGATGGCGCGATGTCAGACACCCGCACCTGGGAAATTTGGCGGCGCGGCCAGGCCTCGGCATTGCTGCCGTATGACCCGGTTGCCGATGCCGTGGTGCTGATCGAGCAGTTCCGCTTTCCCGCCTTGGCGGCTGGGGTCGATCCGACGCTGGTCGAACTCCCCGCCGGCCTGTGCGAGGACAATGAGGATCCCGGCCGAGACCATCCGCCGTGAAATGCGCGAGGAGATGGCCCTGGACGCCGACCGGGTCGAACGGATCGGCGGCTTTCTGCTGACGGCCGGCGGGGCGGATGAGTTCTGCCATCTGTATGTCGGGCGCGTGGTCGCTCCGCCCGCGGATGGCGAAGGGATTGTCGGGTTTGGCGGCGAAATCTCGGAAAACGAAGATATCCGCGTGCGGGTATGGGACGCCGAGGAGGCCATTCAGGCGGCGTTCGCCGGGTGCTTTACCAACTCCGTCACCGCGATCGCGCTGTTCTGGCTGGCGAGCAAGCGCGACTGGCTGCGACAGAAATGGATGACACGCATGACCGCACGTCTGTTCCTCGACGACCCGACCTTGGCAACCACCTCGGCGACGTGATCGCCAGCGGGTCCGGAAGGCGATCGTGCTCGACCGCACCGTCTTCTATGCGCGCGGCGGCGGACAACCGGGTGATAGCGGCGTCACTGCGCTGGGACGGCTGGCGAGACGCCGATCACCGAGGCGGTGAAAGGCGAGGGCGAGGCGATTCTTCATCTGCCCGCGCCGGATGTTGCGCTGCCGCCGGTTGGCGCGGTGGTGGAGGCGGCGATCGACTGGCAGCGCCGCCACGCTCACATGCGTATGCACACCGCGATGCACCTGCTGTGCAGCCTGATCAAGGGCGCCGCGGTCACCGGCGGGTCGGTCGGGGCGGACAAATCGCGGCTCGATTTCGACCTGCCCAACCCGCCGCCGAAGGAGGAAATCGAGGCTGGGCTGAATGCGCTGATCGCCGCGGATCATCCGGTACCGATCGAGTGGGTTGACGAATCCGTGCTGGATACCGATCCCGGCCTGGTGCGCACCATGTCGGTGCAGCCGCCGCGCGGGACCGGCCGGCTGCGGCTGATGCGCATCGGCGCAGACGAGACGCTGGTCGATCTGCAGCCCTGCGGCGGGACGCATGTTTCACGAACCGGTGAGATCGGGCGCGATCCGCGTGCAGAAAATTGAGAACAAAGGCAAACAGAACCGGCGCATCATCATCGTTCCGGGCTGATGGGTCCGCCCCTATCCGTTCGCTGAACAATCGGCCATCTGCTTGGGAAGTTGCATTGGCATCCCCACTTATGGGGCAGCAGTTTGTTTCAGAAAAGGAGCGGTTGCGATGTCCATCTCCGATGTCTTGCGCGTCAAAGGCCATCATGTCGTAAAGGTTCGCACAACCGATACCGTGGAGGCCGTGGTGCAGAAATTGTCCGAGGAGCGCATCGGCGCGGTCGTCGTCGAGGACCAGTGGATGCGTCTCGCCGGCATTTTCTCGGAACGCGATTTCGTCAATGCCGTTGCCGAGCATGGTGCTCAGGCGCTGAGTTTTCCGGCCGAGAAGCTCATGAGCGCGCCGGTTGTGACGTGCCGGCTCGAACGATCGGGTGGAAACCGCGATGGCGGCGATGACGATGGCGAAGATCAGGCACTTGCCGGTCGTCGATGATGGTCAGTTGGTCGGCATCGTCAGTATCGGGGACCTGGTAAAGTATCGCCTCGATGAGAAGGCGCTTGAAGCCAATGTCCTGCTCGACATCGCTCGGTTGCACGCCTGACCCGTCTCTGCGTTGATGCGGCCCGGTTCATCGCGAGAGTAGAGATGGAGGCTGTTTATGCCGCCAATTCGCGCATGATCGAATAGAGGTCGGACTTTGCCTCGAAGCCGATGCCGGGCAGGTCCGGCAGCGTGACGATGCTGTTGCGCACCTCCGTGCCGTCGGGGAAGCCGCCGTAGGGCTGGAAGACGTCGGGGTAGCTCTCGTTGCCGCCCAGCCCGAGGCCGGCGGCGATGTTCAGCGACATCTGGTGGCCGCCGTGCGGGATGCAGCGCTTCCAGGACCAGCCGTGGTCCTTCAGCATCGCCAGCGTCCGCTGATACTCGCACAGGCCGTAGGACAGGGCGCAGTCGAACTGCAGCCAGTCGCGATCGGGGCGCATGCCGCCGTAGCGGATCAGGTTGCGGGCGTCCTGGTGGCTGAACAGGTTTTCGCCGGTTGCCATCGGGCCGGGATAGAATTCGGCCAGTGCCGCCTGAAGCTGGTAGTCCAGCGGGTCGCCGGCTTCCTCGTACCAGAACAGGTCGTAGTCGCGCAGCATCTTGGCGTAGGCGATGGCGGTTTCCAGGTCGAAGCGGCCGTTGGCGTCGACCGCCAGCCGGGCGTGAGGGCCGATTTCCTTGCAGCACGGCTTCGATGCGGCGGCGGTCGTCGGCGATCGTTTCGCCGCCGATCTTCATTTTCACCACGGTGTAGCCGCGGTCGAGGTAGCTGCGCATTTCGGCGCACAGCGCGGCGTCATCCTTGCCGGGGTAGTAGTAGCCGCCGGCGGCATAGACGAAGACGTTGGGGTCGGCGACGATGCCGTGGCGTTCGGCGAGCAGGCGGAACAGCGGCTTGCCGGCGATTTTCGCCACCGCGTCCCACACCGCCATGTCGATCGTGCCGACCGCGACGGAGCGGTCGCCGTGGCCGCCGGGCTTTTCGTTGCGCATCATCGTGGCCCAGACCTTGTCGGGGTCCAGGTTTTCGCCGGTCTCGTCGAGCAGGGAGGCGGGTTCGGCTTCCAGGATGCGTGGCGCGAAACGCTCGCGGATCAGGCCGCCCTGGCCGTAGCGGCCGTTGGAGTTGAAGCCGTAGCCGACGACGGTTTTGCCGTTGCGCTGCACATTGGTGACCACCGCGACGAGGCTGGAGGTCATCTTGCTGAAATCGATATAGGCGTTGCGGATCGGGGAACTGATCGGCTTGGTGACCTCGCGGACGTCGACGATGCGGAGCGGCATGAGCAGGGCCTCTCGGGTTAGAAGGGGCGGACGATGACCATGATGACGATGACGACCATCAGTACGGTCGGGATTTCATTGGCGATGCGGTAGAATTTCTGGCTGCGCCGGTTGGCGTCCGCCATGAAGTCCTTGCGCCAGCGAGACATGGCGCCGTGGAACCCGGACATCAGGATGACGCAGAGCAGTTTCACATGCCACCAGCCGGCGGACCAGTCGATGACGCCGGGGGTCAGCACCAGGATGATGCCAAAGACCCAGGTGGCGATCATGGCGGGGTTCATGATCTGTTTGAACAGACGGTATTCCATGATCTTGAAGCGCTCGCTCTCGGCGCTGCCGGGCTGCAGGTCGCAGTGATAGACGAACAGGCGGGGCATGTAGAACGTGCCTGCCATCCAGGCGATCATGGAGATCACGTGGAAGGCTTTCGTCCAAGGATAGAAATGGCTGAGGAAGCCGATACTCATTTTGCGAGGGGCAGGAAACTGCGGAGCCAGTCCGGCACGGGCTCGGCTTCGGCGGTCGCTACATCGGAGGTGCGATAGACGAACTGGTCGGCAGAAGCAACTCGGTCACAACGGGCCTCCCCGCCGATCAGGACGCCACTATAGTCGAAGATGGCGGGGCCTATCCGCATCGCTATTCGCTCTGGCCTATTCTAGTGAGTGCAGCGTCCACAACCGGTTCATTAACACGGAGGACAACCGTCGGTGAAGCCGCCGTGGGATCCTCTGAACCCACCTATCTACATGCGGGCGGTTGTTCAGTTGCATAAAGCGGCTTCAACCCAGGAGCCCCGCCATAGTCTCCAGTTGCCCGGGATCGCCTGGCGGGACCATTAGCAAAGCGTCGTCGATGCCCAGATCCTCCAGGCGCTTCAGCCGGTCTTTCGCCTCCCTGGGCGAGCAGACCAGCGAAATCTTCGGTATATGCGTTATCGGCAGGTTCGCAGGAGGATCACGGAAATCGGTGAAGATATTGGCCAAAAGTGCGCGTTTGCCACCCGCTTTGCGGAACATCTTCAGGCCAATCGCCAGGTCGTCCCACGACGTAAAGATCCCTGATGCGATCCACCCTTGCAGGACCTTCGCCGACAGGTTGATCCACCGCTCGCTGCGCCATGCACCGAGCAGAACCGGGGGGCCGCCTTCAGTTCCGGGCCAGACGGACAGGGCTGGGCCGTAAACCGGCTCGCCGGCCCACACCCGTCGCATTACTTCTAAGGATGTGGTCAGCGTCTTGAAGCGAGCGTCGTAGTCGGCCTGCACCGCGTCGAAATCATTCCTGGTTGAGCCGCTGCCAACACCGAAGCGAAAACGTCCTTGTGCAAGCGCGGTTAGCGTCAGCACCCGCTGAGCGTGCTCGACCGGATGGCGCAGCGGCACCTGGACGACGCATGTGCCTAGCTCGACGCGGGACGTCTGCGTTGCCAAAGCGCCCAGCAGGATGAGCGGATCAAGTGTCGGCTTGCCGCGCGCGAAAGCATCCGTCACCCACACGCCGTGAAAGCCGAGCGCTTCAACTTGACGGGCAATGGTCGTGACATAGTCCACGACGTTTGATCCGGTTTCGGCCGCGGATGGGACGGTGACAATGCCAATTCGCATGTGGCGATATCCTTGTGTGGGTCCGTGAACCTGGCCGGCTATCGACCGGTGAAAGCGGTCGGGCTAGCGCCCGATGAATCTAGCTGGCCGCTTTTCTCGAAATGCCGCCACACCTTCGTCGTAATCGCGGGTGAGCGCAGCCTGACTCTGTAGTTTCGCCTCCAGATCGAGTTGGTCGCTATAGGTGTTTTCCATGCCCTGCCAATACATCTGTCGGATCAGGCCCAGCGAGCGCGGTCCGGCAGCCAGGCCGCGGGCCACTTCCAATGCCCTCGGCATCAGCGCATCGTCCTCTTCCAGTCGGTTGATCAGGCCCCACGAAAAGGCGGTTTCGGCCGAAAGCCGTTCGGCGAGCAGCGACAGCTCCATCGCCCGCGCCATGCCGATCAGCCGGGGCAATAGCCAGGATGACCCGCAGTCGGGCACCAGTCCGATTCGCGCAAAGGCCTGCAAGAACGACGCGGATCGCGCGGCGATGCGAATATCGCCAGTCAACGCCAGGCTCATGCCCGCGCCGGCGGCCATGCCATTGATCGCGGTGACGATCGGGATCGGCAGCGCGCGCAGCCGCAAGAACATTGGGTTGTACCAGCTTTCCAAGTCACTTTTGACCTTGCCATCGGCCTCGGCAGCCCGGTCGCGCGATGCTCGGTCAGGATCGTTTAGGTTGGCACCCGAACAAAACGCGCGCCCCGCGCCGGTAATCACCAAGCACCGCGCCGAACTTGCTTCAACCCGATCCATCGCGACCGCCATGTCTTCACGTAGCTTCAGACCGAAAGCGTTCAGCACGCTTGGGTCGTTTAGCGTCATGACCGCCACATCGCCGGTTGTTTCGAGGATTACCCTACTGTGCTTCATGCTTCCTCTTCCCCCGGCCGGCTGTGATTTGGAGTAGGTGTACCATGAACCCGCAGGCTGAAATGGTCTAGCGTCTTGCTCAAACGCGACATTCATTTGCGCGGACGTCATGAGCAATTCGGATGCGCGACGATACGTTGACAAGGCATGGTTGGTTCGCGATGTGAGCCATCTGCACATTCGCGAACCGCAAGGAAGCCCAACGTTCGTCAGTTGATGGCTGCGTTTCGCTGGTCCGATGCCGAGCCTTGTGCAGAGCTTGAATAATCGGCGCGGAGGTAGATCATCGGCAACTGCTTCCGCGGCTGAATGTCTGGGCGGCTCTCTGGGCAATGGTCTCGAAGCGGCCGACCTGTCATCGCAGACAGTCAACTTGAACCCAGTTGTTCCCTAGGGATGTTTTGACGCCTCGACTAGCCCTGGACTGCGGGGACACAGTCCCAGTGGACCGAGGCGCCCCTTGGCCGCAATGAACGTGGAAAAGTTCTTGCCGCCGGCTCGGTTGGCGAGGAAGTATCACTGGATTGGCCGTAGTCTTGCGCCGAACAAACTTCGGCGGCGAAGGTTCTCAATCGTGAGATATCTTTGGCGCAGACGATAACCGCTACGCTACCTTTGTCAGTGCGGGCGACCGTCAGAGCCAACCAGTATTTCTGGATCGCCATGCGAACGAGGCAGCCCCGATGCGGCTCTATTTAACCGCTTATCCTCCAACGAGGATAGCAAGTCGCTTCCTTTTAGTTGCCGTCAGACTGGTAGGAACAAGTGGTTTAGAGGCTGATTGAGCGATCGATTGCGCATCGCGCGCTACAGGAAAACGTGACTGCCTTTCCATAGACAATCACGCTCCGAACCGTGAACGAAGAAGATGTCAACCTCCTCGCTTGTTGACAGGGGCTTGCTTGTTCGGTCCCGCTAGCCGCGGGCACCGGCCTTACGGCCCGCCTTTCGGCCAGCTTTTTTCGGTGGCGGCGCTACTGTGCGACTCCGGCCCAGGCCCATCTTCTTTGCCAGCGTAGACCGGGTTTCGGCGTAATTTGGGGCGACCATCGGATAACTTGACGGCAAACCCCACTTAGCCCGGTATTGATCAACGGTCATATTATGCTCGGTCATCAGGTGCCGCTTGAGCATCGTCATCTGCTTGCCATCTTCAAGGCAGACAACATAATCCGGGAACACCGATTTGGTGACGGGGACCGCCGGTTTGGCAGCCTCGACCGGCGCGGCGGTTTCGCCAACACTGGCCAATGTCTTGTACACCTCCCGAATGAGACCCGGCAAATCCTCGACCGAAACCGGATTTTTCGTCACGTGAGCACTTACGATCTGAGCCGTTAGGCCCAACACATCTTCTGCCATCTATTTCTTTCCTGCAACTCAGTCCGGTCAATATAGGACAGTTTGGTGAATAGCGCTATAGTACTTTGCATATTTTTATGACCATGGACGATCGCTTAGCGCGGTCTGATTTGCAATCGGAGCAATTGGGCCGCCGTCATCCCTTTATAAACAGGGAAAGTTGGTAGACAGACCTCGAGTTTAACGGAAAGGTTGCGCTGGTAACGGGTGGCAAAAGAGAAATCGGAGCTCGGATTCGGGCCGAACTCGCCTGAGAGTCCACGCGTCTTTGTCTTGCAGCCCGCGAGGCCAGCAACTCGGAGGAATATCGCCAGGTCGCTTACGCTCCTCGAAAATCGGGAATATCACCGTCCAAGTTGTTTCGGCCGATCTGCGCGGTCCAACCGCGAATCCGTGAGCCATTGCGCAAGCAGTCGCACAATCCGGCCACATTGACCTCTTGGTGAATTAGGTTGTGCCACCAAACCGGCCGACTTCTCAGTTTACCGGTAAGGACTAGCAGCACGGGTTCGCATGCATGACCGCAATTTGACCCGGAAGTGGGCTGAGGTTTCTGTAGTCATCCTGCGGCACCACCCTGGTTGGACGACGGGACGAAGTTGGCGAGCCTATCGCTTACCTCGCCTCGTCCGAAGCTGACTTCATCCGGGGCTCCGATAGCGACGCAGGACCTTCTCCTAGAAAAGGGGTGACAGTGCATAATGCAGACTGCCGGCGTGTGCGAATGGCCAGTAGGGCGGCTTGCTGGTCAGGCGGGAAGCGCCCCATTCGATCTGCGATATTGTGGGCTGCGGTCTACCATTGAGCGATCCGCGTGAGCCAAGTATCCACATTGTTGGCGATAGCCGAACCGGCAGTCGAGCGTTCCGGAACAGGCTTTCCACTCTCATGATGCTTAAGGCCGGCGGCGCCGATCGCCGGCTCTACAGGGCGACGCATGGCGGTCCCCAGCGCCCCGCGAGTGTGTTGGTGCCAGACAAGCTAGGGTCCGCCGACCATCATCGCCCTGGGGGACGCTAACTAAGCTTATCCATCAGCGTTCCAGGAACAGCCGACATGGACGCCCTGCATGCGCGCCGTAGGTCCGACCATCGATCCCGGCCTGGAACTCCAACTGGCGCCGCCATGAGCCGAGCTGTGGATCAGCCAGCGGGCGAAGCGCTCTTCAACGCAAGTAAGCCTGATCCTTGGCCGAAGTCTGCTTTGTTCGTGGTGCCGGCCATTCAGGGAATGGACATTAGAACGGGCTAGCAAATCGAAGTGGACACTTGTTTGTCGTATCGACCAGCTTGACCGAAGCGATTATGGTGCTCGCAGGCGCTGATAGATGAGTTTGACTAGTGATGGAGATGTAGCACCCTGGCGGCCCCGCATTCGGACTAGGGCTGCCGCTCAGTCGTCGCGGGGGGCGGTCTGTGCACTCGGCACTTCTCTGCGCGAAGCCCGTTAGGTGAACCTCATCAAGAAGTTTTCGCGCGCCTCAGCGCATTGATTTAGGTTCGGCCATTTCTTAATCGTCTCAACAATGTAGAAGAGGCCGGGCCGACGACCCCATGGCATGCTAATCGCCCTGTAGTTGCTACTAAGCTGGCGTCGACGTATGGCAGATCCTCCGTTCCATCCAGGCCACTTCTCCCCTCAGGCGCTCCTGCTCGAAAGCACCTCTCGCCACAGAGCTTCTACCGATTGGATCGCAAGCTTCGTCCGATTTCGCTTCCGTCACGTGTGCCGGCGCCATCGCAACTATCCAATTGATCACGCTCTGGGTCGCCCGGCTATCGCTTCGATAAAGGCCGCTCCTCGCAAGCGACAAACCGACCGACCGTCAAATGCGGATCAGACCTGCCATCGCAGCAACGCCGTCGCTGCCGGGGAATACCTGCCCCAGCGCACTGGAATTCAATCCTAAATGCGCCATGAGGATCCCTTTGGCCACCGCCCGCAGATCCGCGGTCGGCGCAAGATCCCGGTTCTCAAACAGCTGGCCTGATCCCAGACCCGGCCAGGTCGCCTCCACTCGGCCTCCCGCGACGGCGCCCCCGACGACGAACGCGACCGTCCCGGTCCCATGGTCAGTGCCCTTGGTGCCGTTGGCCCTGGCTGTGCGGCCGAATTCGGTCATCACCAGAACCGCTGTCTGCGCCCAAGCCGGACCTAGTGAGGCTTTCAACGCGACCAACCCGGTATCGAGTTGTTTGAGCGGCCCACTCAGACGATTGGCCTGCTCGGCGTGAGTGTCCCAGCCGCCGATTTCCAACGCCGCGATGCGCGGACCGTCCGTCGCCCCCAACATCGCGCCGGCCGCTCGGGCCAACGCCGGGAATGCAAATTTGTCCTTAGTGTCGCGAGTTTTAAGTTCGTCATATCAGGGATTCGAAATCTGCACTTGGGTACGATTCGGCTCGACTTGTGAGGCTTCCTGCCACTGAAGGCGAGAGGCAATCATGGCGGGACGACGGCTGGAAGCGCTGACGCTGACGGCGGCTGAGCGCTCTGAACTGACGGCGTTGGTGGCGCGGCCAAAGACGGCTCAAGTGCTTGCCCAGCGCGCGCGTATTGTCCTGGCCTGTGCCGATGGGCTGGAGAACAAGATGGTCAGCCATCAGCTTGGTGTGCATGCCATGACGGTCGGCAAGTGGCGCCGCCGCTTCCTTGACCAGCGGGTCGAGGGACTGCGCGATGAACCACGTCCCGGTGCGCCACGCACGATCGATGATGAGCGCATCGAAGCGGTAATCACTCGCACGCTGGAGAGCCAGCCGGACGATGCGACGCACTGGAGTTCGCGTGGCATGGCGCACGACAGTGGCCTCTCGGTCAGCACGGTGCAGCGAATCTGGCGCGCCTTTGGCCTGAAGCCACACCGGCAGGAGACGTTCAAGCTGTCCACCGATCCGGATTTTGTCGCCAAGGTGCGCGACGTCGTCGGGCTGTATATGGCCCCACCCGAGCACGCCTTGGTGCTGTGCGTGGATGAGAAGTCGCAGATCCAGGCGCTGGATCGCAGCCAAGCGGTGTTTCCGATGCGGCCCGGCCAGCCGGAGCGGCGCAGCCACGACTACGCCCGGCATGGGACGACCTCGCTGTTCGCCGCGCTCGATATTGCCACCGGCCGGGTGATCGGCCAGTGCTACCCGCGTCATCGGGCCGAGGAATTCCGCCGGTTCCTCGATGAGATCGAGGCCCACGTGTCGCGCGATCTCGACGTGCATCTGATCTGGGACAACTATGCCACGCACAAGACCGCGCTGATCCGCGACTGGCTGGCGAAGCGTCCGCGCTGGCACGTGCATCTGACCCCAACCAGCAGCTCTTCTTCGCGAGTGATTACAGCGGCGCTGAAACCACGTGCTCGCAAACCTTCCGCGATCGCCGGACCGGTAATCGGATCGGACTTATTCAACGCCGCGATCGTCGCATACAAGTCTGGCGAGGGCTCGGAAAAACCGTGCGGCGCCCAGTTCGCTACAACCGCCTGCCCACGCAGCAACAGCGGCACCGAAACACCAACGGCGAGCGCCTCTCCCACGGGCCGGGCGGTCTCGGCCGCAGGCAACGAGGCGACGGCACGATTGAGCCAACCGCTGGTCATGCGGTGGTCCGCCCCGGATTCCAGGTAATCCTGCGCCTCAAAATGACTGCGCACGCGGTAGGAGCCGGCGACGGCGTGGACGGCCAAGGCCTCATTTGCCGAATACATCTCGTGCAGCCCAGTCAGCGCCGGATGTAGGCCGTAGAAGCCTCCCAGGTCGAGCAAACCATTCGCCTGCCCTGGCCCAGGGGGCACGATTTCGCCGCGCAGCGCAGTCAGGGAGCGATCGCCATAGGGCACGACGGCGGCCATGCCGTCGAGCGCCCCGCGCAGTATGATTACGACCAGTCGTTTGTCCGTCGGCGCCGAGGCCGTCGCCAGGGTAGCCCGGCCGATGCTGAAGCTCGTCGCAAGCCCGAGTAAAGCGGTGCGGCGTGTGACGCCGCCGGTCGTGGTCTGGCACCTGCCCGGACCATCCGTCATGGCTCGGGTGTCGGTTCTGCTGAACTGCGCCGCGCGACGACCATGGCGCGTTCCAATTAGGGCATTTTTCATACGATCAACGCCTCTGGAAATTCGGGACTGGTCAACAGCAAAGTCATCGCGTCCCGGCGAGACCCCGCCCGGCGAATGGCGTCACGTGTTTCCCGCCGCAGCAGCGGACCGAGGAGGGTCTCGGAAACCTCGACCACATCGCGATCACCGATGCGGCCAGCAAAACCGCTCGCCCAGTCGATCCGGCGCAGCATAGCTTCCGGTGCGGCCCAATCGGCAGCACGGTCCGGCCAGCCATTTGGCGCCGGAGCGCTCCAAAGCGGCTGCCCGAGCCCGGCCAGGATGCCGACCAGATTCGGCATTTTATCAGGCGGAACGTCAAGCGCGCGAACGCTGGCGACCACATACTCCATCGGCGTGCGCAGCTTTGCCGCGGGTTGCCAGGCGCCGTCCAGATGCACCAGAGCCGCCGAGGCCGCGCCCAGGTCGCCTCTCGTGTCGCGCAGCACCGCCTCGATCTTGCGCACCGCGTCTCGCGGAGGGTCATCGGCGACGAAATGTCGCACCAGCTTGGTGGCCAGGAAGCGATGGGTCGCGGGATGATTGGCGAGGAACGCCAGCGCTGCCACCCCGCCGGCCTCGTCAGGCGAGAACTGCTGCTGCATCATCGTCTGGACGCCAGGTTCGTGGGCGAATTGCCGGTAGCGGAAACCGGGCGGCTCGGCTTTCAGATCGATGGACCACCCCGTCAGGACATTGGCGAAAGCCGTGACATCGGCCTGCGTATAGCCGGCTAGCGGGCTGACAGTGTGCAACTCCATGCACTCACGTGCCAGGTTCTCGTTCAGGCCACGATGGGTGCGTTGGCCGACAATGCTGTCGGGACCGAAGGAGGTGGTGTTGTCGAGGTAGAGCAGCATGGCTGGATGACGCATGACCGACAACAACATGTCGCCGAAGCGCCCGGTGACATGCGGGCGGATCGCCTCTTCCACAAAAGCAGCGGCGACTGCGGCGCACTGGCCGCGCTTCAGGGATATGACGAAGTGGTTGGTCCAGAACCACACCAGCCGCTCGCGGAACGGGGCAGGGGTGGTGATCGCGTTCGCCATTTGGGCGGCGGCCTGAATTTTATACAGGGCGCGGCTCCGCGATTCGCCCGGCGGCGGCTTTGTCGCACGATCTTCACGCAAGGCCACAAGACCGGCCGCCGCCGTCGGTGGATCATCCAAACGGGTCGGATCTGGCTGGCGAAGCTGATCCAGCAGCCACGCCGTTGGGTCGGATGGCAGCGGTTCGGCGCCACGGCGGCCGAGCCCGTAACGCGTGAGAGCCTGGGCGGCAAGAATGTCCATAACAAGTACTTTAGCCTCTTGATATGTGTCGGACTGTGATAAAGCGTCCTCCAAATTCGCTGGCATGTGCGGAGTGCAGGGATTTCGCACTTGCAAAACCCGACGCTCTGCCGCATTTCCCGAACTACATAACCGGTCGAGTGTTCGGCCGGCACTGTGGGCGGGCGCGCGGGGGTTATCCCCGGATCCAGCAATGGGTCACGCGCCCTTTCTGATATGCCCGCCCCGCTAGCTGATAGGTAGGAGGTTCGCCGTGTCTGTTACGCCGCTCGATAGAATTCGGAATATTGGAATTACCGCGCATATCGATGCCGGGAAGACCACCACGACGGAGCGGATTTTGTATTACACAGGTGTGTCGCACAAGATCGGTGAGGTGCATGATGGCAACACCACGACCGACTATATGGAGCAGGAGCGGGAGCGTGGCATCACCATCACCTCCGCTGCGGTGACGTGCGAGTGGAAAGACAACCGCATCAACATCATCGATACGCCAGGCCACATTGATTTCAACATCGAGGTGAACCGCAGTCTGCGCGTGCTGGACGGTGCGGTGTTTATCATCGAGGGCGTAGCTGGCGTTCAGCCGCAGTCCGAGACGAACTGGCGCTTGGCGGACCGATATAAGGTGCCTCGCATCATCTTCATCAACAAGCTCGACAGGACGGGTGCGGATTTCTATCGCGCCTTCGCCACGCTGAAGGAGAAGCTGGATATCGTCGCTCTTCCGCTGCAACTCCCGATCGGTGTGGAAGATGGCTTCCTGGGCGTCGTCGACCTGGTCGAGATGAAGGCCATTATCTGGGAAGGCGGTGAGCTTGGCGCCAAGTACCACTACGAGGACATTCCCGAAGACATGGCCGGCCTGGTGGCAGAGCACCGCCAGACCTTGCTGGATACAGCGCTTTCAGTCGATACCACGGCGATGGAGGAGTATTTCGAGAAGGGCGATGTCGCTATCGAGACGCTCAAGCGCTGCATCAAGCGCGGCACGATCGACGGGACGTTTCGGCCGGTGCTGTGCGGCACGGCCTTCAAGAACAAGGGCGTGCAGCCCTTGCTCGATGCAGTGATCGACTACCTGCCGTCCCCGATCGACGTTCCCGGCATTGCGATTGCCCTGGAAGAAGGCGAGGAAGATGGCGACAATCCCAACCGGCGCCGGATCCCTGCGGATCCGAAATTGCCGTTTGCCGGCCTAGCGTTCAAGATCATTAACGACAAGTACGGTACGCTGACCTTCGTGCGCGTCTATGCCGGCACACTTAAGTCCGGCGACATGGTGATGAACACCACCAAGGGCCATCGCGAGCGCATCGGCCGGATGTTCCAGATGCACGCCGACAAGCGCGCCGAGATCAAGGAAGTCGAGGCGGGCGACATCGCGGCCTTTGTCGGGCTGAAGGATACCGGGACCGGCGATACGCTGGCCTCTGCCGACGATCCGGTGATTCTGGAGCGGATGGCTTTCCCGGTTCCCGTGATCGATATCTCAGTCGAGCCGCGCACCAAGGAGGCCGTCGAGAAGATGACGCTCGGCCTGCAGAAGCTGGCCGGCGAGGACCCGTCCTTGCGGCTGCGGACCGACCAGGAAACCGGCCAGACCATTCTGTCCGGAATGGGCGAGCTGCATCTGGAGATCATCATCGACCGCCTGCGCCGCGAATATGGCGTTGATTGCAACATCGGCGCGCCGCAGGTGGCGTATCGTGAAACGATCTCCAAGCCCCATACGGAGACCTATACGCATAAGAAACAGTCCGGTGGATCCGGTCAGTACGCCGAGGTCAAGATCATCTTCGAGCCGCTTGAGCGTAATGCCGGCATCGTGTTCGAGAACAAGGTCGTCGGCGGTTCGGTGCCGAAGGAGTACATCCCCGCGGTCGAAAAGGGCATCAGGGTCCAGGCCGATACTGGCGTGCTGGCCGGGTTCCCGACCGTCGACTTCAAGTACACGCTGATCGACGGCAAGTACCACGATGTTGACTTGTCGGCGCTGGCGTTCGAAATCGCCGCGAAGGCCTGCTTCCGCGACGGCATGAAGAATGCCACGCCGATCATCCTGGAACCAATCATGGACGTGGAGGTCACTACGCCGCAGGATCACGTGGGCGACGTGGTGGGCGACCTCAATCGCCGTCGTGGCATGATCCAGAACCAGGAAAGCTCAGGTTCCACAGTGATCGTGCGGGCGCATGTGCCGCTGAAGGAGATGTTTGGCTACATCTCCCATTTGCGCAGCATGACGAAGGGCCGCGCTTCCTTCACTATGCAGTTCCATCACTACGATCCGGTTCCGCGCAACGTGGCGGACGAGATCATGAAAAAGAGCGCCTGACCCCGGCGGTTCGGCTGTCTGAAGGGGCGCGGGCAGATTCTCTGCTCGCGCTTTTTTTGGGCTCGGCGCAGCGCTTCCTCGGACGGTCGCGCCGAAGTGGACGGCGTTGGCTCGTTTAGTTCGATCTCGCGACACGCTCACACCATCGTGCTGAAACTGTCCGCTGCGGCCTGCAGTTTTAGGGCGGGCATTGTCGTCGCTAGCCTTGTGCAGCGGCTACCTTCCTGAGGCCGATGTTCTGACCGGCCTCAGATGCGGCAGGGCCTGGTCATTCCGGGCGGCTGGGTGGGCCGAACGGGCGGATCGCAGACGCGCCACGGCGTCGCAGGGACCGTGCTCATTACTTCTGTGCTATCCGTTTCATTTCTTCACCGTTGCCTCTCTACCGGACTTGGCTGCGCTTCGCGAGGCCTCGACAAAATCGGGCTCGTATCGTTGGTGACAATTGGCCGGAGCAGAGTGACAAACTCAGGAGCGAGGTTGCAGCCAATGTTGCGCCGCACCATAGATAACCGCGCCGCATATGGCATCAGCATAAGGAGACAATATGTCGTTTACTTCCGACAATATCAGCAAAACAGTTTACCCGGTCTTCGACATGATGATGAGCATGCAACGTCTGGGGCTTCAGGCATTGTCCATTTATCAACCCCTTACCTCGGCTCTGCTCAACTTCAACCGCTGCGGCTCAACGTGGAACACGATCAGGCTTCTTCGGCGGTGCGTCCGGCCGATCATCGGAGCTTCGCGACGTGCGCAACACCAACGAGGAGCAGGTGATCGGCGTTGGCGAAGAAGTCCTTAACGTCGGGACCCGTATGGTCCCCGGCAAGACGACGCGGGTGCGCCGCGTCGTGGTCGAGAACCCTGTGCAGCAAGATGTCACCCTTCACACCGAGACGGTGGTCCTGGAGCGTCGCAAGCCGATCGCACAAAGCGGTAATGACGTGTTGACGGAAGTAACCGTCGAAATGTCCGACTTCAACGAGGTGCCTGTCGTCTCCAAATCCGTGCATCTTGTTGAAGAGGTGCTGCTGCGAAAGGAAGTCACCGCTCGCACCGAGACGATCCATGACACGGTGAGGCGCGACACTCTCGAGATCGAGCAGCCGTCGAACCTGCCGGTGGTGTTTCAGGCGGCTCCGAAGCAAGCGGAGAAAAAGCGGGACGAAACTCAGGTAAAGCGGGACGAGAACCAGGCACCGCAGATCGGAAACAAGGCGGGCGATCAGAAGCGCTCGTGATAAAAGACCTGCTTGGGGACGCGAAGGATCGTGCGGCGCCACACGGCGGTGACGTCCTGATAGCGAGGAGCCGCCACCGCAAATGGCGGCTTCTTCTATTTGGCTTGGCTGATGGTCACCGGCCAATATCTGATGCCCGCGATGCCTCATATCGCATGATCGATGGATTGTGATTCCTCCGGCGGCCAACCGGCGCCGTCCGCATCCGTTTCAGTGACCGTTCAGCCGTAACAGGCAGTCCGCCATTCGCATTACCGGTATGCATCTGAACCTGGTAAAACAGGAGCGTCCCATGCGCCGTATATACAATCACCGTTCCCGGATTTCGTCGCTCGCAGCCATCGCCTCGATCGGATTTGTGGCGACCGCGTCGGCACAGAACTCGACCGTAATCATCGCACCGAGCGCTCCGCCGACGCCGCGCGTTGAGACGGTGCCCCCGCCGCCACCAGCAAACACCCGGACGATGACTTGGCAGGCTGGGCATTGGACCTGGAACGGCTCCAACTGGACCTGGGATGACGGCCATTATGTGCAGGCCCCGCAGGCCCAGGCCGTCTGGGAGCCGGGTCATTGGGAGCTGCAGGCCAGCGGCGGTTATGCGTGGGTTGAGGGGCGCTGGCGCAGCTAGGCGAGGCAGGCTGCTGATCGCGTGGTTTGCGTTGCCCTTCAATTGATGGAGTGAGACATGCGTGTTACTCACGTCTTGCCTTTGATTTCGCTGGAAATGTTGGGGCTTACCGCTTGCGTGAGCTCGCCGCCGCCGGCCACCACCCAGGTGATTGTGGAGCCGTCGCCCAAAACGATCGTGCCGTCCGTCCCGATGCCCCCGCCGCCACCGGTCTCGGAGCTCGTGCCTCCGCCGCCGCCCAGTTCGGCCCCAACTATCTGGCAACCCGGCCATTGGCGATACACCGGCATCAGCACCAATCCGTGGACCTGGGAAAGTGGGCGATATGTCGCCGTGCCGTCGGGTGCCACCGCCTGGGTGCCCGGGCAGTGGCAGCAGCAGGGTGGCGGCTGGGTCTGGAGGGCCATTGGGCCTGATCCCCGACGGCGGTTGCACCGGCCGGGTTCGCGCCGACTACGCCTCCTGGGCGGCGCCACCCGTGATCCGAGCAAGTATCAGTGCGAACAGAATGATCGCGCCATAGGCTGCATCGATCCAGAATGCCGCAAACTGCGCCAGCGTCAGAACGTTCTGCAGGATGCCGAGCAAAAGCACACCGGTTAGCGCTCCCAGAAGGCGCCCACGACCGCCGTTCAGGCTGATCCCACCAATGACGGCCGCCGCGAAAACGTAAAAGATCATGTTCTGCCCTTGGCTTGACACGACTGAGGCGATCCGGCCCGTCAACATAAGGCCGGCCAGCGCCGAGAGCAGCCCACTGACAATGAACACTCCCCAGGTTACCCCCTCGACCTGGATGCCGGCGGCGCGGGCGGCGCCCGGATTACCGCCGATCGCATAGATCGCTCGTCCTAATCGATGATAGCGCAGGAGTATCCCAAATATTAAGTAAAGCAGACCGGCGGTCCAGATCGAAACCGGCACGCCAATCCACCTAGCCGTGCCGAGGTAAAGGAATTCACTCGGCAAATCGACCATGGTTTGCCCATTTGTCAGCCCAAGCGTAATGCCGCGCAACAGGATCAGCATAGCCAGAGTGACGATGAACGCATTAAGCCGCAGCCGCACGACCAGGAATCCGTTTACAGCCCCAATCATCGCGCCCGATGCGAGCACCACAGCGATCGCAGCGTAGCCGTTCAGCCCGACTCCGGAGCCACCGTCCGACGGATCCTTGGCAATCAGCCAGGCACCCAGCATTGGTGACAACCCAATGATCAACTCGAGCGACAGGTCGAACTTTCCGGCAATCAGAATCAAAAACTCTGCGATAACGACGACCGACAACTCCGAGGATTGCTGCAAAATATTCAGCAAATTCTCGGAGGTCAGGAAAGCGTCGCTAACCAGTGCGCCGGCCAGCAGCGCTAGGCCGATCGCTGGCAGCAGCGTCAGTTCGCGAAATCGGAAGGACGCCGCCCGCCGCCGCAACGCTCCACCGAACCCAAGCGAGGCTGACCCGGTGCCGGTGGTTACCGTCATGGTGCGTTTATGCCCTCAATTGCCGAAACCAACTCCCTGTCCTGCCACCCGGCTTCGAAGTCTGCGACGAGCCGGCCCTTGAAGAGGACCAGCACGCGATGGCAGACGGTCAACTCCTCAAGGTCATCGGAGACGATCAGCATGGCGGTGCCGGTCGCGCGAGCTCTGGCCAGAATGGCGAACAATGCCTCCCTTGAGGCGATGTCTACGCCTTGCGTCGGCGAGACCAACACCAGCACCTTCGGGTCGGAGGCAAGTGCCCGCCCGACCACAGCCTTCTGCTGATTGCCGCCACTCAGTTCTCCAATCGGCTGCTCCGTCGTTGCAGCCACAATCTGCAGCGACGCAACCATGTCTTTCGCCTGGTTTGTTTGCTCCCAAGGCCAAATAATACCGGCCGGCCCGAGCCGCTCGGGGATGGTCATCGTAAGGTTCTCGGCCAGCGAAAGCAGCGGCACGATACCGTACGCGTGACGATCGCGCGGGACATAGCCGACCCCCTTCCGCCGCGCGTCCAGGACGCGACCAGGTTTGAGTTCCGCGCTGCCGACCTTGATAATCCCGGCATCGGGCCGCAGCAGGCCGACGATGCTTTCCGCTACTTCCTCCTTGCCCGAGCCCAGTAACCCAGTAAGGCCAAGACACTTCCCCGCATTGACTTCGAAACTGACGTCCTCAACCAGGCCCGCAAGCTGAAGCCCTTGGACCGACAGCACAGCGGACGCACCCGGCGCGCTGTCGCCGGACAACCCGGGGGAGCCTTGCACGGCACGTGCGGCGCCGACCATGGCTGCGATCACTTGCTCCTTCGGCATCGCTTCGAGTGGCGCATCGGCGACCACCATCCCGTCGCGGAGTACCGTGACGCTGCGGCAGACTTCGTAGATCTCCTCCAGATGGTGTGAGATGTACAGGAATGTTACTCCGCCGTCCGCGCAGCCGGCGCATCCGCTCGAACAGGCGCGCCACCTCGCGCCCTTCCAGTTCCGCCGTCGGCTCGTCGAGAATGATGAACCGCGTACCCTGGAGGAGCGCCCTGGCGATCTCCACGATGTGCCGCTGCTCAACGGACAGACGCGCCGCGTCGAGCGCGACATCGATTTCCAGGCCCCACTCTTCGAGCACCCGTTCCGCGCGCCGCCGCAATGCCGTCCAGCTTATCCAGGTCTTCGCGATGGTTGGATGCGCGTTGAGGAACAGATTCTCCGCGACCGTCAGAGCCGGTATCACCGTAGACTTCTGATACACGCAGGCGACCCGCTTGCGCCACCATACCCGGTCGGCAAGGCCCGGCGCGTCCTCCCCTTCCAGCCGAACCCTCCCGTCGTCCGGAGCAATCAGCCCGGTCAGCGCACTAACCAACGTCGACTTGCCGGCCCCGTTGCGGCCAACGAGGGCACGCGAATCACCAGGTGGAATCGCAACAGAGACCTTCTGCAGGGCTTGGCTCGCGCCAAAGTGCTTTGAGACACCGCACACGCCTCCGCCACAAACCGCGGTTGGGCGTTCGGCGCCGCGCTGCTGTCTCGTGTCGGCGGCACGCGCCTAGCTCTTCACCTTGTTACCCCACAACTCCGGGTCATCGACGTTTGCCTTGGTTACGACCGGCGCAGGCAGCAGATCCATCGGATTTCCCTTGTACTCGACGATGTGGCTGTCATGATCGGTTGGGCCGGTATGGAAAGTTTCTGCCTTTGACTGCGGCCTCAAGGTAGGAAAGCCCGTATTTGGCGTAAAGGTCGAGTGGCTGGGAGATCACCGCATCCACCAGCCCCTGGCGAATCGCCTGAAGGCTGAGCGCGGTACCATCGATGCTGACCAGGAAAATCTGGCCCGGTTCGCCGACCTGCTTGAGCTTGCCGGCGCTCTTGAGCACGTTGAGCACCGCCGAGAGCATGACCGAGTCGCTCTGCATGTAAATGGCGTTCAGGTCGGGCGTCGAGGTCACGATCGTTTGCGCCACCGCGGCCGCCTTATCGGTCTGCCAGTAGGTCGGCTCCTGGATTACTTTGATGCCTGCGTAGTTCTTCTGCATGCAGTCGTTGAAGCCGGTGGTGCGGTCGCGGCCGTTGTTCGTCGCCTGGTCGCCCATCAGCGAGAGCACCTTGCCCGTCCCGTGCAGCGCCTTGCCCACCGCCTGGCACGCGTCCTCCCCCATCTTTAGATTGTCGGCTCGCACGATCATCGCAAGCTTGCCACCTTCCGGCCCGATATCGATCGACACGACCGGGACATGCTTGCTCGTATGCAAAGTCGAGCGCCGGAATGATCGCCTTGCTATCGGTCGGCACAACGATGATGCCTTGAGCACCCTCGGCGATCAGGTTGTGAAAGTCGGTGATCTGCTTGCCGGCTTGCTGATTCGCATTCGCTACCGGCAAGAGGGTCAGCCCGTCCTTCTTGGCCGCATCTATTGTCAGGTTCGCCAGGATCGACTCGAACGGGGTCGACAGAAACGCCACCGAGTAGCCTAAAGTGAAAGACTTCGCCGCGGCGAACGTATTACCGGCTGCCAAGCAAAATATGGCAGCGACGAGGATCGACAAGCCACTCGCCACCGCCGCGAAGCGAAGCCGTAAAACTCTGGACGTCATTACCTCCCTCCTCATGCTATGATTTTCAGGTTAGTTTCTGCGGATACGGAATTCACTGTGCAGTGCGTGCACCCCGTCGTAGTCGATTGCAAGGCAGACGCATTCACACGGTGACCCAGGATTTGCGTGCCGACGACGCGAAGCAGGCGTCAACGACTTTCATGATCTCGTATGCGTCCTGAAAGGTCGGCCACATTGGCTTACCGGAAGCCAGCTGAGTCGACCACCTCACAAACCTCGATGGCCTTGATTTCGTTATAACCCAGAGCGAAACCTGCAACCGGAAGAAACGCGGCGTAATTGCGATTTTCCGGGCCCACGTCGATCGTCCGAAACCCCTGCCGCTCCGGCGGATCGCTCGTGCTGAAGAACCGCAGCCGGTTTACTTCCTCAAAACGATATTCGAGGCTTCCCTTACTGCCATAAAGCTCATAATTCTGCAGAAAGCGTCGGCCGGTCGCTACCCGGCTTACATCAATGACGCCCCTGCCTCCGCCCTTGAAGGTGCAGAGAAGGATCGCAAGGTCAGGGTTGGTGACCTCGCGCATCTCCGCGTCGGCGTCCGCATTGGCGGCCACGCCGTAGCCGAATCCCTCCTTATAGGGCCGCATGACGCGTCTCGCCGCTTTGAATGATTGTCGCGCGCGACATCATGCGCTGGGTTCCTGGGGAAGTTATGCCCCACCCGGGTCACGAGATTGCGCGTTGCGGCCAACTGGGCCAGTTCGGCCGCCTCCTGGGCGGTCGCCGTGAATGGCTTCTCGCAATAGACGTTTTTTCCCGCTTGCAACGCCGCCTTTGCAACCGGGAAATGGAGGTGATCAGGCAGACAGATATCGACCAGATCTACGTTCGGATCTTGCAGGACGTCCTGCCAGTGATTGGAAATTTGCGAACCGATGTAGGCCGGCTGCAGCTCTCTGAGCTTCGTTTCTGCCTCGTCCACCAGCCAGGTAATTTTCGGCGCGACGCCGATGTCGGGAAACAATAGCCCGGCATTCCGGTACGCCAGCGCGTGGCATTTCCCCATCCATCCACAAGCCCCGAGCAAGGCCACATTCACGGCCCTCACGTTGATCCTCCGACGTTCACACTTTCATGCAGTCACCCATAAGGCCACCCTCGATAGCTGTCCATCCCATCACCAGCCGCTGCGTGGCGACGCTGCAACGTCAACCGTCCGCGATCGATCACGCGATAAGCTGTCACACTCGGCGAATGTCCCAGAGAAGGAAGCTCGGCCTAAGAATCAGCGCTCACGACGGTTGGTGTCGCTGTTCGAAGCGGTGGAGATCGACTGCTTGGTCTTCGAACGGTCGTTACACACGAAACGACCGCGAAACCCCTAACGATCATTGTCTAAAGAAAAGTAAACGCAAGGAGAGCCGTGGATCACGGCACCAGCCAAAGTGGCTCCTTGATCCTGGACAGAAACGCCGCATGAGCCGCGAGTTCCGCCTCGGTCGGGACGATCGGATGGGATGTGCGCGGGCCGGTGTGAATATAGACCGTCACTGGCCCCCGAATGTCCTGGGCATCCAGCGATAGTCCCCGCTGGCGGCCGCCGGTCAGTTCGACGTAGACCTCGGCAAGCAGTTTGCAGTCGAGCAGGGCGTTGTGGGTGGTGCGGGCCGACAGGTCGATGGAGAAGCGCCGGCACAGTGCATCCAAGCTGTTCGGCATGCCTGGAAACCGGATTTTTGCCAGTGCCAGTGAGTCGATCATGCGGTCGCGGCCCAATGGAGGCAGGCCAGCTCGATCGAACTCCATATCCAGGAAGCCGAAATCGAACGGCGCGTTATGCGCGATCAGCTTGCTGTCAGCGAAAAAATCCGCGAGCGACTGAGCGACCTCGGCGAACAGCGGCTTTCCCACCAGGTCGCCATTGGTGAAGCCGTGGACGCGCGAGGCCTCGGACGGGACGTCGCGTTGCGGATCGATCAGTGCGTGAAAGTGCTTGCCGGTGGGCAGATCGTTCAACAACTCCAACGCCGCGACCTCGATGACGCGGTCACCGTTTAGCGGGTCGAGACCTGTTGTTTCTGTATCAAAAAGAACTGCGCGGATCATGCACGGAGGTTGTGGATGAACCGGTTCAGGATTCGCAAGGTGTGATTACGCGACAACCCGGTCTGCACCACCAGATGCGGCGCGCCGCCGTTTTTCGGAATCGGGCATCTGGCGCGCGATGACCGCCTCGACGTCGGCTTTGGTCATGCGTCGCCTCAGGCCGACACGGTAAATCTGGACCGCGCGCGGGGCGGAAACCACCACCACGGTATCGACCCGCTTGTCGCCCTTGGTTTCGAAGAGCAAGGGAATATCCAGTACCACCGCGCGCCGCCCGCTACGCCGCGCCCGGTCGACGAAAGCGCGTTCCTCGGCTTCGACCATCGGATGAAGAATATGCTCCAGGCGCGTCAAGGCTTCACGATTGCCGAGGACCGCTTGGCGCAGCGCGGCGCGATCAACCGCACCGTTGCGAGTGGTGCCGGGGAACGCCGCCTCGATTACTTTCACCGCTCGGCCGCCCCTGGCCTGCATCCGATGTACCGCTAAATCCGCATCGAACACAGGAATGCGCGCGCGGCGAAAAGCGGCGGCGGCGGTGGACTTCCCCATGCCGATGCCGCCGGTAAGCCCAATAATTTTCATCCTTCCAGCAGATCCGCGGCGACGAAGCGGCGAAGTGCGTCGTCCACGGTTGGATCGACGCCGAACCACGTGCGAAAGCCTGGGACGGCCTGATAAAGCAGCATCCCGAGGCCATCGACACAACGAATCTGTCGCGCACGCGCGGCGGCCAAAAGCGGTGTCTCCAGGGGCACGTAGACGATGTCGGCAACGGTTAGGCCATCCGCGGCGCGGTTGAGGTCGATTTCGAGCGCGTCATGGCCAGCCATGCCAAGCGATGTGGTGTTCACCAGCAATGCGTGGTCGGGCAAGGCGATACCGCGGGCGTCCCAATCGATCACAGTGAGGCCCGGCAGTTCGGCGGCAAGTTGTTCGGCGCGCGCCCGGGTGCGGTTGGCGATAGTGACATTGACGCCGAGATCCAGCAGAGCCGCCGCGATGGCGCGGGTCGAGCCGCCCGCGCCAAGGATCAAGGCCGGCCCGGCGGCCGGATTAACGCCGTTGGAGCGGAGATTCTCCACGAAAGCCCCAACCGTCGGTGTTGCTTCCTTTGATGCGGCCATTCTCGAACACCAGCGTGTTGACGGCCCCGGCGCGGCGGGCGGAGTCTTCAACGGTGTCGGATATCGAGAACGCGGCGACCTTGTGCGGGATGGTGACGTTAACGCCGGCAAAGCCAGACCGCATCAGGCCTCGGATGGCGGCGGGGAAGTGCGCTGGTTCGATCCGAAGCGGCACATAGGCACCATCGATGCCATGGCGTTCGAGCCAGAACCCGTGCAACCGCGGCGAGCGGGAATGGCCGACCGGCCAACCGGTAATTCCGGCGAGGCGGGCGTTGCCGGAGAGGATGGTCATGAGGATAGCACTGTCGAGAGTTTCTTATCGCCACGAGGTGCGACACGGCGGGGGAAACCCTTCTTAACCTCTACCCCGCTTTAACGCCAGCGCGAACAATCCTTCCCGACCGACTTAAGGCAGCCCATTCGAGGCTGAAAAGGGTTGATATGTTTCCGTCCCGATCCGCGCGGAGAAAGCCTGCTCAAAGATCCTCGATATTGGGATGGCGAAGGTGCCATAGGCGCTCATGCGCCGCTACAAGGCTCTCCATGTTTCGTCGTCTTGTTCCATCGGGAGTCAATGGACGACGTGTCAACATCATCTCCAGAATATGAAGAAGCTGTTCAGCGACCTCGAAATCCGCCTGGTCGCAGGCGTGATGAAAGGCAATCAGAATTTTGTCCGAAAGGCGCCGGCTATACCGAGGCGTCCCGCCGACGCCGGCTTCCCGGCTCGTATCATCCTCAGTCTGGCTCACCGCCACCCCTGACATGATGGTATTTACCATCGAAGCCTCCAACTGGTGCAAAGACGCACCCTCCATGTTCGAGCATCACGAATCTCGGGTACCGTCCTGATTCCCCAACGGCACGATCTAAGTCATGCACATTGAAACATCTCGCCCGTGAAAAAATCGTCAACCGCGCCGTCAAATTCGTCAAAAAATCAGACTAAGCGATTTTAGACGGCTCGCGCGTTACAATAGCCACTTTGATAGCCCCGTTTCCCGCGGATCTGTTCGCCGACGGTCATGCGGAGAGCGCTAACCGGCCACCGGCAATCCGGTCGATCCGGCGGCTAGGGAGAATTTCCAAAAGCCTCGTCCCAGGTGCCGGCGGTGGAGGCCTTGCTGTATTCGGTGGCGCGGTTTTCGAAGAAATTTGCGTGCTCCACAGCGTTCAGCATCTCATCCAGCCAAGGCAGCGGGTTTTTTGCGACGTGGAACAACTCGCTCAGCCCCAGTTCGATCAGGCGGCGATCAGCGATGAAGCGGATGTATTGCTTCACCTCGCGCGGCGTCAGGCCGTCCACCGGACCTTGCTCGAAGGCCAGCTCGATGAACGCGTCCTCATGCGAGACGATGGTCGCGCAGGTGAGATAGATCTCCCGTCGCAGATCCTCGGTCCAGAAATCGGGATTTTCCTGGATGAAGGTGCGGAACAGCTTGATGATCGACGCGCAGTGCAGGCTTTCGTCGCGCACCGACCAAGTGACGATCTGGCCCATGCCCTTCATTTTGCCTGATCGGGGAAAATTCAGCAGGATCGCGAACGACGCGAAAAGCTGCAGGCCTTCGGTGAAGGCGCCGAACGCGGCGAGCGTCTTGGCGATCTCGAACCGGAAGTCGACGCTGAAGCCCTGCATATAGTCGTACTTGTCCTTCATCTCCTTGTATTTGAGGAAGGCGGTGTACTCGATCTCCGGCATCCCGATGGTGTCGAGCAAATGGCTGTAGGCGGCGATGTGAATCGTCTCGATATTTGAGAACGCGGAGAGCATCATCAGCACCTCGGTGGGTTTGAACACCTGGCTGTAGTGCTTCATGTAGCAGTTGTTCACCTCGACATCGGCCTGGGTGAAAAAGCGGAAAATCTGGGTGAGCAGGTTGCGCTCGCCGTCCGTCAGGTTGCGGTGCCAGTCCTTGACGTCGTCCGCCAGTGGCACTTCCTCCGGCAGCCAATGGACGCGCTGCTGGGTCAGCCACGCCTCATATGCCCACGGGTAGCGGAACGGCTTGTAGACGGGATTCTCGGTCAGCAGGTCAAACCGGATCGGATGTTCGTCGGGCGCGCGGGTTATCCCGTCCATCGTTGTCCTATTCCTCTACGGAGAAGCCTGTGCAGCACCGAATCGTCGGGACGCTCTCCTCCCACTCATTGTGGTGAGACGGCGAGGCGGGCGCAACAGATAGTATTGCTGTTCGATGACCACGACACGATAGCACGGTGGTAACTCGAGATGTGGTGGCGGAACGGCGGTGGGGCGGAAGTTGCCAGACGCTTCGGCTGTGGTCGTACCGTTGCGAACCCTGGGCGGTGAACTAAGGCCCGCTGCCCAACGCATCAACCAACCACGACTAAGGGGATGGACGAATGAAGGTCGGTCAGGCTGTCGCGGAGATCATGAAACGCGAGGGGATCGAGATCCTCTGCGGCTATCCCGTCAACCATCTGCTGGAATTCGCCGCCGCGGCCGATATCCGCCCGGTCATCGTGCGGCAGGAGCGCATCGGCCTGCACATGGCGGACGCGATCTCCCGCGTGACCTCCGGCCGCAAGATCGGCGCGTTCTGCATGCAGCACGGGCCGGGGACCGAGAACGCCTATGGCGGCGTCGCGCAGGCCTACTCAGAGTCGGTGCCGATGCTGGTGATCCCGCAGGGCTATCCCCGCCGCATCGCCCATATCGACCCGAACTACAACGCCGTGCGCGAGATGCGCGGCGTGTCGAAGTTGGCCGAGCCGGTGATCCTTCCGGCCGAGTTGCCGAACATCATGCGCCGCGCCTTCAGCGCCATCCGCAACGGCCGCAGTGGCCCGGCGATCGTCGAAATCCCCACGGATATCTGGAATGAGGAAATCGGCGACCTCGACTACACGCCGGTCGGCGTCGCGAAATACGGCCCCGACCCGGTCGATGTCCGCAAGGCGGCGGCGGCGATCCTGGCTGCGAAGCGGCCGGTGATCTACGCCGGCACCGGCGTCCAATGGGCCGAGGCGTGGGCGGAACTGCGCGAATTCGCCGAACTGCTGGGCGCACCGGTCACCACCAGCCTCGGCGGCAAGAGCTCCTTCCCGGAAAACCATCCGCTGTCGCTGGGTTCCGGCGGCAACGCGGTGCCCAAGCCGGTGCATCACTTCGTGCAGAACGCCGACCTGATCATCGGCATCGGCTGCTCGTTCACCGAGACGAATTTCGGCATCAAGTTCCCCAAGGGAAAGACGTTCATCCACGCCACGCTCGATCCCAACCACCTCAACAAGGATGTGGTCAGCGCGGTCGGCCTGGTCGGCGACGCCAAGCTGACGCTGGCGGCGCTGATCGGCGAACTGCGGCAGACCATCAAGTCCAACCGCGACCCATCCGCCGTGGTGAAGGAGATCACCGCGGTGCGCGAGGAGTGGATGGCGGAATGGAGCCCGCGACTGCACTCCAACGAATCGCCGCTCAGCCCCTATCGGGTGATCTGGGAGCTGATGAACACGGTGGACGTGAAGAACACCATCATCACCCACGACGCCGGCAGCCCGCGCGACCAGATCTCGCCGTTCTGGGTCTCTACCGAACCGCTGTCCTATATCGGCTGGGGCAAGACCACCCAGTTGGGCATGGGCCTGGGCCTGGCGATGGGCGCCAAGCTGGCTAAGCCGGACAAGCTTTGCATCAACCTGTGGGGCGACGCGGCGATCGGCTTCACCGGCATGGACTTCGAAACCGCGGTGCGCGAGCGGATCCCCATCCTGTCGATCCTGCTGAACAATTTCTCCATGGCGATCGAACTGAAGGTGATGCCGATCTCGACCGAGAAGTATCGGTCCACCGACATTTCCGGCGACTACGCCGCGATGGCCCGAGCCTTCGGCGGGTATGGCGAACGGGTGACGCAGCCGGGCGATATCAAGGCGGCGATCCAGCGCGGCATCGAACAGACCCAGGCCGGCAAACCGGCACTGCTGGAGTTCATCACCGCGAAGGAAACGCGAGTTTCAAAATTCTGAGCCGCTAGATAGCGTGATCGCGCTAAGCTTGAGCGATAGCGGCTAACGCCAGACCATTTTCAGCGCGCACTATCGGGCTGAAAGGTCTGGCGAATTATCTACAAGCGTCGGGCTCCGGCCATGGAGTGCGGTGCTTTTGAAAACACTCCGCATTCTCAGCTTCGTCGCGCGATAGTGATGGTCGAAACCGAGATCTCGCTTAGCTGAGCCGAGCGAGTGACCGATTTCCCGGCGACCGCGAGCGAGCGACGTTCACTTGGCGTAAGGATTTTTGCCGCACCCGATCGAGGCTGGACATTTGATCGTGCTCTATCCACCTCAAAATCATCATCTTTCTCTCTATTGCGAGTGACCGTTTGAACATCGGACCAAATAGCGGTCAACTACCCGTCCAGACCGCCGTATATAAATTCCGCACTACAATCCGCCTGAACAGATCGTCTACACGCATGCCGATCAAGGAAATCATTGCCAATTCCACGTGCAAGCAAGCGGTTGCGACCGCGCTTGAAATTCGCAATCCTGCGATCTGGAAGGGGCGGGCATCGTAGAAGGTCGGTGCCAGGCAGCCTTCTAACCGAACCTTCCGCCAGCAGCTTTTCCGTCGTTGCGATAGAACAGGGTGAAACCATGTCAACGCCATTCCAAGACCGCGAAATAAGTAGAAATTGGACGGTCGCAATTGTAGCGGCAAATATTGCGCTCGCAGCAATCGCACCGGCCACATCGGCCGCTCCCGTGACGGATCAGAGCTCTGCTGAGCGCGGCGAGCGACAGCGATAACTGGATAACCGCCGGCCGCGATTACGGCAGCACGCGGTTCAGCCCGCTGGCGCAGATCACGCCGGCCAATGTGAAACGCCTCGTGCCGAAATGGTCGTTCTCGCTCGGCACACTCGATGCTCAACAGACAACGCCGCTGGTCAATGACGGCATGATGTATCTCACCGCCGCACACAGCCGCATCTACGCTGTCGACGCCCACACCGGGCGGCAGATCTGGGGATACGTGCATCCAGTCGAGGAAGGTACCGTCCGCAAGATGTGCTGCGACGCCGGCAACAAGGGAGCGGCGCTGTATGGCGACAAGGTCTACTTCACCACCAACGACGCGCATGTTGTTGCACTTAATGCCGCAACCGGCGAAGTGGCATGGGATACGACGGTCGGCGACTGGAAGATGGGCCAGACGATGACCGTTGCGCCCCTGGCGGTAAAGGGCAAAATTATCGTTGGGCTTTCCGGTGCCGAATATCCCACCCGGCTGTGGGTGGAGGCGCTGGATGCCGAAACTGGCAAGGAAGTGTGGCGCCACTACACGATCCCTGGCGAAGGCGAAAAGGGCGCCGATACCTGGGGCAGCACGGACGCCGCAATGCACGGCGGCGCCTCAACCTGGATCACCGGCTCCTACGATCCGAAACTCGACACGCTGTTCTGGGGCACCGGCAATCCTAATCCGGACTGGGACGGTGTTCCTCGGCCAGGCGACAACCTCTACAGCAACTCCACGCTGGCGCTGGATCCTGATACTGGGGCGATGAAATACTACTTCCAGTACACGCCGCATGATGTTTGGGACTTCGATGGCGTGAACGAAGTTATTCTGGCCGACATCGACAACAAGAAACTGTGGCTGCATGGCGATCGCAATGGCTTCCTGTACGCGATCGACCGGACGAACGGCCGATTCGTCTATGGATCTCCGATCTCGCAGATCAACTGGATGACCGGCTTTACCGAAGACGGACGCCCGATCGTCAACGAGGAGAAGTTTCCCCGCTACGGCAAAGAGTCGAAGGACATCTGCCCCGCCTCGGAGGGCGGCAAGTGGTGGAACCCAATGAGCTACGACCCTCAGCGTAAGATCGTCGTGGTACCAAGCCGCGAGATCTGCACCGATATTCTGACTGCGCCGGAGAAAGAGGTTGACGGTCATACACGGTGGGGCGTCGAGCGGCTTGGATGGAACAAGGGCCACGGCCAACTTGTCGCCTTCGATGCGACAACCGGCAAGAAAGCGTGGACGGTTGAAGCTCCATCGCCGTTCATGGGCGGCGTCATGACGACGGCGAGCGGGTTGACGTTCACTGGCACGCCGGAGGGGGAGTTCAAGGCCTATGATACCGCCACCGGCAAGGATCTGTGGTCGTATCAGACCGGTTCGGGCATTGTCGGCAGCCCAAGCACGTTCGTTGTTGACGGTAAGCAATATGTCGCGGTTCCCTCGGGCTTCGGCGGCTGGGTCGGTTGGGCGACGGTCGGCCGCGATGGCGGCGGTGCCCCGCAATTGAAGGATAGCCGTAAAGGCAGCACGGTCTTCGTGTTCGGGCTGTTCGAGGATTGATAGCTTTATTTATGATGCAGACGGAACGAGGGGGCCGTTCGGCCTCCTCGTTGATCACGGAGGAAAGATAGCCATGAGCTCTCAGGGAATTCTGTCACCCCGAGTGCGCTGGCTTGTGGCGTTCCCCATCATCGCCTCTCTCACGGCAATCCCGGCCGTCTCGGCCGACGAGCCGCTAAAGAACCCCTACACGGGCGATGCAAAGGCGATCGAGGAAGGGCATCAACTCTTTCTCGACACCGGCTGCTACGCCTGCCACGGCCACCATGCCGAGGGCGGGATGGGTCCGAATCTCACCGGAGCCGGAAACCGATGGATCTACAAGCCAACCGACGCGACGTTGTTCCGCACGATTAGTAATGGCCGAGAAGGGACCAACATGGCGCCCTGGAAGGACACACTGTCGCAAGATCAAATCTGGAAAATCATTGCTTTCATCCGATCCCTTTATCAGGGAGATCCCTCAAAGGTCGTCTGGTAGCGCTTCTGAAGTAGTTCGGGACCCGCCAATTTGAGCCAGAACGGGCCCTCCGGGCGATCGACGACGATCTCCCTTTCCTGGGCACATAATCCGCCGCCTCTGCGTGATCAAGATCGCATAGTTCCGTTGCTCGCCTACCGATATGTTTGGCGATACGGTGGCGCCGCACCGGCGATCAGGGGGTTGACGATGGTGGAGGTTGATATGATCGAAGTGGGTGTGTCCCCACTCTACTATCTGTTGAACCAAAAGCCCAAAGGCTGAGCGCGGTGCTTCACGCCGCGACCGGGCTCGGATGCCTACTGCTGCTGGCGTACCTGGTCGGCGAGGACCGCCGCCGGATTTCCTGGCGCACCGTGGTCGGCGGCGTCGGGTTGCAGATCGCCTTCGCGCTGCTGTTGATCGGCGTGCCTGGAACCAACCGGGCGATGTTTTGGCTCAATGATGCGGCAAATGCGCTGCAGGCGGCGACACTGACCGGGACGCAGTTCGTGTTCGGGTATCTCGGCGGCGGGGCGCCGGCGTTCGCGGAAACCCATCCCGGAGCCAGCTTCATCCTGGCGTTCCAGGCGCTGCCGCTGGTGCTGACGATCAGCGCGTTGGCGTCGCTGCTGTTCTACTGGGGCATCTTGCAGCGCGTCACGGCGGCGTTTGCCTGGTTGTTACGGGGGTCGATGGGCATCAGTGGCCCGCTGGCGCTGGGGGCAGCCGTGCATGTGTTCGTCGGCATGGTAGAGGCGCCTCTGCTGGTGCGCCCCTACCTTGCCCGTATGCAGCGAGGTGAACTTTTTGCCCTGATGACGTGCGGGATGGCGGGAGTTGCGGGCACGGTGATGGTGATCTACGCGTCGTTCCTGGCACCCGTTGTTCCGAACGCGTTGGGAAACATCCTGATCGCCTCGATCATAAGCACGCCCGCTGGGCTGGCGGTCGCCGCCCTGATGGTGCCGTTCGATGGCTCCGATCGCCAAGGGGGGCAACTCGTGATCGAAAACCCTCCGCACAGCAGCCTGGACGCTGTGGTCAAGGGAACAATGGACGGCCTCCCGATCTTCGCGGCGATCGTCGCGATGTTGCTGGTGACGGTGGCGCTGGTCACGCTGGCGAACATGGCCCTCGGGCTGCTGCCAGACTGGGACGGCACGGCGGTCACGCTGCAACGTCTGTTCGCCTTGCCCTTCCGCCCAGTTATGTGGCTCATCGGCGTGCCGTGGGCGGAGACCGGCACAGCGTCGACGCTGATGGCGACGAAGACGGTGTTGAACGAGTTCGTCGCCTACCTGAATTTCTCCCAATTGCCCCCGGAAACCTTCTCGCCGCGCAGCCGCGTGATCCTGACCTACGCGCTGTGCGGCTTTGCCAATTTCGGCAGCCTGGGGATCATGATTGGCGGAATGGGCGCGATGGTCCCGGCGCGACGGGCAGAGATCGTGGCGCTGGGACTGAGGACGATTCTGTCAGGGACGCTGGCTACCTGCATGAGCGGCGCGGTCGCCGGCGCGCTGGCGGGCTGACATCGAATGCCGCGCTCTGGCGCCCGATAGGCTCAACCTGCCCCGACGAGCCGCCCTAACTCTAAGCCGCAAGGCCGATCAAGCGGGCTGCTCGCCATGCCAGTAAATGCTGAGTGGCGATGCTTGAGGCAGGAGACGTCCATGAACCCGGTGGCGAAGGCGTTGTGGTTCATCGAAAGTCACTTCACCGGCGAGGTGACACTGGCGGAGATTTCGGAGATCGCCGGCGTGTCTCGTTTCCACATGGTTCGCGCGTTTGGCATGACGACCGGTTATCCGGTGATGCGTTATGTCCGCGGGCGGCGGCTGACCGAGGCTGCCCGCGCACTTGCCGGCGGCGCGCCGGATATACTGAACGTCGCGCTCGATGTCGGCTACGGCTCGCATGAGGCTTTCACCCGCGCGTTTCGGGACCAATTCGGTGTGACTCCGGAGATGGTCCGTGCCAGCGCAACTGTCGATAATCTTGTATTGATGGAGTTCTTCGAAATGGACGAAACACCGAAGACGACACTGCAACCGCCCCGGATGGAAAATGGCAAGGCTTTCCTGGTCGCCGGCCTGGGCGAGCGGTTTGCGTTCGATAACCTCGCGGCTCTGCCGGGCCTGTGGCAACGGTTCGGCGAGCATCTGGGTCATGTGCCCGGCCAGGTGGGCGGGGTTGCCTACGGTATTTGTTACAATACTGACGACACCGGCTTTGATTATATGGCGGCGTGGAAGTAGTGGGTTTCGACTCCACGCCGAAGGATTTCGCTCGACTGCGGGTAGCCCCACAGCATTATGCCGTGTTCAGTCACACCGACCATGTCTCCATGGTGCGCGGCACGTTTATGGCGATTTTCAATGATTGGCTGCCCGGTTCGGGCCATGTGCCGGCGGACGCGCCAGTGTTGGAGCGCTACGATGATCGGTTCGATGCGCGAACCGGAACGGGCGGCTTCGAGATTTGGGTGCCGATCAAGCACAGCATTTAAACGGGACGACGATTCTCGTGCACGTCGAGGTTTGAGAACGTGGCGGCGTAGGGCACCAGCACGGGCGGGATGCCGATGTCGTCATGACAGGTCCGAAGATTCCCGATACTAGGTTGATCGAAGTCAATGATGGCCTCGTCTGTATGCCGGAGGCTGCGGGCATAGCCGAGCGTGGCCGCAACCGCGACGCGCAAGCCGGCTAGACCACTCGGGAGGCCTCGGCAGGCCGCTCCGGGATGTCCCGGCTACCTGGAGGAGAATAATCATGAAATACGCCAATCCGGCGCCGCTCGGGCTCAGCGGCTTCGCCCTGACTACCTGGATGCTGAGTATGGTGAATGCAGGCTGGTTTACCGGCGCCAGCGTGCCCCTGGTTCTGGTCAGCGCCTTCGCCTTCGGCGGCATCGCCCAGTTCGCGGCCGGCTTGATGGAGATGCCGCGCGGGAACACCTTCGGCTTCGTCGCCTTCTGTTCCTACGGCGCGTTCTGGTGGAGCTTCGCCCTGTTTGTCCAGTTCTACGCCACCACCGTGCCGTCAGGTTTCGTCGGCTGGTGGCTGCTGATGTGGGGCTCGTTCTCGGTCGGCCTGTGGGTCGCAACCCTGGCGCTCAACCGGACGCTGCAGATATTGTTCCTGGCACTTTGGGTCACCTTCTACCTTCTCGGCGCCGCGGACTTGTTCGCAATGCCATGGCTGCGCGTGGTCGGGGGTTATACAGGATTGGCTACCGCGATAGTGGCGGCTTACCTGGCGGCTGCGGAACTCATCAACGAAACCCATGGTCGTGTCCTGCTGCCGATCGGCCCGCCGTCCGTCCGCGAGCCCACTCTCCGTCACGTGCCGGCCTGAGTTACATAACCCGCCGGTCGGAATTGGCCGGCTGCACGGCAGACCGTTTTCAGCCTGACCGGTATAGGCTGGGAACGGTTTGGGCGTCCCAATCGGGATCGCGCGATTTACAGGCTGGGCGCGTCCCCCTTTGTGTTTCGTCAGCTTGGTTAACGAAACGCTAGCCGATCAATGCGATCAAGATCTACTTGGCACCTCAGTCGACCTTCCCCAACGCTCTCAACGCCCTTACCATGCGGCGAATATCGAAACCGGGGGAACCATGCACTGGACCGATCGCCGCGAGCGCTACCGCCAGACCATCGCCGGCACCGCCTGCATCCACCCCGCTTCGGTTCATGACGCGATTTCGGCGCGCATCGCCGAGGAACTCGACTTTGAGGTCGGCATGTTCGCGGGCTCCATCGCCTCCTTCACCGTGCTTGGCGCTCCGGACCTGATCTTGCTGACGCTCACTGAATTCGCCGCGCAGGCCTACCGCATCAACCGCGCCGGCAAGCTGCCGCTGATGGTCGATGCCGACCACGGATACGGCAACGCTCTGAACGTGATGCGAACGGTGCAGGAACTGGAAACCGCGGGCGTAGCGGCGCTCATGGTCGAGGACACGCTGTTGCCCCGTACGTTCGGCGAGAAGAAGCCGATGGTGATATCCCTCGAGGAAGGTGTCGGAAAAATGCGCGCCGCCCTCGCCGCGCGGGAGGACAAATCCCTGACGATCATCGGCCGGACAAGTTCGCCGTCGATCATCGGCCTGGTGGACGGGATAAAGCGCCTGAAGGCTTATGAGGCAGCGGGCGTGGACGCGCTGTTCATCGCCGGCGGTCTGACCCGGCATGACCTGGATGCGATCGCGGAAGCGATAAAAATCCCGCTGATGCTCGGCGGCATCTCAGGCAACTTGCAGGACAAGGATTACTTGGCCAGCCGCGGCGTCCGGATCGCGCTGCAAGGTCATCAGCCGTTCTCCGCGGCGGTGAAGGCGATTTATGATACATTGAAGGCCCTGCGGGACGGCACGAAACCATCGGCCCTCGGTGGAATCGCATCCTCGGAGATGATGGCGCGCGTCACTCGGGAAGGCGACTACAAGAGCTGGACAGAGAAGTTTCTGGGGTAATCTAATCGTCGAGCCGATAGCGCAAGCGCACGGTCCGGCTGATCTCGGTATGCGGTGCCGGCAGCGTGGCGTTGTGCAACAACGCCTCGGCGGCCTCATCCAGCACCGGGCTGCCACTACCTGTCACTAGTGCGACGTCCAGCACCCTCCCGTCGACTGCCACTTTGAAGCGCAATGTCACGCTCCCCTGCTCGCCGTGCCTTCGAGCAGCCTCCGGGTAGGTCTTCCGCGCCGCCAGCCAAGCCGAAAAGAGGCTGTTCCAGCCGGGGGATAGAGGCGCTTCCGAAGGGGTAGCCTGCTGCGGGGATGCGTCCGCGAGGGGACCGGGCGCTGACGGAACCGGCTCGGCGGGCAGAGCGGCGCTTGATCTTGGATGCGGCAATAGCGGCTTTGCGATCCTGGGCCGAGCGGGAACTTGGCTAGGTGGCGGCTTCGCTTGTGGCACCGGAGGCGGAGGTATGGGCGGAGCCTCCACCACGGGCGGCGGGGGAGGCGGTGGCTCCGGTGCAGGTATAACAGACTCCGCCTCCGCTTCGGGCGGCGAGGGAGACGGGGGTTCCTGTGCAGGCATGGGCGGCGCCGCCTCCACGGGATCAGGCAACGAGGTGACGGCTGGCTCCGCTTGAGGCGGCTCCGGCTCAACTGGTTCGGCCGCCGCTGGCATGGGTTGCGTGGCAGCCGTGGCTTGTGGGTCCGTTGGCGCCTCGAAAACCATCGACACCGTCTGCAGGGCGGGTTCGTCAGGCGCCGCTGACCAGACCACCGCCGACAAAGCTACGCCCAACAGCACATGCGCGACACCGGACGCGGCGAGCCCGGCACGCACTGAAGCTCCGCCCTTTGGCGCGACACCCCACGCTCGGTCTGCCCGAAGCAATCCGCCTCCCCCCAATTGAGCGCTTAGCGCCACATCTATTCTATCGCAATAAAATGGCGAGGCGGCAAGCGAAGCGCCCCCTTAGCAATCGCATTTCAGAACAGCGCCACGAGCCGGGCAAGGTAGCGGTCGCGCAGGGTGATCACCAGCAGTTCGGGCAGACCGGCATGACCGGTACGCGGACCCCCCAATCCCTTCAAAGTAGGGAATAAACTGGTCCAACCCGGCCTGCTCCCGCGGTTGCGGTAGGCCGGAGGTAAATTGATCGCTTCGAAGCGGGCAAGCACCGATCCGCGCGTTGAGGGGGAAATCGTCCTAGGTTCCGTGCGCTTGCTGCGCTTGCCCTTGATACAGGTGGAGAGGGTGGCTATACGCCTGCCTCATCGGTCGGGGCCGTAGCTCAGTTGGGAGAGCGCCTGAATGGCATTCAGGAGGTCAGGGGTTCGATTCCCCTCGGCTCCACCAGTGATATCAATGTATTGAGGACGGTTCCCTCAAATGTTTCGGAAATATCCGCGGCGGGGCGGCCGTCAAGGCTGGATCGTCCGCTGCCTGGAACCCACTAGTGGACGAGCACTCGGATGTATACCGGAATCAAAATGAGAAAATCCCCGGCTCCATTGCTTAAGCACCCCTCGTGAAGATCGCCAGTTGGAACGTCAACTCAATTCGCCAGCGCGAAACCCACGTTCAGCGCTGGTTGGAAAAGAATCAGCCCGACATCCTGTTCCTGCAGGAGATCAAATGCGAGGCAGCATCCTTTCCCTCACTGTCCTTCCACGGCCTTGGCTACACGACCGAGGCGGTTGGGCAGAAATCTTACAACGGCGTTGCCGTGCTGGCGCGCGTGCCATTTACACTGCTGCACCGGGCGCTGCCCGGTTTGCCACAAGACGACGCCCAGGCACGCTATATCGAAATCGAGGTTGAGGGCGTGATCCTAATCGGCATCTACCTCCCCAATGGCAACTCCCGCGGCGATGAGGGATTTGCGTACAAATTGGCTTGGATGGACCGCCTGGCTGACCGCGCAGAAAGCCTCCTGGACAACGACCGCCCGCTGCTCATCACCGGCGACTTCAACGTCTGTCCGACGGACGAGGACTTCGCCCCGGGCGCCCTCCCAGCGACCGACGCTCTGGTCCGCCCGGAAACTCGCGCTCGGTATCGCCGGTTGATCTGGATGGGGTTGACTGACGCGGTTCGCGCAATCCATCCGCACGGCCCGGCTTATACGTTCTGGGACTACCAGGCAGGAGCTTGGCAGCGCGACCTCGGATTGCGTATCGATCACGCCTTGCTCTCGCCGACGTTGGCGGAGCGCCTGACTTCTGCTGATCCGGACAAGCGGGAACGCGATCAGCCACAGCCCTCGGACCACGTGCCATTGTTGGTCGAATTGCGTTGAAAGCTCGAACTCATCGACGGACCATCTCCTCCCCGCCGGCTGAGGGGACTGGGTGACCGCCGCAGTATTCTCCTGGACCTCGAGGCCACTTGAGCGGCGGTTGGTTCGAGCGGGCATACGAATTCAGCTCGGGAGCGCTTGACCCCCAGGCGCGCATGGCGTTCAAAGCGCGCCGGCGAGCCCGTAGCTCAGTTGGTAGAGCACGAGACTTTTAATCTTGGGGCCGTGGGTTCGACTCCCACCGGGCTCACCAATGAAATCAGCGATTTAGACAATCCACGGCCCTCCCCGGTTTCCGCTGGGGTAAACATCTTGGGTAGCAGATGACGGCAGGGATCGAGGCGGTTCGCTGACTGCGACGCGGATCGAGCCAAGGATCGCGTTTCCCCAAGCGGTGCCGTCCGATTGGCTTCCACCTTGTGTCCCTGCTGCGCCGGCCGCGTGACCATCATCGAGACCTCCGGGCGATGGTGGCAACCACGCGCGCCACCTCACGTAACCGCACCAACCGGGAGTAGTCGTGACCCGGCACGGCTTGCACTCACCTCACGCCACAACACCCCCGTTGCGGCGAACGCCCCGGGGGCGCTTCCTTCGCCAGGATCAGCACGACAAGACCGGATACCAACCGCGGCCAGTCCAGATCCAATGTCCGCCGGACGAAAAATCTCATTGACCAAGTCACCGGCGCCGCCAGCACCGAGCCGATGCCGCAATGGCCTCGACCGGCACTCCAGCGGGGCGGCCTGCCCACCTGCTTCCATATCGATCGTCTCGTGTATCTTTCCTCCGCCGCTTCCGACCTCGAGTTTCCTGCGCGATACTACCCCTGGACCGGCAACGCGACTGCGTCAAAATCGGGGAGGAACAACGCAACCGCTGTTTGCTGGCTGGCCCGCACGGTAAAACGGGCCCACCGTAAAGGCATTTGGCTCGAGGCTTGCATACATCGCACGCGACTGCACAAACGGATGAGGAAACAGGATGACCCGGATCGATACTCTAGCTGCGCTGACCGTTGCCCTGGTGGCCGTTACCTCGCCCGGCCGTGCGGCCGAGCCGCCAGTGAAGATCGGCATCCCCGTGGGCCTGTCGGGCGCGAACAGCGTCGTCGCCCCCTCGGTGGTCCAGGCGGCCCAGCTCGCCGCGGCCGAGATCAACGCCAAAGGCGGCATCCTCGGCCGCATGGTGGAGCTGGCGGTCGCCGATGACCGCAGCGGAGCCGACGGCGCGGTGGACGCCTACAATTCGCTCATCTTTCAGCAGAAAGTGAGCGCGATCATCACCATGGAAACCAGCGCCGCGCGCAACGCCGGGCTGCCGGTGGTGGCGCGGGGCAAGACGCCGTTCATCTATACCTCGTATTACGAAGGCCGCTCCTGCAGCCCCTACCTCTACGTCGATGCCTGGGTGCCGGATCAGCAGGTCGCGTCCATCGTCGACTACTTCATGGCGGAGAAGGGCGCGAAGACCTTCTTCCTAGCCGGCAGCGACTACGCCTTTGGCCGCGGCATGCTCGAGTTCACGCGCAAATACATCGAGTCCAAGGGCGGCAAGGTGCTCGACGAGGAGTACCTGCCGATGGACGCATCCGACTGGACGGCCGTGATCAGCAAGATCCGCAATGACAAGCCCGACGCGCTGATCACTTCCACCGCCGGCGGCGCGCCCAACGTCACGCTGACCAAGCAGCTTCGCGCCTCCGGGGTCAACGTGCTGTTCGGCAATCTCGGCGTCGACGAGGGAACGGCCAAGTCGATCGGCGCGGATGCGACCGGCGTCTATATCGCGCAGTCCTACCTGACCAGCATCGACACGCCGCAGAACAAGGCCTTCATGGCCGGGCTGCAGAAGATGTTCGGCAACGACATGAAGACACCGAACGACCTGTCCGAGCCCGAATATGACGGCATCTATCTCTACAAGGCCGCAGTCGAGAAGGCCGGCAGCTTCGACGAGGCGAAGGTGCTGCCCGCACTGGCGCAGGTCACCTTCGACGGCGCGCGCGGACCGATCAATATGGACAAGGAGCACCATGCGCCACTGACGATGTATCTCGGCCAGGTGCAGGCGGATGGCAGCGTGAAGGTGATCAAGACCTTCCCGAACGTCGATCCCGGCGACCAGTGCCCCGAAGTCTGAAGCTAACTTGGTCGTCCTGTTCCTGGACGTGGTGACGACGGCGGCCATCCTGTTTGTGGTCGCCGCCGGGCTGCTGATCGTCTTCGGCGTGCTGAAGATCATCAATTTCGCCCATGGCGGTTTCCTCACCGTTGGTGGCTATGCGGCTTTGGTCGGACGCAGCTTGGGCTTAGCCCGCTGGCTCGCCGCGCCGCTCGCGCTGATCGTCGGGCTGGTGCTGGGGGCGGTGGTGGAGCGGCTCATCGTTCGCCCGCTTTACAGCCGCCCGCTCGATGCTATCCTCGGCGACCTGGGGGCTCAGCATCGTCGTCGTGCAGCTCATCACGCTGGGCTTCGGGCGCGGCACCAACTTCGTGCAGAGCCCGGTATCACGGCGCGGTGGCGCTGCTCGGCACCACTTATTCGCTGTATCGGCTGCTGATGCTGGCGGTCGCCGCCGTCACTCGGCGGCGCCATGGTGGCGATCCTGCAGGGCACGCGGCTCGGCCTGTCCGCGCGGGCCGTGATCATGAACGAGACGCTGGCGCAGTGCGCTCGGCATCAACAGCGCCATGGTGCGGTTCGTCGACCTTCAGCATCGGCGCCGGGCTGGCGGCGATGGCCGGCGCGCTGATCACGCCGCTGCTCAGCATCGACCCGCTGATGGGCGTGCCCTGGCTGCTGAACGCGTTCATGCTGGTGATGGTCTCCGGCACGTCGCTCTTCAGCCTTGGCCTTTCCTGCCTCGTGCTAGGCGGCGCGCAAGTGGTGGTCAGCACCTACGCCAGCCCCGTGCTGGGCACGCTCACCATCGTCGTGCTGGCCGCCGTGCTGCTACGCATCCGTCCCTCGGGGTTTGCCCGTGCCTGACACTGCCTTCCCAGCGTCAGCGTGCCGGCGGATCTGGGCGTCCTGGCGGCCGCCGTCGCTGCGGCGGCAGTAATCATCTGCCTCGGTCCGTTCGGTGCTCGACGACTATTCAGTCAACATCCTGATTCGCTCCTTCCTTTACGGCAGTATCGCCGTCACCGTCGATATCCTCTGGGGCTACACTGGCATCCTTATCCTTCGGGCAGGCGGTGTTCTTTGGCATCGGCGCCTACGCGCTGCGGGCTGGCCGTAACGACCTACGACTTCACGACGCCGATCGTCCTCGGTGCCTTCCTGGTCGGGCCGCTGGCCGCCGCCGCCGTCGCGACACTGGTCGCCTGGCTCGCCTTCGGCCCACGCGTCTCTCCGCTCTACATTTCGGTGATCACGCTCGTCCAATCGCGTGATCTTCGTGCAGCTCATCTATTCCGGCGGCAATTGGACGGGATCGAGCAGCGGCCTGTCCGGCTTCGACACCTTTGACCTTTCAATGCCCGCCTGGTTCCGCATCGCCGGCGCTGGCCCTGGTCGTCGTGACGGTGCTCGGCTGGATCTTCGTCCGCAGCGATTTCGGTCGATTGCTGGTAGCAATCCGCGAGAACGAGCAACGCTGCCGCTATTGCGGGATCGGCACAGCGCGCGTGAAGACGGCACTGCTGGCGGGCTCGGCCATCGTCGCCGCGTTGGCCGGCTTCGCCTATGCAGCCTATAACGACGTGATCGCCCCCGATCTCGGCAACTTCCAGTTCGGCACCGAACTCGTCATCTGGGTCGCCCTCGGCGGCCGCGGCACGCTGCTTGGCCCGGCTATGGCCGCCGTGCTGATCGACTTCACCAGCGCCTATCTCAGCGGCGAGCTTCCCTTCATCTGGCAGCTCATCGTCGGCCTCGTCTTTATTGTGGTGATCGTCGCTGATGCCGCAAGGCCTTGGGCCGGCCCTCATGCGCCTGCTGCCGGCGGGTAGGCCGCCGCGCCGAACGCGTGCCCCGCCTGGTGCAGACCCCCGATCCGAACGTCGGCGGCGCCGGTGACGCCCCGGCAATCAGCGCGGAGCGTGTTGCGCGCAGCTACGGCAGCCTGCACGTGCTCGAGGACATCAGCTTCACCGCCCATGCCGGCGAACTGGTCAGCCTGGTCGGCCCGAACGGCGCGGGCAAGACCACGCTCATCCGCTGTATCAGTGATGGGCTCGAGCGAAGCGGCGGGCAGTGTTGCGATCGGCGGCGTGGCGATCGGGCGCGGCTCGCCGGAGGCCTGCGTGCGACTGGGCCTCGGCCGCAAGTTCCAGACGCCGAATGTCTTTGACACGCTCAGCGTGGCGCAGTCGCTGCGGATCGCCCGCGCCGGGCACGAAGCGCTCTCCTGCTGTCACACGGGCCGACGCAGTGCAGCTTCCGGCGGCGGCGATGCAGGTGGTGATTGCCACCGGCCTGGCCGACCAGCTCGGCACCACGGTCAAGCATCTCTCCCATGGCGCCAAACAGGCGCTCGAACTCGCCATGGTGCTGGCGATGGAACCGCGCGTGCTGCTGCTGGACGAGCCGACCGCCGGCCTCACCAAAGCCGAGCGCACACTGATCGGCACCATTCTGACGACATTGGTGCGGGATCACGGCCTGTGCATCCTGCTGGTGGAGCACGACCTCGAGTTCGTGCGTGAGATCAGCTCGCGCATCGTCGTGCTGCACCAGGGCCGCATCGTGCTCGACGGGACCGTGGAGGAGGTGACCGGGTCCGAGCTCGTCCGCACCATCTACACTGGCGAGCCCCATGCGGTGGCGACGGCGGCATGAGGCGCGTTGGAGGTCAACGGCCTGGTTGCCGGCTATGGCGAGGCGATGGTGCTGCGGGATGTCTCGCTTTCATGTCGCGACGGGCGAGGTGCTGGCCGTGCTCGGCAAGAACGGCATGGGCAAGAGCACGTTGCTAAAAGCCATCATGGGCTTCCTGCCCGCCCGCGCCGGCGCCATCCGCCTGTTCGCGGACGACAAACTGCGCCATATCCCTCACCTCCTCGCCTCTCGCGGCCTTGCTTACAGCCCGCAGGATCAGGCGATCTTCCAGGACCTAACGGTGGAGGAGAACCTCCGCGTTGGCCTGCCCCGCGCCATCGCATTTGCCGCGGGGTTGGAGCGCATCGCTGGCTTCTTCCCGTTCCTGGCCGAGCGCCGGCGCCAGCGGGCAGGGACGCTGTCGGGCGGAGAGCAGAAAATGCTCATCATCGGCCGCGCCCTGCTCGCCCGCCCCCGCCTGATGCTGATCGACGAGATCACCGAGGGACTACAGCCCTCAGTCATCCTCCGCCTGTCCGACGTGCTACGGGCGGAAAAACAGGCCGGCGGCACCGCGATCCTGCTGGTAGAACAGAACGTCCGTTTTGCCCTCTCCCTCGCCGACCGCTACGCCGTCCTGGCCCGCGGCGAGATCGTGGCCGAGGGGGCGGCCGGAGCAGCCGGTGCGGAGGCGCAAGTTGCAGAGTATCTTTCGGTCTAAGTCGAGCGCCGGAGCGCCGGTTCAGCTCAACACCTTCTCCATCGTCGCGCGCTGCTCCCGCACTGGCGCGCTCGGCGTCGCCGTGACCACCGCCGTGCCAGCGGTTGGCGCCATCTGCCCCTACGTCGTGTCAGACCTCGGCGCAGCGTCCACCCAGGCCTGGGTGAACCCCTATCTCGCCATCGCCGCCCTCGACCGCCTGCGCGCTGGCGACACCGCACCCAATGCCCTCGCCACCGTGATCGCGGATGACGCCGCCAGCACCGTGCGGCAGATCGGCCTGGTGGACTCCGCCGGCCGCTCTGCCAGCTTCACCGGCGCCGACTGCACGCCCTGGTGCGGCCACCTCCTCGGCGACGGCTTCGCCATTCAAGGCAACATGCTTACCGGCCCCGACGTCCTGGCCGAAATGGAGCGTGCCTTCCACGCGGCCGAGGCGGAGGAACTGGCCGAGCGCATGATCGCCGCGCTTGAGGCCGGCCAGGCGGTGGGCGGCGACAAGCGCGGCAAGCAGTCCGCCGCTGCAGATCGTGTTCGGCCGCGAGGACTATGCGGAGGTCGACCTGCGCGTGGATGAGCACCCGCTCCCCGTCGCCGAGCTGCGCCGGATCTGGGGTATCTTCAAGCTGCAGACAAGGCCGTTCCTGGAGGGCATGGCGCGCAAGGGTCAGCCCGCCCGCCCCGCCCCGGACAGCGTGGTGCAGATGCTGCTGCATTCGCCGCCCGACCGGCCCGGCGGAGGAGGGAGCGCATGACCGATCTGTGGAAGGACGTCATTGGCCTCGATTTGGATGAGACGGAACGAGCAGCGCTTCTGGATGCCTATCAAACTATCGCGGCCGAAATCGTCAAGCTTCGCTCGCTCGACCTGACCGACATCCACCCGGCGGTGGTGTTCAATCCGGTGGAACCGAAATGAGCTCATTCGGCACGATCACGGCAACGGCGGCGCAGCTCCGCGCCGGGGCGCTCTCCCCTGTCGCGCTAATGGAAGCGACGCTTGATCGCATCGCGCGTCTCGACCCGAAGCTGCACAGCTTCATCTGCCTCGCCGACGACCCCTTGGGGTCCGCTAGAGCGGCCGAAGCCATGCTGGCGCGTGGCGAAGTTGTTGGTGAGTTGCACGGCATCCCGATCGGCATCAAGGACAATTATTTGACGGCCGACATGCCGACCACTGCCGGTACCACCGCCCCGGGTGCCACTTTCCCTCGCCGCGATTCCGCCGTGGTAGCGCGGTTGCGCGCATCGGGTGCAATCCTGATCGGCAAGACCCGGACCCATGAATATGCCTGGGGCACGGAAACGCCGCCTGTCCGCAACCCGTGGGACCACAGCCGCATTCCCGGCGGCTCGAGCGGCGGGTCGGGCGCTGCCGTCGCCGCCGGCCTGTGCCTGGCGGCCATGGGATCGGACACCGGCGGCTCCATCCGCATCCCTGCCAGCTTCTGCGGCACCGTCGGGCTGAAACCCACTTTCGGCCGCATCAGCCGCGACGGCATCGTGCCACATAGCTGGTCGCTGGACCACGCTGGCCCGCTCACACGCAGCGTGCCGGATGCGGCTCTGCTGCTCGGCGTTCTCGCCGGCCGCGACCCGGCGGATCCAGCGACGGTCACCGCACCGGTCGAGGACTACGCTGCTGCCGCCCGCGACCCCTCGGTTGCCGGCTTGCGCGTGGCCGTGATCCGCAATCACTTCTTTGATCGCAATCAGCCGGACGTCGACGCCGCTGTGGAGGATGCGATCCGCTGGTTCGCCGCCCAAGGCGCCAGTATCCGCGAAGTGCGCCTGCCCAACCTGGAATATGGGCTGGGCGCTATTTTCGCCATCGAACTCGCCTCCTCCGCTGCCTATCACGATAGGGCTCTGCAGGACGGGCGCACCCGGCACTACACGCATGATGTCCGGAGCCTGGTGGAAATGGGTCGCCTCGTGACCGGCGCCGACCTGCTGAAGGCGGAGCAGTTCCGCCGAGTGCTGATGGGCGATTTCGCCCGCCTGCTGCACGAGGCCGACATCATCCTCGGCCCTACCGAGCCGGTCACCGCGCCGCCGATCGGCGCGGCCCAGGTCCGTGTCGGTGATGCGGAGGAGAGCGCGCTGGCGGCAACCTGGCGGCTCACATACCCCTACAACCTCACCGGCATGCCGGTGATCAGCCTTCCCTGTGGCTTCGACCGCGACGACCTGCCGATCGGGCTACAGATCGCCGCGTGCCCCTTGGGCGAGGCTACGCTGCTGCGCGCTGCGGCCGCGTATGAAGCCGCGCATGAGTGGCAGGAACGCGATCCACCGGACTGACACGATCGCCGTCGCCGCAGACGGAGCCGTTGATCGGTCACCCGCAACCTCCCCTAGCCCGTCTTTCGCAACTCGCCCCGAATAATCCTCCAGGCGGCCGGTTTCCCGCGGCTGGGTCCTGCAAGGTCGGCACCACAGGGGCTGCGGTCATTGCGATATCGGAGTGCCATCCGACATGATCCTTGGCGGCGGTTGGCTGGGCAAACTGAGGTTCAGCATCTGAAGCAGCAGCGCCTGATCTGGCTCGGGCTCGGTGTAGCGCGACATGATAACAGTGCGGCCATCCGTGGTCGGCAGATGCACATCGACCATCTGGATCGCTGCCATCTTGTCCAGCACCGACCTCGGCGTCAGTCCCGGTGCCCGCGATCGCAGCCGCTGCTTCAGGGTCACTTGGAGGCAATAAGCCAGGAATGCGACCAGGATGTGCGCTTCGATCCGCTCATCGGTGTGGTGGTAGATCGGCCGGATCGCCAGATCATGCTTCAGTTCTTTGAACGCCTGCTCCACTTCGGTCAGTTGCAGGTAGAACGCCCAGAGCTGTGCCGGATCGCCGCCGGTCAGGTTCGATCTCAGCAGATAACTTCCCTCGCGGCGACGGGCTTCGCGCAGGTTCTGCCAGTTCAACCGAAAGCCGAACGTCTCTGGCGTGACGGCTTGATCCCTTTCGGGCAACCGCAGGTCAATGATCCGCCAAACTGCTGGCCCAACTTCTTTCCGAGCGGCCCCCAGCTTGATCAGCAACTGGTCACGGGTCAGCTTCTGCTGGCGCAACTCATGCAGCCGCTTCACCAGCTTCTTCAACCTGCGGCACCGCATCGCCTGCTCTTTGTCGCGACGGGCGCCGCTGCGCGCCAGGATGTAAAGTTCGCCGTCCTGCTCGACCAGTTTGACCTGCACCGCCTCGCGCACCTCGGCCCATGGCTTGGCCAGGAAGTTCTTCTCCAACTGGCTCAGTCGCCCGCGCGGCGTGCCCACCAGGTAATGGGTCGGCGTCTCTGCTGCCCGCATTTCGGCCAGCACCGCCTCGGTCGGGATCCCGCGGTCCATCACCCAGGTGCGTCCGGCCTTGCCATACTGGGCTTCGATCCGTCGCAGGAAGTCGCGCAGCGTCGTCTTGTCCGAGGTGTTGCCTGGCATCACCTCGTAGGCCAGCGGCAAACCATCCGGCGTCACGATCAAGGCGATGACCACCTGGACGCAATCGGATCGTTTGTCCCGGCTGTAGCCGTGCCGTCGTTTGCCGGATGCGGGCGGATCGCACTCGAAATACGTGCTGGTCAAATCGTAGAGCAGGACTTCGAACTTGGCGTCGAACAGGGTCGTCCAGCGCTGCTGCAGGAAACTGAACAGTTCCGTCTTGTGCGCCAGCAGCCTGTCGAGGCAGCGATACAGGTTGTCCTTCTGCGCCAGGTCGAATTCCTCGCCCAGCAGATCGCCCATCGCACTGCGTTCGAACCATTGCCGGTGCAGCCGCCACTCACTGCCTGGATCGATCAATCGGTAAGCGACCAGAGTCTTCAGCACGTTCAGCCAGCGTGTCCCTTGCCGTGATGGCGGCAGGCGCGGCGACCAGAAATCATCCAGTTCAAGCTGATCCCATAGATGGCACGCCAGCCAACAGCCACCCCATTGCCGCGGCCGGCGCAGGCGCAGACCGCTGAGCCGGACATGCACGACATCGCAATCCAATGACGGTGCCGCACGATCCTCAGGAAACAGGGCGATCTGTCTGCCGGCCTGCCCGCTCTCGTCGAACGCCTCGATCGTCTGGCACCATGCGGCGCGCTGGCTGTCGTTGATCTCGCCCAGGTAAAGCACATGCCGCTGGACACTCGGCGGTTCTCCACGATGCTCCAGTAGCGGTGCTCCTTGCCGTCTTTGCGACGAACCTTGTGGCGTAGAAACATGACGCCAGCCTTCCAAAGCCGCTGGCCGTTTCGCAAGGGGCTTGGTCGGCACCGCAAGCGGTTTCAGCCGGTTCACGCCGACGCAGGCCGCACTATTGCTGGCTTGATCGGCATCCGGCAGTCGCGAAATTTCCAAAACCGAGGTCGAGTTGCGAAAGTCGGGCTAGGGCGGCGCGGCTGAAAACTCAGCTGTCTGATGAATGATGAAGACTGATGAGAATGCGTCTGCAAGAAACTCGGCCGCAGGCCCGCTTCCATGAATGGTGACCCCGGCGTCGCTGCGCCGTGCTATTTTGGGCGCGTCTAAGTCTCTCCCATAATCAGGATACGGTGCGAGGGCTAGCGGATGCGCCCATGCTGGATTGCTGGGTTCTGCAGCCTTCCCGATCGCATAATCTATTATGCGGCGAACATTGTCCTGCAGTACTTGCGTTGACTGAGCACTCGACATGACGAATATTGTTTTCGGCAGTGCTTTAATCTGCGTCCGGTCGAGTTTGCTGAGAACTCGCAAGGCACATTGGACGGGAATATTATTCCATCGCGCTACGGATGCCTCCCGCTCCATGGCGTTGATCCGCGTTTGATACGCCGCAATTTGTTGATCTTTCGCTGCGTCAGCCCCATCGCTAGACCAATTCAGTCGCCATCGCTTCGGCGCGGTATCCTCAAACACTGTGCCAATGAGTAAGCACCCATCAATCGCATAAGCCAGAAATCTCGGTGCGATTCCGTTCCGCACCCCTGCCGCTGCCTGCCCGCCGTCAGCGCGCGGTTTTAAGCCTTTCAAGTCAACCCACTTGCCGCACTCATAACCAATGGCAATGATGACTAACGCCAGGGTGATTCTCATTGACCAATCAAGATTGAATGGATTCGCAAGGAGCAAACCGAAGGCAACGACTGCCGCGAGAACATTAAGGAGCATATTATTTACGAAGCTGTGCATCAGCAGCTCGTTCTGCTGATGTCGATTGGTCCGCTCGGTTTAACAAGAGCGATCCGGATCGGCACCGGGCCACTTTGAACGGGATTGGCTTCAGCCCAAGCCTTAACTTGTGGACTGACGCAGCCAATGATCTTTTCCAACTCTTTCTTCACCCAATCCAGTTCCGGCAGCACAGTTTGCGGCTTGCTGGAATCCCGTTCAGGGTAGCGATACCCGTGGTTTTTGTTTGCTACGCCTAACATTTTGAAGCCCTGGACGGACAGATCGATAAGGTCCGCCTTGAGAAAATCCCTCGAACGACAGATTTGATATAAGCCAACAATATCGTGTCCTGCACGTCCTTGAGGAACAGTCTCCCCGTGACAGAGCAAGCACGCCTTCAGGGCGAGCTCGGCTGCGTGGGCGTAGAGAAAATAGGCTGGATCGATTAACCGGTATGCCACTAAACCGAACTTTGCCGCCTTTTTGACGCAAGCCATTGATATGATTCGAGCTCGGTTCGGGGCGCTGTCTACGCTGCTGCCAATTCAACCCCCAGCAGACTGAGCGCGCGACGCTGGACGGGTGTCGGGGTTGACGGAACGGTCAGCGTCTTCTGTCCGCCGAAGCAGACCGTGTTGCGGGTCAGTGTCGCCAGATCGACCAGCAGGGTACGGAAGCTGTGCACCGGATGGCTCGCGCCGTCGTCCCCATCGACCCGCTGGGTAGAGGCCTTGCGGTATGCTGCCTTGGAGACCTTGGCCTTGGCGACGGGCGAGGTCCGCCCGGCATCGGCCGCGGCACGGTCATGATCGTCGAACAGCATCGGCGCCAAAGTCTGGCGCATGTTCCACTCGAGGTAATACGCCAGCATACACAACAGTACATGCGCGCGCACCCGCGGCGCGGTCCAGTGGAACACCGGCCGCAGCTCCAGATCGACGGTCTTCATGCAGCGGAATGCGCGCTCCACTTGGGCCAAACTTTTGTAGGCCCGCACGGTCCCCGCGGTGTCGATCTGTTCCGCCGCGAGGCTGGTGCGCAGCACGTAGAAGCCATCGAAGCGGGCTTCTTCGGCGATCGCCTCAGCCTTGCGCGCAAATTCGAATGAATGATCGGTGATAGTCTGCTCGAAGTGCTTGCCCATCTTCCGTTTGCCCAGGACGGCACCGACCGCCTTGCCGATTTCACCTGCGCCACGCAGCGGATTTTTCTCCCGGGTCACCCGAACCTGGATCTTGCGCAGGTCGGCCTCGGTCAGCGCCAGCAGCTCGTCGCGCTTGCGCTGGCGTTCCGCCGCCAGCAGCGGGTTCTTGCACACCACCAGCCGCTCGCCCGGGTAATCCGGACTGGTGATCTCAGCCATGTCACGTGTGTCGAACAGCGAGAATTGCAACGCCCCGGTCTGCGCCAGTTGCTGGATCGCGGGACCCCGCAAGGCGGTGATCCAGTCCAACCCGGCGGGGCGCAGCGCCTGCTCGATCCGCGCGCTGGTCAGCATGCCGCGGTCGCCGACCAGCACCACGTGGCGCAGCCGGAAGCGCTGCTTCAGCTTGGTGATCTGGGCGGCCACGGTGGCTGGGTCGGCGGTGTTGCCTTCAAACACCTCGACCGCAACCGGACAACCATCGGCGGCACACAGCAGGCCGATCACCAGTTGCCGCCGGTCGCCGCGACTGTCTCGGCTGTAACCGTAGCGGGCCAGTGGACAACAGCGGCCCTCGAGATAGGTGGAGGTCACGTCGTAGAGCACCAGTGCGCCGTTCTTGAGGTGACGGCGTGCGAGCTGGTTCTCGATGAACGCCTGCTCGCTGCCGAGCCAGTCGAGGGTGGTGTAGATTTCGCGTGCGGTGACACTGCCGAGGCCCAGTGCTTCCCCCAGCGAGTGGGCAGCGGTTTCGCTGTCGAGCATGCGCGCGGTGGCCAGTTTGGCAGCCGGGTCGAGCAACCGGGCGACGATGAGCCCCAGCGCCAGGTCGCGGCGGCGCTGGGGCGCGCGGCGGGGCAGCAGGTCGTCGAGGCCGATGCGCCGGACGGTGGCCAAAGCAGCGAGGACGTGGCCATGCGGCAGCGACCGGCGGATCTCGAAGCCGGTCTCGCCGATCGGGGCCAGCGGATCGCCACGCAGCGCGGCGCGCAGGGTCTCGATGCGTTCGAGCGGCAGCTTCGAGAGGTTGGCCAGCGTGCGGTTCTTGACCTTGCCGTCCTCGCGATAGGTCTCGCGCAGCAGGAACGAGGGGCGGGCGTTGCGATTGGGGACCTTGGCGATGTGCATGAGCCATCGAATCAAACCGATTCGGCCAGTGTCAAGCGAAATCGCGCGCTCCGCTTGACTACATGTTCGTCAGGTTTCTTTCCTAGTCAAGTAGATAGGATACAAATGGGGCAAAGTTCGGTCTAGTCGAGGGCGATCTTTCATCGCCGCGAGAAGTGTGTCACCAGCGTCCTTATAGTTATGGGCTGACGTAAAGTACGATCTGGGGTCTAAAAATAAGGAACCGGTCGTATACCTCGAGATTCTTTAAATCGAGAGGCCGCGCTCATAGCAGACCCGCCGATTCGCCAATCAGTTTTTTTAACAGCGTCCCAGCCATAGGTCACGAAGACCATTGGAACCGATCCGCGCTGACCGAACGAGCTGAAGGTGCACCTCCCCAACTTTGCCGCGTGCTCGGTCAAGCTGTCGGCCACCATGAACACTGTCCGGCCGATCTTCTCGTGCTTCAGCGAGCCTCCGGCGCCTTGCCAACCTCGCCGGCCCCGGAGCTAAACCGTGAATTGCTCGGCGATTATACGTTCCGACAGCCCCCGATCGGGGTCGAATAACACTGTAACCGATACGGATCGATCCTCGCTTACAGCGACTGAGACCACGTCGCGGACCTCGGTGAAGTCCGCGACAGCCGCGGTTGGGCGCTTGTCCGCCTCCAGCACTTCGAAAATCACGTCCGCGGTGCTCGGCAGCAAGGCGCCGCGCCAGCGCCTGGGGCGGAAGGCGCTGATCGGCGTCAGCGGCAACAGGTTGGCCGACAGCGGGATGATCGGGCCGTGCGCCGACAGATTGTAGGCGCTTGACCCGGCGGGGGTAGAGATCAGCACCCCGTCGCAGGAAAGCTCCTCGAGGCGCACCCGTCCGTCTACCGAGATGCGGATCTTTGAAGCCTGGCGCAACTGGCGCAACAGGCTGACTTCGTTGAACGCCAGCGCCTCCTCCACCGCGCCGGTGGCGGTGACAGCGTGCATACGCAAGGGATGCAACTCTGCCGCCTGGGCGCGTGACAGGCGGCCGGGCAGGTCATCCTCGCTGTAGTTATTCATCAGAAAGCCGACCGAGCCGCGGTTCATGCCATAGACCGGTAGATTGAGGCTCACCACTTGGTGGATGGTTTCCAACATGAACCCGTCGCCACCTAAGGCGACCACAACCACGGCCTGAAGCAGCGGGCACTCGCCGTAACGCGCGACCAGTGCAGCGCGGGCTTCCGTTGCGATCGGCGTTGGAGCCGCGATGAAGGCGATCTGGCCGGCCAAGACCGCACGGTCCTCCGCGGCCGGAGGAACGGTCGGAAGATCGCTCAAATACGCTTCCTATGGTCCAGCACGGGCATGTCTCGGCGCACCCTGGTGGTCAGCTCCTGATCGATCCGCGCCGTGGTCCAGCCGATGCCGTCCGACACCTGGGCGACGAGGTGGCCCCATGGGTTGACGATCATCGAATGGCCGTAAGTGAAGCGCGGATCGCCCTTGCCCTCCAGGTGCTTGCCCCAGGTTGCGGGGGCGGCCAACCAGCACTGAGTTTCGATCGCCCGCCCGCGGATCAGCGCCTCCCAATGGTCCTTGCCGGTAGCCAGCGTGAAGGCGCTGGGGAGGAAGATGACCTCGGCGCCCTGCTCACGCAGCTTCCAGAACAGGTCAGGAAAGCGGACGTCATAGCAGATCGCGCAGCCGATTTTGACGCCGTCGGCCTGGTAGGTGACGACCTCGTCACCGGCGCCATAGCTGTTGCTTTCGCGGTAGCCCGTGCCATCCGGGGCGACGATGTCGAACAGGTGCATCTTGCGATAGCGCGCCAGTTCGGTCCCGTCCGGGTCGAACACCACGGTGGTATTGAAGAGTTTTTCGGGCCCTCGCTCAATGATCGAGCCGCCGTGGACGTGGACTCGCATTTGCCGAGCGGTTTCGCGGAGGAACTCATAGGCCTCGCCCGCCGGGTTCGTTGGATCCTGGCGCGGGAAGCACTTCCGCGTTCGCCGTGCGCGTGCCGCGATCGCCGCCGAGGGAATCCCAGACCTCGGGCAGGCTGACGATATTGGGGCGGTCTTGCTCGACCGCATCCTCGATAAGGCGGCGAGCCTGGGCGATGTTTTCTGACTTGTCCGCGCCGGGGTTCATCTGCATCACGCTGACGCGCATCGTCTGCCTCCGGTTGCCGGAACGGAGAGAAGCGTATCCCTGGGCCCGACGCAACAGGGACCCTGCGGGACATGGTGCGGTGCGGTATGGAGGTGCTGGCGTATGCGGCCAATAAAGGTGTGGGACTTGCCGGTGCGGCTGTTCCATTGGGCAATCGTGGTGCTGATCCTCTGTTCCTGGGGAACGCAGGAGTTCAACTACATGGACTGGCATGTACGGATTGGCTGCACGATCCTGACGCTGCTGCTGTTCCGCGTGGTGTGGGGCTTCATCGGCAGCGACACCGCCCGGTTCACGCGTTTCCTTCGCAGCCCCGCGGCGGCCTGGCGCCACCTGGCACATTTGCGGCGGCCGGAGCCCGACCGCGAAATCGGGCACAATGCCGCCGGCGGATGGATGGTGCTGGTGATGCTGGCGCTGATCGGCGTGCAGGCCGGGACCGGACTGTTCGCCAACGATGACGGCGATACCGAGGGGCCGCTGATGCATCTGGTCGGCAAGGACCGGAGCGATTGGCTGAGCCACATCCACTCGCTGAACTTCAAGCTGATCGAGGGCTGCGATCGTGCTGCATGTGCTCGCCATCGCTTGCTACGCGCTGCTGAAGCGGCAGAATTTGCTGCGACCCATGGTGACCGGAATGAAATTGATGCCCACGGATACGCCGGCACCTCGGTTGATCAACCCGGTTTGGGCCGCGGCGGTGGTGGTGGTGGCGGCCGGGACGGTGGCCTGCTTGTTACGGTTGTAGGGCGGGGCTACGGCCGCCTTCACCCCCGCGCCAGAAATCTCGCGAACGCCGCCAGTGTCGTGTCCGAAACGTGATGCTCGATCCCCTCGGCATCCGCCTCCGCCGCCTCGAACGGCACGCCCACCGCCAACAGCAGATCGACCACCACCCGATGCCGGGCCCGCACCTTGGCGGCCAAACTCTCGCCGGCCTCGGTAAGGAACACGCCGCGATAGGGCTTGGCCACCGCCAGTCCCTCCCGTTTCAGCCGCCCGATCGTCTTGATCGCGGTGGCGTGCGCCACGCCCAACCGGCGAGCGATATCGGTCGGCCGAGCCTCGCCGCCATTGGTGAGAAGGTCGGAGATCAGCTCGACATAGTCCTCCAGAAGCGCGCCGGACTGGGCGGAACGCGCCTTGCCGAAGCGACTGGCCTGCGTCGGCTCCTCCGGGAGGGCCGAACCGGGGCGAATAGGGTTTTCGGCCATCAGGCCGGACATCGTTCGTTTACCGCCCCAGGGTCTGCCGAATTTCAGAAACTTTGCAACAGCAGAATACACATTCAGGCCCAGCACGACAACCGTTGCCGCCGCGGCCAGCGCCTGCATCGGCCGCCCGATCACCAGCCCCGCCATCACCTCCGGGCGGCGGATCAGCACCAGCAGCGCGATCATCGGCACCGGCAGCACCAGGCTGAGCACCACCTGGCTCAAGACGAGCGCATCTGTCGCGCTGCACGCCCATCGCCACAACCACCACCGCCGGCACCATCGTGACCGCGCGCCGGATCCACATCGGGATCCGGAAGCCGACGAAATCCTGCATGATGACCTGACCCGCCATGGTCCCGACGACCGAACTGGACAGTCCGGACGCCAGCAGCGAGGCCATGAAGGCCCCCGCCGCCACCACGCCCATCAGCGGCAGCAGCGTGTGGTAGGCGGTCTCGATCTCACCCACGTCGGAGTGGCCCTGATGGAACATCGTCGCCGCCATCGCCACCATCGCCATGTTGACCAACCCGGCCAGGCTAAGCGCGATCACCACTTCCAGATTGGAGAATTTCGACCAATCGCCGCCGCTGCGCCTCGGTGCATGCCTTGCACTCGGTTCGTCATCATGGCCGAGTGCAGGTAGATCGCGTGCGGCATGACCGTGGCGCCGACGATGCCGACGGCCAGCGTCACGCTGTCGGCTCCGGTCAGTTGCGGCACCACGCTGTGGTAGAAGAACTGGCCCCAATCGGGCGGCGCAATGAACAGTTCGATCAGATACGCCAGGCCGATGATGCCGACGAAACCGGTGATGATCAGTTCGATCGGGCGGAAGCCGCGGGACTGGAAGGTCAGCAGCCCCAGAGTGATGGCGAAGGTGATCAACAACCCGACCAGCAGCGGCAGATGGAACAGCACGCTGATGCCGATGGCGGCGCCGATCGATTCGGCCAGATCCGTGGCCATCGCCGCGACCTCGCTGGCCAGCCACATCGCGATGACCAGAGGCCGCGGGAAATGCGTCCGGCACAGCGCCGCCAGGCTGTGCCCGGCGACGATCCCAAGACGTGCTGAAAGCGCCTGGAACAGCATGGCGATGACGTTGGCCAGCAGCACGACCCACAGCAGCATGTAGCCATGCCGGGCGCCCGCCTGGATGTTGGTCGCGAAATTGCCCGGGTCCATGTAGGCGATGGAGGCAACCACCGCCGGACCGATAAACGGGAGTAGACCGCGCAGGCTGATGCGGCCGCCGCTCAGGGCGGCTTCGCCAGCGCTGGCGGTGCGATCGGACAGGCTGCGAAGGATCACAGCCTCGCTCATGCGTTTTGTCCGCAAAAATTGAAGCGTCAGCCATCTCTTGCGCCCTCTGCCATAGAATGTAGCCTAGGCTACATCTTCGAGTCGAGGAAATTGGGCGCCTTCGCCCGGAGTCAACACCTCAGGGCAATCGGGTCAGAACCGCATCGCAGCTTGGGGCTATCCGGCGCATCGGTCCAAGCCAATCGGCCACGCAACATTCGATGACGCCGCCCCTCAAGCCAACTCCCGCCACGCCCGCTTTGTCTTCCCCTCGCCGCGAAGTGTGCTAAAGCCCCCGGCCCATGCGTCATTTCCTCGATTTCGAAAAACCCATCGCCGAGTTGGAAGGCAAGATCGAAGAGCTCCGGCGTATGTCGGAGCCCGATGGCATCAACATCGCCGACGAGGTCGCCCGGCTCACCACGGTTGCCGACCGGCAGTTGCGCACCACCTATGCGCGTCTCACCCCGTGGCAGAAGACCCAGGTCGCGCGGCATCCCGACCGTCCGAAGGCGCAGGATTACATCGACGGCCTGATCACCGACTTCACCCCGCTCGCCGGTGATCGCGCTTTCGCTGACGATGCGGCGGTTCTGGGCGGTATCGGCCGGTTCAACGACCAACCGGTCATGGTGCTCGGCACCGAAAAGGGCGTCGATACCGAATCGCGCGTGAAGCACAATTTCGGCATGGCGCGCCCCGAGGGCTACCGCAAGGCCCGCCGGCTGATCGAACTCGCGGGACGTTTCGGCCTGCCGTTACTGACATTTGTAGATACTTCCGGCGCGTTTCCCGGCATTGACGCGGAGGCCCGTGGCCAGGCCGAAGCCATTGCCCGCTCCATCGAGGCCTGCCTGCAAGCCCCGGTGCCGATCGTCGCGACCATCATTGGCGAGGGCGGCTCCGGCGGCGCTATCGCGCTGGCGACCGGTGACCGGATCCTGATGCTGGAGCACGCGGTCTATTCCGTGATCTCGCCCGAAGGCTGCGCGAGCATCTTGTGGCGCGACCCCGCTCAGGCGCCTGTCGCGGCCGAGGCGCTGCACCTGACCGCCGAGGATCTCTTGCGCCTGAAGTTGATCGACCAGATCGTGCCGGAGCCGCTGGGCGGCGCGCAACGCGACAAGTCCGCGACCCTGCAGTCGGTCAGCGCCGCCGTCCAGGAGGCGCTGGGAAGCCTGAGCGGCCTGGACGGGCCCTCGCTGCGGGCCAAACGCCGGGAGAAGTTCCTGGCGATGGGACATGAAGCCGTCGGGTGATGTGGCCCAAACGACTAAACTCTGCTTAGCTGCCGGCGGGGGCTTCTGGTACAGACGTCATGCGTGAAGAAATATCAGCCTACAAACGGGAACGCATTCTGGAGGAGGCGGTCAAGCTCTTCTACGAACGCGGCTTCAGCGGCACGACTCTCGACGACATCGCCGGCAAGCTGGGGGTAACGAAGCCGTTCATCTACACGCATTTCCGCAGCAAGGTCGAACTGCTGGAGGCCATTTGCCGGCCGACTATCGAAAAGTCCCTCGCCGCGATCGCTGACGCCGCGGAGCAGCGTGGCAGCGCGTCGGAGCGGTTGTTCAACGGCGTCGTCAATTTCACCAAGGTCGTGCTGCAGCGGCAGGCCAACATCGCGGTTTATTTCCGTGAAGAAAAGAGCCTTTCGGAAGCCGGCCTTGGCGATATCAACGCGATGCGCAAGGCTTTCGACCGGGTCCTGAGCGATCTGTTGGAAGAAGGCGTGAATGCGGGTGAATTCCACATCGCCGATGTCCGCGTAGCCGCGCTCGCGATCGGTGGCATGGTCAGTTGGGCCTACACCTGGTACCAGCCTGGCGGTCGCCTATCGATCGACGATGTCGGCGCTCAGATGGCTCGGTTTGCTGTTGAAATGGTCGGTGTCCGGTGGGCAGAGGCCGTTACTACTCAACCTTGAAACCGTACCGCACCCAAACCGCGCGAGCCTCGGTTGTGGCCAAAAAGGCCAGGAAAGCTCGGGCGTCCGGCGTGTCGCCTGCTTTGGTCACAGCAAACGGATAGGTGATCGGATCGTGGCTGCTGTCAGGGAATACGCCGGCGATCGACACCGACTTCGAAACCGCCGCATCGGTCGCGTAAACGATGCCGGCCGGCGCCTCGCCCCGTTCGACCAGCAACAAGGCCGACCGAACATCCGCTGCCGGCGCGAGCCGTGAGGAAAGTTTGTCCCACAAACCCAGCTTGCGCAGCGCCTGTTTGGCGTAAATCCCGGCCGGCACGTGCGTTGGGTCGCCGATGCTCAGCCGCCCATCGGGACCGACCAGCGCGGACAGGTCAAAGTTCGGCGTAATGTCGACATGGATCGGATGGTTGGCGGGTACGATCAGCACCAGTTCGTTGCCCAGCAGGTCCTTGCGCGTGCCGGCGGCGATAAGGTCTTTCTTCGCCAGATAGTCCATCCATTGCTCGTCCGCCGAGGCGAAGACGTTAGCCGGCGCGCCCTGCTCGATCTGTCGAGCCAATGTGGAACTGGAGGCGAAGGAGAAGCGTGGCGCCGCATGGCCGGCTTTCGCCCAAAGGCCAGCGATATCCTTCATCGCGTCGGTCAGGCTGGCGGCCGCGAACACCGTCAGCGCCTGGGCGCGGGCGTGGAGCGGGGCCAGGACCAGTAGAACAATCAGCAGGAAACGCATGCAACCTCGTCCGGTCAGGGTTTGAACGATGGGGTGGTGCCCGCAACCGCGAGAAGCTGCGCCGGCGTCAGGACGTGACTGTAAACGCTCGCATTGAACATCGCCGCGAGCGTGAGCGGATCGCCTCCGCGCAGCCAGGCAAGACCGAGCAGGCGATTGATCGAGGGCGGTTCCTCGATCCAGCCGAACGGCTCACGTGGCGCGATATACGCGTGCGAATTGCGCACGGCCCGCAGACCGGACCACGGCGCCTTCGCGAGCACATCCTTAGCCTCCGGGTCCGACAGGATGATGATGTCCGGATCGAGCGTCCGGATTGTGTCGATCGTCGTCGGGCGGAAGGTGCCGGTGCCGTCCGGTGCGACAACCCGCCAACCCAGGCGGGCGAAGATCGCCGTGACGTCGGTGTTGGGCGCGGCCGCGAGCAGGCCGTCGGCGCCGCGAGCATAATACACGCTTGGGTGGGATTCCGCCGGCATCGGCAGCGCCAGGATCGCCTCGGCGACACGGGCAACCGCTTCGGCCTGATCCGGCTGGTGCAGGATTTGCCCGAGGGTGCGGGCGACCGCCGGGATCTGATCCAGCGCACCGTCGAACAGCAGTGTCGGGATACCGGTCTTCTTTTGTGTCTCCTGCGCCAGTTGCTTGTAGCGCGGCGAGATGGTGCCGTAGTCGATGATCAAGTCGGGGTGCAGCGCCTGAATCTCCGCCGTGTTGTCCTGTGGACCGGTCAGACGCGGCACGTTGGGCAGGCCGCTTGCCGCCGGCGCCAGATCCGACCTCGACTCCTCGCTGATCGGTCCGGCAAATCCGAGCATTTGTCCGGGTGCGATCGCTGCCAGCAACACGGAAGCGGGCGGCCCGGCGGGCAGAACGCGCTCAATTCGATCGGGGATCGTGACCTTGCGCCCGGTCGCGTCGGTAACCTCGGCGGCCAAGCCGGGCGAGACGTAAAACAGCACCAAAATCAGGATCAGACGCTTCATCGGGTTAGTCTCCTGGGCGCGACGATATGTCCATCCGGATAGAGCGGCAACCGCCCCCTTGGCGTGCCCGATCCGCTGGGCGATTGATCTCCGGCGCACGGCGTGTTTCGGTGCGCCATGGCACCGTCGAAGTCATCGCCCCAGGCAAAGACGTCATCGCCGGCAGCAGGCAAGGCGACCAACCGCCTGAGCATCCGCGTGGACCTTGCGTCCGGCGCACGCATCGGACCCGGCAAGGTCGCGGTCCTGGAGGCGATCGCCCTCTCCGGCTCGATTTCCGGAGCGGGCCGAGCGTTGCACATTTCGTATCGGCGGACCTGGGAACTGGTAGAGGATCTCAAGGCCACGCTGGGCGCGCCGGTGGTGCAGACGGCGGCCGGCGGCAGCGGCGGTGGCGGCGCCAGCCTGACGGAATTGGGCCAGGCGGTCGTGACCCACTATCGCGCCATCGAAGCAGAGTGCGCAGCCGCCGCCAAAAAGCATCTGACGGCGCTGCAACGGGCTGCGCGCGGTTGACGCGGAGGTAGAGCCCCTCGCCCGGGGTCACCCGCAAGGCGAAGCCCGGCCAGCGGAGCGATCCGCCGGCCGGGAGAGCTCTGTCTACAGGCCGGCCTGCGTCACGAACTTGGTGTTGAGATAGCCCTCGATCGCCTCCGATCCACCTTCCGTCCCGTAGCCTGAGTCCTTCACGCCGCCGAACGGAACCTCGGGCAAGCGCCAAGACCATGATGGTTGATCGCCATCATGCCGGCCTCAACCGCCGCCGCGATGGCATTCGCCGTCTTCGCCGAACGCGTGTAGGCGTAGGACGCCAGGCCGAACGGCAGCCGGTTTGCCTCGGCGACCACGTCGTCAAAACCACGGAACGGCGAGATGATCGCCAGCGGACCGAACGGCTCCTCGTTCATGACCCGGGCTTCCGTCGGCACGTCGGTCAGCACCGTCGGCTCGAAGAAGTTGCCCTTGTTGCCGATGCGGCTGCCGCCGGTGCGAACGGTGGCACCCTTCTGCTGGGCATCGCCGATGAAGGTCTCCATCGCGGTGATGCGGCGCGCATTGGCGAGCGGCCCCATGGTCGTGCCGGCTTCCAGCCCGTCGCCGACTTTCAGCTTCTTGGTATGGGCGACGAAGCCATCGACGAACTGCTCGTAAACCTTCTCCTGCACCAGCATTCGGGTCGGGGACACGCAGACCTGCCCGGCGTTGCGGTATTTCGCGCCCGCCAGCAGCTTGCTGGCGACATCGATGTCCGCATCGTCGAACACGATCGCCGGGGCGTGGCCGCCCAGTTCCATCGTTACCCGCTTCATGTGCGCGCCGGCAATCGCGGCCAGTTGCTTGCCGACCACGGTCGAGCCGGTGAACGACATCTTTCGAATGATCGGATGCGGGATCAGATATTCCGAAATTTCCGACGGCACGCCATAAACCAGATTGATCACCCCAGCCGGCACCCCAGCATCCGCGAAGGCTCGGATTAATTCGGCCGGGGAGGCCGGGGTCTCTTCCGGCGCCTTCACGATGATCGAGCACCCCGCGGCCAGCGCGCACGACAATTTCCGCACGACCTGATTGATCGGGAAATTCCACGGCGTAAAGGCAGCGACCGGGCCGACCGGCTCCTTGATCACCAGTTGATACACGCCCTCGGCGCGGGCCGGGATGACCTGGCCATAGGTGCGGCGAGCTTCCTCCGCGAACCAGTCGATCACGTCGGCGCCGGCCAGCACTTCGCCCTTGGCTTCGGCCAGCGGCTTGCCCTGCTCCATGGTCATCATTCGAGCGATGTTGTCCGCGCGCTCGCGCAGGATGTCAGCGGCTTTGCGCATGACCTTCGAGCGGTCAAAGGCGGACACTTTTCGCCAGGTCCGGAAACCTTTGTCGGCAGCTTCCAGGGCGCGGTCGAGGTCGGAGGTCGACGCATGCGGGACCGTGCCGATCTTGTCACCGGTGGCCGGATTGACGACGTCGATGGTGCGGCCGCCGGCGGCCGCTCCCCACGTCCCGTTGATGAAAAGCGAAACGTCAGAGTACATGTTTCCTGTCCTGTCGGTTGTGGACCTCGACCGGACACATGGCACCAACCGCCTGAACCTTCAACCGAGCGCCGGCCGTTATGTCCAACTGCGCAAGACGCAGGAGCCAGTTGCGAACACCGCCGCGCCTGGACGCAATAAGGACGAGACCTGGCCGCGCCTTCGACCCAGCTGGTCCAAATCCGGATACGCGCCGAACGGTATCCGTGATACAGATCGGCTCGCGGTAGCGCGGGCAGGCGCTTCCGGCGTTCTCCTTCGGCAAGATAGGTTTTGCGATGTCGTATCGCCCATTACCCCTGTTCGCGGCTTTGGTCGCGGCGTGCGTGCTGACCATGCCCGTTCATGCCGCCCCGCCGACAGCCATTGTGCTCGCCGCGGACGACGGCGTCATCGTTCATGAGGCGTGGGCACGTGCTTCAGCGGGCGCGGCCACCACCGGCGCTGCCTACGTCACGCTGATGGGCGGACCCCAGCCCGACAGTCTGGTCGGCGTCAGCACGCCGATTGCCGCGAACGCCGAACCACATGAAACGATCAACGATAACGGCGTCATGAAAATGCGTCCGGTCGCGGCGGTTCCGATCCCCGCGCATCAGATGGTGACCTTCGCGCCAAGCGGGATGCATATCATGCTGATGGGCCTGAAACAGCCGCTTGCCGCGGGTCAGAGCTTTCCGCTGACCCTAACCTTCGCGCACGCCCCTCCCGTCACCGTCGACGTGAAGGTCCGCGGTCTGGGTCGCGGGACGAGTGGCTCCATGAGTGGCCACGACGGCATGCAGATGCGTTAGCGCCTGACCACGTGAGGCAAAGGAACTCGGAGAGCGCCCTCCTGGACTACTTAAGGCCTGTCTCTGAATGGTATCGAAACGGTATCCCTGGCGACAGCCGCTCTGGGTGGTAAGCGGTCATTAGCTGTCCGGCAATCGTGGCTTGCGCCCGCAACCGCCAGGTCCTTCCGGGTTCCGGCCGCGGCGACGCGCTGATGCCGTGCAGGAGATGTGTCAGTAGCCTTGCACTTTCCCAATGCGCGGCGACTTTACTGGGGCCGCCACGCCATAGATGACCGTAAAGCCCGACCCACCGCCCCAGGTCGAGGTCGGACGGGACGGATTCGGGCCAGCCGCCGCTTCGAGACTGTTCCAGTTGTTCGCGACCCAGACGTTGCCGGCCGGATCAATGGACACGTCGGTCACCATCTGGATGCTGCCGCTCTGGAAAATGTGGATCACATCGCCAGCCTTGGTGCCGGCGGGATGACCCTTGGTGTTGTCGCCGGCCAGCAGCGCCGCGGAACGACCCCACATGTTGCCGACCCAGACGTCGTCATTGCCGTCCACATTGATGCCCCACGGGATGCTTTCGCGCCGGGCCGGTGAAACCTTGCGGCGCCGGCTGGGTGCCATCGGGACGGATCATGTTGACCTGGCCGGTGATGCTTGCCGGTGGACCCTTGATGTACTTGACCATGGCCTGCGGTAATTAGCTTGAACTGCTCCATGATGGACGCGCCGGCGGGAAGCTTCGGCAGCGGCATCTTCAAGTCCATATTGCTTGCCACCCAGACATTGCCCTTGGAGTCCAGCGCAAGGGCGCGGACGCCGATGCCGGCATGGAAGGTCTCCACCTTGGACGGATCGTCGGCGGGAAACCGCACGACCTTGTCCGACGCGAGTTGGCTGACCCAGACGCGATTCTGGGCGTCGATGACGATGTCGAAGGGCGACTTCAGCCCCGCGACCTTTACGATCCGCCCGTCCTTGATTCGTCCGCCGGGAAATAAAGCAACTGATTGTCCGAACCGTCGGCAATCCAAACGTCACCATTCGCGGCGACGCCGATGCCCATCAGGCCGAGGAATTTTTCCTTGAACGGGAAATCGGCTTCCGTGGCGACCGGCTTGCCGTTGAAATCCATGACCAGGATCTTCCCGTTGAAGCTGCTGACCCAGACCCTGTCTTTCGTCACGGCGGTGCCCCAGCCGACGCCGTCGATCCCCATGCCGGTGAAGCCGGTGATCGGCGGCGAAAGCGCGGTCCCGTTGGGGCGTGAACTTGATCACGCCGCCGCCGATGCTCTTGTTGACGCCGGACTGCGAGCCGGGCAGCCAGTTCTGGCCGCTCCAGAGATTGCCGTCCGCGTCGAACATGAAACGCCCGTTGGCGTAGTCGCCGCCGCCCGAGAACGCACAGTGAGAGGGCGAAGTCTTCCGGGACGTAGACGAGATACGGCGCGAAGGGTGCCTTGCGCCGCGCGTCGGGTGCCGGCAGCGGATAGGCTTCGTCGAACAGCGCGTAGAGTTCCTTCGGGATGCGGCCCACGGCTGCGCGGGCGATGCCGGCCATCGCTTCGAGCGTGTTCTTTGGTGCCACTCCGCCGGTCGGTGTCGCGGCCTTGAGGAAACGGGCGCGCCAATCGTCGTTGGCCACGGTGAAGTAAGCGGTGATGAGCGAGCCGAGCGTGTCCAGGTTCGCCATCGTCGTGGTCATCGAGCTGTTGAGCGGATCGAGCAGCACCTTGCCCCATCCGCCGGTCGCCGGGATCGACCAGGTTCGGAACGTTTCCGGCGGCGATCCGCAGTCCGAGCGGATTCCCGGAGATCGATTCCCCGTTGATGAATCGGGCGGCGGTGAAAGCGGACGCCACGGTGGTGAGTTCGTTGACGACCACCGAGGCCGGCGGGGTGCCGCCGAGCACTGCCAGCAGGTCGAGCGTCGGATTGTTGCCGCCGGCCTGGTTGACCGCGGGGGTGCCGCCGCTGGCGATTAGATACAAGATGGCGTCGCTGCCAGCCGACTGATCGACGGAGATCGCGAAGTGGCCGTCAGTGCCGGTCTTCGCCTGCCCGAGTTGCATCGGCGCATTCGCGCTCGCCGCCCACAAGGTCACGGTAGATTGTGCGACCGGGCCTCCACCCGCCTGGACCTGCCCGTCAAGGTGAATGGCGGCCGACGCCGGTGCGCCGGCAAATCCGAGTGCGCCCAGGATCAGCGCGGTGCCGAGCAGGTGCGCCCGAAGTTTGTTTTGCATCTGTTTCCCCAGTTATGGAACTCGTGGGCGATCATTCGCGGGCGGCCACACCGAAGCCGCGCAATCCGCATAGCCGGCGCGGGCAGGATTATCGTAGATCCAGATCAAAAGCAGGCGACAGTCCCAAAGTGCGCATCCTTGGGCCGAACGAAGGACCGCTTTGGTGAAGGTTTTCGGATGCCGGCCTGTCTCTGAATGGTATCGAAACGGTATACCCGGCGACAGCCGCTCTGGGTGGAATGCGGACGTTCGCGGACGACCATCTTACCATTGGAGCCGACGGGGGATATCATCCGGCATCGGGGCTGTTGAGGTGGGCTCACGGTTGCTCGCGCGCGTCGCCAAGAATGCATAGTGTCCACCCGTTTCGCCGGGTAAGCAGCCGCGAGGATGAGCGCGCCGTTCACCGTCCGTCGCCAAAGGAGGTTGACAATGTATTTCACCGATGACTCGCTGCTGCCCGAAAACCAAGCCCCCCTGATGATCACCGCGGCACCCTATGGGCCGATGTGGATGCCGGGGGACTGCACCCCCGAGCAGCGACTTCCCGTCACCTGGGAAGAACAAACCCAGATAGCGGTCGATTGCTTCAATGCAGGCGCCACGATCCTGCACATCCATGTGCGCGATCCCAAGACCGGCCACATCTCCAAGAACTTCAAGGAATACGCCGACCAGATCGGGCGCCTGCGCCAGGCGGTGCCCAAGATGATCCTGCAAGTCGGCGGGTCCATCTCGTTTGCACCAGAGCCAGGTGATGAAGCGAAGTTCCAAAGCTATGATGCGCGCCACAAGCTGGCGGAGATTGATCCAAAACCGGATCAGGTCACGGTCACCTGCGGCACCTCCTTGTATGATCTGACGGCGTTGCACCCAGCCGATGCGTTTGCAGGGACACGCTTCAGCAACCCCGTGATGATGCGTGCGATGGCAAACCTGGTGGCCGATTCGACGCCGGATTTCTTTCTGGAGAACATCAAGCGGCTGGTTCAACACGGGATCCAGCCTTACTTCGCCCTCCCGCACGTCCACGGCCTCGAACTCGTGGAGCGGCTGATCCGCAAGGGCTATTATATGGGGCCGATGAACGGCTTCTTCAGCATCGGCGGCGGCGGCATGTGCGGAGCAAATCCGTTCGACCTGATGGAGCTGATCCGTCGCACGCCGCACGGTTCCTGCTTCACCTACCAGACGACATTCCGCTTGACCCACCCGGTCTCGGCAATCTGCATCGCGCTCGGGCAGCACACCCGCGCGGGCATCGAGGACAATCTGTGGGACACCACGAAAGGCGTGCGCATGAGCACGATCCAGATGATCGAACGCCACGTGCGGATGGCCAAGGAACTGGGACGCGCGATCGCCACACCCGAACAGGCGCGACAGATGCTCAAGATCGGCGTGTCCTACACTTCCACAGCTGAAACGCTTGCCAATCTCGGTCTGCCGCCCAACCGCCACCCGGGCAACATGGGATTCCAGGTGCATGAAACTGACGGACTATTCCGTCCAGCGGCGCAAGGCGGCTGCGGGCACATCCACGCGGGAGACTGGGAGGATCAGGTCCACGAGGTGATATCTCCAGTGGGTCGCTGAGACTTCTGCATCTTCGTTCCTGCCGCGGCCCAATCAGCGACGAGGGAGAGCTGAAGATGAGCCACAGCCGAACCCTGGCGTGACTGTCGTCGGACCAGTCCGAGGAAGTCGGTCCCTGGGACCAGGCCCTCGCTCAACTGCGGGCATGGGATCCGGGATGGGCCGAAACCTGCGAGAAGATGACCACTAATCCGTGGATCGGCGGATTGCTGCCGCGCAAGTTCATCGAACTGGTCGGCGTCGGCTTGAATGCCGCCTGCACCAACCTCAATCCCGACGGCACCCGCCGCCACATCCGCGCTGCGCTCGCGGCGGGAGCAACCCGCGACGAAATCCTGTTCGTCCTCAAATGCGCGCTCGGTGATGGCGATCCATTCCTGCAGCCTGGGAGCGCCGATCCTGCTGGAGGAAGCGAATACGGCGGGCGTGAAACCCACCCCGAAGCCCGCAGTGCCAACGCCGGCGTGCGATCGGATGAAAGCCATGGGCCAGTGGAATCAGGCGTGGGACCCGTTTCTTGAGCTCGATCCCGTCTGGACCGACGAGTTCATGGCGGCCGGAGGCAGCATTTACACGAATGGCGTGATGCCGCCCAAGGAGATCGAGCTTCTCAGCCTCGCCTTTGATGCCTCTTACACCCACATGTACGCGCCTGGCACGCGCCGTCACATCAAAGGAGCGCTCAAGGCCGGCGCGACCATGGAGGAGATCATGGAGGTGCTGAAGCTCTGCGTCGTTCAGGGCGTGCAGGCCTGCAATCTCGGCGTGCCGATCCTGGCGGAGGAACTGGAACGCATCGAAGGTACGAGCAAAGGTTTGTCGACAGCGAGGGCATGACGCGGTTTGACTATCTGCAAGGCGGCCCTTTCGCTTCCACGTCGGATAGCGCCAGCCTTTTCACTGGCCTGCGCGTCGCAGAACGCGGGTGCGAATGTCCGCAATGGGTCGAAGAACGAACCCGCTGCGCGGGAGGAATGTTGCTGCACGCGTGCGAATAATTCCAACCGCCATCAACGATCACCACCGGGCAAGCCAGGCCAGGGCTCTGCCCTGGACCCGCAAGGGCCAGCTGGCCCTTGACCCCTGGGGCGCCTGCGGCGCCCGTTAAACACGGGTTTCCAGAGGCTCTACCCTTAGCGGGTCCAAGTGTAGCTCAGGCTTTTCTTCGTTGTTCGAGAGCCGATACGGCCGGCGTGACGCGGTTGGATTGAGCGGACTGGCGGCCTGCTTTGAACATGATGGCTGCCTTCAACCAGAACGAACCTGCCGCGCGGGAGGGGTGCGGGCTTTGATGACTGAGTAGAAGCTCAACTGTCGCGCCTCGATTGAGCGCGATCCAGGTCGGACTGAGCATTTCGGCTTCTTTCAACCGAGAGGAGCCAACCGATGAACGACCCCAGTCCCGCCACTGCGATCAGCCCACTGCGCCAACGTTTGATCGACGATATGAACGTGCGCCGGTTCTCGCGGGAGACACAGCGCAACTACATTCGCGACGTTGGCCGCTTCGCAACGTTCCTGGGGCGCTCGCCCGATACTGCCACGGCGGATGACGGAGGTGCAAGCTCGCAGACGACCGACGCGTTGGTCGAAAGGTCTTCGCAGCGGGGGGTGGCGTTAGTCGTGGCCAACTTCGATCGCTCAAATTTAGAGCCCGATTTAATATGACCCGGGCGCGCGTGGTCGCTCGGAGCAAATCCTCACTCGAACCGGCGCTTTGGCAGCGGAGGCGCTGGAAACCGCCCCATGCGCGCGTTCCAGTAGGCCCACGAACGCGGGTCAATAATACCTGGCGGTGCATTGTCGAGAGCCTCCCTCAGGTCATCGCCTGAAAGGTAATTCCCGAGCACCTTCATCTGCTCATGCGTTGCCCGCGCGAAGGCGTACGCGACGAAACGGATCGGATCAGCCAGTGCCTCCGCAGGCGGTTCAAACCAGATCAGGCTCTCAGCCAACGCAATGGTTTCATCGTTGAGAGGAAGCGGGGTCACGGAATTGGACCTTGTGCATCCACCGCGACAATGACCGGCAGACCTTCAAGATCAACCGCGGAGGCTGCCCGTGACAGCCGCGCCTTCGTCTCGTGCGGCAGCGTCCCGACATTTCCATCGTCAAAATAGCACAGAGCCTTCAGCGTGATCTGCGGATTATACTGCGCCCCATACAGAGCACGCGCACTCGCCAACGCGGTTGGCAAATCGATACGCCCGTCCGTCAGCATCGCGTCGATGTCGATATAATCTTTCGCCTCGGCACGCATCTGGACGACCGACGCCTTGGTCCCGGCAAGATCGAGCAGCGACGCAATCCGAAGGCCATTATCCGGCGCGACCAGAGGCGGCCGCAACCTGGGCAACTCCGGAACACCGAAAAACGACAGCCTCACCGGGCCGCCGCGATCGACGACACAGCCCAAAGTGTTCGGCGTGCCGCTGCGTAATCGTGGCTCCCGCCAGAAAGGGAATAGCAAGCGTTACCGTGTCCGGATCGAGCGGGCGGTTTCCGAAAAAATCGAAATCGACGGATTGTCGGTGACCAAGATGCAAAGCGATTGCCGTGCCCCGATAAAGTGCGAACTCCGCCGGCACTTCTACAAATTCGTCCCACAACCGGCGCTGCGACGGAGGAAGAATGTCGAGGCGGGGCGAAAACGGCTCCGGCACGGGAACTCCTCTCTGTCCGCACATTATACCGAGAAGTCAGGGAAACCGCTAAACTCCGCCGTCAGGTGTGGCGGGGCCCGGCCTCGACCCCGATCTCTTGGACGGTAATGTCCCCTGGTCGGTCGCTCCGGGCAGCACTTGGTCTCGGCTATCTCGGGCCACGCTAACGACGTTCACAGTGACCCTTCGGCCACGCCGCCACCCCACGATGGCCTTCCGGCCGTGTCGTGACTCATTCCAGCCGGAAAACCGCCCGCGCGTTATTGACTCCAGTCCCCCCCGTCGGTAGCAAGCCCCCGCTTTCCGGCACGTAATGTGGCCAGGAGCGAGCATGAGCCAGGATACCGGCGGCCCAGACCCCTCGTTTGAGGATCGTCTGAATGCCGCCCGAAGCAAGCAGGGTCTCGACGCCCCGCCGAAGCGACCCTTGAGCGATCAAGATCAGCTCGGCGGTTCAGGGTGGGGCATTGGCGCGCGGGTTGGGGTAGAATTGGTTGCGGCCCTTGTCGTGGCGGTTGCCATCGGTTACGGGCTGGACCGGATTTTCCACACCACACCCATCCTGACGGCAGTGTTCGTACCTCTGGGCGGTGCGGCAGGCGTGGCAAACCTTTGGCGCCTGTTCGCACCAAAGAAGTCGGATAGAGGGTAGGAGCGGGCAGCGTGGCGGCCGAAGGTTCGAGCAGTATCGACGCACTGGGACAGTTCCAGCTGCATCCAGCCCTGGGCGCCATCGGCGCTTCGGTGAATTTTACCCAGTCCAATCTGATGATGGTGGTCTCTGGCCTCCTGGTTCTTGGCCTGCTCTGGGTCGGCATGAAGCCCCGAGCGATGGTGCCGGGCCGGCTGCAGGCGGCGGCGGAGCTTGGCTACGAGTTCATCATGTCCATGTGCGTCGACAGTATCGGACCTGAAGGACGCAAATTCTTCCCATTCGTGTTCACGCTCTTCTTTTTCATTCTGTTCGGCAATCTGCTGGGCGTGTTCCCGCTGTTCTTCACATTCACCAGCCACATCATGGTGACGCTGGCGCTGTCGCTGTTGGTGTTCATCCTGGTGACCGCGGTCGCGTTGAAGGAGCACGGGCTGCATTTCTTCAGCTATTTCCTCCCGCAGGGTATCCCCATCGCGCTGGCGCCGCTGCTGGTGGTGATCGAGGTGATCTCCTACATCTCGCGCATCATCTCGCTTTCAGTTCGTCTGTTCGCCAACATGATGGCCGGCCACGTGATGCTGGAGGTCTTTGGCGCTTTCATCATCATGCTGGGCGGCCTCGGATGGCTTGGCTACCTCCCGGCGGCTCTTTCGCTCGGGCTCAATACGATCCTCATCGGATTCGAGCTGCTGGTGGCCGTCCTGCAGGCCTACGTCTTTGCGATTCTGACGTGCATCTACTTGCATGACGCGGTTCACCTGCACTGATACCCCTTAACCCTTGAACAGCCGGGCTGTTTTGTTGGCCCCGTGACCGGATGATCGAAAGGAAATCGGACTATGGATCTCAATTCCGCCAAGATGATTGGTGCCGGACTTGCCGTGATCGCTCTTGCTGGAGTTGGCGTCGGTATCGGCCAGATCTTCGGGTCGCTGGTCACCAGTGTGGCCCGCAATCCGGCGGCCCGTGACCGCGTGTTCGGCCTTGCCATCCTGGGGTTCGCGCTGACTGAAGCCGTCGCGCTGTACGCGCTGGTTATCGCCTTCATCATCCTCTTCGTCTGAAAAGGCGCGCGCCCCTCGCGCCCGGCATCGCCCATGAAGTTGTATCGCCCATGAAGTTGTTCGGCCGGATGTTTTCGCTGACCAGACCAGCCCTTGCTCTTGTGCCCCTGTTGGCGCTGCCCGCCGCCGCGATGGCGGAAGGCATGCCACAACTGGACTTCAAGACCCCGCTCACCATCAGTCAGGTGGTCTGGGGAGCGATCATCTTCGTCGTCCTCTACATCATGCTGTCCCGAACCGGTCTGCCGCTGGTGGCGTCGGTGCTGGAGGAGCGCGCAACCAAGATCGCCAAGGATCTTGACGAGGCCCGAGCGGCCAAGGCCAGGGCGGACGACGGCATGAGGGAAGCCGACGAGGCAACCGCCAAGGCTCGCGCCGAATCCCAGGCAGCGATCAACGCGGCGCTCGACGAAGCCAAAACGGCCGCCGCTGCTCAGGCCGAGGTGCTGAATACGCGTCTGGAAAAGCAGTTGCATGAGTCCGAAACGCAGATCGCTCAGGCCCGCGCTTCGGCCATGAGCGCGCTTCGACAAGTGGCGACGGAAACCGCCGCGACCGTGGTCACACGGTTGACCGGGCAAGAACCCGATGCCGGCCGGTTGGATAGTGCCATCGGGTCGGCATTGACCGCCCGCGGAATTGGCTAGGCGGGAGCGAACAACGATGGACCACGAGCCAAGCTTCTTCGGTGAACCCAGGAACTGGGTTGTGTTCGCGTTCATCCTGTTCTTCGTCCTGTTCGGGAAGAAGCTCTGGAGCGCGCTGGCCGCGATGCTGGACGCTCGTGCCGCCTCGGTGAAGGCCGAACTGGAGGAAGCCGCTCGGTTGCGTCGCGAAGCCGAAGCCATGCTGCGTGGCGCGGAAAAACAGCGCGCCGACGCACTAACCGAGGCCAAGGCGCTAATCGAAGGTGCCCGCGCTGAGGCCAACCCGGCTATCCGCCGCCGCCGCGGCCGACGCCGAGGCCTCCGCCAAACGTCGCGAACAGATGGCGATCGACCGCATCGGCGCTGCCGAAAAGGCTGCTGTCGATGACGTCCGGCTCGCCGCCGTGGATATCGCGACGACGGCTGCCCGCCAGGTGCTGTCCGAGGGCCTGTCCGCCGAAGCCGATTCCGGGCTGATCGACCAGGCCATCAACCAACTGCCATCCGCTCTGGCCGCTCGCCGCGCGGCGTAAACTACGGCGCAAAGACTGCGGCGGGATAGCGTCGCGAAATAACCAAATCGTTGCTGAGGACGCATCTGCTGCACGACGTCATGGTCGGCGCAGGGTCGACCATCCATGGCTCGCGGAGCTGAACTCATTTTCAGCGCGCATTTTCTTGCAGCGTGAGCGCGGATGGATCATTCCTACAGACCTGCTGTCACCGTCCGCGGCCGTCGGACGCCGCCATGAAGGTCGCCGAACCCATGTCCGATGGACGCCCGACCGCGCTCTCGCCTGACCAGGCCGTGGACCGGCTGGAGACGATGCACAGCCAGGCGGTCCAGGCTCAGCGCGACCTGCTGGCGCGTTTCGCCGCCGGTGGAGCGCCCCCCGACCCCGAAGAGCGAGGGCGGTTCCGCTACCCCGAACTTCGCCTCGTTTGGTCGCCGACCGGCCCGACTCCAACGACGCGTCGGGCATGGGGAAAGTTCCAGGCGCCCGGCCTGTATGCCACCACGGTAACCCAGCCCGACTTCTTCCGCCCATACCTGCTTGAGCAGCTGCGGCCGCTGGTCGAGGAATATGGCGCCTGCATCCAGGTGCGCCACAGCGACCAGGAAATGCCCTATCCCTACGTGCTCGATCGAGGCGACGAACTCGCGCGAAGCGATGCCTCGCCGGCCGAACTGGCTCGGCATTTCCCGACGCCCTTGCTGTCGGCGGTCGGCGACGAGGTGGCGGACGGGCTGTGGACGTCCGCGGAAGGGCAGCCCCTGCCGCTGGCACTATTCGATGCGGTGCGCGTCGACTACTCGCTGCGGCGCCTGCTGCACTACACCGGCACCGATTGGCGTGACATCCAGCCGTGGATCCTGCTCACCAACTACCAGCGCTACATCGATCAATTCGTGCGTTGGGGCCTCGATCAACTGGCCGACCCCGCGAGCCCGTACGACCGTCTGATCGGCCCCGGTGGCGCCATCGCCAACCGCGGCGATGACCCGGCGCAGGCCGAGGTTCGGCTTTCCGCCGCGCCCTGGCACCGCTTCCAGATGCCCGCCTATCACCTTGCCCGCTCGGATGGCGAGGGTGGCGTGACAATCGTCAACATCGGCGTCGGCCCCTCGAATGCCAAGAACATCACCGACCATCTCGCGGTGTTGCGGCCGCATTGCTGGCTGATGATCGGTCATTGCGGCGGTCTGCGAGGCTCGCAGGCAATCGGCGATTACGTCCTGGCGCACGGCTATCTTCGGCGCGACCGCATCCTGGATGACCTGGTGCCCCCCGAAGTGCCGGTGCCCGCGCTCGCCGAGGTCCAGGTTGCCTTGCAAGAAGCCGCCGCTCGGGTGACCGGAGAACGGGGAGAGGCGCTGAAGCAGCGCCTGCGCACCGGGACCGTGGTGTCATACGACGACCGCAACTGGGAGCTTCGCTGGTCGCAAGAGCGGCGGCGCATCAACCTCTCACGTGCCATCGCCGTCGACATGGAGAGCGGAACACTGGCCGCGCAGGGCTACCGGCTGCGGGTGCCCTACGGCACCCTGCTTTGCGTTTCCGACAAGCCGCTGCATGGTGAGATCAAGCTGCCCGGGACGGCAAACGCGTTTTATCAGCGCGCGGTCGGCGAGCATCTCCGCATTGGCATCGCCGCGCTGGACCTGTTGCGCGGCGACCTCGGTGCTCTGCATTCACGCAAGCTGCGCAGTTTCGATGAGCCGCCGTTCCGATAGAATGATAAGCACTTATGCCAACCGCCGTTGAAACCGACTCTTGGGCGCATGGTCCCCGTCATGCCAGCTGGTCCCCGCCATGCCAGCTGGTCCCCGTCATGCCAGCGCAGGCTGGCATCCACGACTTCAGCCGGATCGACCCGCAAGCCGTGGATGGCCGAAACAAGCCCGGCCATTCACGGGTCAGAGAATGTCGTATGGGTCCGGCGCGTAAATCTGATGCAGAATTTGCCGAGCGATGACCGGTGGCCCACCCCACTGCGGCCGCCGCCGATCCTGGAGCTATTCCTTCAGGTTGGGGCGTCCCCCGCAAAAGCCGGGTGACATTTCTATCTTGCGCCGACATGTTGACCAGCTCGCGGCCTCACTCTGGCAGCAGAGCCGCAAGCAGTCCAGCGCGGTTGTGTCGCCAAGTTTGCCGTAAATGTTGCTCTGGTGTGTGATGACCGTGCCGGCAGATATCCCCATCGCGTCAGCCACGTCGTGGCGCGACAGGTCATGCGCCAGCAGCAGGCAGAGTTGCTTCTCGCGTCCCGTCAAGGGCAATTCCTCGACCCGGCGGCGCACTGCCAGCGCGCGAGGCACCCGGCGCTCGACGGTGATACCAATCTGGCGAGCATGTTCCACGCCATCAGTGGGCCCGAACCAGTATGCGCGCAGCACAAACTCACCCCAAGGATTTCGCAGCCGCCGGACGGGCGGCGGCTGCCCGATCTCGCCGTTGGCGATAGCCTTCAGCGAGCGGCATAGCGCCACGATTTCAGGTCGCGGTTGACCGAGGCCCCGCCAATCCGCGGCGGGTGAGCGGAACGGCACGAACGCCATCATCAACAGATGCTGCGCCTGTTCGCCGGCATGCAGAACGTTGCCGGCAAGATCCGTCACAAACAGCGCGCGCTCCGGGGATTCCGCTAAAACAGCTTCGGCGGGCGCGGCTGTCGTCATGGCGTGGGCGACAAACCCTGCGATGGATTCCAATGTTCTGACGTCGCGATACTCAAACGGAGCGTCGTCTTTCGCGCGGTAGACCCACAATGCTCCATGGTCTCGACCCGCCTCCCGTACGCGCAACATGATAGGTTCGTAGCATTCAGCCGCTCTCCAGAAAACGTTGTAGAAATCGCTCTGCAAAAAGGCCGCGTGATCAACGCGCAAGCTGTCAGAAATTCGGCGAACAAGGTTTGGCGAAGGTGAGGTCATGTTTTCGGTGAGCGTCATGATCACGTCGCTCTCCTTCCGCGTCCTGTAGAATTCCGTGAAATAGAGTTGCAGGATCGATAACGGGAGCATGGTGTAAGCGTTCACGATTTCGCGATTTGATCCTATCCAAAAGAACGATACATTCCGGGAAGGAACCAATCGGTCGACTTCCCGCATCAGGTCCGGGATCAATATCTCGCTGCCAATGCCGAGACAGCACAGGCGATGAATACGCGCTAAAGCCTGCTTAGTCGTCCTGGCAATTGACTGTCGCACACAGCACCTCTCACGACTTGGGGCACGAGGACGTGAAGGCAAGGATCGCATTTCTATAATGGTCGTAGGAGTTTTTCAAAGAGGCATTGTTTCAAACTGCCTGCAGTGGCGAGGACTGTGGACGATCATGCGTATGGCCGCCGGCCAGCTACCGGTAGGTTCCTGTGGCCCTTGCCCAACTGGAGGAACGTCATGCTCAAGCAGGTACCACTTCCCGCCTTCGCCGCCTTGACCCTGACCGCGGCGGCAGTACCGGCCGCCAACGCCGGCATCACGCTGAATGGCATCACGCTGAATGGCGTCTTGCTGAATGGCCCTGGCGATCTGGCGGCGGTCCGGGCAGTGCGGTTGACACTGCCGGATGGTGGCCAGCTGGCCTTCCGCTGAGCCTGACCCGAGCATGCCCGACGGCAGTCGGGCTGCTCCTGACCCTGCTCGTTTCTGTCGCCAGTACGGCGGCGGAACAGGGGTCGACTGGCACGCCGTCACTAGAGGTCATCGGCACCATGTTTTGGGTTACCACACCAAGCGGACGTGTCCTGACCTCGCCCGATCTCGTCGGCGCTGTGCTCGATGCAGTTGACGAGGCGGCCCGATCGATAACAGTGCGCATCGACGCCGTCACCCGGGACCCATCTGATGGGGATGGCGATGTCTGGCTGCACCGTTTCTCCACTTTAGATGGCAAGACCGGGCGCTGGCGCGAATCCTGCACCCCGGCCCAGACAACACTGTGGCCGGCTTTCCGTTGGCCGGACGCTGGACAGCAGATGGGCGTCATCTCCGGACGGCGTCCACCTTCACCCTTACCTGCACTTCCGGCGCAGCCGGCAAATGCGTGCGCTTGGGCTACAAACCCTGGCGCGAGGCTGCCAGAGGTGAATCCCTTTGGGACTATCACCAGGCCTGCGTCCGCATGGTTCGCGCCGATTACGGTGGTGACGGATCCGGCTACACGCGTGACGGGACCCGCATCGACATTTCTGACCGGCTAAATATCCAACAGCCGGAGCGCGATCCAGGTAACCTCACTTTCGAGGCGGCCTGGGGGCCTGAGGGCGCCATCTGTGTCCGACGGACCCGAGTCCCCGATCTCTCATCAACCGACGAGCTCGCCCGCCGTTACCCGCGCCTAGCCAAAAGGATCGGTCCCGCGTGCTCTGCGGCGACCCCCGCCTTAATCTGGAACCGGTCCTGACCATGGGCATCGAACACGGAGGGAATTGACTTGCGCGAACATCACCCAAAATCAAACGGGAGATTCCGATGAAAAGCACAATACTGCTGTCGGCGGTCGCCTTTCTGCGGGGTTGATTATGTGTCAGGAGGAACGCGAGCCGAGGAGGGGCTTGTCGGCCAGCTTGGCTTCTTCGGCGCCGGCAAGGGTATGATTCGAGTAAGGGGCACTTTCTTGGTTGGGGAGTTCTGAGGCACGTTCTTTAGTGACAAGGGTGAGAAGGGTGTGTTTACCACGCTGGCGTAAAGTGTCCCGCGTGGGATGATAGTGATGTCAACAGCAAGAAAGACAAGGCGGGTGGTTACTGTACCTTTACCGATCTTAGTGGTGACCAGGCCTATATGACATGGCAAGATGGGGGAGTCTTGAAGTCGGCGCCACAATCATCCGGAACATACGTATGGAACAGGTCGGAACGGGAAAAACAAAGAAATCAAGGGGGATGGTGTTTATTTCGCCGTCACTTCAGTCAACTGGCCGGACGGCACAGCTTCCGGCTATTCCATCATAAATCGATAGTTTCATTCACATGCTCACGCTGCGGCGTGAGCGCCGGTCGCTTAGAAAAAGATCAATGACCAGAGGGAGGAAATTCAATGCAACCATGCACATGCGTCTTGGCCGCCTCCACAATAACCACCGCCATGGCTTTAGGGGCCACTGCGATGGCTGCGGATCTGCCGAAGCAAGGGACGTTTAGCGGCACATATGCTGGAAGCGAAAAAAGACCACGTGCAAGATTAACCCGGTCGGGAAAGAGCGGACCGTGCTTGCATGTGACGAACTCAGCCTGACGGTAGGCAAAGGGTTCCTCGACCACGTGACCTGGCATTGCCTCGTCCTAGACAGCGTCATGACCGGCATGGGGCATTTTGACGGCTACTGCGTAGTGACCGACCCCGCGGGAGATCAAATCGCTGCCGATATCGCCAGTGATGGGGCATTCCCAGCCGACGCCAAGATCGTTTCCGCAAAGGGCACGTTCACGACAGGCACCGGCAAATATATCGGCATCAGCGGTAGCTTGACCAACATATTGCACCATCCAGATTTCCGGACAGCCGCAGAAGGAACCTACGTCCAGTATGGCGAATTCCAGGCCAACTACAAGCTTCCGTAACGATCCGTCCGGCGACCAGCGCACCGAATTTGCGACAAAACGATTTTTTGCTGTTTTCCCCCTTCAGCCCCAGGCCGTATTCTGAGATCATGTGGTGCGCCCGCGCTTGCGCGGATCACGGTCTGTGAATGACGACGTTGAAGCCCTCGCTGGCGCTTGGAGGGACGAAATAGCTAGTGAACAAATCGTAGGTCTCCTCGCTTACTTGGTAAGGGTGTTCGCCGTCCGCGTTCCGTTGACGTCGTCTGCTTGCAAATCGCGTCCGGGAAATCAAGCAAGTGAAGCTCGTGGGCTACGCCCGCATCGGTTACCAATGATCGCATCCAGCTACGCCAGCTTAAGGTATTTGCCGGGAAATCAAGGGCAACCGAGAGATCATGCCGGAGAACGTCGACAATATGCGGTCCAATCGCGGCTCGAAGTCGCGCGCAGATAGCAGAATAAATGCCAATCGTCCTGTTCTCGGTCGGAAACAGGTTCGACATCCAGTGATCCATGGTAATTAGCAGGGTTGCTGGGCGTTCCGCGAACCGACGTGCAGAAACTCGACTTTCCGGCGGCGATCTTTCCGCAGAAAAGATACAACGTCGTCCTGGGTGCCGGTTCCATTGTCTAACAATATTGCTTCCTGCCTGTGGATGAAGTCTCATTTGGGTCACGAGCTGCGTTTGTGGCATGCCGCCCGCCTCGTGCGCAGTTCCTCAGGAAGCCGAGATATCTTCAAGAATGGTGCACCAAAATTAGAGCACCGAAAACGCTTTGGATTTTCGGTGCAGAAATCAGGTGCGGGATAGCCGGGGGTAAGCGTCGATTAGACGGTCGCGTGACACACGACCTCACGGACGCGCGATCCGCACATTGCTAGGGTTCTGCCTTGATCTTCAACAGCCGCTCGCCGCAAAGAGTTTTCAGCAGCGCATCCGATAAGTGACGGCAAACCCTTTTCGGCCCCTTTTAGGTTTGGTTAACCTATTGGGCTTATAGCCAAAGCTGGCCCTTCGGGGCCGCCTCGGCGGCAAAACGCTGCTTTCCCTTTAGGAGATAACGGCATGAGTTCGATTGGCGCCATTGGTTCGAGCGTGACACAATCTATAGTGCCTCCACCTCCGACCACCCTCCCGTCGGCGCCCCCGTCGACCGTAAAGGGAGGTTCAGACCGCGACGGGGACCACGATGGATCCGTATCCACGTCAACTTCGTCGTCGTCTGGCGGATTGTTGAATATATCGGCTTAGCGAATTTCGTCGTAAACCGCGCCTGAAAAGCGGCGGTGTCAAAGGCAACCCAATAAGGGCTTGCGGGCGCGTAGCCGCCGCGGAAGCCCCGTTGGACGAACGGGGGGCGTTGAGCGACGATGCGACGCATCACGACAACCCCTCTATGATTCATGTTATGTTCTTGACATCGTCCACAACCGGCGCTAGAACAAACGAACAACTGCACACCGGACCGACCCATGGCTCGCCCACCCAACTCGTTTCTTGAAACGATCATCGCTTTCCTGCTGCCATACTTCTCCGCGGCCTCCAGGGACAAGAACGAAGCCCGGTCCGAAATCCTCGACACCCTGGCCGGCTACGAAACCCGCACCAGAGCGGAAATGCTGATGGCCGCCCACATCATCGCCCTCGGCATGACCACCCTCGACGTCCTCGCCGAGGCCAAAACCGCCGAGATGTCGCAATCCATGCGCCTCCGCTACCGCGGCTGCGCCAACAGCCTCAATCGCTCAACCCTGCGGACCGAACAGGCGCTCGACCAGCGCCTCGGCGACGAAATCCCCGCCGCCCCCGCCGAAATGCAGGAGCCCATGGACGACATGCGGGAAGCCGAAATAATGGCCGCCATTCAGCAATACAAAGCGAACATCGACAGCCAGCGCCCTCGCGCCCACCCCGCCGCCGGCCCCCATCCTGCAGCAAACGACCCGCGGAACGCCCAACTCTGGGCCAGCGCGATGATGGATTTGTTGCAGCACCCCGCCGCTCCGGTCCAACCCTCCGCATAGAGCACGATCGCACCGGCCCGAACGTCCCGCGATCAAACAAACAGCCACACCGCAGTCCGGCCAAAAACGCCTAACGCGGCCCAGCCGGGGCAAAAAGTTCTTCCACGTCCGCCTCGGTCATCGTCAGCGCCCCGCCATGCTTGGTGTCCATGACGCTGGCCACAATGGCGCGCTTCTTTTCCTTAAGCACCTCCATTTTTTCCTCGATGGTGCCCAACGTGACCAGGCGATGCACAAAAACCTTCTTGGTTTGCCCGATCCGGTGCGCGCGATCAGTGGCCTGATCCTCCACCGCCGGGTTCCACCAAGGATCGTAATGAATAACCGTGTCCGCGGCAGTCAAATTCAACCCGACGCCGCCGGCTTTCAGGCTGATCAGGAACAGCGGCACGTCGCCGGCCTGAAATTTCTTGACCGGCGTCGCACGGTCCTTGGTATCGCCCGTCAGCTTGACGAATTTCACTTCGTCTTCCTGCAATCGGGCCTCGATCAACGCCAGCATTTCGGTGAACTGGGAGAACAGCAGGACCCGGCGCCCCTCGGCGAACATGATGCTGAGCATTTCCATCAGCCGGTCCAACTTCGCCGACCCCGCCTTGGTTTTTGCCACGGTCTTCAGCTTCAGCAGCCGAGGATCGCAGCACGCCTGGCGCATTTTCAACAGCGCGTCGAGAATGATGATGCCGGAGCGGGCAAGCCCCTTCGAGGCAATCGCCGCCTGCACCTTCGCGTGCATGGACAGCCGGATCGCCTCATAGATCGCACGCTGCGTTGTTTCCATCTCCACCGGTTCGACGATCTCGGTCTTCGGCGGCAGTTCGGTAATGACCTCCTCTTTGGTCCGGCGCAGCATGAACGGGCGGATGCGGCGATTGAGCAGATCTTGCCGTTCGATATCGCCATGTTTCTCGATCGGCGTGCGGTAGCGCGACTTGAACGACTTCTGGCCGCCCAGGAATCCGGGGGCGAGGAAATCGAACAGCGACCAAAGCTCGCCCAAATGGTTCTGCAACGGTGTGCCCGACAGGCACAGCCGCTGCCTCGCTTTCAGCCGCAACGCCTGGCGGGTCGTTTCGGCGTTGGGGTTCTTAATCGACTGCGCTTCATCCAGGATGACCGCGTGCCAATCCTGCGCGAGCAGGGTATCCGCGTCACGCGTCAGCAAAGGATAGGTGGACAGCACAAGGTCGTGCTTCGGGATGGCCGCGAAGCTGGCCTTTCGGGCGCCTCCATGCAGCGGAAGCACCGACAGTTGCGGCGCGAAACGCTGCGCTTCGGCGGTCCAATTCGGGATCACACTGGTCGGGCACACGATCAGCGAAGGCCGGTCCAGCCGCCCCGCCGCTTTTTCGATCATCAAATGCGCCAGCGTCTGCACCGTCTTGCCGAGACCCATGTCGTCGGCGAGCACCCCGCCCAATCCCGCCGATCCCAGGAATTGCAGCCAATCGACCCCCTGGCTTTGGTATGGGCGCAGCGTCGCCCGGAACGCCGCGGGCACCGTGGCCTTGGGAATTCCGCCCGATTGGCGCAGCGCGCGACCAAGGTCCCGCAACGCCTCGCCACCTCGCCAGATCAAGCCGGTGCGTTCCTCAAGCCCGGCGAGTTCGGCGGCATCCAGGCGGCTGAAGCCGATTTTGCCGCTATCCTCGTCGATCCCGCCGGTGGTCCAAAGTTCCAGCAGCGCCTGCAAAGTTGGCCGGATGCGGGACATCGGAAGCGACAGCAGGCGCCCATCGAGCAGCGTCAGGACAAACGGTTTGTCGTCCGCTCGCTCCACAAGTTCGGCACCTCCGGTCGCGCGATCAGGCGGACCAGGGCAGGGACGAGATCGACCTGCTCGCCATCTACCGTCACCCCGAGATGAAGTTCCAACCAGTCGATGCCGGAACCTTCCACCAGTTCCGCTTCGATGTCCGCATCGGCCGAGATAACCTGTACCGGGAAATCGTTGTCGACATGGACCGTCCAGCCGGCGCGTCGCAGCCGAGGGACTTCTTGGGTGACGACTTGCAGCCAGGTAGGGTTCGGGCCGTATTCGCGCAGGGCGAAATCATCGGTGTGAGCGTGCTGGTAGTAGACCGGGACCACCTCATGCACCGATCCGAAGCCCATTACCGAAAGTTCGGC
>CAVZTH010000050.1:0-44611 GCA_963778125.1 uncultured Alphaproteobacteria bacterium | reverse complement strand
CAATCGGCGGCGGGCACGTGGCGCAGCCGCAGCGCCTCCGGCGTGCTGATCGTGACCGGCGGCTCTGGCTCGCGGCGCCGGGCCAGGATATTGATGATGACGTCTGCGGAATGGACGCCTTCGCGCAGCGCCTCCGAGCAGGCCGCCTCGACCGCTGACAGGCCGTCGCTCAGCACCGTGGCGAGGATCTTGACCATCTAGCGATCGCCATCGGCGGCGCCCGCAAGCTTGCGGCGAACCCGCTCGAGCCCGGCGGGCAGATCCAGTTCTTGAACGGCGCACCGTTCCTCAATGCTCCGGGCTTGCGGGCGAGAACCGGCACGTAGTGCCAGGGATCGAACACCGTCTGGTCGCGCCCGAAGCAGCGGCGGTGATCACCGACAGACCCGGCCGTCCTGGCGCAGCTCGATCCGATCGGCATAGGCGCGGATCTCGACGGGTCGGCCAACCGCGCTGCGCAGACACCGAGTATTTGTTCTTGTCGAACTGAACCAGGCAGGTCTTCGACACCGCCGCGGTCACGCCGTGGAACCCGTCGAAGCGCCCGGCATACGGCACCAGGCTGGGACGTTCCGCCTCGAACATCTGCCAGATGGTTTGCTCACGCAGTTCGGGATGACGGTGCGCCTTGGCATACGTGACGCACTGGTCCAGCAGCCAGCCATTCAGCTCGTCGTAGCTTTTGACCCGAAGCCGCGGGGAAAGAACCGCTCCCGCACCAGACCGACCTGGTTCTCGACCTGCCCCTTCTCCCAGCCCGATGCCGGGTTACACGCCACCGGATCGACCAGATAGTGGCTGCACATCTGCAAGAAGCGCCGGTTGTAGGCCCGCTCGCGGCCGACGAAGATCGTCTCCACCGCGGTCTTCATGTTGTCGTAAATGCCGCGGACACAGGTGCCTTTGAAAAACTGAACGCGCGGTCATGCGCGTCGAACACCATCTCCTGCGTCTCGCGCGGATAGGCGCGCACAAACAGCATCCGGCTGTGGCACAGCCGGACATGCGCCACCTTCACCGTCACCGTCGTGCCGTTGATCAGCACGACCTCGTGGCTCCAGTCGAACTGATACGCCTCGCCCGGGCGAAACTGAGCGGAACGAATGCGCCCACCGATGTCGCCGCCCGGTCGCGCTGCCACACCCGCGCATAGCGCCGCACAGCATCGTAGCCGCCTTCGTAGCCAAGCCCACGCAGCGCCTCGAACACCCGGATCAGCGTCAACCGTTCGCGCCCGGGCTTGGCCTCGTTCGACGCCAGCATCCCATCCAGCGCGTCCTGCCACGGGCCGATCCGCGGCAATGGCTGCTCGCTGCGCTCGTAACGGAACTCCGTCGCCTCCGACCGCAGAACCTTGCGCACCACCTTCCGCGAAACCCTCAGCTCGCGGCAGATCGCCTTGATCGGTCTTCCTCTGAACGAAATACGCCCGGCGGATCTTCGCGACCGTCTCCACAACCAGCATCCCAATCCAGGCCCCCATTCAGCACGGGAGCCATCGTGAACCCCATGTCAGAGGGGGTCCCTTTTGGACGCCGATCACCCCTCAAACGGGGTCCTTTTTCCACGCCGAAACACACTTCTGGTGCGGCCGGCGTCAGTTGGCCATCGCACTGTCGCTCGACCCCTGAGCTGGACCAATTGCAAGCACGGCTGTCCGCACTGATGCCGTATCGGGTTGCGGCTGACGTGCTGCAGCACCTGCTGCCGATCGACGCCGGGAAGAGCCCCGAGACATTGCGCAGCCATACGCTACAGGTCGGCAAGCAGCTCGGCGATGCGGCGGCGGAGAAGCCGCCGGCCGCCGCCGCGGCAATCACGATCAGCTTGGATTCGACCTTCATACGCAGCCGCGAAGACGGCGAACGCCACTTGGAGGTCCGCGTCGGCAACGTCGAGACGGTTGACGGTGGCCGCCAGGTCTTTGGTGCCGTCGCCAAGACCGAGACCGACATCACCGCGTTGATCCAGCGAACCCTGGAAACCGTGGGCCGGACCGACACCACCGAGGTGACCGCTTTTACCGACGGTTGTCCGGGTCTGCGCGCGGTCCTGACCAACGCGGGAGTAACGAAACCGCCGATTTTGGATTGGTTCCATATCGCGATGCGTTTGCAACACACGAAGCTGGCGGCGGCGAATTTGTCGACCGACGACCCCGACCGGGTGACGGCGAAGGCGACGATCGTCGCCGAGGTCGAACGTCTGCACTGGCGCATTTGGAACGGCAAGGCGAAGAATGCCCAGCGCAGCATCAAGCGGATCCGCAAGGTCATGCATGTCTTCAAAGGCGAGCACAGCCAGGGCGCGAAGGGCGTGGCGTCACGCAAGCTGTGGCACGCGTTGCATGCGATCGATAAATACCTCCGAGGCCAAGCCGCATGGCTGGTCAACTACGCCAAACGGTACCGGGCCGGTCTGCGCGTCGGAACGTCGATCACCGAAGGCACAGCGAACTTCCTGGTCAACCGGCGCATGAACAAGTCCCAACAGATGCGATGGTCGCGAAAAGGCGCCGATCTGCTGCTCCAAGTTCGTTGCGCAGTCTACAACGGCACGCTCGGTGCTGGGTTTGGGCATCGATTTGACCGGATCTCCAATGCCGACCCGGCCTTTGCTAAAGCGGCATGATCCCCCAGATCTCTGGACGGTCCCTGCAACAACGCCGCAAGCCGCTGATACTCAGTTGTTTTTCAGCGTTACCTAATTCATATGAATCAGCATGTAATTGCTGCCCGGTAGACCCGGCAGATCAGCCGTCTTACCGTAGCTGATTGACAGTGTGCCATTGGTCAGATCAGCTGTGGTGAGCCCGGCGAGCGTGACTTTAGCCGTCGAGGTACCGGCGCCATTAAGGGTGCCGGTTAACCCCTTCGCGGTAGCAGCACCTTCATTGTTCACCCACGATAAGGTAAATCCCGCCTGGGTGATGCCCCAAATTGTCGCATTATCGCCCGAGTGGAAGTTGACCAGGGTGGACCAAATTGACTGCGTCGCATTGCGATCATCAAGATAAAAGGTGTCTTCACCGGTACCACCGGTCAGAAAGTTGGAACCTGTCGAACCATCAATAACGTTGTTTCCATCGATCCTGCTAACGTCGATCGCATCCTCACCACTACCAGTTTTGATAAAGACGTTCGGAATCTCAGCCGTGACATTGAGGTTGTCAGACGTTACGATGATGATTTCATTGGCCAGCCCGTTGACTGGGCCTGTGTACAACTCTCCATCGCTGTTATACGACTTGCCGGTGGCCTCATCTGTCATTTGAAAGTTGGCCGCTCGTTTGCGGAGGTGGTCCGCTCGCTCCGAGCGTGTATGTCGTCGAAACCGGATTTTTGTCCACCTCAATGATTAGCGGGTGGTCGGTCAATCCTAGAACAACCGACGCTACATTGGTCAACGTTCTCATTGGCGCAACGCCTAATAATGGGTCGTAGACCTTTACCGTTTGATACCTCGCGCCAAGGTTGACCATCGTGTTTGTTACCGGTACACGAATTTCGGTATCCAACACCGAGTTCCAGTCCGGAGGCTCGGCCCAAACCATGATATCAAAGATGCCGTTAGCCTTTTCCAAGAGCATGCTTTTGTCGAGCGCGGGGAGGGAAGGGATACTATACTGAAGATTGCCGGTCGTGAACGTTAGGGCGTTGGACGCAGGATCAGCCAGAATGCTCGTCAGATTATGTATGGCTGTTGCCGCGAGTTTAGGCGTGCCATCCGAATTGAACAAACCAAACGTTCCGGCGATATCCGTCAGCGATGGATTGGGGATCTCATCCATTAAATCATAGAGATAAGTCGTTTGCACGCCGTCCCGGTAGGCATCTGCTAGCAGGTTCAACGTGTTCTTTGCCTGCGTAAGTTGGTCGACACCTCCCCACCCTGAGGTGTCAAGGTATGCGCTGAAGTAACCTGACTCGGTGATCGTAACAGGCTCGCCTGGCGCCAATTCTTGAGCGAATGGAATCATGTAATTCAGGACGGCACCGGGTTGGGCTCCGCCATCGAAGTAGACGTGCCAGTTACCTTCATTAATATCTGTCGCCATATTCCCCATGGCAGCTAAATATACCTGCCAGTTCGCCACGCCATTACTCAGAGAAAGGTTGATGATTGGGATCTTCTTGAGTGTCAAATCGGCTTGTACGCCGGCATAGATGGCCTGCATAATCTCGTCTGCCACAAAGGCGTTCGGATCAGCAGCGCTCGCTCCACCATAGGACACGTTGTTAGCAGAAGCATTTACCTCGTTAGGGCCTTCGATCGAATATATACTCCCTGGATCGGCCTCCTCCAATTGGTGCATCAGCGCCAGGTTGGCCGGCAGATCAGCTTCAACGTCCTGGTCATAATCGGAGGCTATAAGATCGAACTTGATGCCTTGCGCGGCCATCCGTTTATAGGCGGGGAGCATATATCCCACTGGAGCCAAGTCCCGGACGTGGTCAATTCCGAGATAGGCGATGTCGCTTAGATTGAGCGAAATATTTGCTAGCGGCGTCCCTAACCATCCCAGGTGGGTGTTCACGCCGATGGACTGGATTAAACCCTCCGCCCGGGATGCCGTCTTAATCGAGGATCCAGAGCCGGCCATCAAGCGCTCCCGTGAAGCGTTTACGACATAAAGCGACGCGTGAGATCGAAACAGGCAACTGACGCCCGCGGACGGCGCATTTGTGCGACCCGACCGCCATTCGTCGGAGGAGATCTGGACAGCCGACGACGACCTTTTCGACTCCGCTGCCAGACATGTTACCCGTGAATTGGTTTCATTTTTGCTCTGTCATTACTCGTATTTTGATCGGTATTGACTTTCAAAGGCCTCCCTGCGTATTCGCAAACGTTCTTAATGCCCCGCCATTTGGAGGATATACTTCGGCCTTGTTATTGTGTTGGGCAACCCAAGCTGATACTGAATCGAAGTAGCGCGCTCGCTCGGCGTCTGTTTAGGCGGTCCGTCGTAACTACAGAGCAGCAGTCTCGTCGGATATTACATTATCGCGCTCTCTCGAATGCTGGAGTGAGCTTAACTCGATCGCTCAGAGGTGATTATCATCGTGTATTTCCAAGTTCTTCGAGGACAAGATAGGCGGCTAAGAAAAAAAAATAGCTAATATGCAGTATAAGCGGTTATGCCAAATATCAAAAACTGGGTTAAACCACTCAATGAATGTCCGCTATAGATATAGATGATTTCTCTTCCTGTTGCATGCATAACCGGCTATATTGTGCATTAACTGGTTATTATCGTGTACTATCAATAATAACGCGTTATATTGCAAATTAACTCCTAGTTATCATAACTCCTTGTACGACACAAATTACGAGCCGACGAATGTGCGTCAGTTAGCTATCGGTTCCCGCTGGCACACAGCGGCTTTTGATCATAAACCCGGAGACTCACTGATGGCCGAAATATCTCTCTCGATCGGGGCGAGTAACGCCTTCGAAGGGCGTCGCCTCGTGGATCTGGAAAAGGCCCGCCGTACCCTGTCTCCTGCGAACAACTGCGGCATATAGGCTTGGGTCAATTGGTCTACATGAAGATCGCAATGCATGGCGATGAGCAAGCCTTCATGATCTACGCCGCTGACGGAACACTCCTTGAGGTGGCCGACGCTGTTGATGAGGCAATGCTTAGTGTCGTCGAAAACAACGTCAGTTGCGTCTCGCTCCACTAAGGGTCTGAGCCAGAACAAGACGAACTCGGTAGAAAAAACTCCGGAATGCGGCAACAACGCAACGAACGAATCCGGAAAAGTCGATGCGAATCGGGTGTCTTGGCGTCCAGTCTGGCCGGATGATCGACCAAGATGCCATCCGGGCCCGCTACAATGCACTCGGACCGTTCCTCAATGAAAGAGACCGACGCCTGTTCGCGGCCAGTGAAGCACGCGCTGCCGGCCGCGGCAATTGCCGCGGTTTCGCGGACCACCGGTATTGCCCGCAGCACCATCCCTGGCGGACCTCCGGTCCGGGGCGATGCGATGCAGCGAACGGGTTCGCCGCAGGGGTGGCGGACAGAAGCCCGCGATCGAGATGCAGCCCGGGATCTTGGAAGCTTTGAATGAACTGGTGGAGCCGTCAATCCGCGGTGATCCTGAGACTGCGTTTCGGTGGGTCAGCCTGGGCCAGCGCCATCTCTCCGCGGCGCTGGCCAAGCGGGGCTTCATCGCCGGTCAGAAGTTGGTTGGCCGGCTGCTGAAACGTCTCAACTTCAGCCTGCAGGCCAACTGCAAGGACAACATCAGCCATACCTGCCGGCTTTCCTGGCTCGGCCTTTTCTGGCCGCTCCCGGCAGCGAGCCTTTGCTTAAAGCCATCGATATCTGCCGCTATTATCGCAGCTATGCGTATAGCGGCGAATAGAATAGCCGACTATATTGTAGAGCAGGTAAGGCGAAATAATAACCGGCATAGGCGGTATCAACCGCGCCTTCAGGGTTTGGTCGTCTTATCTGCACAATCATTAGCCACGTCCACACACATCCAACGCTAGCGCATTCCATCATTCAAAAAACTGGAAATCGCGCTGCTTCATGATAACTCAAGCGGAGTCAAGTGACATGTCCCTTCTGAGGAAAAGCAATATGATTGAGAATGGTTGTTAGCATCTTGAGTATTTTGTCATTCCTAATAATCGGGTTCTCGTTGTCCGATAGATGGCCCCTCCATCAAGAAAAGGCCCCTGGAAGCACTGGAGCCTCCGTCCGAGATACTAAACCAGTCTCATGGAGGGTCGCAGCAGCACGGTCTCCCGCATCAGCCATCGAGGTTGCAGACCTGGCTATTAACTGGAACCTTTACCGAGACACGACCGTTGCTGTTCGTGGATCGTTCCGATGCGCTAGCGAAGATCATTGTGCTTTCGCTCGAAGTCCAGAACTTAGGATGTCTGTTGCAGTCGATATCAGTACGCTGCCGGCACCCGCCAGACGCCATCTAATACTAGAATGCAACGACGGTTGTGATGTCATCGTGGTAGGAAATGTCGATTACGATGATATTTTTGCGTTAGAATGTCTCTGATGTTCGGGTAAATGACTTCATCCGCCTTGAATAAGCCTCAGCTGTTTGCGGGGATTGATCCGCGGTGGCGATGGCGCCTTCCGCGAAGACCTCTGGAGGCGGTCAGTTTCGCCAAGCCGCCCGCCTATCCCGCGCTGGAGCCGATGATTGCACGCGAAACTCCGCGCCCGTTGGTCGGAGATCTTGCGCCTCATCTCGTCCATTTGCCCTGGCACCGGAACGGCGTCGCTCATTATGCGGGAGCTCGCCTCATATCATATCCGCGGCAGAACGGCGTCGCCGCGGCCCTACGCGGGCACCGTCAACTTGTCGTCGATGCAATTGCGAGAGACGCGATCGGTTGATTGGCGACCGGCGACAGGGATGATTACGCGGCCATCGCCACACCAGTGATCTCGGCCCACGCTGAGAAGGCTTGACTACGGGCGGAATGGAATTTGGCGGCAGTGTCTTGGTTGGGGTGGCGGGTGAAAACGTTGGCGATCTGATCATGGATGGAAAGAAATCGCTGCACCTGCCGTGGCGATTTGAAGCGTTTCATGATCCGCTCTCGTCGTCGCGTCGGTTGGTGCGAATTCTCGGCCCGATTGTTGAGGCCTTTATGCTGGCGGTGCTCGACGCCGGGCATGATCTCCCGCTTGGCGGCAGCGTAGCTGCGCAGTTTGTCGGTGATCAGCACACGAGGCGCTCGCAGCTGCCGTTTCAAAAGCTTGCGGAGCAGGCGTTTGGCGGCCTTCTTGTCGCGCCGGCTCTGGACCAGAACGTCGAGAACGAAGCCCTCCTGGTCAACCGCGCGCCAGAGCCAGTGCTTCGTGCCGGTTCCGCCAGCTCTCGCGCCAGCGGACCCTGTTCAGATGGAAATGGGCTGGGTATGGGGAGCCGCCGGCGAGGAGCGGGATAGATGCAGTGCATTGGGTGCGGCTCGACAGCCGTCTCGGAACGGAACGAGCGTACAACTCAAGGTTACCGCCGATTTCGCTGTCGCGCCTGCGGCAAACAGTTCAATGAGCGCAGTGAGAGCGCGTTGAACCGGACCCAATATCCGTCGGACGTCATCGCCCTCGTGGTGCTCTGGCGGCTGCGCTACAAACTCAGCCTGCGCGACCTACCGGAGATGTTCCTGATCCGCGGCATCGTGTTCAGTCACGAGGCGGTCCGCGACTGGGAAGCCAAACTCACGCCTGGATTGGCTGAAGGTCTGCGCCGTCGCCGACGCGGTCGGATCGGGAAGAGTTGGTACGTTGACGAGACGTACATCAAGGTGCACGGGCATTGGCGCTATCTCTATCGCGCCATTGACCGCAACGGCGCGCTGGTCGACGTGATGTTCAGCGAGCACCGTGACATGGCGGCTGCGAAGGCGTTCTTCCAATCCGCCAAGACAGTCACCGATGTTATCCCTGACCGGGTGACCACGGATGGCCACGACAGCTACCCGCGCGCGATCCGGACGAAGTTAGGTGAAGGCGTGAAGCACCGCACCAGCCGCTACCTCAACAATCGACTGGAGCAGGATCACCGTGGCATCAAAGGTCGATACCAGCCGATGCGTGGGTTCAAGTGCCCACGATCGGCTGACCGGTTCTGTCGAGGCTACGACGAATTGCGTAACCTCCTCCGTCCCCGCTCACGTCCACATCAACAAACTTCCGCCAACACCCGCAGGCTACAATTCCTCCGCCGCACTGCGACCGTAATGAGCGTGTTGCAAGCCGCCTAATCGAACGTGCCCGCCCATTCGACCTCAGGCTACACTTGCTGGCGCAAATCCTGGCAGAACCGGCTGGATTCTGTCTCACAGAGTTTTGGACTGATCTGGGAGCTAGATCAAGCGCATGGCCAATTAACCGGGGACCGTTCTCTAATTGCGTGATTCCAGTCAATAGCCTTTTGCTTGCTGAAACGAGAGGCCTGGGCTCAGACTGAAACATCGGCCAATCTCCCCGCGAAACCTCTATATTACGATCTTTCGTCAGGTCCGACATCGCCGGTCATACTGACTCCCAATCTCTGGACAGTCCTGCGGCGGCGGTTAAATCAGCCCTTCTTCTGTTTCTTCTTCCGGTCCTCTGCCCGCTTCTCCTTCTTGGGCTTGTCCGCGACGTCGGAGACTTGCTGCTCTTCCCTGAGCCTTCGCTCCGCTTCTAACCAGTGGTCGAGTTCGTGGCCTTTTGGCCGTCCCTGCTTTTCCCAAAGCTGATGGGCGAGGTCATGGACGCGAGAAGTATCAAGCAAGGCAAGGCCCTTTCATCGACATGATTTCAGAGCTAGCCCGGTTACCAGGGAGCGCGGATTCGCTACAACCGCTCCCCTCAACGTCTATACCTCCGTCGAGCCAGTGAGACCGACGGGGGGACTGTCCGGGTGCGTGGCGGAGCTGCGCGCCGCTGGTATCGCGGAGGACCGCAAGAGATGGCTTTGCGGCTGTTCGAATGGTCAACGGGTCATCGGTGGGGCTGAAAAGCGGACCTGCTTGCGACGAATCAAGGGGTTCAGGGCAAGATCAACGGTTGTGACAATGGGTCCCGGACCATCGAGACGCACGCCGCCGGCACGGCGCTAAGTGGGGCTTCAGGTGCCGCAGCAAGCCAGATCATTTCGATATTGCGGTGCGTCTCGGCTTCAAGACGGCGGCTTAACCGTGCCCGGTAAATGTAGAGCTTCAGCAACTCCTGGAGTACATAACCCGGGCGGCCGATCATCTTCGGCTTCACCCGGGTGAAACCGGTGCCCGCGGGGTCCAGCGCGTCAGCAAGGGACAGGATTTTCTGGCCGACGCATTCGTCCAGCAATTCTGATAGTAGCAGCGTCCCTGACTACGAGCGGTTGCGACGGGCCTACGGCGGGACCGACCATCAGTCAATCGGGTGGCAAAGATGCGTCCATGGCAGGATCGTCCTTGGCGCGGCGCGTGACTCGGATGGGCACCCAGTCGGCCTCCTGATCCAGCAGCAGTGCGCCATCGCGCGCGCGTTCCAGACCGGCGATTAGGGTGCTGGCCATCGCCGCCCGACAGCGCAGCGCGCGGGCCGGCACATCCTCCGGGATTGGCGGCAAATAGGCAGCTAACGGGCTGCCGTCAGGCAGCACGGCCAGCATCCGGGTGACCCGGATGAGCGCGTCGCTGGCGGTCCACAGTGGCGGCGGCCGCGGCCGGAGAGCCACGACTTGGTCCTGCGGCACCTGCAGTGCGGGCAGGCAGGCCCGCAGCAACTCCGTGAGATCACCGCCGCGGCCGGTCGCAGACGCTTCCGGCCGACCTCTGCGAAAGGCGTCGCGGCCCAGTTGCACCCGCCGCTCAAGCAAGTCGGCCGCCGCGCGCGTCCGCGCCCGATCAAGCAATTGCCGACGCAGTGCCTCGGCTTCTTCGAACGCCGCGCGTGCGGCCGGAGCGTCGGACGGCAGCAGCAGCCGTGACCAGAGTTCGGTGAGCGTCGCCGCCATCACAGTCCAGACCGCCCACCGCGGCAGCAGATCGCCGGCCCGACGAGCGAGGGCCGCGTCCATCGCAGTGGCAAACGACTCGATCAGCGTGGCAATGGACAGTTTCGCCAGATCGATCTTTTGCGCCCGCGCCATCTCCAGCCACCAGTCGAGCGGCCCCTCAAAGCCGTCGACAGTGAGAACCGGCGCCGCATCTCTCCGATCGACGCGCGGCGGATCTTCCCATGCCGTGACCGCCGCATCGGCAGACTGGGCCGTGTGAGCACTGTCCGCGCTGTCGGTCATGGCATGTCGTAGATTGGGCGCGTTTCAAACCGCAGCGTCGGCCAACGCCCGGCGACCTGCGCCAGCGCCCGCCACGGCGTCCAATCGGCCGACCAGAAGGTCAATCCCCATACCCCGTGCCCTGGCAGCGGAGGCCGCCGCGTCGCGATCACGCTCGCGGCCGCTTCGTCCTCGACCACATGGCGCAGCGTCTGCGTGGTCCCCCAGTGCGTCCAAAGCCAGTCCAGCGCGTCCGGATCGTCAGGACCGCGCCGAAGGATAGCCTCCGGCACCGGCACAAGGGCGTGCAGGTCGAACGGGCAGGCCTCGCTATGGCCAACCAGCGCGATCGCAAGAGCGTGGCGGCGCGCAGCGGCAGCGCGCAATTGGCCAGCCAGGATCCGCGCGCCGGCGAGACTGAGGCTGCGGGCGGCGAGCAGCGCGCCCGCAGACGCCGGCGGTGCGACCAGCAGATGGAACAGATCTTCTTCCATCCGGTCGAAGTCGAGATGCCACGGGACGGTTCCGGCGCCCCCAGCGGCCGCCCGGAGGCGGACCAGATCGGCCGCCGGCCCAGTGATCAGCAGTCGATGATGGAGCCAGTCGGTGTGGTCCAACCGCAGCGCTGAGCCCCGCTCGCGCCGGATTGGCTCATGAGACGGTGCGACGGTGGCCGCACCAGCAAGATCGGGCTGCTCTGGCTGGGCCGCTGTCGCGACGAGCTGGATCGGGTTCGACCACGTCCGCGTGCAGGTCGGTGGCCGGGTCGGTTGCCTCCCGATGCCGAAGCGGTGCCCTCGTTGGCTGGGTCTGCAGCCACGCCAGCAGGGCATCGGCCGCCGCCTCCGCCTTGAGCGCAGCGGCTTGCGCGGCTGTGACGGCAGGCCGGCGGCTCATCCGGCCGTTCGCTCCGCCGCCTTGTGGGATTTGGTGGTGCGTCGCAGGGCGCGACGCGCCAGGACCCGGCGGATGGCATCGGTGCCGAGGCGGTGATGCTCAAGCGTTCCCCAGCGATCGATTTTCCGGAACACAGGACCGAATTGCGTCTCCGAGGTGTCGAGCCAGTCACGTACCGCCTGGACCGGACAGACGGCTCGGTCCGCGCTCGAGCGGATGACAACGGGACCCCCCCTGCCCTCACCTGCTCTGTTCGTCGTGCGCCCCGGCCGGCGATGGCGCCCAACGAAAGTTCGACCGCCGTTGTAGTGAAGCGAATATGCTCAACGTCGAGACCGACCAGCGCGGCGCGGCCCAGTCCGTTGGCGGCCAGCAGCAACACCGCGCGATCGCGCGTGCCGGCCAGATCCCGCGGGCAGCGGACGGCCATACGGATCAGCGTGGCCGACGGCATGGGTGCCGGCCGTCGGGGCGTTGCTGTGCGGCGTGCCGCGCGCAAGATCGCCGTCACCGCGGGATCTGCTGTGGGCGAGGCGAAACCGCTCTGGCGATGTCTTTCCGCGATTGCCGTCGCACGGCGACTCAGCGTGCCGCGCGCTCAGCGTCTTCGCGCCTTCGGTCAGAAAGGCCGCAACCGTGGCGGCATCGGCCGCAAGCGGGACCAGGCTTTGCTCGCGGCACCAATCCTCGAATGCCCTCCAATCCACCGCGTAGAGCCGCTGTGTCTCGGCACTGGGGTTTCGGTTGCGCCGCATTGCGACCGCTGCCGTCGGATCGGCGGCGGCCTTCGCGCCAGGCTGATCCGTTTCCGGTCGATCGGACGGGTTCAGATCGGGATCGGCCTGAACGCCGGCCGGCGCTGTGTCGGTCAGCGCCGCTCTCTCCGTCGTCATCTCGGCTGCCTCCGCTCACCAGTTTTCCGGTTGCCCCTCAGCCGACAACTCCGCTGCCCTCCGTGGCCGATACACTGGGTGGAGCATGATTCGTGCAGGGATTCTAATCGCTTCACAAGATTGTGGCAAGCCTTATTAAGGCGTGGTAAATTGTCTCGGGCGTTTCGAGTGCTCCCGAGGGCTTGGGAATGCTTCGCGCCGCCGTCATCTGGCCGTTCGGATGAGCGACCTCTCCTGCCTCGGCCCGACCGAACTGAAGCGAATCCGCCGATTTAGGCCACTTTGGGCACAGATTTCAGCCAGAGACCGCGGTAAATTCGTCTCTAGAATTGGGCCGGATGGGTATGGCTGTCGTGCTAGGATAGGGCCATGCCCGTCGTGCAGGCCCCTGCCCTACCGACCGGCTTGCGAGCCACCTGCCGCTAACCAACACCCGGCCACCTCTGCAAACGACCGTTTACAAACACCTTGTTGAATTGTAATAGCGCCCTACAAAGGAGGCCGTTGACCCTCGCCATGCCGCCGAAACGCCGGAAAAACCGCCGCCGCAGGCCGCCTGATCGGCTACGCGCGGGTCTCCACCGACGAACAGGGCACCGATCCGCAGCTCGACGAACTGCGCGCCGCCGGCTGCGCCACGATCCTCGAAGAGCACGCCTCCGGCGCCGATCGCAGCCGGCCCGTGCTGGCGCGCCTGCTGCGCGACATCCGCGCCGGCGAAACCCTGGTCGTGGTCCGGCTCGATCGCCTCGCCCGCTCGGTCAGCCACCTGCTGGCCGTCATCGAGCAACTGGAGGCCAGCGGGGGCGCATTTCCGCAGCCTGCGCGACCCGATCGACACCTCCACGCCGCAAGGCATGTTCTCGCTTGCAGGTGCTGGGCGCCGTCGCCCAGCTCGAGCGGGCGCTGATCGCCGAGCGCACCAAAGCCGGCCTGCCGGCCGCGCGCGCGCGCGGCCGCGTCGGCGGCAATCCCGGCCTGCGCGCCGGCGACCCGGACGCCATCCGCAAAGTTCGAGCCAGCCGCGACGCCGCGCATCTGGAGGGTGTCCTGGCGCGGCTGGACACCGTGGCTCCCGACCGTGCGGCGGATGCGCCCGGATCAGCCCTGGGGTGACGTCGTGCGGGTCCTGAACCGCGGGCAGGCGGTCCACTGGACGGTCGAGCGGTTGCGCCGCACGGTGCGGCGGCTGGCCGACGAAGGCATCGTCGAGGCGGCCTTGCTGGACCGCGCGCGGCCGCAGCTCGAGCGATGATCGGCTGGTCCGGCTGGTCGCCGGCATCAAGGCAGCGGCACCCGATCGCACGCTGCAGCAAATCGCCGCCCAACTCGAGGCCATGCGCGAACGCACGCCGCGGGGTGGAACACGATGGCACCCCTCCTCGGTCAAGCATCTGCTGACGAGGGCGGAGCACCTCGGATTGGCCGGAGCAGCTCCAGCTCCTTCCGCATGAGACTCGAAGAACCAAATTAAACAGCGCAAGAAATCGACGCCAATACGCCGTAACCTCCCTGACGCGTCCTCTTATCGCAACATATCGCCGGACTTTTCCGACCGAAGACTTTCTCCGGCATCCCAGAGCGCACGGACACACAGTGGTGGCCGCCAGGCTGGTTCTGTCGGCGCTTGCGCCATAGTCCGCGATGGACGCCGTTGCCGCCGCCGAGATCGCCCCGGGCGGTGGCGAGGGTAAGGCAAAAGATAATTGCCCGCTGGACGTGTTCGCGGCTGATTTGGCTGCGAAGGTCTGACGCTTGACGAGACCGCGATGCGCTCCTCGAGAGCACGCTGCTGATAATCAGGTGCGGGTGGCTCCTGCACCCGCCCTGCCCCAAGGCGCTGCCGCACCTTCGGCTTCCTGCGCGCCCGTTCAATGATGGGGTCTCGTAATGGTTCTACTCAGTTCCTGTTGTGCGCTAGGGTTGATCCATTTCGAACGGTTACTACCCACCGTTCGACTACCGGGATGGTCGTAACCCATCAAAAGTCGGTAAGTGACATGACACTGCCCTCATGGCTGCAAAGCCTTATCGCCGCATTTAAGGTGCATTCTTCCGCTCCGACCAGCGCAGCAGAAAGGGTGAGATCAAGCAGGAGAACGCCGGCCTGAGGGCAAACTTCGCCGCTTAGCGCATCTACCGGGCGCAGGTAAGCGCGGCGACAACTGACGCCAGTGGGAGAAGGCGGACAAGGAAGGATCCCTTTGAATAATCGCCGATTCCTCACGCTGCTGATGCTTGCTGGCTACGGCTACTTTCGACAATGGGCCCCCTGCCCCCATCACGTCCGCGCCAGTCGGTCTGCTTATCCTTCACCTTGAGCTCTGCCTTCCTGATCATCGGGCTGGCGGTGAACGTCCCGTTCTCGATATAGGCGTCCGACGGCCCATTGAAGCCGCCGACCAGTGTATCTTGTCTGCGGCTATGTGGTGGCCTGCGACCCCACCCGTTTGGTCGATGTAATCCGGCCATCAGTCCACTGCCGCAACTAGCGTGGTATTCGAAGTGTCGTTCTGCGTGCGAGAGTCCCCCTACCTAGGAGAAACAGGGAAGTTCAGCGCGGGCATGAACAAATCCTGACGACCTTCCCCTACCCTCTTGAGCACGACTCCCCCAGATGCTCGAACCCCATCACGCCCGGCGCTGAGCGACCTAAGCGTGATGGCGAACACATCGCGGCCGCCACCGCGGCCATCTACACGGCTAGACCCCCTGCCCTAACCAGTTCACGCGGATCCGCACCACCGGACGCTCGACCTCGCGGTCGTTGATCTCGTGCAGGGCGGTAATCGCGCGGCACGCTTCTCAACGTGTTCCCGACTCGATGTGTTTCGATACCGTAGATGAAGCCTGCATAACCGTAGAGATTCCACAGCCTTATCGCCTTATCGCCGTAGCGATTGGTGGCCGCGAAAGCGACAAAGGTAATGCGCATGGGGAGAGGTTTTATGTCCTTTTCCCCGGACTACCTTGGAACGGCCCATTCGAACGCGGGCGCAGTTACGGCACGTCGTATTGCCTCATCACCATATACACGGAATTACAGCTCGCCGCATTTCTGTTGTGCCGTATCGCCTTATCAACTTAACTCCTTAACAACAGGCCACCTCAAAGCCGATGTTACGGTCCGCCTTATGCACGGTATTCCGCTTCCACAGTCACCTTATTGAGGGTATACGCTTTAATCGCGGCTACCCGTATAGCCTTAGTTGCGGCTCCCCCCAAATCCTTAGCAGCGCATTGCTTCATACACGGCTCGCCTTAAATGAGGCATTGAGGCCATACGGTCTGTCGGCTTTGAGGCCTTACGATTTTGCTTGTTGACACACCACCTCGGGATCGTACGTCACTGCAAACAGGCGCACCATTGCGGCTCTGCGGCTCCCGTATAGCCTTAGTTGCGGCTCCCCCCAAATCCTTAGCAGCGCATTGCTTCATACACGGCTCGCCTTAAATGAGGCATTGAGGCCATACGGTCTGTCGGCTTTGAGGCCTTACGATTTTGCTTGTTGACACACCACCTCGGGATCGTGACGTCACTGCAAACAGGCGCACCATTGCGGCTCTGCGGCTACCCGTATAGCCTTAGTTGCGGCTCCCCCCAAATCCTTAGCAGCGCATTGCTTCATACACGGCTCGCCTTAAATGAGGCATTGAGGCCATACGGTCTGTCGGCTTTGAGGTCTTACGACTTTGCTTGTTGACCACACCACCTCGGGATCATCCGTCATGTCACCGCAAACGCTTAAATATAGTTGCGGTTTCCCCCATATCCTTCGCAGCGCATTGCTTCATACACGGTTCGCCTTAAATGAGGCATTGCGGCCACGCGGTCTGCCAGCTTTGAGGTCTTACGGCTTTGCTTGTTGACACATCACCTTAGGATCGTATCTTCATGTCTCTGTAAACACTTAAATAAGGCGCAGCATGCCGGTTCTGGCGGTTCTGAATCAGAAGGGCGGTGTCGGGAAGACGACTCTCGCCACGCATATCGCGATGAGGCTCTCCGAGCTGAAGCAACGGGTGCTGCTGATCGACGCAGACCAACAGGGGAGCTCCCTTGACTGGAAAGCGGCGAGGGGAGAGGAGCCTGCCTTCACGGTCGTGGGTCTGCCAAAGGACAGCATTCACCGGGAGATCGGCGAACTCTCGAAAGACTATGATTGGGTGGTGATCGACGGCCCACCGCGGGTGTCCACGGTCGCCAAGTCGGCAATCGCCGCCAGCGACATGGTGCTCATCCCAGTTCAGCCGAGCCCTTACGACGTATGGGCAGCCAAGGACATCGTCGATCTCATCATAGAGGTTCGGGTTCTTAAGGAAGACCTTAAAGCCGCATTTACGGTGAACCGCAAGGTCGTAGGCACGGCAATCGGCCGTGATGTATCGGCCGCGCTGGCGAATTTCCCGGTCGATGTCCTTAAGTCGTTCATATCTCAGCGCGTCAGTTTCGCTGAAAGTGCGGCAAGCGGGCGCACGGTTCTGGAAGTGGAGCCCAAAGGCTCTGGGGCGAAAGAGGTGAGGGGCCTCGTCAAGGAAATCATGGAGCATCTCGATGGCAGGTAAGACGGTTCCTTTCGGCAACCCGCGTCGTCCAGCTCCTGAAGACCTCGATGCCTTTGTCCATGGCAACAAGCCGGCGCTGATCCAATCCCGCCGGCAGCCGTTGCCGCACCGACACCACTGGTTGCCGTCGCGGAGGAAGTCGCCAAGGCCTGCGCCTGTGCCAAAAGTCCCTATGAAGCGCCTGACTTTCGACATTCCTGCGACAACCCACATGCGCATGAAGCTCGCCTGCGTAGGGGAGGGGAAGGACATGGCCGAGGAGCTGCGGGCGATGATCGAACAGCGCTGGCCTGCACCGTAACGCCTTAAATCCTTATCACTGTAACCGTTCCCATGATGTTCGGCGATCGAGGAAACCACGATCTCCCATTGCAGAAGAGTGCGATAGAATTTTCGCTGCACATCGCCGTTAGGCATCGTTTATGCGGATTCCGTCGCTCGACGCGACGAGCTGTCGGCCATTATCGGCAATATCATCATGCGCGTGATGTCGTTGATGAGCTCATGCGGGTGACGGCCAGCGCCGGGGTAGGGGAGGGGCTCACCCAGGGGCGGGCAATCCGACAGGAAAGCCTTATCGAACGTTCTAAACCTGGAGACTCGTGGCAAACGGATGAGTGCCAATCTTAGGCGCGGCGGACCAGAACCGAGGACTCTACCGGCAGTGGCTTTTGAATGAGGACTCTACCGACAGTCACCTGACGCGGCGCGACGGGCGGTCGGGAGGGGAAGAGATCGACGCCACGTTCCGTCACTTCGACCTTAGCGCTTCGATACACGGCCATGGCAAGCCGCAGGTTATCCAGAAAGCTTAGGCCGGAAATGTCGCATGGAGTCGAAACCGGCTCCGAACTGCCCCTTGAGAGCCGTCCAGCTGACCGGTGTGGTCCCTTTCAGGACGTGGAGCCGGTACGCAAGCCAGGCATAGAGGTCGAGGGCCATACTGTTGTTGCTGATGGCCCTGACGGCGCTCTCCTCAAGCGGCACGGGATGGTCGGATAGCTGTTGGAAAAACTGCTCGGATAGCTTGGCAACCTGAGGGAACAGGTTTCCTTGTCCCGGCTCGTCGTCGAGGTCGGCGAATATCGCTCTATCGAATATCGTCATACGGCCGATACCGCCGGTTTTCGCGCCTTTTCCGTCAAAGGTGAAACTACAGCGGCTGATGCGCTCGGCCTGGTCCCTTATAGAATGAATAGATTTTCCCCCGAGCGGGATGCCCAATCGATGCAGCCATTGGTTCATTGATCGGCCAAGGCTCACCTCGCGGCTGCTGGTCCGGAGAGCCTCGCTCTGAACATAAAGCATGATAAGGCGGGCGCGAGACCCGTAGGGAACGCCAACCTTTTGCGCACGGCCAAAATTGCTTGTTCGGAGGCCGGGTTGGACTAGCATATTTACGTGGTCGGATCGAATTTGCCATTCTTCATCGTCAGCAAGCTTCTTATGCGGTAGAGCGGCTTGGCACCAGCCTGAGTAGAGAAAGCCAATGCCTGTATCCTCGTCGGCCAAGTAGGCGGCAGCGGCTTCGACTGAGCGACGATCAGGCTCGGCGAGCAATGCTGCTTGCTTTCCTTGCTGCTCGATAAGGTCATGAACCGTTCCCATAAGCCTCTCATACCTTGCCAACTTTGCTTTGTCTCTGAGGACTCTACCGGCAGAAGCTAATAGGAAGGATTATTTGGAAGATTGTATTAGAGTATGCCGGTAAAGTCCCCGGGGATAACTGTGTTAACAGATTGATAAACAGTGACTCGGTTTAAAAAGTGGCTTGCCGGTAGAGTTCCTCGTTATGCCGGTAAAGTCCTCATCTGCCCTGTGATTAACAAAGCATCGTGTGCCGGTAAAGTCCTCGGTTTCATGATACCCACTCGGCACCCGATTTTCGATCAGAGTATTTTGGCATCGTGGCTAACGAACACCTAAATGTTGCCGCTACTCGAAACCAAGCCAGTTGCGCCGCTCGAGGCACTGCCGCGAGATGATCGCCCTTGTTGACCATACGCGCTGCGGTCCTACACCTCCTCGCTTCGATCGGAGATGGCTACGCGGAACTGCCAGCCCTCGAAGCTCATAAGCATGCGCCCCAATTCGTCCCACGAGACTTCCTGACCATCGATAACGAGAAGAGGAACTCGGCCGTCCTCGAGACTCATCCCACTCGATTCGGCCGCATAGCGTCCGGTCGGCAATCTGCGTGCCGTGCTCGCTGCGCACGAGATGCTTGACGGACAGACTTCGGCGCATCCGCTCGATCAGGCGGCCGAGCAGAGACAATGGTTCGTCGTCCGGTTTCCCTAGTATCTGGAACTGATATCCCCCCGGCGCACCGGCGGTGAGCTCGAAAGCATCAAGTGCCGCCATCGAACCGAGTAGCCGCATCCGGAAATGGAACTCGTGCCTCTCCCCCGCGCAGTCGGTCATCACAACCGGATGGAGACGGACATTCTCGAAGCGCTCCAGACCCAGTGCGCTGGCCACCTCGGCGTTGAAGCAGCGGTTGCAAAGCTCTCGGTAACCTTGCTCAATCGAGCCATAGTTCACGACATCGTAGGCCGGGACGGCCGTATCGCACGCCTCGCAGCAGATCATGCCGCCGCTCTGCTCACCTTCGTCTCTCATGTCATCTCCAGCGACCTCGTGTCGGCACGAGAGCATTACCGTTCAGGTGTAACTTGGCCAAGAAAACTTCCAAAATGTATTGACTTGCTGGTCGCTCAGTTATCGGCTTTGTGCAAATCCGTATGCAGACAGGTGAAGGTCTGGATCGCGCCATGGCGCGCGGCGTGAAGATGGGCCTCCCTTCAAAAGGGCGATCCAGTTGGATGCTCGCCTTCCCAGCCAGTGCCCACAATTCTACTGAAGGTTGTAATCGAAGTCGCGCCAACCGGCTCTCGTGCTAAAAACAGGTTCTCTCACCGAACAGCGTTGGAATCCGGTGCGGCCGCCAATCCTTTACGTGGTAGATCCCGCCAACACGATCGCCAGTCCAGCCGAAACATCGCCTGGGCGTCGGCCTGCTCCGCGACAACCTGCCGCTGAACCTGGGCCGTACAAGCCGACTGCGCGCTGCATCTGGCTCTGGTGACGCTAGAGGAATTTGGCACCGCCGAATACAGCGAAAACCATGGCCGCCGACGCCGCTGGCCTCGACACGACGAGGATGAAGACGAATTCGAAGTTGGTGAAATCGACGACTGGAACATTGCCCTGGCCAACTGGTGTGCGCCCGACGGCAATCGGCTCTCGTGGGGCGAGATCCCGGTCAGCGAAGACGAACTATCGCCGCCCAATCCGTTCCATGCGCTGGAGCCAGACGAGCTGCATTTTCAAGAGGCAAGCGGCAATGCCGGGGTTTCGTTTGAGCGGCGATACCAGCGTGCCGCCCTAGTTGTATGGCCGATCGATCGCGGCTTTGCCGTGCCACCCAGGCGGGCCTCGGTGTGACCGTCCCGCACATGCTCGACCTGGCGCAGCGCTGAGCCGAGACCGGGACGGATCAAGGGTCCCCGTTCTGGCAGCAGGCGCATGACCTCGCCGGCCTTATGGTTGACGACTGGCCGACGCCGGACGGACGGGTCGGCTCGGACAGCGCAACCGCCGGGCTGCTGATCGCGCTGGCCCGGCTGGGCGACACCCAGCAAATCGCCCAGTTTCTGACACAAGTGGTCGGAACCGGCATTGGATACGTCAAGGGTGACAACCCGGTGATCGTAGCTGCACTTGCGCTGTTTCCAGCAGATGAAGTGGCGACCATGGTGGGAACGATCGTGACCGGCAGTGCCGCCAAACGGTTTGGCGCCTGTGCCGATCTGCCGGCACGTTGCGCGGTCGCACCGGCGTTGCCGCAGGCGCCGGACCTGCGGGATGCGGCAGTGACGCTGATCCAATTGATGCCGGATAACACGGCGCCTGCTGCAACGCACGGCTGGTCGGCTGGTCGCGATACGATCGACGCCAACTTCGTCGCCAATCTGCTTCTCGGACTGGGCCAGATCGACCCCCAGCTCGCCGACAAAGCGCTGACTCAGATCCTTGGAAATGACCGGACTTACGATCTTGATGCGGTTCTGGTGCCGGCCGCGCGTGACAAGCTGTGTGCCCCGGATACGGCCGAGCAGCCAGTGATTGTGCGTCTGCGGGCCCCCTGCCTGGCTCATCTGCGCGCCCGCATTGCGTTGCCCCTGGCGCCCCCACCAGATTGGCAGAGATCCAGCATCCTTGGCTGTCGGTGCCAGCATTGCAGCGACCTAAGCCGTTTTCTCGCAGATCCCAGACAGCAACCCTGGACGTTGCGCGCGGCAGCTCCCGACCGCAGCCATGTCGAGAGCACTATCCTGAACGCCAAATGCGACCTCGACAAGAAGACTGAACAGCGGGGGCGACCATATAGCCTGATCTGCACAAAGAACCAGGCGAGCTTCAAACTGAAGGTGAAACAGCGCAAGCAGGATCTGAAGGACGAGGCGGGCTTGGCCACCTGATACTTGGAGAGTGCACACCGGCCTGGCAGGGCGCCGAAGCTGGTCTGCGGGCGTAACTGCGCGCTTCGCAAGGTGCAGCATGCAAGAGGTCTGCTGCAACGCAGCATTTGTTTGCCATATCCTTCTCAAGCCTATTTGCAGGGCAACCACGGCGATCGTGCGGTAGCGTCCGACCGTCCCGACGCGGGTGGGTGGTGCGCTGCTGGATGTCAAACAGAGTTTGGCCCGATCGGAGTAGACGGACGGGCACCCTTCGCTCCGAATCGGGTGACATTCCGTCTTGTGTGTGGTCTTTGCCGCTCAGCGCTAACGTCAAGGACGAGCAAATTGAAAACTTCCGAACTGATCGATCACGTGGCGACGGCTGCGGGTTTGGACCTCCCCACTGCCAAGAAGGCGGTCGACGCGGTTTTTGCCGGCATCGTCGAGGCCGCCAAGAAAGGCGAAGAGGTCAGCCTGCCGAGCTTTGGTAAGTTCAAGGTCAAAGACAGCGCGGCGCGTCAGGGCCGCAATCCGGGCACAGGCGAGACCATCGAGATTGCGGCGTCCCGCAAGCTTGGCTTCAGTCCGGCCAAGCAGGTGAAGGACGCGCTCGCCGCCTGATACCTGGCGGTAGAGGCATGACGGGCGCGGCTGACTTGACGTCAGCGGCCGCCCGGGGCCAGGGTGTTATTATTATTCAGGTTTTATGTAACCGCTATCTGGATTCAGCTCGTGCCGCGCTGGCGCCAGAGGTGGGCAACCTCGGCGTCATGCAACTGCCGGCAGGATAAAAGTCCGGCCGGAGGGCGCCTTACGGGCTCACGCCGATCGCCCTCGCGTCGAGGTTGGCGTAGGAGCAAGCCAGACGCTCCGCGGTGGCCATCGCTGCAACGTCCTTGCCCCGATCGGAGAATCGCTGGAGCAATCCACGAGGCGAGAGATATAGTAATGCCATGGATATGAATGTCGATGCGATGATCGGGTCTGTCTCCGAGCGGATCGCGCCAATTTCCCGCCAGATCTGGGATGCGAAATACCGGCTGAAGACAGCCGACGGCACACCGGTCGATCTGACCATCGAGGATACCTGGCGCCGGGTCGCGCGGGCACTCGCTGCCGGTGAAATTGAGCCAGCCTACTGGGAGCAGCCGTTCTACGAGGCTTTGCAGGATTTCCGCTTCCTGCCCGCCGGCCGCATCCTGTCCGGCGCCGGCACGGACCGGCGCGTGACGCTGTTCAACTGCTTCGTGATGGGCGATATCGCCGACGACCTTGGCAGCATCTTCGACCATCTGCGCGAAGCCGCGTTGACCATGCAGCAGGGCGGCGGGATCGGCTACGACTTCAGCTCGCTGCGACCGAAGGGCGCCGCTGTGAAGGGTGTTAGCGCCGACGCCTCCGGCCCGCTGTCCTTCATGGACGTTTGGGATGCCATGTGCCGTACCATCATGTCCGCCGGCGCGCGCCGTGGCGCGATGATGGCGACGATGCGCTGCGACCATCCGGACATCGAGGACTTCATCGCGGCGAAGCGACAGGCCGGCCGGCTGCGCAACTTCAACCTCTCCGTCCTGGCGACGGACCCGTTCATGACAGCGGTTGAAGCCGACACTGAATGGCCGCTGATGTTTGGCGGCAAGACTTACAAAATTCTGCGCGCCCGGGCGCTGTTCGACAGCATCACGCGGGCGACCTACGACTATGCCGAGCCAGGTGTCATCTTCATTGACCAGATCAACGCCCGGAACAACCTGGCGTATTGCGAGACGATCCGTTCGACCAATCCCTGCGGCGAGCAGCCACTGCCGCCCTATGGCGCCTGCCTGCTGGGCTCGATCAATCTGGCGCGACTAGTACGCGCGCCTTTTACCCCGCAAGCCCATCTGGACGAAGCGGAGCTTGCCGATCTGGTGGCGGTTGCAATCCGCATGATGGACAACACAATCGACGCCTCGGGCTTCCCGCTCGAGGCGCAGCGTCAAGAGGCAATCGCCAAGCGACGGATCGGGCTCGGGATGACCGGCCTGGCCGACGCGCTGATGATGACCGGCCTGCGCTACGGCTCCATGGAAGCCGCGGAGAGGGCAGGGGACTGGGCCCGGCAGATCAGCCGCGCCGCCTATCTCGCGTCTGCCCATCTGGCGCGGGAGAAGGGTGCGTTCCCGCTGTTCGACCCGGATGCCTACCTCGCTGGCGAGACCGTCGGCGGGCTGGACGCGGACGTGCGAAGCTCTGATCGCCGAGCATGGCATCCGCAATGCGCTGCTCACCTCCGTCGCACCGACCGGCACTATCTCGCTGGTCGCGGACAACGTCTCCAGCGGCGTCGAGCCGGTCTTCGCGCTGGCCTACACCCGCAAGGTGTTGCAGCCGGATGGGTCTAGGGTCGAGGAAGAAGTGTCTGACTACGCGCTGCGCCGCTTCCGCGCGATCCACGGGGATGACACACCGCTCCCCGGGTATTTCGTGACGGCCCAGGACCTGGCGCCAGCCGAGCATGTCCGCATGCAGGCTGCCGTGCAGCGCCATGTCGACAGCGCGATCTCCAAAACGGTGAACGTCCCGGAGGACATCAGCTTCGAGGCGTTCCAGGCGGTTTATCTCGATGCCTATCGGAGCGGGTGCAAGGGATGCACCACCTATCGGCCAAATGCGATCACCGGCTCTGTGCTCGAGGTAAAGGCCGTCGACGCCACCACGCCGATGGCGCCAGCGACAAGCGATCTGCTTGTGCGATCCGAAAAACTTACCGGTGCGACCTATAAGCTGCGCTGGCCGGACAGTGAACACGCGATGTATGTCACCCTCAACGACATCGAGCAGGACGGCATCGTCCGGCCGTTCGAGATCTTCGTTAACTCGAAGAACCTTGAGCACTATGCCTGGGTGGTGGCTCTGACGCGCATGATCAGCGCGGTTTTCCGCCGCGGGGGCGAGGTGGCCTTCGTGGCGGAAGAGCTGAAACAGGTGTTCGACCCGCGGGGCGGTCAGTGGAGCAATGGCCGATACGTCGGCTCGTTGGTCGCGGCGATAGGCGACATCATCGAACGGCACATGGTTGAAACCGGCTTTCTCGTCCCGGCTGAGACGTTGGTCGCGAAGACTGTCGGTCAGACGTCGGCCGGAGCCTCCGCCACACGGCTTGGTCCGCTCTGTCCCAAGTGCAGCCAGCCGGGCTTGGTGCACGAAGCCGGGTGCCTGAGCTGCGTTCATTGCGGTTGGTCAAAGTGCAACTGACAGCAGCGCTGGCCCGTCTCGGACAATTGGTGTCGCACCTACCGGGCGCTGTCACGGATCAACGAACACCGGACGCGCGTCGCGGGTGATCTCGATCCCCGCATCCCGTAACGAATCCATCAGGATCCGCGGATCAAGCCGCAGGTAGCGCACGATCAACTGGAGATAGACGCCCATGAAGAGCGGCCCGTGTCCGTCGGAGCGTCCGTCCGCGTGGCTGGTCATCGCATGGGCCAGTTCGTGCAACACGCACCACGAAGGCGTCCGGTCTGCAAGCAGGATCGACAGCCGGTTTGCCCGGGCAACCGTCGCGGTGGCCTTCCGCGACAGCGGCGCGACCTCCGGAGGGTAGCGCAAACCCATGTCCGACCAGATTGCATCGACCACTGCCTGGGCGGCTGCGAAGGGCAGGGTGGTCGGGTCGCATGGTGCCACGGCGCGATTTTCCCAGGCATACACACGGCGACGCTGCCGGTCCCGCTGACCGCTCAGGCGAGCTGTCTCGGCGCATCGCCCGGCACCGGACGATTGAGGTTCACCCGATCGCCCGCGGCCCAGCCTGCACGAAACGCCGTGGTGATCACCCGGGGACCCATTGCGCTCATACTCGTCAGCCGGACGTCCGTCTCGCGGAAGGCGTCGTCGACTGTACCGATTTTTGGCGAGTATCAGGGCTGTGCCGGTCGAGCGCTGGGCGCGGACCGCCGCGTCGCGGGCGCGGTGCATCGCGTCCAGCCGCTCGGAGACGCGGGCAACCACGCCGTGCTGGAAGCTGGCCGAGGCCTGGCGCAGGCGCACGCCCCGGAAACGCGGATTGAGCTGCTTGAAGACGGCGGTCTCGGTGATCACCGCCCGGTCAATCACGGCAAACAAATAAGTGGCGAGCACGGTGTCCGTCTCGAAGCCGAAAAACACATAGCGGCTGCCGGACTGCATCCGCTCCAAGTCTGGCTGCTCCGGGTCTGGGGCAGGGGGGCGGGCGAGCCAGACCTTGCAGTCGCAGAAGCGGGCGATCGTCGGAACGCAGCCATCGATTGGCCGTCGCCGGCGGCCACCAACTGGCACCTCGGCTTGGACGCAGCGGGCGGTGCGTATCTCGATTTCGTCCATGCTGAGCGCGTAGCGCTCAAGCAGGCGCCCAACCATGTCGGCGGCCGCCATGGCCTCGGCCTCGGTGCAGCCGTTGGCAACGGTCTTTTCGGTCAGCGCCTTGATGCGGCCCTTCACACGGATAAGCTCGGCGGCTTGGCTCACAGTCACGTCCTTCGGATCAGGTCAGCCGATCCTAACGGCTGGATGGCGAGTTGCGGGGCGCGCCAATCCAAAGATTGACCTGACCGCGGGTCAGCGCTGCGTACTCATCCATTGGCACCATCTTTCCAACCAATCGCCTGGCGGAGGAACGTCATGCCGAGGGCCGCAAAGCTGGCGATTTTCATCGCGCCGACCGAGGCCACCGCGACCATTGTAAGACGCCCCGCGTCCAGATGTCGTTTGGTGAGTTGATCCCAGTCTCGCCCAAAGCGGCACCTCAGTGGTCGCATGGCAAACCGGCGCGTTGCCAAATCTCGTTGCAAGCGTATCCGACGCCCCACCCCACGGTTTGACCCGATGTCCGGACGGCCTGCAGTCGATTGAGCCAGGACAAGCGCCGGGCTTCAGGCAGCGCCATGACGGCCTTCAGAGCTTGTTCAAACATCCGGACCAAAGCGTCGTGATAGGCGCCGTCGTCCAACCCGACTTCTTTGCTAAAGCGGATCGCCTGCTCACAATAGTATACCGTCAGCTCAGCTACCCCCTCCGGCAAGCCGGCGGCTTTCTTATAATCCGCAATGGGCCTTTTCGCCTTGGCGACGGAATATTCCTGATGCCTCTGGAAGTCGGGCCGCAACCAGCGCCCGATGATGGTCTTGTAGGGTTCGAGCACATCGCCACCCAGCCGGAAACGGGCGTGCAGAAAATTCCGGTTGTCCTTGCTGGAAGTGTACAAGTCCTGCACCAAACCGAGCAGCCCAGCGCGATCAAAATCACCCAGCTTGGCTTTGACGTCACTCCAGGTGGCGGTGGATTTGTCCTTGTTTGTCATGCGCAGCAGACGCGCTTGCCACGCCGGGTCCGTGACCGAGGGGGTCGTTCGCGGGTACGGGAAACCAACCGGCGACCGCAGGGCACCAGCGTGGCGGTCACAGCCATCCGCGTTGCCGGAATGGCGTGAGGTTGATCCCACTCGGGGCATACCAGCGTCCGGAACGATAATGCGCCCCAAGCTGCCGCGCGGCCGCCTTATTGCCAAAGGGGATGCGCAGCGGCGTCTCTGTTCCAAGGGGTGGCGGTAAGCTTTGCTCGGTAGGCACAGCCGGTCGTCGTGTTCGGGAGGTCTTGGGGGCGTCGGATATCGGACTCTCGCTGAGCGTGTTGCGATGTGGCCTCGGGTGGCGGGAACCGCGCTGGGAGGACTTGAAGCCGCGAACGGCACCGATGGCGGGTTCCACGGCGACAGGCTCGCGTGCCATCTTTGGGTCTCGGCGAATCGGAGCCGTCGCTGGCCGCACCGTGGCGATTTCGCCAGACGCACTGCTGTCCCGATTTTTCGATGCGTGCTGGTCGAGGAAACCCCGGCACACGGATCCTGATTTCGTATAACCGCGCGGCGGCTTGATGCCCTTCTGCTTGGCGATGCTGTCGACAAACCGCTTCATCGCCGGCGTCGGAGGCCGCTCTCCATTCCGTTGAGAAGCGACGACGCCCGGTAACGGAGTAGCAATGACTTCCGAAGCAGACGTCAGCCGTTCGATAATTCGCGCTGCGGCGACGCAGACGGCATCGATAGCACCCATCATTTTCTGCCGACCGACGAGCACGTCATCAAGCAAGCATTCAAGCTGCGCTGTTACGCCGGGGTCGACCAGCGCCGGGTCGGCTCGTTGCAAAACACCGAAGAGCGACAGGCCCCGATCGGTGGGGACGACGTTCTTGCCTCGGATCGTTAGCAACTCCTGTGTCTTCAGCCCGCGAATAATCTCAGCCCTGGTCGCCGGTGTGCCAATGCCCTTGGCTTCCTTCAATCTGTCACGCAATGCCACGTCTTCGACAAACCGCCAGGCGTTCTGCATCGCCTCAATCAACGTGCCCTCGTTGTACCGCGGCGGCGGCTTGGTTTCTTTGTCTTCAACGACAGGGTCCTGCAGGCGCGTAGCCTCGCCGTCGCGCAGAGATGGCAGGAGCTGAGCTTCGTCACCCTTTTCTTCCGCCGGCTTCCAGTCGGGGAACGCCGCCCGCCAGCCCAGTTCGATCGGTTGCCGCCCGGCCGCGCAGAACGCGCGGCCTTGTACGTCCAGGACGGCGGTTGTCTGCCGATAGCGGAAGTCCGGCATCATCGCTGCCAGATAAGCGCGGGCGATGGCATCGAACAGCCGACGTTCATCGACTGAGAGGCGAGGCCAGACGTCGCGCAGCTCCTCGACAGTATTGACGTTCGGAATGACCGCATGGTGGCTGGCCCCTGCCAGGCCCTTGTCGTGGAAGGTGCCGCTTGCGCCTTTGCGGATCACGGCCGGCTGCGGCACCGGGATCTGGCTGAATGTCCGGCCCACCAGCAGACCAGCAACGATCCGCGGCACGTCCGATATCAGGCTTTCTGGCAGGTAGCGCACCTCCGCCCGGGGATAGGTGATGATCTTCTTGCCCTGGCCGTCATAGAGTTCCTGGGCGACCTCAAGCGTCCTGGCGGCTGACCAGCCGAAGCGCGAGCCGCAGAGCTTCTGCAGCGAGGGTAGGTCATGCAGTCGCGGTGGCGCTTGCCGCTTGTCCTCGACGCGCACCCCGAGCGGTCCGGTAAAGCCGTGCGCAGCCGCAGCGATCGCTTCCGCGTCGTCCCGCTGGATGATCCGCTCCTTGGGTGCGTGCCGCATCTGAAAACGACCAGCGGTCGCCTGTGCCGTCGCGACAATCTCGAAGTAGGGGATCGCAACGAACTGCCTGATTTCCAGCTCGCGCCGGCAGACGATGGCTAAAGTCGGTGTCTTGACCCGGCCGACACCAATCACCGCTCGGGCGCCACGACCCAGAATGACCGTCGCGGTACGGGTGAGTGATAGATTGTAGATCTGGTCCGCTTGCCGGCGAGCGACGGCCGCCGCGTAGAGGTGAGCGTATTCACAGTTCGGCTTGGCCCGTCCGAAGGCATCGCGGATGGTTTGCGGATCCTGTGCGGTGAATAGCACCCGCAGAACTTCACCCCGATACTGATAATGCTCGAGGATCTCCTGCCCGATCAGCTGACCTTCACGGTCGCAATCGGTGGCAAGCCAGACGCGCTTGGTGGTCCGCAAAGCCTCATAGATTGCCTTGAGTTTGGCCGCCTTGTTGCCGCCGCTCGCCGGGCGGGTGCCGTAAAGTCCATCAGGACGCAGGAGAATGGGTGTCCATTGCTTCCACGCCGGGACGACGTCGCCCGGCTCAAGCAGATCGAGGAGATGGCCCTCGGCCGCGAGGATCGACCCGTAACGCGATCCGACAGCGGCGCGGACATCCTTTGCCTGGCTGGCTTTTTCCGTGATCACGATCTGATCAGGCATGCGTAGCTCTCAGCACTGAGGCGACTTGCAGCCATTCCTTCAATTTGGACCAGCGCCGCCGACCTGACACATTGCGCACAGCGATGGCGACCGCCTTCTTCTGGCCAACCAGCACAACAAGTCGCTTGCCCCGTGTCACGCCGGTGTAGAGCAAGTTCCGCTGCAGCATCGGATAGTGTTGGGTCAGGACCGGGATGACGACCGCGGGGTATTCGGAGCCTTGGCTCTTGTGGATGGTCGCGGCGTAAGCCGGCACCAGCGTATCGAGTTCGCCGAAGCCATAGGTGACGGCTCGACCGTCAAAGCGGACGGTCAGCTCGCTCGCATCGATGTCGACATCCTCGATGGCGCCGATGTCGCCGTTGTAGACTTCCTTCTCGTAGTCGTTCTCGATCTGCATGACTTTGTCGCCCGGCGCAAAGGTCCAGCCAAACCGCTCGACCTTGCGTTCGCCGGCGGGATTGAGCGCAGCCTGGAGTTCGATATTGAGTGATCGCGCGCCCACGCCACCGCGGTTCATCGGGCACAGCACCTGCACGTCGCGGATGGGATCAAGACCAAACCGCCGCGGGATGTGTGACTTCACCAGCTCGACGATCCGCGGCACGGCGACGTCGGGATCGTTCGCCTCGACAAAGTAGAAGTCGCTGTCGCCCTCCGGTTTGGACAGATCCGGAATGAGCCCCTGATTGATCCGATGGGCGCTGGTGATGATCCGGCTCTGCGCCGCCTGGCGGAAGACCTCGGTCAACCGCACGACGGGCACCGCGCCGGACGCGATGAGGTCGGCCAGGACCTGACCCGGACCCACGGACGGGAGTTGATCGATATCGCCGACGATGAGCAGGCCGGCATGGTCGGGGACCGCCTTCAGCAACGCCTGCATCAGCAGGACATCGACCATCGACGTCTCGTCGACAACCAACAGGTCGCAGGCGAGCGGGTTGTCGCCGTTGCGTTTGAAACCTCCGGTTTTGGGGTCAACTTCCAGCAGCCGATGGATGGTCTTGGCCTCATATCCGCTGGCTTCGGTCATCCGCTTGGCGGCGCGGCCGGTCGGCGCGCAGAGCAGCAGGCTCGACGCCCTTGGCGGCCAAAATACGCAGGATGGCCTTGACGATGGTGGTCTTGCCGACGCCCGGTCCGCCGGTGATGACCAGGACCTTCGACACCAGAGCCAGGCGGATGGCGGCGACCTGGCTCGCTGCCAGCGCCAGACCGGTCTTTCGCTCGATCCACGGCAGCGCCTTCTCCGGATCGATGGAGGGCCATGGCAGCGTGCCGTTGACCAGGCGCCGCAGTCGCCCGGCAATGCCCTGCTCGGCGCGGTAGAGGCCGCCAAGGAACACACACGGCACGTCGCCAACGGTGTCCGCGATCACCGTTCCCTCGGCCAGCTCGAGATCCAGGGCAGGCAGCACCAGCTCTTGCGGAACCGCCAATAGCGCCACCGCCAGCCGCGCCAGTTCCTCGGTAGGTAGGCCGCAATGACCATCGTCCATCGCTTCGGTCAACGCATAGGAGATGCCGGCACGAACCCGGATCGTCGCCGTCTTCTCGATGCCGAGCCTGTCGGCGATGGCGTCGGCGGTCTTGAAGCCGATACCGCGGATGTCGCGGGCGAGCCGGTAGGGGTTCTCGCTCATCACCTGGACGGCGTCGGCGCCGTAAGTCTTGTAGATCCGAACGGCACGGGCGGTGCCGACGCCGTGGCTGTGCAGGAAAACCATGATCTCGCGCACGATCTTCTGCTCCGCCCAGGCGGCGGTGATGCGCTGCGCCCGGACGGGGCCAATGCCATCGACCTCACGCATCGCGGTCGGGCTCGGCCTCGATGACGTCGAACACCGCTCTCGCCGAAGGCCTTGACCATTTTCCTGGCGTAGACCGGCCCGATACCGCGGATCATGCCGGAGGCGAGATACTTCTCGATGCCCTCGATGGAACTCGGCGCCGAGGTGCGCATGAAACGCGCCTTGAACTGCTGGCCATGGGTCCGGTCGTTGACCCATTCCCCCGAGGCGGTGATCCATTCGCCGGCGGCGATGGTCGCCGCGTGGCCGACGATGGTGACGAGATCACGATGTCCGCGTGCCTTGATGCGCAGCACGCAGAAGCCGCTCTCGGCGTTATGGAATGTCACCCGTTCGACGGTGCCGGCGAGCACCGCGCGGTCGGGTTGACTGGAGGGCAGCGGCGCTGTCATGGGCGCGACTATAGCGCCTGTGGGCTTGGGATGTGGCGAACGCGGCAAATGGAACAAGGACCTTCGCGCGGTTGACGGACGAACAAAATGCCGCTGGCGTTTGCATGCGGATGCCGTGGCGAGGGTTGCGGTCCACCGCCCGGATGCTAGTGAGTGCCGCTTGGACCGGGTAAGCTCGACTGATTGATAGGCGACACATGACCAAGCAGGCGCCGGTCACCGGGTTCTCACCGGGCGAGCGGGATTATATTCGCCGTGAACTCGACATGTTCTTCTCGACGTTGCCAACCGTGGCCGAAGGCTTCCAGCTCAAGACATGGCGCGGTGGCCCGCAAGCCGGTAAGCCGAAGGTCCCGCCGGTCGCCCGATCGCTGGTGGACCGTGGGCTGATGCGGCTCGACACCAGCGAGCGCCTGCCACGACTGTTCTTTACCGAGGCGGGGCTTGTCGAATTGCGCGCGATGGTAGCCGACCGCCGTCTCGCCGATCCGAAACGATTCGCTCATGTCCGCCAGGAGCTTGGCATCGACCCCGTGTCAGCGACGGACCCGGCGCAGGAGTGACGGGGCCAGCCGGTCGAAACGCCATCGGCGGAGCGCGATCAGGCTCGCCGGTTTCTGACGGTACGCAGCCTCGCTTGGCCCGGATTGCACTGGCCGCTGGCCGACACGGCTGAGGCCGGTTCGGCTCAGCACCCGCCTCGCTCGGATCCTCCACGTCTGAGGCAATCCCCGTTGCTCCGGCCTCGGCCCTAACCGGCTGAGATCGATGCTTGGCGGCAGCCGAGCAGAGCGAGAGGGCGGCGGGAAATCCGTGACGGGTCAGGTCGGGAGAGAGGCTCCACGGCGGCCCGTCATGGAGATCGCCGCCCATGAAGCCGTCTGAAATCGCATCCTCGCTGCAGTTGCTGGCACAGATCCACAAGCCCGCCTTCCTCTGGGGACCGCCGGGCGTCGGCAAATCCCAGGTCGTCGCGCAGGTTGCGACGGCGCTGGGCATCCGCCTGATCGATATTCGCGCCATCCTGCTTGATCCGGTCGACCTGCGTGGGCTGCCGACAGTCGAGCAGGGCAGGGCGGCCTGGGCCGTCCCGGCGTTCCTGCCCGAGAACGGCGCCGGCATCCTGTTCCTCGACGAACTGAACGCCGCGCCGCCGCTGGTGCAGGCCGCCTGCTATCAGCTGGTGCTCGATCGCGCCTTGGGCGAATACCGCCTGCCAGACGGCTGGACCGTGTTCGCCGCCGGCAATCGCGAGGGCGACCGCGCCGTCACCGCCCGCATGTCGAGCGCGCTGGCGAACCGCTTTGTCCATCTGGTGTTCGAAACAGACATCGACGACTGGTCGCGCTGGGCCATGGGTGCGGGCGATCTGCGTCCCGAGGTCGTGGCGTTCCTGCGCTGGCGACCGGAACTGCTGCACCAGTTCGAGCCGACGGAGAAAGCGTTTCCGTCGCCCCGCGCCTGGGCGTCGATCTCGCACATCCTCGCCGCCGCCCCGCCAAGCGACGTCGAATTCGCGCTGTATGAAGGCACTGTTGGCCGAGGTGCGGCCATCGAGTTCACCGGCTTCCTGCGGGTGTTCCGCTCATTGCCCTCGCTTGACGGCATCCTGCTCAATCCGGCCACCGCGCCCATCCCCGCGGAGCCCTCGGCGCTCTGCGCCGTCGCGACCGGTCTCGCCCGCCGCACCACCGAGCAGAACTTTGCCGCCGTCAGCCAGTACGCCGAGCGGCTGGCCCGGGAATACGGCACCCTGCTGGTCAAGGCAGCGACCGCGCGCCTGCCTGACCTCGCCCACCATCCGGCCTTCACCCGCTGGGCGGTCAACAACGGCGCCGCTCTCGCCTGACGTCCTCTCGTTTCGATCCTCGTCCGAGCTTTGCCCGCACACCTCTCAAGGGGTCTCCATCATGACGAACACCTCCAACGCGCTCAGCGAGCGCGCGATGCTGGTCAGCCTGTCGGTCTCGATCTGGTCCGCCCGCAAACACGACGTCCGCATCAGCGACAAGGTCGCCGCCGAGCACGGCGCCGACCGGTCCATGGGCCGCTACGCCAAGCACCTGATCCCGCGCGACTTGCTGACCGCGGTGAACGCCGCGCACACCGCGCTGCGTGACCACCACAACCTCAATACCCTGGCCTGGGGTGACGACGGCACCCGCATCCTGCCAGCCGCCAACTATCTCGGCTATCAGGCGCAACAGCAGCCGCTGGAGGATGCCTTCGGCCGCGCGGTGCGGGATTTCGTCGCGTGCTACCCGGCCTATGTCGAAACCGCCCGCACGGCGCTGAACGGGCTGTTCGACCCGAAGGATTATCCGGCACCAGGGCACATCGCCAAGAAATTCGCCGTGCGCCGCCACTTCCTGCCGGTGGCCCAGGCCGACGATTTCCGGGTGCGGTTGGGCGATGCCCAAGTGGTGCGCATCCGCGCCGAGATCGAGGCGCGTAACGCCGATCTGGTGGCGACCGCCACCCGCGACCTGTTCCAGCGGGTGCAGGCGGTGACCAGTCGGCTGGTCGAACGCCTCAGCGCGTTCGAAGTCGACCCGGTGGCCGGCACCCGTCTCCATCCGTTCCGCGACAGCCTGATCGAGAATGTCCGGGCGCTGTTGGAGATCATGCCGCGGCTGAACATCACCGGCGACGCGCGGATCGAGCAGGTGCGCCAGGACCTGGCCGAGCGGGTGGCCCGCCATGACCCCGAGACGTTGCGCGTGGACCCGGCCCTGCGCGCCGAGGTGGTGGATGCCGCCAGCGGCATCCTGGCACGGATGGAGGGGTATTGCTGATGAGCCGCGCATCCGAACTCTTTGCCAAGGCCCGCGCGGCGCTCCTGGTCGGGGCGCCGTTCTGGGGTGTGCTGTCCTTGCGCCTCGCCCCGCTCGAGGACCCGACCATCAGCACGATGCAGACCGACGGCGTGTCGATCCGCTTCAACCCGGACTTCGTTACCGGCCTGTCGCGCGCTGTGCTGCGGACCGCGATCGGACATGAGACGATGCACTGCGCCGCACTGCATCACACGCGGCGGGGCAACCGCGACGCGCGACGCTGGAACATCGCCTGCGACTACGCCATCAACCCGCTGCTGGCGGAAACCGGCTTCGAGATGCCGGAGGGCGTGCTGCTCGACCCCGCCTATGCCGGCATGTCCGCCGAGGCGATCTACGACAAGCTCCCGCATGACACCGGCGACGACGGCGACGATCAGGACAGCGACGATCCCGGCGGCATGGGCGGGGTCACCGATCCGCCAGCCGGCGGCGCCAGCATCAGCGATGCCGGTGCATCAAGGCAGCCGAACCCGCCAGGCCAATCCGGCATCCGGGTCCCCTCCCGGGCCGACCTGGCGCGGCAGGAGGAGACCTGGGCCATTGCCACCGCCCAGGCCGAAGCAACCGCCAAGGCCATGGGCATCAGTGCCGGCGACGCCGCCAGGGCCATCCGCGAACAGGTGACGCCCAGGGTCGACTGGCGCGATGTGCTGCGCCGCTATCTCGCCGCCGCCGCCAGGTCCGACTATGCCTGGACCCCGCCGAACCGGCGCTATATCGCCCGCGGGCTCTATCTACCCTCGCTGCGGAGCGAAACCCTCGGGCCGGTCGTCGTCGCTGTTGACACCAGCGGCAGCATCGATGATGCGACGCTCGCCGCCTTCGCGGCCGAGATCACCGCCATCCTGGACGAGACGGCGCCGGAGGCGATCCACGTCGTTTATTGCGATGCCGGGGTGAGAGCCACGGAAAGCTTCGAGCCGGGCGACCCCATCGATCTTTCCCCACAGGGCGGCGGCGGGACCGCGTTCCGGCCGGTGTTCGACTGGATCGCCCGGTCGGACATCCAGCCGGTCTGCGCCATCTATCTCACCGACCTCGATGGCGATGATTTCGGGCCGGAACCCGATTACCCGGTGTTGTGGGTCAGCACAGAGTTGACCGGCGCGCCGTTCGGCCAGGTGATCCCTTACCGATAGACCGGGCACCCCGGCACCATTGAGGAAGAGGGCAGCGCCGGGTTTCGGCGGCTACCGGCCGGCGCGTCGCGGAGAACCCATGGCTCAGGCCACCCGAGGATCACTGAGGGCTGGCAATCCGTGGCAGATAAGTTCACTATTCGTTCTTGTCACTGTCTCGAAGGCCCGGCGGCAACGGCGGGCCTCTCCGTTTCGGAGGCCGCCATGGCGGACAGCATTTCCGATGTCGCGCACCGCCTGGCGGAGAATGCCGAGGCGGTCTGTCGTCACTATCTCTCGAACGGCCGCCGGGAAGGCCGCTACTGGCTGGTCGGGGATGTCCACAACACGCCGGGGCGCAGCCTTTATGTGCGGCTGAGTGGGTCGGCATGCGATGATCGCGCCGTTGGCCGATGGACCGACGCGGCAGAGGATCTGCATGGGGATCTGCTCGATCTGATCGCCGCTGCGCGCAGCCTGGATGGCATTGGCGCCGCACTGGACGAGGCCAGGCGGTTTCTCGGGTTGGCACCATCGACGCCGGCACCGCCATTGCCTGCTTCCGGCCGGTCTGCCGCGCGCGAAGCGTTCCCGCGCCGCACCGCGATGGCCGCCGTCCCGGCGGAACAGCCGAAGCCGCGCGCCGTCTGTTCCGGAGGTCCAACGCCGATCGCCGGCACGCTCGCCAGCACCTATCTGGAGGCGCGCGGGATCGCCGTGGCCCCGGATATGACTGCGCTGCGCTTTCATCCGCGGTGCTGGTACCGGCCGGAGGCTGACAGTCCGGAGGACGTCCGCGACACCTGGCCGGCGCTGATCGCGGCGGTCACCGACAAAGACGGCGCGGTCACCGGTGTGCAGCGCACCTGGCTCGACCCATCCGGCGGTGCCAAGGCGCCGGTTACGGTGCCGCGGCGGGCGCTGGGTCACCTGCTGGGCCACGCGGTTCGCTTCGGGACGGCCGGCGACGTGATGGCGGCCGGCGAGGGCATCGAGACGATGCTGTCGCTGCGCCAGATCATGCCGACGCTGCCTCTGGCCGCGGCCCTGTCGGCCACGCATCTCGCCGGCCTGCTGTTCCCGCCCGGGCTGCGCCGGCTCTACATCGTCCGCGACAACGATCCAGCCGGCCGGCGTGCGGATGCGAGACGTTGACGGCACGGGCGCAGGCCGAGCGGATCGAGGTCCTGACCCTGGCGCCGGCGTTGAAGGACTTCAACGACGACCTCCGACAGTTTCGGTCCCGCCGCGCTCGCCGCTTCGGTCCGGATGCAGCTCGCCCCGGCCGACGTCATCCGGTTCTGGCGATCACCGGAGCCGGACGAGCGGGACGGTAAGCGGGAACCGGCACGCGGACTGAGAGACTCTGCCGTCAGCGAGGTTGGATCCGGCTAGCGAGAGCCGCACCCTCGGCCTTCTGAGAGGGCGATCGGAGCGGGGGCGGCACGGGCTGGCAACGGCTGAGGCCGGCTATTTTCCGCCGGCGCCAGGACACCCCACGCGCAAGCGCGCGGGGACCCCGTCAGGCGCCTTTGCATCGCGAAACAAAATAGCCGCCCCACGCCGTCCTCCGCTGCGCTGCGGCCGCTCGGGCTGAAGCCCGGCGGTGCAAGCCCGTGCCGCCCCCGCTCTTCGACGCCTGCGAAGGCCGCGATGGGCGCGGCCAGCCGGAGACCCACCACGATGACCGATCGCTCTTTCCCCGACCGCGAGCCGCACCATGCCGAATCCCCGACCGCTTCGGTCCTGACCGAACTCCAGCTCTACGGACACCGCCCCTTCCAAGACGAACCCGACCCCAGGCCGCTGCCGGAAGAGAGCACTGTCCGCACCGCGATCGCCGACATCTTCGATGCCCTGGTCGCCACCTTCACCGACACCCGCCTGGAGCCCGACCTCGAAGACCTGCTGTGGTCCCAGGTGAACCTGTTCCACCGCGCCGCCGACCGGGTCGAACGCGAACTCGATACGAACGAGCAGGCGCAGAAGCGCAGCCAGAAGCAGCAGGACGGCTCGGAAATCCGCTCGGTCGAACTGGAGCGGCTGTTGGCCGAAGGCATCGACGCTGATCGAGCGCCGCAACGCCTTCGAGCTGATGCGCGACCAGGCCGCCGCGTTTTTCGAAACGCACACCGGCACCGCCTGGCGGCCGCGCACAGGCTCGATGGTGAACCACCGCACGCTAACCGCGGCGATGATCGACAGCCGCGACTTCCTGGCGGCCAAACGCCGGGCCGAAACCGAGGTGATGCTGCCGCCCGGCCCCAAGGTCGCGTTCACCGGCGGCTATGAGTGCAACGACCACACCGCGATCTGGGCCGCGCTCGACCGGGTGCAGGCCAAGCACCCCGGCATGGTGCTGCTGCATGGCGGGTCACCGAAGGGCGCCGAACGCATCGCCGCCTGCTGGGCCGATGCCCGCAAAGTGCCGCAGGTCGCCTTCCGGCCGGACTTCACCCGGCACAAGAACGCCGCCCCGTTCAAGCGCAACGACCAGCTTCTGGCGGTGCTGCCGCTCGGGGTCGTGGTGTTCCCCGGCTCCGGGATCAGCGACAATCTGGCCGACAAGGCGAAGACCCTCGGCATCCCGCTGTTCGACTTCCGGCCAAAGCGGACCGGCGCATAACCACGCCACAGGAAGCGATGCCGTCCGCTGACCGGCAGGCCGGCACAGAGGCGGTTTCGCAAGGCGGGGGATCGACAGACCGACCCGTATTCCCACCCGCTTTCCCGGCTGATCGTCCACGCCGACAGGCTCGATCTCAGATGCCGGACAGCCGAGCAAGCGACGCTGCCGTTGCGTTGTTGGCACCGTGGCGTGTGGCATTTTGCCGTCGAGGATCAGGGTTCTCAGGTCGCCCGATCCGTCTACACAGCGGTTGATGTCGCTGACCGCCAGAGACGCACGCCCGCACGGTCCTGGTTCGACCCCCGTGCGGCCTGCTCGATGGCTTGATCTGGCCAGAGGGCTCGCGTCACCGCAACCGGATTGGACAGCTATTTTCCGCCGACGCCAGGGCGCAAAGAAAGCGGCGCCCTGACGTCTTTGCATCGCGAAACAAAATAGCTGTCCAATCCGGTCCTCCGCTGCGCTGCGGCCCTGAAGGGTGCGGTGCGCGATCCCTCTGGCCTGGTCAACGCCATCGAGGCCGCATCGGGCGCCTCGAAACCAGGACAGAGGAGCACATCATGGCAATCATCGGCATCTTCACGCTCGGTGCGGACGGCAAACTTACCGGTAGCCTCAAGACCCTGACCCTCTCAACCAAGTTGCAGTTCGTCCCCGAGACCAACAAGAGCAAGGACAGCGCACCCGACTTCCGGATCTACTCGGATAAGTTGGAGGTGGGAGCGGCCTGGAAGAAAGTCGGCCGGGAAAGCGGGCGGGAATACTGGTCGGTCAAGCTCGACGATCCCTCCTTCGCCGCACCGCTCTACGCCAGCCTGGTCGATACCGAGGACAGCAAGACCTTCAACCTACTGTGGTCACGCCGCAACGGCGACTGATCACCCCGCCGAACGCGCCCCGCCGGCAACGGTGGGGCGCTTGAGCGTGTCCTCCATCCAACCGGCCGGGACATTCCCCACCTGACGCCGAACCATCCGTCCGGGGCAATGCGCCTCCCCACTGTCTTTTTCATTATCACGCCGGCCGAGGTCGTGCCGGTTCAACCCCGCCTCCGGCGCCGCGCCAGGGCGCGGCTTCGCCATGCAACCGACAGCAAGGCCAGGCCGCGGCGAGCGCAGACCCCAAGAGATCCGCGCCCGCCGCAACCCGGCCTCGCCCGATTGCATGCCTCAGGGGTTGAGCCGACCCGAAGGCCGGCGTGCGCCGATCCAGTCAGCGATCGGGCTGACAGCAAGGAAAGGGGCACGCCATGACGAAGATCGATCAAGACAGCTACGCAACCGACCTGGACGACCAAGTCACGAACAGCCACCTGACCGACCAAGGCTACACCATACGCCACATCGAAACCTGGCACCGCAACGGGCACTCGGAGAGCATCATCGTCTGGGATGGACCCACAATTTCAGCAGGCGACGTGCCGTACCGAGATCACCGAAATAGCCGGGTCCGCTCAAACGGGCCCGGCAAAAAACGCTTGTCCAACCGCAAGCAAGCAGCAGGGGCGCTGCCCCTGCAACCCCGCCAGGGACCGCCGGTCCCTGGACCCGTGACGGGTTCTTCTCCGTAGAAGGTGCCAAACGCGACACAGACTTCGGTCTGATGTAACACGCTAGTTACGCGTTCGGATGGATTTTGCTGGATCAGCAACGCTACTCGCAGCAAGTGTGACCTTCCTCCACGACAACCATCCGCCCGCCGATGCCTGTCGCAGCCCGTCCAGCCACTGCCATTGCAGTCGGGCTGCTGGAGATCTTGCCGAACAGAGATTGGATGCCAGACATCGCAAGTTCCTGAGCTCCGCCGAGACGGTATCTGCACCCTTCTTCGTCCGGAAGGTTCTGCGGAACCGTGCGCGACCTCCCTTTCAATCCGAGCTGGTCATACAGGATTTTCCGGTCTTCTTCCGCGTCATCGTGTTTGATCTCGGTATAAGGTATCCCGTTCGCAGCTACGAAGTCCCGCGCCTGGTCGCAAAAGGGACAGTCTACCTTCGAATGCATCGATACCTGAACGGCCATTCCTTGCCTCCGTTATGGCGTTGGCGCGACACGCACTTCCAACGACCACTCGCCCTCGATCATCGCCGATCAACTACGTCTCCACAAATGCAGCGGCGCGCTATCAGCGGGCCGATATGCCGGAGATCTCGTCGGCCAGCGCCGCATCGGAAACGGGTTTGTCCAGGCGGATCCCCAGGAGGTATTCGGTCGAGACGGCATCGGTCAATGGAATCGCCCTTGAGTTCGCGGACCATCGGCTTGATCGGCGGAACCATCCAGCACTAGCAGTGTTTCTGCCGCCCTGAAGGTCCTGACAGGTCGGGGTCACTGTGGTCATCTGCATCCCCCGATGGCGAAGACCGCGCGGGACACCTCGTAAGGTGTCGCTCCGCTGCGGAGCCTGACCACCAGCCGGTGGCGGGCGAAGCAGCCTGCACGCGAGAGGGTCACCGAGGCATCCTGCCGTGTGGCACGGGTGATTCGTCAACCTGGGGGCTTGCCTCGCCGGCGGAAAGCGTGGATCGGTCGAGAAAGCCAGCAAATCAACAGCGAGTCGCCCCGATGGCATCCAAGCCCGCCGCCCCAGCAAAGAAGGTCGCCCCTCCCAAGGCGGGAGCTAAAAAGCCAGGAAAACCAGTCATCGCGGCAAAGAAGCCGGCTGCCAAGGTCGCTCGCGCTGCCGCTCCAAAGAAGGTCGCCGAAACCGTGACCCTGAAAGCCGTCTTTGAACGGATTGCGGAAGGGCATGAAATGCCGAAGAAGCAGGCTCATGCCATGGCGGCCGAGATGGTCGATTTGGTGACCGGGATCCTGAAGAACGGCGACCGGGTCCGCATGAGCGGCCTGGGTATTATCGAGGTGAAAGACCGCCCGGCGCGCATGGGACGCAATCCGGCTACCGGCGAGGCAATCCAGATTGCCGCCAGCAAGAAGGTGGCTTTCCGGCCTGCTAAGGAGCTGAAAGCGGCGGTATGACGCAAGCTTGCTGGTGAAGCAGACCTCCGGGGCGGCCGCCGGTTTCACGGCAGCCGCAGCTGCGGCCGATCACCGTCACGCATCCGCCAGGCCATGCCTGACGGCAGCAGCTTCCAGCGTGTGCGCTTGTTCAAGTGATGCGACGCGAAAGCGTGGGTGGCGTTCACCGTCAATCACCACCTCCAACTCGTGGATTTGGAACAAGCCGCCTAGCGACCAGTCGCAGCCCCGGACCTTGCGTCGCGCGTTGGCCTTGGCGCTGCGGAACCGTCCAGAGCATGGCGTCGCTAATCAGAGCGGGAGCCGATCCAGAGCGTCTCTGGCGAAGGCTTCTCCCCCGGCGCGCTCGACGTTCGCCCAAATTGCGCGTTCAGCGGCCCGGACATCTTTGGCTGTCTGGGTAGGCCCTATGAACCGCGTTCAGGGTCTCACGCGCAAACCGCTCGTTGACCTCCTGCTGGCGTCGGATCATCCGCGCCTCGGCTTTTGCCTCTTCCTTCTTGGGCTTGCGTTCGGCCCGCGACCAAGCCATCACTTTCCCCTCTTTTCATTTCGCGGTCATTTCGCGGGGGGCTGTGTCAGCCAGTATCCGCACCACCGTCCGCCTCGCTCGTCGCGGCACTGGGTGTCCAGCGGCTGCCCGAAGGCGAGCCAGGACACGACACCGCCTACGAGCATGGCGCCTAGCACAACGGCAGCCATGACCGCCCACGACTTGGCGAGCGAGGCTCGCATGAGGTTCCTCGACCACATGTGGCACGCGCCGAGCAGGCGGTGGCCGATGTCGTTTACCTGCCCGTCAGTGAAGCCCGCGGGGACCGGTTGCCTGATCTGCGATAGTGCTGCGACGATCCCCGCGTCCCGCTCTTGCTGGTCGGCCGCGTGCATCTCCAGCATGGTGTTTATTATCAGGATCGGATCGTCACGGTGCAGCAGAACGCCGTTGCGCTTCGCGACCTCGGCGATGAGGCGATCTTCGTCCATCAGACGACCGCGGCCAACTGCTCCCAGATTTGGCGGCGGAACATCGTCAGCCGCTGCCTCGGCACCGTCATGAACGTCCCGGTGTCGGCCAGCGCCTCGGCGAACGTCAGCTTGCGCTCCAGCATCTGACCGATATTCAGGCCGAACTGCTGGCTTTGCTGCTTCAGGTGCACGACGCCAGCGATGCGATCACGGTATTGGGTATAGATCGGCCATTCCGAGAAGTTGGCGCCTTCCTCGACCGCGCCGAAGTAGTCGTTGATCCAGACGACCACCTTCACCGAGGGCGGGAAGTTCACCAGGATCGCCTCGAGCCCCTTGGCGGTGTCGAGCGTGTTGCCGCCGCCGACGATGACGGCGTAAATCACCACGCGCTTGCCGCTGCCTTCGATCAGCTCGGCGATGTTGTTCTCGATCAGGTAACGCGACATCGGCACGAAGCTTGCCGCGCCATTGTCGACCACGATCTCGGCGTCGGTCGACAGGATGCGCTCGATGAGCCGATCAACCTCATCAGCGTTGATGGCATCGTCTTTCAATAACGCCACGTCGGTTGCGCCGAGCGCCTTGATCCTGACGAATAACTCATTCAGCGGGTCGGTGTCGAAGCAGACCGGTGAGCGGCCCATCTCGGTCAGATACTGGGCGACGAGCGAGGCGGTGAGCGTTTTGCCCACGCCGCCCTTAGCCTGCAGGGAAAAGTGAACCGCCTTACTATCTCGTGCGGTCGCCGGGCTTTCCGATGAGGCGTGCCTTGTCGTCTTCCTTGGGGGCGGCGTTGAAGTTGAAGGTTCCTGGTTGTCGGCTGGGCTGGACATTGCTTGCTTCCTTCGTTGGCTGAGCAGGCGTCAGTGCGCTGACTTTAGCTGGCCCCTTGGTCACATCAGCCTTGACCCGATACCAGGTCTTCCGGGTGGCCTCGGCAGTCGGCGCTTTCCCCCGCGCATCCAACAAGCCGGCGTCAGCGAACACCTTCGCCAAGGTCGGCCAGTCGGGTTTGCGGGTCTTGATCCGCTCACCGAACGCCTGATAGTTCGTCACCATCCACGCCCGGAGCGTCCCTCTCTTCATGAGAGCCGAACGGTCTATGGCATCGAGAATATCAAGTCCGGGTTCCATGGCAGGCGGACCTAAGCGGACATATTGTGCCTGTCAAGGACGAGTTGTGCGCCCAATGTGCTGATGAATAGGCGTGCCAAATGTGCTCACTGTGACGGAGAGGAATTTGTGGCGACGGCCAGGATGGGCTAACACACCAAAGCACTGCTGACGCAGTGCAGATAGACAGCTAGGGTCGGATTATGCCATAGGCCGGACGAGACCAGGAGGGGGGAGTGACAATGGCGACACCGACCCCGGATGCCCTCGGCGACCGCGTAGAGCGTTTGGCCGAGGCGATCACCGCTCAAGGGCGGGGTCCTGGCTATGATGCTCAGCACCCTGAAGCTGCACAACGAGATGTTGGCCAAGGTGCTTGAGACGGTGACCAGGCCACCCGACGATGACGACCCGCTCGGCGGCAAGCTGAGCGAGATCGTCAAAGTCGTTGGTGAGATCCACGAGCGCGTCTATCTCGAATGACCACCACCTATAAGCTAGGCGCCGGGTCGAGCGGCGGCGCCTACATCAAATACCTGTTGAGCAAGGCGATTGATGCCGACCACAAGCTGGACGCTTCGGCGCGATACTATGCTGGGCGGGAGGTCGATCAGCAACAACCCGAGCTGTCCCGCGTCGACGAACTCGGCGTGATGCATCACGGCACGATCGATTTCGACAAGGCCTTTTCGAACTTGTCCACTCTGTGAAGCTGGCGGACCCAGAGATCGCCTTGGATGATGCGGCGGTGCTGGCTCTGGAAGAGCGGATAGCGCGCGACCTGTCCGACGCGGTGACCCGGATGGACTTCCGCGAGGCCGGGATCTCGCTAAGCGGCGGCGGCGCCGTGCTGCGGCCTGACATCGACCAGGATCTGGCCAGGCGGCTTGGTATCGATACCACGAGGCCGCTGACAGTGCGCGAGATGACCCACCTGCTCGACAACCGCACGGCGCTCGGCAATGACATTGAGGGGAAGAAGAAGCACAGCCCGCATCGCTCGGTGGCGCAGACGTTTGGTCTGGACGAGAAGGAATTGCCAACCGTTGAGGCTGTGCGCAAGGTGCTGGACGGCAAGCGCTCCGACTCGCAAGCCAGCCGGTTGACGAACAGGGCAAGGCGATCCCCGAGCACGTCATCGAAAGCTCAATCCGCAAGTTCAAGTCAGCCATGGGGTGTGCCGGCGACCCGCGACACGACGGACAGCGAGATTCAGAACGTCGCTGATGGCCGGATTAACGTCGCCGACTATCACCGGCAGATCAACGCGACGGCGCCCCCGGTCGGATACGTCGATATCGTCTGGTCGGCCGACAAGTCGGTGTCATCAGCGTGGAGCCTGGCGCCAGCCGACGCCGAGGCGGACATTATCCGTTC
>CAVZTH010000049.1:0-136422 GCA_963778125.1 uncultured Alphaproteobacteria bacterium | reverse complement strand
GTGACGGCAAACCCTTTTCGGCCCCTTTTAGGTTTGGTTAACCTATTGGGCTTATAGCCAAAGCTGGCCCTTCGGGGCCGCCTCGGCGGCAAAACGCTGCTTTCCCTCCAGGAGATAACAGCATGAGTTCGATTGGCGCCATTGGTTCGAGCGTGACACAATCTATAGTGCCTCCACCTCCGACCACCCTCCCGTCGGCGCCCCCGTCGACCGTAAAGGGAGGTCCAGACCGCGACGGGGACCACGATGGATCCGCATCCGCGTCAACTTCGTCGTCGTCGGGCGGATTGTTGAATATTTCGGCTTAGCGAATTTCGTCCTAAAACGCGCCTGCAAAGCGGCGGTGTCAAAGACAACCCAATAAGGGGCTTGCGTGGCGCGTAGCCGCCGCGGAAGCCCCGTTGGACGAATGGGGGGCGTTGAGCGACGATGCGACGCATCACCACAACCCCTCTTTGATTCATGTTATGTTCTTGACTTCGCGCTCAACCGGCGCTAGAACAAACGCACAACTGCACACCGGACCGACCCATGGCTCGCCCACCCAACTCGTTTCTTGAAACGATCATCGCTTTCCTGCTGCCATACTTCTCCGCAGCCTCCAGGGACAAGAACGAAGCCCGGTCCGAAATCCTCGACACCCTGGCCTGCTACGAAACCCGCACAAGAGCGGAAATGCTGATGGCCGCCCACATCATCGCCCTCGGCATGACCACCCTTGACGTCCTCGCTGAGGCCAAAACCGCCGAGATGTCGCAATCCATGCGCCTCCGCTACCGCGGCTGCGCCAACAGCCTCAATCGCTCAACCCTGCGGACCGAACAGGCGCTGGACCAGCGCCTCGGCGACGAAATCCCCGCCGCCCCCGCCGAAATGCAGGAACCCGTGGACGACATGCGGGAAGCCGAGATAATGGCCGCCATTCAGCAATTCAAAGAGAACGTCGCCACCCAGCGCCCCCGCGCTCACCCCGCCACCGGCCCCCATCCTGCAGCAAACGACCCGCGGAACGCCCAACTCTGGGCCAGCGCGATGATGGACTCGTTGCAGCACCCCGCCGCTCCGGTCCAACCCTCCGCATAGAGCACCAACGCGCCGGGCCGAACGTCCCGCGATCAAACAACCAGCCACACCACAGTCAGTCCGAAACCCGCCTAACGCGGCCCAGCCGGGGCAAAAAGTTCTTCCACGTCCGCCTCGGTCATCGTCAGCGCCCCGCCATGCTCGGTGTCCATGACGCTGGCCACGATGGCGCGCTTCTTTTCCTTAAGCACCTCCATTTTCTCCTCGATGGTGCCCAACGTTACCAGGCGGTGCACAAAAACCTTCTTGGTTTGCCCGATCCGGTGGGCGCGATCAGTGGCCTGATCCTCGACCGCCGGGTTCCACCAAGGATCGTAATGAATAACCGTATCCGCGGCGGTCAGATTCAACCCGACGCCGCCGGCTTTCAGGCTGATCAGGAACAGCGGCACATCGCCGGCCTGGAATTTCTTCACCGGCGTCGCACGATCCTTGGTATCGCCCGTCAGTTTGACGAATTTCACTTCATCTTCCTGCAACCTGGCCTCGATCAACGCCAGCATCTCAGTGAACTGGGAGAACAGCAGGACGCGGCGCCCCTCGGCGAACATGATACTCAGCATTTCCATCAGCCGGTCCAACTTCGCCGAACCGGCCTTGGTTTTTGCCACGGTCTTCAGCTTCAGCAGCCGAGGATCGCAGCAGGCCTGGCGCATTTTCAACAGCGCATCCAAAATAATGATGCCGGAGCGGGCCAGCCCCTTCGAGGCAATCGCCGCCTGCACCTTGGCATGCATCGACAGCCGGATCGCCTCGTAGATCGCGCGCTGCGTGGTTTCCATCTCCACCGGTTCGACGATCTCGGTCTTTGGCGGCAGTTCGGTAATGACCTCCTCTTTCGTCCGGCGCAGCATGAACGGGCGAATGCGGCGATTGAGCAGATCTTGCCGTTCGATATCGCCATGTTTCTCGATCGGCGTGCGGTAGCGCGACTTGAACGACTTCTGGCCGCCCAGGAACCCGGGGGCCAGGAAATCGAACAGCGACCACAGCTCTCCCAAGATGGTTCTGCAACGGAGTTCCCGACAGGCACAGCCGCTGCCGCGCCTTCAGCCGCAGCGCCTGTCGGGTCGTTTCGGCGTTGGGGTTCTTGATCGACTGCGCTTCATCCAGGATGACAGCGTGCCAGTCCTGCGCCAGCAATGTATCAGCGTCGCGGGTCAGCAGCGGATAGGTCGACAGCACCAGGTCGTGCTTCGGGATCGGCCGCGAAGCTGGCCTTTCGTCCGGCCCCATGCAGCGCCAGCACGGACAGTTCGCGGCGCGAAACGCTGCGCTTCCGCGGTCCAGTTCGGGATCACACTGGTCGGGCACACGATCAGCGAAGGCCGGTCCAGCCGCCCCGCCGCTTTTTCGATCATCAGATGCGCCAGTGTCTGCACCGTCTTGCCCAGACCCATGTCGTCGGCCAGCACCCCGCCCAATCCCGCCGATCCGAGGAACTGCAGCCAATCGACCCCCTGGCTCTGATACGGCCGCAGCGTCGCCGGAAAGTCTCGGGCACCACCGCCTTCGGAATTCCGCCCGACTGGCGCAACGTCCGCCCGAGGTCCCGCAACGCCTCGCCACCGCGCCAGATCAGGCCGGTGCGTTCCTCCAGCCCCGCGAGTTCGGCCGCATCCAGGCGGCTGAAGCCGATCTTGCCGGTATCCGCGTCGATCCCGCCGGTGGCCCAAAGTTCCAGCAACGCCTGCAAAGTCGGCCGGATGCGCGACATCGGCAAGCGACAGCAGCCGCCCATCCAGCAGCGTCAGGACGAACGGCTTTATCGTCCGCTCGCTCGACCAGCTCGGCGACCTCCGGGCGCGCGATCAGGCGGACCAGGGCGGGCACGAGATCGACCTGCTCGCCGTCCACCGTCACCCCGAGATGCAGCTCCAACCAGTCGATGCCGGAACCTTCCACCAGTTCCGCTTCGATGTCCGCATCGGCCGAGATAACCTGCACCGGGAAATCGTTGTCGATATGGACCGTCCAGCCGGCGCGTCGCAGCCGAGGGACCTCCTGGGTGACGACTTGAAGCCAGGTCGGGTTCGGGCCGTATTCGCGCAGGGCGAAATCATCGGTGTGAGCGTGCTGGTAGTAGACCGGGACCACCTCATGCACCGATCCGAAGCCCATTACCGAAAGTTCGGCCAATGCCTTTGCCTCGGCGGCGCGATCGCGTTCAATCTCGTAAAGGATCCCGTCACGAACGGTGATCCTTGGCAGCGGCTTGAGGCTGCGCGGGAGGGTAAATGCACCGTACTCATAGGACAGGCGCGCCAGCGGCACGGCATACAGCCCCCGCCCAAGTAGCTTGGCCGATCCCCGGCCGTAACTTGGGTCGCTTGGCAGGGTGCCGCTGATCAGGCGTAGATGCGGGCGCATCGTCTCCTGGATCAATTCCGGCGGCTGCATTTCCACCGGCACAGGCAGCTTCGACGCCGGCATCCGCCGTGTGAGCTGTTCCCTGACCTCGGCCGCCGCTTCCGGCGGAATCGAGGGTGCATTCAGCAGCCGTGTCACCGTGCGTTGCGGTAGGTCGAGACCGACCGGACCCATGCGCCCGGCGCTGGGATCAACGTACCAGGGGGCCGGAAGGCGAACCCCGATCAAGCCCTCGTCCAGTGCCAGGACCGCCTGCTGCGACGCGTCCGGTTTGGTAATCCAGGCGATCTGTCCCTGTCGCTCTGGACCCTCGGACAGCGCCGGCCCTTCCGCGTTGCCCCATCGTGCTCGGCCAGTGGCGAGGATCCGGCGCAGCGTATCGACCGGGTCGTCGTCCGCCTGTGGTCCCGAATAGCTGCTGCGGCGATAAAGCCGCGTCAGAATGATAAGGTCCGACGGCCGGAGGTATTTCGCCGGCGTCTGGATCTGATGCGGGGTGTAGCGTTTGATCGTGCCGGGGGCGTTGTCCCGGCGCAGCGCCACCGTCATTGCATCGATCCGCAACTGCGGCACACCCGTAGATTGCGGCGCGGCATCCAGAACGTAGAACACCCGGGTGCGGATCGCGGCGGGGTACTCTTCGGTCAGTTCCTCCTCGTCGCGGTCGAAATCGGCGAGCCAGCTTTGGATCTGTGCCGGAAGCGCAGTCGCGGCGGCGGATCCGGAGCTCTGCGGGGGTTGGAAGTCCCGAGGGCGGGGGGCTTGGAGCTGCTTGCGCTGAGCAGCGATCAGCACCGCCGCGAGGTGCTTGCAGCCGCGGCCCGTCGGGCAGGAACAGGCGCCGGCGATGCGGATGCCGTTGTTGGCGGAGCGGCTCACTTTCAGGCTTTGGATGTAGGGATCGGGGCTGGTCCCCTGGGTCGTCGCCGTGATGACGGCGCCACGCGCGCCGATCTCCAAGCCTTGGACGCGGCCGCGCTGCTCGTACGAGCGGCCGGCGCTCAGAGTTCCGGGCGAGAAGATCCGCTTTATGTCGCCCTCCCGGATGGCCAGGGATGGGTCGATGTCAAGAGCTATGGGCACGATGTGCATATACAGAGGATGGCGGTGGTGTTCGAGTCGTGACCAGCCCAGTTATTCAACGCTCGGAACAGGCGTCGCGCCCGATCACGGCGGGCCGCGACCGCCTTTCAGGTCTTTGCTTAATCTACCCCCGTCCTTCAGATCACCCGAAGAACTGCCGGTTCGGGCGGGGGATCCACGAACCGGCAGCGTTAGCGCCGCCCTCGCCGCGCAAAGAGATTGCAGGGCGAGACGTCGCCATCCCGAGGAGAGGGAAGCATTCTACCGATAGGCAAGCGAGTCCGGGGAAAGACCCAAGGACGACACCGTCGCCGGCGTCAGTTGCCCGGTCGGCTGCAGACCGCGGTTCTGCTGAAGCTGCGCGATCGCATGTTCCGTACCTTGCCCCCAGACGCCGTCGACGCCGCCGGTATAGAAACCCAAACTACGCAGGCGTTCCTGAAGGGCGCGAATCGAACCCGGTTGCAGGCTTTCCGGTGGGGGCATCAGCGGCGGAAGTGCCGCTTGCTGAGTGCCCAAGAGGATCGCCGGGTCAAGGCCAAGTGCTGCGGCGGTCGCCTGGTTCAGTTGACCTGTCACCTGCAACTGGTGGCTGGCCTGAAATTGCTGCAGCGCGGCGGAACTGTCAGGTCCCCAAACGCCGTCGGTGGCTCCGCTGTAGGTGCCCGCGTGACGCAGATGATCTTGAACCGCCTGCACCGCAGCCGGAGCCACAGGCTGCACATAGGCCAAGGGGGCGACGGTTTGACCGATGGCAGCTGGGCTAAGCGAAGTCGCTAAAACCGCGCTAGCGGCAAGTGCCATAAGGGGTCTCATGTTGCGCACCGAATACTGTGTGTGCTGAAACGCCTGCGCGGCGGATCCGTTCCCAATGAAAGAGCGTCGGTCGATCAGCTTTTAGTTATCGTCCGAAGCGGTCGTGGGATTTAGTGGGGGATTTGTCTGGGGGGATGTTGCCAGTGTCGAGACGAGATGACGGAATTACCACGCGGCGGCAGATCGTGCGGGCAGGGCTTGCCTTGGCCGGGGGCGCGGTCGCGATCGCCTCGGCGCGGGCCGGGGACAGTGATCCCGCGACGCCCCCGCCGGCTGCTCCGGCGAAGTTCACCCCTGAAGCCGTGCACTACCAGGCCATGCCGAACGACTGGCAGAAGTGCGTCTTCTGCCAGTATTTCAAGGAACCGAGCACCTGCGGGATCCTCACTGAACCAGTTACGAAGAATGGCTGGTGTGATCACTTCGCTTTGCTGCACGAGTAGATCATCCGTCACCGCCTTACCCGGCGGCCAGCGTGCGCATGGCCGCCGTCCGCTCGAACAGCCGCAGCAGCAGCCGGATCGCTCGGCCACGCGGGGTTTCCAGTTTAGGATCGCGCGACAGCAGCACGGCGGCGTCGCGATGGGCCATGTGCAGCAGATGTTCGTGGTCGACCGGGTCGGCCAACCGGTAGCCCGGCAGGCCCGCCTGGCGCGTGCCGAGGGCGTCGCCGCCGCCGCGCAAGCGAAAATCCTCATCGGCTATGACGAAGCCGTCGTCGGTGTCGCGCAGCAGGGTCAGGCGGCGGCGGGCCGATTCGTTCACCCAGTCCTCGTGCAAGAGCAGGCAGAAACTGGCGTCGGCACCGCGGCCGACCCGTCCGCGCAACTGGTGAAGCTGGGCCAGACCGAAGCGTTCGGCGTGCTCGATCACCATCACCGACGCTTCGGGAACATCGACGCCGACCTCCACGACCGTGGTGGCGACCAGCAGCCGAATGGTGCCGGCGGCAAACGCGGCGAGGGCGGTGTCGCGGACTTCAGGCGTCTGCTGGCCGTGAGCGAGGCCGACACGGTCGCCGAACCGGAGTTTCAGGTCGATGAACCGCTCTTGCGCGGCGGCGACGTCCAGCGCCTCGCTCTCGGCGACAAGGGGACAGACCCAATAGACCTGGGCGCCTTCGTCGAGTTTGCGGGTGATCCCCTCCAGCACTGTCGCCATGGTGCCGAGGGAGTGGAGGGTGGTGCGGATCGGCAGGCGGCCGGCGGGTTTCTCGGTCAGGCGGCTGACGTCCATTTCGCCCCACTGGGTCAGCAGCAGCGTCCGTGGGATCGGCGTCGCGGTCATGATCAGGACGTCGGTGTGCTCGCCTTTCGCACCGAGCGTCAGGCGCTGGGTGACGCCGAAGCGGTGCTGCTCGTCGATCACCGCTAGTGCCAGGTCGCGATATTCCACGGCATCCTGGAACAAGGCGTGGGTGCCGACGACGATCTGAATGGAGCCGTCCTTGAGGCCGCGCAGCAGGCGGGCGCGCTCTTTGCCCTTGACCGAGCCGGTCAACAGGGCGACCGGAAGCGGACACAGGCGGGTCAACGTGCGGTGATGCTGCTTGGCCAGAACTTCGGTCGGGGCCATCAGGGCTGCCTGTTTGCCGGCCTCAACGGCGCGCAACATCGCCAGCAGCGCGACCAGCGTCTTGCCGGAGCCGACATCGCCTTGAAGCAGCCGCAGCATACGGCGGGGGGAGGCCAGGTCGGCGTCGATCTCGAGCAGGGCGGCACTCTGAGACGGCGTCGGCGGAAAGCCGAAGCGGTGCAGGGCGACGTCGCGAAGATGCGAATCGCCAATCAGCGGCTGGCCGGAGCGGGCGCGCACGCGACCGCGAATCAGCGTGAGGGCAACCTGGCCGGCGAGCAACTCGTCGTAGGCCAGACGCGCGCGCAGGCGCTTTTCGGGTTCGGTTTTTTCCGGGTTTTGAATGGTTCGCAGGGCTTCGGCGAATGGCGGCCATTTCTCGCGCTTCAGCAGCGCCTTGTCGTGCCATTCGGGAAATTCGGGCAGCAGCGCCAGCCCCTGGGTCAGCGCGGCGGCGACCTGGCGTGGCCACAGCCCGGCTGTCAGAGGCCAGACCGGCTCGATCGTCGGGATACGATCAGGCTGGTCGAACGGCACCAGATGTTCGGGGTGGGCGATGGTCAGCCGGCCGTTGAAGACGTCCAACTTGCCGGAGACCAGCAGTTTCGCGCCGGGCGGCGTCTGTGCTTCCCGGGTAAACCGGAAAAAAACCAGTTCCGCGGTGCCAGTTTCGTCCTTGACGATGATGCGCCAGGGTTGGCGGGAGTTCGCGGGGCGCTCGTGGCGTACGACCTCTACGGCGAGCGTGGCGACGATGCCGGGTTGGGCGGCGCGGATTGTCGGGCGGGCGCTGCGGTCGAGGTAAGACTCGGGCATGTGAAACAGCAGGTCGATGATCCGATCGCCGCCGGCGGCTCGCGCGATGAGCGCCGCGATGGCGGGCCCTATGCCGCGCAAACTTGTCAGGGGCGCGAAAAGAGGGGCAAGCGTCTCGGCGTTCACGGGCTGACAGTTCTTTGGGGCACCGCTATATGACAGCCGGTAGATGACTCAACCAGACCATTCAGCGCTGGACATGAGGCGCCGGCGGCTGTTGTTTCGAGCAACGCATCGCGGGACGTTCGAGAACGACCTGATGATCGGTGGTTTCGTACGTGCCCATCTTGAAACCCTAACCGAAGCGGACCTCGATGCGTTGGAGACGGTGATGGAAATGCCAGACACCGACTTGGCCGAATGGCTGACCGGCCGCGAGCCAATCCCCCCAGAGGAGGATACGCCGATGCTCCGCCGCATGCGGGACTTTATGCGGAGTTCGCTGGCGCGATGAGCGATGCGATAAAAGTCTGGGGGGCGCCGGAAGGCTGGGATGCGTTCCTGCTGGCGCGACGTCGCCGGGAGCACAGTGGCAGTATCCTGCATGTCACCCGCGACGACGCCCGGATGGCCCGGTTGGCTGAAGCGCTGGCCTTCGCCATGCCGGAGGCGGAGATTCTGCGGTTTCCGGCATGGGATTGCTTGCCCTACGACCGGGTGTCGCCAAACCCGGCCCTCGTGTCGGAACGCATCGCCACCTTGGCCCGGATGCTGGAAAAGCCGGCCGGACCGCGCATTGTTCTGACCACCGTCAACGCCTTGGTGCAGCGTGTGCCGCCGCGCACGACGTTCGCCGGCGCCAGCCTTAGCCTGACCGTCAACGGCGAGGTGAAGCCGGAGAAGCTGGCCGAGTTCCTGGAAGCCAATGGATATGGCCGGGCCGGCACGGTGATGGAGCCCGGCGAATACGCGATGCGTGGCGGGATCATCGATATCTTCCCGTCCGGCGAGCCCGATCCGGTTCGATTGGACCTGTTTGGCGACACGATCGAATCGATCCGCGTGTTTGACGCCAGTTCCCAGCGCAGCGCCGGCAAGCGGAACAGTCTGACGCTGCGTCCGGTGTCCGAGGTGCCGCTGGGCAAGGAAGCGATCGCCCGTTTCCGCACCGGCTGGCGCGATCTGTTCGGGCAGGATGCGGCGAGTGATCCGCTGTATCTGTCGATCTCCGACGGGCGGCGGCATCCGGGGATGGAGCATTGGGTGCCGCTGTTCCATCCGACGATGGAGAACCTGCTGGATTACCTGCCGGATGCGGCGGTCAGTCTGGATCACCAGGCGGACGACGTGCTGGAAGCGCGGCTGGAAATGATCGCCGACCACGCTCAGGCGCGCAAGGCTGTCCCGCGCGACGGCGAGGTGCCGTATCGGCCGATTCCGCCGGACATGCTGTATCTGGACCGCGACGGCTGGGATGAAATGCTTTCGTTCGGGCCGCTGCTGGCGTTTACCCCATTCGCCAAGCCGGAGGGTGCGGGCGGGGTTGATGGCGGCGGGCGGCCGGGGCCGGTGTTCGCCGCAGTCTGGTGGCGGGGTGGCTGGCGGCAGTGCGGCCGGCGGCGGGCCGGGTATCACCGTCTTCGATCAGTTGCGCGGGCAGGCGGAACGCTGGACCAAAGAAGGGCAGCGCATCGTTGTTGCTGCCTGGACGCGCGGGTCCCGGGAGCGGCTGGCCAATCTGCTGCGTGAACACGGCTTCAAGGACGTCGCGGCGGAAGACGATTTTGCCAGTGTGCGTCGCAAGCCGGCGGGGTCGGTCTCGCTGGTGGTGCTGGGGGTGGAGCGCGGCTTCGTTGCCGACCGGCTGGCCCTGGTCGGCGAGCAGGATCTGCTCGGCGAGCGCATTTCCCGGCCGCCGCGCCGGCGCAAGCGGGCCGACCAGTTCATTGCCGAGGCGACCGAAATCGCCGAGGGCGATCTGGTGGTGCACCAGGAATATGGTATCGGGCGTTACGATGGGCTGGCGACCCTGCAGGTCACCGGTGCCCCGCATGACTGCCTCCGGCTGATCTACGACGGCGAAGAAAAGCTGTTTCTGCCGGTCGAGAACATCGAAGTTCTGTCGCGCTACGGCAGCGAGCACCAAGGCACCGCGCTGGACAAGCTCGGTGGCGCAGGCTGGCAGACACGCAAGGCGAAGATGAAGCAGCGCATCCGCGATATGGCGGGTGAACTGATCCGGATCGCGGCGGTTCGGAAAATGCGTGACGCCGAAACGATGGCGCCCCCGGAAGGCACCTTCGACGAGTTTTGTTCACGCTTCCCGTTTGCTGAAACCGAGGACCAGTCGCGCGCCATCGCGGATGTGCTTGAGGATCTGGCGGCAGGCAAGCCGATGGATCGGCTGATCTGTGGCGATGTCGGTTTCGGCAAGACCGAAATCGCGTTGCGGGCGGCGTTCGTGGCGGCCATGTCGGGATCTCAGGTGGCCGTGGTGGTGCCGACCACTCTATTGGCGCGACAGCATTATCGGACGTTCTCGGCGCGGTTTGCCGGGTTGCCGGTGAGGGTCGCGCAGTTGTCCCGGATGGTCACCGCGAAGGAGGCCAATGAGGTTCGCAAGGGCCTGACCAACGGTGATGTCGGCATCGTCATCGGCACCCACGCGCTGCTGGCGAAGTCCGTGGAATTTTCCGATCTCGGGCTGCTGATCGTGGATGAGGAGCAGCACTTCGGGGTGGCGCACAAAGAGCGGCTGAAGGCGATGAAGGCCGATGTGCATGTGCTGACTTTGACGGCGACTCCGATCCCTCGGACGCTACAGTTGGCGCTGACAGGCGTGCGGGAGATGTCGATTATCGCGACGCCGCCGGTGGATCGGCTGGCGGTGCGGACGTTCATCATGCCGTTCGATTCGGTGGTGATCCGGGAGGCGTTGCAGCGCGAGCGGTTCCGCGGCGGGCAGGTGTTCTGCGTGGTGCCGCGGATCGAGGACTTGCAGCGCATGTCTGACCGATTGCGGGAGATCGTGCCGGAGGCCAGCACCATCCAGGCGCACGGGCGTCTGGCGCCGACTGAGCTGGAACGGGTGATGACGGAATTTGGTGATGGCAAGTATGATATTCTGCTGTCGACCAATATTGTCGAGAGCGGACTGGATATGCCGGCGGTGAATACTCTGCTGATCTATCGCGCCGATATGTTCGGGCTGGGGCAGTTGTATCAGCTTCGTGGCCGGGTCGGGCGGGGCAAGCAACGTGGATACGCGTATCTGACGTGGCCGCCCAACCATCGGTTGTCGGTCGCGGCAGAGAAACGATTGACCGTGATGCAGACGCTGGATGCGTTGGGCGCCGGGTTTACTTTGGCGTCGCATGATCTGGATATCCGCGGGGCGGGTAACCTGCTGGGAGACGAGCAGTCGGGGCATATCAAGGAAGTCGGGATCGAGCTTTATCAGCAGATGTTGGAAGACGCGGTTGCCGATATTCGCGCCGGCGAGGGCAAGCGGGCGGGGCAGGAGCGGGATTGGACGCCGAATATCTCGCTGGGGCTGCCGGTGCTGATCCCCGAGGCCTATGTTCGTGATCTGCCGGTGCGGCTGGGGTTGTATCGCCGCATTGGTGCTCTGGCGTCTGATGGCGAGAGTGATGCGATGGCCGCTGAACTGGTCGATCGTTTTGGCACGCTGCCGGAGGAGGTGGACAACCTGCTGGGTGTCGTTGCGCTGAAGCGGGCGTGCCGGGAAGCAGGCGTGGAGAAGCTGGAGGCCGGGCCTAAGGGGATGGTGCTGACGTTCCGGGGCAATGCGTTCTCCAATCCGGCCGGTTTGGTGCGGTGGCTGTCGAGCAAGGGCGGTCTGGTGCGGCTGCGGCCGGACCATAAGCTGGCGATCTCGCGTGATATGGATGTAGTGACGCGGTTGAAGTTTGCGCGCGATACGCTGAAGTCGTTGGACGAGATCGTGCGGCAGGCGAAGGCGGCGTAGACTGCGGATCGTAAGTTCGTATTGATCGCAGCAGCATCACAGGGCCGCGATTGCCCGGTTGTCCATACAAGTTGGTAGATATGTTCTAGCTTGTTGACCCCCCAAGGCTCCATGTCGACCTGCCCGTTGGGGGTTTTGTTGGCCGCCATTCCGGGATGCGATTGGAATCCTAGGAGGTGGCGTTGCGCACAGCTTTGAAACTTTGCCTTGCCGCAGCGGTCCTATCGGCCGCGCCGCGTGTTCCGGTTTGGGGTGGCGAGAAACTTGGCCGCTACGCGGTGGACCCGAACGCTATATCGGTCTCCGGCGTCTCGTCTGGGGGCTATATGGCGCAACAATACCATGTTGCGCACTCAAAGCAGATCATGGGCGTCGGTATCTTGGCGGCCGGACCGTGGGACTGCGCCGATACCCAGCCTGAGTTGCCGCCGGCCTTCACGGCGACGCAGGTACCTGCTCCAACACTTCACCATTGGGGCTGCCGTTCCTCGGGCCTCCTAACCTCGCGGCCAGCATTGCCGCGACCAAAGAAGCAGCGGCGGCGGACCGCATCGATCCGACGAAGTCGCTGGCGAAGTCGAAGGTCTTCTTGTTCTCCGGGACGAAGGACAGCGTCGTGCCACAATCCGTCGTGGACGTGTTGAACCAATACTACCTGGCATTCGTCCCCCCGGAAAACGTGCGGTACGTCAACGACGTGCCGGCGGAACACGCAATGGTCACGGACGGAAATGGAAACGCATGCGGCCATCTTGGTTCGCCGTACATCAACAACTGCGGCTACGACACGGCGGGCGAGTTGCTTGGATTCATCTACGGCGGGTTGAATCCGCCGGGGGATCCATCCGCCGGTAAGCTTCTTGAGTTCGACCAGACTGAGTTTCTGCCGTTAGAGGTTATTGGCATGGCGCCAGTCGGCCATGTGTTCGTGCCTGCTGAATGCCAGACCACACCGGGCTGCCGCCTGCATGTCGCGTTCCATGGGTGCCTGCAGTCCCAGGAGGTCATCGGCGACGCGTTCTATACGCAGGCCGGTTACAACCGGTGGGCGGCGACCAACAGGATCATTGTGCTTTACCCGCAGGTCGTGGCGAGCAACCCGGTGCCGACTCAATCCGGACGGCTGCTGGGACTGGTTCGCCTACACGGACAGCCAGTTCGCGACCAGAAGTGGCGAGCAGATCTCGGTCGTCAGGAAGATGATTGCCCGGCTGTCGGCGCATTGATGAGCGGCGGTGGCTTCTGGAATGGAGATAGCATCTGCGATGCAAGGATGGCGATCGCTGTCTGGGGTAGGTGGCCTCTGCCGTCCGACCTGCCCGAGCGTGGTGCCGCCTGCGACTTCCGTAAAGCCCGCTTTGCGCCGCTGCGCGGTGGCCTTCGGCCAGGCTTGACTGAAGTCGCAGGCGGCACCTTGGGAAATTGCAGGCCGGGACGGAGAAACGACGCTCAGCCGAACCGAGAAACAGGTTTGGCGATGAGGCAGGCGGGTGAAAGCTGCCTCTGGGCGCGGTGGGATCTGGTCGGTCTGCCACCCCAAACAGCGAGGAGCAGCATCGCTATACCGGCAACGTTCTTGCGTAATAATGTCCAAGGTTTTTGTCGGCGCATATTGCAGGTCCTGCTTGTCGGTTTCTGGATAATGCCCTGTAGAGCGGTTAAGTTGTACACGGTCATTGTGTCGCCCGAAAGCGGGGGCCGCGGCTTGCCGCAGCTCCTGCTCAAGTCCGGCCGGCTCCCCGTTGGCTTTCCCCGCCCGGCGACTGTCGGGTAACATCCCGCTGCCCGCGAGCGGCCGGATTGGAGGAAGCCAGACATGTGCCTGTTCTGCTCTATGACACGGCGTCAAGTGTTTCGCGGGCTGACCGCAGCCGCCGTCGGCGGCGGTGCGGCGCAGCGCCTTGCGGCCCCAGCGATCCGCCCGGCGCTGGCCGGTGCGGCGGGCTTCGCCGTTCTGGCGGCGGTGGACGCCTCGCTGGGTGCCACCGAGCCGGTTATTTTGGGCGAAGGGCGCTACCGCTATCGGGTGGTCGAGGGCTGGGGCACGCTGCCCCCCGGGTTCACCTATAAGGACGGCGCGGCGGTCTGCGTGGACAGCAAGGACAATGTCTACGTGTTCAACCGCGGTGACCATCCGGTGATCGTGTTCGACAGGGACGGCAAGTTCTTGCGCTCCTGGGGTGAGGACATTGGCTTCGCCAATGCTCACGGCGCCGCCATCGGCCCCGATGACATGCTGTACCTGACCGACGATTTCGGCGCCGCGGTGCGCAAGTGCACGCCGGAAGGCAAGGTCGTGCTGACCATCGGCACGCCGGGCAAACCCGCGCCCCGTTTCTCCGGCGACCCGTTCAATCGCTGCACCCACACCGCGCTCTCACCGCAGGGCGACATTTATGTCTCCGACGGGTACCAGAACGCCCGCGTGCACAAATACGCGCCCGATGGGAAACTGTTGTTTTCGTGGGGCGAGCCGGGGACCGGTTCGGGACAATTCAACCTCGTGCACAACATCGCTTGCGACGACGATGGCCTGGTCTATGTCGCCGACCGCGAGAACCATCGCGTGCAGGTGTTCGACGGCAACGGCAAATACCAGGGCGAGTGGCACAATATGATGCGGCCCTGCGGCCTAACTGTGACGCGCGGCAAGTCCCCGCTGGCCGTCGTCGGCGAACTGGGCCCGGAGACGGTTGCCACGCTGACCGCCGGCGTGGGAAATCTCGGCCCGCGGGTCTCGCTGTTGTCGGCGCAGGGCGAGGTGCTGGCGCGGCTCGGGACGCAGCCGGTGGGCGAGGCACCCGGGCAGTTCATTGCCCCGCACGGCATCGCGGTCGATTCCCATGGCGATATCTACGTGGCCGAGGTCGCCAACACCTACTGGCCGCAGTTGTTCGGCAAGAAGCCCGACCATGAATTGCGCTCGCTGCAGAAGCTGGCGCGGGTGAGTTGAGCGGTCACGTCACGGCGGCATGGACGGCGTTGCAGTGACGGACGAGATTGGGATGCGCAACGACAAACTGCCTGAGCGGTGTGTCGATCGGATAGAACAGGATGTTGGCGGTGAACCCGTAAATGCAGGCGTCAACGCTGGTTGGACTTTCCCCAAACACGTAGTCGTTTGAAGCCACGAGGTTTGCCAGGACCTCCAGGTCTGCAATCCCGCGCGCATAGGCGGCGGCCGGCGCATATCGACCGATGCCCTGAAAATGGTAGCGCTGAGCGTTGAAGTCCTTTGCTTTCTGTAGGCCTTCTTCCGTCAGGCTGGGGTGCTGCCGGCGCAACGCGTCGCGGAAAGACGGCCAGAACGCCTCGTCCTTCCAGCGCGAGTAGGACATGACCCAATAGAGGTCATCGAGCATGCGTATGGTCAGATGGCGAACATCATGCTGAGCGGCGGTCAAGCCGTTGTCGATGGTCAGACGATACTTGCGGCTGAGATGCGCGATGATGGCATCGCTGTCACCGATAACCTCATCGTCGTCGACGATGTAAGGAAGTTGCCCGCGTGGTGCGGCGGATGCGTCGAAAATGTGTTGATGATCAAACGATATCCCGGCCAGCTTGAGGAAAGCAAACACTTTGAGGCCGTAGCCGTTGTTGTCGGCCACGCCGAAAAGTTCAGGGTAGGAATAGAGCGTGATCATGATGGGATGATGTCCTCTATGCTTCGGCTTGGCCTGCTCGGTGGGTCCTCATCAGCTTATCATGCCACGTCATCCCGCCGGCCGGCGTTCAAATGGTTGCTTGGACGGGTGACTATCGCACCTGCTCGACCGTCAGACTGCCGGGCGGAAGAGGACGCAGAAGTTCCGCCTCGGGTCGTTCGAGGTTAAGCCACGCGTTCCAGTCGGAACGCTCCAGCACGACCATCTGCCGGTTATGGATGGGCGCCACGTCCGGGCCGGGCTCGGTTGTCAGCAGCGTGAAGGCGTCGCCCGTGCCGTCCGGCATTGGACGCCACAGACCGGCGAAGCAAAACCATCCTTCCCCGGCCTTGGTGAATTTCCATTTGGACTTCGGCGACTTCGTGCCTGTGAACTCGAAGAAATGCGAGGCAGGCACAAGGCAGCGACCCTTGGGAAAGCGCCGCCCCTCTGAGCGGAAATTGATAACCGGCGCTGCTTTGGGACGGGCCGGTGGAAATCCCCAGCGTAGTTGGGTGAATTCTACGCCGTCCTCCGCCTGCCGGATGACGGGCGCGGTTTCGGTGGGCCAGATGTCCTCGCGCGGCTGAAGGTTGGGCGCGGCGAGGGGAAACCGCACGGGAATGCGCGTCTCGCTGAACGCCTCCAGATAAGCGCTGTAGGGGATGTGGTTGCCGAAGTCGTTGCACATGGCCTTCCCATTTTGTCGCGCGGGGGCGGGGGCCGGTTGTACCATAAATCGCGATTGGACTAAGCCGGGCAGCTTAAGCCGTGCGCGTTCAGCAGGCGATCGAGCCGCCGTACGTCTTGGTCAATGCGGCAGCGACGGGTCCATCGATTTATCCACCGTCACGTTCAGGTCGGTGACCAATCCGTTCGACAGCGAATAGACCCAACCGTGGACGAGGAGGTCCTGCCCGCGCATCCACGCGTCCTGTACGAATACGTCCGATGCGACATTGTGCACCTGGCGGATGACGTTCAACTCGCACAGGCGGTTCAATCTCGCTCGAAGGTCCGGGATTGCCTCGAGTGCTTCGCGATTATCGGCGAATACTTCGCGGATCGGGTGGAGCCAGTGGTCGACCAAGCCGCGCCTCTGGCCATCTACGGCGGCCGCGATGCCGCCACAGCCGTAGTGACCTACAACGATGATGTGCTTCACCTGAATGACGTCCACGGCGAACTGAAGGACTGACAGGTAATTGGCGTCCTGCGGCGGTGCCAGGTTGGCGACGTTGCGATGGACAAACAACTCGCCTGGATCGAGGTCGACGATCTCGTTTGCGGGAACGCGGCTATCGGAGCAGCCGATCCACAGGTATTCGGGTGCCTGCTGGTCCTCCAGCCGGCGGAAGAAGCCGGGGTCGGCAGCGACTTTCCGCTGGGCCCAGTTGCGATTGTTCGCTTTCAGGTGATTTAGCATGCGCCACGAAACGACGAAGCGGCGGATGCGGTCAAGCCCCCTATGCGTCGGACTGATCGTATGGACGCCTGCCGTCAGTTTTGAATTTCGCGCCGGTGAGGTGGCCAGCGCATCTCCGTTGCGGGAAGGAATCGGGCCTCAGGAGACGGGTATCAGGCCAATGGTGGGGCGGCAGTCTTGTTAGACTGCGATGGTAGACCTCGTGCAGCGGGCATGAATAGTTCCTCGACATATCCACGCCGTAGCCAATACGGTGTTCGGCTGAAGGCCGGCATTTCACCTACTTCGGCACAGATCTCGCGCGTGGCAAACTCGTTGGCTTCATGATTGATCGACAGGAACGCGACGGCCCGTTGTCTTATCGCCCTGACATAGGCCAACGCGGTTCCCCGTGCCATCTCAGTCAGAAAATCAACGTTCACCACGAGTTCGTAGCGATCGCCAGCCTCAAGAAATGCGCTAGGCGGCAGCACGCGGATACCGGGTCGCTCTTCGCCGAACAGGCAAATTACGTCGGGGCCGAGTGTTCGACCGAGGAAATAGGCTTGCGCCACTCCGGTCAGCGGAAGATCAATCAAGGTATAGTCGCGCAATCCAGAGTGCCACGTGTAGAGCGCTGTACGGCCCAAGCCGCCGCCGATTTCAACCACACGCTTTCCGGTCGATAGTTTTGAGATACGCCATGCTTGATAGAGCGCCTGAACCGCACGGTAGCTTATTGTGCCGCGCGTCGTCGCAAGCCCGATTTCGCCGGGAAATGGGTTTGGAAACCTCACTTTAAAGCTCAGCGCATCGTCTAGCGATAGCAGCAAATTTTCCATCAACGGCAGATGAACGGTCGTCGAATGCAGCGGATTTCGAAAGTTTTCGAGCGCCAATCACCTCACACAGCAGCAAGATATCCTGGTAGCTTTCAACGCTGATAGGTTCCCAACGAGGTTGGTCCGTGTCAACGCTACGGATCATATTGTCAAATCCGTAGAAGAGATCGGTTGTTTTCGGCTCGCGGAGCATACTCTGAACCGCCGTAGCGTCACCGGCAACCAGCGCTTCGTGAACGTCGCGCTTTAGGTCGGCGAATGCTGTTTCCCAGAATGAGTTTGATGGGCCACACATCGTCGCAATGGACTTTCGATAGGCGGTTATGATGCGCGCGACCAAGTCAACATCATCGATCTTGTCAGGGGCTAGGGTTCGCGAGAACGGCGTTGGTGGTATCTCGCCGCTTTCTGTTTCGATAAAAGATCTTCGCAATCCATCCCTTTTGGCGATTGCCGCATCGCGCTCGACGAACGCCGCATCGCGCTCGGCTCTCGCCTGATCCAGTTGTCCCATCAAGTTTTTTCGAAGTTCGTCCTTTTCGGCGATCGCTCTAGCGCGCTCGATGACCGCCTTTCCCGTTGCCAAAACGGGCGACGCAGCAGCGGTATGTGACGGATCACTAGATCTTCTCCCCACTTTTCTAACGGGAGGACACTATGGCGACTATGGCGTGTAGCCGCATTCCGATTCACCCGCCAGTGTACCAGGTGGGCGACCCGCTGCGCCGGTCGCTCGAATTCGCGCCGCTGACCTCGATTTCTCGTGTGGGTCTACCTCCGAGGAACCGTGGGGTGCAAAACAACGATCCAGCCAACAGCCGCCCGCGACCGACACGAGCTTTCCAGAGCGTGGTACCTCGAGCAGCAAAGGAACAATCCCTGCAATCCCGAAACTGCGCGGCGGCAGCTGGCGTGCTTGACCGGGCTCCTCCAGCCGCACCATAGTTAAATGGCTGTCCGCGCTCCTTTACCGCGCCTGGCTCGGCATTTGGGAGGCGCCTCCGCATGACCTCGACGCTGCCGCCGCTTGACCCAGCGCTTCTGCCCGAAGGAGTGCGCGCCCGCTTCGTACCGGGGGTGAACGGACTGACTGTGCATATGCTGGAAGCCGGCGTACAGGGCCGTCCCTGTCTGCTGTTGCTGCACGGCTTCCCCGAAATCGCCTACTCCTGGCGCAACGTCATGCCGGCGCTTGCCGATGCCGGTTACTATGTCATCGCTCCCGATCTGCGCGGATATGGCCGAACCTCGGGCTGGATTGCCGATTACGATGCCGATCTCTCGCCGTGGCGTCCGACCAACCTGGCGCGTGATGCGGTCGGGTTGGTCTATGCGCTCGGCTACCGCTCGGTGGCCGCGGTGATCGGACATGATTTCGGCTCTCCGGTCGCGGCCTGGGCCACCTTGATCCGGCCCGACATCTTCCGCTCCGTTGCATTGATGAGCGCCCCGTTCGGCGGCCCCCCCGAGACGCCGTTTGACACGGTTCGCAATCCGCCACCGCCGCCGCCGGAGAACATCAACGCGGCGCTTGCCCGGCTGCCCCGGCCGCGCAAGCACTATCATCACTACTTCGCCCGGCGCGAGGCCAATGCCGAACTGATGGCCGCGCCGCAGGGGCTGCACGACTTTATGCGCGGCTACTATCATTACAAGAGTGGCGACTGGGTGCAGAACAGACCGCATCCAATCGCTGGCTGGACTGCCGAGGCGCTGGCGGAAATCCCAACCTATTACATCATGGACCTCGACCGCACGATGCCGGAGACGGTCGCGCCGGAAATGCCCACGGCCGCCGCGATCGCGGCTAACACCTGGCTGCCGGACGAGGCTCTGGCCGTCTACGTCGCGGAATATCGTCGCAATGGCTTTCAGGGCGGCTTGCAGTGGTACCGCGTGACCACGACGGGAATCTATGCGGGCGAGCAGGAGCTGTTCACCGGGCGCACGATCGATGTACCGAGCCTCTTCCTGTCCGGTAGTCGCGACTGGGGGGTGTATCAGACCCCGGGGGCGTTCGAGCGAATGCAGAAAAGTGCCTGCACCCGCATGATGATCTGCGAGCTGATCGAGGGGGCCGGCCACTGGCCGCAGCAGGAAAATCCAGAGAAGACTACCTCTCTGCTGCTGCGCTTTCTGAAGGAGCAGGGCTAGACCATGATCGTTTGAGGTTGATCCCCACTTCGGCGTTCGATCATGGTCTAGCTTTTGTCTGATCGCGTTATTCACGCCCTCTGACTGGCAGCCTCAGGCGATCACGCTCTAGAGGCGCGGTCTCCCGCAGCGCCTGGTTCCGCGAGAACTCGGCGTACCAAGCCGCCAGCACCGGATGCCCCTCCCGCCACGGGTCGGAGCCGAAACGGAAATCCAGGTAGCCCAACGCGCAGGCAACCGTGATCGACCCGATGTCGATATGCTTATGCGGCGGATCCGACTCCAATGCATCCACCGCCCGGCTCATCGCGGCTTTGAAGCGGGCGATCTGCGCGTCGCGAGCGGCTTCCGCCGGGCTTGCCCTGTTCCCCACGGCACGGCACGGCCGCATCGAGGATACCGTCGCCCAGCGACTGGAACTTCAGCGCCCGCCACCGCGTCGCACCGTGCGAGGGAAACAGCGGAAGGGCGTCGCCGAGGCTGTCGAGATATTCGCAGATCAACTGGCTGCCGAACAATGACATCCCGTCATCGGTCACCAGGCAGGGCACTTTCGAGAGCGGATTGTCGGCAACGAGATCGGGGGCGAGGCATGCGGATTGGCGGGATGCTTTTCGATGCGGCCTTCCAGGCCTCGGACGATCGCGCACGCCATGACTTTGCGGACATAAGGGCTGGTCGGCGAGTAATACAGCTTCACGTTGAGTATCCCCCTCAGAACTTGTCCTTCTTCGCGCGCACTGCCGCGAAACTGGCCACGTCAGGCGCCAGCAGGAACGGATTGGCCTTCATTTCGTCCGCCAGGACAGACGGCACGCTGGGTTGACCGGCGCTGCGCAACTGCTCCACTTTCGCCACGAATTCGTGCAGCGCCGGATTGTCGGGATCGACCGCAAGAGCAAAACGGGCGTTGCTCTCGGTATATTCGTGCCCGCAACAAACCAGGGTGTTCGCCCGGCAGCGCCGCCAGCTTGCGCAGGCTGGCGAACATTTCCGCCGGCGTGCCTTCGATCAGGCGGCCGCAACCCAGGCTGAACAGCGTATCGCCGGACAGCAAAACCCCGCCGTCCGGGAAGAAAAAATTGATCTGCCCGCGGGTATGCCCTGGCGTCTCGATCACCTCGCGCCGTGGCTTCGCCCAGCCGGACGGTGTCGCCCTCCCGCACCGCCTCATCCAGCTTCGGCAAGCCGGTGCTGGTCCGCGGCGGCGCCCACGACGGGACAGTTGAATCGTGCGCGGACCTCATCGACGCCGGCGATATGATCGGCGTGGTGATGGGTCAGGAGAATAAGATCCAGCCTTCCGCCAGCCTTTTCGATCGCTTCGATGATCGGCTGGGCGTCGGCCGGATCGACGATGGCGGTGGCGCCGGTGCTGCTCTCACGCAGCAGCCAGGCGTAGTTGTCCTTCAAGATCGGGACGGGGGATGCTGTGACTGTCATGGCGAAGAGATAGCACGGGTTGGTTCAGGCGGAAACCGGAGGACGTGCAGCACATGATCACGCTGAGAGGAACGTGCAAACGCGTGAATCGTCCGATCGAACAAATAGATAGGCCATATTCGGCCTGCACAACCGGGCTGAAAGTGGTCTATAGACTGACGCCATGACAGCGGATGCACATATCGCGGCGGAGTTCTACGGCTCGGCTCGCGGTGCCGTGACGGCGCGAATCCTGCGCGAACGGCTTCTCGCGATGTGGCCAGCCGCGACCGGTGAGTCGGTCCTCGGGATTGGCTATGCCATGCCCTATCTGCGGCTGTGGCGCGATCAGTCCGCCCGCTGCATCGCCCTGACCCCTGCACAGATGGGCGCGGCTCGCTGGCCCTCCGGCGTCCCCAACCTGTCCTGCGCCGCCGAGGAGGACTGCCTGCCGTTCGCCGACCTGACCTTCGACCGCATCCTGATGGTGCATGGGCTGGAGATGGCGGAGAACGCCCGCCGTCTGTTGCGTGAGGTCTGGCGGGTGCTCAAGGACGACGGGCGCCTGTTGATCGTCGCGCCAAACCGCACCGGCATGTGGGCCTATCGCGAGAGCACGCCGTTTGGCCACGGCCTGCCTTACTCTAACGGCCAGCTTGGCCGGTTGCTGGCCAGCGGCCTGTTCCGTGTTGAGCGGCGCGAAGCGGCCTTGTGGATGCCGCCATCTCGGCTGCGGATCGTGCTTCGCAGCGCACCCTTGTTCGAGCGGGCCGGCCGGAGAATGGTGCCCGGCTTCGCCGGGGTCACGCTGACCGAGGCCGTGAAGGACGTTTACGCCGCGATGCCGGTTCGAGCGGTGCCCCGACGCCGCCTGGTGTTGGCCGAAGCCGCCTAAGGGTCGGGATCGGTATCCGGCCTGCGGTCGGCAATCGTGCCGAGGGTGTTCAACATGTCGTGGATGGATCGCCCCAAGCGGTCAAGCCGCGTCACCATCACCACGTCTCCGGCGTCCAATAGGGTAAGCAAGCGACGAAGCTGTTCGCGGTCGGCCCTGGCTCCGCTTCCCACTTCGCGGAACACTTTCTTGCATCCGGCCTTGGCCGGTTGGTGCACCTGCGCGTCAGTGCTCCGACCGTCCGTCGATACCCGTGCATAGCCGTATTTCAGGGCGGTCAATATGCACCGGACTTACGCGACAGAAAAGCTCAACCTTTTCAAAGCTGTTTTTTTGGGGCGTAATTCTTAATTAATGAACGACAGTGGAATCGGGCCGCCTTCGCGCGGCCTCGGCGCGATTGCTGCTGCTTTTCTTTAATCCTGACGGGTCAGGCCCTTCGAACGTTCCAGAACAGCGCCGCATCGGAACGGACGAAGCCCGACAGACCCGTGCGATACGCCGACAGGCTAAAAAACTCACCGAGCGGCACGAACGGCGGATCCTCGAACGCCCGTAATTGCATCTGATCGGCGATGGTTTTCTGCGACGCAAGGTCCGGCGTGTCCAACCAGGCGTCCCGCAACGCCAGCATCTTCGGATCCCGATCCGGCACCAAGCCAAAGAGCGGCAGGTGGCTGCCCGGATCGAGAACTGCAGGCCCCGGCCAAGCAGCACAAAAGCAATTCCAACTGTCCGACCCGGCTTGGCCGCCTTTATTGACCCGGCTAACCAAATTACCAAAATCCATGGCCTGAAACACCACGTTCAGTCCGATCTCCGTCATCATCGCCTGCGCGACGAGATTCAACGCGCTCAGCCTGGGGCTGTCGGTCGCCGCCATCTGCACGACCGGCACGCCGGTGTAGCCGCTGTCTTTCACGAGTTTCCGCGCCAGATCGAGATCACGCGGTCCGGTCAACACTTCGATCCCCGCTTTGCTCTGCAAGGGCGACTCCGCGTTGAAAAGACCCATACCGGTACGCATCAGGTCGGCCCGATCACCCACCACCGCACCCATGTAGTCGGCTTGGTTTACGGCGGGAAACAGCGCCCGCCGCAACGCCAGGTTGTCAAACGGGGGCGCCGGGTGTTGAACTGCAACACGGACCACCAGCCGAACGGGTTGAGTTGCTCTACCGTAACGCCGGACGTCTGTCGAAGCTGCGGCACCAGGTCGAGAAAGGCACTGTCCAGCCAGTCCACCTCACCCCTCGCGACCGCGCCGGTGGCGGTGACGGCATCGGGCATTATCGTCCACTCGATTCGGTCGAAGTTCGCGACCTTGCCCCCGGCCCAAAGCGACGGCTCTTCCGGCCTCGGCAAGTAGTGCTGGTTTCGCCGGAAAGCGAGGTACGCGCCGGAAATCCACTCGTCCGGCAGGAACATGTAGGGTCCGCTGCCAGTGTAGTCCTTGGCATCAGTGAAGGCATCGATGTGGCCGGCCACGCGCTCCGGCCTGACGACACAGTCGACGGCGCGACCGAGGCCATAGAGTAGGTGGGGAAATGGTTTCTTCAGTTGGATTTCGAACCGCCGATCGTCGATCGCGCGCATCTCGTCCAACTGCTTCTTCATGCTGACGCCAAGCGGCGCGCGCTGTGCCCAGCGCCCGATCGAGGCGACCGCATCACGCGCGCGCACCGGCTCGCCGTCGTGGAACCGCAGTCCCTCGCGCAAGCTGAACCGCCAGGTCAGCCGGTCCTCAGATAGTTCATGCCCGTCGACCATTTGCGGCTGCGGCGTCAGCGACGCGTCCAGCCCATATAATGTGTCGAAGACCATGAAGGCCGCTTCTCGAGTGCTCACCGATTGAGCCCAAAGCAAATTGAGCGAGGAAGGGTTAAGTATGGGTACAAATCTCAACACGCGGGGGTTCCCGCCTCCGAGGGCAAGATGTCCCCGGCTACCGGCGGCAATGGCCGCAGCTCCAAGCGTCAATACGTTACGGCGACGGATCCTGGTCGCGGCGACTGACATTTCGAGTCTTCCCCGTTATTTTAGGGCATGGGAACGTACATCGTCGCGGTAATCGTCATCAGGGTGGCAGCGTGATGTGTGGCGCTGCTCCAAGCCCGCAAGTTCCGGCAGGTTCCCGGCCCGATAGAAGCATTGCTCCGACGGAACGGCACGGTCAATCCCCGCGACGGTTCGGAAAAACCATCGACGCGAGTGATGCATTCCTTGTCAGGGCTTAAGGCCGCCCGCCTCGCCCACTAGGGTAATCTGCCGAAAAGACCTTTTCCTATAAATTGGCATCTTTATTGATATTCACTAAAATTCTTCCTGTTGCGTTTTCCTTCAAATAGCCTGACTCGAAATCACGTTGCGTTCTCGTAGTCCCGAGCGATCCTACGGACGAGCAGGAAAGCCAGCGACAGCATAAACCAAGCCTGTGACGAGGTGATCAATGCCTCGAAGTCCTTTGCCAGGCGACGTGCTCGGTTCACCCATCCGAAAGTCCGCTCGACGATCCAGCGCTTCGGCAAGACGATAAATCCTTTGACCTCGCGATCCGCGCGTTTGACAACGGTGATCCTGATCCGGCTGGCCTCATAGGCGGCGCGTTGGGTCTCGTCACCGGCATATCCGCCATCGACAAACGCGAGTTTCACCCAGGGACTTTTCTGGCTCACCGCTTTCAGAAGGTGCGGCAGGGCATCGCGGTCCTGAACGTCTGCCGAGGTCACTTGGCACTTGATCGGCAAGCCAAGGGTATCGACCGCGACGTGACGCTTGCGGCCCTTGACCTTCTTGCCCGCGTCATAGCCTTTTGGGCCGCCCGCCTCGGTGGTTTTGACCGACTGACTGTCGACGATGACGACGGTCGGTGCTGCGTCCCTTCCTTCCGCCTCACGAATGGCCATCACCAGGGCACTGACGATCTGTTCCCACAAACCGCTGTCGCGCCATGCGTAGAAGCGATTTTGCACTGTGGTGAAGGGAGGAAAATCCTTCGGCAGGTAGCGCCACGGGCAGCCTGCACGGACCAGATAGAACAAGGCATTAAGGATGGCGCGCGGATCGGTCGGTTTGCGACCGCATGGCTTGGAAGCAGGCAGCATTGGCTGCACCAGCGCGAACTCCTCATCCGAAAGGTCGGTTGCATAGCGCGCGCGGATCACGGCATATTTCGCTCGATCGGTCTCATTCCAGGGCATCGCCACTCGCTCGTCTTGTTGCAGAGCCAGCAAATCGTGTCCTGTGAGACCGGTCAACCCTTTCAATGGATTAGCCACCCAGCGATTTGATTCCGATACCGTTTCCGGTCAGATGGGGTGATTGGGGTCTCTCCCCGGTGAACCCGGTGGCTGCTCCTCTCAGAATGATCGAACGTGGTCCGGTGTGTGGATCGGCCACAAGCATCAAGGAGGAGCAGCCATGGGTTACTTTGCCGGGTTGGACGTATCGTTGGAAGAGACCACGATCTGCATTGTCGATGATGCGGGTCGCATTGTACGGGAGGCGCGCGCAGCGAGCGAACCGGAGGCCCTGGTTGCGTTCTTCACGGCGAGCGGGATTACAATGGAGCGGATCGGCCTGGAGGCGTGTTCGCTGACGGCCTGGCTGCATGTGGGATTGACTGAGGCTGGCCTGCCGGCGATCTGCATTGAAGCACGCCAAGCCAAGGCGGCAATGGGCGCCATGCCGAACAAGACCGACCGCAACGATGCGCGCGGGCTGGCGCAGATCATGCGCACGGGCTGGTATCGCGCGGTTCACGTGAAAAGCCCGGCCTGCCGATCCTGGCGTGCGCTGCTGACAGCCCGGCGGATGGTGCTCAACAAGCGCCGCGACGTCGAGAACGGTATCCGTGCTTTGCTGCGCGAGGCTGGGTTGAAAGTCGGCACGCCGAGCCGCAAGGACTTCTCGGCCCGCGTGCGCGAACTGACGGCTGACGAACCGGTGCTGGCAAGTCTGGCGGAATCGCTGTTATCCGTGGTCGAGGTGATGACCCAGGAAGTGGAGAGGCTCACCAAGCGTGTGGTCGATGAGGTGAAGGTGGAACCGACGTGCCGGCGGCTGATGACGGTGCCCGGTGTTGGCCCGCTCACTGCCTTGGCGTTCCGCGCCACCATCGACCAGCCAGGCCGCTTCCGAAAGTCGCGCGACGTTGGTGCGCATCTTGGCCTCACCCCGCGGCGCTACCAATCCGGGGAGACCGACGTGCAAGGCAGCATCAGCCGATGCGGCGACGAACTGGCTCGCACCGCGCTTTACGAGGCGGCCCACTCGCTGCTGATCCGCAGCACCAAGTGGTCGGCCTTGCGCGCCTGGGGCATGAACATCGCCAAACGTCGCGGCATGGCGCGGGCGCGTGTTGCAGTCGCACGCAAATTGGCGGTGATCCTGCATCGCATGTGGGCAGATGGCAGCGAGTTCCGTTGGGGCAAGCAGGCCCCGGTGTCCACTTCTGGAGCATGACCGAAGAGGTTCCAGTTTCCGCTTGAAAGGGCGGAGCCGCGTCGTTCCCGTGGGGACGATGGACGAGGTGATCTCGTTGAGAGTCCGGAACCGGAGGCAGCGATGCTTTCAGGTCGCGGGACAGATTGAGACGCCTCGTCCTCCTGACCCCATCCTGCGGCGGCCCTGCGCCGACCGCGAAGAGAAGCGAGAGACCCACGGGCGCCGCTTGAGAAACAAGAACAGCTTGCCGCCGGCGACCCCAGACAGAAAGGGCATCCGGACAGGCAGGGCCTGGTTAAATCGACTTCCATTGCATTGCGTTACAGTACCGGAGAACACAGCCATGCCGCGAGGCTGCAAACCAACGGGTGAGCACGCGCTAAGCAACGCCGACGCCAGGCTCGTTATCGTGCCCGCCATCCAACGAAAACGACCACAGCCGTCATTCGATCAAACCGCCCGACCGATCGACGGAGCCGCCCCCAGCGTTGGCGTTACGCCATTCAACATACTGCTTACGCTGCAGGCCGAGCACGCCAACTGGCTCGAAGCACTTCCAGATAGCCTACAAGACAGCGCGATAGCGGAAGCGCTCGAAGCCATCGTCGATATCGATCTGACGTCTCTTGCTGACATCGAGCCGCCACGCGGTTACCGACGCGATTGAACCGAAAATCGAGCAATAGAACCGGTCAGAGAGAAAAAGCGGCTTGACCCCAACAACCCCAATCAGAGAAGGCTCTTAGAATTCTGAAACGCTGGTAAAGCGGACTTTCACGCGCTAAAGGGGTGCCCGTCGCTAGGCCTTCCAACGTCGTAGTGCCTCAATGAGGGGGTGTGTGCCGGGATCGAAGTTTTTGAGGAGCGCGCCGTATCCCATGCACTCTAGGCCGCGGGGGCCGGTCTGGATAAACGCTTCTCCGATAGCCCGTTGTTCGCCCGCAAAGATCGAAAGAGAGGCGTCCTCTGGCTGTCTCCCCAAAGCGTGTAGATGGCATCCTGAAGGCGCAATAACTGTTGAGTTCGTTCGTTTTTTCCTAGGTCAATGAATTGGATTTCTCTTCGGGCCAACTCCGTCCAGCATAAATACTGACCGATCAGAAAAACCGTGTTATTAATGACATAGGAGCTTTCGCGTGCATTTCCTCGAACAAGAAACACCTCTATAGGCCGCCTCTAAAAATATTAAACAAATCGACTTTGTAAATTGTATGCTGCCCTTGCGAGCGGCTCACTGTAGTTCGTGATTTCTTTCTCTCGTAATGCTGCAGCTTTGGTTCGTTCGTTCTCAAACTCTAGTAGCTTGATGGCCCGTGCGTTGGCATTCGTGCGTTCCGCGTTTCTCATCGTGCTCAACACCGTAGCTGCTGCAGAGAGCAAAGCAACGACGCCGGCAATGACCGCCACGGCTAGTCTCTATCCTCATATATTACACCCAAATTCCCCCGGGCGGCCCCTCCGCCCGCTTGCCCCCTCACTCGCCTCTCACTAAAGATCGCCTCGACCGGCTGCCTTCATGGAAGTTCGCAGCAATAGCTCCTACTTGGCCCATTCTTGGCTCCCACACTACCAACCCTCTCCCGCGTTCGTGAGGCTCTGTCAAAACCGCATAATATGCGCTTACGTCAAATCGGCTGCCCGCATGGCTTAGGGTCCTGAAGTCGCGAAATCCGTGGATGGTAGGCCCTTGCTTACCATGACGGCTTGGGGCGATGGTGCCTAGACCGCAGCACTTGTTTTGCGGCAGGTCCTAACGCCGGATCAGGACGTAGTGCATCGTGAAGTTGAACTCGATCGGCTCGCTGCCGCCGCCCGGGTAGGGAGGGATATGCTGATCGCGGAAGAGTGACAGCAAGGCCAGGTCCAGCCACATCGAGCCTGATTTGCCTATCAGTTCGACCTCTTTGACCCGCCCGTCCGACGCCGCGAGAACATGCACTTTCGCGTCGCCCTCGTCTCCGTCCCGGCGGGCCTGTTCGGGATAATACGCATGCTCCGCCACCCAACGGCTGAGTAAATTGCGGTAGTCCGCACCCTCTCTTCCCTCGTCGCTGTCGGAGTAGGGCGTGGGATCGGCAATTCCCTTGGAGGCCGGCCCGAGCGACATGTCGATGGTGCCCGGGATATGCGGCGAGGACCGCGGGCGAGCCGGAGCGGATGACGGGGCGATCGGCTTGCCGAGGCTGAAATCCATCGGCGCCGGGAAATCCGACGGCTTCGGCGGGTTCTGCTTAACCGGTGGCCGCACCGAGGGCGGCTTCTGCGCCGGCGCGGGTTTGACCGGCCGGCGGGGGCGGCGGGGGGAGCGGAGCCGGTTCTACTGCTGGCGGCGGCAGCTGAGGCAGCGTCGGGGTCGGGACCGGAGGCGTTGGCGGCTGCTCGACTGGCGGCGGTGGCGTCGGGGGTGGCGGCGCCGGTTCCGGTACCGGTGGCGGAGGCGTTGCCGCCTGAGGGGCTGGGGGTTGTGGCGGCTCGACCGGCGGGACAGGCGGCGTTGGAAGGGGGGCTTCTTTCGATGGCGGCGTCGCGACTGATGGCGGAGTCGACGGTTGTTGAATTGACGGGTTTGGCAGCGTCGGACCTTCCCGCCGGCCGGTCTCGAACAGCATCGTCACCGGCGCCGGCGGAGGCAGCATTTCCTCCATCCCCTTGCGCCTGATCGTTACCAGCAGCAGTACCGCGATCATGGCATGGATCAGCAGCGAAATCAGCACCGCGAGCCGAAACCGCCGGGACCGCCGCCGAGGCGAACGGTTCGCCAGCGCATCCATCCGCCGCGAACCTTTCAGCGGCATGATCTTAGACATGGCCGGGGATCTATCGGTTCCGCAGCAGAAACACGCCTTGCTCCCCGAACAGGTTGGCCATGGCGGAGGCTCGGCGCCACGGCGAGCGCCGGCCGGCTTCGTCGGCGGCGAACCACTGCTCCACGACGTAGCCCTCCTGCTCGCACAGCGTGAAGAAGTCGCGGATGGTGCAGGGATGGATGTTCGGCGTCTCGTGCCACGGCCGGTCCCAGGTCGCGGTCATCGGCATGCGGCCGGTGGAGACCAACTGCCAGCGCACCAGCCAATGGCCGAAATTCGGGAAACTTACCACGGCGCGCGTGCCGATCCGCAGCATCTGGCGCAGCACGGCACGCGGCTTTTCCACCGCCTGCAAGGCGCGCGACAGCACAACGTAATCGAATGCGCCGTCGGAATAGTGCGCGAGGTCGACATCGGCGTCGCCATGCATCACCGGCAGGCCGGAGGCGATCGCCCTTGTGACCTCCGCCATGTCAATCTCGATGCCGCGCGCGTCGCAGTTCTTGGTCCGGAACAGATGGTCGATCAGCGTGCCGTCGCCGCAGCCGATGTCGAGCACCCGAGCGCCCGGCGCGATCATGCCGGCGATCATGGCGAGATCGACGCGCATGTTCTTGGCGAGGAAACGAACCGGGTCCAGTGTGCTCACGCCTCCAGGCCCGCGTGGACGGCGCACCCGCGGAGAAAACCGGCCAGGGTGCGATGAAAATCCGGCTCGTCCAGCAGGAACGCGTCGTGGCCTTTGTCGGTCGGGAATTCCACGAATGACACGTTGGCGCCGGCGCGGTTCAGCGCGCGGGCGACGGCACGGCTTTGGCCGGTGGGAAACAGCCAGTCCGAGGTAAATGACACCAGCAGGAACCGGGTGCGCGAACCCTTGAAAGCCGCGGCGAGGTCGCCGTCGCAATCCGCCGCCAGATCGAAATAGTCCATCGCCCGGGTGAGGGTCAGGTAGCTGTTGGCGTCGAAGCGCTCCACGAAGGTGCTGCCTTGATGGCGCAGGTAGCTCTCGACCTCGAACATCTCACCGAACAGACTGATCGCCTCGGTGTTGTCCTTCGGGGCGTTTTGCAGCCGGCGGCCGAATTTCCGGGTCAGCGCCTCCTCGGATAAATAGGTGATGTGGGCGCACATCCGGGCGACGGCCAAGCCGCGGGCGGGTATGCGGCCGGAACGCCAGTACTGGCCGCTCTGCCAGTCCGGGTCCGCGAAGATGGCCTGACGGCCGACCTCCTGGAAGGCGATGTTCTGGGCGGAATGATACGAAGCCGTCGCGATCGGCAAAGCCGCGAACACCGCCTGCGGATACGAGGCGGCCCACTGCAACACTTGCATTCCGCCCATCGATCCGCCGATGACGGCGAACAGGCGGTCGATCCCGAGATATTCGATCAGGCGCTTCTGGGCGCGGACCATATCGCCGATGGTGACCGGTGGAAATTCGGTACCCCAAGGCTCGTCGGTCACCGTCCCGTCCGGCAGTTCGCGGTTGCTGAGCGGGCCGGTACTGCCCATGCAGCCGCCGAGGACGTTGGGACAGATGACGAAGAAGCGATCCGTATCAATCGGCCGTCCGGGACCGACCACCGTATCCCACCATCCTGGTTTGCCGGTGATCGGATGCTCCTCGGCAACATACTGGTCCAAGGTAAGCGCATGGCAGACCAGCACCGCGTTGGACCGTTCAGCGTTCAGCGTGCCATAGGTGCGGTAGGCGACGGTATGGCGCCTCAGGTTCGTGCCACATTCCAGCTTCATCCCGTCGTCGAATGTGACATGGGCGTGGCTGTAGGATTTTGCCAAGTTGGAGCGTGTCGCGGGCTGGTCCATCGCGGCGTTGCATAGGACCTGCGGGCGCCGCTCGCAACGGGTCGCGGCCGAATGGGTTCATGGACGGATGTGCATACGTCAGGTCATTCTCGCTGAAGCCGACGCTGCAACAGTCGGCCGAGGCGAATAGCTTCCGCCCGGTGAGACAGCGGTGCTTGCGGGTGACTTCCAAGGGCTGCTGGTATAAGTCTGCCACCCCCTTACGGCGAGAACGATGTCCAGCCCAGTTCCGAAAGTCGAAGCCACCGGCGCGAAGGAGGAGCCAGCTCCCGTGGATGGCTGGCGTAGCGGCGGTCTGCCCGCGTTGCGGGCCGAACTCGACAGGATCGACGACGCGATCCACGACCTGCTCATCCGGCGGGCCGGAGTGGTCGAGCATGTCGCGCGTTCGGGGAAGCCGGCGGCGTTCCGGCCGGGGCGCGAGGCGTCGATCATTCGCCGGTTGCTTCGCCGCCACCAGGGGTCGTTGCCCTCGGTGGCGCTGGTTCGGATCTGGCGGGAGCTGCTGGCGGGCACCACGGCGATGCAAGGCGAGTTTTCACTCGCCGTCTGTGATCCGGATCATGGCGCGCCCGTGACCCAGTTGGCGCGCGAGCATTTCGGTGCGCTGACGCCTCTGTACACCTATCCCAGCCCCGGGCAGGCCTTGGTCGATGTCAGCCGGGGTATCGGATCGGTCGCGGTTCTGCGGTACCCGTCAGCGGACGACACCTGGTGGATGGCGCTGCCGTATCACGAACCGAGGCTTTACGTGGTTGCCCGGCTGCCGTTCTGGAGGCCTCGACCGGACGGGTTTCCTGCTGCTCAGGCACTTGTGGTGGCTTCGACGCCCTCTGATCCCAGCGAAAGCGATCAGTCCCTGCTGTGGCTGGAATGCGATGCCGAAAACAGCCGTGCTCGGGTGTCGAGCGAGCTGGAGGCGGTGGGATTGCGGTCAGAGACGATGGTTCTGGCTCGCAAGCAGGGGTCGTTGGTCGCCAACGTGTTGGTCGAAGTCGACGGGGCTCTGACGGACGACGACGAACGGCTGCGTCATCTGGGGTCCGTCCTGCGCCGACCGGTGGTGCTGGGGAGCTACGCGACGCCGATCGCGGGCGGCGGGCGATGAACGGCCCGGCGCCGCGTCCGGAGATCCTGACGATCCACCCATACGTCGCGGGCGAGGCGGAATTGCCGGGCGCCAACAGGACGGTGAAACTTTCGTCCAACGAGGGGGCGTTCGGTGTCCCGCCGTCAGCTCGCGCGGCGATCGCCGAAGCGGCAGCGGAAGCCTACCGCTATCCCGATGGCGGCTCGGGCAAGCTGCGTGCGGCGCTGGGCAAGCGGTGGGGCCTCGATCCGGGGCGGATCGTCTGCGGCGCGGGTTCGGACGACCTGCTGTATCAGTTTTGCCTGTCCTATGGCGGGCCGGGACGCGATATCATTATGTCCGCGCATGGGTTCTCGATCTACGAGATCGCCGGGACGTATGCGGGCAGCCGGGTGATCAAGGTTCCGGAGCGGAATCTGACCGCCGATCTGGATGCGATGCTGGCGGCGGTTTCCCCGGCCACGCGGCTGGTGTTCCTGGCCAACCCGAACAACCCGACCGGGTCCATGGTCGCCGCCGAGGAGGTCGCCCGGTTCCGTTCCGCGCTGCCGCCCGAGGTGCTGCTGGTGCTGGATTCGGCTTATGCCGAATACGTCACGCACCCGGCTTACGACGCCGGGGTCAGATTGGTGGACGCCGGCGACAATACGGTGATGACGCGGACATTCTCCAAGATTTTTGGTCTGGGCGGGATGCGGATCGGGTGGTGTTACGCGCCGCCTGGGATTGTCGATGTGCTGAACCGGGTCCGGGGGCCGTTCAATGTCTCGGTCGCCGCGCAGGCCGCGGCCATTGCGGCGCTCGCCGAACCCGGCTGGGTTGAGGCCGGATGCGCTCATAATGCCGAATACCGGCCGAAGCTGGCCGCCGGGATCGAGGCTGCCGGGGCTGAAGGTTTGGCCGAGCGAGGGGAATTTCGTGCTGGTCGATCTGGAGACTGTTGATAAGGCCAACGCCGCCGATGCGTTTTTGCGGGCGAGCGGCATTATCGTGCGCAAGGTCGGCGGGTATGGGCTGCCACATTGCCTGCGGGTGACCGTAGGCACCGCCGAGGAATGCGGGCTGGTGGTGGACGCCTTCGGAGAGTTCATGCGGCAGACCCGTGGCTGATCCGGTCTTCAAGCGACTTGCGCTTCTGGGTGTGGGGCTGATCGGATCCTCCGTCGCTCGGATTGCCAGGCAGCGGGGGGATATCGCGGCGCAGATCGTCGTCAACGCCCGCACGCAGAAGACTTTGGACCGAGCGATGGAGCTGGGTTTGGCGGATCGGGTCGAGCTCGATCCCGCCGCGGCGGTGGAAGGTGCGGACTGCGTGATGTTGTGCGCGCCGGTTGGGGCATTTGCCGATCTGGCGGCCCGGATCGCGCCGCATCTGGCGGCGGGGGCGGTGCTGACCGACGTCGGATCGACCAAGCAATCGGTGATCCGCGACGTTGGGCCGCTGGTGCCGGCCGGGGTGCATTTCGTGCCGGCGCATCCGATAGCGGGAACGGAATACTCGGGGCCGGATGCGGGGTTCGCCGAGTTGTTCCAAGGCCGGTGGACGCTGCTGACCCCGGTGCCGGGGACCGATGAGGCGGCGATCGCGAAGATCGAGACGTTGTGGCAGCGATGCGGGGCGCTGACGGAACGGATGGAACCGAGCCATCATGACCGGGTGCTGGCGATCGTGTCGCATCTGCCGCATCTGATTGCGTTCACGATCTGTGGGACAGCGGATGATCTTGCCGACGAGAGCCGGCAGGAGGTGGTGAATTTTGCGGCCTCGGGATTTCGGGACTTTACCCGGATCGCGGCGTCGGATCCGGTGATGTGGCGGGATATTTTCCTCAATAACCGGGAGGCGCTGCTGGAGATGCTGCAGCGGTTCATGGAGGACGCGCAGGCGATGGCTCGGGCGGTTCGCTGGGGGGACGCGGGGTATATCGAGGACAAGGTGGAACGTGGCAGGAAGATTCGCCGGAGTTTGATCGAGCGGAAGCAGGCTTAGGGTCGGGTGGTTTGCGGCCTGTCTGTGGGGCTGACGGGTCCGGAACTCCTGGCTGCTTCAAAGGGTCCAGCGTTGCGTCAGCCCAGAGTTTCTTGTTCCTCCTGCGTCGTGGCTAGAGTTTGGGCCGCAACCGAAGAGCCCCCGGCTGCCGCTGCGCCCTTGGCCTCTGCGACAAGGATCTCCACGCGCGCTTTTACGTGCTCTTCAAGCTTTGTGAGTCGGTCCCTTATGGCCTGGAGTTCAACCGCCTGCGCCTCCAGGATGGCGCCATGTTTCTTTTCAACCTGCAGGAAGCGGTCAAGGGCTCGAGCCCAGTTTAACACGCTCAAAGGGTTGAGAGCCACTACCGGGCGTAGAGTCGGAGAAGCCGATCTGCGCGCGCTTCTTTGACGGCAAGCTCCCGATCTATCCGGTGATAGATTTGGGCCGTTTCCTCCTCTTCTGCCGGAGAGGAAGCGTGCTCGGGGAAGGCATACTCCTCGTCCGGTCCCGATCCCGGTGGGTCCGCCCCGACGTTTGCTAACGTGGAGTACACGTTTCGCTCTCTGATCCCCGTCCGCGAGACGATAGCGGGGGCGCCTTATGGAGCCCTTCGATTTGCAGAAGGACCCGCTGAGATGGCGATCTGGCTGCCCCACCTGACCCGCGACAGATGCCCGGAGGACCCATACCGCCGGGCTGGTCGCGAAGCCGATTGGCCGGCCGGGATGCGGGGACCCGTTGGCGTGCGCGTGGGCGAGTGCCGATACGGGCTTGCACCGGCGCCATAACCGCTCACAATATGCACCTGCTCGCGGTCGTCACGTGATCTGACCGACCCGCGGTACAACTGGTTACGGCAAAACGTAACTGCACATGGGGAAGGAAAGAAGATGCGGCTTCGCAGATCGTGGCTGGCTTGTTCGGTGGCGACCGGGCTGTTGGGGGGACTGGCGCTCGGCAGTGCCGGCGCGTGGGCCGAGGACACCTACAACGCGCAATGCTTCAAGCCGGCGCCTGGCCACAAGGTCATGACGATGACCGCCAAGCCGGGACCCTACAAGCTGGCGCTCGCCAACGGCTTTGCCGGTAACAGTTGGCGCATCCAGATGATCCAGGGCCTGAAGGCGTGGGCGGCGCGGCCGGAGAATGCCAAGGACATCAAGGAGCTCAAAATTGTCTCCACCGGCACCGACGTCGCGGCGCAGATCGGCGCGATCGACAACCTGATCGCCGCCGGCTACGACGCCATCATCACCATCGCGGTCAGCCCGACCTCGTTCGAGCCGGTGATCAAGCGCGCCCGCAAGGCCGGCGTGGTGCTGATCCCGTTCGACAACGTCATCGACACCGACCAGGTGATCGAGGTAACCGAGCCTCAGGTCGAATTCGAACAAGTGAAGGCACAGTTCGTCTACGACAATATGCCCGAGAAGAAGGGCAAGGTGCTGGAGATCCGCGGCCTGCCGGGCAATTCGGTCGACCGTGACCGGTCGATCGGCTTCCACAAGGTGTTCGACAACAAGCCTGGGATCGAGATCGTGACCGTCGTCGGCAACTGGGATGACGGCACGGTGCAGAAGGTGGTCAGTGATGCCATCGCGACGCAAGGGCCGTTCGCCGGCTATTGTCACGCAGCATGGCGCGACCGGCCTGATGAATGCGCTGAATGACGCCAAGCATCCGAAAGTGCCGCTCGGCACCTCGGGTGAGAATGGCTCACTAAGGATGATCCACGACCAGGGCTGGACCTCGATCGTGCGGGTGCAGTCGCCGCTGTTGGCGGTGGTTGCGATGCAGGCGGCGATCGCGGAGCTGCAGGGTCACCCGGTGCCGCAACTGATCGAGCTGCCGGTGCCGACGACCTACTCGAAGGACCTCAAGGAGGGGGTGAATTACTCCACCAAGCTGCCGGACAATTTTCAGGATGGCGCCGACATTGCGGCCTGCAATGCGGTGATTCCGATCGACGAACTGCTGAAGCAATCGCCCGATAATACTTGAGTTTGTGTGGGTTGGGCTGGCGGAAGCGGCATGATCCTGAATTCTGACGGCGTCATGCCGCCGTTCGCCTCCACTCCGCCGTTCCTGCGCCTGAGCGACGTGCGCAAGCGGTATGGCGGGGTGACAGCGCTCGACGGCGTCGATTTTGCCTGCCGGCGGGGGTCTATCCACGCCGTGCTGGGCGAGAACGGGGCGGGCAAAAGCACTCTGATCAAGATCGTCGCCGGCGCGGTGCGGCCCGACGGCGGCGTAATGGAGGTGGACGGCCAGGCGGTGCATTTCGTCAATCCGCTGGACGCGGTGCGGCACGGCTTTGTTTGCGTGTTCCAGGAATTGTCGCTGTTGCCGGACCTCAGTGTGGCCGACAACATCTGCATCACCGGGCCGCCCGGCATCGGCGGGTTCATCAACCATCGGGCGCAGCGACGACGGGCCGAGGCGCTGTTGGCCGAGGTCGGCTGTCCCGACATCGACCCTCGCATGACGGTGAGTGACCTGTCGCTGTCGCGCCGCCAACTGGTCGAATTCGCCAAGGCGCTGGGTCGCGCGCCGCGACTGCTGATCATGGACGAGGCGACCTCCGCGCTGACAGCGGGCGACGTGGAGACCGTGAATGCGCTGCTGCGTGCGCTGCGGGACAAGGGCACGGCCATCCTGTTCATCTCGCACCGCATGCACGAGGTCGAGGCGCTGGCCGACACCTGCTCGGTGTTTCGCAGCGGACGGCACATCGAAACGTTTCCGCAGGGCACGCGCAGCCACCATGAGATCATCAACCTGATGATCGGGCGGGAGATCGAGCAGACGTATCCGCCGAAGCCGCCGCCGGTCACCGCGAAGGAAAGTCCGGTGCTGGAGGTGAAGGGTCTCGCCTGGGGCAACCGGCTGCAGGGGATTTCGCTGGAGGTGCGGCGCGGGGAGATCCTCGGCCTCGGCGGACTGGACGGGCAGGGGCAGCGGGAATTGCTGCTGGCGCTGTTCGGAGTGCTGAAGGATGTGCGCGGCAGCGTGGCGGTGGACGGCAAGCCCGTTGCATTCGGTGGACCGAAGGCGGCGATGTCGGCTGCCATTCCGATCGCCCTGGTGCCGGAGGACCGCAAGACCGAGGGGCTGCTGCTGCCGCTGTCGGTGCAGGAGAATCTCGAGTCTCGCCTCGCTCGACCGGCTGCGCCAGGGCCTGTTTCTCGACGGCCAAGCAGAGCGGCGGCTGGTGGCGAAGGCGATCGAACGCTTGCGGATCAAGACATCCTCGCCGACGAGGGCTGTCGGCACGCTGTCCGGCGGCAATCAGCAGAAGGTGGTCCTGGGCAAATGGCTGGCGACCGATCCCGGCATCCTGCTGCTGATGGACCCGACGCGCGGCATCGATGTGGGGACCAAGCAGGAACTGTATGTGCTGATCCGCCAACTTGCCGATCTCGGTACGACTGTATTGTTCTATAGCACCGACTATGACGAGCTGATCGGGATGTGCGACCGGGTCGCGATCATCTATCGCGGCCAGGTGGTGCGGGAACTGTCTGGCGCGGAGATCACCGAGAACAACATCGTCGCGGCCTCGCTGTCGATCGGCGTGGCGCCAGCCGGGGTGGCAGCAAACGCATGAACGCGTTGTTGGGCGCGGCCCGGCGCAACCAGGGCGCGTTGTTCGCGGCGGCTTTGTTCGCGGTGCTGTTCGTCGGCTTCCTCATTCTGCATCCGCGCGGGCTGTCGATCATGGTGACGACACCGGCGGCGAATCAGGGTCTGGCGCTGGCGTTCGCGGCGATGGCGCAGACGCTGCCGGTGCTGACCGGCGGCTTGGATCTGTCGGTCGGATCGGTGCTTGCGCTCAGCAATTGTGTTGCCTCGCATCTGGTCAGCGGTTCGACGGCGCAGATCGTTGGCGGCATCGCGGTGACACTGCTTGCGGGCGCCGCCTGCGGATTTTTCAACGGCGTGGTCGTCGTCGCCGGGCGGATCCAGCCGATCATCGCGACGCTGGCGACCGGGGCGATCTTCACCGGGATCGCGTATCTGCTGCGCCCAATCCCGGGCGGCAGCATCGACGAGGATCTCGGCGACCTGCTGACCAACGAAACCTTCGGCGTGATCCCGACTTCGCTGTTGCTGCTTGCCGGGGTGCTGCTGGTGGTGTGGGTGCCGTTCCGCAATTCGGTGCTCGGGCGTGGCTGTTATGCTGCCGGATCGTCGGAGGCGGCGGCGTTCCTGTCGGGCGTGCGGGTGGGGCGCTCGCGGCTGGCGGCCTATACGCTGGCGGGGTTGCTGGCGGCCTGCGGCGGGCTGTTCCTGGCGCTGCAGACCTTGTCGGGCGATGCGCAGGTGGGCGCCGACTATACCCTGAAGTCGATCGCCGCGGTGGTCATCGGCGGCACCTCGCTGCTGGGCGGCAGCGGCGGCGTGATGGGGTCGATATTCGGGGCCTACGCGCTGCGCGCCATCAGCGGTCTGTTGCTGTTCGCCGGGGTCTCGCCGCTGGCGCAGCCGCTGTTCGAGGGCGTGGTGCTGATGGTGGCGATCGGGCTTGGCGCGATCCGCATCCTGGCCAATCGCAACCGGCTGGAACTGCTCAGTGCACAGGAGACCGCGCGCAGCGATCCGAGCCGGCCGCTGATCCGTGGGCTGGACAATTCGGTGCTGGTGGCGGTGGGCGCCATCGTCGTGGTTCTGCTGATCGGCAGCTACTATCTGCCGGCCTTTCTGTCGCCGGCCTACCTGGTGCTGCAACTGCGGATCGCGGCTTTTCTGGGTATTGTTGCCGCGGGGCAGATGGTGGTGATCCTGCTTGGCCACATTGACCTGTCGATCCCCTGGACGATGACGGTCACGGCCATGACGGCGACGACGCTGGCGGGGATGGGTGATCCGTGGGTCGGGTTGGCGATCCCGCTCGCCCTGGCGGTGGGTATGGCGATCGGGCTGTTCAACGGCTTTGGGGTCGCCTATCTGCGGCTGCCGTCGATGATCCTTACCCTTGCCACGAACGCGGTGCTGCTAGGGCTGGCGGTCATCTACACCGGGGGCTTTGCGCCGCAGACCAAGGCATCCCCGCTGATGCGCATCCTGGGCAAGGACAGCAGCATCGCCGGCGTGCCGAACATCCTGTGGGTGTGGCTTGCCGGTTCGGTGCTGCTGGTCGTCATGCTGCGGCGAACGCCGTTTGGCCGCAAGATCTATGCGATCGGCAATCGCGAACGGGCCGCTTATCTTTCGGGCATCCCTACGGCGCGTGTGGTGATGACGTGCTTCGTGATTTCGGGACTGACCAGCGCGCTCGGGGGCGTGCTGATCGCGGGGCGGCTCGATCAGTCTTACCAGGGCATGGGGGACGAATACCTGCTGCCCGCGGTGGCGGCCGTGGTGCTCGGCGGCACGAACATTCTGGGCGGGCGCGGCAGTTATCTGGGGACCGTGGCGGGCGTGCTGGTGATCAGCCTGCTGGCGTCGATGCTGTCCGTGATGCAGATGCCGGAGGCCAGCCGGCGGGTGATTTACGGTGTCGTTATCATATCGATGCTGCTGGTCAATGGCCGTGGGGCGAGCGCCTCCTAGTACACCTCGTCGAAATGGTCCGAACAATCCGCAGGAAATCGATCCTTTCGTTTCGTCCGATTTCGGCACAGTCTGCTGAGCCCGATGTCGACCGGAGTTGCATGCCGTGTATGTCCCCGACCATTTCGCCGAAGACCGCATCGCGGTTCTGCATGACCTGATCCATGCGAACACTCTCGCCACGTTGGTGTCGATGGCCGCTGACGGGATGATCGCTAGCCATGCGCCGTTGATGCTGGATCCCGATCCGGCTCCATACGGCACTCTGATCGGGCATCTGGCGAAGGCCAACCCGCATGCTCGGGCGGCTAACCCGAGCGTGCAGACGCTGGTGATCTTCCAGGGGCCGGACGGTTACATAACCCCTTCCTACTACGCGGCGAAGCAGGAGCACGGGAAGGTTGTACCGACGTGGAACTACGCGGCGATCCACGCGTATGGGACGCTCGAGGCGTTCGACGATCCCGCCCGATTGCTGGAGGTGGTGACGCGGCTGACCCGAAGGCACGAGAAGGCGCGAACCAGGCCCTGGGCTGTTTCCGACGCGCCCGAGGACTTTGTCCAGGGCATGTTACGCAGCATCGTCGGCATCGCGCTGCCGATCGTGCGGCTGGAGGGCAAAGTGAAAATGAGCCAGAACCGTCCGGCCGCGGATATCGCAGGGGTGATCGACGGGTTGCGGCAGGACGGGCAGGACGCGCTGGCAACCGCGGTAGTCCGCGCAACGGTCGGCCAAGCCTAGTACATCTCGTTGGAGTTTGCGACTGGCGGACGGGCATGCTTGGTCGCCTATCTTTTACGACAGGGAATTTGTATCGTTCGCCGGTATTCGCGGAACGGTAGTGAGAACACAAATGATCAATCGCAAGCCTGCCTGGCATTCAATCGGCGGCATCGCTGTTCCGCTGCTTCTGTTGATGGCATCTCCACGGCTTGCGTTTGCGCAAGACGCCGGTGACGCGGATGCTGGGCGCCATCTTGCCGAGACGTGGTGCAGCAGCTGCCATGTCGTCTCCGCCGGCCAATCTCAAGGCACCAGCACCGGCGCACCCCCATTCCGAGCCATTGCGGCGGAGACTTCGATCACCCCGATGGCCTTGGCTGTGTTTCTACAGACGCCACATCATCGGATGCCGGATTTGCACTTGAGCCGGCAAGAGATCGCCGACGTTTCGGCGTACATCCTCAGCCTGCGGACTCCCGCCAAACAGTGAGGTGGTGATCTTTCGGCGTTGACTTGCCGGAAGCCAGGCGACCCGGTCAGGGTGTGAGCTCGGGCGAACTCTGCCCTGACACCGTGATCGTCGGCAGGCGTGCGGCCGAGCAAGTGCACTTGCATGAAGCGAGAGGCCCCTCCATATACCATCCCATCAGATGGTGGACGGATGGTATGGCGAGTGTGCAGGAATTGCGGCCGAGGGGCGCGGACAGCGAGAAAATCACCATCAACCTCGGGTTTGTGGACCTCGGTCAGATCGACCTGATGGTGCGGGACGGGTTCTACGCCAACCGCACGGATTTCATTCGGACCGCGATCCGCAACCAGTTGGACCGGCATGCGGATGTCGTCCGGCAATCGGTCGCGAGGAAGACCCTTGCCCTTGGTCTCTGCCACTACACGCGTCTGGACCTTGAAGCCGCCCGGGATCGCGGCGAAATGCTCCACATCAATGTGCTCGGGCTTGCGACGATTGCTTCGGACGTGACCGCCGAACTTGCTCGAGCGGCGATCGGTTCGATTACGGTGCTGGGTGCGTTGCATGCAAGCGCAGAGGTCCGCGGCGCTTTAGCCGACCGCATGCACTGACAAAAGTCTTACTGATCCTATAGTGAAAGTAGTGAATATGAAGTATTCCCTGCCGGATGTCATGCGGCAAATCAAGCACCTGACGCGCAGTGGCGGCCCGATCGATCTGAGCCCGATCAAGCAACATTTGCGCGACGGCTTGAGCACGACCGGCCCAGGATCGACGGCAGATCGTCCGATCGACTTAAGCTCTATCAAGCAATTTCTGCGCGACCGCCTAAAGGCAGCGACGACGGCTGACCGCCCGATGTCGCGCTCGGCCGACCCACAGCGGCGTTCGGATAGCGGTCCGGAGGTCGGGCAGTTCCTGGCGAAGACGTTCAGCAGCCAAATCGGCAGCCGCCCTTACAAATTGTATATACCGAGTGGCTATCGCGGGCGGCCTGTTCCGCTGATCGTCATGCTGCATGGCTGCACCCAGTCGCCCGACGATTTCGCTGCCGGAACGCGGATGAACGTCGCGGCGGAGGAGCACACCTGCCTGGTTGCGTATCCCGGCCAAACGAGCGGCGCCAACATGCAAAAGTGCTGGAACTGGTTCAACCATGCTGAGCAGCAGCGCGAGGGCGAGGAGCCTTCGGTGATTGCCGGCATCACACGCGAGATCATGCGTGAATATGCGGTCGACCCGCGCCGGGTTTATATCGCGGGATTGTCGGCGGGGGGCGCGGCCGCCGCGATCATGGGCGACGCTTATCCGGAGCTTTATGCCGCGATCGGCGTGCACTCGGGGTTGGCGTGCGGCGCGGCGCGGGACATGTCGTCCGCTTTCGCGGCAATGCGGAGCGGGGCCGATGGCCGAGCCCGGTCTGATCGGAAAACGCGTGGTTCCGGTCATTGTTTTTCATGGCGAACAGGATACCACGGTGCATCCCAAGAACGGCGACGCAGTTATCGCGCAGTCGATCGGGGACGAACCATTACGAACCCAGGTTCAATCGGGCAAGGTCCCGGGCGGCCACGCCTACAGCCGGACGCTGCATTTGGATCGCAGTGGCGACGCAATCGTGGAAAAATGGGTGGTGCATGGCGCCGGCCATGCCTGGTTTGGCGGCAGCCAGGACGGTTCCTACACTGACCCGCTGGGACCGGACGCCACCGGCGAGATGATGCGGTTCTTTCTGGCGCGCACCTTGCGCTGAGCAGCAGCGAATTACGACGCTCGAGCCTTGTACCAGGGGTGCGGCAATCCGGGCGCCCTCATCCGCAAAGTATAGACCGAGGTCGTTGCGGTCAGCAGCAAGGTCCGTAGATCCGGACCGCCAAAGCCGATGTTCGCGCATACCTCCGGCGTTTCTATGATCCCGATGCGCTTACCGTCCGGGTCGAACACCCACACACCGCCGGTGCCGGTGCAGAACACCCGCCCTAACTCGTCGATTTTCATTCCATCGGGGATGCCGTCCGTGCCATCCGCCGACATGTCGGCGAAGATGCGCCGTCGCACCATATGGCCCGAGGAATCCAATTCCACCGCGTGAATATACTGTGTCCATCTGGTATTCGCGACAAACAGCGTCCGCTCGTCGCGGGACAACGCCAGCCCGTTGGGGTATTCGCAGCGAACCACTTCCGAGACGGCGCCGTCCGGTGCGACCCGATAGACCGCCGCGTGGCCGATCTCGCGATCTTCAAGGGGAACACGAAAGTCCGGATCGGTAAAAAGTATCGAGCCGTTGGAGTGGCAGATGACGTCGTTCGGCCGGCTGAGGCGCTTTCCTTTGAAACGATCAGCCAGGGTCGTTACTGTCCCGTCGTGCTCAATTCGTGCCACGCGGCGGGCGTCGCCCTCACAGTTGAGCAGCCGTCCTTGCAGGTCGAATGTCGTGCCGTTGCCGCCCTGGGTATCGCGAACCTTTTCGGGCTGCTGCCCCGGAACCATGCGATAGAGCAGATTTGACGGCAGGTCGACGAAGTAGAAGAAGCCGTCAGGATGCCAAAGCGGACCCTCGGTGAACAGGAACCCGCTCGCGACCTTCTGGAGTTCCGAGGATTCCAGAACATCGGCCAACGTCGTCATCGTTTCCTCCGTCTCTTGTTTAGGCCCTGCACCGCGTCGTCCCACATCGACTTATTTCGGGTGCAGGTGGCGGAAGCCGGGCGTGCCGAGGATCACAGCACGTCGGCGCCTGGCGCGGGTGCCATCTCAGCGGCGTTCACTGTCATTGCCAACATGCTGTAATAGCCGATCGCGCCGGTGAGTTGGATGAACTCGTCGTCCCCCAGTCGCTCCCGCATCGCCGCCGCCGCCGCTTCACTGACCCGGTGCTGGCGCAGCAGGTCACGCGTGAAATCGATCACGGCCAGATCCATGGGCGGCACCCCATCCGAGCGGTTCTCCCGAATTGCTGCGATCGTGGTCTCCGCCACGTTCCGCTTCCGCGCTATGCCGGTCTGTGCGCCCCAGACATACGCCGCCTCGAACTCCCGAGCGACCGTCATCGCCGCGAGCACACGCACCCGCATGTCCAACGAACCCTCGAACCGCACGTAGGCCCCCAGGTGTGCCATCCGCTCTGCCAGTTCCGGGCTATGCAGGAAGATTGAGAACGGACCCTGCAGCGACCCGCGACTTTCGATGATGGCGTCGGCGATCGGATGGTGTTCGGGTGCAAGCTGGTCCTTGCTGGTGATCAGTGGGAGTCGCGCCATGGTCGTTTCCCTTCTTGCTTCGGGATGAGCGTGATCTGGTTCGCGCCAGATCGCAAGACTCGCAGGTGAACTGTTGAGACGGAACGCGGGCTTCCCGACAGTGGGAACCGCCGCTTTGGCGCGGCGTTTGGGCAGTATTGCACCGACCGATGACATCCCGCTCGATTCTCCCCCAAGTCAGACCGAACGCGCGATTGCGCTGAAGGATGGCGGGTCAAGACGGAAGGTCGGCCCTGAGAGCGAGGTTCGTGGCGGTCCCGAGGCGACGGAGGAGCGTCTCGATGATCCCGAGGGTCAGCGCATTCCCCGGTAGGTTCCTGGTGTAACGCCCATCGTGGCTCGGAACCGTCGATTGAAGGTCGACAGGTCGGCAAAGCCCGCATCCAGCGCGATATCCAGAATTGGGCGAACCGAGCGGCGGAGTTCGACTGCGGCGGTGTGAAGCCGGGTCCGTAAGATGAACTGATGCGGCGTGAGGCCGACGACGTGGCGAAAGGTCCGCAGAAAATGGTAGCGGCTCATGGACGCTTCTCGGGCCAGGCCGGCGAGGTTCAGCGGAAGGTGCGCCGCTTTCTCGATCCGGCGCAGGGCCGCGGCGATCCGCCGTTGATCCCGAGGCGATGGCGCGGAAGGGGATCGCTTCTGATCGGCGAGCAGGGACACCACTTTGCCGGCGATGCCGAGCGCGATTTCCCCGAGTGCATCCGGATCCGCTTCGATCCGCGCCCATTCGGCTGAGGCGATAATCGGTGTGAGGGCCGATAGCGGCGGTAGGCGCGGGATCGAGAAGCGGTCGCACCGGGCGCCGGAGACGGTCGAAAGGATTGTTTCGAAAAAGTCAGGCTCGAACAGAAACGACAGGCACCGGTCGCCGGCGGCGTGCTCATGGCCGCATTCGAAGCAGTGACCGTGGTTGCCCAAGAGGATGGCGCCTGGGGCCAACGTCGCGTCGCCTTGGGTCGTGCGGTAACGGAAGCTGCCCTGGGTCACGGCAGCGATGCAGACGGACGAATGTTGTTCCTCGAACGGGCGGTCGCGCGGACCGGCTGAGCACAGGATGTCGTGGACACGCCAACCGGGGCCTGACGCCATTGTCTCGACGCGCATTTGCATCCGACAAGAATAGCAACTTTTCCCAAGCGCCGCCCAGGGGCGATGGATAGCGTTTGGCCTCGGTTCGATAACCTGAGGAGTTTAGACATGAGCTTTTTCGAGGCTTTGCAAAGCGCCGGACCGGCCAGCGATCGGGCGGACAAGATGGGTCTGTATGGCTGGCTGGCGGGCGACTGGACCATGGATGCGACAGTGCATGCCGCTGATGGTTCGCGACACGAGGTCCAGGGCCACATTCATGCCGTCTGGGTGCTGGAGGGGCGCGCGATCCAGGACGTCTGGATCCTGCCCGGGTTCTTTTATGGCACGACGCTGCGGGTCTACGACCCGAGCCTGGAGGCTTGGCATATCCTGTGGAGCGACCCGCTGAAGCAGTATTTCGCCCGGCAGATCGGACGGGCTCAGGGGGCGGATATCGTCCAGGAAGGCCGCAACGAAGCCGGCGAAGCGATCCGCTGGCGGTTCACCGACATTACGGAAAATTCGTTTTGCTGGTTGGGTGAGCGGTCATTGGACGACGGCGCGACGTGGAAGCTTCAGGCGCGGTTCCTGGCGCGGCGGACGGTCGTGCCGGCGGTTAAACCGATGCTCGATCATGTCTCGATCGGCGTTTCGGATATCGCGGCGGCGAAGCGGTTCTATGACGCGGTTTTGCAGCCGTTGGGATACCGGTGCCTGTACCAGGACCCGGCGATGCTGGGGTATGGGGGCGCCGAGACGTCGCTGTGGCTCAACGCTGTGGCGCGTCCTGTCCCGCCGGACGAGACATCCGGGTTGCATTTCTGCTTCGCCGCGCCGTCTCGGGACGGGGTCGATGCATTTCATGCGGCGGCGCTTCGATCGGGCGGGCGGGACAACGGGCAGCCGGGGCTACGTCCCGATTACGGTCCCGGATATTATGCAGCGTTCGTGGTTGATCCCGACGGCTACCGGATCGAGGCGCATTATGGTGAGTAGGCGAGCGTCGCGTGGTATGCTGCTTTGCACAATAGCTCGCAGGCAGCCCGGCGCAATGACCAGTCCTTACGTTACCCTCTCTAGCCGCGTTGCTTATGAGAACCGTTGGACCCGGGTGCGGGAGGATCGGATTCGGCACCCGGACGGGTCTGATGGGCTGTATGGCGTGGTTGAGCGGTCCGATTTCGTCGTTATCGCGCCGGTGCAGGACGGGCGCCTCACGTTGGTCGAGCAATTCCGGTATCCGGTCGGTGCTCGGATGTGGGAGTTCCCGATGGGGATGTGGGAACAGGCGCCCGGGACCGACCCGGCGGTCGTGGCGGCCGGCGAATTGCGGGAGGAAACCGGGTTGGTGGCGGGCCGCATGATCTATGCGGGCGAGATCTTCCAGGGCCCGGGCTACTGCAACCAGCGCGGCCACGTTTTCCTGGCGACGGATCTGTCGCAGGGTGAGACCGAGCGGGAGGTCAGCGAGCAGGATATGATTTGCCGGAGTTTCACGCTGGGGGAATTGGAGGCGATGATCCAGGACGGAACGATACGGGAGGCGATGACGATCGCAACGTTCGGGCTGCTGCGGGTGAAGGGTTTGATTTAGCGCGGGCCTGGGTCCTCGGGGGGTGCTTTGCGCTCGATCCAGGCGGAGAGCGAGCGCAGCGCCACGTGGGCGAAGAACACGACCAGGGTCAGCGCGACCGCCTGGGCGTAGTCGTTAACGCCCGCCGCGGTGCCGATCGCGGCCACCGCCCAGAAGGTGGCGGCGGTGGACAATCCGCGCACCTGGGTGCCTTCGTGGAGGATGACGCCGGCGCCGAGGAAGCCGATTCCTGTGGCGATGGCGCCCAAGCCGGCACCTGGATTGTTTCCGCCGTATGCGACGGCGATCCGGGCGAAAACGCAGGCCGCGGCGGCGACCAGGGCGGAGGATCGAAGGCCTCCGGGATGGCGGCGCCATTCTCGCTCAGCACCGATGGCTCCGCCGAGCAGGGCGGCGATAAGGATGGCCGCGGCGGCGTTGAACGGGGATGGGAGGTCCATTGGGTCACGGTAGGTCGAGGTTGGTTACGGCGTCGAGAGGGTCTCCGAGGCGAACCTGGCCGGCGGTGAGGATTCGGGCGGTGGTGCCGCCGTGGCCGCGGACTGCGTTGTAACCGCCGGGACCGAGGTTTTCCTCCATGCGGGAGCAGGGGTGGCATTCGCCGGTTGTGAGCAGGATTGCGGAACCGAGGCGGAAGGTGCGGTCTTTCAGTGTGTGCAGGTTGATGCCTCGGACGAGGATGTTGCGGCGGAGCAGGGCAGGGTCGATCCGGTCGCGGCCGAGGTAGGCGGCGATGGCGGTCAGGTGCTCCAACTGCACCAGCGTGACCTGGCGGGTCCGGCTTTGGCTGTGGTCGCCGATCAAGCCGCCATCCGGATCGAGATCGGCGTGTGTGACGGGGAGAAGGGGTTGACGCCTCGCTGGACGGAGGCCGATCCAGATGACCTCGCCGGGGCGTATCGGTGCGGCGAGCAGGCGGGCGAGCGGGGATTCAGGGTTCAGCAGGCTGGATTACTCCGGTGGGGAATGGTCTAGGTGCTGAACCGGCCGGCCGGTCCTCGGCCTCGGCGCTGGCGAGCGGTTCTGTCGTGGGCGGCTCAGGTGGTCCGCGCCTGCTCAGTGTGTCAAGCACAGTCTGGTTCTGATGCCCCCGCTCGGCTGAGAGCCACAGCGGGTTTCGCTTTGCAACGAGTCTTGCTCGGCTCCTGCGCGGCCAAGGCAAACGAGAGAAGCGCGTGGTCTGCTCGATCCGATTTACCAGTGGTTCAGAGAAGGGGCCGATACGCTCGATCTCCAGGAGGCTAAGACATTGCCGGATGATCTGGCATAAGCTGCGGGATCATCCTCGTCGTCGTCGAAGACGGTCCCTACGAGTAGCGCTAGCAGCAGCACGACACCCGCGACGACAAAAGTCATGACCGTGTCCTCCAAAAAAAACTGCGGTTCGGTGCCGCCGGGACGTGGTCGCCTTGAGCGAAACGTCCGACTGGGAACGATTTAGCCCCAGCCGAAACCAGCCGGCGCCGGCAAGTCCAATGACCGCGGCGACGAGGCGGCTGCCGGCGATGCGGGCTGCTGCGTGGCGGCTGCCGCGGGCTGGGCGTGATCGGCCGGCGTCGCGGCGAGTGGATCGGCAAAGGCGGGGTGTGCGACTGCGATAAGGCCGGCGAGAGCAACTGCGGAAAAGATAGAGCGGAGCATGTGATTTCTCCCGTGCGGGCAGATCAAGCAGGCCAATCGATGGACCCAACTTAGTCCGGCGGGTGCAGCACCCATATGAAACCGTTCATACGGTGGAATGCAGGCCGGAGCCGCTGGCGGCTGATATGGCGGGGCGAATGATCAACAGTTCCGAACCCTGAACAGACCGGGATTGATGGAGCAATCCTGCCCCGCGGCCCAGGCAAGCAGCATTGGCTGTAGTCCTGCACCACGGAATTCGCGACCAGATCGCGGATCGTTTCCGCAACCGCTGAGCCAGAGCGTCCATCGACGCCGCCCGCAATTGCTCAACCGACGGAGATTTCGCGCCGCGTGCCCTGGGGAAAATAAAGATCAATTCGGTCAGCGTAGTTTGCGGGGCGTTGCGGTTCCCGGGCGGGGCAGGGCCGATCCTATCGGATATATGCACGTGACCGGCATCCCCTCGGATATGGCTTGAAAAGTTAGTCCGTTTGACGTACATACTGGCGCTGGTGAGGTACCCATGGCCACGACAGCAAAGCGCGATCGGCGTCTTCGAGAAGAGCGGCTCGGGTTTCGCGTCGATGAGCCCACCAAAGCCCTCATTGAGCGCGCGGCGCGGCTTGAACGACGCAAGCTGACGGATTTCTGCATGACGGCGCTCTTAGACGCCGCCCGGCGGACGATCACGCAGCATGAGACGCTCGTTCTGTCCGACCGCGATCGGGCTGTCTTTTTCGATGCGTTGGTCAATCCGCCAGCGCCGAGTGAGCGGCTTCAACGGGCGTTTGCCGAGCATAAGCGCCGGGTCGTGCCGTGAATGGCGAAACGGCCATCCGAGGATCTTCGGATCGTGCTGCTCGGGGAGGAGCACGAGCGGGGCAGCTTTACGTGTGGCGTGGAAAGCCTGGATCGCTATCTCAAGACCCAGGCTAGCCAGGATGTGCGCCGGAAGGCGAATGCCGTGTTCATCTTGAGCGAGATCGGCGAGCCGACCCGCATCCTCGGCTACTATACGCTTTGCGCCATGGCGATCTCGCAAGGCGATGTGCCGGAGACGGCCCGCAAGCACGTCCCGCGCTACCCGTTGGTGAGCGCCACCTTGATCGGCCGACTGGCAGTCGCAAAGGACAGGCAGGGACAGCATCTGGGCGCGATCCTTTTGGCCGACGCACTCCAGCGGGCGTTCGAGAGCGCCAGCACGGTCGGATCTTCGATGGTGATCGTCGATGCACTGGACGAGGCGGCGGCCGGTTTCTATGCGGCGCATGGATTCGTGCGGTTACCGGACTCGCTGCGCCTCGTGCTGCCGATGCGCCTTGCAGTGAGGAGCGCTGAACGATGAGCTTCGCATCTGCCTCGCAGCCGGCGCGGGGAGCAAAATCACCCTAGCTTCGGCCGGACGATCCCGTTCGGGCAATTGCGGATACCGCCGCGATCTGGGCGGAGTGGCGCCGAACGTGTAAGGACCCGCCATGCGCTACATATCCACCCGCGGCGAGGCACCCGCACGCGACTTTACCGATGTCCTTCTCAGTGGTCTCGCTGAGGACGGTGGCCTGTTCATGCCGGTAAGCTGGCCGCATTTCGGCCCGTCCGAGTGGCGGATGATGCGCGGCCTGCCATACGCGGAGCTGGCAGCACGGGTCATGCAGCCATTCGTTGGCGGATCGATCCCGTTCGAGGTGCTCCGGACAATTTGTCAGCAGGCCTATGCCGGCTTCAACCACCCGGCTGTTGTGCCGCTGATCCAGCTTGAGACGGGCCTGTTCACGCAGGAATTGTTTCACGGTCCTACGTTGGCATTCAAAGACCTGGCTATGCAGGTGCTCGGTCGCCTGTTTGACCATGTGCTGACGGAGCGTGACCAGCGTGTGACGATCGTCGGCGCGACCTCCGGCGACACCGGATCAGCCGCAATCGAGGCCTGCGCCGGCCTCGACCGCGTCGATATCGTGATTCTGCATCCGCGCAATCTTACCAGCGAGGTGCAGCGCAGGCAGATGACGACGGTGACGGCCGCGAATGTCGCCAATGTCGCGATTGAGGGCACGTTCGATCACTGCCAGGACCTGGTCAAGGCGATGTTCGCCGACAAGGATTTTCGGAATGACCTGCGACTCTCAGCGGTGAACTCGATCAACTGGGCACGCATTGCGGCGCAGATCCCGTATTATGTCTCGGCCGCCTTGGCTCTGGGGGCGCCGGAGCGGGAAATCGCCTTCAGCGTTCCGACTGGGAATTTCGGTAATGTCTTCGCCGCCTGGGCTGCCTCGCAAATGGGGCTCCCGGTGGCACGTCTGATCGTGGGGTCGAACCGTAACGATATCCTGACGCGATTCCTGACCTCAAACGACATGTCGATGGTCCCGGTGGAGCCGTCGCTGTCACCGAGCATGGACATTCAGATCAGCTCCAACTTCGAGCGGCTGCTGTTTGAGCTGGTGGACCGCGATTCGGACGCAACACGCGAAATGATGCAGGCATTCCGCCAGACGGGGCGGATGAAGGTCGCTGATACGATCTGGCACCGCGCGCGCCACCTGTTCCATGGGTTCCGACTGGACGATCCGGGAACCGAGGCGGAAATTCGCCGGCTGTATTCTTCGACAGGCTATCTGGCCGACCCCCACTCGGCAATCGGGATCGCAGCGGCACGCGCTCTGCCGTGCGGCGGCGGTATACCGGTTGTGGCGATGGCGACGGCTCACCCGGCGAAGTTCCCGGACGTAATGGAACGAGCGATAGGACGCCGGCCGATGCTGCCGCCTTCGATGGCCAATCTACTTGAGCGAGAGGAGCGGTTCACCGTGCTGCCGAACGAGTTGTCCCGTGTGGAGGCGGCGGTTCGGGCGCTGGTCGGACGAAACACAAATGACAGTGTGGCTTAGGACTAGACTAGGACATCCCGCCGGCGTGCCGGTGCAGCAACGATTTTTCTTTTCTTTGAAATGATGGTCAGTGATGGAGACCATTGCTCAATCTTATACTTGGTGACTTGACCGCACCTGCGGGGGATGCATTCTGCTGAGTCAAAAGCAGGATGTCTGACGTGGGTAAAGTGTTCGCGTTAACCGTGCTGATATGCTTCTGGGGAGTACCAGCAATGGCCACCGATGGGTTGATCACTGTGCGAAGCAGCTTCGGGCCGACGGAAACGATGAACAGGTTGGAGGCCGAGGTCCGAGCAAAGGGCATGACGATATTCGCACATGTCGATCACGCTGCAGGGGCAAACGGGGTTGGTCTGCCGTTGCGGCCGACCGACCTCCTGATCTTCGGAAATGCGAAGGGCGGCACGCCGCTCATGCAATCGGCTCAGACGATGGGCATCGATCTGCCGCTCAAGGTCCTGGTCTGGCAGGACGCGGCGGGCGACACATGGCTGTCGTATAACGATCCGAATTGGCTCGCGAAAAGACATGCGTTGGGCGACCAGGACAAGGCTGCGGTCACTGCACTGACCGGGGCACTTGGCGCGCTTGCGAAAACGGCGACGACAGCTCCGTAGCTGTTCAGCGGGTTGGGCGTTTACCCCGCTGCTTCGACCATCGCCCGGGCGGACTGCACCGCGTCGAGCGCTTCATCCTCCACGGCGGGGTCGCTTTTGTCGGCAGCCTCGTAGGCCGCTTCCGCTTCGGCGAGACGGCGCTGGGCGTCGGCCTTATTGACCTCGGCCAGAGGAATCGCCTTGTTCGCAAGGACGGTGCAACGCTCGGGCGTCACCTCGGCGAAACCGCCGTCGACGAATAGGCGGTCGGTGATTTTGTCACCCTCATAGAGGTCGATTGTGCCGCCGCGCAGCATGACGATCATCGGGGTGTGACCTTCGAGCACGCCCATGTCGCCCTCTGAGGCCGGGATCACCACCATGTCCACGGGACGAGCAAGCAGTAGCTTCTCAGGGCTGACAATTTCGAGATTTGTCGGCATGTCCTTCGTTCTTTCGCGAGTGGGCGGCGATCTTGGGGGTGGGTGGCCGGAACGCGCCGGCCATTACGATACGTTAGGCGTTCGCCTTCAACGTTTCGCCCTTGGCGATGGCCTCCTCGATCGTGCCGACCATGTAGAAGGCGGCTTCCGGCAGATGGTCATACTCACCGGCGCAGATCGCCTTGAAGCTGCGCACGGTGTCGGCGACTGGAACGAACTTGCCGGGGAAGCCGGTAAAAACCTCCGCCACGTGGAACGGCTGCGACAGGAAGCGCTGGATCTTGCGGGCGCGGGCGACGACCAGCTTGTCCTCTTCCGACAGCTCGTCCATGCCCAGAATGGCGATGATGTCCTGCAGAGACTTGTAGGTCTGCAGGATGCGCTGGGTTTCGCGCGCGACGTTATAGTGCTCCTCGCCGACGATCCGCGGATCGAGCGAGCGCGACGTGGAGTCCAACGGATCCACCGCGGGATAGATGCCCAGCTCGGCGATCTGGCGGTTCAGCACCGTGGTGGCATCCAAGTGGGCGAAGGAGGTCGCGGGAGCCGGGTCGGTCAAGTCGTCGGCCGGCACGTAGATGGCTTGCACCGAGGTGATCGAACCCTTGTTGGTCGAGGTGATCCGCTCCTGCAAGGCGCCCATGTCGGTGGCCAGGGTCGGCTGATAACCCACCGCCGAGGGGATGCGGCCCAGCAGAGCGGACACCTCGGCGCCGGCCTGGGTGAAGCGGAAGATGTTGTCGACGAAGAACAGCACGTCCTGGCCTTCCTCGTCGCGGAAGTATTCGGCCATGGTCAGGCCGGACAGACCGACGCGGGCGCGCGCGCCCGGCGGTTCGTTCATCTGGCCATACATCAGCGCCACCTTGGAGCCTTCCTGGAGATTGCCCTTGTCGTCCATCTTGATGACGCCGGCGTCGATCATCTCGTGGTAGAGGTCGTTGCCCTCGCGGGTGCGCTCACCCACGCCGGCGAACACCGAGACGCCGCCATGCGCCTTGGCGATGTTGTTGATCAGCTCCTGGATCAGCACCGTCTTGCCGACGCCGGCGCCGCCGAACAGGCCGACCTTGCCGCCCTTCAGGTAGGGGGCCAGCAGATCGACGACCTTGATGCCGGTCACCAGGATCTCGGCGGAGGTCGCCTGATCCTCAAAGGACGGGGCGGGGCGATGGATCGGGTAGTGCTGCTTGGTGTTGACCGGACCCTTCTCGTCGATCGGCTCGCCGATGACGTTCATGATGCGACCCAACGTCTCCGGTCCGACCGGCACCATGATCGGCGAGCCGGTGTCGGTGACTTCCTGGCCGCGGACCATGCCATCGGTGACGTCCATGGCGATGCAGCGGACGGTGCGCTCGCCCAGTTCCTGCGACACTTCCAGCACCAACGTGCGGTCTTCGATCTTGCAGGTGAGTGCGTTCAAGATGAACGGCAGTTCGCCGTCGAACTGCACGTCTACGACCGCCCCGAGGACCTGGGTCACGCGACCGACGATGTTGCTTGCCATGTGTAGGATTCCTTTAGTCCGGGATCAGACGGCTTCTTGCGAATGCGAGATCAGACCGCCTCTGCGCCGGAGATGATCTCGATCAGTTCTTTGGTGATGTTCGCCTGGCGAGCGCGGTTGTAGTTCTGGCTGAGCCGCTTGATCATGTCGCCGGCGTTGCGGGTCGCGTTGTCCATCGCGGTCATGCGCGCGCCGTGCTCGCCGGCGGAACTCTCCAGCAAGGAGCGATACATCTGGATCGCCAGCGCTTGCGGCAGCAGTCTTGCGAGAATGGTTTCTTCGTCTGGCTCGAACTCATACATCGCCCCGCCGGTATCGGCGCCTTCGCCTTCCGGCGGCGGAGGAGCGGGGATGATCTGCTGTTCGGTCACCACCTGGGAAATGACGGAGTGGAAGCGGTTGTAGACGATCGTGGCCACGTCGATTTCGCCGGCCGCCAGCATCGCCGATACACGGGTGCCGATTTCCTGGGCGTCACTGAATTCGACCCGGCGTTTGCCGGCATAGTTGATGTCGCCGATCATCCGGCTGCTGAGTTCGCGGCGCAGATAGTCGCGCCCCTTGCGGCCGACGGCGAGGATCTTCACCGTCTTGCCCTCGGACTTCCAGGCGGCGGGCCAGATTGCGGGTGGCTCGGCCGACCTGGGCGTTGAACGCACCGGCGAGGCCGCGGTCGGCGGTGACGGCGATGAGTAGATGGGTCTTGTCCTGGCCGGTCCCGACCAACAGCGGCGGGGCGGTGGACGTATCGGTGACGGACGCTGCCAGCGCCCGCAGCATCCGGTCCATCCGTTCGGCGTAGGGACGCGCGGCTTCCGCCTGTTGCTGCGCGCGCCGCAGTTTCGATGCCGCCACCATCTTCATGGCGGAGGTGATCTTCTGGGTCGATTTCACGCTGTTGATGCGTGTCCGAAGGGCCTTCAGACTGGGCATTCTAAGCCTCCAAGTCCCTCGCGCGCCGCGGCTGGGCCATCCGCATCAGCTAAACGCCTTCGCGAAACTGTCCAGGAAGGAGGTCAGCTTCTTCTCGATATCGGGCTTGATTTCGAGTTGCGTCCGGATGGCTTCCAGAATGCCCGGGTCCTTCGACTTGACCTCCGAGATAAACTGGGCCTCGAACGGGCCGACCCGGCCGACATCGATCTTGTCGAGGTAACCGCGCACGCCGGCGAAGATCGCGACCACCTGCTCCTCGATCGGCAGCGGCTTGTACTGCGGCTGCTTCAGCAGTTCGGTCAGCCGCGAGCCGCGAGCCAGCAACTGCTGCGTGGAGGCATCAAGGTCGGAGGAGAACTGCGCGAACGCCGCCATTTCACGATACTGCGCCAGTTCCAGTTTGATGCGGCCGGCGACCTGCTTCATCGCTTTGACCTGCGCGGCGGAGCCCACGCGGGAAACCGACAGGCCGACGTTCACCGCCGGACGGATGCCGCGGAAGAACAGTTCCGTTTCGAGGAAGATCTGGCCGTCGGTGATGGAAATGACGTTGGTCGGGATGTAGGCGGACACGTCGCCGGCCTGCGTCTCGATCACCGGCAGCGCGGTAAGCGAACCGGAGCCGAAGTCGTCGTTCATTTTCGCGGCGCGTTCCAGCAAGCGGGAGTGCAGGTAGAACACGTCGCCGGGATATGCCTCGCGGCCCGGCGGGCGGCGCAGCAGCAGCGACATCTGGCGATAGGCCACGGCCTGCTTGGACAGATCGTCGTAGAAGATGACCGCGTGCTGTCCGTTGTCGCGGAAGTACTCGCCCATCGTGCAGCCGGTGTAGGGCGCCAGGAACTGCATCGGGGCCGGGTCCGACGCGGTGGCGGCGACAACGATGGAGTATTGCAGCGCGCCATTTTCTTCCAGCGTGCGCACCAGTTGGGCGACGGTGGACCGCTTTTGGCCGATGGCGACGTAGATGCAAATCAGCGCCTTCTTGGGATCGCCGGAATTATTGATGCCCTTCTGGTTGATTATGGTGTCGATGATCACCGCGGTTTTGCCGGTCTGTCGGTCACCGATGATCAGCTCGCGCTGGCCACGGCCGATCGGGATCAGAGCGTCGATCGCCTTCAGGCCGGTCTGCATCGGCTCATGCACCGATTTGCGCGGGATGATACCGGGTGCCTTGACCTCGACGCGGCTCATTTTGGCGTCAGTGATTGGACCCTTGCCATCGATCGGATTGCCCAGGCCGTCGACGACGCGGCCCAGCAGGCTGGGACCTATCGGGACCTCCACGATCGAGCCGGTGCGCGATACGGTATCGCCTTCGCGGATGTTGCGGTCGTCGCCGAAGATCACGACGCCGACGTTGTCGGTTTCCAGGTTCAGCGCCATGCCGCGGAGGCCGGCGGACGGAAATTCGACCATTTCGCCGGACATCACGTTCTGCAGGCCGAACACGCGGGCGATACCGTCGCCGACCGACAGGACCTGGCCTGTTTCGGCGACATTGGCTTCGGTATCGAAAGCGGCGATCTGCTTCTTCAGGATCTCCGAGATCTCGGCTGGGCGGATCTCCATTTTCAAGCGGCTCCCTTCATGGCGTACTGCAGGCGTTGCAGCCGGGATTTCAGACTGGTGTCGTAAAGGCGAGCCCCGATCCGGACGACCAGGCCGCCGAGCAGGTCGGCATCGACCCGCTCATCGATGTTGACGTTGCCGTAGCCGGCCTCGATCAGGCGGGCGCGAAGCTGCTGACGTTGCACGTCGTTGAGAGGGTGTGCCGAGGCGACGTGGGCGGTGACGATGCCGCGTCGCTGGGCCACCAGGGTGGCGAAGGCGCTGACTATGTCGCGCAGCACGCGCAGGCGGCGATTGACCGAGATGACGCCGACGAAGTCTCGGACTTCCTTGCCAAAGCCTTCGTTGACCAACACGGCCTGGGCCGCGGCCGTGGCGGTCTTCACATCGATCAGCGGCGATTCCAGCAGCCGGCGAAAATCGGCGCTGTTGTCGATCAATCGGCCGAGGTCCTCCATCTGCGACACGACGGTGTCGAGCTCATGGTTTTCGTCGGCATGGGCATAGAGCGCCGCGGCGTATCGATCGGCGAGGCCGCCGCCAGAAGCAATGGTCGTAGCCTCAGAAGCCACCTTGGTTTCCATATGTTGGGCCGAGCCGCCAAGGGGACCTGGCATAGCGCGGGCGAGTATCAGGACCGGCCGGCCGAACCGGCGCAGGGCGTCTAGCATGGGGTATAGGGGCACGCAACACGCCCAGGACGCGGTCGTGACGTTTTATTCATTCGGGTCAAGAGGCGTGGTTGATGTCGCCCAGCGTGGCGCCAATCGGGGGGTCATGACGAAAGCCGCCCACAGGGAGGAGCGCCCGCTCAACAATTCCGGCATGGCTGCGTTACCGAACCGCCGCGGGAAGATTGGACGACAGCAGTCTGGCGGACGACGCCGATGCAGTGGTGCCTTTTTCGCCTAGACAATTCGAGCAGTGCCGCCGTCGACATTTTTCGCCAAGGCATGCCTGCGGCGCTGTAGGATGCTGAACCCTAATATTCCGGCGCCGAGGATTGCCAGCGAGGTTGGCTCCGCTACCTCGGCAAAGCCGCCCGCAATCAGCCGCTCGTTCGACAGGGAGCAACTGTAGCCCGCGCACTCGCCTGAAGCGGGCGTGGCCGGGTCAACGGCGCTGGGCCCGGTGATCAACGGGTCAGGGCCGCCGATGTTCAGGGCATGAGCGAAGGTCAGGTACAACTGTTCGGAGCTGCTGCCGTTATCGAAATTTACCTCGTAGGTGAGGCCGCTTCCGGGCGGGGTCTGAATGGCGGCGCTGGTTCCCGCGGCGGACAGGAAGTCAAATCCGGCGATCGGGGTGGCGTTCAGCGATGTCCCGGCGCTGGTATTAAAGAACCAGGGAACAGTGTTATCATTGTAACCGTAGGTGTTGAGGGAGAATTCGCCGGTTAGTGTGGTGCCATCGGCAAAGGTAACGCCCTCGAGCCAGATCGGCTCGTCAGAAACGGTGGCGCCAGCGCTCGCGACCGATGCAATGACGACGGCACCCACGGTCGCCGAGATCAACAAGCGCTTTGCGGCGCTAAATGTCGAGTTCATGTTGGCTCGTTTATCCCTCTGAGCTCGGACAAGAGAATTCTCTCAGGCCTAATTGTGTGGCAAAAGCGAACGATCCTCGTTTTCATCAAATAAATGCAACATTTTTTTGGCCGCGGTTTGGCGAGCGAAATGCGGTCGCTGTTCACGGCACGCCTGGTGCGACCGGTTTCCTTGACCCGCCATTCATCCCCGGCTCAAATTGCGGAATATCGTTGAAGGCCTGTCATCCCATGGCGCTCAGCCGCTCCACCCGCGTCAATGTCCTGATTGGCAACGGCCATTTTCTGTCTCATTTCTATGTCCTGTGCCTGCCGCCGATGTTCCTGGCCTGGCAGAGCGCCTTCCAGGTCAGCTTTGCCGAGCTTGGCATGACGATCATGCTGATGTCCGGCACTACGGCGATGTTGCAGACGCCGGTTGGCTTCCTGGTGGACCGGCACGGCGCGCGCCGGCTTCCTGATCGGCGGCACGCTGCTGATGTCGCTGTCCCTCGCCGCGATGGGTCTCGCGACCCAGTTCTGGCAGATCCTGGTGCTGGCGACGCTGTCCGGCGTTGGCAACTCGGTCATCCATCCCGCCGACTACGCCATCCTGTCCGGATCGGTGGACAAGGACCGCATGGGGCGCTCCTTCGCGCTGCACACCTTCAGCGGCAATCTCGGCTTTTCCGCCGGCCCGCCGGTGACGGCGTTCCTGATGGCGCTGATTGGCTGGCGCGGCGCCCTGCTGACGGTCGGTCTGCTTGGCGTTCCTGTGGTCCTCTCGATCCTGCTGCAAAGCCGCATTCTGAGCGACCAGGCGCGCGAGACGAGCCACGGCGCGGTCAAGATGTCCGGGCGGGACCTTCTCACGTCCCGCACCATGATCCTGTTCTTCCTGTTCTTCATGCTGGGCGCGATGGCCGGCGGCGGCGTGCAGTCCTGGCTGGTGACCGTGCTGCATACCTACAAGGGCATCGAGTTGGAGGTCGCCGCCACGGCCCTGACCGCCTACATGTTGGGCTCGACCAGCGGCGTACTGGTCGGCGGCTGGTTCGCCGACACGCTGAAGCACCATATCCTGCCGTTCGTGACCGGGCTGACGATCTTGTCCGCCCTGCTGATGGTCGGCATCGACTGGTTGAACCTACCGACCGTGGCGGTCATCGGCTTGACTTTTGTATCCGGCCTTGCCCTGGGCGCGAGCCGCACCCCGCGCGACGTCATGGTGAAGGACGCGGCACCGCCCGGACAGATCGGCAAAGTATTCGGCTTCGTCAGCGCCGGCTTGCCGCTGGGCAGCGCAGTCACGCCGGTGCCGTTCGGCATCCTGATCGACAAGGGCCATCCCGAACTGGTGCTGGTCCTGGTCGCCGTCATCCTGCTGCTCAGCCTGTTCTGCGCCGGCTCGGCGCGAGTTTCGGCACGGACGGGGGAGGCCGTGGTGCAGCCGGCGGAGTAGCGGTCCGGGATCGGGCGGAGTGAACATCGCGCTGCTCGAGGCGCCTGGCGGCAGAAATAACCGGCGGTCGATCTGAAAGCCGGCCCCAATGATCTTACTTCAGGTGGCGATCGTCGACGCGGACCAACGCCGGTGTTCACTCCAGGAGGCTTTTTATGAAGTTTGGCATTCACAATCCGTCATTTGTGTTCGGTCCCGATCCGGCCGAAGCCTTCGAGGGGCTGAAGACGAAGGCGCAATGGGCCGAAACCCATGGCTTCACCTGGTTCTCGGTGATGGATCACCTGATCCAGATCCCTCCGGTCGGTCAGCCGGACGAACCCTTCATCGAAGGCTGGACGGCGCTGTCCGCATTGGCCGCCGTGACCAATCGCATCCGCCTTGCAACGCTCGCCTCCTCGGTCGCCTACCGCAATCCCGCTCACCTGGCCAAAATCGCCGCCGGCGTTGACCTGATCAGCCGAGGCCGTCTCACGCTGGGCATCGGCGCCGGCTGGTTCGAGACGGAATACCGGCAATACGGCTGGGAGTTTCCGGAACGGCCAGCGGTGCGGATCCGCCAACTCGAGGAGGCCGTGAGGCTCATTCTCGCGATGTGGTCGGAGAAGCGGACGACGTTCCACGGCAAGTATTTTCATGTCGAGGACGCAATTCTGGAGCCAAAGCCCCGATTCCGGCCGCCGGTCATGATCGCCGGCGGTGGGGAGCAACTCACGTTGCGCGTGGTCGCCCGCCTGGCGGACGCCTGCAATGTGTTCGGCGATCCAGAAGAGGTTAAGCGGAAATTCGCTATTTTGCGCGACCATTGCGAAACCGAACAGCGCGACTACGGTGCGATCGAGAAGACTGTCGTGATCGGGTTGCTGTTAGCGCGGGACGAAGCGACGCTTGCTGCTAAACGGGCGCAGCTTGGCGCGCGGGAGCCATTTCGGGGCTTTGCCGGCACGGTTTCCGCCGTCACCGACCTGGCTGGACGATATCAGGACGCAGGTGTGCAGACGTTGATCTGCGGGGCGTTCAAGAATGATCGCGAAACATTGGAACTGCTCGCCTCAGACGTCATCCCGCGATTTGGTTGAGGGACGGCCGTCACGGACGCGCCGCATTCGGACCTTGCGATTATAGTCTAGTGGACCGTCTGCTGGCTGTTTCCGTCCGCGTAGCCATATGTAGCGATCGTCGCCATTCCCTCGACCTGCCAGCGCTTCATTGCGAACGAAACGGCTTTTCCCTCCGGAGTTTGCAAGGTTAACACCAGATCCTGACCGTTTGGCGTTCGATCAAGGCTCCAGCTGTCGAGCGGATGCACCACACTGTCGCCGCCAGATCGGGGCAGCGCGTTCAGCATGCTGTTCAACCAGCTCGCCGGAAGCGTGAATCGGACCGTTCGGCCGGACCGATCGCGCACCCGCAGTCGAAGCCGCCTCCCATCCGTCGAAAAATGAACGCTGTCCAGTTCCATCGCTTCAATGTCGCTCGGATCCGTCATGATCTCGCTTCAAATTTTGAAATGGGCGAATTCGTTGTGGATCAATCGGCGGCCTCGGCCAGTCCCGTGACTTCCGGGGCCTGGAGCGCGGCCAGGAGGGATGTCACGCTGGCGGATCGCAGCGGGATAAAGCGCTTGCCGGCCTGGCGGCAGAGTGATTTGACCATGTTCGCAGCATCGTGGCTGATGCAATCGACGGGAAACAGAACAAGGTCGGCGCGGCTGGCGAGGCCCGCGAGCAGGTTCGGGTGGTTTTCCACGCCGCCATCGTGGTGCAGAAAGGTGGCCCCCGACTGCTCCACCACGGCCCGCAAATGGGCAACCTGGTTCGGTCTGCCCCCGACATAAAGCAGTGCGACACCGTCCAACCGGGCAGGGGAAGTGGGATTGAGAGGCTGCAAGAGAGAGGATTCGATCGCCTCCAGTTCCGCCCGAATTGTCTTGAGGGCCCGTTCCGCCGTCAGGCGCGCAGCCCGTTCGGAATCGTGGTCGTTGCGGCTTGCGGTTAGTCGTTCCTCTAATGCTGATCGTCGCCGACCCTCGGCGGCGAGGCGCCGCTCCAGGTCGATGATGATGCCGCGCAGCGCGCCTTCGTTCTCCGGCACGACAGGGTCCGTGATGATCCGGGTCGTGAGAGCGTCGCGCAATGCCTGGATCTGGGCGTCACGAGTCACCACGGCGGTGTGAAGGGCCTGTTGCTGCCGTTCCAGCTTCGTCTCGAGCTCTGCATTTGCGGTTTCAAGCTGGCACAATCGCCGGATATCGGCCCGGTTCGCTGAGCCGACCAGGTGCGACAGCATATGCACCTCGCCAAAGGCCTCGCGGATGATCGTCTGGTTGGCGAGCGGGTGTGTCAGCGTTGCCCAGTAGGCGCCTGGGATATCACCACGCCGGACCGCGTCGCGCCACATGGCACGCAGGTCGTCCTGGGTGGCGGCCTTGTCGAATTGATTGACCGCCAGCTTGTGGCGGCGATCCAGCGCCTTGTGCAACTGGCGCGCGGCTTCGTCGTGGCGTGAGGCGAGGGTGACGGCTGTGCCATGCAAGTCGTGATCGGTGCATTCCGCGGACGCCAGGCCGAACTTCCGCAGCACCTGCCGCAACTCCCCGGTCGACAGGCATGTGCCGATGATCGAGCAGTGCAGGTGGGTGCTGAACTCCCAGATTTTCGTCCGCCGCGGAGCCGCCTCGCGCTTGATCAACGTTGGCGGGATGGCGCGGAGGTCGATGCCCATCGACAGCGCGGAGGTGCTCGGCGGGTTTGCGATCGCGATGGAAAGCCCTGCTGCGCTCATGATCTCGCCTTTTTCTGCTCGTCTATCCCATCAGGATATAGCGATACGCCTGATCGGCTCCTGTCGTAATATCCTTTTGGATATAGCGATAGTGACCTAAAAATGCGCATCCGCCAAGCGGATACGTGGGATTGGGTCCGAGGTGGTGGAGGCGGCGGCTATTCCTGAGGCTGCCGAGCCAGCCAGGCTTCCGCTGCAAGGTCCGCGCCGGACGGCAGCGGCGCGTCGGGGTGTCGGATCCACGCCAGGATGTCGTCGATCGGTTTGGCGCGGTCCTTGTCGCGCAACAGCAGGTGATAGCCGTCCGGGTAGAATGCCCGCACCGGCCCGGCGGGCATCGCCCGCCACGTCGCCGCGGTCGCCCGGGCAGGGACCAGTTCGTCGTGGCCGCCATACAGGAACAACGCCGGAGCGTGGAAATTCGCCGCGGCCGCCAGGGCTTGGCTCATCAGATCCACCAGGCCCGCGATCGCGTCGATTTGCGTCTCGTGGATCGTCAGCGGGTCGTGCGACAGGCGGATCAAGGCTTGCCGGTTGTCGCTGGCGGTCACCTTGACGATGCCCCGGCCGGTAACCGTCAAGCCAGGGACGGTGTGATCAGCGAGCCACAAGGCAGCCCGCATCAGCACGTTCATCTCCGCCCGTCCCCACACGGCGGGCGCGATCAGCACATATCCGTCCACCGGCGGGGGATGCGGTTGGGTCGCCAGGACCACCAGGGCGGCGGCGCCCATGCTCTCGGCCATCAGGATCAACCTGGTGTGCGGATAGCGGTGGCGCAGCAGCCGAACCATGACGCGGATGTCGCCGGTGAAGCCGTCGGTCCCGGGCCATAATCCGCGACTGCGGGTGGCGCCGAAGCCACGGAGATCTGGGGCGAACAGGGCCATCCCCGCGCTGGCGAAATCGGGGCCTGGATACTCCCACGCGTCGCGGCTATCGTTCATGCCGTGCAAGGCCAGCACGATGGTGTCCGGCGGACTGGCCGGCAGCCATTCCCGGTACGGCAGTTCGGTGCCGTCCGGCATAATGAAACTATCCGCTGTTTCGGTGGGTCTTTCTACCATTGGGCCAGGTCGCGCGACCTCCGCGACACAGCCGGCCAGCGAGAGAATGGCTAACAGGACAAAGGTGGCGCGCAGGTTCACGGGAACATGGTTGAAAGCATTCGCCGCATCGCTATCATCGCGCCGCTTCCCAGACCAGATAAAGGATCAACATGCCGGAAGGCGCCGCCTCGACACCTGCCTCCGCCACTACGGGAAACCAGGTGACACCGACCGAGATCATCCATGTGGATACGCGCACAGTCGCCTGCGATGGCGGTGACGGCGCTTTGGGTCACCCAAGGGTTTTTCTACGCATTCCCGGGGAACAGGTGATGTGCCCGTATTGCTCGCGCCTTTATGTCCTGAACCCGGGAGCGGGCCACGACAGCGGACACTGATATCCCCGGGGACGTGCGTGGGGAAATCCCCGGCGACATCCCGGACGAGCCGGAGGTCGCGCCGGCTAAGCTGCACCTGATCCTGATCGACGGTTCGGGTTTCATTTTCCGCGCCTTTCACGCCCTGCCGCCGATGACCCGCCCGGACGGGACTCCGGTGAATGCGGTGTTCGGCTTCACCAACATGCTGGCGAAGCTGATGAAGGAGCATGTCGGCACCCATCTCGCCGTCATCTTCGACGCCGGCCGGCTGACGTTTCGCAACCGGCTGTATGACGCCTACAAGGCGCATCGGCCGCCGCCGCCCGATGAACTGATCCCACAGTTCGCCCTGGTGCGGGAGGCGACCGAGGCGTTCGGCGTTCCGGCGATCGAACTGCCGGACTGGGAGGCGGATGACCTGATCGCCGCCTATTGCGTGGCCACGACCGAGGCCGGCGGCCAAGTGACCATCGTCTCTTCCGACAAGGACCTGATGCAGTTGATCCGGCCCGGCGTGGATATGCTGGACCCGATCAAGCAGAAGCCGATTGGACCCGCCGAGGTGATGGAGAAATTCGGCGTCATCCCCGGCAAGATGGTCGAGGTCCAGGCACTGATCGGCGATTCGACCGACAACGTCCCCGGTGTGCCGGGGATCGGGCCGAAGGGCGCTGCCCAGTTGATCAACGAATTCGGCGACCTGGAGACCTTGCTGGCGGCGGCGCCGGCGATGAAACCATCCAAGCGGCGGGACATGCTGATCGAGCACGCCGACAAGGCTCGGATTTCGCGCGAACTGGTTCTGCTGCGCGAGGACACGCCGCTGCCCCAACCGGTGGACACGCTGGGCCTGCGTGAGCCTGATCGGCCCAAGCTGTTGGCATGGCTGGCGAAGCAGGGGTTCCGCAGCACAATCGCTCGTCTTGGCCTGGACAAGGCGGGGCCGGTGATCGAGGCCAAGCCCGAGGCGGACTTGAAGCCCGAGGCGGACGCCAAACCAAAGCTGGTCCTGCAGCCTGATCTCGGGTTGACCCCGCCACCAACGGAAGCCGGGTTCGGACCGTACGAGAGTGTCACCTCTGTCGAAGCTCTCCGGCTGTGGGTTGCCGAGGCGTCGGCATCCGGGCGGGTCGCCATCGATACCGCGACCGAGGGGCCTGACGCGATGCGCGCTCGGCTGATCGGGTTCTCGATGGCCGTCGGGCTTGGCCGCGCCTGCTATGTGCCGATCGGGCATGAGGTGCTTGGTGAGCAGATCAAGGTTGCCGAGGCAATCGAAGGGCTCGCGCCGCTGTTGACCGACCGTTCGGTGTTGAAAATCTTTCAGGATGCCAAGTTCGACGTGATGGTGCTGTCGCAAGCCGGTTTTCCGATGCCGGCGCCGGTCGATGACACGATGCTGATCTCCTACGCGCAGGAGGCCGGTCTGCATGGTCATGCCCTGGAAGAGCTCTCGCAGCTTCACCTCGGCCACACCCCGATCAGCCTCGATGATGTCACCGGCACCGGCCGCAATCGCGTGCCCTACGCACAGGTGCAGATCGACCGAGCCACCGCCCATGCCGGTGAGAGCGCCGATGTGGTGCTGCGGCTGTGGGAGGCGCTGCGGCCCAGGTTGCGTCTGAACGGCGGCTTGGCGCTTTACGAGCAGGTTGAGCGCCGCCTGGTGCCGATCTTGCTGGAGATGGAGCGGGCCGGGATCAAAGTCGATGCCGACGATCTGAGGCGTATGTCAGTCGATTTCGAATCGCGAATGGCGGTGATGGAACAGGACTGCCATCGATTGGCGGGCCATCCTTTTAATGTCGGCAGCCCGAAGCAGTTGGGCGAGGTGCTGTTCGACGAACAGAAGCTGCCCGGCGGCAAACGCATGAAGACCGGCGCCTGGGGAACCAACTCCGCGGTGCTGCTAACCTTGGCGGAGCAGGGGCACGAGTTGCCGAACCGCATCCTTGAATGGCGGCAACTGGCGAAGCTGAAATCCACCTATGCCAATTCGCTGGTGACCGACATCAATCCGGCGACCGGGCGGGTGCATACATCGTTCGCGATGGCGGTCGCCTCGACCGGGCGGCTGTCGTCCAACGACCCTAACCTGCAGAACATTCCGATCCGCACGGAGGAAGGCAGCCGCATTCGCCACGCGTTCATCGCCGAACCGGGGCACGTGCTGGTCAGCGCGGACTATTCCCAAATCGAACTGCGGCTATTGGCGCATGTCGCCGATCTGCCCGTGCTGCGGGAGAGTTTTGCCAACGGCGAGGATATCCACGCGCGGACCGCCAGCGAGGTGTTCGGCGTGCCGATGGCGGGCATGGACCCGATGACCCGGCGGCGGGCGAAGGCGATAAACTTCGGTATCATTTATGGGATCTCGGCTTTCGGGCTGGGGCGGCAGCTAGGAATCACGCCGGGGGAGGCGCGGGAATATATCGGTCGTTACTTCGAGCGCTATCCGGGAATTCGTGACTATATGGAACGAACGAAGGAGGAGGCGCGGATCAAGGGCTATGTGGTGTCGCCGTTCGGACGGCGCTGCTGGGTGCCGGGAATAGCCGACAAGCATGCCGCCCGGCGGGCCTATGCGGAGCGGCAGGCGATTAACGCGCCGTTGCAGGGTGGCGCGGCGGATGTCATCAAACGGGCGATGGTCCGGCTGCCTGCGGCGTTGCGGGCAGAGGGATTGCGGTCTCGGCTATTGCTGCAGGTGCATGACGAACTGCTGTTCGAGGCGCCGGCGGAGGAAGCGGAGGCGTTGGCTGGCGTTGCGCGCCGGGTGATGGAGAGCGCGGCAACGCTGTCGGTGCCGCTGGTGGTGGAGACGGGAGCGGGAAAGACCTGGGCGGAGGCGCATTAGCGAGGACTAAAACAGACCCGGGAATGTTGCGTAAATCGTTTCTTATCTAATTTGTGGGCTTTATCAACGCCGGTCCACGATCCGGGAGCCCTGAGCGTGTCTCTGCCTACCGACGACGTGAAGAACTGGATGCACATGTTCCGGTGGATCGTGAAGACTATCCGCGACGACTACGAGGTGGACGAGACGATACTCACACGCTCCGCCGTGCTCGAAAGCGACTGCGGCCTCGGGGTCGAACAGGTGGAGACGGTGCTCGACACCATCAGCGGCAGTTTCAAGGTTACGTTTCCACCGGGGACTTTGGACGAGGTGGTGAGGCTGGAGGAGCTTTGTATGCTCACGGCCTGGATGAAGGGGCTTTACAAGCGCCCGGAGTTCATCTCGGCGGGTTTCGAGCAGACCTGCCGGGCCGCCAACGCGGGATGCGGATAGACGGGTTACTGAACATTAAGCGGTAAAAACACCCGAATAAGGATACTAATCTGATCGCAAAGATAAGGCTTGGCAATGCGCGCTGCGATCATTGGATTTGCCTTTGTCACTGTTCTGGCCACTAGCGTGCAGGCCCAGGAAGCGCCGGTTGTGGTGGAGCTCTTCACCTCCCAGGGTTGTTCGTCTTGTCCCCCTGCGGATGCATTCCTGACCGATCTGGCGCATCAGCGCCGCGACGTTTTGCCCCTGGCGTTCCACGTTACCTATTGGGACTACCTCGGCTGGAAAGATCCCTATTCACTGGACGCAGCCACCGCTAGGCAGCGTGAGTATGCCCGCCATCTTGGCGAGGACGGCGTGTACACGCCGCAGATGGTGGTGGACGGAGCAAAAGGCTTTGTGGGCTCCAGCCGGGCAGAGGGGTTGAGCGCGATCGCGGCGGCGGCCCGCAAGCAAGTTCCGGTCAGCGTTGCTCGCGACGCAGGATCTCTGTTGATCATGGTCGGCGCCGGGGTTGGAAAAGCCCGGGTGCTGTTGGTCGGCTTCGATCCGACACATGAAACTCCGGTCGGCCGAGGCGAAAACAGAGGGCATACGTTGCTGGAGTCCAACGTCGTCCGTTCATTGACGCCGATCGGCGCCTGGAGTGGGTCGGCGGTGACGCTGCGCCAGACCCCGCCCGCCGGGGATGGCTTCGCCGTGCTGCTTCAAGCCGAGGACGGCCGCATCCTTGGGGCCGCTCGGCTAGCATCCTGATCGCTTGCCGTTTTTCGCCGAAGCTGGAACGGCCCCGGATATGCGCTGGCGGGGCCGAGCGTGTGCGTTAGACCCGGCGTTCGCCGGCGCATGAACCGTAACGATCCACCTGGGAATAGGGCAGCCAAACGCGGTCTTGCAGCGTCGGGATACCTTGCGGGCATGAAATTAATATCGTAATTCATCCAAGATAGATAAGCTCTTGGGGGAAAACAATGTTCCATCAGCTGCTGACGCCCATCGGCGATAGCCTTCCGCTGTCGTTCCTGGTCGCGGCGCTGCCGATTGTCGTTGTGCTGGTCATGCTGGGCGCGCTGCGCCGGCCGGCTTGGCAGGCATCTTTAGCCGGACTGATCGTCGGCTTCGTCGTCGCCGTCACGGCCTGGCAGATGCCGGTGGGCCTGGCGCTGGACAGCGTCTCGGCCGGCGCGGTTTTCGCGCTGTGGCCGGTGATGTGGATCGTGTTCAACGCCCTGCTGCTTTACAACATCGCGGTTGCCTCGGGGCGGTTCGATGCTTTCCGCGACTGGGTCCTGAATCATCTGCCAAATGATCGGCGAATTGTGCTGGTGGTGATTGGGTTCTGCTTCGGGTGCCTGCTCGAGGGCATCGCCGGCTTCGGCACCCCGGTCGCGATCACCAGCGCGTTGCTGATACTGGTCGGATTCCCGCCGCTGGAGGCTCTGACCTTCACGCTGATCTTCAACACGGCCCCGGTGGCGTTCGGCGCCTTGGGTGTCCCCGTGACCGTGCTGGGTCAGGTTACCGGCCTGCCGGCGGTGAAGCTGGGCGCGATGATCGGGCGGCAGTTGCCGTTTCTGGCGATGCTGCTGCCGTTCTACGTCATGACGTTGTATGGCGGCGTGCGATCGGTGAAGGTGCTTTGGCCGGTGCTGCTGGTCTCCGGCGCCAGCTTCGCCATAGCACAGTTCGTGACCTCCAACTTCCTGGATTATGCTTTGACCGATGTGCTGTCGTCCTTGACCGCGCTGATAATGACTTTGTTGTTCCTGCGAATTTGGAAGCCGGCCGCCGACCCTAGCTTTGCGGTAAGCGCAAAGGTGACTGGCGCGCCGCGACAAACGGCGGTGCCGCTCTGGCAGGGCTGGCTACCGTGGATCGTGGTCTCGGTAGTCGTCATCGCCTGGACCCATCTCAAGGTCTCCGCCATCGGCGCGCAGGCTATTCCCTGGCCGGGGCTGCACAATCAGATTGCGATCACGCTATATGATAACAAACCCTATGCCGCCGTCTGGGGATTCCAGCCGCTGGCAACCGGAACGGCGATCCTGGTGGCGGCCATCATTACCGCGGCTTGGGTTGGCATTGGGCCGGGCCGGTTTTTGACCGCCGTCGGTAGTACCTGGAAGCAGAGCCGGATCGCGATCCTGACCGTCGCCCTGATCGTCGCCCTTGCCTACCTGATGAACTACTCCGGCCTGAATTACACGCTCGGCAAGGGCGCAGCCTCGATGGGCTTCCTCTTCCCGCTGGTGTCGCCGTTCCTGGGATGGGTGGCGGTGTTCCTGTCGGGCAGTGACACCTCAGGGAATGCACTGTTCGGAAACCTACAGGTGGTGGCGGCGAATCAGCTTGGGTTGAATCCGGTGCTCATCGCGGCGACCAATTCCTCCGGCGGGGTGATGGGCAAGATGATATCACCGCAGAATATCGCGACCGGGGTGTCGGTTACGGACCTGAAGGGCCATGAGGGCGTGGTGTTCGCTCGGACCTTCAAACATAGCATTGCGCTGACGGTGCTGCTGGGGCTGCTGGTGGTCCTGCAGCAATACGTTGTTCCCTGGATGATCCCGTAAAGCGCCAGGGGCGGTTCCGCGCGAATGTACGCGGGCTCCGCGCGAGACAGTTAGAACGCTGACCTGCTGATTATCGGCAGACCGGGCAGCTATTCCTCGTTTTCCTCAGCGGCGGCCTGAACGGGACCGCTGTCGAGACCCTTGGCCGATGCATCGCGATCGACCAGCTCGATCACGGCCATGTCGGCGGCATCCCCGTAGCGAACGCCAGCCTTCAGCACCCGAGTATAACCGCCCGCGCGCGTCTTGTAGCGATCGGCCAGGGTGCCGAACAGTTTCGTAACGATCACATCGTCACGCAGTTCGGCATAAGCCAAACGCTTGTTAGCCAGGCCCCCCTTCTTGCCCAGGGTGATCAGCTTCTCCGCGACCGGGCGGAGTTCCTTCGCCTTGGGCAGGGTCGTGGTGATCTGCTCATGCTTCAGCAGTGCATGCGCCATGTTCCGGAACATGGCCAGGCGATGGGTGGAGGTAACGCCGAGCTTCCGGCCGGCAACACCGTGACGCATAATCTATTTCCTTGATTCCGATCTGGACCGACTTAGGCCGCCCCGAGCATAAGCTTCGACTATGCTCAGAACGGCTCCTCGAGCCGCTTGGCGAGGTCTTCGATATTCTCCGGCGGCCAACCGGCGACGCTCATGCCCAGGCCCAGACCCATGGAGGTAAGAACCTCCTTGATCTCGTTCAGCGACTTGCGGCCAAAGTTCGGCGTGCGCAGCATTTCCTGTTCCGATTTCTGCACCAGGTCGCCGATGTAAACGATGTTGTCGTTCTTCAGGCAGTTGGCGCTGCGGACCGACAGTTCCAGTTCGTCCACCTTGCGGAGCAGGTTGCGGTTGAACGGCAGATCGTCCTGCGGCTCCTCCGCGCGGATCTGCTGCGGCTCATCGAAGTTGATGAACAGCTGGAGCTGGTCCTGCAAGATGCGGGCAGCGAGTGCCACGGAGTCTTCCGGCGTGACGGCGCCGTTGGTTTCCACCGTCAGCAACAGCTTGTCGTAGTCGGTCACCTGGCCCACGCGAGTAGGCGCCACGCTGTAGGACACGCGGCGTACCGGGGAGTAGATGGAGTCAACCGGAATCAGGCCGATCGGGGCGTCTTCCGGACGGTTGACGCTGGACGGCTGGTAGCCCTTGCCCAGGTTGACCGTGAACTCCATGCCCAACTTTACGCCATCATCGAGGGTGCAGATGACCAAGTTCCGGGTTCATGATGTCGATATCGTGGCCGGACTGGATCTGGCCGGCGCGCACCTCGCCCGGGCCGGTCGCGGTCAGCGTCATGCGCTTCGGGCCTTCGCCGTGCATCCGCAGCGCGAGCTGCTTGATGTTCAGCACGATGTCGGTCACGTCCTCCCGCACGCCGGGAACGCTGCTGAACTCATGCAGCACGCCGTCGATCTGCACCGCGGTGACCGCCGCGCCTTGCAATGAAGACAACAGGATGCGACGGATGGCATTGCCGAGGGTCATGCCGAAGCCGCGCTCCAGCGGTTCGGCGACGACGGTGGCGACGCGCGACGGATCGGCGCCTGGCTCGACCTCCAGCTTCTCGGGCTTGATCAGAGACTGCCAATTTCTCTGAATAACTGCGCTTTGCCTCATACTACCAACACCTTTCGAACCGCGTCGGGCGCGGTTGATGTCCCTTGGACAGTGTTCAAAACCCCGGCGAGGTCAAATCCCCCGCTCGGTAAAACGCTTGCTATTTCGCCCGCTCCTGCCCGCCGCGCCGGTTGTCGTCCGGTCAGGGGCGAACGTGAACTCAAACGCCCCGCCTCAGACGCGACGCCGCTTGCGCGGGCGGCAGCCATTGTGCGGTATCGGCGTCATGTCCCGGATCGTGGAGACCGAGAAGCCGACCGCCTGCAGCGCGCGCAGGGCGCTCTCACGTCCCGAACCCGGGCCGCTGACCTCGATCTCCAGTGTCTCCATACCGTGCTCACGGGCCTTCTTGCCGGCATCCTCGGCTGCGACCTGAGCGGCGTATGGCGTGCTTTTGCGGCTGCCCTTGAAACCCTGGCTGCCCGCGGACGACCATGCGATGGCATTGCCTTGGGCATCGGTGATAGTGATCACCGTGTTGTTGAACGTAGCAGCGACGTGCGCCACGCCAGCGATGATGTTCTTACGCTCTTTGCGGCGAGGCCGAGCGGCTGCGGCGGGTTTCGCCATGGTGTTTTTGATCCTGCTTCAACTGCCAACCGCGCCGAAAACCGGCGCGGCATAACGCTTCAATAAGAGGGGCCCCGAGGGGCCGGCCTTATTTGGTGACTTTCTTCTTGCCGGCGATCGCCACCGCCTTGCCCTTGCGGGTGCGGGCATTGGTGTGGGTCCGCTGACCGCGCACCGGCAGGCCGCGGCGATGCCGCAGGCCGCGATAGCAGCCCAGATCCATCAGCCGCTTGATGTTCATCGCAACTTCACGCCGCAGATCGCCTTCGACGCGATACTCACGGTCAATCAGTTCCCGGATGCGGAGGATTTCCTCATCCGAAAGCTGATTGACCCGGCGATCGTCCGGGATGCTAAGCTGCTGGCAGATCGCGGCCGCCTTGGCCGGGCCGATGCCATAGATGTAGCGAAGCCCAATGGTCACTCGCTTGTTCGTTGGGATATTCACGCCGGCAATACGCGCCACGCTCAACTCTCCTGTCGTCCGACGTTACCATCGGACCTTCTGCTGCCCCGCAGGGCTGAAATTACGCGCAAGCGGCGCCAAACCCATATGGGGTTGCGCCGGAGCGCGGGACTATAGTTTCCGCCGCGCAGGAGTTAACGAAGACTTATCAACTCTGCGTGAGGAATTCAACATCCGTCATCAAACCACTGCCAGCGCGGCTTCGATTTGCGCTGGCCACCTCGTCGATGTCGGCCATCCCATCTACGGGCCTCAGTGTGCCAGCCGCTGCGTAGTGCGGGATAATCGGCGCGGTCTGACGGTGATAGGCTTCCAACCGGGCAGCCACGGTTTCGCGATTGTCGTCGGCGCGGCGGATAAACTCGGTTGCGCCACAAACGTCGCAGACGCCAGCAGTGGCGGTTGGCTTGAAGGTGTCGTGGTAGCCGGTGCCGCATTTCGCGCAGGTGAAGCGGCCGGCGATGCGGTCGGTCAAGGCGGCGTCATCGACCTTCAGTTCAATCACGGCATCCAGCTTAAGCTGCTTCGCGGCCAACAGTTGGTCCAGCGCCTGGGCCTGCGGCACGGTGCGCGGGAAGCCGTCAAGGATGAAGCCGTTGGCGGCGTCGGGTTGCTCCAGCCTGGATGCCAGCATGCGGATCAGGATGTCGTCGGAAACGAGTTGCCCCGCCTCCATGATCGCCTTGGCCTCCTTGCCGATCGGGGATGCCGGCGCCGACCTCGGCCCGCAGCATGTCCCCGGTGGAGATCTGGACGATTCCGTATCTGTCCTCCAAGCGCTTGGCCTGAGTGCCCTTGCCCGCACCGGGCGGGCCCAGAAGAATGAGTTTCACCGACGTCCCTTTGCCCGCGTTTTTCGGATCAGACCTTCGTATTGATGTGCGAGCAGATGCGACTGGATCTGCGTCACGGTGTCCATTGTAACCGAGACCACGATCAGGATCGAGGTGCCGCCGAAATAAAACGGCAGACCGTAATCGGTGATCAGAATTTGCGGCAGCAGGCAGATCAGCCACCAGGTAGATGCCGCCCACCGTCGTCAAGCGGGTCAGGATTCGGTCGAAATACTCCGCCGTCGCGCTGCCAGGGCGGATGCCCGGAATGAACCCGCCGTATTTCTTCAGATTGTCCGCGGTCTCCTCCGGATTGAAGACCACGGCGGTGTAGAAATAGGAGAAGAAGATGATCATGAAGGCGTACAGGCCCAGGTACAGCGGCTGACCCTGCCCGAGTTGCGACGCGATCGCCTGCACCCAGGGCGGCCCATTGGTCGCGAAGCCGGCGATCGCCGCCGGAATCATCAGGATGGAACTGGCGAAAATCGGCGGAATGACGCCGGAGGTGTTGATCTTCAGCGGGATATGCGTCGAGTTGCCGCCGAACATCCGGTTGCCGACCTGGCGCTTGGGATACTGCACCGCGATCCGGCGCTGCGCCCGCTCGACGAACACGATGATCGCGATCGTGGCGACGGCGATGACCATGAACAGCAGAATGAAGAACGGCGACAGCGCGCCGGTCCGGCCCATCTCCAGCATCGAGGCGAACGCGGTCGGCAAATTGGCGACGATGCCGGACATGATGATCAGGCTGGTGCCGTTGCCGATGCCGCGGGCGGTGATCTGCTCGCCCAGCCACATCAGGAACATGGTGCCGCCGACCAGGGTGATCACGCAGGACAAGCGGAAGAACCAGCCTGGATCGATCACCGCGGCGCCAAACTGCCGTGCATCGTCTCTAGGCCCGACGGCGATGCCGTAGGACTGGAACATGGCGATCAGCACGGTCAGGTAGCGGGTGTACTGATTGAGCTTCTTGCGCCCCTGCTCGCCCTCTTTCTTCAGGGTCTCCAGGGTCGGGATCGCGCTGGACATCAACTGGATGATGATGCTGGCGCTGATATAGGGCATGATGTTCAGCGCGAAGACGGTCATGCGCCGCAGCGCGCCGCCGGTGAACATGTCGAACATGCCGAGGATGCCGCCGCCATGCTGCGACATCATCTCCCCCATCACCGAGGCGTCGACGCCGGGCACCGGGATATAGGTGCCGATCCGGTAAACGATCAGCGCCCCCAGCGTGAACCATATGCGTTGCTTGAGTTCGGTCGCCTTCGAAAAGACGCCCATGTTGAGATTGGCTGCAAGCTGTTCGGCAGCGGAGGCCATGAGATGTCCCTTTTACGACGGTGCCGGCGAGGGGCTATTGTCTGCCCGGCCGGAGTTGGGCGCAAGCCGAATGCTGGTCAAGCGACAATCCCCAACGCGGCTGATGGACTTGGTCTTGCTTGTCTCCGTCTCGCCATCCGCGCGGAACGTCTGCAGCGCGGAGGGCAGGCGGAAGGCCCGGCCATAGCGACGGAGCCGAGCGATTACGCCGAAGCCGTTGCCGCGGAAGGTGCCTTCGCTGCGACCGTCGTAGTGACTGACCCACCCGCCGCTTCCACCGCCGCCTTGGCCGTCGCGGACGCGCCTGAGACGGTTATGGTGACCGCGCTGGAAATCTTGCCGTCGCCCAACAGGCGGATGCCGTCCTTGTCGCTGGACGCCAGGCCCGCGGCATACAACGTCGCCTCGGTAATCGGCTGCGACGCCGTCGATCTTTCCCGAACTCGATCGCCGTATCGAGCGCGCCCAGGTTCACCGGCGCATATTCCTTGCGGAAGTGATTGTGGAAGCCACGCTTCGGCAAGCGGCGATAGATCGGGAGCTGACCGCCTTCGAAACCGTTCAGCGCCACGCCCTCGCGGGCCTTCTGGCCCTTGACGCCCTTGCCGGAGGTCTTGCCCTTGCCGGAGCCGATGCCGCGGCCAAGCCGCTTGGATTTCAGGCGCGCGCCGGGATTGTCGCGCAGATCGTTGAGGTTCATGTCAGGAAAGCTCCTCCACCTTGATCAGGTGGGCGACCTTGCGGATCATGCCGCGAACCGAGGGTGTGTCCTCCAGTTCACGGGTGCTCCGCATTTTGTTTAGGCCCAGACCGACCAGGGTCTCCTTCTGGCCGGGCTTGCGACCGAGTGCCGACGCTGTCTGCGTCACGCGAACCTTAGGCATTGGCCGGAGCCTCCGGCGCCGCGGGCGGGGCGCCTATGACCGCATTCGGGATCTCACGGCGGCCGAACAGTTCCGGCACCTTCTTGCCACGGCGGGTGGCGACCGAACGCGGGCTGGCGCATTTCTGCAGCGCCGCGAACGCCGCCTTCACCATGTTATGCGGGTTCCGGCTGCCGAGGCTTTTGGCCACGACGTCGCCGATGCCCAATGTTTCGAACACCGCGCGCAGCGGGCCGCCGGCGATAATTCCGGTGCCGGCGGTGGCAGAGCGCAGAATCACGTTGCCGGCGCCGTAGTGACCCTCGACGTCGTGATGCAACGTGCGGCCTTCCTTCATCGGCACCCGGATCATGCCGCGCTTGGCGCGTTCGGTTGCCTTGCGGATGGCCTCCGGCACTTCGCGCGCCTTGCCGGCGCCGTAACCGACGCGGCCCTTTTGGTCGCCGACCACAACCAGCGCAGCAAAGGCGAAGCGACGTCCGCCCTTCACCACCTTGGCGACGCGGTTGATCGTGACCAGCTTGTCGATGATTCCGTCATCGGGCTCGCGGTCGCCGCCGCGATCTCGGCTCCGGCCGCCACCTTCTCTCGGTTCACGTGCCATGAATTATTCCCTTAGAAGTCCAGCCCGCTTTCGCGGGCGGCATCGGCCAGGGTCTTCACCCGGCCATGATAGAGATAGGCACCGCGGTCGAAGACCACCTGCTTGATGCCGGCGGCCAGCGCGCGCTCGGCGACCAGTTTTCCCACCGCCGCGGCGGCGGCCTTATCCGCCCCGGTCTTCAATTCGGCCTTCAGCGCGGCGTCCAGGGTCGAGGCCGCGGCCACGGTACGGCCCTGCGTATCGTCGATGATCTGGGCATACATGTTCTTGCCGGACCGAAAAACCGACAGACGGGGACGCCCGTGCGACTTGTGCTTGATCTGATAACGCAGCCGGCTCTTGCGGCGAACGGCGAGGTCGTGTTTGGCGCTCATTTCTTCTTACCTTCCTTGCGCCGGATGATTTCGTCAGTGTAGCGCGCACCCTTGCCCTTGTATGGCTCGGGGGGGCGGAACGCGCGGATTTCAGAGGCAACCTGGCCGACCAGGCGCTTGTCCGTGCCTTCAACCTTGATCGCGGTCGGCCGCTCGCAGGTGATCTTGATCCCTTCCGGCACCGGATAGACGACGGGATGCGAGAAGCCGAGATTGATTTCCAGGTTCTTGCCCTGCACGGCGGCGCGATAGCCGGTGCCGGTGATCTCCAGCGACTTCGAGTAGCCGGTCGACACGCCCTTCACCATGCAGTGCGATAATCGCGCGAGTCGTGCCCCACATCATGCGGTTGCGGGTTTCATTGCTGCGAGGCTTGACGACCACCTTGTTGGCATCGATCGTGACCTCGACGAGCTCGGAAAGCGGCATCTTCTGCTCGCCGAGCTTACCCTGTCGCGGTCACCATGCCCCCGGCGATGGCAACCTGCACACCGGCGGGAATTTCGACCGGATATTTTCCGACGCGTGACATACGCGTTTTCCCCTTAGAACACGCGGCAGAGGACTTCGCCGCCAACATTGGCAGCGCGTGCCTCGGCATCGCTCATCACGCCCTGCGGCGTCGACAGGATGGAAATACCCAGGCCAGCATAGACCCGCGGCAATTCCTTGATCTTCGCATAGACGCGGCGCCCGGGCTTGGAGACGCGATTGATCTCCTTGATGACCGGTTCACCCTCGTTGTATTTCAGCTCGATGCGCAGTTGCGCGACGCCCTGGACGAAGCTGCTCCGAGGCATAACCCCGGATGAAGCCTTCGCGCTTCAGCACACCCAGAACGTTTTCCCGCAGCTTCGACGCCGGCGCCACACAAACGGAGTGGCGCGCGCGCTGTGCATTGCGGATGCGGGTCAGCATATCCCCGACGGGATCGGACATGGACATCAGTGCCGTTCCCTTACCAGCTTGCCTTGACCATGCCGGGTATCTGCCCGGCGCTGGCCAGATCGCGGAGCGCGATACGGCAGAGCTTGAACTTTCGATAGTTGCCGCGTGACCGGCCGGTCAGTTCGCAGCGCAGGCGAACGCGCACCGGCGCACCGTTGCGCGGCATCTGCGCCAGCTTCAGCGACGCATTGAAACGGTCCTCGACAGGAAGCGTACGGTCCATCAGCACGTCCTTGAGGGCCTGGCGCTTCGACTTGTCGCGCTTCGCCATCTTCTCACGCATCTTATTGCGGTTGACCTGGGAAGTTTTGGCCATCCTGTTTAGATCCTCCGGAACCTTCGTCCCCCGGCTCGCCCGGGAGATCGGCGGTTTTCCAAAAACTCAATTGGCGAAAGGTATATCGAAAGCCTTGAGAAGGGCCTTCGCTTCGGCATCGGTCTTCGCGGTGGTCACGAACTGGATGTCCATGCCGCGAATGTCGTCCACCCGGTCGTAGTTGATTTCCGGGAAGATGATTTGTTCCTTGAGACCCATGGCGAAGTTGCCACGGCCATCGAAGCCCTTGCCGGTGATGCCACGGAAAGTCACGCACACGCGGCATGGCGATGGTCACCAACCGGTCCAGGAACTCATACATGCGCGCCTTGCGGAGCGTGACCTTGCAGCCGATCGGCAGACCTTTGCGGATTTTGAAGCCGGCGATCGCCTTCTTGGCTACCGTCTTCACCGGGCGCTGACCGGCAATCGCGGCCAGTTCGGCAACCGCGGCGTCCAGCTTCTTCTGATCGCCGGTCGCCTCACCAACGCCCATGTTGATGACGATCTTTTCCAGCTTCGGGATCTGCATCTCGTTCTTATAGCCGAACTCGGTACGCAGCGCGGCCCGCACTTCCTCGCGGTAGCGCTTCTGCATCCGCGGTATCTCAGGCGCCGACGCCGACGGGATTGTCGACGCCGACGATCTCGACACGTCGTGCGGCGCGCTGGGCTTCTTTGCCGGCCGGCGGGCCGCCGGCGCCACGCGCGGCGGCGGTCTTCGCGCCGCTTTTCGCACCACCTTTGGCCGGATTTTTGGTTCCGCTCATTGCACTAGCCTTCGATCACTTCGCCGGTCGCTTTGGCGACCCGGACCTTGCGGCCGCCCTCCAGAACGCGGAACCCGACCTTGGTCGGCTTTTCGCTCTTGGGGTCGATCAGCTTCAGATTGGAGAGATGGATCGTCGCCTCTTTGTCGACGATCCCGCCGGGCTGGCCCATGCCTGTCGGTTTCGTGTGATGGCGCGCCATGGCAGCACCCTGCCACGATGGCCCGCTCGGCTTCGGGAAACACGCGCAGCACCTCGCCGCGCTGGCCCTTGCTCTTGCCGGTCGTCACCAGAACCATGTCGCCCTTGCGAATACGCGCGGCCATTATAACACCTCCGGCGCGAGAGAAATGATCTTCATGAATTTCCGGCCACGCAGTTCGCGCACGACCGGGCCGAAGATCCGGGTGCCAATCGGCTCCTGCTGCTTGTTGATCAGCACGGCGGCGTTGCGGTCGAAGCGGATCGCGCTGCCGTCGGGCCGGCGGACCGGGAAAGAGGTGCGCACGATCACTGCCTGGTGGACGTCGCCCTTCTTCACCTTGCCGCGGGGAATGGCTTCCTTGATCGACACGACGATGACGTCGCCCACCGAGGCGAACCGTCGTTTCGATCCGCCCAGCACCTTGATGCACTGAACGCGGCGCGCGCCGGAATTGTCGGCGACTTCGAGATTGGTCTCGACCTGGATCATTGATCCGTCTCCCTTACGAGGTCGGTGCGGGCGCGGGGGGCGCCGGATGCGCTTCGGCGACCGCGACGGCCTCGACTCCGGTGCGCTGCCCACGATGGCTGCCGTTTCGCTCAACCAATGTCCAGGTCTTGCGCTTGCTGATCGGCGCGCATTCGACGATACGCACCATGTCGCCGACCTTGCACACGTTCGCTTCGTCGTGCGCCGCGTACTTCTTCGACTTGCGGATGAATTTCTTGTACAGCGGGTGCATTACGCGGCGATCGACAAGAACCGTGATGGTCTTGTCCATCTTGTCGCTGGTCACCCGCCCTGTCAGGACGCGCCTTGGCATCGCCCTCTCTCCTTAAGACTTAGCCGGCGGAACGAGTTTTTTCCGCCTGGATGGTTTTCACCCGAGCGATCTCGCGGCGACATTCACGCACCCGCCCGGTGCCTTCCTGCTGGCCGGTGGCCCGCTGGAAGCGCAGGTTGAACTGCTCCTTACGCAGGTCCAGCAGCAGGCCCGACAGCTCATCCGGCGTCTTCGCCCGAACATCGCGGGCCTTGTAGAGGGCATTCTTGGCCATCAGGCGTCTCCGATCCGCGCGATGAATTTCGTCCGGATCGGCAGTTTGGCCGCGCCAAGCGTCAGCGCCTCCCGCGCCAGATCGCCGCCGTCACGCCGTCGATCTCGAACATGATGCGGCCGGGCGCAACGCGGGCAACCCAGAACTCTGGCGAGCCCTTGCCGGAGCCCATGCGGACTTCGGCCGGCTTGGTGGACACCGGCACATCCGGAAAGATGCGGATCCACACGCGTCCGGCGCGCTTCATGGCACGGGTGATCGCCCGCCGGGCGGACTCGATCTGACGCGCGGTGATCCGCTCCGGCTCCAGGGCCTTGAGGCCGAAGGAGCCGAAATTCAGCGTCGGTCCCACCCTTGGACAAGCCATGGATGCGGCCCTTGTGCTGCTTGCGATATTTTGACCGTTTCGGAGAAAGCATTTTCTACATATTCCAACTTACCGCTGCGGCGCCTGTTCGGCGGCCTTGCGGTCCTGAGCCATCGGGTCGTGGGCCATGAATCTCGCCCTTGAACACCCACACCTTCACGCCGCAGGTGCCATATGTCGTTTTCGCCGTGGCGATGCCGTAGTCGATATCGGCGCGCAGAGTATGCAGCGGCACGCGACCTTCGCGATACCATTCGACCCGTGCGATTTCCGCGCCGCCAAGACGACCGCCGCAGTTGATCCGGATGCCCTGAGCGCCCAGACGCATCGCCGACTGCACCGCCCGCTTCATCGCGCGGCGAAACGCCACGCGACGCTCAAGCTGCTGGGCGATGTTCTCGGCCACCAGAGTCGCGTCGATTTCCGGCTTGCGGATTTCGACGATGTTCAGCGAGACATCAGCCTTGGCCATCTTGCTGAGGTCCTTCTTCAGAACCTCGATGTCCTGGCCCTTCTTGCCGATCACCACGCCTGGGCGCGCCGCATAGATCGTCACCCGCGGCTTCTTCGCCGGACGCTCGATCACCACGCGGGACACGCCGGCGCCGCGCAACTTGGTGCGCAGATGGTTGCGAAGCTTGAAATCCTCGATGCAGCAGCTTGGAATAGTCGGTGCCGGCGAACCAGCGGCTATCCCAGGTGCGGTTGATGCCGAGGCGCAGACCGACCGGATTTACTTTGTGACCCATATTATGCGGTCCCCCCTTCGTCCTGCGCGCGTTCGGCGACGACGATCTTCAGATGGCTGAACCACTTCTCGACGCGCGAGGCACGGCCGCGGCCACGGGCGTGGAAGCGGCGCATCACGATCGAGCGACCCACCTCGGCGCGCGCCACGACCAAGCGGTCGACGTCGAGTGAGTGGTTGTTCTCGGCGTTCGAGATGGCACTTTGCAGTGCCTTCTTCACCTGACCGGCGATCCGGCGCTTGCTGAAGGTCAGCGTCGCGACGGCCCGCTCGGCCGGCAGGTTACGGATCATCGCGGCGACCAGATTCAGCTTCCGTGGGCTGATCCGCAGGTTGCTGACGATGCACTGGGCCTCGGTGTCCGGCAGGCCCCGATCGTGGGATGGCTTGCTCATGTTAGCCGCGCCTCGCCTTCTTGTCGGCCGCGTGACCCGTGAAAGTACGGGTCGGCGAGAATTCGCCGAACTTGTGGCCGACCATGTTCTCGTTCACCTGCACCGGCAGGAACTTGTGGCCGTTGTAGACCCCGAAGGTCAGGCCAACGAACTGCGGCAGGATGGTCGAACGGCGCGACCAGATCTTGATGATCTCGTTGCGCGACGATGCCTTCGCAGTCTCGGCCTTTTGCAAGCAGGTAACCGTCGACGAACGGCCCCTTCCATACGGAACGCGCCATCTTACTTACCCTTGTTCCGGCGGCGGATGATCAGGCTGTCCGTCCGCTTGTTGCCGCGCGTCTTGTAGCCCTTGGCCGGCTGACCCCACGGCGAGACCGGGATGACGGCCGCCCGAGCTGCGGCCTTCGCCGCCGCCCAGCGGGTGATCGACCGGGTTCATGACGACGCCGCGGTTGTGTGGCTTGAACCCCAGCCAGCGCATGCGGCCGGCCTTTCCGACCTTCTGGTTCATGTTGTCCGGGTTGGACACCGCGCCGACCGAGGCGATGCACTCGGACCGCACGACGCGAAGTTCACCCGACATCAGCTTGATCTGGGCGTAGCCGGCGTCCTTGCCGACCAACTGCGCGAAGGTGCCGGCGGACCGGGCGATCTTGCCGCCGGCACCGACCTTCATCTCGATATTGTGGATGATCGTGCCGACCGGGATGGCGGCGAGCGGCATCGCATTGCCCGGCTTGATGTCCACCCGGCTCCCGGCGATCACCTGGTCACCCAACCTTCAGCCGCTGCGGCGCCAGGATGTAGGCGAGTTCGCCATCCTGGTATTTGATCAGCGCAATGAACGCGGTGCGGTTGGGATCATACTCCAGCCGCTCGACCACGCCCGGCACGTCGAATTTCCGGCGCTTGAAGTCTACCACGCGATAGGCTTGCTTGTGCCCACCGCCGCGGAACCGGCTGGTGATGCGGCCGTGGTTGTTGCGTCCGCCATGGCTGTGCTGTCCCTCGGTCAACCCCTTGACGGGCTTGCCCTTCCACAGCTCGGAGCGGTCGATCAGAACGGTGCCGCGAAGGCTCGCCGTGACCGGATTGAATTGCCTGAGTGCCATTTAGTTCGTCGCCATCTTCGGTGCTCTATACGAGGCCGGTGGTGAAATCGATCGACTGGCCGGGCGCCAGCGTCACGATGGCTTTCTTGAGATCCGAGCGCACGCCCGGACGTCCCTTGAATCGCTTGGTCTTGCCTTTCTGGATCAGCGTGTTCACCGACAGTGACCTTGACGTTGAACAGCGCCTCGACCGCCGCGGCGATCTCCGGCTTGGTCGCGTCGGTGGCGACCTTGAAGCCGACCTGATTCTTCTCGGACAGAATGGTCATCTTCTCGGTGATCAGCGGCGCACGGATGATGTTGTACATCGCCTCCCGTGAGAGCGGCTTCTTCGGTGCGGCGGTCATGCCGTCTCTCCTGTCTCAGGCGCTTCGGCCTCTCCCGCCACGGGCGGTTCGGCGGCCTCTTCTGCGCCGGGGATCTCTTTGCGGCCGGGGCGCCATTGATGCGCGCCTTCAGACCTTCGAGCCCGGCGGTGGTGATCGCCAGAACGTCGTGGTTCAGTATATCGTAGACGTTGGCGCCGATCGTCGGCAGCACATCCAGTCGATGGATGTTGCGGCAGGCGCGTTGAAAACCCTCATCCACCGCGCCATCGATGATAAGTGCCGACGTCCAACCGAGCGCTTTGATCTTCTTGGCCAATTCACCGGTCCTCGGGGCAGTCTTCGCATCGTCCAGGACGACCAGCTTGTTCTCGGCCAGTTTTTGGGACAGCGCGGACATCAGCCCCAGCCGGCGCACCTTCTTGTTCAGGCTGTACTCGTGAGACCGCACGACCGGACCGTGGACGCCGCCACCCGTGCGAAACTGCGGCGAACGCAGGCTTCCCTGACGTGCGTTGCCTGTGCCCTTCTGCTTGTACGGCTTCTTGGTCGTGCCGGAGACTTCCGCCATCCCCTTGACTTTGTGGTTGCCGCCGCGGCGCTTGGACAACTGCCAATGAACAACCCGCGCCATGATATCCGGGCGGGGCGTGATCTTGAAAATCTCGTCCGGCAAGTCGGCGCTGCCAGCGGAGGCGTTTTCAAGCGTGATGATATCGACCTGCATCTGCCTGTTCCTCAGCCCGCCGCCGGCGCTTCAATGAGCGCCGCCGGATAGGCCGCATCTGCTGGACGCGCGCCCTTGATCGCGTCACGCACCAGCACGTAACCGTTCTTGCTTCCTGGAACGGCACCCTTGATCATCAACAGGCCTTTTTCCGCGTCCACGGCCGCCACTTCGAGATTGAGTGTGGTGATCCGCTCGACGCCGAGGTGGCCGGCCATTTTCTTGTTCTTGAAAGTCTTGCCGGGATCCTGCCGATTACCTGTCGAACCCAGGCTAGCGATGGCTGACTGATACGCCGTGCGAAGCTTCAAGACCGGCGAAGTTCCACCGCTTCATACCTCCGGCGAAGCCTTTGCCCTTGGAGGTACCGCACACGTCGACCTTCTGGCCGGCGCTGAAATGCGCGGCCGACAGAGTGGCGCCGGGCTCGAGCAGCGCATCGGACGCTACACGGAATTCCACCAGCTTCTGTTTCGGCTCGACTTTCGCCTTGGCGAAGTGACCGCGCTGAGGCTGGGTGACGTTCTTCACCTTCGCCTTCCCGTAGCCGATCTGGACGGCCGTGTAGCCGTTCTTTTCCTCGGTTCGCGTGGCGACGACCTGCACCTGGTCAAGGTGCAGCACGGTGACGGGCACATGGGTGCCATCGTCCTTGAATATGCGGGTCATACCGAGCTTCTTCGCCAGCAGACCGGTGCGGAGGGGTTGGGGCATGGTTCTAGATCTTGATCTCAACATCCACGCCGGCGGCGAGGTCGAGCTTCATCAGCGCGTCCACCGTCTGCGGGGTTGGCTCAACAATGTCCAACAGCCGGCGATGCGTTCGAATTTCGAATTGCTCGCGGCTCTTTTTATCGACGTGCGGAGACCGGTTCACGGTGAACCGCTCGATATGGGTCGGCAGCGGGATTGGTCCGCGAACCCGGGCACCCGTGCGCTTGGCCGTGTTCACGATCTCCTTCGTGCTGTTGTCCAGCACGCGGTGATCGTAGGCCTTCAGGCGGATGCGGATATTCTGGTTGTCCATCGTTCGCTCTCAAATTCCCGCCGAAACGAGTGCCGGCGCTCGCCCGTCCGCCAAGGGGATCTTGGTACGGGCGTGACGCCGGCCGTGTTTCGCCTTTTACTTCTGGATGCTGGCGACCACGCCGGCGCCGACCGTGCGGCCACCTTCGCGGATCGCGAAGCGCAGACCGTCGTCCATCGCGATCGGTGCGATCAGTTCGACCGACATCGAGACGTTGTCGCCCGGCATTACCATTTCCGTGCCTTCCGGCAGAGACACGACACCTGTCACGTCGGTGGTGCGGAAGTAGAACTGCGGACGGTAATTGGTGAAGAACGGCGTATGACGGCCGCCTTCTTCTTTCGTCAGGATGTAGGCTTCCGCCTTGAACTGGGTGTGCGGCGTGATGCTGCCGGGCTTGGCCAGAACCTGGCCACGCTCAACGTCCTCACGCTTGGTGCCGCGCAACAGTGCGCCGATGTTGTCGCCGGCCTGACCCTGATCAAGCAGTTTGCGGAACATCTCGACGCCCGTCACGACGGTCTTCACCGTCGGCTTGATCCCGACGATCTCGACTTCCTCGCCGACCCGGACGATGCCGCGTTCGACGCGGCCGGTCACCACGGTGCCGCGGCCGGAGATGGAGAAAACGTCTTCGATCGGCATCAGGAACGGACGGTCGGTGGCGCGCTCCGGCTGCGGGATGTAGGCGTCAACCGCCTTCATCAGCTCCAGGACGGAGTCATGGCCGAGTTCCGGCTTGCGTACCTTCCAGGGCGCACAGCGCCGAGCCCTTGATGATGGGGATGTCGTCGCCAGGAAACTCATAGAAGGACAGCAGCTCGCGCAGTTCCATCTCCACAAGTTCGACCAGCTCGGGATCGTCCACCAGGTCGATCTTGTTCAGGTACACCACCAGCGCCGGGACGCCGACCTGACGGGCGAGCAGGATGTGCTCCCGGGTCTGCGGCATCGGGCCGTCGGCGGCGGACACGACCAGGATCGCGCCATCCATCTGTGCGGCGCCGGTGATCATGTTCTTCACATAGTCAGCGTGGCCGGGACAATCGACGTGGGCGTAGTGGCGGTTCTTCGTCTCGTACTCGACGTGCGCGGTGGAGATCGTGATGCCGCGGGCCTTTTCTTCCGGCGCCTTATCGATCTGGTCGTAGGCCGTGTAGGTGGCACCGCCGGTCTCCGCCAGCACCTTGGTGATGGCGGCTGTCAGCGACGTCTTGCCATGATCGACGTGGCCGATCGTGCCAATGTTGCAGTGCGGCTTGTTCCGCTCGAATTTCGCCTTACCCATCGTAATCTCCGTAGATCCGGAACGGGACCTGTTGAGTTGCCCTTGCCTAAGTCTCTAAGCGCTATCCGCGCCTACCAACGGTAATGGCTGAAAGCCTTGTTGGCCTCAGCCATCCGATGGGTATCTTCACGCTTCTTCACCGCTGAGCCGCGGTTGTTCACCGCATCCAGCAATTCGTTGGAAAGACGATCCTGCATCGTATGCTCCCCGCGCTTGCGGGCGGCATCGATGATCCAACGGATCGCCAGCGCCTGACGCCGCTCCGTCCGGACCTCGACCGGCACCTGATAGGTCGCGCCGCCGACCCGGCGGGACCGCACCTCGACGGCCGGCTTCACGTTGTCCAGCGCCTCATGGAACATGCGAATCGGATCAGCGGCCGCGCCGCCGCGCCGCTTCAGCACATCGAGGGCGTTGTAGACGATGCCCTCGGCGGCGGACTTCTTGCCGTCGTACATTAGTGCGTTCATGAAACGGCTAAGCACGACATCGCCAAACTTGGCGTCCGGCAGGATCTCGCGCTTATCGGCGCGGTGACGACGAGACATGCGGTCGCCCCCTTACTTCGGCCGCTTCGCGCCATACAGCGACCGGCGCTGACGACGCTTGGCGATGCCCTGGGTATCCAGCACGCCGCGCAGGATATGGTAGCGAACGCCCGGCAGATCCTTCACGCGTCCGCCGCGGATCAGAACCACCGAATGTTCCTGCAAATTGTGGCCTTCGCCCGGAATGTAGCTGACCACCTCATAGCCGTTCGTCAGACGCACCTTCGCGACCTTGCGCAGCGCGGAGTTCGGCTTCTTCGGCGTCGTCGTGTAGACACGCGTGCAGACGCCGCGCTTCTGCGGGCAGCCTTGCAGGGCCGGAACCGAGTTCCGGGACTTTGGCCGTTCGCGCCCATGGGCGATAAGCTGGTTGATGGTCGGCATGGACCTCTTTCTCTTCTCCGTTCGTGCTTCGCCTGGGGGATTTGCGCCAATCGCCGCTTAACAGACAAAACCCACCGGCATGGGGACGATCCCATCCAGCGGTGTTACGGAGGCAGACGGCCTAAGCCCAACCCGACTGGGTGGGCGGCGCCGCATGCGTCGTTTGCCTGCGAACCGACGACCGTCCCGTCAGGAATAGCTCCTGAAACCCTTGGATCAGCCGAGGGCGCGATCTCTAGAAGCCCCTTTGGACCGAGTCAAGCGGTCAAGGCCGCTGCTATGTCGGAATCGTGCATGACGGGAGGGGTGCACGGCATGACCAGGTTCCGTCAGCTCAACCGCGAGCCGCCGAATGGACGTTCCGCCCGGCGGGACCATGCTCTATGCACGGTGCAAGGCCGCGCCGGCTGTTCGGTTGGTCGGGGATTCGGAGATACTCTATATAATGTGCGGTATTGCTGGTCTGCTCCTGTCCCCCGGCGCGCCGCCGCCAGATCCAAGAGTGCTGTCTAAACTCATTGGAGCCCTGCATCACCGCGGGCCGGACGGGAGTGGCCACGCGGTGATGGGCCGGGTCGCGCTGCTGCATAACCGGCTGGCGATCATCGACCTGGTCACTGGCGATCAGCCGTTCTTTTCTGGCTCCGCAACGCTGGTGGCAAACGGGGAAATCTATAACTACCGCGAGCTTCGCGAATCGTTGCCCGGTGTCAGTTTTGCGACCAACAGCGACTGCGAACCGCCTCTCCATCTCTGGCTGCGCGACGGATCTGATTACGCGAAGCAGCTTCGTGGCATGTATGGAATCGCAATTCACGAGCGCGTACGCCGAACCGTCACGCTGTCTCGCGACCCTATCGGAATCAAACCGCTGTATGTCGCCACGGTCGAGGGAGGTCTGGCATTCGCCTCCGAACCTCAGGCGCTGCTCGAAGCCGGCTTGGTGAAGCGCGTGGTACGGCCGGCGGCGGTGGAGGAGCTATTGCAACTTCAGTTCACCACCGGCGCGGATACCATTTTTGAGGGCATTCAGCGGGTGCTGCCGGGTGAGACGATCACCTGTTCCGACGGGCACATCCTGGAGCGGCGGCAGATCAACCCGATCCCGATGGCGCCGCCGGAGGAGATCGGCGAGGAAACCGCGATGCAGCGGCTGGATCAGGCGTTGATGGAGAGTGTCGATCTGCATCAGCGCAGCGATGTGCCGTATGGAATGTTCCTGTCCGGCGGCATCGACAGCGCGACCCTGATCACCCTGATGGCTCGGCTGAATGAGGAGCCTGTGCTGGCGTTTACCGCCGGGTTCGACGCGCCCGGCGCCGCTGACGAACGTGAGCAGGCGGCGACCCTTGCCCGTGCTGTAGGTGCGAGACACGAACCGATAGAAGTGTCGGAAAAAATGGTCTGGCAGCATCTGCCGGAGATCGTCGCGGCGATGGACGACCCGACGATGGATTACGCCATCATTCCGTCGTGGTTTCTCGCCCGGCGTGCCAGGGAAGACGTCAAGGTCGTGCTGACCGGCGAGGGCGGTGACGAGATCTTCGGCGGTTACAAGCGCTACCGGCAGGCCACGTTGCCCTGGTGGCGCGGCGGCCGGACGATGTGGGCCGGCGGCAGCTTCGACAAAGTTCCGGTACTGCGTGCGACGCCGACCACCTGGCGCGATGGCATGGCAGCAGCGGAAATCCGAGCGTCGGAGGGCGGACGGTCCGCATTGGCGGCGGCTCAGGCGCTGGACATGACCGACTGGCTGCCGCACGACCTGTTGCTGAAACTGGATCGCTGCATGATGGCGCATGGAGTCGAAGGACGCACACCGTTCCTGGATCGGGGCGTAATGGCCGCCGCGTTCCAGTTGCCCGACGCGATGAAATTGCGCCGCGGGATCGGGAAGTGGATCCTCCGCAAATGGCTGGAGAAGAACCAGCCTGCGGCGCAACCGTTCGCGCCGAAATCAGGGTTTACCGTCCCAGTCGGTGAATGGATCAAGGTTCAGGGGACGCGGCTGGGTCCGCTCGTGGCGGCGCAACCAGGGGTAGCAGAGATCGCCTATCCCGAGAAGGTGGAAGCGCTGTTTCGAGATATCCGGCGCTGGCGGCATGGGTTTGCCTGCTGGAAGCTGCTGTTCTATGCGCTGTGGCACAGGCGGCACATCCTGGGGCTGCCACCCTCAGGGGATGTCTGGGAGACACTGGCGGCGCGGTAACTTTTCCTGACACTGCTTGACTTGGATGAACGCTCCGATCATTAGGGCGGCTTGCAATCGGCGGTATACAAGCGCCGCGGAGCCGGCGATGGGGCTGTAGCTCAGTTGGGAGAGCGCCTCGTTCGCAATGAGGAGGTCAGGGGTTCGATTCCCCTCAGCTCCACCATCGTCCGGCACGGATCTGGGGAGACGCGGATGCACCATGTTGTCGGGGCCTGAGTGCGCGCACGCTATGTGCGGCGCCGGGCTGACTAATGCCGCCAGACTGACATGAGCATTCCATTCCTGGCGTGCATGGCCGCCGCCGCTTCCTTTTACCATTTGCCGCCACGCGTGTTGCCCGCGATCCAGGCGGTTGAAGGGGGGCGGCCGGGGTTGGTCCAGCCCAACGCCAATGGCACCACCGATCTGGGATTGATGCAGATCAACAGCATTTGGGTCGAACCGCTGGCTCGATTTGCCAATATGCCGGCGCAGGCCGTGGCTGATCGGCTACTCGATGATCCTTGTTTCAATATCGCGGCCGCGGCCGCGATCATGCGGGCCTATCTGAGCGAGGCGCAGGGTAACCTGATGATTGCGATCGGGTTCTACCATTCCCATACCCCGGGGTTCGGTGCCGCCTATCAGCAAAAAGTGCTGGACGCTGCCGAAACGTTGTTCAGCGGTAAGCGGCGTCAGACGCGATAGAACATCGTGTCTCTTCAACCGGATTGGCAACGCATGCGTAATCGCTTTCGCCGTGACAACCGTGGCTTCACCTTGCTTGAACTGCTTGTGGTCATCGCCATCCTCGGGCTGCTGATCGGCCTTGTCGCGCCGGCGGTGCTTCGCCAGCTTGGCAGCGCCCGGACCTCGATAGCCAAGCAGTCGATCGAACGGATCGGGTCCATCCTGGACATGTACAAACTGGATACCGGGACCTACCCAAGCACTGATCAAGGCCTGCGGTCGCTTGTGGAGCGGCCGACGGAGGTTCCCAGTTGGAACGGGCCGTATGTTAAAGGCGATGTCCCGGTCGATCCGTGGAACCACCAATACGTCTATCGTGATCCTTCCGCGCGAGCCGGGCATGACTACGACCTGTGTTCGGAGGGTCCATCGGGAACCGGTGGCGATCAGGAGATCTGCAATCCATAGTTATTGCTGCAGTTGCAGTTGTTTCCGCAGGCGAGCGGATGGGTCAGACTGGCCGGAGGGGCGCAGATTGTTCAGCAAGCCCGGCACCGCCGCCGCATTGATCAGTTGATCGCGCAAGTCCTCGGTCAGCGCCCGCGCATCGCGTTGATCGTGGATGACATGCGGCGTGATCAGGATCAGCAATTCCGTCCGCGTCCTCGTGTTGTTCTGATTGCCCGCCAGCAGCCCGAGCAGCGGCACGTCCTTCAGCCAGGGGATGCCCTGATTGCCCAACGACGCCGAATCGGTGATGAGACCCGCAAGGCCGACCGTTTGACCGTCCTGCACCACGACCCGGGACGTGACGTTTCGCTCATTGAACGTCGGCGAGTTGACCCCCGGCGTGGTGATGACGCCTGTCTCGACGCTACTCACGTCCTGCATCACGTCCAGCGTTACGAGTCCTCCGCTGTTGACCCGCGGAGTGACCTCCATGATCACGCCGGTCTGCTGGTAATTGACCTGATTAACGATGGGAGCATTGGTGGCGATGGTGCTCTGCGACGACTGGCTGAGATAGGGAACCACGGCGCCGACCTGAAGCCGGGCCGGCTGGTTGTCCAACACCATGAGCTCCGGCGACGATAACACGTGCACCGTCGTCACCTGCTGCAGTGCCTCGATCGCGAAGGGCGCGCCCCCGTTGCCTGACCCGCCCAGGAAGAAGCCGGGGAATGTCATGTTCAACGTGGCGGCCCCAGCGTTGGCGACCGTCGTCTGCGAGGGGCCGGTATTCAGGATGCCGTTGATGCCGCCGGACTTGAAGAAGAACTGTGTGCCATATTGAAGATTATCATTAAGCGTCACCTCCGCAATGACCGCGTCGATCCGTACTTGTAACGGAAGTATGTCGATCTTGCGCAGCATCGCTTCCATCGTGGCCAGCTCACGTTCGGTTCCGTAGACCAGGACGGCATTGTTCTGATCATCCGGTATCACGCGTAACGCATCGGTTCCTTGTTCAGAGCCACCGGGCTCCAACCCGCCCAGCAGCGGGTTCGCACCTTGTGCGGGTTGCTGCTGCTGCTGCGGCGGCTGTTGCCCAGACGGCGGGGGAGTTTGCTGCGTGCCGCCGAGCCCCGAGCTTCCGCCGCCGAATCCCGAATTTCCGCCGCTGATCCCGCCGGAAAGGCTGGACCGACCAAGCGAACCGCTGGAGCCGCTGCCAAGACCGCCACCGCCACCACCGCCGCCGCCGTTTCCGATGGTGCCGCCCCCCATCGATTGTCCCATTTGCGAACGGGTGTTGCTGGTGGGTTGGGCAGTAACGTTGCCGGGCGTGAATGCCTGTTGCAGCACGTACGCCACATCCTCGGAATGACTGTTCTGCAGGTAATACACGTGCCAGCTCCGCAACGTCTGCCGGCGCGCGCGGTCGATGAGCGAGTATACTCTTCGCGCTTCGTCGATATATCGTTGCTGTGACGAGACCACCAATACGGCATTGATCCGAGACAATGGGATGACCCGGATCAATCCGGCCAAGCTGCCGCCGTTCTGCCCCCTGAACGCATCTTGCAAGGCTGACGCGAGATCTTTCACGTCGCCGCTGCCAACCGGCAGCAGCGCGTAGGATTGTCCGGCCAGGACATCCACGTCAAATGCCTTCACGAGGCCGATCAGTCCTTCCCGCGCGCCGGGTTCGCCGGAGATAAGCAAGGCATTCCTAGCCGGATCGGCCGCGATCTTGCCACCCTCGCCAACATAGGGCTGCAAGATTTTGGCTAGGTTCTCGGCAGTAGCATATTGCAGCGGCACTACCACGGCCCCCGCTGTCCCGGCGCCACTGGCGGCGGTCGCGATGGCCTGGGCGACCGGCACGACCCGGTAGAGCCCGCCATTCGTAACCAAAGCCGCGCCATTCTGCGCAAGAAGCGACTCCAGCGTCGGCACCAGCTCGGAGCGGTTCAATGGCCGGACAGTGTGCAACGTGGCGGTGCCATGAATCGCGGGATCGATCGTGTAATTCACCTTCAGGATCGATCCCAGGATCTGCGCCGCAACCTCCCGGATGTCGGTATCTGCGAAGTCCAGACTGATGTTCCCCGGACCCGCCTCGGTCGCCGACGGCTCCAGCGTTGGTTGGTCTTGCCGGCCGTAGGCGATCTGCGCGGGCGGCAGGGCGTCGGGCGTGCCCACCGCGCCGTTAATCCGAGGCGGCGCGGCGGTGGCTCCATTGGGCAACGGAGATAATGCGGGAATCGCCGGCGGCGGAGCGTGGGTGCATCCAAGGAGTTGGATCAGGCCAAGCAAAAGGGTCAGCGATCGTGGCAGACGCCGGCTGCGAACGATGTTCTGTCGCATACTTTCGCTTCACTCCGCCACCCTGCCCAGCCGCTGTGATGGACCGGACCGGCGAGCCGACGCGACGCAATCCCTTGTGATCGGCAGGCGCAAATGCGCGAGGTACGTTGGGTTTACGCAGAAAATCCGCCACAATGGCGGCATTTATGGCATTTATTGGCCGTGTTGCCGTCGGTCGTGGAACAAAGACATGCCCAAAGCTTGGCCATTCAGGATGCCTTCCCGCAGGTACGTGCATAAATCCGCGGTCACCCCTGCCCACGTGTCGTCTCGTTGGCACGCCTGATACTGGAACGGGTCGCAGATTTTGCAATCGACATCGGTCGCGACGCCGCACGTTAGTTGCGATGGGCTTTAGCAAAAGCATAGCGGCGAAAAGTGTCGCATCTGTGGGCCGGCGTTACCACCCATCCACCGATACCTTCACAATGTCTGGTTTCCGTCGGGCCTGGCTCTATTCGACCACCTCCCTGGGTCGCCCATCCAGCTTCGCGACAGCGTCTTTTGTCAAAGCCGTGCCACGCTCGCGTAACAGGACGCTCACACGCGGCGTCGAGTTCTGAAAGTCTCCGGACACAACGGCGACAACCGAATACCGAGCGGCTCCACGCCCAATGGCGGTAGCAGTGATTCTTAACAACGAATCCGCAGCCTGCTGAGCTGCTACAGAAGCATCGGCTACTCCGGCCGCATCGGTCAGAGCCCTGGCAACCACGGGATCGCGCGTCGACAAGTCAGGGTCGCCGTCGGTCAGTACCGTCAGATGTGGAGCCAGGCGAGCGAACAAGTCCGGAGTGACTCCCAGCACGTCCGCCAGTTCGCCGACACTTTCAAACGGTGTGCCGGGCGGACCATAGCCACGTCCGGCAGCCCGGTAGTCAGCCGCCTTGGCGCCGCGCGGCCGAGCATTAGCCCCCGCTGTGCGCCAGTCCAATATCGCGGCGGCAAGTCGATCGGCCAAACCCGGCGCACCACCCACTTCGATGATCAAAGATCGCAGCACGACCGCCGACGCGGTGTTGAGATTGACCCGGTCGCCTTCGTTCTCCACGCGGACCAGAACCGGCGTTTCGCTGACGCGGACCTCGGACATCACGCCGTAAGTCTGGAACCGAGGATCTTTTGCACCCAGAATCAGAAAAGTCACTTTCTGTATGGCGCCGGACGCCGCCGCTTCCAGGACGCTTCTTGCCTCACATTGTCCGCCAATTGGGTATCCGATCGCCCGGCCGCGACAATCTGCGTCCCAAGCAGCGCGAGAAACCCTACGGTCCATAGGACGATCAGCAATGCGAATCCGCGCTGGCGTTGGGTCATGGCCGAGACAACAGCGGGGCGACCACGATGTCGGGCCATCGCTGTGCGGATGAGCCGGCAAAGGTCACGCGGAAACGGATCAGCAACGGAAGGTCCGGCTCATGCCATTTGGCAACCCAAACTCCGGGCGGCCGCCAATATTCGATGCCCGAGGCGGGTCACGCCGCTGATCAGTTCCGTTTCCGTCGGTGGGGGCGGTGGCCCCAACGGCACGGCGTGATGATAGGGACGCCAACGCAACACCAGACGCGTGCCGGAAACCGCCACACCGGCCTCAACGCGCATTGGCATCAGCCCCGAGCGTGGCAGCCGAAGGCGGGTGACGCCGGTCAAGGTATCGGCCGATCCCTCGATTGAGGACCTGCGCTGCGTCCTCGGCCGGCGCGAGGTTTTCCACCACCGATCTGAGGGTACGATCCAGCGCATCCAGGTCGGCTTTACCGTCGGACAGGCGGGCGTGCTGACGCCAGGCGGTAAGGCCAAACCGAACAGTCTGGCTGAGGCCGGCCAACAAGAAGCCGAACACTGCCAAGGCGACCAGGATCTCCAGCAGGGTGAACCCGTCTGACGCCCGCGCTTTCATCCGCCGACCTGTTCGGTGTCCAGCCGTACGTCTCGTTCGGAGCCGCCGTCGTTCCAGCCGATCCAGACGCTGACGGCATACAGCACCACGGGGACGGACGCGGCAGCGCGAGGGCCTACCACACCGGTCGGCCGCAGCGAGGCGCTCGCGACGGGGACCACGTGCAATCGCCACCGAAAGCCGCCACCGTCATCGCCGCGCCAGTCTCCGGCGGCGAGCTTCGTGCCGTGGGTCGCGGCGGCCAAGCGCGACTTTGCGCGGACAACGGCCTGATCGTACATCGAGGCAGTCTGAGTTTCGTGCAGACCACTTCCGGCCGCCTCGAACAGCACCACTGCCGCCATGCCGGCGATCATCAGCGCGATGATCACTTCCAGCAGGGTGAAGCCTCTCATCCGGATGCCAGGTTGTTCAGGCTGAGCATGGCGGTCATCAGGGAGGCGACAATGCCACCGACGGCGACGCCCATCAGGATGGTCATTGCCGGGACCAATAGTGCAGTCAGGCGCTGCGTCGCGAGGCGGGTTTTTTCCTCGTGAATATCCGCGGCGCGCAGGGCCATGGCGGCAAGCTGCGCGGTTTCCTCGCCGAGGCGCAGCAGGTGGATCGCTCGGGTCGGGAACACGCCGGCGGCTTCCAGGTCGCGGGTCAACGATCCGCCGCCGCGGGCGGTAACACTGGCCTGCTCGACCGCGGACCGCGCCGCGTGGTTGCCCATCGCATCGCGCACGATCGCGAGCGCTGGGATCAAGGCGACGCCGTTTAGCAGCAAGGTGCCGAGGACGCGGGTAAATCGAGCTGCCAGCACTTCCTGTGTCAGACCGCCGACAATCGGCAGGCGCAGGATGATGCGATCGACGACCAGACGCACGCGTGCTTGCCGCAGTGCAAATCGGAGTGCGACGATCAGCACCAGAATCGCCAGCAGCAGAAACAGCCCGTCTTCCTGGACGAAGTTCCCCGCGGCGATCAGAAATTGGGTCGAAGCCGGCAGAGCGACCCCACTCTGCTCGAACATCGGCACGAACTGTGGCAGCACCTCGGTGAGCAAAAGCGTAACCGCGCCGATCATCGCCACGAACAAGACGGCCGGGTAAATCAGCGCCGAGGTGACGGTGGAGGCCAGCGCACGTTGGCGGTCCAGCAGATCGGCGATCCGCGCCAAAGTTGGCCCCAGATTGCCGCCGGCCTCCCCCGCACGCACCATACCGACATGCATCGCCGGGAACGTGGTTGGGTAGCGCGACATCGCGACCGACAATGGGCTGCCGTCGCGGACCGCGTCGCGCAGCCCGGTCACGGTGGGCCGAATCCGTTTCGGGGCGGTCTCCTGCATATAGCGAAGGGCGCGATCCAGATCCTGCCCGGCGGTCAGCATCGTCGCGAGCTCGCGGATCAGGTCGGCAACGTCCTGCTTGCGCAATCCGCGGCGGCCCTGCAGGTCCATCTGCAACAGCCCCGTCCAGCGCGAGGCCTTGTCCGCCGGTTCGGCGCGGACCGGCATCGAGCCCTGGCGCTGCAGGCGGACGATAACCTCCGCCGCAGTTGCTGCTTCCATCAGGCCCGCAAGGCGTTCGCCACCGGCACCGATCGCGGTGTACCGGAAGGTGGTCATGCGTCGGCTCGGATGCTGCGGGTGAGTTCCTCGATCGTTGTCTCACCCGCCAGCGCAGCCGCGAGACCAGCCTCGAACATGATCTGCATGCCCTCGGCGACGGCGGCGCGCTCGATCGTTGCATGGTCCGCCCGCGCGAAGATCAGCCGTTCGATCTCGGGCCCGAGTTGCATGAACTCGGCGATAGCGGTTCGTCCGCGATACCCTGTTTGCCGGCACGCCGCGCAGCCGACGGCACGCGACAGCATGATTGGTCGATCGCATGTCAGCCGATCGAGACCAAAACGTTGGACCAATTCGCCAGGCGCCGGTTCAGGCCGGCGGCAGTCTGCACACAGACGCCGCACCAGGCGCTGCGCCATGATCCCGCGAAGCACCGCCGTCAGAAGGTAATCCTCGACTCCCATGTCGCGGAGCCGCGTGACGGCGGCGGCGGCGGAGTTGGTATGCAGCGTCGAGAGCACCAGATGCCCGGTCAACGCCGCCTGCACGGCGATCTGCGCGGTCTCCCCGTCGCGGATTTCGCCGACCATGATGACGTCGGGGTCCTGGCGCAATATGGACCTCAGCAGGCTGGCGAAGGTCAGGCCGATCTGCGAGCGCACCTGAATCTGGTTGATCCCCTGGAGCTGATACTCGATCGGGTCTTCAACGGTGACGATCTTTCGCGTGATCGCGTTCAGTGCCAACAGCCCGGTGTAGAGCGTGGTGGTCTTGCCGCTGCCGGTCGGCCCGGTCACCAGCACAATCCCGTTGGGCAACTCCAGCGCTGACCCCAGCTTGCTGATCACCGCCGGCGCCAGCCCCAGCCGAGCATAGTCGAACACCACGGCGGACCGGTCGAGGATTCGCAGCACCACCGTTTCCCCGTGCAATGACGGGATCGTGGACACCCGGAAATCGACGTCCTGACCGCGCACCGCCATCTTTATCCGCCCGTCCTGCGGCATCCGCCGCTCGGCGATATCTAGACGAGCCATGATCTTGATGCGTGAAGTGATCGCTGCCGCGAGTTGCCGTGGCGGCGCCTCCGCCTCGTGCAGCACTCCGTCATAGCGGTAGCGGACGCGCAGCCGGTCCTCGAACGGTTCGATGTGGATGTCGGAGGCCTGCGTCTCCACGGCGCGAGTGATCAGCAGGTTCACCAGGCGAATCACCGGCGCCTCGCTGGCAAGGTCTTTCAGCCGTTCGGCGTCCTCTTCAATCGGGGCTTCGGCGGCCGGGGCGGTCGAGGTTTCCTCCGGGTAAAGCCGGTTCAGCGCGGCTTCCAGCTCGATCGGCACCGCCACCTCCAGCCGGACGCGCAAGCCGGTGGCGACCGCGACGGCCGCCTGGGCGAATGGGTCGAGCGGATCCGCGGCAGCCAGCACGACCGTTTCAGCGTCAGCCGCAAGCGGAACCGCTCGGGTGTGCCGCAGGAACTCCGCGCTCAATCGGTCCGGCAGCACTGGCTCCAACGTCGGATATCGGTCGGCCGAGACGACCGGAATGGAAAGCAAATTGCCGTAGGCGTCGGCCAGTCCGCGTTCCGAGACCAGGCCCAACTGGAGCAGGACCGCATCCAGGCGTTGATCGAACTCGACCGCGACGCGCCGGGCACGCTCCAGCGTCCTCTGGTCGCAGTGGCCCTGGCGCAGCAATATGTCGCCGAGTGCGTCAAGCTGGTGATCGGTGACGGTGGTTCCCATTTGGGGCCGCATTCCTGACGTGCTTGTCCGCATAGTTCGCCGGTGTGATAGCAGGCAAATGACAGGTCAGCGATCCACCATTCCGCGAAGGGATACGCGTGATAGATTGGTTCGGTTCAGCCTGGTCATGGCCGCTGTTGGCCGCGCCATTTGTTGGCAGTTTTCTGGGCGTCCTGATTATCCGCCTGCCTAGCCGCGCGCCTGTCGCTTTGGCGCGCTCAGCGTGTGCTCACTGCGGCACGCGGCTAGGCGCGCTCGACCTTGTGCCGCTGGTCAGCTTTGCGGTCTTTCGCGGCCGCTGCCGATATTGCCGGGCACCCATCGGGCTATTTTATCCGGCGGTGGAATTGGCCGCCGCCGCGGTCGCGCTGTGGGCGGTGCTGGTCGATCCCGATCCCGACCGTGTTTGGGTTGACTGTGGGTTGGGTTGGACTTTGCTGGCCCTGGCATGGATCGACTGGACCGATTTCCTGCTGCCTGACGTGCTGACTCTGCCCCTCGTTCTGGCTGGCCTGGCGTCGACGTTGACCTTTGATCCCGACGCGCTGACCGACCACTGTCTCGCCGCCATCTTAGCCTACTTGTCATTCCGCGGCCTGGCCGCCGCCTACCGCCGCCTCCGCGGTTGGGATGGGCTAGGCGGAGGCGATGCCAAGCTGATCGCCGCTGCCGGCGCGTGGTGCGGCCTGGCCGCGTTACCGTTGATAGTGCTGGGCAGCGCGCTGCTGGGGTTGCTCGCAGCCTTGGGATTGGCGCTGACCGGGCGATCCATGACATCCACCACGCGGATCCCGTTCGGCCCCTGCATCGCGCTGGCCTTCTGGCTGGTGCGAATGCACGGCGCTTTGGCCGAGGATCTGCTCCGATTGCTGGGGGGATTCTGATGCGACGGATGGCTGCGACGCTTCTCCTGCTGCTTGCCGTGACGCCCGGCCTTGCCGCCGAACGCGGTCCCGCCTGCCGGGAGACGTCGGTGGTGGACGAAATCAGTCGTCAGGTCCGCGCCGGGGACTACTATGCCGACGTTGATCCTCGATTGGTGACTGAACAGCCCACTGCCGACCCGCGCTTCGTGCGTTGCCAGGTCTGTGTGCTGGTCGCGCCGTTCGACACGCTCCGGTTCGGAGACCGCCCGATCGAGCAATGCATATCCCGAGGCTTTGAGGTGCAAATCTTGTCCGGCGGCTTTGTTGTGCGTGCGCTGCCGTAACCCGCCGGGTCATTACGTGAAGGCCAAAGGAACGCAGGCAGGCTTCACCTTGCTCGAGATGATCGTGGTGATCGTCATCATGGCAATGGTTGCTGGACTGGTCTTGGTCAAACAACCCTGGCGCAGCGTTGGATTGAACACGGACGCGACCGTCCGAGCGTTGACGAACGGATTGCGACTGGCCCGGTCGCGCGCGATCGCGCAGGACCGCACGGTCTCGGTCGTCACCGCGGCCGGAGGATTTTCGGTCGACGGTGGGACAGCCTGGAAGCTCCCGCCGGAAGAAACGCTTAGTGCGTCGCAGGTGGTGTTCATGCCGGACGGAGGATCAACTGGCGGGACGATCCTGCTCGCGGCTGGTCCCAGGCGTATCGCGGTGGATGTGAATTGGCTGACCGGACGCGTCCGGTCACGGGATGTAGCAGAGAAATGAAACAATTTCGCTATTATCTAGTCCCGACTCGCGCTTGACTGCCCGAATACGGTTTCGTGACCAATTTATTGACTTCATCTGTAATCCATCGCCGGTAAGCCTCCGTAGAGAGGCTGTGATGTCGCTTTCGGCCAATAAAGCCCAGCAGATACACAGTCACGTCAAAATGAACCGGGAGTTCAGGCTAATGCCAGATTTCGACGAAATCAGCACAAAACTGCTAACATCCAATCGCCGTAAGCTTCTTCGTAATGCTGGGCTGGGAACAGCGTTCGCCGCGACTTCCGGATTAGGGCTTTTTGGTCCAACGCGGGCGCAGGCCAACGGCACCCCGAGTGACGCGGATATTTTAAACTTCGCCCTGAACCTGGAGTATCTGGAGGCCGAATATTATCTGATTCGCTGTCAACGGGACCGGCCTTGCCAGCACCGATATCAACGGCGTGGGAACCACGGGCAATGTCATCGGCGGAGCAGCAGTACCCTTCCAGTCCTCCACCATCCAGCAATTCGCCAAGAGGATCTCCGACTGATGAATATGCCCACGTCCAGTTCCTTCGGTCGGCACTAGGCAGCGCGGCCGTCGCTCGTCCAACGATCGACCTTTACAACAGCTTCAACACGCTGGCGGTCGCAGCCGGATTGATTAAGGCGGGGCAGACATTTAATCCGTTCGCGGACGACGTAAGTTTCCTGTTGGGCGCATATGTCTTCGAAGACGTCGGAGTAACCGCCTATAATGGCGCCGCGCCGCTGATCCAGTCCAAGGTCCTACCTCGGGGCCGCGGCGGGCATTCTCGCGGTCGAAGCATATCATGCTGCGAATATCCGCACGGTGCTGTTTGAGAAGGCCAAGGTCCCGCCACGGCGGCGATCTCGGCGGTTCGCGCAGCACTATCCGGTGCGAATGACGATCAAGGCGTTGTCATGTACGGCCTGGCCAACATAACGCCAACCGACGCTAACGCGCTCGCGTTCAGCCGCACGACGACGCAAGTGCTGAATATCGTCTACGCCGGGGGCGCCAGTGGCGATTACGGGTTCTTCCCCCAAGGATTGAATGGCGCGATCGCTTAGTAAGACGGTCTGGACCATTTTCAGCCTGCGGAATTGGGCTGAAAATGGTCCATGCGTCGCTGCATCCTCCTGCAGAAGGATAATTTTCGCGCACCCGCTCTGATGCACTTACCCAAGCCACTCAAAACAGCATCGCCACCGGTTCGCCGCTATGGCAGGCTCCCTGCCATGCGCATCCATCTGCAGAACCCAGATAACGATCCTCTGTTCGATTTTACGCGGGCGATGTGGGAGGCCGCCGCCGCGCAGGCCCCCGATATCGGCGCCGGGCATGTGGTCAGCATAGGTGTCACCCCGGCCGATTTCGTCGCCGCAATGCGGGACGCCGAGGCACTGATCGCCGACGCCAGCGTCATCAAGGCGTTGTTCCCTTGCCCTGCACCCCACCTGAAGCTGATTTTTCTGACGAACGCGGGCCTCGACCGGCTGGCGCCATTCGATTGGTTGCCGCCGGGGGTCGAATTGCTGAACAACCGCGGCACCCATGCCGCGAAGTCAGGCGAGTTCGCCATCATGTCGATCCTGATGCTGGCCAACCGGCTCCCCGCCATGGTGACCAACCAGCGGCAGGGTGTTTGGCGCAAAGCTGTGGGGATCGGTGCTGGCTGGCCGTAACCTGACGGTGATCGGCCTAGGCACGCTCGGCGGCGCCACCGCGGAGCAAGCCTCGCGCTTCGGCATGCGGGTCACCGGTGTCAGAGCCAATCCCGCGCCGCATCCCGCCTGCGTGCGGGTCGTCGGCACTGACGCGCTGGATGACGTGGTGCCGGAGACGGAGTTCCTCGTCCTTGCCTGTCCGCTGACCGCGGCCACGCGCGGCCTGATGAGCCGAAGGCGGCTGGAGTGTCTGCCATCCGGCGCCGGCGTGGTAAACATCGGCCGTGGCGAGTTGCTCGACCAGGACGCGCTGTGCGACCTGCTCGACCAGGGGCACCTGTCCGGCGCGGTGCTGGATGTCTTCACCCCGGAGCCGATCCCACCCGGTCACCGGCTGTGGTCGACCCCGAACCTAATTATCAGCCCGCACACCTCCGCCGACGATCCCGCGACCTACAACGAGCGACAGTCTCGAGATCTTCCTGGACAATCTGCGCGCCTTGCGAGACGGGCGGCCTCTGCCCAACCGTTACGATATCGAGCGCGGCTACTGATGCTGCCGACACTCGTCGTCCTGCTCGCGGCCGCGACCATCGCGGTGCCGCTGACACGGCGGTTCGGCCTGGGCAGCGTGCTGGGCTATCTGCTGGCGGGCGTGGCGATCGGCCCGTCCGGCCTCGGGCTGGTCAGCGACGTCGGGCAGATCGCCGATATCGCGTCGCTTGGCGTGGTCATGCTGCTGTTCCTGATCGGGCTGGAACTGCGGCCGCGCCGGCTTTGGGTGATGCGGCGGGCGGTGTTCGCCCTCGGATCGGCGCAGGTGGTCCTGAGCGCCGCGGTGCTAGCGGTCCTGGCCCATGGGGTCGGCATCCCGTGGGCCGGCGCGATCGTGCTCGGCGCCGGACTGGCGATGTCCTCCACCGCGATCGTGCTGCCGATGCTGGCCGAGGCCGACCTGCTGAAAAGCCGAGCGGGACGGGATGGGTTCGCGGTGCTGCTGTTCCAGGATCTGGCGTTCATTCCGCTGGTCGCCCTGGTGCCGCTATTGGCGGAACGAACACTGCCGGACCATGTCCCCTGGCACGACGTTGCCCGGGCGGCCGTCGCGATCGCCGTCATCCTGGTTGGCGGCCGCTTCGTGATACCGCCGCTGATCCGCGCCCTTGGGGGTGCGCGGACGCGCGAAATCTTTACCACGGCGTCGCTGCTGATCGTGGCCGGCACCGCCTACATCGCCGCGCTGGCCGGGCTTTCCATGTCGCTCGGGGCGTTCATGGCCGGCGTGCTGCTGTCGGAGTCGGAATACCGGCACGAATTGGAGGCCGATATCGCCCCGTTCGAGGGGCTATTGCTTGGGTTCTTCTTCATCTCGGTCGGGATGTCAGCGGATCTGGGATTGGCCTACGCACATCCGGCGCTATTGGCCGGAGCGGCCGCGGCGCTGCTGCTGGCGAAGACCATCGTCTGCTTTATCCTCGCGCTGCTATCGCGACAAGGCTGCGCCGACGCGGTCCGGTTTAGCCTTGCCCTGCCGCAAGCCAGCGAATTCAGCTTTGTGCTGTTCGGCGCCGCCGTCGCGGTGGGCGCATTGGACGCCGGCAGCGCGGCGATGGCGACGCTGGTCGCCGCCGTCTCGATGGCCGCGACACCGGTGCTGTTCGCGTTATCCGAGCGGTTCGTTATCCCTCGGTTGGAAGCTGAACCGGTGCCCGACTACGACACCATCGAGGCGGCAAACGCCCCTGTTATCATCTGCGGTTTCGGGCGTTTTGGCCAGATCATCGGCCGTGTGCTGCGGATGCGCGGGATCCCTTTCACCGCACTGGAGCGGGACCTCGGCCAAGTGGATGTCGTCCGCCGGTTCGGCAACAAGGTCTATTTTGGCGATCCAACCCGGGTCGACCTGTTGCGGTCGGCCGGGGCCGAGCAGGCCAAGCTGCTGATCGTCGCGCTTGATCATCCGGAAGATGCGCTGCGGATCGTCGAAGTGGCCAAGCGGGCTTTTCCCGATCTGAAGGTCATGGCGCGGGCGCGCAATCGGCGGCACGCATTTCTGCTGATGGATCGCCATGTAGACGGGCTCGTCCGCGAGACTTTCTACTCCAGTTTGAAGATGGCGGAGGAGTCGCTGCTGGCATTGGGGATCTCACCTGAGGACGCCGCGAGGTCAGTGGAGTTGTTTCGATCACACGACGAACAGAATTTGCTCGATATGCATGCAATCTACCGCGACGAAAAGCAGTTGATCCAAAGCACGCAGCAGGCGACTGAAGAATTGATGGCGTTGTTCGAGGCGGATCAGAAGGGGTAGAGTCGCGCAGGGTTTGTTTTCGATGTCGTGAGGCAGTTTCGGATACTACTCAGGCGTCATGCCGCCGCGGCAAGCCGCCATCCGGCGATGACCTTCAGTGCCCGCTCCGGCCGTTCGGTTACCAGCCCGAGCCGACCGGCGTGAACGCTGCCGGTGTTGCCGTCCAGCGACAGAAAATCGTTCTCGTGCAGGACTGTGCCGCCGATCCGGCATTGGCGGTGATCCATGTCGATCTCCAGATCCGGACAGGCCACCAGGCACACCTTTCCAAGCTGCCGGGCAACCACCGCGGCGTGTGACGTCCGGCCGCCCGAGGCGGTCAGAATTCCCGCCGCCAACGCCATGCCCTCAATGTCCGAGGTCACCGTTTCCCGCCGCACGAGGATCGCTGGCGTGCCCGCCGCCGCCAGCCGTTTGACGGCGTCAGGGTCCAGCGCGATGGCGCCGCTTGCCACCCCAATGCTTGCCACCTGAGCTACCGCCAGCACGGCGGACACAGGTGGCGCGAAGCTGGTGCGAACAACCGTTTTCAGGTCGATGCCATCTAGCCGCGCGAGCCCATCCGCTTGCGTCAGCAGGCCCTCGCTGACCATGTCCACGGCGATCGCCAGTGCTGCCCAATCGGTGCGTTTGGCCCGCCGGGACTGCAGCAGAAACAGGGCGCCAGACTGGACGGTGAACTCGAAATCCTGCGCGTCGCCGAACAGCGCCTCCAGAGCGTGGCAGATGTCGTTCAGTTTGGCCCATACCGTGGGCAGCACGACCCGGAGCCGGTCGTTGTCATGCAGTTTCTGGCGCCCGGCCACGACGTCCTCACCCTGTCCGTTGAACTGGAAATCGAAATACAACTCGCGCGCACCCGTAGCGGGGTTGCGGGTGAAGCCAACGCCTGCACCGGATGCGCCACCAGCATTTCCAAACACCATGGTCTGGACCGTCACGGCGGTGCCGGCGTCATCGCTGATGTTGTTCATCCGGCGGTAGCTTGTCGCTTTCGGCGCATTCCACGACCGGAAGACCGCCTCTGCCGCGGCCCGTAGCTGCTCGCGGGGATCGGTAGGAAACGCTTTACCGGTCAGCGTCCTGTAGCATTCGAGCAGCGCCATGGTCAGAGCCCGCAGGTCACGATGGTCCAGTTCTCGTTCGGTGTCCGCATCGGCCCGCAGCATCGCCGCTGCCACGAGCGCATCGAACGGCGCGGTCGGCAGGTCCGCCACCACCTCTGCATATCCCTGCACAAGGCGGCGGAAGCTGTCCCATGCCAGCCGTGGATTGCCGGTCAAGCGGATCAGGCCCTGGACCGTTTCCAGGTTAAGACCGACGTCGAGCACGGTTTCCATCATCCCGGGCATCGACACGGCGGCGCCCGAACGAACCGACAGGAGCAACGGCCGCCGTGTCGCACCGAAGCCGAGGCCCGTCGCGGTTTCGAGCGCAGTGATCCCCGCGTCCAAAGTCTCCGTCAAAAGTGGCCGCTGTTCCGGTTGGCACCATGACGTCGGCAGAACGAAAGCGGGCGGCACCGGCAGACCAGCCTGCGCCATCAGCATAAGGTTCCACGCCTTGTTGCCGAACATTCCTGGCCCGCCTTTGGACGGCACGGTGTCCGGCAGGATCAGGTGAAGCTCAACCATCGATGACGTCCTCCAGAACATGATCCCGAAGCATCAGACTGGCATGTTTCAAGCCATCCGCCGCAGCCTCAAACCGGGCGCCGATCGCGGTAAACAGATGCAACTGACGGAAATCCTTTGCATGCGCAACGGTCGCTACGGTCAGCGCCCTTTCCGCGTCGTCCGCCTGATGCTCCAGCGCCGATACGCGATCAATCGCGGTCAGGAAATCCTCGGTCTCCGCTCGGCCGGCCGCGCGTCCGATCTGGGTGGCATGCCCGAGCGCCTTGATCCATTCCTGCGACGTTTCGACCAGCAGGTCGGCGAGTGTTTGCAGCGCCTCCAGCGCCTTGCCTTGAAGCGCATTGAGATCGAGCAGAAAAGCCGCGTCCTCCAATTCATCCGCGGTATCATCCGCGGCTTCCAGGATCGTCAGAAACATTGCAAAGTCGGGGCGACGCCGCACAGCCTCCCGCGTTTCGATGACGAGTTGGTCGGCATCGTGCTCGAACCGGCGCGCCCGTTTCGCCCGCTTTCCCGCACCATCCGCATCGGCCTGCACACCGTCCCGCACCAGGGTCGCGAGTTCGAAGATCAAGCCGGCGTGATCCGCTGCGACACGGAGAAGTTGCTGTTCCTCATTGCTGAAATGCGTGGCGAGCGTCACCCGGATGCGATCGTGGATCAACGCTTGCGAGGCGCCTGACAAAAGCCCCTGTGTCGCGGTTCGAAACACGAAGGTCAGGAAGGCCCGCGTCTCGGCATCGCCCAGCACGTCGCACAGCCGGTCGCCGAAATGCATCGATGATCCAGCGGTGGCCTCGATCGCCTGGTTGACCAGCCGGGCACCGCCGAGTTCCAGAAAGCCACGATGGCCGATGTCGGTTTCCGCCGCGGACAGCAGCAGTGCCACACGATCGGGTCCCCGCAGGAACTGACGCAGTTGCTTGCGCGCCCGGTTCCAGTCGATGAGGAAAACCAGGCGGGAGCCGAGAAAGTTCAGATAGGCACGGCAGCCATCATCATCGGCCGCGGTCATGCTGCCGGTCGCCAGATAGAACGGTGCGCCGGCGGCCAATACGGCAGTTCGCTGCTGCTCCCACGTCACGCCGTGCGGCTTCAGCATTTCCTGAAAGAACGCCAGACGTTCCGGGTGGACATCGGTATAGGTGACGCTGACTGTCAGATCCTTGACGTGAATGACAATGACATGCGCGTCGGTGGTGCCGATATCGTTCTGAATGACCAACCGTCCCATCGACCGGGTGGCGGTTGTGGCCAGGCCCGGATGGGTGAACTTCAACTGGGCGGTGCGATTGAGACCGGCCATGAAGGCGGCAACCAATGGCCGGTCGGCTTGCGTCAGGCCATAGGCGGCAGCGCCGTCCAGCGTCTCCTCGGCCATCTCCACCTGCAGGGCGTTGAGTTGCTTGTGGAGGTCCATGACCAGCTGATGCAGGCTGTCGGTCTTGCCACGCCCGGCTTGCATCATCGCCGACGTGGCGGCTGGATCGATCAGGTCGTCTTTGGTCGCAGGCATGCTCCCCAGCAGCGCGTCCACCCGGGTCGCAAAGCCGTCTGGATGTGCGGCGAGCGCCGGCGCGGCCATCAGGCGCATGTCGTCGACGATGCGGGCAAAGATCCGACCTGCACCGGGGACGCGGCATACGCCGCCGACCATCCGCGCTTCGGCGACCACGGTGTCCAGGTCGGGATCATCGATGCCGCAGCCGATGCGCTCCTGTCTCAGCGAGGCCACCGGTTGTTTGGGATGTTCGGCGTGGTCGATCGCCATTTGCAACAGCGAGAACGCATATTTTATCCGGTCGTTCGCCGCCAGCCCCGCGTTCAGCGACGCCGCGGGCTGCAACCCCGTTTCACCGATCGCGGCCAGGATTTGGTCTTTCATATCGTCTCCCGTTATTTCATTGCTTCAGAGATCACAGGACGAACCGACAGATACCGCCGCCCGCGATTCCGGTGATCAGGACAGCATCGCGATTTCCGAGCACTGCTGCGACACCAAGAACAAGGCTGGAGGTCGAAAGCAGCCCGCCATTCGCCCCCAGCACCCCGGTGTCGTTCCTGGGCAGGAGCGGGCCGTCTTCGTTTCGGTGAAATACAGGTCTTTTCGCCGGTTCGGGCGGCGATCAGGCTCCGTACTCCCCGCGGGCGACGTGGTTGCCCGATGGGCAAGATGAGAGACCACCGCAGTCCGACCTATGTGAGGTCGTCCGACTGCAGCAGAACATTCTCTCCTTCTGCCGCCCCGTTTTCGCGAAGCCAGCGGTGCAACGCCCATTCCTCCGCCGCATCTTGCCAGTCGTACGTGCCGACCGTGACTTCCCAGATGGCGCATCCCTCCACTTTGCTGAGGTGAACGACAGCGATTGGGCGAATCGCATCCTGGATGAAGGCAGGCGCCAGACCGAGATCGAACAGCTTGACAGTTCGAAACACCGGCTTTGTATCACCGCCTCCCGGACTAGAAGCCATAGCCAGGCCACGCGTAGTAACCATGAAGACGCTCTTGATAGGACTTGTCGATCAGGTCGAGCGGCTTCCATGGCGGACTGTTTTTGACGCGGTCACGCGAGACGTCCAGCAGCACGTTCCGCTCTAACCAATTGATGTGTCTTACAGCGAAAGGCGATATCAGAACATGCTGGCCGAACCACCAATTCTTTGTGTCGACGATGAGGTAGCGGACATCCCAGGTGACGTCGTCGATAATGAAGTTCTCGATATGGCCGATTGCGCCGTCCGTGGCCTCCACATGATATCCTTTGACGGCCGCCATGCTGCGCAGGTTGGGATCTCCTTCGCCCATTTCCGTCCGGTCCCGGGAACCGGGTCTGTCAAGCAACTCGGTCTCACCATGGGCGAGGCCCGGGTAGCCGGCGAAATAGCCGCCACCACCCCATTCAGGGTCCGAGCCATAATAGCCGTAAATCCCTTGTTCCATCCGCTCCGAGATCGGCAAGTCGGTTGAACTGTCCGGGCTCGCCTTGATCTGAGCTTTCGTCAGGTGGACAGGAAGACGCGAGTGTTCAATGTCGGGCCGGGCAAAAGCCGACGGATGGATCAATACTTTGCGCCCGGTTAGCCAGCCACCGGTGTCAACGACCAGCCAACGCAGCTTCCAGTTTCTTTGATCGAAAAGACAGTCAACGACGCTGCCGATGCTGCCATCGTTCGCCTCGACGGCGTAGCCTTTAAGCGTGGACTTAACCAACAGCATCATCAAACCCTTTCCCCGGTTGCTGAACGCAAACGCCCGAAAACCGGGAACATCCGCCCGGTGATGGAAATAGGCCTAAAGCGTGCGGCCTGCCGCCGGCAGGGTCGGAAACTACTCACACAGGGCGAGGCAATTAACCCCAAGGCTGCCGTTCCTGCATAGACGACAGCAGGCATGAGTACTTTCCGACCCTGGCCCGCAGCATCAGTTCCACCCATTCTTCAGCAACGCAAACGTCCGAAGAGCCGAAGAGCATTCCGGTGTCAGTGCGGCTTTCGAACAATAGGTGGAAGAGGGACCAAGCAATGACCTACCAAAGTATCAACCCATTCGACAACCATCTTGAAAAAACCTTTGATGACATCAGCGACGCTCAGCTGGAGGCCAAGCTTGCGGCAGCCGCGGCCTGTTTTGTCACCTGGAAGCGCACGAGCTATGCCCACCGTGCCAAAATCGTCGCCCGAGCCGCCGTCCTGCTGCATGAGCAAGCCGAACGGTTTGCTCAGATCATGACGATGGAGATGGGCAAGCGCATTGCCGAGGCGCGCGGCGAAGTGGAATTCAGCTCGCAGATCCTCGCCTACTATGCCGAGAATGCCGAGCGGTTCCTGGCCCCCGTCAAGCTCAATCCGACTGCCGGCGAAGCGCATATGGAGAGCAGCCCGATCGGCGTGATCTTCGGTGTCGAGCCTTGGAACTTCCCGTATTATCAGCTTGCACGCGTGGCCGGCCCGCATCTGATGGCGGGCAACACGCTGGTGATCAAGCACGCCGGTTGCGTTCCGCAGTGCGCCATCGCCTTCGAGAAGCTGTTCCTCGATGCCGGGGCACCCGCAGGTCTCTACACAAACCTGCTGATCTCGCACGAGCAGTCCAATACCATCATCGACGACCCCCGTATCAAGGGCGTCGCGTTGACGGGCAGCACAGCGGCCGGGCGCACCATCGCGGCTCGGGCCGGGCAGAATCTGAAGCCGTCGTCCATGGAACTGGGTGGCAGCGACGCGTTCATCGTGCTGGAGGACGCCGACCTCGACCACACCGTCAAATGGGCGGTCTGGGGGCGGATGTACAATGACGGGCAGACCTGCTGCGCCGCCAAGCGGTTCATCGTCGTCGAGCCCATAGCCGACCAGTTCCTGGCCAAATTTCAAGCCGCACTGGCGGCGCTGGTCCCCGGCAATCCCAAGGACGAGGCGACGACCCTCGGTCCGCTGTCCACCGAATCCGCCGCGGTCGACCTGATGAAACAGGTTGATGTCGCGGTGGCGCACGGGGCAAAGGTGCTGATAGGCGGCAAGCGCCTGGACCGGCCCGGCGCGTTCATGCAACCCACCATCCTGACCGACGTGAAACCGGGAAACCCAGCCTTCCGTGACGAGTTCTTCGGGCCGGTTGCCATGTTCTTCCGCGTGAAGGACGAGGATGCGGCGATCGCCCTCGCCAACGATTCCGATTTCGGCCTCGGCGGGTCGGTGTTCACCAAGGATATCGAGCGCGGCAAGCGCGTCGCGAGCCGCGTCGAGACCGGAATGATGTTTATCAACAACATTTCCTGGTCCGATGCCGAACTCCCGTTCGGCGGCATCAAGGACAGCGGTTACGGCCGGGAACTCGGCGACATGGGGATCCAGGAATTCGTCAACAAGAAACTGGTCCGCACCTTGGTGGCCGAAGCGCCGGTGTGACAACGAAACCCCGACCGGCACAGGAACGACCATGTATGTGAATGTCGCCGTGCTCAAGGAGACCCAGCCGCATGAGCGGCGGGTCGCTTTGGTCCCCTCGGTCGTGCCGAAGCTGATCAAGTTGGGGGCCAGGATCCATATGCTGTCGGGGGCAGGGGACGCCAGCCGGCTGACCGACGCTGCCTATGCGGACGTCGCCTTTACCACAGACCGCAAGGCGCTGCTGGAAGATGCGGACGTGGTGCTGGCCGTGCAGCCGCCGGCTCTCTCGGTCATCGATGACATGAAGCCGGACGCCATCCTTGATCTGCTTTATCTACGCAGGACTTCATCCGGCACTGGTCAAACGCCTGGTCGAGAAGAAGATCACCTGTTTTGCCATGGAAACGCTGCCGCGCATCACCAGGGCGCAGTCGATGGATGCGCTGTCGAGCCAGTCGGCGCTGGCCGGTTATTATGCGGTGCAACTCGGCGCCACGCACATGGGCCGCATTCTTCCAAAAATCACCACCGCGGCTGGGGCCATCGGGCCGGCCAAGGTCCTTGTCATGGGGCTGGGCGTCGCCGGATTGGAGGCCATTGCCACCGCGCATCGTCTGGGTGCGGTGGTTGAAGGCTACGACGTCCGGCCAGAAACCCAGGAGCAGGCCCAGTCGCTCGGTGCTACGTTCGTCAATACTGGGATTGATGCGCGCGGCAAGGGCGGTTACGCCCGCGAACTGACACCTGAGGAAAAGACCAAGGTTGCCGATGTGCTGACGGCGCATATCCAGCAATCCGACCTGGTGATCACCACCGCCGCCATCCCCGGACGGCCTTCGCCCAAGCTCATCAGCAGCCAACAGGTCGCCGGCATGAAACCCGGCGCCGTCGTCATCGATCTCTCGGCCGAGGGCGGCGGCAACTGCGAGGACAGCAAGCCGGGTGAAACGATCCAGATCGGTCAGGTCACCATCGCCGCCCCGCTGAACGTCCCGTCGCTGCTCGCCCAGGATGCCAGCCAACTCTACGCCAGCAACCAGTACAACCTGCTGCTTCTGATGATGAAGAACAATATCGTCACCATCGACTGGGATGACGAAATCCTGGCCAAGACGGTGCTGACCCACGCCGGCGAGCGCCGCAACGACACGGCCCGTCCGGCGGACCTTCCCGCCCCCAAATCGGCCCCGAAAGCCGCGTGATCAGGACATCAGAATGGCATCCCCAATCACCGGCTTTGTCGCGCTGTACATCTTCATGCTCGCCGCCTTCGCCGGCTGGGTGATCATTGGCCGCGTGCCCGCCATTCTGCATACGCCGCTGATGTCGGGCTCCAACTTCGTGCATGGAATTGTCGTGGTCGGCGGGCTGTTCGCGCTGCTGAACGCCACCACCGTGCTGGAACAGACCATCGGATTCTTCGCGGTCTTGCTGGGTGCGGGCAATGCCGCCGGCGGCTTCGCCGTGACCCATCGCATGCTGGCGATGTTCCAGCCGAGCGGCAGCCCGGCGAAGGCCAAAATCCAGCACGTGGCAGGCCGTCACGGATCTCAGCACCGAGCCCGGAAGCACTGAGATGCCAATCTTGCTGACGAATCTGCCGTCGCTGGCGATCGGTGCCACTGACCTCGCGGCTGCCTTCCTGTTCATGTATGGCCTGAAACGAATGTCGTCGCCCGTCACGGCGTCTTCCGGCATTCTTGTCGCCGGCATCGGCATGCTGGTGGCGGTCGTCGCGAGTTTCCTCTACGTCTTCGATGTCGCCGCGGACGCGCGCCCGCATCTGCTGGTCAATTGCGGCCTGGCCGTCGTTGCCCTGCTCATCGGCGGGGGCGCGGCATGGTGGGCCGGCAAGCGGGTCGCGATGACCGCCATGCCGGAGATGGTGGCGATCTATAACGGCATGGGCGGTGGCGCGGCCGGTGCGATCGCGGCGGTCGAATTGTTCGGCAACCGGACACACGACGCGACGACGCTTGATCGTGACGTTACTGGGCGCGCTGATCGGTGCCGTCTCGATGTCGGGTTCGGCGATCGCCTGGGCGAAGCTGGCCGGCGTGCTCAATCAGCCAATGCGGTTTGCTGGCCAGCAGGTATTCAATCTGGGCGCCTTCGCGGTCACTGCTCGTGGTCGGCCTATATCTTGCCGCGGCGATGGCCGGCGGTGTCGACCCGCTGATTGGCCTGTTCGGTCTCATCAGCCTGTTCTTCGCCTGCGCGCTGGTGTTCGGCATCCTTTTGACCCTGCCGATTGGCGGCGCCGACATGCCGGTCGTGATCTCGATCTACAACGCGGCCACCGGCCTTGCGGTCGGCCTGGAAGGCTATGTGCTGCAGAACCCGGCGCTGATGATCGCGGGCATGGTTGTAGGTGCCGCGGGTATCCTGCTGACGCTGCTGATGGCCAAGGCGATGAACCGATCGGTGGCCAATGTGCTGTTCACCAATTTCGGCGAGGCCCCGAAACACCAGCAGGCCGACATCAAGGGCAGCCTGCGCCCAACCGAAGCGGCGGATGCCGGGACGTTCATGCGCTATGCCAAATCGGTCATCATCGTGCCGGGCTACGGGCTGGCCGTCGCGCAGGCGCAGCAGAAGCTCTATGAGTTTGTGAAGCTGCTGTTGGCGGCCGGAGTGTCCGTGCGGTTCGCCATCCATCCGGTGGCCGGCCGCATGCCCGGCCAGATGGACGTGCTGTTGGCCGAGGCCGGCGTGCCCTACGACATGATCTTTCAGTTGGACGACATCAACGACGATTTCGTCACCACCGACGTGGCACTCGTCATCGGGGCCAACGACGTGGTGAACCCGGCTGCACGCTCCGACAAATCCTCGCCTATCTTCGGCATGCCGATCCTGAATGCCGATAAGGCCAAGCAGGTCTATGTCGTCAAGCGCGGCGCGGGCAAAGGCTATGCCGGCATCGTCAACGCACTGTTCTACCAAGACAATTGCAACATGGTCTATGGCGATGCCGAGGCCGTGCTGGTGAAGATGATCGAGGCCGTTCGCGGCCTCGGCCTGTCCGCAGCTGCCTGATTTCAATTCGAACAAGGACTGACCAATGGCCAAGACAATGCACGCCGCCGTCGTCGTCGCGTTCGGCAAAGCGCTGGAATTCCGCGAATACGACATTCCAACGCCCGGACCGGGGGAGATACTGATCAAGACCGAGGCTTGCGGCGTCTGCCACACCGACCTGCACGCCGCGAACGGAGACTGGCCGGTCAAGCCGAACCCGCCATTCACGCCGGGCCACGAAGGCATCGGCCTGGTCGTGGCCCTTGGCGCTGGTGTCACGGCGGTGAAGGAGGGCGAACGGGTCGGCGTGCCGTGGCTGTATTCGGCCTGCGGCCATTGCGAATATTGCCTGACGGCGTGGGAAACGGTCTGCGCCAAGGCGGAATTCGGCGGATACACCAAGAATGGCGGCTTTGCCGAATACATGATCGGCGACCCCAACTACGTGGCGCATATTCCGAACGGCCTGGGTGCCAAACAGGCCGCGCCGCTGATCTGCGCCGGAATCACGACCTATAAGGGCGTGAAGCAGACGGAGGCGAGGCCGGGCGAGTGGATCGTCATCTCCGGGGCAGGCGGCCTTGGGCATCTGGGGATCCAGTATGCCAAGGCGATGGGCCTGCAGGTATGCGCGGTCGATATCGACGACGGCAAGCTGGCGCACGCAACGCGGCTGGGCGCCGACATGGTGGTGAACGCAAAGCACGGGGACCCGGTCGAAGCGGTCAGGAAGGGCACCGACGGCGGCGCCCATGGCGTGCTGATCACGGCGGTCTCACTGAGCGCGTTCAAGCAGGGTGTGGGCATGACGCGCAAGCGGGGGACGTGCGTCCTGGTCGGCCTGCCGCCGGGCGATGTTCCGTTGCCGCTGTTCGACGTGGTGGCGAACTGCATCACCGTGCGCGGGTCGTTCGTCGGCAATCGCGAGGACATGGCCGAGGCGCTGGCGTTCGCGGCGCAGGGCAAGGTCAAGGCGGATATCGAGTTGCAGCCGTTACTGGCGATCAACGATGTGTTCACCCGGCTGCAGCACGGCGAAGTGCCATCGCGCGTGGTGCTGGACTTTCAGGCCAAGTGACCGTTGAACAACCGCACTGCACTGCCGCCGGTTCTTCGGATGATCGAGATGCCGGTTCGGCAGGAGCGCGCGAGGTCGAGCTACGCCTGGCTGCGCCGAAAGGCCCAGCCGTGTGCGAACGCGGCGCACTGACTTGGGGGCTGGCTCCTGCCCGGTGATACGACATAAGTAGTTTCCGATCCTGGCGTGTTGGCACCGGCGGATAGATTCCTTTACCAAAGCCGACGCATCACAATCGCGCTGCGACCTGGGGTTCATATGTTCGGCCCAGCAACAGCAGGAAAGGACACTGCATGCCGCGCTCCGGCTTTGATATCATGTGGTCGGAAACGTTGACCGTATTCGCGCCCGCCGAACGGCGGCAGCGGGAAGTCTTTCAGTTGACCGAGACCGGCTGGGAGCCGCCCGTCGACGTGCTTGAGACGGAAACCGGGTTGCTCGTCATCGTAGCACTTCCCGGCGTCCGGTCGGACGAGATGGAAAGCGTCGTCGGCAACGGCGAATTGACGGTCAGAGGAATGCGGCGCTGGCCGAGGCTACAAGAGCCAGCCCGCGTTCACCGCATCGAGTTGCCGCATGGGCGGTTCGAACGTCGCGTGCCGCTGCCGCACGGTGCTTATCAGCTCGTCGGCCAGGACCATACGGATGGCTGCCTCCTCCTGACCTTGAAGAGGCTCATCTGATGGACGCCGCAATGGAGCCGACCGAAGCTGAAACCGGCGCATCAGCGGCGCTGATCCTCGTGCCTATGATGGACGCTGTCCTGATGCCGGGCACGGTGATGCCGCTTGCGATCGGCCGACCGGTGGTGGCCGCTTCGCTGCAGGATGCCGCGCGCACCGAACAGCATGTCGTCATGGTGCTGCAGCGGGAACCGTTCGTCGACGCACCTGGCCTCGACGACCTGCACCCGATCGGCACGGAGGCGCGGCTGCTGCGCTATTTCACCGGTCGCGACGGCTCGCATAACGCCATCGTGCAGGGTGTCGGGCGTGTCCGGATCGAGGCGGTGGTCGACGACGCACCGCATCCGACCGTGACCGTACAGCGGATCGCCGAACCGGAGGGCCACGGCGCGGAGATCGACGCGCGCGTTCATCAGGTGCGTGAACGCAGTCTGGCGATCCTCGCCTTGATCGAGCAGGCGCCACCGGAGCTGTCGGCAACGATCCGCTCGATCGACGCGGCCGGCGCGCTGGCGGACTACGTCATTGGCCTGCTCGACGTCTCGCCCGCGGAGAAGCAGGAGGTGCTGGACACGGTCGATCTGCTGCCACGGCTTGATCTCGCCATCACCCGGCTGGCCTACCGCTATCAGGTGCTCAAGCTGTCGCACGATATCGGGCTGCAGACCCGTCAGGCGGTGGAGGGGCGGAACCGGGAGTTCATGCTGCGCGAGCAGCTAAAGGCGATTCAGAAGGAGCTCGGCGGGGCGGACGATACCTCGCCGGACCTCGATGACCTCAAGCGCAAACTCGACGAGAGCGGCATGCCGGAGGAGGTCGCTGTCCAGACACGGCGGGAGCTGCGGCGGCTGGAACGGATGCCAGAGGGCGCGGCGGAGGCGGGGATGGTTCGCACCTACCTCGAATGGATGACCGAACTGCCGTGGCTTCTGGCGGCGGAGGAGCCGATCGACATCGGTCGCGCCCGCCGGATCCTCGACGAGGATCACTATGACCTCGACAAGATCAAGCGGCGCATTCTTGAGTTTCTGGCCGTCCGCAAGCTCAATCCGGAAGGCCACGGCCCGATCCTGTGCTTCGTCGGACCGCCCGGCGTGGGCAAGACCTCGCTGGGGCAATCCATCGCCCGAGCGATCGGGCGTAAATTCGTCCGGGTTAGCCTGGGCGGCGTGCATGACGAGGCGGAAATCCGCGGGCACCGCCGCACCTATGTCGGGGCCATGCCAGGCAACGTCATCCAGGCGCTGCGGCGCGTCGGCGAGCGCAATGGGGTCGTCATGCTGGATGAAATCGACAAGCTTGGCGCTGGCGGCTTCCAGGGCGATCCGGCCTCCGCGCTGCTGGAAGTGCTCGACCCAGAGCAGAATGGCACGTTCCGTGACGCCTATCTCGGCGTGCCGTTCGACCTCAGCCGCGTGCTGTTCATCGCAACCGCCAATGTGCTGGACACGATCCCCGGTCCGCTGCGCGACCGCATGGAGGTGGTGCAACTATCGGGCTACACCGCCGAGGAGAAGGTCGCGATCGCCCGTTTCCATCTGATTCCGCGCCAGTTGCTGCGGAACGGTCTGCCGGCCGGTTCGGTCGTGTTGGACGATGCCGGGCTCAATCTGCTGATCGATGGCTATACGCGCGAAGCCGGCGTGCGGAACCTGGAGCGCGAAATCGGTGCCATATTCCGCAATGTCGCTGTCCGTGTCGCGGAGGGGGCTACGATCAGTCTGCCACAAGACGCAGGACCAGGGGCAGTGCCGCATCTTGTTATCACTGCAGATGAGGTCATCACCATTCTTGGGGCGCCACGCTTCGATGCCGACGTGGCGCAGCATACCGCTATGCCGGGTGTCGCCACCGGCCTGGCCTGGACACCGGTCGGCGGCGACATCCTGTTCATCGAGGCCAACCGTGTCCCGGGGACCGGAAAGCTGATACTGACAGGGCAACTCGGGGACGTGATGAAGGAAAGCGTGCAGGCGGCAATGAGCCTGCTCAAGACGCGGGCGGCGACGATGGGGGTCGATGCGACGCTTTTCGCCGACAGCGACGTGCACGTTCACGTTCCGGCCGGTGCCACGCCGAAGGACGGGCCGTCGGCGGGTGTCGCCATGTTCACAGCCCTCGCCTCGCTGATGACCGGCCGCGTGGTGCCGCCGACCACGGCCATGACTGGAGAAATCAGCCTGCGCGGTCTGGTTCTGCCAGTCGGCGGGATCCGCGAAAAGGTCATAGCCGCCGCCCGTGCCGGCATCGACACCGTCCTGCTGCCGGCACGCAACCGGCGCGATCTCGACGACATCCCGCAGAGCGCCCGCGACCGTCTGCGGTTCGTTTGGCTCGAAACGATAGACGACGCCGTCGCGGCAACGATCGGTACCGGGGTTCCGCCCGAGGTCGATCTTGTGTCGCCTCCTCCTTCGCAACCCGCGGACATATCCGCGACCCACGCGACCGAGAGGCAGGCTGCAAATCCCCGCAGCTGACTGAGCGGCGAGACGATCGGAACGACGGACAGGACCCGCACTTCGCTGCGGTATCGCGAACGATGCCAAGAACCAGTGTCGTCGGGAAGTAAGTATTTTCCGACTCTGCCGTCGTAATGCCAGGCGCCCTATCATCGAACCATGCTGAACAGCGAAGGACGCGTCCGCGTGAGCCTGCAACCGAGCCGCACTGTCTATGGCTGACCAAATCAAGACAGAGCTCGCGGCAACGCCAACGATCACGCCGGCGTCGGACGCGCTGGCCGTCATCCCTCCTACACCCAACCTTCCGGCCCCGATCCCAGCCAAGGCGCCTGAGCCCCGGAAGTGGCGTTGGCTGAGGACCGTCCTGCTTCTCGCTGGTATCCTCATTCTCGGCGGCGGCGCCGGGTACTGGTGGCTGCACCGCCCACCCGGGCTACCCGCCGGCATCGCCCTCGGCAACGGCCGGCTGGAAGCCGATGAGATCGATATAGATACAAAATTCGCCGGCCGGATCGCCACGTTGAACGTTGACGAAGGTGACGTCGTGGAGGCGTCTCAAACCGTGGCCGTCATGGACACTCAGGACCTCGAGGCCTCGCTGCGCAAATCTCAGGCTCTGGTGCTGCAGGCACAGCAGACCGTCCGGCAGTCGATGGCGACTCTGGCACAACATAGAACCCTGGTGGTGTTGGCCCAGCAGCAACTTGACCGGGCAACGACGTTGGTGAAATCAGGATTTGAGACCCAGGAGGTGGTCGATCAGCGGCAGCAGGCTCTGAACGGAGCCATTGAGGCCGTCAATGCGGACATTGCGCAGGCGGGGGCGGCTGCGAAGGCCGTTGACGCTGCGACGCAGGACGTGGCGCTCGACCAGGTTAACATCGCCTACAACACGCTCGTGGCGCCTCGGGCCGGCACAATCGAATACCGCATCGCCAATATCGGTGAAGTCCTGCCGGCCGGCGGCAAGGTTTTCACGATGCTGGACAGAGGCTACGTTTATATGGACGTCTATCTGCCGACCGCAGATGCCGGCCGTACGCGGATCGGGTCGGAAGCGCGCATCATGCTGGACGCATATCCCGGCCATCCGATTTCCCGCCGCGGTGACCTTCGTCGCCGCACAGGCGCAATTCACCCCCAAAACCGTTGAGACCAAGGATGAGCGGGACAGCCTGATGTTCCGCGTCCGCGTCCGCATCGACCCCGCCCGGCTGGTGACCCGCACCACACCGGTGAAAAGCGGGCTCCCCGGGATTGCGTACGTTCGCACTGACCCGAACGCCATTTGGCCGGCAGCGCTGCAGCCGAAATGACGCAGGAAGGCGGCCCGGCGGCACGTTTGGACGCTGTCACGCTCCGCTACGGCCGCGCGCTTGCCCTCGATAACGCGACACTCGTGGTTCCCGCAGGCTGCATGGTCGGGCTGATCGGTCCGGACGGCGTCGGCAAATCTTCAGTGCTCAGCCTGATCGCCGGCGCCAGGCAGATCCAGACCGGCGCTGTCCAGGTCCTGGGCGGCGATATGGCCAGCGCCCGGTATCGCACCCAACTATGCCCGCGCGTGGCTTACATGCCGCAGGGTCTTGGCCGCAATCTCTACCCCGACCTCACCGTGCAGGAGAACATCGCGTTCTTCAGCCGCCTGTTTGGCCAAGCGCGGGCGGAACGCGCCTGGCGCACCGCGGAACTGCTCAATGCCACCGGCCTTGCGCCGTTCGCGGATCGTCCCGCCAAGAAATTGTCCGGCGGCATGCGCCAGAAGCTCGGCTTGTGCTGCTCGCTGATCCACGACCCCGAACTGCTGATCCTGGACGAACCCACGACAGGGGTCGATCCGCTGTCCCGCCGGCAGTTCTGGACGCTGGTTGACCTGATGCGTTCGCGCCGTCCGTCGATGAGTGTCGTCGTGGCGACCGCCTACATGGAGGAGGCCGAGCGGTTTGACTGGCTGATCGCGATGAACGGCGGGCGGGTGCTGGCCAGCGGATCGCCGGCCGCGCTCAAGGCATCCACCGGCACCGCGACGGTGGAGGAGGCTTTCATCGCCGTCCTGCCGGAAGTCCTGCGCCACGGCCACACGACGCTTGTCATTCCGCCGCGCCCTGCCACCGACGCCGCGCCGGTGATTGTCGCGCGCGACCTGACTGTCCGGTTCGGCGACTTTACCGCCGTCGACGGCGTCAGCTTCAACATCCAGCGCGGTGAGATCTTCGGATTTCTCGGCTCCAACGGCTGCGGCAAAACCACCACCATGAAGGTGCTGACCGGCCTGCTGCCCGCCACCAGCGGCGCGGTGCTGCTGTTCGGCAAGCCGGTGAACGTCGGCGACATGCAGACGCGAGCGCGGGTCGGCTACATGTCGCAGTCGTTTTCGCTCTATACCGAATTGACGGTGCGCCAGAACCTTGACCTGCACGCGCATCTGTTTCATCTGCCGCCAGGGCCGGCCAAGGTCCGTATCACTGGCCTGGTCACCCGCTTCGGGCTTACCGGATACCTCGACCAGCGCACGTTGGATCTTCCGCTCGGCATCCGCCAGCGGCTGTCGCTGGCTGTGGCCATCGTGCACGATCCCGAAATCCTGATCCTGGACGAGCCTACCTCCGGCGTTGACCCGATGGAGCGCGACCGGTTCTGGTCCCTGTTGATCGACCTGTCGCGCAACCAGGGTGTGACGATCTTCGTCTCGACACATTTCATGAACGAGGCAGCACGCTGCGACCGCATCTCGCTCATGGATTCCGGCCGCGTCCTGGCCACCGGCACGCCGGCCGGCCTGGTGGCCTCACGAGGCGCCAAAACGCTTGAGGATGCCTTCATCGGCTATCTGGAAGAAACGATCCAGGCCCGGGCGCCCAAGACGTCAGCAGCCCCGCTCAAGCGCCCGCCGGCCGTCGGTATACCCGGAATTCGCAGGAATCTGGGTATACCGCGCGCCGGGTTGGCCGGCGGCGGCGCGCAAAATCAAAACACTACCCAGATTCCGAAGGAAACTGGGTATATTCCGCGGTCAGACGACCACAGCGCGCTCAGCCTGCGCCGCCTGATGGCCTACACGATTCGCGAAAGCCTTGAACTGGTTCGCGACCCGATTCGACTCGGCTTCGGCCTGTTCGGCACCGCGCTGTTGATGATCGTGTTCGGTTTTGGAGTTTCGACGGATGTCGACAATCTGTCATTCGCCGTGCTCGACCGCGATCAGAGCACCGCCAGCCTTGCCTATCTGGGGGAGTTGCGCGGCTCCACGTATTTCACCGAAAAGCCGCCGATCACCAGCTACGCCGATCGTGATGCGAGACTGCAAAGCGGCGCCGTCTCGGCCGCCATCGAGATTCCGCCAGGTTTCGGCCGCGACATCAAACGCGGCCGCCCGGCCTTCGTATCGGCCACCATCGATGGCGCGATGCCGTTCCGGGCACAGACGATCCGCGGCTATCTGCAGGGCGTCCACGCGCTCTATCTCACCGACCCGGCCATCACGACAACCGAACCGACCCCAAGGCCGCCGGCAACAGTGGCCATCCGCTACAAATACAATCAGGACTTCGACAGCATCTACGCCATGGTGCCAACCATCATCTCCCTGATGCTTGCACTGTTCCCGGCCATTCTCATGGCGCTCGCCATCGTGCGGGAAAAGGAGCTGGGCTCGATCACCAACCTGTATGTTACGCCCGTCAGCCGCCTCGAATTCCTGATCGGCAAGCAGTTGCCCTACATCGGCATCGCCATGGCCAATTTCGGCCTGCTGCTGCTGATGGCGCTGTTCCTGTTCCATGTGCCGTTAAAAGGCAGCTTCCCAGTTCTGCTGCTCGGCGCACTGATCTACGTCTCGGCGACGACGGCGTATGGAATGCTGATATCGGCCTTCACCAAGACGCAAATCGCAGCCCTGTTCGGCACCGCCATTCTGACAGTTCTGCCGGCCACGCAGTTCTCCGGCATGATGAGCCCGGTTTCGTCGCTCACCGGGGTTGCGAAATATATCGGCCTTGGCTTCCCCATGAGTTACTTCGTGCCCATCAGCGTCGGCACCTTCACCAAAGGGCTGGGTTTTCACGATCTGGCACTCGACCTGATGGAACTCACGGTGTTCGTGCCGATGCTGATCGGACTGAGCGCGCTGCTGCTGCACAAGCAGGAACGCTGATGCTGAACCGCGCCCTGCACAGTGCCGGCAACATCTTCTGGTTGGGCACCAAGGAGCTGCGCAGCTTCCTGCACGACACCGTGCTGATCGTGCTGGTGATCTATGCCTTCTCTTTCGCCGTGATCAGTCAGGCACGAAGCAATTCGCAGGAGCTGAACAAGGCATCCATCGCCTTCGCCGACGAGGACAACTCACCGCTGTCGCGGCGCATCGTGCGTGCTTTCCTGCCGCCGCTGTTTCTGCCTCCGCAGCCGATTGCGGTGCCTGACATCGTTCCGGCGATGAATGCCGGCCGTTACACGTTCGTGCTCGATATTCCGCCGCATTTCGAACGCGACGTGTTAGCCGGCCGCTCGCCCGCGGTGCAGATCGATGTCGATGCCACCGCCATGATCCAGGCCGGCCTGGGTTCGGGCTATGCCGAGCAGATCATCGACACCGAGATCGCCAACTACCTGTCCAACACCGAGACCATTCCGCTGTCGCGGGTCAACCTCGTTGCGCGGATCGCGTTCAATCCAAACGTCATGACGGCATGGTTCTCTAGCGTAATGGGCATCATCAATAACGTCACCATGCTCGCCATCATCATGTCGGGCGCTGCTGTCATCCGGGAGCGCGAGCACGGCACGATGGATCACCTGCTCGCCATGCCGCTTACGCCGTTCGAGATCGCGATGTCGAAAATCTGGGCCAACGGCCTGATCATCACCCTGGCGGTCGGGTTAGCGCTTTACCTGGTGGTGCGCGCGATTCTTGATGTGCCGATTGCCGGATCGATCCCGCTGTTCATGATGGGTGTGGTGATCTATCTGTTTTTTGCCACCGCGATCGGCATTTTCCTGGGCACCGTGACGAACTCGATGCCTCAGCTTGGCTTGTTGTTCATGCTGGTGTTCCTGCCGATGAACATGTTGTCAGGCAGCAACACGCCGCTGGAGAGCATGCCGCACTGGCTTAATACAGTCATGCAGGCTTCCCCATCCACGCATTTTGTCTCGTTCGCGCAGTCTATTCTCTATCGAGGTGCCGGGTTCAGTGTCGTATGGCCGGAGTTTCTCGCGGTCGCCGTCGTAGCCGCGCTGTTTCTGGCGCTCGCACTTTGGCGCTTCCGCTCGGTCGTCGGACAGACGAACTGAGATGCCGTGCCGTGCCCCAGCCATGAAATTCAACCCTATCGAAAGGACCTCCCGTCATGTCCACCAATGCTGATCTTGAGCGCCGCCGGATCGCCGCCGTGCCGCGCGGTGTTTCCGTCTCCTTGCCTGTCTTCGCCGAGCGTGCGCTCAACGCGGAGCTAACCGATGTCGAAGGGCGGCGCTACATCGACTTCGCAGCCGGCATCGCGGTGCTGAATACCGGGCACCTCCATCCCAAGGTGAAGGCCGCCGTGGCCGCGCAACTCGAATTGTTCTCCCACACCTGCTATCAGGTCACACCTTATGAGGGGTATGTCCGGCTTGCAGAACGTCTGAACGCCATAGCGCCCGTAGAGGGGCCCTGCAAAACCCTGTTGGTAACGACAGGGGCCGAGGCGGTCGAGAACGCCGTTAAAATCGCTCGGGCATATACCGGCCGTCCCGGCGTCATCGCCTTCTCCGGCGCATTCCACGGCCGCACGCTGCTCACCATGGGTCTGACCGGTAAGGTATTCCCCTACAAAGCGGGATTCGGACCGATGCCGGCCGATATCTTCCACCTGCCGTTCCCGATCAGCTATCACGGCGGCGCTGTCGCGCAGACGTTGGCGGCGGTCGAGCAGCTGTTCAAGTCCGACATCGACCCAGCCCGCGTTGCCGCGGTCATTATCGAGCCGGTTCAAGGTGAGGGCGGCTTCTACCCCGCACCACCCGAGCTGCTGCTTGCGTTACGTGCGCTGTGCGATCAGCACGGCATGATGCTGATCGTCGATGAGATCCAAAGCGGCTTCGCCCGCACCGGACGCATGTTTGCTCTGGAGCATTCAGGCGTGAAGGCCGACATCGTAACAATGGCGAAATCGCTCGCCGGTGGATTTCCACTGGCCGCGGTCACCGGCAAAGCCGACATCATGGAGACCCCGAAAGCCGGCGGGCTCGGCGGCACCTATGCCGGCTCGCCAATCGGTTGCGCGGCTGCCCTTGCGGTGCTCGATATCATCGAGGAGGAAAAGCTCTGCGAGCGCGCGGAGACGATCGGGCGCTTGATCGCCGGCCGGCTGGAATCGATGCGCCATAGTAATGCTCTGGCCTCTGTCATCGGCGACGTCCGCCGGGTGGGTGCCATGGTGGCGGTGGAACTGATCCGCGACGGCAACTCCGAAAAACCTGATCCCGACCTGACGCGGGCGGTGGTTACGCGGGCCGCGGACCACGGGCTGATCCTGCTGTCCTGCGGCGTGCGGGCGAACGTCATCCGCTTCCTTGTTCCGCTAACGGCTTCAGATGCCATCGTCGGCGAAGGCATGGATCGGCTGGACAGGGCACTCAACGAGGTGACCGGCGAACGGCTTGCGGCCTGACGCTGGATGAGGCCCCAGAACTGGCGTTGCCAAGCGGGTTTCAGATCTCGATGAAGCGGTCGCCGTCCTCCTCCGGGCGGCCTGGGATGTGCTCACCGTGGTCGTAGAAGATCTCGCTGCACGGGCCAAAGGGCCGGTGTCGCCGATGCGCCAGAAATTATCCCACTTGGAGATGCGGATGCTGCGGTCGTCGGGCAGGCCGGCGACCTTCTTCCAGATCTTTGCCCCTCGTCCACAACTGGGAGAACTGTCGCCAGTCGTCAGCCGTCTGGCCCTCGATACCCCGCATCAACGCTTTGGCGAAGTCCGCCGGCAGGCACCCGGGCTGATCGGCGGAGAGGCTCTCCGAGGACAGTCCCTCAATAAGCCAGTCTCGCCAGGGACGCCGCATCTCGGCCTCGCTGCTGGCCGCTGCCGCGGCCGTGCTGTACCGGACACTGCGCCGCCCCGGCGAGAACGCGCGGAAACTCTGTTGCCAGGGTGTCTGATCCCGCCAGTGCATCGTCATGCTGCCATCGAGCGGACAGTACCTCGCGGTGTAAAGTGTGCCGAAACCGCGCCCATACTCGGTGCTGAAAAGCGGTGGCGCGAGGAAGGCCTCGATTAGTCCGGCCGGCTCCAGGCCAGGTCGCGCCAGCAGTTCGTCGAGAAAGCGTTTACGTTCGACGGTCCGCGAAAAGCGCGCGCGCTCGTGCCAGTCGACCTCGATCTGATGATTGGTAATCGTCAGTTCACGGGTCACGATGGCTGGGCGATCAGGGGCCACTAGCACCACGGCGTGGGCTCCCTTCCGGTCCAGCAAAGTAACGTTGTAGGATTGGTGCGACGGAACCCGGCGCAGCACCTCAACCGCCTCTTCGGTGTCCCCGCAAATCTCCAGAACGTAGCGGGTGATCAGCGGAATTCCGAATCCCGGTCCCACCGCCTGACGGCCGCCGAAGGCAATCGACAACGCCAGTCCGCGGTCGTTGATACCGTCCGCGAGGCCAGCGATCGCCTCCATGCTTCCAATCACCCGGCGCCCGTTCCAGGCGCTGTTCAGGATGGTTGCTTCATTGAGCGCGGGGTCAAGATCGTAGTTACGCACTAGCACCGGTCGATCGTGGTCGACAAGCACCGCCTGCGAGCATTGCGCGAGATAGGCCGGCGGGCACCAGAAGGTCAGGAAGCGCGCGGCATCTTCGTCGTTACCGGCGAGCCCGGCAAGTCGCTGCCATATTGGCACGAACTCTGGCATGTGTCGGTTCAGTGCCCGTTCCGATTCCCGGAGGCTGGGCGCATCGGCAGCTCGGCCCGCGAGGAACCAGGCCTTCCAGCCTGGCCAGTGGCGCCGGAAGGCCGTCCGCCACTTTGTGCCGGGCCTGTCTTCCAGGTACCGCCTCGAAGGTCAGGTTCATGCGAGTTCTCCATGCCATTGACCGAAAAAACCATAACGGAATTCCGGTTATGCCGTTATCCCTAGTCCGTGGTGAGGAATAAAGGAAAAGTGTCCGCCTTCGGCACCAGGGCACGGGATCAGGTCCCCCTGGATGAGATCTGGGAGTCAGGACTGGGCGATCTCGTCGTATCCGCAATTCTTAAAATCTATCAAGCCAAAATCGTGCCCAAACGGATCCACCAGCTCGGCTATCTTGCCCCAAACTTCTGGATTTCTCGCCCCGCGGGCTCCGGCGTCGGTCGGGCGGGTCATCGCGCGTTCAATGTCCTCGACGACTACGTCCAGATGCACCGGTTTAAAGTGCCGTTTGTCGGTCCGCTGCTATTGCCCGCACCCGTTGTTCCGGCATCCTTCCCGGCTTCGGCAATCTATTCGAGCGACCCCCATGATTTCCAGCAACCATCATTGGCCGCTTGAGCTCCTCACATTCTGGACACGGCACTTTCGCCATGCCCTGCTGCGTTATTGCGGCGGATCCAGCGTCCCCTCGCGGACCGGTTTGACCAGCGGTCCAAGCGACCGAAGATAAGTATCGTCGAAGTTTGCTCTGTCATAGACTGGAAAATCTGTCGGCCGATCGCGAAAACTCTTCAACGGCTGGCCCATCAGGCGCAGGCCGCGCACCCGCTCTCGGCGGACCAGGCCCAGATCGATTTCCAACGGGATCAGTTCCTCGGCCGTGCCCGCCTGATGCAGCACGCGGCCATCCGGCCCGGCGACCAGTGAGCGGCCGTTGCCGCCGGCGCCCAGGCCGTTGATGTGGAAGACGTAACTCTGGAACATCGCGGCCGATGCCTGGGCGATCAGCAGGTCGGCGTCGCGGTCGACGAAATGGGCAAGGACCGGGTTCAAAATGACTTCGGCCCCCATTGACGTCAACGTACGGGCAATCTCGGGAAACCAGAGGTCGTAACAGATAGCGAGTCCGAAGCGGCCGACCTCCGGCACATCGAACACGCAAAACGCCTGGCCGGGCGTCACGCCCTCCTCATACGGGGTGAAGGGGAACATCTTTGAATAGCGCGCGATAACAGTGCCGGCCGGGTCGATCACCGGAGTGGTGTTGTAAGTGTTGCCGTCGTGCCTGATAAATAATGATCCGGGAACAAACCAGATCCGATGCCGGCGCGCCATTGCCTGAAACGCAGCCTCGGTTTCTCCGTCCATCGGCTCGGCGCTGCTGGTTATCGGCCCATGCGCGGCGAGTTCGCTCAGCACGACCATTTGCACCCACGGATACAGATGCATCAGCAGGTCCACGCGGTGTTGCAGTGCCGCAATATTATTGTGGATCGCGACATGCGTTTGAATGCCCGCGATAGCGTAATGCGTCATTACCTAGTCTCCAGATGCTCTTGAGAACGCCGCCGGGCGGCGCAACACACCGGCGGTGCGAACAGCGACCGCGGCTGGTCCATGGTCACAAGAACCGTCACCTTAACCGCTGACGGCCGATTCGGCAGAACCCCGCGCAGGGTATGTTACATGAGGTAAACCAATCTTGGTTCAACCGGCGTCGACCGGGTGACCGGTCCTTTTTGCCGCTGCCGGCGGCCACCGGGGCATCACGGGTACACTACCAGCCGCTCGCCTTCGGTGAAAGCTGCCAGCGATTGCCGCCAGCGCTGTTGCGGCCAGCAGAGATCCATCACGCCCTCGGCCGGCCGGTAGGCGGCGGTGTACAGCGTGCCCCAGCCCAATTCGGAGACCGGCCGGTACAGCGGGCGGCGAAGGAACTGTTCGATCAGACCTGCCTCGGTCTGCTCCGGGTTGTCCAGGCAGGCCTCAAGGATGACCTCGCGGCGGACACTGTCGTACAAGTTTTCCTCGTCTGGCCAACTGTGCTCGCCCTGGCGGTTGGCGGAATAGGGATCCTTGCGAACCTCGGGCGTGCGGTCAGGCGCAATCGCCACCGAACACCAGCCGCCTTCCCGGTCGGCCAGCGCGATATTGTAGGAAAGATGGACAGGGATTCGGCGCAGGACGGCCAACCCTTCGGCGACGTTGCGGCAGGTCTCCAGGATGTATCGCAGAACCAGGGTAACACCGAAGCCGGTCCCTTCGACCCGCCTGCCGCCGAAGCTGAGCGACACCGCGAGCCCGCTGGTGTTCATGCCGTCCAGCGCGCCCCAGACACAGTCGCTCATGGCCAGCACCGGACTGCCTAGCCAGGCGCTGCGCAACAGCAGCGCGTCACAGAGACCGGGTAGGTAATCATAGTTGCGGATCAGGCCATAGGGCCGCCGCCGCCAGATGGCCTGCGTGCAGCCGTGCATGAAGTTGGGAGGGCACCACAACGAGAGAAACCGGGCTTGTTCCTCGTTGGCGTCAACACATGTCAACAGCCGGTCGTAGATTGGAAGCAGTTCTGGCATGTGATGGCCGATCATCATGCGGCAGGTTCGGCCGTCGGGCCGCGCCGCATCGCCGTCCCGCAGGAACCATGCCCGGTACACCGGCCACCGGCGGACGAACGCCGCGCGGACGTGGCGGCTCAACAGAGGCTCGTCGACAGCGTAGAAGCGCAGGCTCGTCATCATTGCTTCCCATCGTTCGACGGGCTCGATCGCCCCCCGGCCGGGCAGCCTGGTTCCCGGCCGTTGTCGCTGACCGGTATCAGGCTCCGGCGATTGCCACCGGAACGCCGGAGATGATGTGCCTGATTGCCATGCCGTATTTCTTTCTGGCCTGATCCACGATCTCCTGCCGCAGCCAGGGCGACCGGTCCATTGGATAAGTCGAGATCACGATCAGGTTCGGCTTGAACGCTGCAACCGCATCGTCCATCGCCCGCATCGGGCGTGAGTCCCCAAGGTCACCGTCGGCCTGCAGTCCTTCGTCACGAAGGATCGCCAGCACACGATCGAGGCGGCCTTGCGCTGCGATCCCCGAAACATCGGCAGACCACGCAGGACCGTTGCCGGTCTGCAGCGGGCGCGTGGGCATGCAGACATGGTACGCCGCTGTCGCCTCGTTCTTGAGTTGGCGGAGTTCGGTCAGCAGTTCCTTCCCATTCACCGTCTCGCTGGCGACGACCAGTACCGCGTGCGGCCGTGGACGGCACTGTGCCGGTGACGATGGCGGGTAGCGGTGCGACCGGCTGAATGTACCGGCGCACCAGCGGATAGGTGGCAACGACGACCGCGAATGTGAGCAGGCTCAGAACAAGCTGGGAGCGGCTGTCGGCACGGATGCCCATCACCACCAGCACGGCCACCATCGCGGCGATCGTGGCCACGGTGAGGTAGGGATACAGCCACATCTTAACCCGCAGCTGCGCCGCCGGTATCGTTGGACGCATGATGAGCTGGGACATCGCGATCAGAATGTATACCAGAAGGATGATGGCCCCTGATGAGTTCAACAGGAACAAGAACACTGTATCGGGCGAGATATAGGCGGCGACGACGCAGAGATAACCAATCAAGGTCGAAGCCATGATAGCGGGCAGCGGCACGCCCCGTTTGCTGATCTTGAGCAGGATGGCCGGCGCCTCGCCCCGTTCGGCCAGCACAAAAAGCATGCGCGACGCGGTGTACAGCCCCGAGTTGAGGCAAGACAACACCGCCGTGAGCACCACCGCGTTCATGACGTTCGACGCCCAGGTCAGCCCCATGGCCTGGAAGGCCGCGACATAAGGTGACGCGTCCGTCCACGTGCCGTTCCACGGCAGGATAATCACCAGCAGTGCAATCGAGCCGATGAAGAATACGCAGATGCGCATGACCACCGAGTTGGTCGCCTTGACCACTGCATGTTCAGGATCATCCAACTCGGCCGCCGCGATGGTGGCGACCTCTGCCCCCACCATGGAGAAGACGACGATTACGATCCCCGAGAACATCGCCCACGGGCCGGTCGGGAGAAACCCGCCGCGCGCGGTCAGATTGGCGAAGTTCATGCTGTGACCGGGCCAGAGGCCGAGGACGAAGAAGCATCCAAGGCCGATAAAGATAACGATCGCGGCGACCTTGATGAGGGCGAACCAATACTCGAACTCGCCATAGGAACGGACCGAATAGAGATTGGTCGCGGTCATCAGCATCAGCAGGCCGAGCGACATGCTCCACAACGGCACGCCAGGCAGCCACTTCTGGAGAATGGCGGCGCCCGCGACCGCTTCGAAACCCATCACCACGACCCAGAAATACCAGTAGAGCCAGGCGACGGTGTAGCCGGCCCAGCCGCCTAGGGTCTGCCGTGCATAGTCGGCGAACGATCCCGTCGAAGGGTGGGCCGCCGCCATCTCGCCCAGCATCCGCATCACCAGCACGATCAGCAGACCCGACAGGACGTAGGTGAGAATGGACCCGGGCCCGACCGTCCTGATCACCACGCCTGACCCGACGAACAGGCCGGCGCCGATGACGCCGCCCAGAGCGATCATCGCGACATGCCGCTGCTTCAGACCCTTGTGCAGAGTGTTGGTTGACTGGGCGATTACCTGTTTCACCAATGCCATTTCTCTAGCGCTCCATTCTTGAGGTCATCATCAGGACGGCTGGCGTCTCGGACCGGGAAACCCAACGCATGACGGCCTGACGTTAGGATCGGACCGCCAGAGTGTTTTCACCTCGAATGGAAACACTCTGGCTTATGTTTCCCGAGCAAAACCCGAACGCTGGTCAGCCTGAGGTCGCTTCGCGGATCGAACTCAGGCTGATTTTGCTCTAATACAGCTTGCCGTATTGCCATTGGGGGGGCAGTGCGGGCGCGGCCGGTTGCGGCGGAATACTGGCAAATTGCGCCTTGATACCGGCGTTCCATAGTTTCCCGCGATCGGTAAGCCGGCGGTCATCGGTCTGCATCCGGCCGTGCGTCACCAGAATCCCGAGGTCCGCCCCCTGGTAGCGATACTGGCCGGCACCGTAGACCCGCATGTAGAACGCCTCGTCATAGTCGCCGATGCTGGTGAACTCGGCCGAGGGGCGGACGAAATTGACGTTGCCGTCGAGGTTCATACGCCAGACCCCGGACTGGGGCGCCTTGGTAATAAGCTCGACCTTGTCCTCGGTCTGCTTCAGAATGAGCTGGCTCCAACTCGCGTAGTCCTGCCAGCGCTTCTGCACCTCCGCCAGGTCGATCTCCCAGTCCACGTCCATGAATTCCAGGATGTGAAACAGAAACAGCGGGCAGCCGCCATAGATCGTGGTGATCAGGTTGGTTGGCGGCGAGGCGCCGCTGATCCGCGGGTTGATCTCACCCAGATAGACTTCCCCGGCATCGGTATCCAGCAGGAAGTCAAGGCAGAACACGCCCTTGTAGCCCTCTTGCCAGAGCCGGTCGCCGAGGCGTTGCACCATAGCTATGACCTTGTTCTCGACTTCCCGCGACAGGATCGCGGGATCGATGTCATTGCCACACCAACCGCCTTTGTAGGGGGTGATTTCGGCGAAGCCGGTGATGTCGGTCATGATCGGGCCAACCAGCGTGCCACAATGGGTGGCGCAGCCCTCGACAGTACCGGGCATGTGGTTGAGCCGCTTCATCACCTTGACGATCTCTTCCTCGGCGATCTTGGGCGCGTATTTGTCCCAGTCCTCCTTTCCGCGGATGAAGAACGTTGTGCGGCCGGAATCACCGTACGGCATCTGCACGACAAGATCCTCGCCGAGCTTCGCGGATGCGGCCAGTGCCAGCAGTTCACCGTAGGTCGAGGCGCGGCCCAACGCGTTTGGTACACTGTTCACCCCGACCTCATTGCCAAGCCGGGTCGTTGTAATCTTCGAAATCGACATGCGTCCGTAGCTTCGTCGGTGGCACCGCCATTTCGAAGCCAAGTCCTTTGACCAGCGCCTCGGTCTGCTCGTCAAACATCAGCAGAATCACCTTGCCGGTGTTGCCACGGGATAGCATGTGCGCGACGGTTTCGGGATTGGCGAGGAGGTAGTTGCCGATTTCCTCCATCGAATTGAATTCGCGCGGCGCGGTCGCTCTTGGGGTAAAAACGCGTGGGTGGAAGCCGTCAAACGTATCGAAGTAGCTGATATATTCGAAACTGCCGATCCAGTGATCAATGCCCAGAAGATTGTATGGGCACGGCGTCACAAAATAGATTGGCGTCGTGTTGTTACGTAGATACGTATAGATATCCGTCAGGGATCTGAGCTTGGGTCTTACGGTCGCCACGTTATGGTTCTCCTTTATTTTGGTGCCGATGTATATACGGCGAATATTTCATTTGAGCGGGATGGTTTAGGCTTATTATTGGCGACTGCTGGTTTGTCTGGAAGTTTGCGCCAACCGCGAGCAATAGCCCGGCGCCGGGGATCGACCGTCAGCTTTAGGCGGGAACCGGATCAACTTTCAGGATACGCCGCGGTGCAGCATTTGCGCTAGGTTCGGAAACTACTCAGACGCGCCCCGCGGCGTGGAAAAAGGTTAGGGTGCTCATGGGTTTTACACCTGCGCTGGCCTCGCCTTGTCCGGCTGGACGGCCTCGTATGCGACTAGACAACGGGGCGATGCGCCAAACCGACGGGAATCGGAGCTCACGATCAGCCTGACCAGTCGCCGATGGCGTGGCCAGCGGGCCCAGGGCAGTCCATTTCTCAATCGCAGGGGTTACGTGGAGAGCCTGAGTAGATTCCGACACGGCGGCGTCATCCTTTCATCGGATATTTTAAAGGATGGCGGGCCATTCGGCCCGTAGCGTCCGAGGATGTGGTGGAAATTGCATCGATTTTCCAAGAGATGCGCTGGCCTTCGTGCTTGAACCCGCCAAAGTCCCGCTCGCCGTGAGGGTCGTTGTCCTCGGTGAAGCTACCGAACATCTCCGCCTTCTCTTGGTCTTCGGTGTCGACCCCAAAAGAGTTATCCTCGCAACGCAACCCCGCGCGGACGATTTCCGTTTGACGAACCCGAGATATGATCCGCCGACAAGTTTAAAATGGTGGGACACGACCGCAATGCCCTACGACGCTTTAAGGACCATCTTTCCGGCCACCGGCTGGTCTGCCGATCGGGCCGGCGCGGTTGAATTCAACGGTGACGCCGATCCGATCCTACCAACTTCATTCCGTATCGGTGTTGCGGGCGCGGCAGCGCTCGCGGCGACCGGCATCGCAGCGGCGGATCTGTGGCAGCGTCGCACTGGCCGTCGTCAGAGCATCGGCGTGAATGTGCGCCAAGCCACCGCTTCGCTGCGGAGCGGCACCTACCTGAAGGTCGGAGACGGCCAAGTGTCGTCAGAGCGCAACTCGATCATGGGGTTCTACCCGACCAAAGACGGGCGGTGGAGCTACGTCCATGCCAACTTCGTCAACCATCGCGAGGCCGCGCTGAAGGTTTTGGGCTGCGAGGAAAGCCGGGAAGCAGTGACCAAGGCTGTAGCGGCCTGGGATGCCGCGGACCTCGAGGAAGCGATCATTGCCGCTAAGGGGGCAGGGGGCATGGTGCGGAGCCAGGCGGAGTGGGCACGCCATCCTCAGGCCGCCGCCATCGCGGCCTTGCCGTTGATGGAGATCGTGCGGATCGGCGATAGTGCGCGAGAATTCGCTGCCGGAAGGAAACCGTCCGCTGTCCGGTATTCGCGTCGTCGATCTCACGCGCGTGTTAGCCGGTCCGACTTGCGCCCGGACGCTGGCCGAGCACGGCGCCGATGTGATGAAAATCTCTGCTCCTCATCTGCCGAACCTCGGTTACCAGGAATTCGATACCGGCCACGGCAAGCTTTCCAGCTATCTCGATCTGAGGGAGCAGCCGGATGTCGATCGGCTGCGCGGTCTTGTGCGGCAGGCGGACGTGTTCGCTCAAGGCTACCGGCCTGGCACACTCGACGCCCGCGGGCTGTCGGCTGAGGAATTGACGGCACTGCGGCCGGGGCTGGTTTATGTCTCGCTGTGTGCCTTCGGACATACCGGTCCCTGGGCATCTCGGCGCGGCTTCGACACGGTCATTCAAAGTGTCAGCGGCATCGCGGCGCGGCAGGGGGAAATCGTTCCGGGCGGCTCGCCGGGACCTCAATTTTATCCGGCGTCGGCGATCGACTATTGCACGGGCTATCTTATGGCCACGGGGGCGATGGCCGCGCTGAACCGCCGAGCAGAGGAGGGCGGAAGCTGGCTGGTGCGCATCTCTTTGGCCCAGGTCGGCAAATGGATCGTCGATCTGGGCGAAGTGCCGGCAGAGTCAGTGCGGAACGTTCCGGCCGAGTTCTCGGCTGACGAACTTGATCGCTGGTCGATGGTGAGTGAAACGCCATCTGGCCGGCTGCAGCATCTGAGACCGGTCGTCCAACTCTCCGAAACGCCACCTTACTGGGCTCGGCCGTCGGTTCCGCTTGGCCATCATCCGCCGGTTTGGACGGTTTAGCTTGTCCTGAGACGGGCTACGGCGGCTTGGCCGGCTCCTATGATGATCGTGCCATACCCGGTCATCGATAATATCCCCACGACAAAAGTACGGAGGCGTTCCGCCGGCGATCATGCGGCCAGCGGTGCGGCGCCTTTGATCTGAGTCCTGTGCATGACCCGGCGGGCGGACGCATCGAACGGGTCGCGCCGGTGCATGGTGCAACGATTATCCCAAAGAACGAGGTCGCCGACCCGCCAGCGATGGCCGAAGCTGATTTCCGGGGCTGTGGCCCATGACCAGATTTCGTCCAGAAGCGCTTGGGACGCCGGCAGGTCGAGCCCCTCGATCCAGGCCATGCGCCGCCGTCCAAGATACAGCATCCGGCGTCCGCTTTCGGGATGGGTGCAAACCAGCGGATGCAAAGTGCCAGGTGCTTGGCGCGGATCGTCGCTCGGAGTGATGCCCTGCCGGACATAGCCGCCGCTGTTGTAGGTGCCGTCGTGCTTGATCCTCAGCCCCAGGGTCCGTCGACGTAACTCGGGCGGGAGGCGATTGAACGCCGCATACATGTCGCAGAACCATGTGTCACCACCCGCGGGCGGGATTTCCAGTGCGAAGAGCATGCTCGCCTTGGGGGGAGCGGGCAGATAGGACATATCCGTGTGCCAAATGGCCTCCCCGTTTCCGAGACTGCCGATCGCCACACCGCTTTCGATGACGTTCGACACGACGTAGATTTCCGGCATGCCGTTGGCGATGCGCTGGCCATTTTCCTGAACCGGCGCATGATCGAGGTCGCCGAACCGGCGGGAGAAGGCGATCAGGTCCGCATCAGACAGGCTTTGATCTCGAACTACGAGCACCTGATGAGCGATCCACGCCTCATGGATGGCGGCGAAGCCGGCATCGTCAAGACGCCGCAGGTCGAGGTTAGTTACCTCTGCCCCGAACGAGAGGCCGGCCTGCAGCGGCACGATGCCGATGCGAGGCGGCCGGTCCGCGGGAACGGCGGCACTCACCAGCCGCGAGCTTCCTTTTGCGGCGCGCGAAGGCGTTTGCCCTGGTTTCCAACTATTTCTTGGATTTGCCGTTGAAACGGGCCGGCTCTTTTTGTTTTGTTGACGGAACCAATAGCCATGGAAGTTCTAAAATAATCCAGACCGCTCAACCACCCGGGACATCCTTGGTTAGCATCGCCGGGTAGTTGACATCCTTTCGGCCTGCCAAGATTTTTTCCTCGTCTTCCATGTGCTCATCATGCTCCGGAGCATGCTTGAACTTTTCAGAAACAGTGTCTTTCTTGTCGTCCGATACAGACATATCTTTCTCCCGGTGCGGGCACCAATAGCAGGGGTGCGGGAACAATCGCCGGCAGCTGATAATCGCCGATCTGCTTCCGGCTGCTTCCGGAATGGCCGAGATCGGCGCAATTCGAAACTCTAACCCGCGTCTTGCGCGCCACACAATAGATAATTCGAAAGATAATTCGACCGGCGCTCGATTTTTGGGAAGGGACTGGCCAATCCGGGGCAATGCCCGTTAAGGTTCGGTCACGTCCAGACTCACCAACGAGGCTCAAAAAATGCGGCGATGTCAGAACATGGCCGGATGCGCCGTTCTCGTTGGTGTCATGCTGGTGGTAGCCGGGTGCAAGAAATCGAACCAATACGCGCCGCCGCCGCCGCCGAAGGTCAGCGTCGCTAAGCCGGTCGCCCAGAAGATCACCCGTTACCTGGAGGCGACCGGCAATACCACCGCCTTCGCGTCGGTTGATCTCGTCGCCCGGATACAAGGCTTCGTGCAAGGGATCAGCTATACCGACGGGGCTGAGGTAAAGACCGGTGATATCCTCTTTACAATCGAGCCGCCGCCGTATCAGGCCAAATTAAACCAGGCCCAGGCGGCAGAAGCCTCGGCGCAGGCGACCCTGGTCGATGCCCAGGCAAATTTTGTCCGCGCCGAGTCCTTGCAGCGGAATTCCGTGGCCTCGGTGCAGAGCCTGGACGATGCACGGGCACAGCGTGACACGGCGCAAGCGAATGTAGCGCAGGCACAGGCAAACACCCAGATAGCGGCGATAAACTACAGCTACACGCGGGTCCTGGCGCCGTTCGACGGGCGGGTGTCGGCGCATTTGGTGTCGGTTGGCGACCTCGTCGGAACTCAGCCGACCAAGCTGGCGACGATCGTGCAGATCAAGCCGATCTATGTGACCTTCAACGTCAGCGAGCAGGTCGTGATCCGCATCCGCGGCGCCGCGCTGCGCGAGGGACGGCGTGTGGAATCGGTCCAGACAATTCCGATCGAGATCGGCCTGCAGGGCGAGACCGGCTACCCGCACCGCGGCCATATGGATTACGTCGCACCGACGGTCGATCCCTCAACCGGAACGATCATTGCACGCGGCGTGCTGGAGAACGCCGACGGTGTCCTGCTGCCCGGGTATTTCGCCCGCGTACGGGTGCCGCTGGAGACCGGAGTTGCGGCTTTGCTGGTGCCGGACGCGGCGCTGGCGGCGGACCAGGGCGGCCGCTACCTGCTGGTGACCGGGCCGGATCACGTCGTCGTGCAAAAGCACGTAACCACGGGACCGCTCGAAGGGACGTTGCGGGTGATCGAGACGGGTCTCGCCGCGGATGACCTTGTGGTCGTGGATGGGCTGCAGCGCGCAGTGCCTGGTCAAACCGTCGAACCCGCCATGGTCAGCCTGACGGATGCGGCCCGATGATCGCTAAATTCTTCATCGAGCGGCCGGTCCTCGCCAATGTCCTGGCGATCCTTTTCGTCCTGATCGGCGGCGTTTCCCTGTTCACGCTGCCGATCGCGCAGCTTCCGGATGTGGTGCCGCCGACGGTTCAGGTAACCACTCGCTATCCCGGCGCCAGCGCTACCGATGTCATGAACACTGTTGCCTTGCCGATCGAGCAGCAGGTGAACGGCGTCCAGGGCATGCTGTATATGCAATCGACCAACGCCAGCGATGGCAGCTATTCACTGACTGTCACTTTCGCGATCGGCACCGACCTGAACTTCGCCCAGGTACTGGTGCAGAACCGGGTCGCCAGTGCCCTTGCGGCGCTGCCGCAGGCGGTGCAGGCGCAGGGCGTCGTCGTCCAGCAGAGATCGACCGCGATTTTGGGCATTGTCACTCTGACCGCTCCCGATGGCCACTACGACAGTCTGTATCTCAGCAACTACGCGGCGATCAATCTCCAGCAGGCGAGGCCCGCCTGCCCGGTGTTGGCAACGTCAACGTGTTTGGAGCCGGGCAATACGCGATGCGTATCTGGCTTGATCCCGCGCTGATGCAGGCGCGCAGCCTGACGGTCAACGATGTTACC
>CAVZTH010000048.1:0-109795 GCA_963778125.1 uncultured Alphaproteobacteria bacterium | reverse complement strand
TCATGAAGATACCAAACGACAGTGGCGCGCCCAGCAGGATCTGGCGGCCGCTCAAGTTGAAGAAGCCGGGAAATGTGATCAGTTCGACCAGACCTTCGATCGTTGCGACTACGACGATCACCAGAAGATCGTTCGCTTTATTGGTCGATCGCAGGTTTAGATCCATCGCCGAGTAGCGGCTGCGGAACCAGAGATACGGGGCGACCGCGAACACAAGGAAATTGTAAATCGCCCAGGTCCAGACCTCGCCGACGTGGGGTGGGGTCGTGCAGCCGACGAGCGTCCCGGCGAGATGGAAGCTGAACGGAGCGTAGCCAAGGGCCGGACCAAAGAGCCAACCGCCGACCTGGCCCACCGCGGCGTAGGAGATGAGGCATATGGTTTCCTGCTTTGCCCGTGCCAGGGCGGGCGCTCGCGCGGCAAGATCGGGGATTGCACGCCGGCGGGTGAGGATCGCGACGACGGCCATGAGCAGGAAGACTTCGATCAATCCCACACTCGGGAGCGCCACTTGTTGAAGGAACGGCAGGGTAGCCAACGCGGGCCGGTCGAATGGCAAGACGCCGCCGGCCAGCAGCAGGACGGCGGCATTGGCAGCTACCCAGAGGGCGACGGCGATCTGAACAGCCGGTTGGAGGGCGGTTTCACGAAGCCGGGCGCTCAGCGAAGGACGCCGCGCCTGGGCAACGTTCATCCTTGGATGTCGCGGCAGCGGATATGCGCTTGTCGCAGCGATCGGGCGTTGGGCTTAAGCGGGTTTTCGATCAGTCCATCCTCGTAGGCTTGTTGCAGCGGGGGAACAGGCTTGCTTGGGTTCATCGTTTTGGTCCTGATGCGCAACAGCATGCGACGCCGCCCTGCGTTAGCCACTGATCTGCGCAAACATGTCGCAGCGCGGTCCCGATCAGGGGTTGCGGATGTCGAAGCGTCTGATCAGCCCGCCCTCGATCCTAAAGACGTGATTGACCACCTTATCCGACAGCAGGTGGCCGGCAAGATCACGCACGGTCTGGTGGACCTCGACGATGGTCTCTCCATCCAGGCCGGTGGCGAAGGTCGTCGGCTCGACAAGCGGATCGATCACCGCCCATTGGCGGGTCCAGTATTCGCGGACCCCCTGGTGCCCGTTCACGTGTCCGCCTTCCACGCCGTTCGCCCAGAATATGTCGGGATGCATGACGGCGAGCACCGCTTCCATGTCGCGAGCATTGAAGCGGTCGTAAAGTCTGTTGAGAAAGGCCAGGTCGCTGATCATCGAGACATCTCAAAGTTGGCGACCATGTGGCTCCCCAGGTTGCAGTTGCCGGATAAGACAGGACAAGGCGATCATTCCGATCACGATTGCGCCAGAAGCGCGACGTTCTGCCTCCGCGTTCGGGCGTAGTTGCACCGGACCCTCGCACGCCTGCGTCGCCCGGAACGTCGTATTACCTGTCCGTGCGGACATTGTCTGCTATGCGATGCCCCAATCAGTTGTCCAGCGGGAGAGGGGCCAGTGGCGCGATGAGCTTCAACACGACTTCCGGCGGGTGACCTCTCGAACCGTAGGCGCGATCTGAAGCGTGCCCAAATCCTCGGGCATGGCCAGCGCATCTGACGTTCCTGTTCTCCTGTGGTTCCGCGACGACCTTCGCCTCGAGGACCACGCGGCGTTGCACGCCGCGGTCGAGACCGGCCGTCCGGTCCTGCCGGTGTTCATTCTCGACGACCAATCGGCTGGACCCTGGGCGTTGAAAGGTGCCTCCCGCTGGTGGCTGCATCACAGTTTAGCCGCGCTGCAGCGCGCGCTGAACGAGCGAGGCAGCCCTCTGTGCCTGCGGCGCGGCGACAGTGTCACGATCATCGCGGAGATCGCCAAGCAGACCGGGGCGACGGAGGTCTTCACCGGCGGGTCGGCGGATCCGTGGGCGCGGCGCTTGGACAAGGCAGCGTCCGAGGCGATTGACGGGCAGCTGCACCGGATGCGCACCACCACTTTGTTCCATCCCGATTCGGTGCGCACCAAGACCGGCGGAGCGTATTGCGTCTACACGCCGTTCGCCAACGCCTGCCGGGCACTGGGGGATCCCCGCCCGCCGCTGCCGGCCCCGACGGCCATCCGTGCCGCGAAAGCTTCTCGGTCCGATCGGCTGGAAGACTGGGGTTTGCTGCCGACGAAGCCCGATTGGGCGGGTGGCCTTCGCGACGTTTGGACCCCAGGCGAAGCGGGAGCGATGGCGCGGGCGGAGGCGTTTCTGACCGATGGGTTGGCCGGTTATGCCGCGGCGCGCGACCAGCCGGGGCGCGAGGGGACCTCGATGCTGTCGCCCCATATGCATTTTGGCGAGATCTCGCCCGGCTTCCTGTGGCACAGGGCGCACCAACAGCCCAAAAGCCGGGGTCGCGAGGTCTTTATCCGAGAGCTGCTTTGGCGGGAGTTCTGCGCCAACCTGCTCTGGCACAATCCCGGGCTGCCCGATACGCCGCTCAGGCCCGAGTTCGCCGGGATGCCGTGGCGCGACGACAAGGCGGCGCTGAGGGCGTGGCAGAGGGGCCAGACCGGTGTGCCGATGATCGACGCCGGGATGCGGCAGCTGTGGCAGACAGGCTGGATGCACAATCGCGTCCGGATGATCGTCGCGAGCTTCCTGATCAAGCATCTGATGATCCAATGGCAGGAAGGCGAGGCCTGGTTCTGGGACACGCTGGTGGACGCCGATCTGGCGAGCAACGCCGCCAACTGGCAGTGGGTTGCCGGGTGTGGTGCCGACGCGGCGCCGTATTTCCGCATTTTCAATCCGGTGCTGCAGGGCCGGAAATTCGACACCGCGGGCGACTACGTGCGACGGTTCGTGCCGGAGATTGCCGGACTGGACGCACGGTATATCCACGCACCCTGGGAAGCACCGCCCGATGGCTTGGCCAAGGCCGGCGTGATACTCGGGGAAACCTATCCAAACCCGATCGTGGACCTGGGCGAAGGCCGTGCGCGGGCGCTGGACGCTTACGCCCGGATCCGCTCACCGCCGTGATATCCGGTCGCGATCTGTTGGCCTGGTTGGTTCGATGGGCCAACCTATCTACATGATAATTCAATGACCGCCCCTGCCATTCCTCCCGACGCAAAGGTCCGAGTCGTTGGCGACGTGCATGGCGACGCTACCGGCTTCGCCTATGCGATCGCCACCGACCGGTTCATCGTGCAGCTTGGCGATCTCGCGGACCATGGTCCCGACAGCGCGGCCACGTTACGCATGATGTTCGATCTGGTCGAAGGCCGACGCGGGCTGTTCATTCTAGGCAACCACGACCTGAAGCTCGCTCGGGTGCTGTCGGGCGACCATATGCGCGTCGAGCCGGTGGTTCAGGCTACCATCAAGCAGATGGATGATGCCCTGAAGGAGCGGACGCTGCGTCTGGTATCCGAGGCTCCCGCTTGGGCGCGCCATGGGTCGGCGCTGTTCGTGCACGGCGGATTTCATACGGAGATGCTGGAGCATCCCTCGCCGGTGCATGGGCTGGATCGTCCGCACGGCCCGGTGGCCAGGGCTTTGTACGGGGAACCAACCGGGCGAATGCAGCCGGACGGATATCCCGAACGGAGCCTGCGCTGGGTGGATCGGATCCCGGAGGGTACGACGGTGTATTGCGGCCACGACCGCCGTAGTCACGACGGGCGGCCTTATGTTCGGCACGGCCTGCTCGGTGGGACGGCAGTGTTTCTGGACACCGGCGCCGGAAAGGGCGGTCACCTGTCGTGGATCGACCTGCCGTAGAACGCGCCGGTCCTAGCGGATACGGCCGCCGGATTTTATCCACGAGCCTTTGTTTTGTGGGCCAATTCACCCACCCCCAAGGATGCTTCTGTCGGGATCGGACCATTAGCTAGCTTTGGCTCGAAATTCGTCAGGTCGATGTTTTGCTCGGCCGTGGCCTTGATCTGGGCGGCATCCGCGCTGCGGTAACCATCGCGATCGCGCAAGCGACGCCAATAGGTTGTCACGACGGGCGGAAACTGCTCGTCCAGCCCGAGTTTGCCAGCCAGCAGCAGGGAATAAGCGATGGAGATATCCGCGATGGTGAAGCGGTCCGCGGCGATGTAGTCTCGGCCGTCCAGTAATGTCGCGAAGGCACGCAGCCGAGCGAGAAACCAGCGCGAATAGTCCGCAACAATCTGCGGCGAACGGCGGTCCGGGGGTTCAAACCGGCCGTAGCGAAGGACGAGGGTAAGGGGAAAGGTCAGTGTGGCCTCTCCGAAGTGGAGCGCATTCAGGAACGTGCCATAGCCAGGTTCATCCGGCGTCACCGCGAGCGTCGTCGGCCCGTAGCGGGTGACGAGGTACTGGCAAATGGCAGCGGATTCGGTCATCCGGACATCGCCATCCAGGAGCAGCGGAACAGTGCCGAGCGGATTCAGCGCTTTGTAGTCCGGGGCACGAAACCTTGGTGGGAATGGGAGCATATTCAATTCATAGGGCACCCCGAGCTCCTCCAGCGTCCACAGCGGGCGAAGGGACCGGGCATCGGAACAGTGGTATAGCGTGATCACGGCGGGGCTTTCGAATTTGCTGCTGTTCAGTGGAGTGCCGTTCCAGGCAGATATAGACAAGGGCGGGGCGGCCATCATGCGGTTGGGACTGTGCGGCCTTCGTGACCGGCAATGCTGGCTCACATGAAGTTGTTTCCCTGTCTGATACGTTCGTTCTCTATTTGCGAATGCGATCGGATTACGATTTCGCGATAGGTATCATAGTGTTGCGCAATCATCTCCTAAAGGTGTACGCGCGGCACAATCATCCCATTTTGTGGACGGAGTTCAGATGATTAGGTTCTGGTTTTTGACGCCTTTGTAATTCGAGCCGATTTGTTTATCACCTACGCTGAATCCATGTCGGGGTAGAAATATTTTGATGAGTGGTTACCGGAGGGACCTCGCTGAAAAACAAGATCCGGACGAGTCAGGTTGCATGTCTCAGACGATAAACCATCGCCGCGACCAAGCGGGCGAGATTCTCTGCGAACCAATTGTATTCGCTGGCTGTTTGGGCTGGTATCATCCGGGATCGGCACAACTCGGCGTTGTTTTATGCGGACCGCACGGCTACGAAGAGCTGTGTGTTCATCGGCATTGGCGTGCCCTGGCTCAGAGTCTTCTGAACAGGATTTGCCGACACTTCGTTTCGACTACCCAGGGACTGGTGACTCGGCCGACGACGACGAAACGCCTGATCGGGTGCGAGCCTGGGTCGAAAGTATCGGTGATGCGGTCCGCACCCTCCGCCGTGTCGCCGCGATCGAGCGGGTCGCTCTGGTTGGATTGCGCATGGGCGCGATGCTGGCGACGGCGGCGGCCGAGGAAATAGACGATCTCGCGGCACTGGTGCTGCTGGCGCCAATCGGGTCGGGCGAAACGTGTTTTCGCGAGCTTCGCGCCCTGGCGAAGATGCGGGCGAAGGCGCGCCACCATCACTCCGCCGCGGCTAACAAGACCGGCGAACTGGAAGCCGCCGGCTTCGTCTATACACCGCAGACGATCGCGGACTTGCGCGCGTTGCCGCTGCTTCGATCAGGCCGAGCGCCGGCGAAGGATGTGCTGGTGACTCAATCGGCCAAATGCGGCGGCGGACGAGACATTTCACGCTCGGCTACGTGGTTGCGGCGCGACCCTCGAGGAGGATGTGTTCGTCGATTATCCGTTGCTGTTGCGAATCCCTGACCTGTCGGTCTATCCGCGCCACGGCTTTGACCGGGTGGTCCAGTGGCTCGCGGCCCGTCGCGAGGACAGGCAGGAAAGGCCGCCGGCGACGACGCGCTTGACCGTGCTGCGATTGCCGCATGCCGAGGAAAAGCCGGTTTTTTTCACTCGCCGGCCGGATCTGTTCGGTGTGCTTTGCAAACCCTACGGGCCTGCGCGCCGGACGGCCGCGGTGTTTCTCAATACCGGAGCAAATCATCATATCGGCACAAGCCGGATGACTGTCACGATGGCTCGGGACCTGGCCAAACTGGGATTCCTTTCAGTACGGCTCGATATCGGCGGCATTGGTGATAGCGACGCGCCGCCCGGCCGGGTGAGCGAAGATGCGAGAAATTCGACGATCGATGTCTCGTCCGCGCTTGATGGACTGAAGGATCGGGGCTACGACGAATTCATCCTGATCGGCCTGTGCTCTGGCGCCAAACTGGCTTTGGAAGCGACCCTTCGGGACGACCGTGTTGTCGGACAGATATTGCTGAATTTGCAAGGATTCTGGAAAAAGCCTGATGCGGATAAAGATTATATATCGCGCCGAGCCTACTACCGTATGGCGAAGCGATTATCGACGTGGAAGCGTGCGGCGCGGGGTGAAGTCGATATCCGGGGCATCACCAAGTCGATAGTGCGGCGCAGGATGCAGGCGGCCGGGCACAACATCACGGAGACCTGGGGGAAGATATGGGGGAAGGATAGCGTCCGCAGCGCGGGTCTGGCGCAATTTCGCGCGCTGGCTGCTCGGGGCGTGAAGACGTGCTTCGTCTATGTCGAAGAGGATCCGGGCCTAGACGAGCTGGAAGTCGTGTTCGGCCGCAGTGGCGAAATGCTCAGCAAAATGCCGAATGTTTCGATAGAAATAATGCACGATGGCGACCACCTTTTTTCGTGGAACTATTCCCGCCAACAATTGTTTTCGGTCGTCAAGAAGACCTTGATGACGATGGCAGAGGCCCCCTCCGCTTCGTGAAGCCGTGGGACCGTATCAATAGTGACAGAGAAATGTTAATGCAGTCGATACAACAGCGCGTGCGTCAGTTGTTGCGCGAGCACGGCACGATTATCGCTGACGTGGACAGCCTCGCGCCTGAGGCGGACCTTTACGAGGCCGGGCTGAACTCACTGTCGGCGGTCGATTTGATGCTGGCGATCGAGCAAACCTTTGACTTCATGTTCCCTGATGATGCCCTGAACCGGCGGACATTTGCTTCGATTGGATCGATTGCCGCCGTGGTTGAGCGTCTGACCGCTGATGCGGCGGCATGACCGCGCCGCTAGAACGCGCACGAGAAGCAGCCTGTGTTGTGGCGGCGCAGCACGCAGAAGCAGTGGATGCCGAAGGTCGTTTCCCTGTTGAAGCATTCGCCGCGCTGAAGGAGGCGCGGCTTATGGCCGCGTTCGTGCCGTGTGAACTGGGCGGTGAAGGCGCGTCGGTGTCCGAAGTGGCCTCGATCTGCCATCTGCTGGGACGCAACTGCGGGGCGACCGGCTTGATCTATGCGATGCACTTGATACAGACGGCCTGTATCGTCCTGCACGGCCGGGCCAGTGCCTGGCAGCGAGATGTCATGCGGCAGGTGGCGGCCGAACAGTTGCTGCTGGCCTCGGCGACTACTGAGGCGGCGACAGGCGGCGATCTTGGCCGGAGCGAGTGCGCGGTGCTGGCCGACGGAACTCGTTTCACCCTGGAGAAGCACGGCGCCGTTATCTCTTATGGTGATCAGAGCGATATGATTTTGGCGACGGCCCGCCGCTCGGCCGATGCCGCGGCGTCCGACCAGGTATTGGCGGTCATTCCACGGCAGCAGTTCAGCCTGACGCAGACTGCGAAATGGGACGCGCTGGGGATGCGCGGCACCTGCAGCGATACTTACTCGTTGCGGGCGGAAGGACACGTCGATCAGATTTTGCCCGCTGCATACGGTGATATTCAGAGCAACACGATGACGCCGTTCGCACACCTTACCTGGTCCTGCGTCTGGCTTGGGATCGCCGTCGACGCGTTGTCGCGTGCCCGGCGCTACCTTCGCGGCCACCCAAATTCGACACTGGCGCACGGCCGGCTTGTCGATGCCAATATGAAGCTGCAGCAGATGCGGGCGGATGTCGGCGACGCCTTGCGACTTTATGACGCGCTTCTGAGGACCAGCGGTACAGCCTCATTTTCGTTGCTGACGGTTATGAACAATCTCAAGATCTCGGTTTCCAGCGGTGTGGTTCAGGTCATTCAGCAAGCGCTAATGATCTGCGGTATTGCCGGTTACCGGAATGATTTGCCCTACAGCGTCGGCCGCCACCTGCGCGATGCGTTGTCGGCGGCTTTGATGGTTTCCAACGACCGAATCGCCGCAGGCATGGGCAAGATGTTGCTGGTCCAGCGAGTTGATTCCGACCTGATGCCAGGCGGAGAACGGCTTTGAGCGACTTTCGCCATGAATTGGTTGGCGCCGGGGTGTTGATCGCGACCGGCGTTGACGGGGTGGTTGGTCGCGGCGCGGTGTTCGAAGACGTGCTGATGCGGCTCGACGCGGTGATTTCGCGATGGGGTCGGTGCAACGGGGCCGAAACGGTCTATTTCCCGCCGGTGATGAACCGTTCGTATCTTGAACGCAATGGATATTTGAAAAGCTTTCCACAACTGGCTACGGCGCTGCATGGGTTCACTTGCAACCATCATGGCCAGGTCACGGGGGAGGACCTGCCGACAGAGCTGATGATGGTACCGGCCGCCTGCTATCCAATCTATCCGATGGTCGCCGAGCGTGGAGCTCTGCCGGAGGGCGGTGGGCTGTTCGAGGTTTGCTCGTGGTGTTTTCGCCGCGAGCCTTCAAAGGATGCTCCGCGGCTGCAGAGCTTCCGCATGCATGAATATGTTCGGCTGGGAACCGAGGAGGATGTTCTGGCCTTTCGCGACGGGTGGATTGTGGAGGCACGCGGGTTGATCGATTCACTGCAGCTACCGTTCAGGCTGGAGGCGGCGAACGACCCTTTCTTCGGCCGCACCGGGCGCCTGATGGCGAGCAGCCAGCTGGAGCGAAACTTGAAGATCGAGTTGCTGATCGCTGTAACCAGCGAAGCCGAACCAACCGCCTGCTGCAGTTTCAACTACGCTGAGGACCACTTCAGCGAAGCCTGGCAGATCGTCATGCAAGACGGCTCCAAGGCGTTCAGCGGGTGTACCGCCTTCGGCATGGAGCGGATGACGCTGGCGCTGTTCCGGCACCACGGGATTGATCCCACGCGTTGGCCGGACGGCGTTCGTGCGGTGCTGTTCGGCTGACGGTTCTCGTCCGATCTGCTGTCATGACTTTTTTCCCGCACCATTTCCAGCCTGACCGCGTAGGCCGAAAATCGCATGATTCACGCGCCGGAGACGTTCTGCTCAGCGCGATCGCGCTCTAGCGCCGCTCGGTCCCATTGGCCGAGGGTGGCCGCAGCTTCATACGTGCTGACCAGGTATTGCATCAGGTCGTCCTCAGGCGATGTCGCGTTACGGACTGCGTCGTACGGGAGAATGAATTGCCCGAGGGTCTGGTCGTAATACGTGGCATTCGGAGTCATCGGCGCCGACGCGAAGCCCGGCGGCTCGGGGTAGGCATAGCTGTAAAACGCCGCTTTGCCGAAGCCCCCGTTGCCCGGCCAAAAGCCACAGCTGCTCACCTCATGCGAATACGCTTCCTGCATGACCCAGGCGCCTAAATTCGGGGAATTGCTCGTCAGCCGAGGTGCGGCACGGCCGGAGAAACGGGTCACCGCCATGTCGAAGCTGCCCCAGAAAAAATGCACCGGACTGACTTTGCCGAGGAACCGCGCCCGAAACCGGGTCATTATCCGATCCACCTGAAGCAGGATTCGCCAGAACCGGTTCACGTATTCCGCATCGTAGGAGGCATGCGTGTGGTCCTGTTCGAACGGAATGGCGTCGGGTATCTCGACCGGCATGGTCCAGATTCGAGTTTCGATCCCCAATCCGCGCAGCCGGCTCATCAGGTCTTGGTAGAAATCAGCCACACTTCTTGGGCCGAGAGGAACGGTTTCGATTTCGCCTCTGCTGGTCTGGAGGATCAGGGTATGATTGATGAAATCGAAGTCGATCTGAAAGCTTTCACCGCCATAGGGGATCGGCGAGGTCGTCAACCCGCGGCAGGTCACATACAAGGGCACCTGCCACCAGTGATTGACCATCGGCGCGTGGGCAAGCCGGATTTTTCCTACCACCTGCGTCCACAGATGGAGGGTCGCGCACGTGTCGGCCCAGTCCGAGAGGGGAAGATCAGGCCAGTCGCTTGGAGTGTGTTGAACGATTTGGCGCACCATGCTGAGCCTCTGATCTAATCGTATCCGCGTAGTTGTAAGCGGCAAAATTGGGCGCGTGTGACGGCCTGAAGTCAACGGGGCCGGAGGCCGGCGAGGACTGCACGACGCCGACCACATCGCCGTGTTCCGTGGTGACCCACGTTGCTAACCGGCGCAGTACATCACCCAGGCCATACATCACTCGGCGAGCGAGGAGCACCGCCATGCCTGGGACGGCACGAACCGCTTCACCTGGCCTCGCCGGTTAGGGCCGACCATTCTTTTCGACCTCAACCGCAACCTCGTTGCGTCTAAACAAGGGAATTGCAAACGGCGGATCGTAGCTCAGCTGGAACACCTCGCCCCTCGCCTCCCATGACGATTTCGCCAGAACGCCCAGTAGTATCGCGGCATGATGGTCCCGCGCGGCCGGCGTCGCGACGCCGGAGAACCGCTCCGCGGCGATTGTCGTCGACGGCACCTGGACCAGGTGCAGCCTCGGATCCGTCGGTGCCGGCGCACCAGCGGACGCTACCGACTGGGGCAGGAAGAAGCGCATATTGACCCGCCCCGACCCACCGCTCGTCTGCACGGGGACGGTCATCGCAATGCGTTCGGACTCGATCTGCACCGGCGCAGTCATCGCGATCTTCTGGTCGCGCCGATTGGCACCTGTGATATAGCGGAACAGCAAGCCAAACGCCTCCCCGGCGGCTTTTTCCTGGTCAGGGTCATCGATCGCTGCTTCGATCGCCAAACGCGGCTTATATTGCCGGACCTCGACGCTTTGGCCGAGATCCTCGAGGACTGTATACTGCGGCTGTTCGTAGGGAAACCGGATGCCGAACACCGAAGTGACCGATTCCGCAAACGTCAGGAGATAGTAAAAAAAGCCGGACATCGTGACCCCTCCGTCGACAGCGTTGATATGGCGCCACGCGCGTTTTCGGCACCACCAGCGGAACGCATCAGCCCGCCGAGAGTGGCTCATGCGTCCGCTTCCATGAGAGGTCCTGCCGCGGTCGCCGGCTAAGGTCGTGGCGGCGTTGCGCGGTGACCCACCTTGATAACCGGTGCAGAGCTTGGAATACATGGCGCTGGCCACACATCAGTCCGAGAGCGACAACCGAACCCTTACCAAGGAGCCACCTGCCATGCCGGACGGCACGACCGCGCCCAAACCCCTGCCAGCGCCCCGCGATCCGCACCTGCGCGATATGGCAGATTGTATACGCGTGCTGGCGATGGATGCGGTTCAGCATTCCAAGAGCGGGCATCCCGGCATGCCGATGGGCATGGCGGACATTGCCACGGTGCTGTTCGGCGAGTTTCTGCGTTTTGACGCGGAAGACCCACATTGGCTGGACCGGGACCGGTTCCTGATTTCCAACGGCCACGGGTCGATGCTGCTGTATGCGCTGCTCTATTTGACCGGCTACAAGGACATGACGATCGAGCAGATCGAGCGGTTCCGCCAGATCGATAGCAAGACGGCCGGGCATCCGGAATATCGCCACGCCGACGGGATCGAAACCACGACGGGCCCGCTCGGACAAGGGTTGGCGAACTCGGTCGGCATGGCGCTGGCCGAGCGGATCATGAATGCGAGTTTCGGGGACGCGTTGGTCGATCACTTTACCTACGTGTTCATGGGTGACGGCTGCCTGATGGAGGGGATCAGCCATGAGGCGATCTCGCTGGCCGGGCACCTGCGGCTGGGCAAGCTGATCGCGTTTTTTGACAACAACTCGATCTCGATCGATGGCGCGACGAGCCTGCGGTGTCGGACGATCAGACGGCGCGGTTCCGGGCGTCGCACTGGCATGTGCAGGAGATCGACGGTCACGACACCGATGCGATCCGCGAGGCCATCAAGGCGGCGCAGGCGGTGACCGACAAACCGTCGATGATCTCCTGCCGGACGGTCATCGGCTTCGGCTTGCCGACCAGGGCCGGCACGCAGAAGGCGCATAGCGATGCTCCGGGCGAGGAGGAAATTGCCGGCGCGCGCAAGCTGCTGAACTGGACCGCGCCGGCGTTCGTCATTCCGCAGCCACTGCTGGATGCCTGGCGGGCGATTGGGGCGAAGGGACGCGACGGGCGCATGGCGTGGGCGGAGCGGGTGAAGGCAGCGCCGGACGGGCTGCGCCAGGACTTTGAACGCCGCACCAGGGGAGAACTGCCGGAGGGGTGGCGCAATGCGATCTCGGCGGCGAAAAAGGCGTTCGTGACCGAGGGTAAGGAACTGGCGACGCGGGCGGCCAGCGGCGCGGTGCTCAACCACCTGTTCGACGCGATTCCCGAAATGCTGGGCGGTTCGGCCGATCTTACGCCTTCAAATAACACCAAGGCGAAGAACCAGGTGGAGATCCGGCCGGGCGAGTATAAGGGGTCCTACGTGCATTACGGCGTGCGTGAGCACGGCATGGCGGCGGCGATGAACGGCATCGCGCTGCATGGCGGTCTGATCCCGTACGGCGGCACGTTCATGACGTTCTCGGACTATTGCCGGCCGTCGATCCGGCTGGCAGCGATGATGGAAATCCGAACGATCTTTGTGATGACGCATGATTCGATCGGGCTTGGGGAGGATGGGCCAACTCATCAGCCGATCGAGCATCTGTCGGCGCTTCGGGCGATCCCTCACCTGGCGGTGTATCGCCCGGGCGACCCGGTCGAGACGGCGGAATGCTGGGAATGCATCTTGGATGCGCCGCGCCGAGCGGCGTTGATCGCGCTGTCGCGGCAGCCGATGCCGCTGCTGCGCCGAGATCCTGGAACCGAGAATCTTTCGCGCCAAGGGGGGCTATGTGCTGCTGGAGGCAGAGGGTGGGGCGCGGAAGCTGACCATCCTGGCAACGGGGTCGGAGTTGCACCTCGCCGTCGAGGCTCGGGCTGAGATGCAGAAGCAGGGCGTGCCCACAGCGGTGGTGTCGATGCCGTGCCAGCTGCTGTTCGAGCAGCAGGATGCGGCTTACCGGCGCGCGGTGCTGGGGGAGACGCGGGCGCGGGTCGCGGTCGAGGCGGCGGTGAAGATGTCCTGGGACCAGTATCTGGGGTTCGAGGGCCGCTTCGTTGGGATGCACGACGTTTGGTGCCTCCGGAAAGATTGGTGACGTTTACAAGAAATTCGACGTGACAACGGAGGCGGTGGTTCGCGCGGCGAAGGATGTGGTGCGGGAGGTTGGGGGGTAAACCTCCAGGCAGTACGGCCTGGGGGCCGCGCCGAAAAAGCCGCGTTCATCCATATTCGGAAGAAGGGAGGAAGCAGAAGGGCCGTGGAGGCCTTCAGCATATTGCTGAATCGCTATTATACCGTGCCAAATGCAGTTCCTCTGCGTTGTTTTTGTGATAGTCCCTTGGGGCGTGCTATGCTGCCGAGGTCACAAGAAGCGAACACGCGCTGGCGATGTGGCGGGGGCCTTGAGTATGCGCGGAAAGGTCATTGTCGTCGAGGACGATGCGGCGTTCCGCTACGCAGTCGGCAAAACGCTTGAGCAAGCGGGCTATGAAGTTGAGATCCTACCGACCCAACCTCAGCATGGACCGCAGTCGGCGCGGCCGCACACTTCGACCTGCTGCTGACGGATCTGATGTTTCCTCAGGGCCAACCGAGCGGCGTGGCGCTCGCCAGAAGCGCGCGTTATCATCATCCTGGGTTGGCGATAATTTACATGACCGTTATCCGGATGCGGCGGAGCAGGCCGAGATGGAGGATGGGATCGTGCTCGTGAAGCCGATTGACCTCAATACACTGATCCAAAAAGTTGGCGAAATGGTGGGGGCGGATCCAAGCCGAAAGATTTGATCGCCCGACCGGAGAACACGGCGGCGATGGCAAAACCTTGCGCGGTGCGCCTTCTGATGCAGATTGAGCCTCCGGTATTTTGCTCCTATGCGGTTGTGATTCTGCGCAAGCCGGTTTCGGCCGCCGGTGCGCTTTCCGGGATCACCGAGTGACCTTGTGCAAGGGCACCGTGGGGATGGAGGGATCATCGGAGAAAACGCGGATGATGGCGGATTTTCATATGGGCGGTCTCGCCATCAGCGTTGCCCGACCAACCGCTGCCGACAGCGAGATTTGCGATTACATACATTGGCAACGTGAAATCGGAGGGTGTCTTGATCTGCGAGATCCGGCGTCCATCGAAATAAAACGAAATGGAGGTTGCAGTCCAGAGAGCTCCGTAGGTGTGGTAGTCGCTATAAATGTTAGCCGGGACAGTTACCCATCCACCGCCCTGAGCGGATTTTACATGGCTATGGACCGCCCAATGGATCTGATCGTGGCCGCCTTCCCCTTTTGCGTTGGGTGCACCAAAGGCCTCAAGAATGTCGAGTTCCGGCGGCCATCCGCCCGGTGGTTTGAGTAATTCGTAAGGAGCCAGAACGCAGGCCACATCCCCTTCCCTTCCGGAAGTTTGGCGCTGAGCTCGAAATAGCCATATCGCTGTGAAAAATACCCTTGCGAGGTAATTACCCCCGATGTGTACGACAGCGGAGCCTTACATGGGTTCGGCGATGCCGGTTCAGCAACAATATCGAGCACGCCTTCCGCTAGGGTAAATGGATTGTGACCGATGGTTGAGTCCGTCCAACATTGTTGATCGCCATTCCCCAGATAGCGGAGGCCATCGGACAAGGTCGTTGCCCAGTGGCCGGGTCCGGGGAAGGGCGAATTGTTAAAGTCTTCTGCCTCCCAATCGAAGGTCAGGTGATATTTGCCAAGATCGAGATCCTGGCCAGAGCTTTCAGCGAACGAAGATACCGGGCTCAAGAGGATGGCGATTGCCGCGACCGGGACCATAGGCTTCATTCCATGCTCCATTTTGCCGTTTGACGGGTGCCGTCTACCGAGTTCAGGGTGTAATTGCCGCGAACGGCCGCGTAAATGCCGGGCGGGGTGTCTGATACAACCGGAGTTCGTGCGGGGCGGTACTAGAGCGTTGCGCACCAGCAGGCCTCATTTTGAGCCGCCGCATTGAGGGGGTTGTTCAAATTGCGCCCCAGGGTCCCAGGGCCGGCGGTCTAGCGAATGCCATTCTCGCCAGCAGATCGTCCCAGGATGCAAACACGAGGTAGCTCGTGATCGTGCGGAGACCTTGGAAACCCTCGACACGTCACCAGTCATCGCTTTCTCATCGCCGCGTCGCGGCACGCCAGAAAGCCGTCGCTAACGGCGGGTGACCCATTTTTTCCCGGTCCGCACTCGGTCGATCCGTTCGTCAACCGCAATAATCAGGTAGCCCGCTTATCGACTCGGGCGCCCATCCCGGGCAAGTATTCCCGCATCGTAGGAAGGGAGACGTCGATGGAAGCCCTGCTGCCGCTGGCCGAGAAGATCGGCGCCCGGCTGAAGCAACGCAATGAGACGATAGGGATCGCCGAGTCGTCGACCGGCGGCCTGATTTCCGCCGCGTTGCTGTCGATCGGTGGCGCGTCCGCTTACTTCCTTGGCGGCGGTGTGATCTATACGGCATATGCGCGTCAGGCGTTTCTGGAAATACCGAATCCGCTGCCGGCACCGATCGAGCGAGCATCCACCGAGCCCTATGCACTACTGCTCGCCAACACCGTTCGCGCTCGTTTGGACGCGCATTGGGGATTGGGCGAAACCGGCGCGACCGGTCCGACAGGAAACCGATACGGCGATAAGGCTGGCCACACCTGTCTCGCGGTAACCGGCGCGGGCTTTTCCAAATCGCTCACGCTCGAGACGGACAGCGCCGATCGCATTACCAACATGCGGGCTTTTGGCGTCCGGGCTTTGGAACTGTTGGCTGAGGCGCTGGGTTAGAACCCGACAGCGACCTTGGACCATGCGAGGCGGGACGAGCGGTGGTGCGCGTGGCAAATCGCCACGGCCAGGGCGTCCGCGGCATCCGATCGTCGCAGCGCGGCGCCGGGCAGCAGTCGGCGGACCATCATCAAGACTTGCTCCTTTTCCGCTCCGCCCGTGCCGACGACCGACAGCTTAACGGTCTTGGCGGCATATTCAGTGACGGGAACGCCGGCCAAGGCGGGCGTCAACAAGGCGACGCCTCGGGCATAGCCGAGCTTTAGGGTCGCAGCGCCGTTGCGGTTGACGTAGGTTTCCTCCACTGCGGCCTCGGCCGGGAGGTGCATCGTGAGCAGCCCCATCAACGCATCGTGAAGGACCTTCAGCCGGGCGGGAACAAACTCCGTGTTGTCGGTGGCGATTACGCCATCGGCAACATGTTGGAGGCGGTTCCCGTCGACGTCGATCAGTCCCCAGCCGGTGAAACGCAATCCCGGATCGATGCCCAGCAACCTGATCATTGGCGAATCGCATTCCCTCATAAGCAATGCGTGCTTAGACCATTTCCCCGGCTGGCGGTGCATCCCCGAAATATCTAACTGTTTGTTTGACCGCATGATTTCAACGTAGCCAAGCCGTTTGCGGGCGACCGACCTGGGCATCTTTGCCGCCGGTGTAGTATGCGGTGAGGAACGGGCGCCACGTCCTGGCACTGTCGCGAACGCCAACTTGGAAGGAAACGCCGGATGGCCACCAATAAGCGCAAGGTCATGCTGCCTCATACGATGGGCCAGCAGGGCATCGACCTGATCAAGGCTCGTGAGGACATCGAGACGGTGATCTACCCGACCGGCGTCAGCCAGGCCGATCTACTGCCGCTGCTTGCGGACTGCAGCGGGATCGCCCTGTCGGTCACGCCGTTTCGACAGACGGAGATGGATGCCGCTCCGGCGATCCAGGTGGTCGCGCGCATCGGCGTCGGCTACGACGCGGTGGAGGTCCCGGCTCTAACGGCGCGAGGCGTGCCCCTGATGGTTGCGGGCACCGCCAACTCGACCTCAGTCGCAGAGCAGGCGTTCCATCTGATGATCGCGTTGGCGAAGAAGAATGCCGCATTGGATCGGCTGGTGCGGGCTGGCCAATGGGGCGACCGGCATGGGGGGTTGCCGATTGAATTGTCCGGCAAGACCGTGCTGATCGTCGGTTTCGGCCGCATTGGCACCCGCTCCGCCAGGCGCTGCCTTGGGTTTGAGATGACGGTTCTGATTTACGATCCCTATATCGACCCCGAAAAGGTTACTGCAGCGGGATGCGAGCCGGTCAGCGATCTCGACGCCGCCCTGCCGCGAGCTGATTTTGTCTCGATCCATTGCCCGAAAAATCCTGAGACGATCGGTCTGTTCAATGCGACCCGACTCAGCCGCATGAAAAAGGGGGCGTTCATCGTCAATACCGCCCGTGGCGGCCTGATCGATGAACCGGCCCTGTACGCTGCCTTGGTGTCCGGCCACCTAGCCGGCGCGGGACTCGACGTTTTCGAAGAGGAACCGCTGCCGGCGAACAACGACCTTCTGAGGCTGGACACTGTTATCGCCTCGCCGCACATGGCCGGCGTGACTGTAGAGGCGGTCGCGGCCATGGCAATCGTGACTGCCCAGAACATTCTTTCGGTGCTGGACGGCGACCCGAATCGGGACAACGTCATCAACAAGGAGGTGCTGCGCTAGCCGGCGACTTCCGCGACCCCCGGTCGGCCAGGATGGCTCCGCCATGATTTAGAAGATTTGGCGGACACAAGCACATGTCAGAATGCACCACAGGCCGTTGTCACCGGCCCGATCTTTCGCCTGCACACGCGCCGACATGGAATTCAGCCGGCGTATTCACGATTGCACTTCATGACGGCATCGACGCCGTTGCTCGCCAAACGGCCAATCAGTCGCCGCCTTTAAAGCGCGACCTGCGATTGTATTTGACAGCCTGACCACTACGAATCGCTTCCCCCGACGAGCCGATGCATGCTTATACGGGTGCAGCTAGCAGCGCCATGCTATCGTAACCGAACGGTGACCAGAGTCGGGCAACCCTTGCGAGGAAACGGGTACGTTACCGACGCTAGCGGAACGTTATGGGCGGGAGCATGCCGCTCCCGGGTCAGGACGATGCCTCCCACCAACACAACGCCACCCACCGAGACGATGGTCGCTGGCTTGCCAATCCGCCATGACAGCAAGCAGGAGATAACCCAATGTCCTTTCCAGTCCTCGCTACCCGAACGAGAAGCGAAGCGGTTCCCCTGCTCGCCGGTCCTCGCCATGAAGAAATACTGAGCGCACTGCACGCCCATCTGAAGCCGCGCACATACCTGGAAATTGGGGTCGAGCATGGAGAGACATTGCGGTTGGCCCGCTGTCCGTCAATTGGGATCGATCCGAACATGCAGATTGATCAGCAAGCCATCGGCGAGAAACCAGCCTGTTTGTTGTACCGCATGGGGAGCGATCGCTTTTTCGAGACCTATGATCCGGAGGCCTTATTGGGGGACCGGATCGATTTCGCGTTCCTCGACGGGATGCATCTCTTCGAGTTCCTGCTGCGCGACTTCATCAATGTCGAGCGCCATTGCCGGCGGAATTCGTTAATCGTGCTGCATGACTGCGTTCCGACCGATCTGTATCTGGCTCGCCGCCACCGCGAGGACGAATCGCTCCGGGGCACTACCAGGATCGCGGGCGGATGGTGCGGCGATGTTTGGAAGACGGTGCTGATCCTACGCGAGTACCGGCCGGATCTACGGATCTACGGATTTGATTCGGCGCTGACAGGAATGGTCATCGTCACAAATCTCGACCCTCAGTTGCACGAGCTTTCCGATCGGTATGTCGAAGCTGTCGAAACGTTCGGGGGGCTCGACCTTGGGGAATATGGCCTGCAGCGCTACCTCGACGAACTGGCTCTAAAGGACGCTCGTTTGCTAACCGACCCGGTCGAACTTGCGCGATACTTCTGGCTGTGACCGGCGGCGCGCCCGGACGGCGCAGCGAGCGTGGCCATCTGGGGCAGGACTTGGTCGCCGGCGACCGGCAGTCAGCCACATCGCAGAGCGCTATCCAGCCGCGAATTATAGGGCAAGTGCGGCGCGAGTAAGCCTTCGGGGTCGCGCGATACAATCTCTCAATCTCCAATGCGAAGCCAGGCGTTCAAGATTCCCGACTGCCGCCGATTTGCGCTCGATCTACGATCGCCTGGGTGTGCAGGCCGGTTGGCAGTGTGCCGAAGGCCTGCCCCCAATCGCCATCAAGCCGTGTAGCACAGAACGCGTCTGCGACCGCCAGCGACGAGTACCGGATCAGAAGACTGGCTTGCAGGGCCAAGGCCATCATCTCGACGATCCGCCGGGCGACCGGCTCCAAACCGGCGCGATCGGCCAGGCGCCGGCCTAGATCGGCGGCGTAGGCATCAAGGCGCGGATCGCCGCCGCGGGCCTCGGCGATCTCATCGAGGAAGATGCTGATGGCTTCCGGCTCTCGCTGCATCGCGCGCAGCACGTCCAGGCATATGACATTACCGGTACCTTCCCAGATTCCGTTGAGCGGCGCTTCGCGGTAGAGCCGCTCCATCAGGTGATCTGCGATGAAGCCGTTGCCGCCATGGCACTCCAGTGCCTCCGCCACGAAGGCCGGCGCGCGCTTGCAGGCCCAGTATTTCGCCACGGGTGTGCAGATGCGTGACAGCAGCGCCTCGGCTGGGTCGGCGGCCGATCGATCGAGCGCGGCAGCGACGCGCATCGACATCCACATCAGGCCCTCGCTTTCCACCGCGAGGTCCGCGACGACGTTCCGCATGATCGGCAGATCAATCAGGCTTCGCTGAAAGGCGCGGCGGTTGCTGGTATGGTGCACCACTTGGCTGAGCGCCTGGCGCATCAGGCCAGACGAACCAATGGCGAAATCCAGGCGCGTGACATGCGCCATTTCGATGATAGTTCGGATGCCGCGGCCCTCGTCGCCGACCAAGACGGCGTCAAGGTCGAAAAACTCGACCTCGGAGCTGGCATTGGACTTATTACCGCATTTGTCCTTCAGGCGCTGGAGTTTCAGCCGGTTGCGCGATCCGTCCGGCAGCCAGCCGGTGGCGAGGAAACAGGACAATCCAGTCTTTGTCTGCGCCAGCGTCAGGAACAGGTCGCTCATCGGCATCGAGAAAAACCATTTGTGGCCAGTAATCAGGTAAGGCGCACCGGAACCGCGGCGGGCCGAGGCTGGACGAGCAGTGGTGATGGTCGCGCGAAGGTCGGAGCCGCCCTGCTTTTCGGTCATAGCCATGCCGACCGTGGCGCCTCTTTTGTGTTTGGCGTAGGTGGCGGTGAGATCGTAGCTAGGGCTGTTGATCACCGGCGACCACTCCGCCAGCAAAGCTGGGTCGTGCCGCAAGGCGGGGATCGAGGCGAAGGTCATCCCCATCGGGCAGCAGATGCCGTTCTCAGCCTGGTTCCAAAGGTAGCTGAGGACGCCGCGGGCGATGTGAGCGCCGTGTCGGTCGCGGGTCCAGGCAAACGAATGCGCTTCGGACGCATAAATCAGCCCCATGAGTTCGTGATACGCGGGATGAAAGTCGACGAGATCGACGCGGTTGCCGAAGCGGTCGTGGGTGCGAAGTTCGGGCAGATGGCGGTTTGCGAGGCGCGCGAGGGTTTGGACGCGAGCACTGCCAACCACGGCCCCGGTCGCATGAAGGTGGTCGGCGGCCCAGCCGGCACCGAAGACCTGGGTCGCTTCGACCAGAGGCTGATCCTGGGCGAAGGCGTTGTAGTCTTCCAACGCGCCGGGTTGGTTGAGGACTTCATGCGTGGCGTAGCCGGGTCCCGCCAGGTTACTCATGGGTTGCTGTCCTTCTTTCGCATCCCCGATAAACGCAGCACCACGCCTTCCGGACTCGTTTGGCTGGCGATGCGATCCACCGTCATCGCCCATTCGCTTGCGGTTTCAGTCAGTTCCTCCTCAACCTTGGCCCCTTTGAGGAACAGACAGAACCCGTCCTGCGCCAGTAGTCCGGCGGCCAAAGGCAGCAAGCGAGACAATGGGGCCAGGGCACGAGCGGTAATCAGAGGCGCGGGGGGGAGCCGAGCGTCTTCAATCCGGCAGTTATGCACGGCGGCAGGGGCAGCGGTTTCCAGAATGGCCGTGCGCAAAAAGGCGGCCTTGCGACGGTCAGATTCGATTAAATCGAACTTTATGCCAGTGGCGATGGCAAGCACCAAGCCGGGGAAGCCGCCGCCGCTACCGAGATCGATCGCCCGCTCGGTCCCACACGGCATCAACGGCACCAATTGCAGCGAGTTGGCAATGTGGCGCTCCCAGATCACCGCCGCGTCCTTCACGGCGATCAAATTTAGCGTCGCATTCCAGCGTAGCAGCAGGTCGGCGAACTTGTGCAAGCGGATGGTGGCGTCCGTCGTCATGCAAAGGCGACTTTGAGACGTGCACTTTTGCTGGGCGTGCTCGTCCCTCATTGAAGGCCTTGGCTAATCAAAGTGAGTGACTTCGACGGTGAGGTGGGCGCAGGCGCCGGTGGTATCCTCGGCTTCACGGACCGAGGCGTTTCGCGCGGGAAAGCTTGTTGGCGCGGAGGGTTCTCCATTGGGTTCAACTCCGGGGAGTAGGCCGGGAAGGACAGCAGAGCGATGTTGTCCGGCACCTCGAGTTCACCCCCTGCCTGTTGCCGGCCGGCTCGATCGCAGAGCAGCGCTGCGATCGAGCCGGGGGGGACCTGAGTGCTGATATCCTGGAGGCGCTGGACTGTGAACACGAGGGCTCCAGTGGAAGTAATCGAGACGCCCCGGGTCCAACTAGCTAACGTGCTCTCCCGCACCATAGAAAAACCGACCTCCGGGCCAACGGATCACAGACGATATCGTCGACATTGCCGCCGCGCCAGTTTCATCCAGGGGCGGATCTGACTATGGCCGGTGGTGAACTAGCAGCAAAGTGCTCTAACTGAGCGCAACCTCGAACCCGCGCGCGGTCGCCGGGCGCCCCATCATCGTCTCGTACCACCGCTTCACATTCGGAAACGCGGCCAGGTCGATCCTGTGGCGTTCGTGCCGCCACGCCCAGCCAACAATAGCGAAATCGGCGATCGAGATCTCGTCGGCAACGTCCTCATGCTCCGCCAACCGGCGGTCGAGCACGCCATAAAGCCGAGCCGTTTCCTTCGAATATCGCTCCAGCCCATAACGCTGGTCCTGAGGATTTTCTACCATCAGAAAGTGATGCACCTGACCAGGCATCGGCCCAAACCCGCCCATCTGCCACATCAGCCATTCCAGCACCGGAACCTGCTTGCGGGGGTCCGTCGGATAGAACCGACCCGTCTTCTGCCCCAGGTAGATCAGGATAGCTCCAAACTCGAACACGCTAATCGGTGTCCCACCCGGTCCGTTCGGGTCAACAATCGCCGGAATCCGGTTGTTCGGGCTGATCTTGAGGAAATCTGCTGCGAACTGCTCGTTTTTGGAGATGTTGATCGGATGCACGTTATAGGGCAGGTCCATCTCCTCCAACGCGACGCTGATCTTACGGCCATTGGGAGTATTCCAGGTAAACAGTTCAATCGGCATGGTCCGGCCTTCGTAATGTTCAACCCGAACAGTGACCACAGCCCCGACCGCGGCACAAGGGAACCGCCTGGCCTGCGACAAGCGCCGCGGCGGCGTCCCCAGAAGATCCGGCCGATCCCTCGCGTGCCGTGGCTTCGCTCAGCGCGCCGGGTGCTTCGCTCCAGTGCTTACGATATCGACAATTCAGGGAAATCGTCTTCCCTGAACTCGGCTGGCTCGCGGACGCCAACGTTCCGGCTCTCACGCTGCCGGAGTTCAACACGCCGGATCTTCCCCGAGATCGTTTTTGGTAAGTCATAGAATTCGAGGCGCCGGATACGCTTGTAGGGAGCGAGGGCGGCTCGGAGATGCTGAAAGATCGACAGTGCGGTTTCTCGCGTTGGCTCGATGCCGACGGCGAGGGCAATGTAGGCCTTGGGGATCGCCATGCGAACAGCGTCCGGGGCGGGCACGACAGCGGCCTCGGCCACGGCGGGATGTTCGATCAGGGCGCTTTCCAGTTCAAATGGGCTGATGCGGTAGTCGGAGGCTTTGAACACGTCGTCTGATCTGCCGACATAAGTGTAGTAACCATCAGCGTCACGGGTCGCCACGTCCCCGGTCCGATAAGCCAGATGGTTGCCGCTCCGCACGCCGAGCGGGGCAAACGTGCCATCGTCGTTCTGGTAGCCGCGCATTAGCCCGACCGGAGCGGGATCAAGTTCGATACAGACCTCCGCCTCATCCGCTTCCTGGGCGTCGAGGTCGAGTAGATGAATGCGATAGCCGGGGGCTTCCTGGCCCATCGAGCCGAGCTTTACCGGCTGGCCGGGGAAGCAGCCGATCTGCAGAGTGGTCTCAGTCTGGCCGTACCCCTCGCGAGGGGTTTTGTCCCAGACTTTCCGGACATGCTCAATTACTTCCGGATTCAGCGGTTCGCCGGCGGAGCAGACCTCCCGCAGCGACGTGTTCCATCGCGTCATGTCCTCTTGCACGAACATGCGCCAGACTGTCGGGGGTGCGCAGATGGTGGTGACCTTGTGTTCGGTAATCGCGTCCAGCATTGCCGGAGCGTTGAAGCGCGGCTGGTTCGCAATGAAAACAGTTGCCGCGGCGTTCCAGGGGGCGAAGAGACAGCTATAGGCATGCTTTGCCCATCCAGGTGATGAGATATTCAAATGCATGTCGCCGGGGCGGAGACCGATCCAGTACATCGTGATCAGATGGCCTACCGGATAGCTTTGGTGGCTGTGCTCGACCAGCTTCGGGCGTGACGTGGTGCCGGAGGTGAAATACAACAGCAGCGGATCGGTAGCTTTGGTGGGGGCATCAGGCTCGAAGGCTGCGGGTGCTTGCAGCAGCGTGTCGTAGCGATGCCATCCCTCGGGCGCCTCATCGACGGCAATGCGGGTCACCGATGGGTCGAGGCCGTCGAACTTCGTGGCGTCGGCAGCAGCGGCGATCAGGTGGCGGGTGCGGCCACGGTCGAACCGGTCCTTCAGATCGGACGGCGCCAGAAGCGTCGTGGCGGGGATGACGACGGCGCCGAGTTTCATAGCCGCGAGCATTGTTTCCCATAGCTGGACCACGTTACCGAGCATGAGAAGAATACGGTCTCCGCGTTTGACGCCAATTGCCCGGAGGCCGTTGGCAACTCGGTTGGACGCTTCGGACAATTCGGCAAAAGTGCGGGTGGCGGCGTTGTTCCCGACGATTTTGAGGGCAAGCTCATTGGCATGGACACGAGCAAGTTCGGCGTCGAACCAGTCGAGCGCATAGTTGAAGTGCTCTAGGTCAGGCCAGCAAAAGTCGCGATGAGCAGTCGTGTAGTCTTCGCGGTGCGTGAACAGGAAGTCGCGCGCCGACTTGAATGACTGGGTGGACATCAATACGCTTCCCTACTTTGGCTCGCCGCCGGGTGATTTTAGTCAGTACACCGTGTTATAGCGAGGGTGGGGAACGGATCAACGCGCACGGTGCGGCGCCGGCCACAGACGCTCGGTGCATAGCTCACAACGAGACCCGGATGCCGTTTCGCCGGCTTTAGCCGCTTGCCATACAGCCCGGCTGGCCGTTGGTCCTACGGTCGAAGGCGGCATAAGCGGCATCGAGCAGGGATCGGGCTTCGGCATCACGACCCGCGATCATTTCCTGGTCAGCGAGAAGCACCAGAAGATATGCGTCGTGATCCGGCTTCCGGCTACTCTTTGTCAATCCGCGAGCAAATCGTGTCGCGCCGAAGCAATTGAAGGGGATTGGGGATGTTTCAGAGGCTGAGCACGCTGGATCGTCCCTTCGTGCGGGCTCTGTCGGCACGTCCTTGCATTCGCTGGAGATCAAACTGCGGTCGCGGGCGGTACCTAGAGAAACGTCGACCCGTCGCCGAAAGACAACTACGTTTCCCATGCGGACGTCCCTTCTGGACCGGTCTTACACTTCGTAACGATAATGAACTCGCCGCTCCGCGTCCATACTTTTAATCACTAACGCGTGATATATTTTGGCGCCGGCTAGATGGACAAGATCACTCTTGCCCGTGCGGCAGAACCTTGCCGAGCAGTCGAAGGGGAAGTTCGACATCACGTCGCAAGTCGGGAAAGGGTTCATCCAGTCGGTCGCCGCCTTACCTATCCTCCCATCACTAAGCGCAACTCATCCAACGCGGCCGGGTCCTCGATCGTCGGGGGCACCGGCACGGTTTCCCCGTCGGCGATCTTGCGAATACTGGCCCGCAGGATCTTGCCGGACCGGGTCTTCGGCAACCGAGCGACCACCCGCGCATCCTTGAAGGCGGCGACCGGGCCGATGCGTTCGCGGACCAGGGCGACAAGCTCAGCGGCAATCTCTGCCTCCGGGCGTTTGACCCCGGCTTTCAGCACCACAAGGCCGATCGGGACCTGTCCTTTCAGTTCGTCCTTCGCGCCGATGACGGCACACTCCGCGACGTCCTTGTGGGATGCGAGGACTTCCTCCATCGATCCGGTCGACAAACGATGACCGGCGACATTGATGATGTCATCGGTGCGGCTCATGACCCAGACGTCGCCATCCGCATCGATCACCCCGGCGTCACCGGTGCGATACCACCCGGGGAAGTCGGTCAGATAGGACCTGCGGAAGTTGTCGTCGTCCTGCCACAGCGTCGGGCTGTTGCCGGGCGGCAGCGGCAGGCGTACCGACAGATTGCCACTCTCCCCGTGCGGCAGCACGTTGCCTCCGTCGTCCAGCACCTGCAGATCGTATCCGGGGCATGCCCGGCCGCCGGAGCCTGGCTTGAACGGGAACAGTCCGAACTGACGGAAGCCGGAGGTAATCGCCCAACCGGTCTCGGTCTGCCACCAGTGATCGACCACTGGCCGGTTGAGCAGTTCGTGGGCCCAGATGGCGGTGGGAGGGTCGCAGCGCTCGCCGGCGACAAATAGCACCTCAAAGCAGGAGATGTCGTAGTCGCGCAGCAACTTCCCCTCGGGGTCGTGCTGCCTGATGGCGCGCATGGCTGTGGGGGCGACGAACAACACCTTCACCCGATGCTGCGAGATCACCCGCCAAAAGGCGCCAGCATCTGGGGTGCCGATGGGCTTGCCCTCATACAACACGGAGGTGCAGCCGCGCAGCAGGGGCGCATACACGATGTAGCTGTGGCCGACGACCCAGCCCACATCCGATGCGGCCCACCAGACGTCGCCCGCGTCCAGGCCATAGATCATCTTCATTGAGTTCCACAGCACGACGGCGTGGCCGCCATTGTCGCGGACCGCGCCTTTGGGCTTACCTGTGGTGCCCGAGGTATACAGGATGTACAGCGGATCCGTTGCCAGGACGGAGACGCAGCCGTGCGGTTCGGCGGCGTCGACCGCGGCGTTGAAATCGAAATCGCGGCCCGGGATGAGCGGAGCCTCGGCCTGGGGACGCTGCAGGATCAGGCAGGCGTCCGGCTTGTGCGGGGACATCGCGATGGCGGCGTCCAGTAAGGGCTTGTATTTGATCACCCTGCCTGGCTCCAGTCCGCAGGATGCCGAGATGATCACCTTCGGCTTGGCGTCGGCGATGCGGATGGACAGTTCGGCCGCCGCGAAGCCGCCGAACACGACCGAATGCACCGCGCCCAGACGGGCGGTGGCGAGCATCGCGATCACCGTCTCCGGCACCATCGGCATGTAGACGACGACGCGGTCGCCTTTGGTGACGCCGAGGGCGGCGAGCGCTCCCGCCAGTTTGGCTGTTCGCTTCAGCAGGTCGGAGTACGTGAAGGTCCGCACGGTGCCGGTCATCGGGCTGTCGTAGATCAGCGCGGCCTGATCGCCTCGCCCGGCTTCGACATGGCGGTCCAGGCAGTTGTAGCAGGTGTTCAGTTGCGCGCCGGCGAACCACTGACCGAATGGCCCGAGATTAGGGTCGAAGACCTTGTCCCAGGGCTTGTCCCAAGAGATCCCCTGGGCTTCGCCGGCCCAGAACGTCACCGGATCGCGCATCGAGGCACCATAAACCTCGGCGTAAGATGTGGCGGTGGTCATGACGTTGCTCCCTGAGTTCGTTGCGGCGGTTGTCAGACGGGACCGGTCGGCGGTCAAGACGGACCGTGGTGAGGGAAGACTTGCGCGGGGTTTCGCTGGGTGGTTTTTGCGAGGCTATCGAGGAGGGCGAAATGATGCAGATCAAAGATCTGGCGGCGGTGGTGACGGGCGGCGGTTCGGGATTAGGTGCGGCGACGGCGGCGCACCTTGCGTCGCTGGGTTGCAAGGTGGCGGTTTTCGACATCGACAAGGCGGCGGCTGAGGCTCAGGCGGCGGCGATCGGCGGGATCGGGGTGAAATGCGACGTCGCCGACGCGGCGTCTGGCGAGGTGGCATTCGCGGCCGCTGCTGTTGCGCATGGGCCGGTGCGGATCCTGATCAACTGTGCGGGTATCGGGACAGCCGGACGCATCGTCGGACGTGAGGGGCCGTTAAAGTTGGACGCGTTCGAGCGGGTTATCCGTATCAACCTGGTCGGCACTTTCAACATGCTGCGTTTGGCGGCGGCCGCGATGTCGGGGGCCGATCCGCTGGAGGAAGGCGAACGCGGGGTCATAATCAACACGGCCTCGATCGCGGCTTATGAAGGGCAGGTCGGGCAATCGGCCTACGCGGCGTCGAAGGGTGGCGTGGTGGCGATGACGTTGCCCGCGGCGCGGGAGTTGGCCCGGATGGGGGTGCGCGTGGTGACGATCGCGCCTGGCTTGTTCCATACGCCGATGGTGGATAGCCTGCCGGCGGATGTGCAGGCGAGCCTGAGTGCCGGGATTCCGTATCCCTCGCGGCTGGGGCGGCCGGCCGAATATGCGCAACTGGTGGAGCACATCTTGCGCAACCGTTTCCTGAATGGCGAAGTCATTCGATTGGACGGGGCGCTGCGCATGCCAGCGCGATGACGACCCGGTGCGGCCTCTTGGTCACCACACATAGTTTATTGGCCTATCAAGAAGGTCTGCTACTACAAAACGGTGCTGGCTGTTGTTTGCCCGAGGGCGCTCACCGCAAGTAAGGCGGTCGCGCCGTTTTCTGGTGCGTCGGTCGGGTGATAATGGGTCGGCTCTACATCGTGCTTCTACCAATGCCTCTCCGGAAATTGTGTTGCCGGATTTGCCGTAACTTCCGATAAAGTAATTGTTTCAAACGTAGCGGGTATCATGACTGAAATCGTCGATGTAGCGATTATCGGCGCGGGGCCCTACGGGCTCTCGATCGCCGCCCATCTTGCCGGACGCGGAGTCAATTTCCGTATTTTCGGCAGCCCCATGCACACCTGGCGCACGTCCATGCCAGAAGGAATGGTGCTGAAATCGGAAGGCAACGGTTCGGACCTGTACGACCCCGCCGGCGAGATGACACTGGCTCGCTTCAGCGCTGAGCGCGGCCTGCCCTATCGGGACGTTGGCTTCCCGATCCCGCTTGAGACATTTGTGGCTTACGGCATCGCCTTTCAGCAGCGCTTCGTGCCGCGGCTGGAGGATCGCATCGTCACGGAGGTAAGGCCGACCGCGCAGGGTTTTGAGTTGCACTTGCAGGACGGCGGAGTGGCGCCGGCGCGCCGCGTGATCGTCGCCGCCGGCATCCGGGCCTACGAGTACATGCCGCCGAAGTTGGCGGCGCTGCCGGCCGGGCTGGCGTCGCACAGCGCTATGCACGTGAAGGTCGATCAATTTGCCGGCCAGGAGGTTGCGATCATCGGCGGTGGCGCCTCGGCAGTCAATCTGGCGCCACTGTTGCTGCGGGCCGGTGCCAGTGTGACCATGATCGTGCGGCGTCCCAAGATCGCCTACTGCGGGCCCCCGACCGAGCGAACGTTCTGGGACAAAGTCAAGGAACCGGAATCCGGTCTGGGGACGGGCTGGCGGTCATGGGCGTGCTGCGCGATGCCCATGGTATTTCACGCCATGCCGGAAGCGTTCCGCGTCATGGTGGTGCAAAAGCATCTGCCGGCGGCACCCGGTTGGACGCTGCAGCCCCAGGTGGACGGCATCGTTCCCACCATCGCCGGAGCATTGATCGCTCGGGCCGAACCTGTGGACGGCCGGGTGCGGCTGGAGTTGGACCTTCGGGACGGCGGAACCCGGGTTGTGACGGTCGATCATGTCATCGCGGGAACCGGCTATAAGGTCGACATGCGGAAACTGCCGTTTTTGCGGCCTGAGGTGCTCGAGCGGCTGGACTGCGTGAACAACACGCCACGGTTGTCGCGGTGGTTTGAGAGTTCGGTCCCCGGCCTGCATTTCGTCGGCACGGCGGCGGCCAACAGCTTTGGACCGATGATGCGTTTCGCCTACGGCGCGGGCTTCGTCTCGCGGCATTTGTCGGGTACCTCGCCCGTGCCTCAGCGCGTGGGAGCGTACGGTCCGCGACGACGTCTTCCGAAACCTGGGCTAAGCCGACATTAGTCCGAACTTAGTCGGGGTTAGGGGCGTAAAGGGCGGCTGTGGACGGCCGCCGATCGGGGGGCGAGGCGCCACGCACGGTCAGCACGCGGTGACATTTACACCTTAGGTCGCTGGCTTGTACCCTGCGGGAATTTCGAACAATTCGGCTGGTTGTTTGCCGAACGTGATGTGTGTCATGAATTCCAGGTGATGCGTGTCCTGACCGAATACGCCGTCGTTATATTCGCGCCGCACCATAACGCCGGTTGAGGTCAACCAATAAGACCCGGCGGCATTCAACTCGCCATCGTCGCCAAACGCATATTTGGTGGTCTTCAGCCCCTCGATGCGTTCTGTCCCCTGTTTCCGCGAACCGCTCGCGTCGACGGTGCGGGCGATGTAGCGGCGAAACAACTCGTCGTCCATCGGCATGACCAGGTAGGTATGGTTCACCATTAGCAGGCATTCTGTCTGCGTCGTCAGGTCCAGGATGGTGGAGCTGAAGCCCTTGCCGCGGTCGATGCGCAATTTGCCATTGGCGTAGTAGATGGTCTCGCTGGTTTTGATAGGTCCCGCCTCATGCACCGCCGTCGCGGTGAAGTCGACGCTTGGCAGCACCAAGTCGTCATACGCATAAGCCGAGGAAAAAACCGGAGCCGAGAGAAGAATACCGAGGAATACCAGTAAGCGTCGCATCGCAAGGCCTGCGCCATTTGGGGAGGGCGGTATTTTGTCGCTGCTCTCGTTGCTACGTCCATATTATCGCGGATTTTTGATCGACTGACGAAGCCGCCGGGTGCGTCCGCTGGCCTGGACTGGCCGGGTGGTCATTCCAATAATGACATTCTCGCGGATAGAAATTCCTCCACCGCGATGATCAACGCTCCGCATTCGGCATCCCCGATCGGTAGGGACAGCGTCATCATGCCGCGTCTCGCCAGCCAGATTCCTTGTGCCAGCATGTCGAAGAAAAACAGCTCCTTCAGTTTCGGATCGGACTTCGCGGCGTGCTCGGGACTGGTGACCGGCCCGCGCATTGTATGCACCGCGAGCATCGATCCGATGCCGGTAAACTGCATCGGAGCATCCGCCGCCTGACACAGCGCGTTCAACCGCGCTCGTAACCCCTCCCCTCGTGCGTTCAACGCGGATGCGGCCTCTGGTGTATAGACATCTGTCAGGCCAGTCAGGCCTGCCGTCATCGTCAGTACGTTGTTGTTGAACGTCCCGGCATGCGGCAGTGCGTCCAGCCGCCGGGGATCGAACAGATCCATAATTTCGGCTCGGCCGCCAAAAGCACCGAACGACATGCCGCCTCCGAGGTATTTGCCCAAGGTCGTCAAATCCGGCTTCACGCCCGCGACCGACTGCAGGCCTCCCGGGGCCAAACGGGAGGTCATCACCTCGTCCAGGATCAGCAGCGCGCCGACCCGCGTCGTTTCCTGCCGCAACATCCTCAGGAACTCCGCGGACGCCGGGATGCATCCGCCGCTGCCGATCATCGGCTCCAGTATTACTAGCGCGAGGTCGTCGGTGATAAGCGCTCGGGTTCGTTCGATGTCGTTGTAGGGCGCCACGATGTAGTCGAAGGGCACGTTGATCGGCGACCCGCCGGTAGCGAAACCGAACACCGCGCCGTGGTAGCTGCCGTTGAAGACCATTATCTTTTCGCGTCGGGTGAAGATCCGCCCGAGCGAGATTGCCAGTAGGTTGGCTTCGGTGCCGGAGTTGGTGAAGCGCACGCGCTCGAGGCCGAAGCGCTCGCAAATCGCGCGGGCAAAACGAGCCTCTGTCATGTTGACGGCGCCGAAGCTGATGCCGTTGTCGAGGGCGCGATCCAACGCCGCTCGGATCACCGGATGCGAGTGGCCGTAGAGGCCGGCCGTGTATTCGCCGAGGAAGTCGATGAATTCCCGACCGTCGGCGTCCCACATGCGGCATCCTTGCGCGCGGGTCATGGCCAGAGGGAAAGGCGCGTAGTGCAGCACCGTGCGGGTATTGCCCCCGGGCATCACCGTGGTCGCCTCGACGTAGCGGGCGAGGCTGGAAGGAGCGCTTGTCACATAGGCTTCCTTCGCCTCGTCGAGCGCTGCGTTGATGTCGGTATTGCGCAGGGTGACGTTGGTCATGGTCCGGTCCAGGCGGAGGGTCCGGGTAGTGTGCTAGTGGGGGATGTCCGCTGCAACGGCTGTAGTCCCCTTTACGGCGATCCGCTCAGCTTGATTCCAGTGTGATTGTGGGGCGATCGGCTACCCGACGTCCGCGACCAGAGGTCGGAGCCGGGGTATTTCATACCAGCAGCAACAGCGCCAGGCCGTAGATCGCGCCGGTCACGACGAACGTCACAACAGTAAAACCCATGACCCGCTGGATGCCGATACCGGCCATCGCCACTACCGGCAGCGCCCAGAAAGGCTGCAGCATGTTGGCTACTTGCTCGCCCATTGCCACCGCCATTGCGGAGCCGGCCATCGAAGCGTGCAGGGTCACTGCCGCGGGTACCACGAAAGGACCCTGCACGGCCCAGTGACCGCCCCCGCTCGGCACGAAGAACGTGATGATCAGCGAGCAGATATAGCTCCAGAACGGCAGGGTGTGAGCATTGGCCACCGCGACAAATGTTTTTGATATCGAATCGGCCAGGCCGGTGCCCGACATGATGCCCATGATGCCGCCATAAAACGGGTATTGCAGCATCATGCCTCCGGTCTGCCGAGCAGCGTTGCGCATTGCCGCGCCGTAGGCCACTGGCGAGCCGTGAAGTGCAATTCCAGCGATCAGAAAGATCAGAATGACCATGTTGACGTCTAGCGCCAGCGCGCCCTGCAGCCATAGCACGAGCACCGCGGCAACCCCGGCCGCCACCAGGAACAAACTCCCCACGGGAGAGCGGTCCATGCGGCGGGCGATGGAGTTGGACAGATGAGCAGACGGAGGTGGCAACTCGGGCTCGGGCACAAATACGGTCACATCTGCGTCTGCCGGGCGGATGGCGATAAACACAATCGGCATCACCAGCACAACCAGCAACGTGGGAAGCCAGTTGAAGGTCGCGAACACCGTCTCCGATAACGGCAGCATCTGGCCGGTAAGCTTCTCGACGATGTTCAAAGCGTTGCCGTGCGTGGCTTGTGTGAGTGCGATCGAACTGGATAGGCCGCTCGCCCACACCGCGAAACCAGAGTACGCGGCCGCCACCAGCCAACCAAAATCCACCCGAACTTGCCGTGCCACCTCGCGGGCGAGGATAGCACCGACGACCAGTCCGAAGCCCCAATTCAGCAGGGATGCGATTGCGGCCACCAGGAAGGTGAGCACTACCGCCTGGTTGGGGGTATGCGCCATCGCCACCAGCTTCCGCAGGAAGCGCGCTACAACCGGTGCGTGCGCGAGTGCATGCCCGGTCGCCAGGATCAGAATCATTTGGAAAGCGAAGCCGAGGATCGCGAAGATGCCCGAATACCACGTGCCGACGATCGTTTCGGGCGAGCCCTTGGGCGCTATCAACAAGGCCAGGAGGGCCGTGACCGCGGTCAGGCCGATCGCCAGCACAAAGGGGTCGGGCATGAAGCGTTCGAAGATATCAACAAAAAATGGCGCGACGGATTGCAGGCGACCACGGCGGGGTTGAGGTAGGGCGGTTCCGCTCATTCTTGTGTTCCCCCTCTTGTATGCGGATTAAATGCAACCGCTCCGCGGTAATGGCAGGTGGTGGCTGGCTTCGACGAGAGGTCCCCGGACTGAGAGGCTTTGGGTTGTCCGACCCACCCTCACCAGACAGGAGCCAGCCCTCTCCGCCGGCGTATGATCGAAGAAATGATTATCCGCAACCCTCGCCGGCGACACCGCCCCGGCTAGCCGAGTTCGGCGAGAAGCCCCTTCGCCTCCTGCAAATCCTTGGTGTCGAAGCCTTCGGTGAACCAGTTGTAAACCGGAGCGAGCAACTCATAGGCGTCTTGCCGCTTGCCTTGGCTTTGCCACAGGCGTGCGAGGCTGGTCGACGTGCGCAGTTCCCAAGATTTCGCCTGCTGGCGGCGTGCCCAGTTGAGCGACAAGAGAAAGTTTTGTTCGGCACCCCCGGGATCACCCTTGAGCGAGAGCATCCAGCCCTTGAGGCGCAGGATTTCGGCGTAGGACTGGCGTTCCTCCCAGCCTGGGCGTTCGACTTGGGCAATCTGCTCGTCGATCAGCCCCAGCGCATCGTCGAGGTCGCCGGTCAGTGCCATGGCTGCGGCCAGGAACGCTTTCTGGATCGGCATGCGGACCTTGCCGCCGCTCGCTTCCCAAGCCGCGATGCCCGCCCTGAGTGAGGCAATTCCTTCGGCGACTTTGCCTTCCCGAATAAATGCGTGGCCAAATGACAAAGGGGCATGAATCGCCCACAGCACCGGCAGGCTGTTCTCCCGACCCAGCCGCTCACATTCTTCGGCGCGCTTGCGCAAGTCATCGCTATCACAGCGGTGATCGAACTCATGTGCTCCCAAAGTCAGTGCACATCCGAGGTCGAAGGGGTGAAGGCGCCGGCGGGCGTGCGCGTCTTTTTCATCGTTCAGCCGCAACGCTCGGTCCGGGTAGCCCAGAATCCAGGTGCTGATCGAGCCAAAGATGCCGGCCGAAGTCTTTGGATCGCGATAGAGAATGTCTACAAGATGGCCATGCGTTTTTAAGTCGTAGAGGTCCAGCACCTTGTCGGCGTGCTTTACAACCTTGGCGAACTCACCCGCCCAAGAGTAGCAAGTGCAGGCAATTGCATGTCCCACGATCAGCGAGTCGGCATCGCCGATCGACCCCGCGAGGTCCAGTATCTCTTCGGCCCACGGCACGGCTTCCGCTATTCGCCCTTGCGTTTCGGCATTGCACGCCAGTCCCCAGAGGATGCGCAGCAGCTCATCGTAGCGCTCGAGCGACTTCGCCAAAGCTAGTGCCGGATGCAGGTTGCTCCAGACTTCTTGGCTGGGCCAGCCTTTGAGCCCCACCCATGCTGTCCCAAGCCGAGTACGCAGCCCCAGTTCGCCGGCGTCGCGGTCCGATGACCGAGGCAGAGCGAAAACCAGTTCGAGCCCCTGGTTGAGATGGGCAATCGCCTCGGCAGCGGCCATGCGCTTGAGTGCCAGCTCGCCGGCACTCTGCCACAGCGGAATGGCAGCCTCATTTAGGCTCGCCGCCGTGAGGTGGTGCGCCAGCAGTTCGGGCTCGGTGGTCTTGATAGCCGGGAACCGCGCCTCGATCACACGTGCGATCTTGGCATGCAACTCCTGCCTGCGGCTCTTAAGCAGTGAGTCGTAGGCCGCGTCCTGCACCAGTGCGTGCTTGAAAGTGTAGACCGCGTCAGGCGGCGTGCCACGACGGAAAGCCAGTCCCGACTCGCTCAGTCGCCCAAGAGCGTCGTCGAGTTGCGCCCGCGGCATCGGCGCGACCGTGGCGATTAGTTCGTAGCTGAATTCGCGTCCGATGGCTGCCCCGATCTGGGCGATCTCCTTCACCGGCGTGAAACGGTCCAGCCGCGCCATCAGCGAGTCCCGCAGAGTCGTCGGAATGGTCACGACCCGAGCCGAGCTAAAATACTCGTAGTGATCGGCCGCCTCTTTCAGCTCGCCCAATTCGAGAATGGACTTGGTCAGCTCCTCGACAAACAAAGGCACGCCGTCGGTCCTGGTCAGAATCTGCTCGAGCAGCGGCAAGGGTAACACCTTTCCGCCCGCAAGCGTGGAGACCATTGCTGCACTCTGCGTTCGGGTGAGCTTAGACAGATTAAGAGCGCCGACATGGCCGTGCTGAGACCAACGCGACTGAAACTCCGGCCGATGCGTCAGCACCACCAACAGCGGTACGGCTTTGACGCGGTCAATCAGCAGATCCAACACCTCCAGGGTGGTGGGGTCGGCCCAGTGCGCATCCTCAAACAGCATCACGCCGGGTTGGCGGCGGGCCGCCGCTTCGGTCAGATCGACCAAGGTGCGCAGCGTCTCGTCCTTGAACTTCTGCGGCGTCATTGGCAGTGCCCCGTAGCGCTGCTCGTAGGGGATGGACAGGATCGCAGCGACGAAGCGAACGTCGGGCAGCGGCCGGCCGTAGTGCGCGACGATCAGCGCTTCCAGCTTGTCGAGTTTCCCGTCCGCGGCTTCGTCGCGAGCGAACTTCAGCGTCCGCTCGAAATTGTCGATCATGGGCCAGAAGGCGCTGTTCACGTAGTAGGGCGAGCACTGGAAGCGAAGAGCCCGGACACCTTGCGCTTCCAGCCGCTCGCGCAGCGCGTTCAAGATACGGCTTTTGCCGATCCCAGGCTCCCCCGAAAGCAGCACCACCTGGCCTTCGCTGTCCCTCGCCTGCGACCACCGCCGCAGCAGCAGATCCAGTTCCTCGTCGCGGCCGACCAGCGGCGTCAACGCGCCGCCGCCGCGATTGGCATCGAAGCGGCTTTCGCTCACCAACGCGCGCTCCACGCGCCAGGCGTGAACCGGTTCGGCGATCCCTTTCAGGTCGTGTTCGCCAAGATCGCTCAGTTGAAACGCACTGCCGACCAGGCGACGGCTCGAGGCGGTGATGACGATCTGGTCGGCGGTGGCGAGTGCCTGCACGCGCGCGGCGAGATTGGGCGTGCTGCCCACCGCCAGCTTTGACTGATCCCCAGTCCCGGCCGCTTCACCGACGACAACCGGGCCGGTGGCGATGCCGATGCGGACCGACAAGTCCTCGGTGGTGGATGTCCGACTGACGGTCTGAACGATCTCCAGAGCCGCGCGGACGGCGCGTTCGGCGTCTTCTTCATGCGCGGTAGGCCAGCCGAAATAGGTCAGGATGCCATCACCCACGTAGCGGGCGACAAACCCGTCGTACCGCGCGATCACCTCGCCGCAGTGCATCCGGTACGCGTGCAACAGTTTCCCAAGCTCTTCGGGGTCGAGCTTTTCACTCAGCGCCGTTGAACCCACCAGGTCGCAGAACATCACGGTGAGCTGGCGGCGTTCGCCACGCTGCGGAACTACTTCTTCCCGAAGCGGCACCGGTGCGACCAGCGGGGTGATCGTGTCCGCCGCGCGTTGCTCGTCCAGCTTGGCGACAGCCTGCAGCAGCCGCCTGCGGTCACCCAGCGCGAGACCTAGCTCGCGAAGGTCGCCGTCGCTCAAAGACCGAATGACATCGAAATCGATCTTATTGGAGGCAAAGACGGCGTCGTAGCTTTCCAAACCGATTTCGGCCAACCAGGTCCCGAACGGCGTCATCGGCCCTCCCTCAGGCCGACGGCCTGGGTTTTGGGTCAGTCTAGCCGCGCAGCTTGGAATCTCGCAATGATCAGCTACGCATTTCGCCGCACGTTCCAGAACACGAACTGACCCGGAATGATCCCGGTGATATCATTCCGGCAGGCGGTGCGCGAGAAATACTGCCCGGTCGGGACGTAAGGGACCAGCTCCAGCGCCTTCGCCTGGATCTCCGCGGCGATCTTCTGCTGCGAGGGCAAATCCGGCGCCTCCACCCAGGCATCGATCAACGACTGCACCGGCGGCAGGTCCGGCCAGCCGAACCAGGCCTTTGTCCCGTTCGAGCGCAGCGTCTGGTTGGTGACCGGCGTCGTCATGTCCAGTCCGGACCATGCCGTGATGAACATGTTCCAGCCGCCTTTGTCTGGAGGCGCCTTGCTGGCGCGCCGCTGCACCAGTGTGCCCCAGTCCATCACCGCCAGGTCGACCTGCATCCCCAGCTTCTGCATCAGATCCATCGCCACGTTGCACTGAGCGTTCTGCGCGACCTGATCACTCGCGGACATGAGAACGATCCGCTCCCCCTGATAGCCGGCGTCGCGCAGCGCTCTTTCCCAGGACGGCGAGATCGGGCTTCGGAGCGGTGATGACCTCCATACCGGCGTTGCTCGCCATCGGCGTGTTCGGCGTGAAAATACCGATGCCGTCGCGCCATAGCTTGGGGTCGGTGCCCGCAGCGGCGGTCATCAAGTCGGTTTGCGACATCGCCTGCAGCATCACCCGCCGGACCGCCGGCTTGTCGAACGGCGGATACAGATGGTTGAACACGGCAGTCCCCATTGTACCGAGCGGTCCGTTGGCTTCGGTGCGGACGCTGGCGCTGCGATCGAGCATCGGCAGCAAATCGTTGGGCGGGTTCTCCCACCAGTCAACCTCGTCGTTTTGCAGTGCGGCGGCGGCGGTGGCCGGATCGGGCATGACGGTCCACTCGACCCGGTCGAAGTTGACGATCTTCGGTCCTGCAAGCCAATCGGGCGTTCCGTCCGGACGCGGGACGTAGTCGGCGTTGCGGGTGTAGACGACTTTGCTGCCAACCACGCGCTCGGCGGCCACGAAGCGGAATGGGCCGCTGCCGACAACCTCCTTGATCGACTGGAACGGGTCCGTGTCGGCGAAGCGCTCGGGCATCACCATCAGGGCCGGTGGACCGATCTTGGCGAGGCAATTCAGCACCAGACCGAACGGCCGCGCCAGCCGTATGGTGAAACGGCGATCATCCGGAGCGGTCATTTCCGCCACACGCGCGAGCAAAGCCTGCCCCATCGGGTCGCGCGCTGCCCAGCGTTTGATAGAAGCGACGCAATCCAAGCCTCGCACCGGTTCGCCGTCGGTAAATCGCAAATTGTCGCGCAGGGTGAACGTCCAAAGGCGGCCATCGTCCTCGGTGGTATGGCCTTCCACCATCTGCGGCCGCGGCCGGAGGCTGCTGTCGATGCCGTAAAGCTGATCCCAGACCATCGTCGCGTGATACCGGGTGATGTAGGCGGTGGTCAGCACCGGATCGATGACGGTCAGGTCCGCTTGCGGCACGTAACGCAGCACGCGGGCGTTTGTCTTCGCCGCTGCCACTGCCACTGCCACTGGCGCGCGTCGCGACAGCGCGGTCGCCGCGGCTGTTCCGGCCAGGAAGTTGCGTCGCTGCATGTCGGCTCTCCCAGGGGTCAAAGCTGCGAAGCAATCCGGATGCCACTGCGTGGTTTGACGCCGGCCGGTGCTGCCTGTACGCCGCCTGGACGATGACAATCGTGCGCCTCCTGGCTGACGACCTGACCGGTGCGCTCGACACCGCGGCGGAGTTCGTTCCGCTGACCGGTGAGCTGCCGGTGTTCTGGCCGGGCGGAAGCTCACAGGAGCTCGTGGGAAGCCTGGGTCTGGACAGCGGGACACGAGAGCGTGACGCGGAAGCAGCGGCAGCGGAGGTCGCCAGATTGGCTCCGAGCCTCGATGGGGCCGACATCGCTTTTAAGAAGATCGACAGTCTGATGCGTGGGGCGACGTTGGCCGAAATCGCTGCCTGCATGCGGGCCGGACTCTGGCGGTTCTGTGTTCTGGCGCCGGCATTTCCGTATCAGGGGCGGATCACCCGCGCGGGCCGGCAGTATCGGAACGACAGCAGCGGATGGATACCGGTCAGTGATGATCTCGCGGCCGGCTTGCGTGCGTTCGGCGTTTCGGCGCAGCGAGGACTTCGCGACGCAGATTTGCTACCGGGCATCACTGTCCTCGATGCCGAGACAGATGAGGATCTGCGGCGGATCGTCGCCATTGGCACGCGATGCAGCGGACCCATTCTGTGGGTTGGAACAGGTGGGCTGGCGCAGGCGTTGAGCGCCGATTACTCTCGGCCGGCACTAATGCCGCTGCCTCGGCCGATCCTGGGGCTGTTCGGATCCGACCAGCCGGTGACCGCCGGCCAGCTCGCCGCTTGCGAGCCGCATTGGCTGCATATCGAGGGCCACGCCTTCGATCCCATTCCCCGGCGGCTGGAGGAGGCGGGACTGGCGCTTGTCAGCTTCCGGCTTCCGGCCGATACGCCTCGCGCCTCGGCGGCAGCGCGGATCGCCATCGCGATCACGCGGCTGATCGGTCGGGTCGGGCCGCCCGGCACGGTTGTAGTGGCCGGTGGCGAAACCTTGCGAAGCCTGTGCGACGCGGTCGGTGCTCGCGCTTTATCGGTGCAGGGTCGGCTGGTGCCGGGGGTTCCTCAGTCCGTCATGCAGGGCGGGCGGTGGAACGGCGTCACCGTCGTTTCCAAGTCGGGCGCGTTCGGCCACACCTCGCTGCTGCGCGAGCTGATCCTTGAAAGGGCAGATCAATGACCGCTGTTCCCCTCGCCATAACGATGGGCGACCCCGCCGGCGTCGGCCCGGAAATCATCGCCAAAGCGGCCGCGGAACTGCGCCCGCGGCTGGAGAGCGGCGCGCTGCGGATCGTGGTGATCGGCAGCAACGCGGCGCTGGAAGACGCCCGTTCGCGTTTCACTCCGGGGATCGCCATTCCGGCGGTGACGGAAGATGACCCGGACTGGCCAGCGCTGTGCGCCCTGCAGGCCGGGACCGGAGGGCGAACCCATCAGGCCAGGCCAACTCTCTGCTGATGGCGGCCGTTTCGCCTTCCAGGCGGTGGAACGCGGGGTTCGCCTCGCGATGGAGGGCCGCATCGGCGGCATCGTCACCGCGCCGCTGAACAAGGAGGCGCTGAACAAAGCAGGCTACCATTACCCCGGCCATACCGAGATGCTGGCTGAACTGACCGGTGTGAAAGGGTCGTGCATGATGCTGGCGCACGGCAACATGCGGGTCAGCCACGTCACGACGCACATCGCGCTGGAAGACGTGCCGAAACGGGCGACGGCCGAACGGCTGCGGCGGGTGATCGATCTGACGCATGACGCGCTGACCCGGCTGCGGCTTGGCCGAACCCGCATCGCCGTCGCGGCGCTGAACCCGCATGCCGGCGAGGGCGGTCTGTTCGGGCGGCACGACATCGACATTGCCGGGCCGGTGATCGCTCGGGCTGCCGCGGATGGTCTGGACGTCGTCGGCCCGGTGCCTGGCGACACGGTGTTCGTAAAGCTGCGGGCCGGGCAATACGATGCGGTCATCGCCAACTACCACGACCAAGGCCATATCCCGGTCAAGCTGCTGGGGTTCGAGATCGATCCCGAGAGCGGCCGCTGGGACGCATTGTCCGGGGTTAACATCACGCTAGGGTTGCCGATCATCCGGACCTCGGTTGATCATGGGACGGCCTTCGATATCGCCGGCAAGGGTATCGCCAATGCGCGAAGCCTGGTGGAGGCGATCGAGTATGCCGAACGCCTCGCCGCCGGATGACACTGCGGACGGCGGCCGGCACTGGCGAGACATTACCGAGCGCTGTACTGTGCACCGTTCCGACAAAGGACCCTCGTTGATGGATTTGAAAGACCACATCCGCGGCATTCCGGATTTTCCCAAGCCCGGCATCGTGTTCTACGATATATCGACGCTGCTGCGGGACGCTGATGCCTGGCAGGTTGCGATGGGCCGGATGGCTCGGGCGGTGCGGGCCTATATGCCCGACCTGGTTGCCGGGGTGGAAAGCCGAGGCTTTCTGGTGGCTGCTCCGCTGGCGCTGAAATTGGGCTGTGGCTTCATTATGATCCGCAAGCGCGGCAAGCTGCCGGGCGAGACCGTCGGCCTGAACTATGCGCTGGAGTACGGCGAGGATCGGGTGGAAATCCAGGCTGACGCGGTTCACCCGGGTCAGCGGGTGGTGGTGGTAGACGATCTGCTGGCGACCGGCGGGACGATGGCCGCCGGGATTGCGCTGCTGCGCCAGGTCGGAGCCATTGTTCCCGCCGCGGCGGCGTTGATCGAACTCAGTTTCCTCAACGGTCGCAAGCGTCTGGACGTGCCGTGCGAGGCGCTTGTTTCATACGACGAGTGACGGCCGCTTGGTATTAGGTGACGATCTGTCCAGGTTCCTGTCCGCACTGTGATGAGAAAGGCCACGCAGGCGCGGAAGCGGCGTTGCGTGCCATCGCGGCACGGGATAGCGTCCGCCCCATAGATCGAGCAACTGGCCGGCTGCAGCCCATTATGGCGTGAGGGCACAGATCGCGTTGCAGATCTTAAACCGAGGCACTGTGCCGACTATGCTGGCGAAGCTTAAGAGCGGCCGACCGATTGATGAGGTCATCGCGTGGGCCGCGGACCAATTGGAAGGATTTACCCGCTGACCTGAGCGAGTGCGCCGGCAACGACCGGCTCGCCCCGCAAGGATGGGTTTTGGGAGGTAACAGGGAATGGCGGACGGCACGAGCATCCCGATCGGTGTCATGGGACAGGCGGGGACCAAAGCTCGAAGGAGCACCATGAGGAAGTTCGCCCAAAGGCGATCGACCACTGGGTTTCTGTTGGCCCTGCCGTTGATTCTGCTGGTCGCCGGGTTCGTGGTCTACCCGGCGTTCTACGGAATTTACCTGAGCATGCTGAACAAGAAGATGACGGCCTTTGTCGGCCTCGGCAACTTTCAGTTCTTGCTCAAGCGCCACACATTCCAGCTCGTCATCTTCCAAAGCTGCCTGTTCGCCATCACTTCGGTCGTCTTCAAGGCGTTGATAGGCTTCATCCTCGCACATCTGATGCACAACATCGGCGGCAAGAGTCAGCGGATATGGCGCGGCCTGCTGCTGGTGCCATGGGTCATCCCGCTGGCACTGTCCACGCTGACGTGGTGGTGGATGTTCGATCCGTCCTACTCGGCCTTCAACTGGGTGCTCAATCAGTTCGGTATCGCCAATGTCCCCTGGCTGGGGGTGGGCTGGATCGCGCGGTTCTGCACGATCACGGTCAATGTTTGGTTCGGCACGCCGTTCTTCATGATCATGTACCTGGCGGCGCTGAAGTCGGTGCCCGAGCAACTGTTTGAAGCGGCGGCGATCGATGGCGCCACCGGTCTGCAGAAGTTGTTCTATGTCACGCTGCCGATGATGCGGAATATCATCTCGATTACCGTGCTGTTCAGCCTGATCGTGACGTTTGCCGACTTCGACATCGTGCGCATCCTGACCGCCGGCGGGCCGCAGGACATGACCCACGTCTTCGCCACCTACGCCTTCCAGGTCGGCATCCAGTCCGGCGACATCCCGCTGGGTGCCGCGGACAGCCTGTTCATGTTCCCGATCCTGGCGTTCGCGGCCTTCTTCGTGCTTCGCGGCGTGACCAGGCGCACCAAGGAGATCGCGACATGAGCGCGACGGTGTCGGAGCGCCGCATCGCGGTAGCGGCGGCGCGAAAACATAGTCTGCATCGAAGCCGAGTATGGGCACTCTGGGGCAGTTATATCGCGCTGGGCGTGTTCGTCTTCATGTTCCTGGTGCCGCCCTTCTATACTTTAGTAACCAGCCTGAAATCGTCGGCGGAGATATCGGCGCAGACCGGCAGCCCGTGGCTGGTGCATCACCCGACGCTGGAGAATTTTTGGTATCTGATCACCTATCCGAATTTCCAACGATATTATCTAAACTCGGTGATCGTCACGGTTCTGACGGTCGCGATTTCGATGGTCGTGTCCGTGCTGGCGGCATTCAGCCTGTCGCGGATGGGATTTTGGGGCAGCCAGACGCTGTCGACCGGCGTGTTCCTGACATATCTGGTTCCCCCATCTTTGCTGTTCATCCCGCTGTTTCAGATCGTCGGGCAACTCGGTTTGATCAACAATTTCTGGTGCCTGGTCATCCTGTATCCCACTCTGGCAGTGCCGTTCTGCACCTGGATCATGATCGGTTACTTCAGTTCTATTCCCAAGGAGTTGGACGAGGCCGCGCTGATCGACGGCGCGGGCTATCTGCAGATGCTGTGGAAGATCTTCATCCCGGTGGCGATGCCCGGCATCATCGCGGCCACGATCTTTGCCTTTACTGTGGCCTGGGGAGCGTTTCTGTATCCGCTGGCGTACCTCTACACATCGAATCAGATGGTACTGACGGTGGGTATCATTTCCGACCTGATCCGCGGCGACGTGTTCCAGTGGGGCAAGATCATGGCCGCCTGTCTGCTGGCCTCGATGCCGCCGATTATCATCTACGCCTTCCTGATGGACTACTATGTGGCTGGCCTGACGGCCGGTGCAACCAAGGGCTGATCTGTCTGGGGTGGCCGGTTTACCCCGGCCACGGACGCTAACCGAGGAAACGAAAAAACATGGCTGAAGTCTCTGTCCGCAAGGTCGTCAAGGAATATGAAGGCGGCGTCCAGGCGGTGAAGGGCATCGATCTGGATATCGCCGACCATGAGTTCGTGGTGCTGGTCGGGCCTTCCGGTTGCGGCAAGTCCACGACGCTGCGAATGATCGCGGGGCTGGAGGAGATCAGCGGCGGCGAGATCTGGATCGATGGCGACGTCGTCAACGATGTTCCTCCGCGTGACCGCGACATTGCGATGGTGTTTCAGAACTACGCCCTGTACCCGCACATGAGCGTCTTCGACAACATGGCGTTCGGGCTGAAACTACGGAAATTCCCCAAGGAGGAAATCAAGCGGCGGGTCGACGAGGCCGCTCGCATCCTGGACATCGTTCCTTTGCTGGAGCGAAAGCCGCGGGCGCTGTCGGGCGGTCAGCGGCAGCGGGTGGCGATGGGGCGGGCGATCGTGCGGAATCCGAAGGTGTTCCTGTTCGATGAGCCGCTGTCGAACCTGGATGCCAAGCTGCGGGTGCAGATGCGAACCGAGATCAAGAAAGTCCATCAGACGGTTCGCACTACAACCGTGTATGTGACTCACGACCAGATCGAGGCGATGACACTGGCCGACCGGGTCGTGGTGATGAATCACGGCGTTATCGAGCAGGTGGGGACGCCGCAAGAACTGTATCATCATCCGGCCACCCGCTTCGTTGCCGGGTTTATCGGGTCTCCTGCGATGAATTTCCTGCCGTGCCGGGTGCAGGATGGTGCGAACGGCGGCTTGGCTGTGCGTGTTACGGATACCATCAGCGTGCCGGTTCCGCCCTCCCGGGCAGACCGATACGGTGCCTTCAAGGGCAAGGACATGGTGCTCGGCCTTCGGCCTGAACACCTGTTCGAATACCATGAGCAGGGTAAGCCGGGCTGGAGCCGGGTCGATCTGCCGGTCGACGTGGTGGAGCCGATGGGCATGGAAACCATGGTTCATTTCTTCGTTGATGGAGCCCCGGTCTGTGCTCGGGTTGATCCCGCCACCCATGCCGCGCCGGGCGAGATGTTGCCGCTGACGGCTGATTTGAACCAGATGCACTTGATGCATCCTGATACGGGCAAGGTAGTCTGAAGGCAGGCGAGGGCGCTGCCCTCCACCCGCAAAGGAGGCGACGCCCGCTTTGATCCCGATAATTATCGCCTTACCGCTCGCGCGACGTGGCCTATCAAACCGCGCAGCCATTGATGCGCGGGAACGCTCTCAACCCTGCGATGCCACATCATTGCAGTCACTAGCTGAGGCGACGGAAAAGGTAAGGCCAGCACTTCGAGAGGCGCTGAATTTGCGAAGGTTCGGGCCGTACTTTCCGACAAAATGGCGATCATCTCGGATTGTGCTAACGTGGCCGTCGCGGCGAGCAGCGGGACACGAACCTTGACGCGCCGATCCAGACTTTGGCGTCCTAAATGTGCATCGACGAAGTCGGTTTCCTCGCCGGTCGAGGACAGAATGAGGTGGGGGTAGTCGCTCAAAGCGCGTAGCGAGATCGTTCGGTCAACCGCGGCCGGATGCCCGCGTCGTACGACGGCGACAAAGTCACTATGAAACAAGCGCAGGTCGGAGAACCGCTCGGCCGGCGCGGCGAGGCCACCTACAGCCAGATCCAGTTCGCCACGGTCCAGAAGTTCTGCAAGCTTCAACGTGCCGCTCGGGCGTATATCGAGTTCGACGTTTGGAGCCTGCTCTCCGACCGCGGCGGCGAGGGGGGCGGCGAGACGAACCGCCGCCCGGTTGTCCATCGCGACCGTGAAGCCGCGCTCGGCTGTTTCCGGATCGAATGGGGCAGCGCCGTCGAGCGCTGTATGCAGGTTCTCCAGCGCCGTCCGGACGGGACCGATAAGCCGTTCGGCATAGGGCGTTGGGGCCATGCCCTCCGGAGTTCTCACGAACAGATCGTCGCGCAAGGCGCTTCGTAATCTGGACAGCGCGTGGCTGATCGCGGGCTGCGTCATGTTCAGCTTTGCCGCTGCACGGGTGGCATTGCGCTCCCGCGCGACCGCATCAAACACAACCAATAAGTTCAGATCCAGCATCCGCCAGTTCATGCAGTTCTATACCTCTGATACTGCTTCAAGCCCGGCCGCGCGGCTTACGCGAAGCAACATGTTCCGGTGAAGAGCGCGCGCGGCAATCATTTAGCGCGGCGCCCAACCTTTCGTCAGGCCTGTAGCGGAGGAACCTGCTGGTTGCCGCTGCTGCTGAGCTCGGGAAACGGCTCGGAACTGCGCAAGCGGCTGGGGTTCGAGATGGTAGGCGGCCTGATCTTGTTCGCAGGTATTGACACTCTTCACCACACCCGTGATCTATCTCCAAATGGACATAGTGGTCCATTGGATGAGCCGGTCCGGGGGGCCTACTTTGGTCAATCTGCTCGGTTGGCATGATGTAACGCGGCTCTTCCGTTCATCTCTAGTATGTTTGCAAACCGAGGAACAACGTCCAAGATTGCCCAGAGGATGTCCCGGTAGTGTTCTCTCTGCATGCGTCCACGAGCGGTGCTGACCCTGGCGATGCATCGGAGGGCCAGATTGAGGCTTAGATTTCGGCCGTTGTCCTGATGCGTCCGAGATCGCGGAAGCTGGGCGTCCTATTGCTGAAACCTGACAAGCCCTTAACTTTAGCGTGGCGCCGCGCCAGGCGGCCGATCTGAGGACCTAGCGTGATTCGCCCAATTGTCTATCTGCCTTTTGCCTTCCTGCTGTCAGTCGCATCGGTCGCTTTCGCACAGATGCCCAGCGGCCCACCGTCTGTAGGCGTGGTCCGGGCGGAGCAGACCGCGATCACCGAGACGTCAGAATTCATTGGACGCGTGCAGGCGATCAATCGTGTAGCCTTGACCGCGCGGGTGACCGCCTTCATCGACGAGCGTCTGTTTACCGAGGGGGCCGAGGTCAAGAAGGGCGATCTGCTCTACCGTCTGGAGCGGCCGCCGTTCGAAGCGGCCGTGCAGCAGCAGGAGGCTGCGGTCGCGGACACCAGCGCGCGTCTCGCCAACGCGAATATCCAACTCTCCCGAGCGCAGTCGCTGATGGGAACGCCGGCCGGCCAAAGGTCCAACGTTGATGACGCCGTTGCCAACCAGCGGTCCCTGGCGGCCCAGGTTCTGTCCGCACAGGCGCAGTTGCGCGTGGCCCAGATCAATCTGGACTACACCGAGATCCACGCTCCGGTCGCCGGCAAGATCAGCCGGACCAACATCACCATCGGCAACGTCGTATCCCCGAGTTCGGGGGTGCTGGCGACCATCGTCAGCCAGGATCCAATGTATGTGCAGTTTCCGGTCGCGTCGCGATCGCTGACCGAATTGCAGAAACGCTACGCCGACAAGGGCGGCACCAACGCGATCGTGGTGAAGCTGCGGCTGCCCGACGGCTCGGTTTATGGGCATGACGGGAAGATCGATTACGTCGAGCCAACGGTCTCGGCCACGACCGATACTATCCTGCTGCGCGCCAAAATTCCCAACCCGCCCCACGGTGAAGCCGCGGCCGGCCAACCGGTCGATCGGCCGCTGGTGGACGGCGCTTTTGTCAACGTCCTCGTGGAAGGCATCGAACCGGTCATGGCGCTCGGCATTCCCCGCAAGGCGGTGCTGTCCGACCAGCAGGGCGACTACGTTTACGTTGTCGGCGCCAACAACAAGGTGGAGCAGCGGCGGATTCAGTTAGGCCAGTCCACGCCCACTACGGCCGTTGTCGCCGGCGGGTTGAAGGAGGGCGAGATGGTGGTCTCCGAGGGCGTCCAGCGCGTCCGGCCGGGCATCGAGGTCAGCCCCGGCCCGGCCACCCCACCGCCGACCGACCCGAGCGCGAGAAAGTCGTAGCATGATCTCCGGCGTTTTCATCGACCGGCCGCGCCTCGCGATCGTCGTCGCCATATTGCTGACGCTGGCGGGCGCATTGTCGATACAGCGCATCGCCGTTTCGCAGTTTCCCGATATCGTTCCTCCGCAGGTCACTGTCGCCACCACTTATGTTGGTGCCTCCGCCGCGGTGGTGGAAGCAACCGTCGCGCAACCGATCGAATCGGCGGTCGTCGGCGTCGACAAGATGATCTACATGAAGTCCAACAGCGCGAACGACGGCAGCTATTCGCTGACCGTCAGTTTCGAGTTGGGCACCAATCCCGACGTCGATACCGTCAACGTCAATAACCGCGTGCAGCAGGCGATCGCCCGGTTACCGCCGGAAGTCCAGCAATACGGACTGACCACGCGCAAACGATCCTCGGCCATTCTGGAATTCCTGCAGTTCTACAGTGAGGGTGGCAAGCAGGATCCGCTGTTCATCAGCAACTACGTAACGATCAACGTGCTCGACCGGTTGACCCGCGTCCCCGGCGTGGGCGATGCGACCCTGTTCGGCCGGCTCGACTACTCGATGCGCATCTGGTTCGATGTGGACCGATTGGTGGCGTTGAACCTGGCGCCGGCGGACATCATCGCGGTCATCCAGTCGCAGAACGTCCAGGCGGCGGTCGGGCGTATCGGGGCCAGGCCGACCAGCGACGCGACGCAGTTCCAGTTGAACGTGCAGACCCAAGGGCGCCTGACGACGCCCGCGCAGTTCGGGGATATCGTCATCCGCGCAAATCCGGACGGATCGGTGCTACGCATTCGCGACGTGGCCCGAACCGAACTGGGCGCGGCAAACAGCGACACGCTCAGCCGGCTGAACGGGAACCCGGCGGTTTCGATCGGCCTCTATCTCGCGCCTGGCGCGAACGCGGTGCAGACATCGGCCAGAGTAAGCGCGGCGCTGAATGAACTGTCGGCGCGCTTTCCCGAAAGCATCAAGGCGCGGGTGTTTTACGACAGCAGTTCGTTCGTTTCCGACACCATAAACGAGGTGGTGAAGACGCTGTTCGATCGCCTTTGCGCTGGTCGTCGCCGTGGTGTTTGTCTTTTTGGGCAGCGTGCGCGCGACGATCATCCCGATGGTTGCAATCCCGGTCAGCCTGATCGGCACGTTCGCCGTGCTGCTGGCCTTCGGTTTTTCCGCCAACACGATCTCCCTGCTGGCGATGGTGCTGGGGATCGGCGTCGTTGTCGACGATGCGATCGTGGTGGTGGAGAACGTCGAACGGGTGATGGCGGAGGAGCCGGATTTGTCGCCGCGGGAGGCGACGCGGAAGGCGATGGGGCAGATCACCGGGCCGGTCATCGCGATCTCGCTTGGTGTTGCTGTCGGTGTTCGTGCCGATCGCATTCATTCCGGGATTGTCGGGCACGTTGTTCCGCCAGTTCGCGGTGACCATCAGCACGTCCATGCTGCTGTCGGCGATCATCGCGCTAACATTGTCGCCGGCGTTGTGCGCGCTATTCCTGCGCCACGGTCCCCGCCCCCGCGGGCCGGTGGGATGGATGCTGATCGGCATCGACAAGGTCCGGGATGGGTATTCCGCCGTGGTCAACCGGCTGTTGCGGGTGGCGGTCCTGTCCCTGGTCGTCATTGCCGCAGCGGGCGCCGGTATCTTCATGCTTGGCAGGATCACCCCGACCGGGTTCCTGCCCGAAGAGGACCAGACCGCGCATCTTTACGATGGTAAAATTGCCTGATGGCGCCTCGGTCGAGCGAACCCGCACGGTCGTCCGGCAAGTGGAAAACCTGATCCGGCCGATGCCCCAGGTCGAGGCTGTTCTTTCAATCGTTGGGTTCTCGCTGCTGGATGGCGGCAACCAGCCCAACGCCGCATTCATCGTCGTTCGCCTGAAGCCGTTCCGGGAGCGTACGGGACCTGGCGATGGCGTGCAGTCGGTCATTCGCCGGATCTTCGCTGCGGGCCAGCAGATCCGCTCCGCGACCGTGTTCCCGTTCAACCTGCCACCGATCATCGGCCTTTCCACCAGCGGCGGGCTTCGAATACCAGCTGGAGAACCTGGAAGGCCGGCCGCCCGAGGATACGGCTAGCGTGATGCAAGGGATGGTCGCGGCAGCCAATCAGGACCCGCGGCTGACTCGCGTGTTCTCCACCTTCACGGCGTCCAATCCGTCGATCTGGCTGGATATCGACCGCGAGAAGGCTCAGGCGCTGGGTGTATCGATCTCCAGCCGTGTTCAACGCGCTGCAGACGACGTTGGGTGGCTATTACGTCAATGATTTCAACCTGTTCGGTCGTACCTGGCAGGTCAATATCCAGGCCGACGCGGTCGATCGCAGCGACGCGACGGCGATCTATAAGATCTATGTCCGGAACAATCGCGGCGAGATGGTCCCGCTGCGCTCCATCGCCAACGTCCGGATCGTGCTCGGTCCTCAGGTCATCAGCCGCTACAATAACTACCGTAGCGTGACGATCAACGGCAGCCCCAAGCCGGGCGTGTCGTCCGGCGACGCTCTGGTGGCGATGACGCAGCTTTCACGCACCACGCTGCCACCGGGCTTCTCCTTCGAGTGGACCGGCACGGCGTATCAGGAGCGGGAGGCATCCGGGCAGACCGGATACATCCTCGCCCTGGCGGTTCTGTTCGCCTACCTGTTCCTGGTGGCGCTGTACGAAAGCTGGATGATCCCGATACCGGTGCTGCTTTCGGTCACCGTCGGCGTGTTGGGGGCGTTCTTCGGCTTGCAATACTCGGGGCTGTCGCTGGATCTGTACGCGCAGATCGGCATGGTGGTGCTGATCGCTCTGGCGGCGAAGAACGGCATTCTGATTGTCGAGTTCGCCAAGGAGGCGCGGGAGTCCGGCCTGTCGATCCACGATGCCGCGGCGCTGGGCGCTCGGATGCGGATCAGGGCCGTGCTGATGACGTCGATCGCGTTCATCTTCGGCCTGATCCCGCTGGTCTGGGCGACCGGGGCGGCGATGTTAAGCCGCCGAGCGGTCGGCACGGCGGTATTCGCCGGAATGATTGTCGCAAGCTCGATCGGCGTGTTCCTGATCCCGATGCTATATGTAGTGTTCCAGACGACGCGGGAGCGAGTGAAGCGGCGGTTCGGGGCGTCTATCAGACACCGGTAGCAGCGGACTTCGTCAGAACGGCGCAGCGGCCTTCTCGAACTTGGAGGTGACGTCGCCGCTGAGTTCGATATTGTCAGGATGCAGCATCATCACCGGCGCACCCGGGTGCAGGTCGAACTTCTCCAGTTCCGCCCACACCACGTTTGGGCTGGTCGTCAGCTCGAAGAAGTATCGCCTGTTGGTGTCGTCGGTCACGGTGCGATATTCGGTGTTGTAGATGCCGAAGTTTTTGTAGGGCGCGCCGAACGGCACGGAAACATTGCGCGCGATGGCGAACAGTCCGGCGACACCTTCGCGTTCGGTCTTTGGCGTCGGCATCATGCTCAGGAAATAGCTGGCGCGCGCAAAGCGGTCGCGTGGGTTGACGTTGCCAGGCAGCGGCATCTCGCTGCTGGGGTCGGAGAAATCGTGCCCTTTCAGCAATTCGAGCTGCTCGTCGTATGGGGGATCGTTGGTCATTACGCGGAATTCGCGACCGTGATGCACCACCTGCTTGCCGGCGACATACTCGATGATCGCCGAATCGCCGCTGGCATCCTCCAGCGCCACATGCACCGTCGCCTTGCTGCCATGCGCTTCCACCATCACCAGTTGCACGCCATCGAGGAGTGCCAAAGCCTCGGTGACGGTTGCTGCGGTGTCCAGCAGGTATTGCGCCCAAAGGCCAGCCTGCAGCGCGGGCTTGGCCGGGTCATGCGGCCCGAAATCGGTGGATGGCAGGTATAGCATGTGCGCTGACAAGCCGCGCTCGTTCAGTCCATCAGCAGCGCCGATGCCATAAACGGTGGTCACCAGGCTGCCGTATTTCGATGTCCAGCGCAGTGGATTGGCAGCGACTACCATGGTCTCGCCAAGCTTGCCGCCATCGTGCAGGAGTCCGCGCGGCAACACCGTCAGCACCGGATCGGTCGAGGTCGGCCAGTCCATCGTGCGGCCGATCAACACAGGCGTGCCGGGCTCGTTCCACAGGATGCGGGTGCAGGCGATCGCCGGCATGATGGCTGTCGTTGCTGCCAGAGCGACGAGAACGGGCAAACGGATCGCGTCGGTAAGTAGCCAGGGGAATTTCACCGCCTTCTCCTCAGGTTTCGTCGGCATTCTATGTTCTGAACAGTGATAGAGCGCGGACCAGAAGGCGTCTCTGCCCATTCGGGTAACATCCCTTCTGTAATCGTGACGGCAGAGTCAAGGTGTATTGGCCAGGAACGAAGCCTCTGAACACCACCTATCAGTGGTTAGGTGTGCCGGCACCGGCGAGAAGTTCGTCGGCCGTTTTGCCGTGGTCCCGAAGTAACCCTACTACTTGGCTTACCCCGCGTGACGTAAGTTCGAGATGCCAACGACATTGCAGCGCGCCCTGTCGTAGCTGTATCGGATCACGGATATAGCCGTCAGCGAGCACCTCAGCGAGAACGGAATGGAGGGTTTTCGGGTCCAAGTCCCGGCCCGCGATCGCCGTTATACGTAATAAGCCACTGTCGAGGTCGGGTTCCTCGATCTCGTGCCGGAAGGCCACGAGAAGCAGCAGATCCCTCAGTTTCATGGTGATAACTCAACGGCGCGGATGCAATCCTGATAACGCGATGCGACCAATGCGTTGCGCAGCCACTTCCTTACGCCTCGGATGATCGGACGGCGTCTTCCAGCTCAGACGATCTTCCAATCGCCATTTGGCTGCCGGCAGACATTCAGGGTCAATGTCCGCTTTGTGCCATTTTTGTAATTCACGACGGACCGCAACGAACGGCAGGTGCTCCCCTTGCGTTCAAAGGCGCTTTGAACGGTCAATGTTCCGCTGTTTCCGGAAGTAGGACCCGTCCATGTTTCCGATGCTCCCACTTTTGCCTCATCTGTTTTGAGAAGCTTGTCGGCAGCTTGAGTACCCTGCTCGAGATCGGCTTTAGATAGCACCGGTCCCTTATTGCCCCGAAATGGATTGATCTGGGCGTGGGCACTCGCTGACCAGACGCACACAATTGCGGTCACCCCAATGATCCGAACCAGCATATTTCGACGCCCGGCCGAAGTTTGGCTCCCAGCCAATGCTTTACGATACGATGTCATCTCTTTTCAACTCCTGAATTTGCTCCGACTATAGCAATGTTCGATGAACCTGTCCCTTGTCGCCGACTCTCGATCCAACGACACGCCGGAATGGCTTCGATTTCTAACCAACCGATCGGGTATCGTGCAATTCGGTCTGCCGCCCTGGTGGCGTGGGAACGCGGCGCGGCGGGATGGCAACGCATTTGGATCAGATTGCCGTGGCTCCTGTATAGGGGACGGGAAGCTTACAGGCGGCCAAATCTAGGAAATCCGCGACTTGATCCTTGCATCCGGGCGCTCCCGCTCATAGGGTCCGGCCGGTTTCAACCGTCGGGGTGTGGCGCAGCCTGGTAGCGCGCCTGTTTTGGGTACAGGAGGTCGTGGGTTCGAGTCCCGCCGCCCCGACCACCGGGAAACATAAGCTTACGGAGACTTTTTCCATGCGTGCCCGCATTTTCCAGCCGCCGAAGACCGCCATGCAGTCCGGGTGGGCCAGAACACACGAGTGGGCGCTGGAATTTATCCCCTCGCACGGCCGGCACGCCGACCCGCTGATGGGCTGGACCGGCGGCGGCGACACGCAAACCCAGGTGAAACTGTTCTTCGACACGCGCGATGAAGCCATCGCCTATGCGGAACGCGCGGGCATCCACTACGACGTGGAACTGCCGCAGACGCGCCGGATCACGCCAAAAGCCTACGCCGACAACTTCAAGTGGGGCCGGATCGAAAACTGGACGCATTGACCTCCCTGTCCTGATGGCCGTCTATACCGAGGTCACCGACGAGGCCCTGGCCGATTTTTTGCTCGGCTATGACATCGGCACGATGGTCGCGTTCCGCGGCATCGCAGAGGGCGTCGAGAACTCCAACTTCTCGCTCCGCACCAGCAGCGGTGATTTCATTCTGACATTGTATGAAAAGCGCGTCGATCCGAATGACCTGCCCTGGTTTCTCGGTCTGATGGAGCATCTGGCGAAACACGGGCTGGTGTGCCCTCAACCGGTGCGCGGGCGGGACGGAGCGGCACTGCGTCACCTGAGCGGTAAGCACGCCTCGATCACGACCTTCCTGCCCGGTGTCTGGCCGCGGCGCGTGCGCCAGGGGCATTGCGGCCCGGTCGGCAATGCGCTCGCGAAGCTGCATGTGGCGGGCATCGGCTACGCCCCGACGCGTGCCAATGCGCTCGGACCGGGAAACTGGATGCCATTGCTCGATCGCTGCCGAGCACGCGGGGATGAGGTGCAGGCGGGGCTGATAAGGGAGCTGGATTCGGCATTGGCCTCGATCCTGGCAAGCTGGCCGACCCAGCTTCCCATCGGGCATATTCATGCCGACCTGTTCCCGGACAACGTCTTCTTCCTGAACGATGAACTGTCGGGCGTAATCGATTTCTACTTCGCCGCCACGGATCTTTTGGATTACGACATCGCGGTTTGCCTCAACGCCTGGTGCTTCGAGGCGGATTTCTCCTTCAACGTGACCAAAAGCCAAGCGCTGTTGCGTGCCTATCAAGCAGTGCGGCGGCTGTCGGCGGAGGAGCAGGCGGCTTTGCCCGTGCTGTGTCAGGGCGCGGCCATTCGCTTCCTGCTGACGCGGTTGTATGATTGGCTCAATACCCCGGCGGGCGCGCTGGTAACCCGGAAGGACCCGATGGAATATCTGCGGCGCCTGCGGTTTCACCTGATGGCTACCGACGGGCGCGCCTATGGCCTCTGAGGAGATCATGGTGTCGCTGCCGCCCGACCCCAACAAGGTGGTCGAGGTTTGGACCGACGGGGGCTGCAGGCCGAACCCTGGACCCGGCGGCTGGGCGGCGATCCTGACATTTCGAAAAGTGGTCAAGGAATTATCGGGCGCCGAGGCGGTGACGACCAACAACCGCATGGAGCTGACCGCGGCCGCTATGGCGCTCGAGTCGCTGAAACGGCCTTGTCACGTCGTGATCCATACCGACAGCCAGTATGTGAGGAACGGCATCACACGGTGGGCTACGGGTTGGGTGCGCAAGGGCTGGAAGAACGCCGCCGGCGATCCGGTGGCAAACATCGATCTGTGGAAGCGCATCCTTGCGGCGCAGGAAGCGCATCGGGTGGAGTGGAAATGGGTCCGCGGCCATGACGGTAACGACATGAATGAACGCGCCGACCGGCTGGCGACCGAGGCTCGGCGTGCCGCGTTCGGCGGAGCGGCGTCGGAAAACTCCTAGGACCGCCCTCGATCATGCTATGATCGTTAGGAATCGTCGACCAAGGAGTCCGCCATGCGTCTATGGAAGCTGCTGCTCGCCGCCGGACTTGTCGTCGCGACGGTGCCCGTTTCCAGGCCGGCAGCGGGAGCGATCCCGTTCACCGAGGAGGCATTCGAGGCCTCGCAAAAGCAGGGCAAGCGTATCCTGGTCCAGATTACCGCGAGCTGGAGCCCGGTTTGCGTCAGACAGCGCCGGATCGTTGGCCTGCTCCAGGAAGAACCGCGCTTTAAGGATCTGATGGTCTACACCATCGATTTCGATGCCCGGAAGGATCTCGTTCGGGAAATGGGGGCGCAAGAGCAGAGTACGCTGATCGTGTTCAAGGGCGGGGTCGAAATAGGCCGCTCTACCGGTGAAAACGATCCCGCGGCGATTGAGAGTCTGCTCGCCAAGTCTGCGGAGTGATTCACAGTCGCCATCAGGGCTCGGCCACGGCGGGAAGAGGTTGTCAGGACGCGGGCGCGAAATCCACGATGAACTCACTGCCGCCGTAGCCGGCTTCCTCAGGGATACGCAGCAGGCGCCGCCCGCCTTCAAGTTTCGTCCCCTTCGGCTGCACGGTCACAACTCTGGCTGTCCGGGCCGCCGACATGGCTTCGTCCACGGTGCGTGAGCGCCCAAGCTTCTCCAGATTTTTGGCGGTTGCGAACACCAGCTTGTATTTTCCGGTTGCGGTGTCAGCCAGCGCCTGCGCGGGCGTGATCCAGATCGATTCCACCGCCTCCTGACCATCGTGGACGGCCAGATGCGCTTCCGGGGCTTCGGCTAGGAAAAAATGCGTGTCGTAGCGCTTTGGCTGAGGCGCCGGCGTGATCCAATGGGCGAAGTGGACCAGCAGATCTGGCGCCGGCAGTAGACCTTCGGAGTCGAGTACCGCGTCGAAACCGATCGAGCCGGCGTTCAGGGCGGCGCGGTGCTGGTCCTCCAGCCGCTTCAGGGTGGCGGCGTCGATAAGCTCCTGCGATCCATGGGGACGGGCCAACAGGACGCCGCATTCCTCGAAGGTTTCGCGGATGGCGGCAATGCGGAACGCCAGCGCGTCAGCGCTTAGTCCTTCGGGATTCGGGCAGTCTTGCGGACGATCGGCCAGCTCTTGATCGGATTCCTCCACCCGGCCTCCCGGAAACACCAGGGCACCACCTGCGAAGTCGATGGCGTGATGGCGCACGACCATGAATACCTCCAGGCCGGCGGGTCTGTCGCGCAGCAGCAAGACGGTGGCGGCAGGCCGGGCGGCGGGTTCCATGTTGTGTTCCTATCTGAACCAATTCAGCCGGATCCTGCAGGCTGACGATGGTCTATCTAACGTTCGATCTTGTGACCACACGCTTGGGACGTTCCCTCCGCGATGCAAACAGGTTACCCGACGGTTGCCCGGCCGTCACGAGCGCAGCCGACGGATCAACTCCATTGCGTTGGCCGGCGCACGCACCTTCTTGTCATTGTCAAAAAAAACGAACACGTCCCGTCGCCGCGGCCTGGCTTTTCCACCTGCCCATTCGCCATCTTCGGGTTCTCCACCCCGCGCCCAGGTGTTGATGCGGCGCGCCCATTCGTCCAGCGCCGCGTTGTTGTAGCCGCTGGCATAGAGTTCCTCCGATCCGTGCAGCCGGCAGTAAACGAAATCCGACGTCAGATCCATCAGCCGGGGCCACGAAACCGAATCCGCGCAAACCAGGGCGACGTCATGGGCTCGCAACAGGCTAACGAATTCCTTGCACCGGAAGCTTTCATGCCGGATTTCAAATGCGTGCCGCATCGGACGGCGGGTTTCGACCTCTAGCCAGGGGGGTGCGCGCAATTTGTTGTCGTGTTTTCGCCCTAACGCCGCGGCGGCTTCGGTGTCATGCGGCAGCATGCGAAGGAACGGCTCGATTCTCTTCGGGTCGAAGCGGAAATTGGACGAGAACTGCCAGAGGATAGGACCGAGATGAATACCGAGCCGTAGCAGGCCGGACGCGATGAAGTTCGCCAACGGTACCTGGGCGTCGCGCAGGCGGAGGATATGGGTGATGTAACGCGGTGCCTTGACCGCGAACACGAAATCCGCCGGCACTTGCTCGGCCCAGCTTTCGAACGCAGCTGGCCGTTGCATGCCGTAGAACGTGCCATTTATCTCGATCGTTCGGACATGGCTAGCGGCGTATCCCAATTCCTCCTCTCGCTTGAGACCCTTGGGATAAAACACCCCGCGCCAGGGCGCATAGGTCCAACCGGAGATCCCGACGCGAACGACGCCCCTACACACGTTGGCTTACCGCTGAAGTGCGGAACGACGAGCTTCCGTCTGATCGTGCCAAAACGCGTGGATAATCGACCCGGGGCATGATGGCGACCGCACCGGGCGCCACCGCCACCAATCTCACGCCTCCTTCAGATCCTCCAGCCGCACAGAGCCCATCTGGCTGGTAAAGCTCAGGTTCTGCGAGGTGCTCTGCTGCTGGGAGAAGCCGCCGATCCGATGTTCGCCCGTGTCGTAGACCCGGACGTGACCGTCCCGCATCACCGCGAGACGCCGGCGATCCGGGAAGCAGGCGTAGCGCATGTCGTTTTGAGCGCCCGTCGCGGATGGGGTACCGAGATAATCGGGCCACCAATGGCTGGTCCGCGCCGGTTCGTGTTCCGCCGCTGCCGGAATGGGACCGGGCGCGGCTGCGAGATCCCGGCACAGCGCGCCGACCCGAGCCTTGAGGTCGTTGTTGAACATGTCTCCGATCATGAGCATGCCGCCTGCGACCCATTGCCCCATACCGCCGAACTCGGGATGGTTGAACTGAGCCATGGTATTGCCGCCATGGCGCAGAGCCTCGGCCATCGCCCGGGCGGCATCGGGGCTGAAGCCGTGGCGCTGGGCGATCTCCGCGATGTTGTCTGCCATTGTCGTCTCCTTTGTCCTGGGTGCGGATCGCTTATATGGGTGGGGGTGGCCTGTCTGCCGGAACCCCAACGCTGATCGGCAGCCTGTCGAACACCATTTCGCAGCCCTACGCCCAAAAAGCGACCTCCGCGGCGTTTCAGCCGATATCAAATCCTGGCAATCGGGGACCCACGGGATTGAGCCGCCGGGGTCAAGGCACGAACCCGACGATACGAAGACCCAGAAGTTACAGACGAAACCGTCAGAGTACTGAGCATGCACTGAGCCCTAGTCAACCGAGCGTCGTATCAATTCGGCGATCGGATCGACACGGCCTCGGGCCATCGGGCAATAGGCATCCGCGACGAGGATGCTGTAATGGCAGGTCCATCTCTGGGAACCAGAGATACCTTACCATCATCCAAAGGGGGAAACTGATCATGCTTAGGACTGTTTTGGCCGCAACACTGGCCGGATGCGCCATTATCGGGGCGGCGATCCCGGCGCGAGCCGCGGAGGTCAGCCAGCAGGAGCTTATGCAAGCGGCCGAAGCGCTCGGCAAAGGGTATGACGACAACTACAACGCCAAGAACGCGGCTGGCATGGCGGCGCTCTATGCGAGTGACGGCGTGCTCGTCTCGCCTGGTCCAGTCATCCATGGCGCGGACAATCTTAAGTCTTACTACCAGTCGCGCTTCGATGCCGGGGCCGGCGGCCACGTGACGAAGATCGCCGAGGTCCACGTGCAAGGCGACGGCGGCTTCGGTATCGGCCAATTCTCCGCCACGGTGCCGACGCCCGACGGCGGCCGGCGCGAAATCAAAGGCAATCTCGCGACCGTCTACGAGCACGGCACGGATGGCTGGCATCTCCGCCTCGTCGCCGCCTCCGTGCCGCCGTCTCCGCCGCCGAAGTAGCCGCCGCGGCGGGTCAGATGCCCTCGTGCGCCACCGCGAGATCCTTGTTGGTGTGATCCTCTAACAGAGTCGCCGAGACGATGCTGATCACGCAGCAGACGACGATGTACATCGCTACCGCATAACCGCTGCCATATTCGGCAAGCAATGCGGTAGCGATGAACGGCGCGGGGCCTCCGGCGACGATCGAGGCGAGCTGGTAGCCTAATCCCGCACCGCTGTAGCGCAGACGCGGCGCGAAGGACTCGGCGATCAGTGCCGCCTGCGGGCCGTAGAGCGTCATGACCGGCAGCAGCGACAGCGCAACCGCGACGAAGATAAGGGTCGGCGACCTCGTGTCGAGCAGCGCGAAGTAAATGAACCCATAAATGGCGCTGAAGATAGCGCCGCAAATGTACATGCGCCGGCGGCCGATGCGGTCCGATAGGTGGCCGGCCACCGGCACCCACAGGAAGCCGAGAATCGCCGCCGTCACCATCCCGGACAGCAGCAGATCGCGTGAGACACCCAGCACTCGTGTGCCATAGGTAAAAATGAACGCGATATATATGTAGCCAGGTCCCTGTTCCCCCATCCGAACGAACGCCGAGAGGAACACCTCCTTGGGCTGCCGCTTCAGAACTTCCAGGACGGGAGAGGAAGACAGGCGCTCCTTCTCCACCATTTCGGCGAACACCGGCGTTTCGAGAACGCCGAGCCTGATATAGAGCCCGACCGCGACCATGATGATGCTGAGCAGGAACGGGATGCGCCAGCCCCAAACCAGGAACTGATCGCCGGAGATCCAGCTGAAGATAAGCACTGCAAGGTTGGCCAGCGCGATGCCGGCGGGGCCGCCAAACTGCGGCCACGACGCGATGAAACCGCGATTGGCGTTGGTCTGTGCCCATTCCATCGACATCAGCACCGAACCGCCCCACTCGCCGCCGACGCCGACGCCTTGGATGAACCGCAGGACAATCATGATGAGCGCTGCCCAGATGCCGATCTGGTCGTAGGACGGCACCAGGCCGACAGCGACGGTAGCCAGGCCGGTGATCACAAGTGTTGCGATCAAAGTCGCCTTGCGGCCAATCCGATCGCCGTAATGGCCAAAGATCGCGGCGCCAACCGGGCGGGCAATGAAGCCGATGTAGAAGATAACGTAAGCCTGCAAGGTCCCGATCAACGGGTCCGATGCCGGGAAAAACAGCTTGGCGAATACCAGCCCGGTGACGGTGCTATAGAGCAGGAAATCGTACCACTCGATGGTGGTGCCGATGGTGCTGGCGATCAAAGCTCGCCGCAGTTGCCCGCGGTGCTCCGCGTCGGACAATGGTTGTCTGGCCTGGTGGTCAGTTGCCACGTTGTACTCCTCCCCTACGACGCTTCCTTGCGTCTGCTGTTTTTGCCGCAGGGATATCCTGCCTCAAAATTTTCTGAAAAATAAGTCATTTTTAACCTGGCCGGACAGAAATCCCCGCAGCTTCTTGGCATTGATATCGCCGATGAAGCGCCGGCCTGGCTGCGCGAACCGTTGCCGGCCAGAGGGTTAGGATCGGCTTATCTCGCGCTAAGTTGTCTGCGCAGCGCGCTCGTCGTCATACAGTTGTACAGCCACGGCGCCCGACAGGCGTTATCGCGGCTTCGTGAGATAACTTCTCGCAAACTACCGCGTTACACAGCCCTCTTCACCGGAGAATACATTTCGTGCAGATCAGCGCCGGCTACGACCTCACCTATCAATGCCCCCAGCCGACGCCCATGCTGTTGGTCCTGAGCGTACATCCGTCGCGCATGCCGGACGTTATGGGGCCGCACCAGATCTGGTTCGATCCCCCGATCGCCGCGAGCGAATACCGCGACAGTTTTGGCAACATCTGCCACCGTATCGTTGCGCCAGCGGGTCTACTGCGGATTTCCACCCGGTTCATGGTCAGCGATCCCGGCACACCGGATCTGGTCGTGCCACACGCCATACAACATCCGATTCAGGACCTACCTGATGAGGTGTTGGTGTTTCTTTTAGGCAGCCGATATTGCGAGACTGACGAACTCACGCAGCTTGCGTGGTCGCTGTTCAGCCACACGCCGGAGGGATGGCCTCGGGTGCAGGCAATCTGCGACTATGTACATAACCGGATCGAGTTCGGCTATCACCACGCGAACCCCACACGTACCGCGTCGGCCGGCCACGCCGAGGGCCGTGGCGTGTGCCGGGATTTTGCTCATCTGGCCGTCACGCTGTGCCGCTGCATGAACATTCCGGCGCGCTACTGCACCGGGTATCTGGGCGATATCGGCATCCCGCCGGTGGATGCGCCGATGGACTTCAGCGCCTGGTTCGAGGTTTACCTGGGCGGGCATTGGCACACCTTCGACGCCCGCCATAACACGCCGCGCATCGGCCGAATCCTCATGGCGCGCGGGCGTGATGCGACGGACGTGGCGTTATCCACCATATTTGGTCCGAGCACCCTTGCCGGATTCAATGTCGTGACGGATGAGGTGCGGTAAACCGCTTTCAGCCTGACGGCGCAGGCCGAAGTTGTCCATCTGGTTGTGAGGCTTCAGCGGTGCCTTGCCGATAAGTTTGGTAAGTGCTTCATGGCTCGGGATTTGCCATCGGTTTGCCCCGTTCCCGCCTACGGAACCGTAGATTGTGCCCGAGCCCGAAGACCGCGCGTCGACGACCGGAAGCGATGCCGCCTTGGCCCCTGCCTGGCAGGTACACAGGACGAACGGCCGACCGGTCCTGGCCCTGAGAGGCGATTGGATTGCCCAGTCCGGCGACATCCCGGCATTTCCGGCTGATGGCCTTGCTGGGGTTGCGGCCGGCCAGACCGTGGCATTGGATATTGCCCACGTTGGCCGGTGGGATAGCGGGCTGATCGAATTTCTCTGGGATGCCAGGCGGGCCGCGATAACAGGCGGGATAGCTATCAACACCGCCCCGTTGCCGGAGTCCGCGCGCACACTGCTTGACCTGTTACCCGATCGACTGGCGGAGCCGACGCGCGCACCTCGCCGCGGGTTTCGGCCGCTCAACTGGCTTGGCGGGCGAACCATTGGCCTACTGACCGAGGTGGGAGTCCTCGGTTCCCTGCTTGCCACGACGGCGAACGGCGGGGTCCTGGCGCTAGCGGGCCGAGCCCGTATGCGGGCAATCGATTTGCTCGCCAACATCCGGGATGCGGGGCCGTCCGCGCTGGTGATCGTCAGCGTGGTGAATTTCCTGATCGGCGCCATCCTTGCGTTTGTCGGCGCTGTCCAACTGCGGAAATTTGCCGCCGATATCTACGTCGCGAATTTGGTCGGCCTCGCTTTGGTGCGAGAAATGGCCGCCGTGATGACCGCGATCGTCATGGCGGGGCGGACGGGTGGAGCCTATGCCGCCCGCATCGCGACGATGCAGGGCAATGAGGAAATTGATGCGCTTCAGGTGATCGGCATTCCGGTGTCCGACTACATCCTGCTGCCGTCGATCCTGGCGTTGGTTTTCACAATGCCCCTGCTGTACCTTTACGGGTGCCTGGTCGGCATGGTCGGCGGGTTCGTGGTCTCCTTTGCGATGCTCAACATCACCGGCCCCGGTTATCTTGCCCAGACGCTCGACGCGGTACCATTCGATCAGTTCGTGTTCGGCTTCGTCAAATCAATCGCCTTCGCCATCCTGATCGGGGTGACAAGCTGTCGCATCGGGCTTAAGGCCGGGCGGAGCGCGGCTGATGTCGGCGTTGCGGCGACCCGAGCCGTCGTGACGGGGATCGTCGGCGTGATCGCGGTGGACGCGATTTTCGCGGTTCTGGCTGACGTGGTCGGCCTCTAGTGGAGGATCCTCGCCACCCCGATCCCGGCAAAGGCCCCCTGTTGTCCGTGCGCGGCATTACGCTCGCGTTCGGTCCGAAGGTGATTCAGCGCGACCTTTCCTTTGATGTTAGGCGCGGCAGCATCTTCGCGGTAATGGGCGGCAGCGGCTGCGGCAAGAGCACAGTACTGAAAGCCATGATCGGCTTACTGCGTCCAGCCAAAGGCACCACCCTGGTCGATACGGAGGACTATTGGGCCGGCACCGAGGCGCGGCGCACCGCGATCGGTCGGCGCTTCGGCGTGCTGTTTCAGAGCGGAGCGCTCTGGAGTGCCTTGACGGTGGGGGAAAACGTAGCGCTTCCGCTGCGGATGTTCACCCGGCTGGGTGACGCCGCCATCCGCCGTCTGGTGCAGCTGAAGCTCGGCCTCGTGGGGATGGAACATGCGATCGGGCAGTTTCCCTCGGAACTCAGCGGCGGGATGCGCAAGCGGGCGGGACTGGCCCGGGCGCTGGCCTTGGACCCGGATGTATTGTTCTTCGATGAGCCGTCGGCGGGGCTGGACCCGATCACGTCCAGCCGGCTCGATGACCTGATCCTCAATCTACGCAACGGTCTGGGTGCGACCATCGTGATTGTCAGCCACGAACTCCCGAGCCTGTTCGCGATCGCGGATGATGGGGTCTTCCTGGATGCGCAGACGAAAACGGCGATTGCCCATGGCTCGCCGGCGTCGTTGCGTGATACCTGCGCGGATCCGCAAGTGGAGGCCTTCATGCGGCGCGAACGTCCCGAAGCACTGACCGCCGGAAAGCAGTCCAGTCCATGAGGGCCGACGGACAGACGGCAGTCGGTGCCTTTGTGCTGGGGGGCATCGTGCTGGCTCTGGCCGCCATCCTCATGTTCGGCAAATTCAATATTTTCAATCCGAGCGATCTGGCGGCGATCGTGTTCGAGGATTCGATCGCCGGGTTGTCCGTCGGGGCGCCGGTGACGTTTCGCGGTGTGCGTGTGGGCGCGGTCGAGAGCATCGGCATCGAGTTCGATCCAGGGACCAACGTTGCTTCGATCCCCGTCATCGTCAGGTTGACCCCGAACCGAGCGCCGGGTGTTCCGAAGACTGGCGATCATCACGCTGATCTTGCGGGTTTGATTACACGGGGCCTGCGGGCTGAACTGAACGTGCAGAGCTTTGTGACCGGTCAATCGCAAATCGACCTGGATTTCGATCCCACCTCGCCGGCCGTCCTGCATCCTGGAGTCACCAGCCTGCCGGAAATTCCGACCCGGCAGTCGACGTTGCAGCGTGCGAGGGAACAACTCAGCCAACTCCCGCTGCGTGAACTCGCGGAAAACGCCACCGCCACGTTGTCGAGCTTGCGTGGCCTGGCGGAGAAGCTGGATCAGGATTTGCCGCCTCTGGTGGACAGCCTGAGGACGACGTCGGACCGGACCGGGCAAATGGTCGATACAGCCGATCAGGCGATCAAGGCGCTGCAAGGCCGGCTGGACACGACGCTGAGCGCCATCAGCCAGGCGGCCAACACAGGCGACGAACAACTGAACCAGCGTGGCAGCGACCTCCACACACTGCTTACGGCCTCCAACCAGAGCATACTGCAGGTGCGCGAATTGCTGGACAATCTGAAAAGCCTGACCTCGGATCGCGCCGCGTCCCGTACGAATCTTGAGGCGACCCTGCGTGATCTGGCCGCGGCGGCGGCCTCGCTGCGAGGTTTCGCCAACGATGTCGCGCATGATCCGCGGCTTCTGCTGACCGGGCGCAGGCCGTGAGTTGGATGCGAGGGCTGTTCATTCTGGCGTGCTTGTCGCTGACCACCTGCGCGTCGCCGCCGCTGACGTTGTACACGCTGGGGACACCTGCGATCGTCACGGACGCGCGTCCGCCCGGCAGGGTATCGATCGTCATTGCTGTGGCGCGGGTGACCATTCCGGACGAACTCGATACAGAGGATATTTTCGTCCGCGACGGCACCAAACTGCGGCGCAGCGCGCGAGGACGGTGGGGGAGCCGGCTGTCGCTGGGCATCACCGACCGGGTGACCCAACGCCTGGCCGAGCGCTATCCGCGGGCACTGGTGACGGACCGGCCGTTGACTGACACACCCTCGGATCGGGTGTTGATCAACATCGGACGGCTGGATGTAACCGCTGCGGGGGTCGCGACAATGGATGCGGACTGGCTGGTGGTTCCGGGCGATCCGGCCAAGCTCGCGCCGCGCGATCGGGGGCTTTTCAGTGCAACGGGACCGACCGCGACGGACCAGGATGTCGTGACCCTGGTGGGGATTGTGGTGGACCGGCTGGCCAACGCAATCGATATCCGGAAGCGCTAAGATTTACTAGATGGGGTTAAAGTCTGACTCGAATCGCTGTTGCAACACCATGTCATTATAGCCATTGGAAAATGCCATTTCAGGTCCTTCAAGCGGCTGCCAGACGCCGCGACATCAGCTTGACGCTGGCGATGTAGAGCCAAGTAACCGAGCTCTCGACGGTGGCTTCGACATCCTTTGCCAGTCGGCGATTGCGGTTGAGCCAGGCAAAGGTGCGCTCGACCACCCAACGACGAGGCAGCAGAACGAAGCCCTTGGCTGCGTCGGACCGTTTGACGATCTCGACGGTCCAGGTGCCGAGGCCTTCGAGGGCACCTTTCAGCTTGTCGCCGGCATAGCCTCCGTCGGCGAAGACATATCGCAGCCAGGGATAGAGGCTGCTCACACTCTCCAGCAGCCAAGGCGCGCCGTCTCGATCCTGCACATCCGCGGGATGGACAATCATGCCAACCGGCAGACCGATGGTGTCTGTCAGGATATGCCGCTTGCGGCCCTTGATCATCTTCTCGGCCGCATAACCCCGCGGGCCACCAGATTCGGTGGTTTTGACCGACTGGCTGTCGATCACCCCGGCGGTCGGACTTGCTTTGCGGCCGGCGGCTTCCCGCACTTCCATAAGCAGCACATGATTGATGGTCTGCCAAACGCCGCTGTCACGCCAAGCATAGAAATACCGCTGCACCGTTGTGTAGGGCGGGAAATCCTTCGGCAGCAGGCGCCACTGGCAGCCGGTCTGGGCGATGTAGAAAACGGCATTGACCACCTCTCGCATGCTGGTCTTGCGCATTCGCCCGCAGGAAGGCAGCGGCGGGAGGTGCGGCTCGATCAATGCCCACTCTTCATCGTTGGTATCGCTTGCATAGCGCAACCCATCGCGCTGATACTTGGGGCGCGTGATTTCAGTCCAGGCCATAGGTGATTCCTCGCTGTCTTCGCACACACGAGAGAATCGAAGCCGCTGGAATCACGCAACATTTTTTGGCCAGCGAGAGCCTGTTGTCCAAGGCGTTGATCGGAGGAATATTCCGCACTCATTCCGGGTCAGCCTCTTAGACCCTGACTCGAAATCAGGTAATCTGCCGATAATCCCGTGCGATCCGCCTGACGAGCAATGAGGCGATCGCCAGCATGAACCAAGCTTGTGAGCTTTCGACGAGGGTCTCGAAGTCCTTCGCAAGACGGCGAGCCCTGTTCAGCCAGCCGAAGGTGCGTTCGACGATCCAGCGTTTCGGCAGAACGATGAAGCCTTTGACGGATCGATCGGTGCGCCTGACCACGCTGATGCGGATCCGGCTGGCCTCGAATGCCGCCCGCTCAGTCTCGCCGCCGGCGTAGGCGCCATCGACAAATGCTAGCGTGACCCAGGGACTTTTCCGGCTGACCGCGGCAAGCAGGGCAGGCAGAGCATCGCGGTCCTGCACATCAGCGCCGGTAATCTGGCACTTGATCGGTAGGCCGAGCGTGTCGACTGCCAGATGGCGCTTGCGTCCTTTGATCTTCTTGCCGGCGTCATAGCCGCGCACGCCACCCGCTTCGGTGGTCTTGACCGACTGGCTGTCGACGATCGCCACGGTTGGTGCGGCGCGCTTGCCCTCGGCGTCGCGCACGGCCATGACCAGAACGCAGACGATCTGCTCCCACAGACCGCTGTCACGCCACGCGTAGAAGCGGTTCTGCACGGTGCTGAAGGGGGGAAAGGATTTCGGCAGCAAGCGCCAGGGACAGCCGGCGCGGACCAAGTAGAACAGCGCGTTGAGGATGGCCCTGGCATCGGTGGGCTTGCGTCCAACCCGCTTCGGCGACGGCAGCAGCGGCGCGACAAGGGCGAATTCCTCGTCGGACAGGTCGGTTGCGTAGCGTTCGCGGATCACCGCATACTTCTCTCGATCGGTCTCGTTCCAGGACATCGCGAATCGCTCGGTCTTGTTGCAGAGCCAGCGAATTGTCCCTCACGAGGCCGGTCAACTCCGCAGTTGCCAGCAGCCAACCCCCAACGATATGTCATTGCGCCAGCGTTTCCGGTCAGGTTCTTAGATTATGATCGTTTGAGGTTGATCCACATTTCGGCGTTCGATCATGGTCTAAGCCTTGGTTTGATCGCGTGATTCACGCCTTCCGACTGGATCAGCCTCAGGCGATCACGCTCCATTCGCAGTCGCACGGGCGAAGAGCGCGCGCGCAGGCACGCGGCGTGAAGATGGGACGCAAGCCGAAGTTCACCCCGCACCAGCAAGCCGAGGCAGCGGCGCGTCACAGGGACGGAAGCATTCGCGAGATCGCGCGCAGCTACAACGTCCACAACAGCACGATTTCGAGATTGACGGCATAAGCCTTGAAGAGCCTACAAATCTCATGACGACCGCCACCCACTCATCGCTGTCATCGTCGGGCCGCTACAGTAAGGTCCTGCCGCAAGACAAGTGCTGCAGTCGAGGCATAATTGCCCCAGCTCGTCATGGCAGGCGAATGGCTACCACCCACGGATTTCGTGAGTTCAGCATCGCGAGCCATGGATGGCCGGCCTGCGCCGACCATGACGTCCTGCAGCAGATGCGTCCTCAGCGACGATTTGATAATTTCACGGCCTGCGCCGACCATGACATCATGCAGCAGATGCGTGTTCGGCAACGATTTGAGTATTTCGCGACAAGCCCTAGGCACCGGCACGGCCCGCGGACCGCCTTCGCGACCGCCAACCAAGCCGCTCCACGCGCCGCCGCGATGGGGGTGGGGTGAATGGGACGGCGAGCGGGCAGCGCCGACCTTCCACTCCATGGCGGGCATGTGCCCAAATGGCTGGGCGATCGGATGACGCGGCTTGGCGCGGTTATCACCGAGGCGATCGTCCTCGAATACGGCCGCGACGAGATGCTACGCCGGCTGGCGCACCCCTTCTGGTTCCAGTCGTTCGGCGCGGTGATGGGGATGGACTGGCATTCCTCCGGCATCACCACGAGCGTCATCGGCGCGCTGAAGCGTGGCCTGACGCCGTTGGCCGCCGAGCTCGGCATCCATGTCTGCGGCGGACGCGGCAATCACTCGCGCCAGACGCCGCATGAACTGGTCGCGATCGGCGATCGGGTGGGGCTTGATGGCGCAGCACTCGCCACGGCAAGCCGGCTTGTCGCCAAGGTCGACAGCGCGGCGGTCCAGGATGGGTTCGACCTCTATCTGCACGGCTTCATCGTCACTGACGACGGACACTGGGTGGTGGTGCAGCAGGGCATGAACGGCGATCTCCGGCAGGCCCGGCGCTATCACTGGCTGTCCGAAGGCTTGCAGAGTTTTGTCGATGCGCCGCACGCCGCGATTGACGGCGTCGAACAGGGCGTGATCGTCAACCTGACCGATCGGCGCGCGGAGGCTTCGCGACAGCGGCAGCTTGATGTGCTTGGCGAGCTTCGGGCCGGACGGGATCGCGCGGCAGCTCGCGAAGCTGGAGGGGAGCGACGTTGGACCGTCGGGTCCCCAGGCGGAGCCGATGCTGCCGCATCTTGTCATGCCGGCTCATCATGATGTCAGGTCCGGGGACATCGTCACACGGCGCTTGCATGCTAATCTGGCGGCCGCCGCCGATTGTGGCCCGCGGGATTTCTCGGCGCTTCTGCTCGTCCCCGGCGTTGGTGCCCGGACCGTCCGCGCGCTGGCCCAGGTGGCCGAGGTCGTCCATGGCGCCCCGTATCGCTTCAGCGACCCCGCGCGATTTTCGGTTGCCCATGGCGGCAAGGATCGGCACCCTTATCCGGTGCCGCTGAAGGTCTATGATCGCACCATCGGCGTGCTGAAGACCGCCGTACAAAAAGCCAAACTTGGCCACTCCGAGGAGCTCGCCGCGATCAAGCGCCTGGACGAACAGGCGCGCCGGCTGGAGAGGCACGCGTCGGGGCCTTCAGTGGAGGCGTTATTCGTCGAGGAGCGGGCCCGCTCGCACGAGTATGGCGGGCGAAGCGTATTGGGCGTTGAACCGCCGCTCCAAGAGAAAAGGGGAGAGCGGGCGAAGTGAAGGTCAGGCGGATCACCAGCAACATCGCGGCAGCGGACGTCACGGCGGCGAAGCGCTTCTATCACGACGTGCTCGGGCTTGAGGTCATGATGGATTTCGGCTGGATCGCGACGTACGGCTCAGACCAGCGGATGACGGTTCAGGTGAGCATCGCGAGCGAAGGCGGTTCCGGGACGCCCGTTCCGGATCTTTCGATCGAGGTGGATGATGTCGCCGCCGCGTTCGACGCCGTGCGGGCGGGCGGTTTTCCGATCGAATACGGACCGGTCGATGAGCCGTGGGGCGTGCGCCGGTTCTATGTGCGCGATCCGTTCGGGAAGCTGGTCAATATTCTGGCCCATATTGGCCCGCCGTGAAGCTCGCCACCTTCAACGTCAATGGTGTAAACGGCAGGCTGCCGGTTCTGCTGCGCTGGATCGAGCAGGCGGCGCCGGACATTGTTTGCCTGCAGGAGCTGAAGGCGTCGCAGGAGAAGTTCCCCGTGGGCCCGATCCGCGATGCCGGCTATGGCGCGATCTGGCAAGGCCAGAAGAGCTGGAACGGGGTCGCCATCCTGGCGCGCGGGGTCGATCCTGTTGAAACGCGGCGCGGCCTGCCTGGCGATCCCGAGGATACTCACAGCCGCTATATCGAGGCGGCGGTCAAAGGTCTGCTGGTGGGCTGCCTGTATTTGCCGAACGGCAATCCGGCGCCCGGTCCGAAGTTTGATTTCAAGCTGCGCTGGTTCGAGCGGCTCGCCACGCATGCCAAGACGCTTCTCGACAGCGGCGCGCCGGTCGTGCTGGCGGGCGATTACAACGTCATGCCGACCGATCTCGACGTCTACAAGCCGGAGCGGTGGGTCGACGACGCGCTGTTCCGCCCGGAAGTCCGCGAGGCCTACCGAAGTCTCGTTGGCCAGGGGTGGACCGATGCGCTGCGGAAACTCCATCCAGACGAGCGCATCTATACGTTCTGGGATTATTTCCGGAATGCTTACGGACGCGATGCCGGGCTGCGCATCGATCACCTCCTGCTCAGCCCTGACGTGGCGCGCCGCCTGCGAGCGGCTGGAGTCGATCGCGAGGTGCGCGGATGGGACAAGGCCAGCGATCATGCACCGACATGGATCGAACTCACGAACGCGAAGCGCGTCTCGCGTGGTTCCTCCGCGAAGGAGTGACGATGACCCTGCTGCAAGTGTGAGGCAAGTAAACGAGCCGTTGTTCAGGCCGCCACATAAGTGACGGGAAGGGGTAGTTGCCGACTTTATCCGCGCTTCCACTCCAACCAGTCGACCACCCCCTGGCCCATCACCGTCTCCAGTTCCTTCCCCTTCAACCAGGGCAACTCCTCGGTAAAGAACGTCACGCACTGCCGGTAGCTGCACGGCATCCGCGTGAGGTCCGTCCCCCAGAAGAACCGCTCCGGACCGAATGCATCGAAAATCCGGTGCAACCCGTCCTGGATATCCCGGAACGGATACCCCTCCTTCGAGTAGCCCGGCGCCCCCGTCGCCTTGATCGCTACGTTCGGCAGCTTGGCGAGCGGCAGCAGATCGTCCAGCGTCGCGAACGCCGCCTGGCCCTGCTCCGACCGCACCAACCCCAAGTGATCGACAATCAACTTCAAATGCGGGTGCCGCTCGGCGATCTTTCGGAACAGCGGCAGAAAGCGCCAGGCCATGGTGGCGACCGGCGTGCCGGCTTTCTCCGCCGCCGGCCATAGCCAGTCCATCGTGCCATCTTCGTGCCATGTCTCCTGACCGGCCCGCGTCAACGACCAACGCAGACCCAGCATGCCGGGCTGTTGCTTCCAGGTCTCGATCCGCTTGCGCTGAGCTGGGTCGTTGAGCGGGAACCAGCCCAGAATGCCGAATTTATCGGGGTATTGCTTCGCGGCGTCGATCGCCATCTCGTTCGAGTTCGGGTCCCAGCTCGGCGGGTGAAGCACCGCGCCATCGACCCCCGCCTGACCCATTTCCAGAAGCAGTTCCTGCGCCGTGTAGAGCGACGTCTGGCGATGCAGGTGGCTCTGCTATCGAATTCTGGCCCAGCAGTGCTGGCGAACTTTGGCCCACCCCCGGCCCCTCAACCTAGGGTCGCCCCGACTGGACCGGGGGACCTGGCGTGGACTGGAGAGCCAAAGTGGATTTGTTCGAGCAGCTTCGTCGGGAGCATAAGTTTGGTATCGGCACGATCGCGGGTGTGGCCGCGAAGTTCGGCGTTCATCGGCGGGTTGTGCGCCAAGCGATCGGCAGCGCCCTTCCGCCGAAGCATCACTACCCGCCCAGGATCAAGCCGAAGCTGGGCGTGGTGGCGGACTTCATCGACAAAGTTCTGGACGAAGACTGTCGTGCCCCGCGTAAGCAACGCCATACCGCCCGGCGGCTGTATCAACGGATCCTGACGGAATTCCCTGACGCCACGGTCGCTAAGTCGACGGTGCGCAACCACGTCCGCGAGCGCAAACACCAGATGGGGATTTTGCGTCGGGAGACGTTCGTGCCGCAAAGTTACAGTTGGGCTCAGGAAGCTCAGGTTGACTGGTATGAAGCTTGGGTCGATCTCGGCGGTGAGCGGACCAAGGTTCAGATATTCGCGATGCGCTCGATGGCCAGCGGAGCGGCGTTCCACCGGGCCTACCTGCATGCGACCCAGCAGGCCTTCCTCGAAGCGCACGAGCATGCCTTCGCCTACTTCGGCGGAGTGTTTCCCCTGTTGCGTTACGACAACCTGGCCAGCGCCGTGCGAAAGATCCTGCGCGGCTACCGGCGGGAGGAGACGGTGCGGTTCATGACGTTCCGCTCGCATTGGCGGTTCGCTGCCGAGTTTTGCACGCCGGGTGAGGGCCACGAGAAGGGTGGTATTGAGGGCGAAGCCGGTTATTTCCGACGCAACCATCTGGTGCCGGTACCGCAAGTCACCGATCTCGATGCGCTCAACACGCTGCTGGTGGCGGCCTGTCGTGCCGACGGGGCGCGGGTGCTCACCGGGCGCAGCGAGACGATCGGGGCGGCCATGGCGGTCGAACGTGGTCATCTCTTGGCCTGCGCTGCCGAAGGCCTCGATCTCGCCGAGATCGTGTTCCCGCTGACGGACAAGCAAGGTTGTGTGACGGTGAAGACCAACTTCTACTCAGTGCCGGTGCGTGCGGGCACAAGGGTGGAGGCACGCGTGCATCCGCTGCATGTCGAGATCTGGCACGCTGGCCGGCTGATCGCGCGCCATGAGCGCTGTCACAGCCGCCGCCAGCACGTGCTCGACCTCGAGCATTACCTCGACGTTCTCAGCCACAAGCCCGGCGCGTTCGCTGGCTCGACACCTCTGGCGCAATGGCGCGCGGCAGGCCGCTGGCCTGGCTGCTATGACGAGCTCTGGACCCGTCTGCAAGGGCGGCACGGCAAGCAGAACGGCACCCGTGCGATGGTGGCCGTTCTGGCACTGGGCCAAGAGTTTGGCCATGACCGGCTGCGCACGGCGGTTGCCGCCACGGTGTCGCTGGGGGCCTGCGACGTGGCGGCGGTGCGGTATCTGCTGACCGAAGCCGGACTGCACAAGGCCAAGCCCGCGCCGATCGATGTCGGGGCGTTGGCCTGCTACGACCGGCCGCTGCCGAACCTCGCCGATTACGACACGCTGCTGTCGGGTCCCTGCGCGGGGACAGCATGATGATCGAGCTTCAGGACCAGGCGATCCGCCAGCATTGCAAGGCGCTGCGGATGCCGGCGATGGGCACGCAGTTCGCCCGCCTAGCGGATGCCGCCATCCGTGAGGGACAATCCCATCTCGGCTATCTCGAGGCGCTGCTGGCGGCCGAGATGGAGGAGCGCGAGAGCCGCGCCATCACCCGCCTGCTGCATGAGGCGCGGTTGCCGCGGATGAAGACGCTGGATGGGTTCGAGTTCGACCGCTCCAGCGTCTCGGCTGCCCAATTGCGTACACTGGCCGAGGGTGACTACGCGACCAAGGCGGAGCCGATCCTGCTGGTCGGCGAGGCTGGCACCGGCAAAACGCACTTGGCGACGGGATTATGCGTGGCTGCCTGCCGCCAACGGCGGCGGGTGCGGTTCACCACGGCGACGGCGCTGATCAATGAACTGGCCGAGGCGGCACATGCCAACCAACTCAGCCGGGCGCTTGGTAGATGGGAACGCCTTGACCTGATCTGTATTGACGAACTGGGCTATGTGCCGCTCGCTGAAACGGCATGTGAGCTGATGTTCCAGGTGATCGCTGACCGGGCCGAGAAGGCGGCGGTGATCGTGACCACCAACCTGCCGTTCTCCGAATGGTCGCAGGTCATTCCCAATCCGCGTCTGTGCAAGGCGTTGATCGATCGGCTGACGGACCAGGCGCACATCATCACCACCGGTGCCGACTCCTACCGGTTCCGCCGCACGTCGGCGCAGCGCAAGGCCGCAAAATCATGATGGGAAGGAGCGCGAAATGACGCCGCCCTGCTGAGCCGGGCCTAGGCCCGGCTCAGCAGTCAAAGACACCGGGGGTGGGCCAGAATTCATCAGCACAAGTGGGCCAATATTCATTGTCACGGCCAATGCAGGCCGCTTGGCTTGCCGCTGCCCCAGATATGAACCTGCGCGTCGATCACCAACATGGGCGGACCTCCTGCTCTTTTTTGGAATGCTGGCCCCTTGCCCACCGAGATGCAACCGGGCCAAACAGAGGTCGCGACAAGGAGTTCTGACGGTGCTTGATCGGGTGATGCTGACGAACGACGATGGGATCGACGCCCCAGGCATGGAAGTGCTGGAGGAAATCGCCGCCCAGATCGCCCGCGAGGTCTGGGTCGTCGCACCCGAACACGATCAGAGCGGTCAGTCCCATGCGATCAGTCTGCACCACGCGCTGCGGCTTAGCGAGCGCGGCCCCCGCCGCTTCGGCGTCACCGGAACCCCCGGCGATTGCGCCGCGATGGGCCTGTGCCACATCATGAGGGACGCACCACCGCAACTCGTGCTCTCCGGCGTGAACCGCGGGCTCAATCTCGGGATGGAAACGGTGTTCTCCGGCACCGTCGGCGGCGCGATGACGGCGATGATGCTGGGCGTCCCCGCATTGGCCCTTAGTCAGGCGTTCAGTAAACGCGATGCGGTCCCGTGGGATACCGCCCGCACGCTCGGTGCCGAGACGATCCGCAAGCTGTGGGCGTTCGGCTGGGGGAAAACCGCAATACTGAACATCAATTTTCCCCCGATCCCGGCAGCCGAGGCAGGCCCCATGACGCTGGCCCGTCAGGGCGAGGGTGCCGTCGCCGGGATGCACGTGGATACTCGCATCGATCCGCGCGGGATGTCCTACTACTGGCTCAACTTCAGGCGCGGCGATATTGAACAGGGGCCGGAGAGCGACTATCGAGCGATGCGAGCCGGCAAGATCGTCGTGACCCCGTTGCGCTACGACCGGACCGATGACGAGGCTTGCACCGAGCTGGCGGCGCATCTGCCCCGCTTTGGCGCCTAACCTGCAGCGCTCCGGTCACGTCGATCGTCAGCCCCGTGACGAAATCCGCGTCGGAGGGCCATTCTGACCTCGCCGGTCAGGCGCCGCTAGAAGACCGGAGGCCGTGCGTGGCCGGGACGGGGCGGCTCTCCCTGACGGACTGGCCGACGCCGCGGCCCAGACAACTGCCTGCAAACTAGTGCCGGGATACCATCGTCAAGGTCATCTCGACCCCGCCGACACACCGGCGGAGCGGGTGACGCTGGGACGGCTCGCCAGTTACCATGATCATCTCTTGGCGTCGCCGACTACACCCCCGAACTCTGCATGCTGTCGGAACTGCGGGATCGGTTGCGTGCTGGCGATGTATGGGTGACAGGCAGAAGAATGCTCGATCTCACCAGAGACCCTCATGCAAAGCGACGGGCCGCCGATCGCCACCGACGGACTTCGGCACGTTCATTGCGGCTCGTCGGAATCAGTCCGATGAGCAGCATATTGGAATGATGGTTATGTCTCCTGCTCCTAGTGGTGATCTAATAATAGGAGAAGAAATTGGATATTCGGCTAGCGAACAGGAGCAACAGCAAACAATCACATCACTATGCTACTAACCGGGTAATATGGATAACTGTTTAATAATGGAGCCCAGCATCCTCGCATCCGCCTGCACGAAACAGCGATCAACACCGCCGGACATCTCTCCGAATCTTAAGGTCGCGGTCGAATTCCGCCAGGCTGCCCAACACAGTGAGCATCAGCCGCCCATGTGACGTGGTTTTCAAAGCAATTCTTTTGCTGCAGAACTCTTGTTTGACTTGTAACTCCGATCTTTACTCGATCAGAGCTGCATCGGATTTTGCCAGCCATTCAGCATCGTGCCGATTTCTTGGCCACCGTTGAAAAACGCTTCAGGGCGCGGTTACGCTAGCCAGCTAAATGTACGGGTGGGTCGGTCGTATGGGGATTGGTGGGTCAGATATGTCCGCCATCGAACGCCTGCTTAAGCGCGACCGCGTGATCGTTCTCGTTTGTGTCGCCGGGATGGTAGTGCTGAGCGCGCTCTACACGACCCTCGGCGTTGGCATGGACATGTCGGCGATCGCCATGACCGGCATGCCGAGCGACATGTTGATGGACGCCGCCGAATGGACGCCAACGTACGCCGTGCTGGTGTTCCTGATGTGGTGGATCATGATGATGGCCATGATGCTGCCGAGTGCGGCGCCTGCGCTGCTGCTTTACGCGGCGGTCAAGCGGCGCGGCGGCGGCCTAGCGGATCCGGTGGTAATGACCGCGATTTTCCTGCTCGGTTACCTTGCCACATGGGCGCTGTTCAGCCTGTTGGCGACGGCGCTGCAGGGTGCGCTCGAATACGCAGGCGTGGTCTCCGGCATGTTGTCGGTGTCGAACAGGGCGCTTGGCGGCGTGATCTTGCTCGCCGCGGCGCTCTATCAGTTCACCCCGCTCAAGCAGGCTTGCCTAACGCAGTGCCGCAATCCGGTCCGATTCATCACCGGTGCGCATGGCGCCGGGCTCGCCGGTGCGTTCCGGCTCGGCATTCGCCACGGCACATATTGCGTCGGATGCTGCGCCGTCCTCATGCTGCTGTTGTTTTTCGGCGGCATTATGAATTTAGTCTGGATCGCCGGCCTTGGCGTATACGTACTGCTCGAAAAGCTGCTGCCGTGGGGACGCTGGTTGAGCCACGCGGCGGGTATCGGGATGTTCGCTGTCGGCGCCTGGTTGGTAGCGTCGGTCGCCTGGATGAAGTAGCCGGCACACCGGAAACTGACAACTACAAGAGGAGTAGAAAACAATGCCTAGCGTCGACTGGTACGTCGAAGGTATCGAATTCGGCAATTGCAACTGCGACTACGGCTGCCCCTGTCAATTCGAATCCCGGCCGACGGGCGGGCGCTGCCACGGTTTCGAGGTCGTCCGTATCGACAAGGGCCATTTCGGCGACGTGAAGCTCGACGGTCTGAACGTGGCGCTCGTCTATGCATGGCCCGGCCCGATTTTCGAGGGCAACGGCGAAATCCAGGCAATCATTGACGAGTGCGCGAGCGCGGAACAGCGGACCGCACTCGCCACCATCCTGACCGGCGGCGAGACCAACGACGAGGCCACGCACTGGTGGGTGTACCACGCGATGGCGAGCAAGGTGCACGCGCCACTATTCAAGCCGATCGCATTCGCGGTCGACCTCGCCGCACGCACGGCGACCGTCGTGATCCCCGGCGTTCTCGAAGCGGAGGGGCGCCCGATCAGGAGCCCGGCAACAGGACAGCCGCACCGCGTGCAGATCAGCATCCCCAACGGCATCGAGTTCGAGACCGCCGAAATCGGCAGCGCCTCGACAAGGGCGTTCGGGGTCATTCCGCTAGACCTGAAGGACACCTACGGCCAGTTCAACGTACTTCGCCATTCCGGCGGGGGCGTAGTTCACTAGTGCCGCCGGGAGGCCGCGACCGCCCGACCGGACCTTGGCAGATGGCGGGTAGATCGGAACACCACGCGCACGTCATCCCGGCGTGGCGTGGCCTGGTCGTTGCGCTGGGCGTTCTGGGCGCGGCGGCGGCGCTCGCAGCGGCCGCGCCCGACTACCGCCTGGAATTGGCCGAACAACCGACAAGGTCCGGCAAGACCCTGATCGTGCAGGTCCGGCTGATGCATTTGCCGGACGGCAAGCCGGTGACCGACGCTACGGTCACAGCGCTTCGGTTCGACATGGGACCGGACGACATGGCCGCGATGTCCGCCCCGGCCAAGGCGCTAGTGAGCCCAGGACCTGGCATCTACGCCTTCGAAACCCGACCCTCGATGCCCGGCAACTGGGCGCTCCGGCTGCGCGCGACGCTGCCGAACCATGCGCCGATCGAAGTAGCGCTCGTCGTCGTGGCGCCGAAATAGTGGTCAGTGAAGAATTCAGAAGCACGCGGCAGCTCGTAACGACCTATCCCATGCGGCGCCGGATAATCAGTGCCACGATAGCCTGCCCGACCGGCCCGACATCGTAAACCCGGCGGCGCTCTCGTGAACGTTTGCCTTGACCGGGGTGGGCCGTCCGGGTTTGCGGTAACCCACCAAGCAAAGACTAGTATCCTATGAGTTAGGCTCTTTGTAGAGACTGCCTACGACTTTTCGCGCGGCCGAATGCTTGATTAATGACCTGTTGCCGCCAAAACGCACCCCAATCGGCGCCGGCGGCTGCCCATCCCCACTGCCCATGTCCGAATATATTCATGTTATGTTCTTGACATCGCCTCTCAACCCGCGCTAGAACAAACGCGCAACTGCACACCGGACCGACCCATGGCTCGCCCACCCAACTCGTTTCTTGAAACGATCATCGCTTTCCTGCTGCCGTACTTCTCCGCAGCCTCCAGGGACAAGAACGAAGCCCGGTCCGAAATCCTCGACACCCTGGCCTCCTACGAAACCCGCACCAGAGCGGAAATGCTGATGGCCGCCCACATAATCGCCCTCGGCATGACCACCCTAGACGTCCTCGCCGAGGCCAAAACCGCCGAAATGTCGCAATCCATGCGCCTCCGCTACCGCGGCTGCGCCAACAGCCTCAATCGCTCCACCCTGCAGACCGAAAAGGCGCTCGACCAGCGTCTCGGCGACGAAATTCCAGCCGCCCCCACCGAAATGCAGGAGCCCATCGACGACATGCGGGAAGCCGAAATAATGGCTGCCATTCAGCAATACAAAGCGAAGATCGACAGCCAGCGCCCCCGCGCCCACCCCGCCACCGGCCCGCATCTCCCAACAGACCAGACGTGGGACCCCGAACTCTGGGCCAGCGCGATGCTGGACTCGTTGCAGCAACCCGGCGCTCCGGTCCAACCTCCCCATCGAACATGACGCGGCTACTCTAGAATCATAAACATCCGGAACGGGTTCGCTCGCGCAAACGCCATGTCCGAAAATCCCTCAAGTGGGCAGCTAGGTCTTACCAGTGGGCAGCCAGACCTTAAATGCCTCCTGACCCGGAATTGAACGTGTCTGCAACCCAATCCGATTTGTTCGACCGATCTGGTCTTCCCGGCTTGACGCAGGCCGAGGCGATCGTGACGTCAAACGAAGAACAGGCGTTGATCGCCTCCATCGACGCGGTCGAACTGTCGCCGTTCCGCTTCCACGGATGGCTCGGGAAACGCCTGACAGCCTCCTTTGGCTGGCGGTACGACTTCGACACCGGAAGCTTCGGCCCAGCCGATCCGATCCCCAATTGGCTGCTGCCGCTGCGCGAGAAGGCCGCCGCGTTTGCCCACCTCGCGCGGCACGACCTCGTGCAGGCCCTGGTGATCCGCTACGATCCGGGCGCCGGGATCGGCTGGCATCGCGACCGGCCCGTCTTCGACCATGTCATCGGCGTTTCGCTCGGCACCCCGGCGACGATGCGGTTCCGCCGACGCCGGCCTGGCGGCTTTGATCGGGCGTCGGCATTGCTGCCGCCTCGATCCATCTACCATCTCACCGGCGAAGCGCGGCACGAATGGGAGCACAGCATCGCAGCGATGGAAGTGACACGCTGGTCGGTCACCTTCCGCAGCCTGTCGAAGAAAACCTGATCTGCTTGAATATCGCAAAAATCGCAGCTGACCCCAAACCTATGGCGTGATGGGCATGTCTGCTGCCGCGTTACCCGCCAGCCTCGGTGAGTTAACCGCGCGTTAAGCCAAACCTGTCATCGTGCGGGTGGATTCGAAAAGAAAGCCGCTGACATGAATGAGCTGATCAGGATCGCCTACTGTAGCCGCAGCTGCTTAACCGGCTCACGGTCGGAAATCGAGAGTCAGATTCGCCAAATCCTCTCAACGGCCCGTTTGAACAACCGCGAAGCGGGCTTGACCGGAGCCCTCACATTCAATGAGCGTTTCTTCGCCCAGGTCATCGAGGGCATGGCGGGAGACCTGATGCCGCTATTCGATCGCATCCGCAGCGACCCGCGCCACGGCGATGTCAGGGTCCTCGCTCGGAACAAGATCGGCAGACGCATGTTTCCGCAATGGTCGATGGCTTATGCAAGCGCGACCGAAAACCTGGCTCACCACCCCCTTGCCCATTTCCAGTTCGAGGCGGCGCTAACCCAAGGGGCGAGTCCGGAAGCCGAACAGCTTCTCGCGGCCCTGCGCCGCGTCGTTATCGTGGGGCCCGGCGGCCTCCCTCCCGTTCATCGACCCGGTCGAGCCGCCATGGCCACGCAAAGGTAAATTGCGCCGGTCAGAGACGATATTCGCGAACGAGCCCATACCTGCTATCTGAGCAATCGCACCGATCGTCTCACCTGGGATACGGCTGCGGAAGCTGCTCGGCTTGCCTGCTGCGTGCCCACGGCCTGGGGCGCTGGGTGGAACTCCGGCAGTGCGCTGTCAGTTCGAGGAGGCGATCTTTCCTCACCGGAGATTTTGTTGATGAAGGCACTTATCGCACTCGCTGTGCTCGCACCCAGCCTGATCATCTCCTGCGCGTGGGCGGCGCAGCCAATCACACTTCATGTCAGAACCGCCGGCGATCTGGCCGAACTGTGCGGCGCCAATCCGAAAGAGCCGGCAGCGGACGCGAAGATCAACTATTGCCACGGCTTCGCCCAGGGGGTGGTCGATCTCGAGCTGCAACACACCGGCGATAAGAAGCCATTCTGCTTCCCCTCGCCGTCCCCCAGCCGGAGCGCCACGCTGGCCGAGTTCGTCGACTGGGTACGAGCGCTGCCAGAGCATCGCAGCTTGCCGGCGACGGAGGGGCTGTTCAAATTTCTGGCCGAGCGATATCCCTGCAAGTAAGCCGGCTAAATGCCGGATTTTATAGTATTTAGGTCGGAACCATGACCGACACACTCGTCGTCACCTTCGCGGTGCGGCCGCCCGAGCGCGCGGTCATTGCCGACGCGATCGGCAGCGCCGCTCGGGTGGTCTATCTCGCTGACCTAGATGAGGCTGACCGGGCCGCCGCCTTAAATGATGCGTCCGCGATCCTGGCCCGCGATACCGGCCGGGAATTGCGCCCCGGTGAGGCGCAACTCATTTACTCGGCGCGGCTGATCCAGTTCATATCGGCCGGTATCGATTTCGTGAAACTGAGCGCGCTGCCCGCCGGCGTCCCCGTGGCCAGCAACGGGGGCGCCTACGCCGAACCCATGGCCGAGCACGGATTGGCGATGACGCTCGCCGCGGCCAAGCGTCTGCTCGCCGAGCATGCGGCACTGGCTCGGGGCGAGTTCAATCAGCAGACACGGAACCGGACCCTCGCCGGCAAGGTTTGCGGCATCCTGGGTTTTGGCGGCATCGGGGTAGCCACCGCCAGGCTGATGCGAGCGATGGGAATGCGGATCCACGCCATCAATCGCCGCGGCCAGTCCAAAGAACCCACCGACTGGATCGGTCCGGTCTCGGCGCTGGACACTCTGCTGGCAGAGGCCGACGTGCTGATCGTTTGCACGCCACTGACACCGGCCACCAAGGACCTGATCGGTCCCCGCGAGCTGTCGCTGATGAAGCCGGACGCTATCCTCGTGAACCTCGCCCGCGGCGAGATCGTCGATGAAGCCGCACTGTTTTCGCATCTCCAAACGCATCCTGCTTTCTTCGCGTGCCTCGACGCCTGGTGGGTGGAGCCGGTCCGCCATGGCTCCTTCCGGATGGATCACCCGTTCCTGTCGCTACCGAACGTCTTAGGCTCGCCGCACAATTCAGCGTCGGTTTCCGGCATGACAGAAGCCGGGTTGCGACGAGCCATCACCAACATCCGGCGGGCGCTGGCGGGTGAAGAGCCGCATTACGTTCTGAGGCCAGAAGACCGTATGGGCTAACTCGGATCGCCCCCATCGGCAGGCGCAATGCGGCCCTTCGAGGCGCCGCTCCGTCAATAATGGATTTCGTATTCGAACTGCCACCGCGGCGTGAACTTCGGCACGGCATTAGTGAGGCCGACCAGAAAACCGGCGTTCCATTCCAAAGTGCCAGGTCCGATATCAAATACTTTGCCAAACAGTTGAGGGCCAATCCGGTTGTCCTGATCGTTCCAATTAGAGAAACGTCCGATGTTGCCAGGCTGGCTGTAATACTGGAATCCAGGCTCGACCGAGAAGTGATCGCCGAACCGCATCGTCAGCCCGTCTACCCGCGTCTCCCAGGCCCAGAGAAATTGCGTCCCCGCTGCAGCGTTTTGGCCGAGATCCTTTTCGAAGAAGAGGTTGATCGTGTTGCTCAACCCCCAAAAATCCTTGCGCAATACGGGACCGAGGGTGATCTCGTTAGGATTGCCCTTCAGCATCGAGAGACCGTATTCCGCAAAGAACCCTACATCGAGCCAGTATTCGCCACGCTGGGTAAACTGGAACAGGTTCTCCGACGTAAGCTGGTTGAAATAGAGATTTTGCCCCGGCCCGGGATCTCGCTCGAATTCGAATTCCAATTCCGTTTGCCACCAGCGCGTAACGCCGTATTCAAACTCTGCTGTATAGCTCTGCTCACTGCTGCGATTCACATGCGGATCAAATCCCGCATCGCCGACAGTCTCCAACGCCACCTCACCGAAATTGACATCCGGCAGCCAGACCTTGAAGTCGGCCCTCGCGGCGCGGCCGGCGAGCAAAGCAAGGGCGACAGGCGCTATTGTCCAGATCCTCATCACGGTAACCTCAAAATTGGGAAGCGCGTCCCCGACCGATCAGGATGCCGTTTGGCGGCCCCGATCCGATGGCTCGGCGCGGAAGACCCACATCAGCGAGCCGATTACGAGCAAGGTCGCGACGTAGAAAACGATCTGAATCCCAGCCGGCCGAGCGGTATAGCCAATCATTACATGAGCGAGCTGTCCCACCAGGCTGTTCTCCGTCAGGATGACAGAGGTGTCCCAACGGTTGTTGCCGAGCGAGGGAAGCAGATCTGCGGCCGCCAGGAAGGCTGCACCCTGAGACGCCATCCCGGCGGCCAGCAGCAGGATCAACCACGAGGTTGTGCTGAAAAGATACCGCAGCGGGATCTTAAGCAGACCGAAATACATTGCCGCCCCGGCGATGGCCCCTGCAACGACACCCAATGCACCGCCAGTAACCATGCCCATGCGGCTACTGCCGCCCGAGACCGCGATGCCATAGAGAAACAGGACGACCTCCGCGCCTTCGCGCAGCACCGCGATGCCGCAAACCAGCGCCAGCGCATAGAGCGGCCGCGAGCCCGTCCGCACCTCCCTGCCGATGCGGATGGATTCAGCAGCCAGTTCACGGCCGTGCCGGCTCATCCAGATATTGTGCCACCCCAGCATGCATACAGCCGCGAATAGGATGCTCGCGTTGAACAACTCCTGCCCGACACCCTGGACGGCGTCGGCGATCTGGCTCGCGAAACCCGCCACGACGATCGCGCCTAACACGCCGGCCCCACAACCGCCCGTGATCCACAACCCGCGACGAGGTACCCCTCGGCTTGCCGCCAGGACGATGCCGACGACCAGCCCGGCTTCCAGCACCTCGCGAAAAACGATGATAAGGGTGGCAAGCATTGAATTCGGTCCTATTTCGCGACGAGATGACCACGATTTTGCGGATGGAAGTCGTCGAAGAACTCATAGCTACCGGGGTCAAGCGGGCCAACGAAGAGCTGAGATTTCCTGGCCAGGGGCAACGGTCTTCTCACGGTGGAATTCGACGCTCTCGAACTCCGACATCGACGAGTCCTGATTGCGTACGATCAGCTTCAACTTTGTGCCGGCTAGGCACAGGAACCTCGCTCGGCACGAACTTACCGTCCTTGATCGCAATGACGATGTCGGTGCCGGCTGCCCGCGCAGACAAAGTGGCACCCAACATCAAGGATGCCGCGGATGCGATAGCGAAAGTCCATTGTCGCGATGTCATTATCAAACCTCCTACATGAGAATGCCTCGCATTCGTATAAGCTGTCAACAGCTACGCGCCGCGATATCCTTGATTTCCTCGCTGCAGCTGTTTCGTCCCGCTGCGGTCGCCCTCGGCGATCTAGCCGGCGGCTTCCACCAACCGAGCGAACGCCAGCAACTGCGATGCTTCGACGTCGGAAACGGCGACGTAGGAAAGGCCGCCCATACGCCATTCGACGATGTTGAACCCGTCCCGCTTTTCCTGGCGGGGCGGCGAATTGGCTCGATCGTCCGATACAAAAGCGAACAAATTGATAACATGCTTGTCGCGGTGATACACGATGGCGGCGGCGCGATGGCCGTCGACATAATCGAGGCGGCCGCCGACCAGCGGGTACCCCTCGGCGGAGAAATCCTTGACCACCGGAGACAGGTCCAGGCGCGCGGACAGCCATGGCTTGACGGTGTGCTGGTCGCTCGTCGGCACGTCCATTAGGTGGTCGGCCATCAACGACCGGACATGATCGGCAACGACATCGGTCACTAGCGGATCGGGCTCCGGGGTCAGGCGGGTCACTGCTAACGTCAGCGCAACGCCGGCGAGGCCGCCCGCCATTGCCGCTCCGGCAAAGCCGAACTGAAACGGCCGGCGGCGGACAAGGGGCGGCGCCTCACGCGGCAGGGCGGACCCGATCCGCATAGCCAATGCCGGAGGCGCGCGATGGACCGTCAGGTTGGTTCGCAGCGCCGACTGCGTTGTCTGCATCGCCTCCAGTTGCGCTAGACAGGACGGGCAATTTGCGATGTGTCGCCCTAGCAAGAAGCGGCGAACCGGACCGATCTGGCGATCCGCGTAAGCGGGTAGCAGGCGTTGGACGCGTTCGTGTGTCATAGCTTCTTCTCGTTGTCGGCCCACGCCTTGCGCAGCGCCAATCTGGCTCGGGACAGGCGCGACATCACGGTACCGGCGGGGGTAGCCGTCACCGCGGCTATATCCTTGTAGGACAGGTCCTCGATCTCCCGCAGGATCAGAACTTCGCGGTACTCGGCCGGCAACTGGCTCACCAGGGTGTTGAGGGTCTCACTATCGACGCGGTCCAGCAGCATGGCCTCGGCGCTTGGTGCGGTATCCGCCCAATCCATATCGACCGGAGCGGGCTGGAACAGTTGGCGGTTGGAGCGATTGTCCTTCAGCCAATCGAGAAAACTATTGCGCACGATCGTCAGCAGCCAAACCCGGAAATTGTCGCCGCGAAATGCATCGAGGTAGCGAAACGCGCGCAGGTAAGCGTCCTGGACCACGTCCTCGGCGTCGGCGGTGTTGCCGGTCAACCAACGGGCGAGATTGAACGCCGCATCCAGATGCGGCATCGCCAGCAGTTCGAAACGTCGGGTTCGGGCGTCGGTCGCCATGGCCTCCATCCGGTGCGAAGCGGTGATCATATACTGGCAGCGCGAGCGCTTTATTCCCGGTCAAAATTGTTTTTTCCGGCGGGAATAATAGCCGGCCGCTCCCGGTATTGCGGTCAGAGTAACCTGGAGCACAACACATGAGCATCGAGACATACAACCCTGACCGGCGGGGATTTCTGAAGTGCATGACCTGGGCCGGCAGTGCCATGGTATGGACCGTCGCCGGCGGCGTCCCGCGGGCGCGCATCATCGGACAAGCCGAGGCGGCAGAGACCGGATTCACCTTCGCACAGGTCAGCGACAGTCATTTGGGCTTCAACAAGCCGGTGAACACTGACGTGGCGGGCACCTTCCAGGAGGCGCTTAGTCATGTCACTTCGATGGAAGACAAGCCCGCCTTCCTGATCCACACCGGCGATATTACTCATCTTTCCACAGCCGAGCAGTTCGATACTGGCGCGCAGTTGATGGGTTCGACCAATCTACAGGTCTATACCGTGCCCGGTGAGCACGACATCCTGGAAGACAACGGCAAGAGCTACCTCAATCATTACGGCAAAGGTACGCACGGCGACGGCTGGTACAGCTTCAATGCGCACGGCGTGCACTTCATCGGTCTGGTCAATGTCGTCAACCTGCAGGGCAATGGACTGGGCGACCTCGGGCAAGCTCAATTGGAATGGCTGGAAAACGACGTGAAGGGTCTGTCCGCCAGCACGCCGATTGTGGTGTTCGCGCATGTGCCGCTGTGGATCGTTTATCAGGACTGGGGCTGGGGCACCAAGGATGGCGGGCAGGCGCTGACCTATCTGAAGCGATTCGGATCCGTCACCGTATTGAACGGCCACATTCATCAGGTGATGCAGAAGGTTGAGGGCCATGTTGCCTTCCACACGGCGCGCTCGACGGCGTTTCCGCAAGGCGTGCCTGGGGTCGCCAAAGGTCCCGGCCCGGCGCCGGTGCCGCCCGGGGAATTGAAGAACTTCCTGGGCACGACTCAGGTCAGCCTGGTGACGACAAAGTCGCCGCTGGCCATCGTCGATACACCGCTGGCCGGTTGAAGGAGGGGCTCCATGCAAACACTGTTGCAACGCGGGCTTCTGCTCGCGTGCCTGATCGTGCCGGTAGCGGCGCGGTCAGATGACGCGGCCCAGATTAAGATTGATAACTTCACGTTTGGCCCGGCGAAGTTAGTCGTTGCCAAAGGCGCGGCGGTGACCTGGACCAACCAGGACGATATACCGCACAGTATCGTTCTGACCGCGCTTGGCGTGCGGTCAAAGGCGCTCGATACAGACAAGAGTTTCACTTATCAGTTCGATAAGGCTGGGACGTTCGCCTACGTGTGTGGCCTGCATCCGGCGATGCACGGCACGGTTGTGGTAAAGTAGATAGGCAAACGGCGGTCGACAAGGTCGCCGAGCGGCCGGACTACCACTCCGGCCGCCGCATTTTCTGTCGCCGGCTACTTTGAGGAACTGACCTGCATCAGGTCGCCAAATACTTCCCATGTCTGGCCGTTGAATTTCGCCATGCGCAATTGCTTGAGCGGCTGAAAGTCCGTGGGCGTTGTGCTCAGTGTTATTCCCGGCAGCAGCATTGGGAGGGCAAGCGCGTGAAGTTGTGCGGCTCGGGCCATAATATTTGGGCGACTGAGATTGTCTCCACACTGCTTCAACACTTCTACCAGCATTTGCGACTGGGTGTAGCCATATACAATGTTCAAATCGGCGATATCCCCGTCGGGATAGTATTTCCGCATCCATGCCAGCCAATCCCGATACCCTGGGTCATCATGCCATCGCGGATCGTTTGGGTCCTTCAAGGCGACGACCGAGATAATGCCAGCCGATTTGTCGAGACCCGCGGGCTTTAGGACGGCGGCGACCGAAGTCGATACGGTGTTAAGGAAGTGCACGGGTTTCCACCCGATGTCGTAGACTTTGCGAATTGCTTGCGCGGCGAATTTCGCGCCGGATACGTCATAGAACACGTCAGCCCCTGACCCTTGTAAGGTGACGATCTGTGAATCGACAGTGGGATCGCTGACCTCGTAGGTTGCCTCTGCAACGATCATTGTCGCGGCCTTGTCGCCGAGCCCCTCCCGGAGACCCTGTTCGTAGTCCTTGCCGTAGTCGTCGTTCTGGTAGAGCACCGCGATCCTGCCGTTCGGATGGTACTGCAGAATGTATTTGCCGTAGATTTGCCCCTCAGCGCGATAACTGCCCAAACCACCCATCGTCCAGGGAAAATGCTGCGGGTCGTTGAACTTGCTGGCGAACGTCGAGATAAAGAGCTGCGGTATCTTGCGGTCGTTCAGATATTTTTCGATTGCCGTGTTGGTGGGCGTACCCAGGCTTTGCCAAATAAACGCAACGTGGTCCTCCTCGACGAGCCGCCGGGTCTGCTCAACCGTTTTCGGCGGGGAAAAGGCGTCGTCGAGGCTGATAAGATTGATCTTGCGGCCGTTCACGCCGCCCTGCTCGTTTATCATGTTGAAATACGCGGATTCGGCCTTACCAACCGCACTGTATGGCGACGCGGGCCCACTGTAGGGCATAGTTTGGCCTAGCTTGATCTCGGTATCGGTGACGCCAGGGGCGTAAATTTTCTCTGCGATTGCGCCGGGTGCTGCAAACCCCAGCAGTATAAGGGCCAGACCAAGCGCCATCACCAGCCTTCGCCGTGGCGCGCCGATTTTCGTGCGGTTCATGTCCTCCTCCCCGACTTGCGGAAAAGCAAGGCCGCGAAGCGATTTCATGTTTTACGCGGCACGATTGGAACTGTATGCTCGTTGGCCGAAAATCCCAAGAACAAAGAGATTAGGCCAATCCAGCAGGGGACGCGTGGGCGGCGCCGGCCGAACCATCCATGGCTTGGGTGCTGAACTCACGAAATCCATGGATGGCCGGCCTGCGCCGACCATGACGGTCCGAAGCGACTGTGGGAGGATTGCCGCACTCGTTTTGGCGCAGGCCCTAAGTCGAATAGTCCGAGAATGCCACGCCCGAGAAGCGCGCCCGATAGTCCGTGCGTACGTTCACCAACGCGACCATGCCCTCATCGACCTTCTTCTGCGCGCGCTCCAGCGCTGGGCGGATATCCTCCACTTTCGTGATGTATTCGCCGTAGCCGCCCAAAGCCTCGCAGATTTTGTCGTAACGCGTGTAACCAAGGTCGCGGCCCGGCTTCTCGCGCTTCGGATCGCCGGTCCAACCGCCGTTCAGGCTGATCACCACCAGAATGGGGATCTTGTGACGGATCGCGGTGTCCAGTTCCATCGCGTTCAAGCCCATCGAGCCGTCGCCATGAACCACGATGACCTGCTTGTCCGGACAGGCAACTTTCGCGCCGACGCCGAATGGCAGTCCGACTCCCATCGTGCCGAATGGACCCGAGTTCAAACGATGCCCCGGCGAGAACGTTGGGATCGTCAGGCGCCCGTAATTCAGCGTCTCCTGCCCATCCACACAGAGAATGGCATCACGTTTGGCAAAGTCGCGCACCGCTTCCAACATGCGGACGGGATGGATGTCGCCGTCCTCTTGCAGTTTGTTGGCCCCGGCGGACGACCGCTTGGCGACCTCGCCATCGGCTAGTTGCTTGCGCCAACCGGCGTATTTGTCGGGACTGATCCGGCCCTTGATGCCTTGCAGCAACTGACCGAGGACCGCCTTGCAGTCGCCGACGATCGGGATATCGACGTAGCGGGCGGCGGCGCCGATCTCGGTCGGATCGATATCGATACGGGCAATCTTTGCGGCGGGTCCGAAGCGCGGCGGGCTCGCATGGCCGATGATGTAGTTCATACGGGTGCCAAGGACGATGATCAGATCGGCTTCCTTGAACGCACCGGAACGCATCGACAGGAAGGAATACGGATGGTCATCCGGCACCACGCCACGGCCCTGTGGGGTGGTGTAGAACGGGACCCCGGCGGCCTCGACGAACGCCTGCATTTCCGCCCACGCGCGCGACCAGATTACGCCGGAGCCTGATACGATCAGCGGGTTCTTTGCCTCGGCCAGCGCGCCGATCAGCGCATCGACCTGACGCGGGTCGCCCATTGGGCGGCTGTCCAGGATCGGGCGGCCGGCGAACGACCAGTCGACCAGATTCTCGTCGATCTTCTGGTAGAGCATGTCGCCGGGGCAATCGAGATACACCGGGCCTGGCTTGCCGAGGATCGCCTTCTGCAGCGCGAAGTTGATCTGTTGCGGAATGCGCTTCAGGTTGATCAACCGGTCAACGTATTTGCAGCAGCCGCGCATCAGTTCGACCTGGTCGATTTCCTGGAACACCTGACGGCCGAACTGGCTGAGTGGGCTGGATCCGCCCAGAGCAACGACCGGGCAACAGTCAACCAGAGCATTGGCCATGCCGGTGATCAGGTTCGTCACGCCAGGGCCGGAGGCGGCCATGCACACCGACGGCACTTGCTTCAGGCGGCTGTAGGCCTGGCACATGAACGCCGCGGCCTGCTCGTGGCGGACGTCGATCATGCGGATGCCTTCCTTGATGCAGGTCGCTTCCGCAAGCAGCATCGGGCCGCCCATGATGTAAAAGAGATCGGTGATCCCTTCCTTTTGCAGGCATCGGGCGATGATTTCCGAGCCGGTCAGTTCCGCCATATGATTTCTCCCTTGATTAGCCGATAATGCTTTCGTTGCGCAGACTGCTCACCTTATCCGCGTCGAGCCCGAGCCAATTCGTCAATACTTCTTGGTTGTTTGCTCCGAGTAATGGTGCCGGCTTCACCGGCGGCGTGCTGCCGGAGAAGCGAACCGGCCATCCGACCATCTTGAACGGCCCGACTACGGGATGGTCGATGGTCTGCATGATGCCACGCTGTTCGAAGGTCGGATCGTTGGTCAGTTCCATCGTGTCGAGCACCGCACCGGCCGGAATTCCGGCGGCGCCTATGATCTCCATTGCCTCGTGCTTGGTGTGGAGACGGGTCCAGCCGGCGATCATTTCGTTGACCTCGTCGGCGCGTTCGGACCGGGCGGCGGGGTGTGTCGTAGCGTGGATCGCCGATCAGGTCCTCCCGGCCGATCACCGCGAGCAGGCGGCGCCAGTGTTCGGGGTTGGCACGCGAAGTATACACATAGACATAATCGTTCAGGCCTCCGCCTTTGCTCGGGAAGGTGCCCATCGGCGGATTGCCACCCGAGACGCTGCTGTCGGCAGCGCGTGGCGCCGCCTTGCCGGTGCGGGCCTGATAGGAAAATGCGATACGCATGTAGTGCAGCATGGCATCCTGCATCGCGACCTGCAGATGATCCCCCTGCCCTGTCGCCTTTGCGGCGATACAGCGCGCCGAGGATGGAGATCGACAGCAGCATCCCGGTGCCGGTGTCGCCCAGCGACGGGCCGGGCTTCAGCGGGCGGCCATCGCGTTCGCCGGTGGTGCTCATGATGCCGCTGCAGGCCTGCGCGATCATGTCGAAGGCGAGATTTTTCTCGTATGGGCTGCCCTCGCCGAACCCTTTGACCTGGCAATAGATGATCGACGGGTTCAGGGCACGAATGACATCGGCACCGAGGCCGAGACGCTCGATCGCGCCGGGCGCGAAATTCTCCACCAGCACGTCGGCCTTGGCGGCGAGGTCTTTGACCAGTTGCAGACCGCGTGGATCTTTCAGGTTGACCGTGATGGATTTCTTGTTGGCGTTGAAATTCAGGAAATACGGGTCGTCCACACCGGGTTGCCGCCGAGCGAGCGGCCGGGATCGCCGCCTTTCGGGTTCTCGACCTTCACCACTTCGGCGCCGAGCCAGGCGAGGGTTTCGGTGCAGGACGGCCCGGCCTCGAACTGGGTCATGTCCAGGACGCGCACGCCGGCGAGGCAGTCACTCCCGAAGCCGTCTTGCGGCGCCGAACCCGTTGGTTGTCATGAGCGGTTCCCCAATCCTGGTCGTCTTCCAGGAACGCTAGGACGAAACGTCCAAGAAGGGTAGCCCCTCGGCTGGTATCGGGGACGCAACGGGCGCAAATCGGTAGCCGGCGGCGAGGGTTAGGACCGCGAGTCATGGATGGTCGGCCTGCGCCGACCATGACGTCGCGTCGCGGACGCGTCCTTGGCAACGATTCAATTATTCGCAGCGCGCCCTGAGCCGGATGGAGGTGCCCGGACCTATCGGTCTGGTCCCGATCCGCAGTGCGTCTCGGACGAGGCGAAGGGGCGGCATGGCGCCGCCCCCGGCCAGTCATTTCAGGGCAAAGATTCCAACGGTGTCACCGAAGTTCCAGCCCCGCTCCTTCATCAGCACATTATTGCCGTTGGCGGCATTGCCGCCCGATGCAACGGCAACGTACTGCTTACCGTTGACCCGGTAAGTGATCGGCGGCGCGTTGACACCCGACCCGAGATTGAAGTGCCACAACTTCTCGCCAGTCTTCGCATTGAACGCATTGAAGTCGCCGTTCATCTCTCCGGAAAACACGAGATTTCCAGCGGTCGCCAGGACGCCGCCAACCATTGGTGCGTCCGAGTTATATTGCCACACAATCTTGCCTGAATCCGGATCAACCGCAGAAAGGTTGCCGGTCGGGGGAATGGCGCCGTCAACATGCGCCGGGTGCTTATCCGCTCCTGGTTCGCCAAGCTCCATTGGTCCTTCCGGCGTGATCGGCTGCAATACGCCACCGAGCCGGAGGTGGCCCTTCACAGTATCTTCGTCGGTTGCGGCACTGTATTCCCAGGATTCATTGGTGCCCTGGACGTAAAACAGATGCGTGTCCGGGGAGTATGCCTCGGGTGACCACTCGTTGCCGCCCTGTGCGCCGGGAAAGATGTTGACGTAACCGGTCGTCGGTGGCGCGGTCCCCATGTTTTCGCTCTGTTGGACAAACGGCTCCGATTTCCGGATCAGTTTGCCATCGTCGCGGTTGACGATGAAGACCTGTCCTTCCTTGCCCGCTTCAGCAGCGGCGGCGATTTCCTTGCCGTTCTGGTCTTTGACGTTCAGCAGCACGACCGGTGCATCGGCGTCGTAATCCCAGACGTCATGCGGGACCTGCTGGTTCCACCATGCGAGCTTGCCCGTCTTTGCGTGGATCGCAACGATCGAAGTCAGTATAGGCATTGTCGCCCTTCCGATCCTCGCCGTAATTGTCAGGGTTCGGATTACCGGTGGCGAAAATGATCAATCCCCGCTGGGGGTCTATGGCGGGCGTGTTCCACATCGAACCGCCGCCGGTCTTATAGGAGTCACCGCTCCAGGTGTCGCCGCCGGGCTCTCCTGGGGCGGCCGTGGTGTAGAAGCGCCACATTTCCTTGCCGCTGTTGACGTCGTATGCACCGACGAAATTCCGCGTCGGGAACTCGGCGCCCGAGGTGCCGATGATCACCATGCCATCATAGACCTGCGGCGCCACGGTGAGGGAGAACGCCTCGCGCGGATCGCCGATTTTCGTCGTCCACTCGACCTTGCCGTCTTTGGCATCGAGAGCGACCAACTCACCGTTCAGTTGTCCGAGGAAGACCTTGCCGTCAGCGACCGCCACGCCGCGGCTCTCGGGGCCGCAGCAGAGTTGTGTATAGCCGAGATCAGGTGCGTAGGACCACAGTTGCTTTCCCGTCACGGCGTTATACGCGAGTACATGATCGTATGGGGTCGAAACGAACATGATCCCGTCGTAGACAAGCGGACTGTTTTCGAAGCTGCCCACCACGCCGGTCTGAAGGAGAGCCACCGGCTGCAAGTTCTTGACATTGTCCGCGGTGATGTCCTTGACGGGAGAGAAACGCTGATTTTCATAGGTTCGCCCGTACAGCAGCCAGTTGTCCTGATCCTCGTTCGCCTTCAGGCGCTGCTGATCGGTGATGTTGCCGTTGATCGTTTCTTTCGGTGCTTTCGTCTGAGCCGCGGCGAACGGTACACCTGCCGCCAAGTACAGCACCGAGGCCATCACTCCGGTGCTCAACAAGCTAACCTTCAATTTGTTCATTGTCGATCCTCCGTTTTGCTACTCTCTTGCGGTTTGCCGGTCGGCTCTATCTTGATCCGCTTCAACTCATGGTCGTCGGCGGTGAGTTGTCTCGGGCCGGCCGGATAGCCATTCACCTTCAGAATATAAGCCAGGACGTCTAAATACTCAGTTTTACTTAAGCTGCCCGGCGCATTCTTCGGCATCTGCCTGGACATGGTCTTGTAGAGAAAGTCGGCGGTCAGTTCCTGATACTGAGACACGCTCAGGAACTGCTCGCCCGCGAGCGCCGGACCAACCTTACCCTCCATCCTGTCGCCATGGCAAATCGCGCACTGGCTCGCGAATACTGTCTGCCCGGCGTCGGCCTGCGCATCGGTGTAGTAGCTGCCTACAGCCTGTGCGCTGGCAGCCGAGCCAATGCCTGTGGTCAGGGACAGCAGGGTTAGGAAAAATGCCGCCAATGGGCACGCCGTGGTGCGAGGCCCAATTCTGATAAAATCGTCTATTATTCCGGAATTGAGGCGAACAGGCACTGGTGCCCGATAGACTAGAGCAGCTACCCGCCCACTCGACAGACGAAGCGTCAGCCGGCCGACAGACTTCAGCGGCAGCGTCGTGCTCCACTTCCATCGTGCGATGTTTCCTCAAACTTTCTGGCGTTTGCCAGCTTACGGGCGGTTTTTCGTGCCTAGCGGGATACTCGTTGGCGCAGGTGTGGCCTTCAACCTTCAAATGTTTCACTATGGCGTGATACCAAAGGTAGGGGGCCAGCGCGCGCAGCGACCGCGCGCCGACCACGCGCTTGTCCGGGCTGGGGATTCTTTGGGCGGTGGCACCCTACGGGGCGTTTTCTGCCGTGCGCACGCTCTATGAGAAGTGACTGCTGTCGCTACATGGGTATCAATCGACCAGCCATGCGCATGGATGCGTTTTCATTCGCCCGTTGGGGAACGTCCACTGCTGGGAACCTTGCGAAGAACCGGCGGAAGGCCGCGGCTCGACCAGACGCTGGCATCGCGGGACGAACGGGAGCATATCACCGCGCTTGATGGGCAGGCGAGACGGCATGAAGCGGGTTTTGGCGGCGGTCCTGATGCTGTTGGCGGCGTTTCCCGCTTGGGCGCTGGAAAGCGCGCCGGTCAGCAGCAAGCGGGCTGTCGCGACACTCGTGACCGACACAGATGCCATGCAGCCCGGCAAGCCCTTCCGGGTGGGATTGCGGCTACGGATGGCGGATGGCTGGCACACATACTGGAAAAACCCCGGCGATGCCGGCGTACCTCCGGACCTGATGATCGAGGGTGCCACGCAGTCGCCGATCGACTGGCCGACACCGCGACGCGTCGCCGAAGGGCCGGTGATGACCTACGCCTATACCGGAGAGGTGTTGCTGCCGGTCACGGTCACCGCGGCTACGGGCGCCATCAAGGCGCACGCCCAGTGGCTGGTCTGCAAGGACATCTGCGTGCCGGAGGAAGGCGATTTTTCGCTCACTTTGCCAGTGGGGACGCCGGGACCGTCGGGTGAGGCCAGGCTGTTCGCGGCGCATGACCGGGCGGTGCCACGCCCTTCGCCCTGGACCGCTCGGATATCGCCCGATGGGACGCTGTTCGTGCAAGGGCCGGAGTTGTCGACAGCCACGGTCACCGACGCCTGGTTCATCCCCGGCCAGCCGGACCAGATCCAGGACGACGCGGCGCAACCGCTGTCGGTGCGCGTTGGCGGGTTCACCCTGGCACTGAAGCCGGCGAAGGGCTTCGACCCGGCGTCGAATCTGTCTGGCGTGCTGTCGGTGCGCGACCGCGCCGGCATGCAGACGGACGTCGCCGTCAGCGCGTTACCTGGGCCGCCGCCTTCACCAGCGATGCCGCCACTGAGCCAGATTCTGGTCTTCGCGTTCCTGGGCGGCCTAATCCTGAACCTGATGCCGTGCGTGTTTCCGATCCTCGCGATGAAGGCGGTTGCGTTGGCGCGGCATGCCGGCCGAGGTCACGCCCATGCCGTGTCCTACACCGCCGGCGTGCTGGTCACGTTCGTGGCTCTTGCCGTCGTGTTGCTGGCAGCGAGGGCAGCGGGTACGGCCGCGGGGTGGGGCTTTCAGTTCTCCTCCCCCGTTTTTGTGGCAGGGATGACGTGGCTGCTGTTCGCGGTGGGGCTGAACCTGTCGGGCGTCTTTGAGGTCGGTGGAGGGCTGACCGGTGCGGGCGGTGGGCTCGCCGATCGGCATGGTGTGGCAGGCAGTTTCTTTACTGGTTTGCTGGCGGTTCTGGTGGCGACCCCGTGCACCGCCCCGTTCATGGGCGTCGCGGTGGCGGCTGGGCTGGCCGCCCCGCCGGTCGTGACCGTGCTGGTGTTCGCGGTCATGGGGTTGGGTTTGTCCGCGCCCTATGTGGCCCTGGCCTCGATGCCCGGCCTCGCGCGATTGATGCCGCGCCCCGGCCGGTGGATGGAGATCCTCAAGCAGACGCTGGCTTTCCCGATGTACGGCGGGGCTGCGTGGCTGGTCTGGGTGATCAGCCAGGAGGCGGGACCGAGCGGCGTGCTTGGGGCGGTGGCTGGGTTGGTGCTGGTGGGGTTTGCCGGCTGGGTGTACGGCGCGACGCAGACGGCGACGGTCCAACCACGCCGGTTCGGGCAGGCCATGGCGGTCGTCGCGATTCTGGCGTCGCTTGCAGTGCTGTCCGGGATCACAGCAGTGCCGGTTGGCGCCGCGACGGAGGCCTCGGCTGAGGCTTTTACGCCGGAACGACTGGCGACGCTGCGCGCGGCCGGGAGGCCGGTCTTCGTGAATATGACGGCGGCGTGGTGCGTGACCTGCCTGCTCAACGAGCGCGTGGCGATCTCGACGGAGGCGGTGCAAAAGGCTTTCGCAAGGGATGACGTGGCGTATCTCAAGGGCGATTGGACCCGGCAGGACCCGGCAATCACCGCATTCCTGCGCGACCACGGGCGGGACGGCGTTCCATTGTATGTGTTTTTCCCCGCGCGAGGCGGTCAATTGGAGGTGCTGCCGCAGATCTTGACGGAGGGCACGGTCCTGAACGTGTTGCGAACGTCGTAGGTCAGCCGTTAACCGCTTGTTTATATCTCGCTGTCACACTCGCGCGGTCTGATTTTGTCCGCGAGGTCTAATGGCCGCCTCTCTCTCATCCCACGATGTCGCCCGGCTGATGTCGGAACCGTCGCCCGACGTGCGCGCCGAGCTGGCGGGAAAGATCGCCGCGGATCTTTCCCAACATGCTTTGACGCCTACCGAGGTCAAATTGGGACAGGATATCGTCCGCATCCTTGCGCGGGATATGGAGGAACGTGTCCGAGCCTCGCTGTCCCGAGGCCTGCGACATTCGCCGAACCTGCCCAGGGACGTCGCACGAAAGCTGGCCGAGGACGTTGAATCTGTCGCGTTTCCGATGCTGACGGATTCTCTCGCGTTGACCGACGAGGACCTGATCGAGATCGTCCGCAATGGCTCGTCGTTGAAACAAGAAGCGATCGCCAGCCGGCCAAATTTAACAGAGACCGTGACCAGCGCACTGATCGAGCACGCCGACGAACCGGCAGTCATAGTATTGATGGGCAACAACAGCGCCACCATTGCGGAGGACAAGTTCGACTACGCGCTCACCCGTTTTGACGGCAACGCGCGGATCAAGGAAGCGATGGTGCTGCGGGAGAAACTGCCGATCACCGTCGCTGAGCGGCTGGTTAACATGGTTTCGAAAGCGTTGCAGGCGCATTTGGTTGAGGCGCACGCTTTGGCGCCCGGAACCGCTTCTGATATCGTGATGAAATCGCGCGAGCAGGAGATTATCCGCCTCAGCTTAGGCTCGTCCGAGGTCGAGTTGCAGCAAATGGTGGCACAGATGCAGCGCAACGGCAGGCTGACGCCCTCGTTGATCCTGCGGGCGCTGTGCACGGGCGACATCGGGTTCTTCGAGGCGGCGTTGGCGGCGAAGGGCGACATATCGATCGAAAATGCGCAAATTTTGATTCACGAACCGAGCCGAAGGGGATTGGAAGCGTTGTATCGGAAGGCTGCAATGCCAGAGGAATTATATGGCACCATTCGATCAGCAATCGACGTAGTTTCGGAAGCAGGCTTCGACGGCGAACCTCGGGATCTGGAACGATTCCGCTCCCGGGTGATCACGCGCGTGCTGACGCTGGTGGAAACGGTCGATTCCGCCGACGCGGATTACCTGCTGGACAAGCTGACGGATGTGCTGCTGCATGCGCCGGCGGATGGAAGCCAGTCCAGCCGAGCGTCGAGCCATGAGCGCGCTTTGGCGGATTAACCCTTGGCTGGCTTAGTTTAGCTGCTCGACGGGGTGAGTTCGCCAGTCGAGGGCCCGGGGTGGCAGGAGCGAGCGGCGACTCATGCGGGTCACTCGTTGCGATAGAATTCGGACGACTTTCCTTGCGGGGCCGCCGGCAGACAGGCCGGGTGGCATTGCAATTCGGCTCACTTGCGGCGAGCTTCGGTCGATCTGAATGTGCCAACAAAATGCAGGAGGCATGAGCCGATGGCCAACGTCGCAGCCGTTATCGTTGAGACTCTGAAGCAGGCAGGGATCAAGCGTATTTTTGGCGTTGTCGGGGACAGCCTCAATGGCCTGACCGAGGAACTCCGCCGCCAGAACGATATCGCCTGGGTCCATGTTCGGCACGAGGAGGTCGCGGCGTTCGCGGCCGCCGGCGAAGCCCAGATCACTGGTGAGTTGGCAGCCTGCGCCGGCTCCTGCGGGCCGGGCAATCTTCATCTTATCAACGGGCTGTTCGATGCGCACAGGAGCCGCACCCCGGTGCTTGCCATCGCAGCGCAAATACCGTCATCCGAGATTGGGGGCGGTTATTTCCAGGAGACCCATCCGCAGAACCTGTTCCGGGAGTGCAGTCACTACTGTGAACTGGTGTCTGATCCGAGCCAGCTTCCTTATGTGCTGGAGAACGCGATCAGGGCGGCTGTCGGCCTGCGTGGTGTCGCGGTGGTGGTCATCCCTGGTGATCTGGAATTGCGCCCGGCACCACCTCGCGCGATCTCGGGGCGGGCCGGGCTTTTGCCGCCTGCACCGGTCGTCGTGCCCGCACCGGGTGAACTTGAGGCGCTGGCAAGGGTCCTGAATGATGCCGATCGGGTAACCTTGTTCTGTGGGCGAGGCTGTGCCGGCGCTCATGCGCCGCTCATGCAACTGGCCGAAACCCTGAAAAGCCCGATCGTGCATGCGCTCGGCGGCAAAGAATATGTCGAGTATGACAATCCTTATGACGTCGGCATGACAGGGTTCATCGGCTTTTCATCCGGCTATGCCGCGATGCACAGTTGCGACGTGTTGCTGATGCTGGGCACCGATTTTCCTTACAAGCAATTCCTGCCGACGAAAGCGAAAATCGTGCAGGTGGATATTCGTCCTGAGAACCTTGGGCGCCGGGCGAAGTTGGAGCTTGGGATTGTGGGGGACGTCGGCGCGACGATCTCGGCGCTACTGCCGAGCCTGACGCCCAAAACGAGTCGCGGGCACCTGGACGACGCCATTGCTCATTACAAGAAAGCGCGCCGCGGTCTCGATGAGCTGGCCGTCGGCACGCCGGGCCATAAGCTGATCCATCCGCAATACCTCGCCAAGGTGATCAGCGATGCGGCGTCCGACGACGCAGTGTTCACCTTCGACGTCGGCACGCCAACGGTTTGGGCGGCGCGCTATCTTCAGATGAATGGACGGCGGCGGATGGTGGGGTCGCTGGTGCACGGTTCGATGGCCAATGCCATGCCACAAGCGATCGGCATCCAGGCAGCGCAGCCCAAGCGGCAAGTGATTTCGCTTTCGGGCGACGGTGGCTTTACCATGCTGATGGGCGATCTGATCAGTTTGACGCAGCTGAAGCTGCCGGTGAAGGTCGTTATCTTCAATAACGGCGTGCTTGGCTTTGTTGCGCTGGAGATGAAGGCAGCGGGCTTTGTCGATACTCAGGTTGACCTGAAGAATCCCGACTTCGCCGCCATGGCGCGCGCCATGGACATCCACGCGCAGCGAGTGGAAGATCCGGGCGAACTGCCGAATGCGGTGGCCGCTATGTTGGCGCATGATGGGCCGGCGCTGTTGGACGTCGTGACCGCCAAGCACGAGCTGTCTATGCCGCCAACGATAAGCCCTGAACAGGTAAAGGGCTTCAGCTTGTGGGTGCTGCGCGCCGTGATGAGCGGGCGGGGTGATGAGGTGATCGACCTCGCCAAAACTAATCTGCTGCCGCGCTGAGCGCGACAGGTTTGGATTTGTTCGTTCGCGGGTTGGCCTGCGGGCAGTCGGTCTATACAGATGTACTGTCCGGCGGCTGAGTTTGACTCGCGCATTGGGAAGACGCCGGCATCAACCCACGCCGAGAAAAGGCTATGAAAACAAGCGATTGCGAATCCGGAAACTCAGTCTCATAAGAACGCATCATCCCCGGCCCACTTCGCGGCGACTTAACGAACCCATCTTATGCGGTCGTGGCGCACGGCACGAAATTCAAGAAATATGCACCGGAGCTCCAGCATCCCTGTGCTCTGGCACTGTGAGGAAGGCGAGCAAAATCTCCTGATCGTCAACGATGCGATTGAGATGGCCTCTACCGACGACGTCCTCGAAGAAGATCATTGAACCGGAAAACAGTCGCCGCGTCTCTCCGTCAGACACTTCGACATCTATTGAACCTCTCACAACGATTACAAATTGCCGTGCCGGAGCAGGATGCCAACCACGAGCCATCGCCTGCGGGGTGGTCGTTATCAGCCGAAAGCTTTCAGCAGGCACCCAGCTTGTGGCACGCATTTCAGGAAGACCAACAGCTGTCGGCGCCATCGCCTCGTGCAAATTGAGGTCTGCAAAATGCGATTCTCCCTGTTCGTCAGTCCAGACCCGGGGGATCATCATGAGCGGAATGCTTCTCGTCTTGCGCTGCTCGGTAAAATTATTGCTGAGCGAGTTTTGGCCGAGCGAGGTTGAAAATCGTAGGAGGTAACCATCTGGGTCGGCGACAACGAATTGCTTACGACCATACTCAGCCTCGTTCTTCCGATACCATCGCTCTTCTAACGGAATGATAATGGTAAATCCCGCAGCCTGAACTCGGCTGTGCAACCGGTCAATTTCGGCCACTTCAATCATGAAGTTCACGCCCCGGCCATAGGGATGCTCAAGCGGTGCCGTCCGGAAACGCCGTCCAGGCCCGGCGGCTTCCTCGAGCATCAGGTGCACGCCCCCGAGGGTGAGGAAGGCAAAACGCTCCTCAGGGCGATCAAACATCACCGCAAATCCTATCACGCCAAGGTAAAACGCCAGGGAACGATCCAGGTTCGACACATCAAGTTCTGGGGTTGGTCCGCCCATTGGTGTGTTCACTCCGGAATTGATGGACAGATCGTCCGCTTCCAACTCGCGAGCATTCTGAGACGTGAATTATAGGCTGTGATACTGGCACGTCTAACGACACGGGGCAAAGGCTCCGCTGCGATGCACGAAGCAACTAAGAAGAATCTACCCCGTCGCCACCATCCTGAAGAGGTCGGTCTCCCAATAGCAAGAATTATGAACCAGAATTGAGGCGTTGAAATCATGGAGCTTTTTCGTACGGAAATTCGGTGCACAAAGAACCCATGATTTAGGGCTACGCGCGAGTTTTGACGGACGGCCAGAGCGTTGACGCCCAGGTGCGCCAGCCCCTGGCCGCGGACGCGCGCCAGGTGTTCCGGGAAGTGGCCAACGGGGCCAAGACCGACCGCGCCCACCATCGGCGACCACGCTCGATTTCCTCGGTGAATCTGCTCTTATGCAAGGGCTCTATGCTCACGCCTGTTGAACCGATGCTGATGCGAGAGGGTCGATGTCCGCCATAGAATGGCAGTCGCTGCCTTCCCCTATGTGGCCCGCCCCCCTCTTTGGACCGATGTAGTGGTATTCACCTACTGGTGTTCACCCAGGAGGGTGTGCCGACATGGGAAGTCCGGCAGAGAGCCAAGGCGAAGAGCGACATCGGCAATGATTTCGTTGCCGAGGGCACCGCCGACACTGGCGAAGGCTGCAGCACTTTTCGAAGCGAGCGCGCGTTCCCCGGCATGAGCTTATCGTCCCCCGAATTTCGGTCAGGCTGGTGATGCCGCGCCGGCTTCCGGGCGAAGCGTGGGTTGGTGAGACGGCGAACCTGGGGAACGCATCGATTTTGGCTGTGCGGACTGGCCATGACGCCGATTGCGGGTTGGCAACCGTCATTGTCCGATGACGGCTTGCGGTTGCCAAGTTTGAGTCACTCAGGGCGATAGGAGTATTGGGTGCAAATGGCGGAGCACGGTGAATGGAATTGCAAGGGCGCAACCCTTAGTGACGTAAATGCCGAGAAAGAATATGGAATTACCCGAGATTTCATCGTGGCAGGCATCCGAACTGGTAAGCTTGAATACCGTGAAGGGGCTGTGTGGGGAAATCCATATCTAAGGATTATTAGAAGTCAGCTTGAGCGATATATCGAAGAGACGCTCGGCAGAGATCAATTCTTGAAAAAGAAGGCCCCCACGGAATTGCGGGCTATCAACAAAGAACTCACAGATATTAGGAAGCGGATAACGGAACTTGAGGCAAGAAAGGCTGAACTCGAACGGGCGCTCAAGACATAGCATGTTGCTTTCGACATCGTCCAAGGTGCGCGTGCAAGGTGCTTGCCCTCGGGGCGCGCTTGACTCATGCTGGCGCTATGTTCGCTGTGACCGAAGCAGGTGCTGCAGCCATCCTGACCGCGTTCCACGACGAGGGCGAGTTGTCGGCTGCGATTGAGTTGCGCCGGCGGTTTCGGGGGGCACCGACAATGGGGCCGCGCACGCACGGCCCCGGTCTTCAGTCAGCTTGCCAACCGGGCTAGTAACTCTATCGCATCGATTCAGACCCGCATTCGCTCACTCGGCCAGCGCAGCTGTGCGCGTGTCAGTGTTCAGGCGACTTGGCATAAGACCCTCGCACGTTTGCGTCCGGTCGACACGCCACGTTAGGACAGCCCGGCCTTAGATCCTTCGCGACCCCGGCCAGATATACCTTGGCTTGCCTGTACAGTTCCAGGAAACTCATCGCGCCGGGCAGCGCCCGGGGCTCCAGGCGAGCACCCCCCATGCAGATCAACTCGACGATGTGGGCACCCAGTCCCCGGTACGCTTCGAACTGGGACTCCGTAAAAAACTGATTGGCCGTGAACTCATGGGGAAAGGTCTCATGGGCGTTGGCATAGCCTTGGATATGAATAGGCTCATTCCCGTGATATCCAGGCTTGATGTAAAGAATCCAGCCCTCGTCCGCCGAGCCCGGGTACGTGATGCGCCCCAGCGCGCAGTAGGCGGCCATTTTTGGAGGGGTTTGCCTTGCCGACAAATCCATCGTCTCGAAGTCGATGCTGACGCCCAGGTCGATGTAAATCTTGCGCGCGGCGTTCGCCAAATCCTCGTAAGCATATTTCGGATCACAGCCTGCGTCGCTGACGACAATCCTGCGGCAGCGGCGGCGCACCATCTCATACAGCCCAAGATTTTCGAAGTGGCCGCCATCCGACAGATAAATCCACCGGCTGGTGTCTGTCGTCTGCCCCGCCAGTTCCTCCGCGAGGGGCACTGCGCTGAACGTCGGACCCTCGGCCTGATAGGTGGTGCGCTTCGGGTTACCAAGCCACCAGCCGAGACGGATGTTAAACAGCATCAGCAGAAAGCCGATCACCGGCGAGGAGTGGTATCCCATATTCGGGCTGACCGCGGCACCGGAGATCGCCATCGCGGTGCCCAGAGTGATGCCTTGTTCACGGTTGGCATAGGACCTGGTTGGGCGGTAGCCGACGTTCGGGTTGCCGACGGCGCGGGGCGTCATTGAAAAGGCCTCGGCCTTGCGCTCCTGCCAGGCCAGATTTTTCGTCGCCAGCGTGTTCAGCGTGACGTTGATCAGGTGGAGCGGTTTCTCTTTTGGCAGTTGCGCCATCGGCAGATTGTCAGCCGCATCGAAACCGGTGAAGGCATCTGCCCTGCGCTTCGGGTAGCCTCGGGCGCGGGCAGACCCGAGAAACGCACGCACCAGCCAATTCCGGTAGACCGCGTGTAGCGAAAAACGATTGACGTTAATGAAGAAGGACGTACCCAGACCGATGAACAGCAGGACGATGATCACCGCAAGGTCACGCAGCCACTGCTGTCCGATAGGGGACCGGCCGCTCCCAAGCCACAGGCATTCGACGCTCAGGACGGCCCGGAGCCAGCCGTCGAGCCAGGCCACCGCCATCGCCAGGAACACCGCGAACACGAAACCCGCCGCGCTCACCTTTGCGTCGAGCGACAGGTAATCAGCGAGCTTCTTGACCTCCTCCTCGGTTGCGCCGGTCTGCGAACCGCCGCCGAAGACCAAAGCATAGACGCCGGAGGTGCCACCCACGAGGACCGAGGCTATCAGGACATAAACGTGGTCCAGGGCAAAAGCCCCGAACAGCGCGACAGCGGCGATCACAGCCCATGAAGCCGCGGCCGCGCTCAGCCAACCGTCCGCGCGTCCGAGCCATTCGCGGTCGGTGTCGCCGCGGTGGGAGTAGCTGCGCAAACCGATGTAGATCAACTCGCCGCCGAAGATCGCCAGTATGATCCAACTGACCCCAAACACGGTCAGCCACGTGGCGCTGTCGGGCAGGCTGGCGTTGTCGGGCGGTGATCCGTCTGGGGTAGTGAAGTGCAACATGGCGGCGAGCCGCGTTCCAAAGCCAAGCAGCAAGCCAGTCGCCGCGCCTGCAACCACGAGCGCAAGCGCATCCCAAAACAGGCCGGACCGCGTCTGCGACCCGGGGGCAAGGGCTCCGCGGGCGGTAAGCAGACCAAGGACGGGACCCGCTGCTAGCCACGCCAGGAGGTAGCAGCCCGCTCCCGCTAGGGCTGCCAGCCAATGCGCCGGCAGCGGGGCGAGGTCCGCATAGGCCGTAAGGGCCGCCGCCGCGACTAGGATCGGCACCAGGCTCCCCAAGACGAACCCGAGGTCTCCGAGGGACACAAACCGCCAGCCGGAAGATGGGATTACCCGCGATGCGGAGCGCCGGCCATAAGAAGCAACGGCCAGCCCGACCGTGGCGGCTGCCCCGCCAACCGGGATCAGCCAGTGGCCGGCGTTCAGCTCGGGACCCCACTGGTGTATCCATTCGTTGCTATCAGCAAACAGCCGAGGAATAAACAACACGCCCATGAACACCGGCAGGAACACGGACCAGTTGAGCACGACATTTCGGATGTACAATGCAACAACAGTCCAGGTGTCGGCAGAGAGCAATCCTAGTTTAGGCGTAAGGTAGTTGCTGTCGGCACGTAATCCGCCGATCTCAGGTGCCTCCTTGCCGGATTTTGACTGCGTGCGGTCGATGAATAGAAAAACCATGGCATCCGCGACCTGCGCCGGGAGATCGAATGTCTGGCGCATACGGTAACGCCAGGCTGACAGCCAGCTTCCGATGTAGCCGCCGCCGGATACGGTCGAGATGTAATCAAACTGGCCCAGCAAGCGAAACCTCGCCAGGGCCTGAAGCACGCCGAGCGCGAATGCGGCGCTCCGAATGCCGCCACCGGACAGGCAGAGCGCCGAGAGGGGCACCTTCAACTTGTCGATGGACGCGCTGATCGTGTCTTCGTTCGCTCCAGGCGGAACCGCGCCGGGGCGCAGGCCGTCCGGCCCATTGCCGAAATCGTCCCCTTCTAATTCCTCACGGAAGATGGCTTCGAATGTTTTTGGATCATCCATGATCGACCCCGCCATCGCGATGGAATACCGACCCGCCTTTAGGCTGACTTATCTTGGACTACAAACGCGACGGAGCGCGTCCCCCGCAGCATATTTCCCAACGTTCCCGCAACATGGGGTTCGTCACTCGCAAATCTTCAGCGCCGGCGGTCCCGTCGATGAACTGACCTATCCTCCCCCCACCTTGGCCTGCCGATTATGCCACGCCTCCATTAGTTGCAGCACCGTCGCCGCTGTCTCCTCGATCGAGCGCCGCGTTACATCGATCGTCGGCCAGCCGCGGCTGTTGCAGAACCGCCGAGCCCAGAGCAGCTCCGCCTTCACCGCATCCTCGTCGACATATTCTGAACTGTCCGCTCGGATTGGCCCCGTCTGGCCGCCGCCGCCAATCAGCCGCAACCGGTGCCGGCGGATGTCGATCAAAGCCTCCGCCGCCAAGGTCAGCCCAATGACCGGGCATTTGACTTCCTCCAAACCCGGCGGGATCGGCAGGTTCGGCACCAGCGGCACGTTCGCCGCCTTGATGCCACGATTTGCCAGATAGAAGCAGGTCGGGGTCTTCGAACTGCGCGACACGCCGACCAGCACCACGTCGGCTCCCGCGAGACCGGGCTGCGCCTGCCCGTCGTCATGCGCCAGCACGTAGTGCATGGCATCGATGCGCGAGAAGTAATCCGCGTTCAGCACGTACTGGCGCCCAGGCCTGGCCTCCGCCTGCTGCCCGATGGCGTCCTGCAACACGATGATGACCGGGTCCAGCACGTTGACCACCTTGACGTTCAGCCTCTGGCAGGTGGTGTCCAACTCCAGCCGCAGCGCCCGATCGATCAGGGTCGACAGCACCGGGCCCGGCTCTGCCTCGATCCCTTCCAGCACGCGGTGAAGCTGGAAACGCGTGCGGATCAGGCTCCACCGGTGGTGCATGATCTGCGCCGGCTCGAACTGCACCGTGGTCGCCCGGGCGATGGCGTTGAGCGTCTCTCCGGTCGCGTCCGAGACCAGGTGCAAGTTGATACGTTAAATCCCTGCTGGCGTGTCCATGGCCAGCACCATACAAGGCATGCCGCTCAGCGGCGAGCGCTATCCAGCACCCACAACAGCTTCTCGCGGGAGAACGGCTTTCGCACGAACGGCAGTGCCGGATCCACCGCCTTCGCCTCATTCGCATCGCCGCTGATCAGCACAACCGGAATCGACCGCTGGCGCGCCGCCGCCAGAACATCCGCTATGTTGCCGTGCAACAGCAGGCAGTCCAACAGCACAATGTCGACCGTGGGCATCTCCGGCACGACAAGTTCCGTCAGGGCTCCGGCGACCGAGACCACATGGAAGATCTCGTACTCTTCTTCCACCATCAGGGTAATGATTTCCCGCACCAACTGGTCATCCTCGACCAACAAGAGGCGAAGTCCGGATCGTGGCGTCAGTGCCATTCAATCAACCTCTCTAAATCGGCGATGCCGTACCGTGACGGTTGCGATAACCCTAAGCATCCGCTGGCTCTTCTTGGGTCTGACGCAGCAAGCGGTAACACTCGCACGCTCGCGCCTCGAGCCCGGAACGCGACAGCAGACGGATCCGGCCGCGGAAGCGGCGAACCAATCCGTCCTGTTCCAGCAAAGCGAGAAGCCCGTTGATCCGAGGCCGGCCGCCGCCTAGCATTGTCGCCAACAACTCTTGCGTCAGGGGCAAGTCGTTATCGCCCGTCCGATCCCCCAACATCAGCAGCCAACGGCAACACCGGGCTTCCAGGCCATGCAGGCGGTTGCACGCGACGGTCTGTAGCGATTGTGCCGACAGGCTGTACAGAAATTGAAAAAACGTTGCCTGGATCGCGGGCGTGGTTTCCAGTGCCAAGCGCAGATGAGCGGCCGGAATCACCGACATCTCGCCGGAAACCTGCACCGCAGCATCGGCCAGTGTGGGAGTGGGCGGATAGAGTGTCTCCAGCCCGACGCACCCCTCTGACCCAACCATAGCTGTTTGCACCGTGCGCCCCTCGTCGTCGGTGATCGACAGCGCGATAACCCCGTTGTTGGGAAACCAAATCTCGGTGGCCGCTTCGGTCCTGGTGCTCAGCACACGACCTTGCGCCGGACGTTCCGACCTCATGGCGGAGGCCAGGGTGCCGCCAGTCTCTGCCGAAAGCCTGGCCAACAAATGATTTACCCTCGCGACGTGTCGTCGAGGCGTTTGCGGCATAAGAAATCCCGCCCCGGTTTAGTATAGAAATATCATGCTATCGCTCACACGTCTGTTACAAATGAGACAGTCAGGTTATATGTCGTGCCCGATCAGGCGCATGAACGGCGCCGTAGCACTCGCATGAGCGGGCCTCCAGGCCAGACCGCGTCATCAGACGGACGCGGCCACGGTGGCGCCGCACCAGCCCATCCTGCTCCAGCGCCGCCAGAACCGCGTTGATGCGCGGACGCCCACTACCGAGCAACGCAGCAAGACGTTCCTGGGTTAACGGCAGGTCGTCGCTCCCCAACCGATCCTGGATTTTCAGCAGCCAGCGGCAGCACCGGGAAGGCAGACTGTGCATGCGATCGCACGCGATCGTTCGTAAGGACTGTGCGCACAGGCTGAATAGAAATCGCGACATGGCGGCTTCGATAGAGGGCCTGTCGAAAAGTGTCGCTTTCAGTTGGGCGGCGGAAACGACCGACATCGATCCTTCGATCTGCACCACAGCGTCCATCAACGTCGGCACCCGATCAACTAACGCTTCCAGTCCAACGCAGCCCTCGTTGCCAACCAATCCGATTTGGACGCTGCGGCCGGCGCCATTGCTGGCAAAAAGAGCGATGACGCCGCTTTGCGGAAACCAAACTTCTCTTGTCCCCACCGAAGGGCCAGTCAGTGCCTGGCCCTGAGACGGCCGCTCAAGACGGCTGATCGATGCGAGATAAATCGCATCCTCGGGCGGGAGGTCGGCGAGCAGCTTGTTGTTGCTGCCATTTTGTGTTGCGGACGACATCGCTAAGGAACGCACTTTAACGATGCCGGTTCGCTTGAAAAGTGCTGTGCCAGGCGAAACTAATTCGTCACCGGCCCCGGAGCGCAAAAGCACGCTGATTTTGCAAAACTTTTACACATCGAAACGCGACAGGAGAGGTCGATCAATGGTCAATCCACCGAAACTCCGGAGCGGACCGATCGCCGCGCGGGCCTTGATTTTTGATCAGGGACCCTTCGCCTCGGAATACGGATAGATCAGATCACCGTCCTTAAGGGCGGGCGGATAAAGCACCACCTCGACTTTTTGGTTCTTGAACTGCTCGACGTCGTTGCCCTTCACGTTCCGGAACTGCACCTCCAACACCCGCGCATCGGTCCACTCGCCGCCCGGACCAAATGCGATGTCGCCGGCCACCGTCTTGAACGTATGGCTACGCAGGTAGCCGGCGAGTTTCTGCTGATCGAGACTTCCGACGCCCTCGACCGCCTGTTGCAGAACCTGCATGTCGGCATAGGCGAACGGCGGCAGGTAGAAGCCCAGCGCATCGACCCCGGCCGCAGCCGACTTCGCCTGGTACTGCGCCAGGAAGTTCATCGCCTCCGGGGTGTTGAACGGGGGCACCGGTTGCCAGACATCGTAATCGACGATGCCGTTCATCAAGGGGCCAAGCTGGGTCTTGATCGCGGTTGACTGCAATCCAACCATGCCGCCGCCGAACAGCTTCGCCTTCAGTCCGATCTCGCTCGCTGCCCGGATGATGCCCACGGTATCCGGCGGATAGGACGCGACGAATACCAGGTCCGGATTGGCCGCCTGAATCCCTCGCACGATCGGAGTGTAGTCATTGGTGGTCGGCGGATAGGAGCGGTCATAGACGATCTTCAGCCCAGCCGCCTTGGCCAGCACGCGCGCGCCCTCTAGGGCGTTATGGGGGAACTCCGCGTCGGCGCCGGTCAGCGCAAGCGTTGTCGGCTTCGGATTCTGCGCCATCGCCACCTCGAAGAAGCCTTTCGAAAAGGCTTGCTTCGGGATTCGGCCCACCCATCGGGGTGATGGAAAAGTAATTCGGGTAATTGAAATCGCTGTTCACCGCCAGGCCAAACAGCCCGAGGAACGTTTCATTATGCTGCATGATCACCGGCAACGCGGGCGCGATCATGTTCGTCCCATATCCGCTGATCACCAGATCGACTTTGTCCACGTCGAGCAACTTCGTGTACAGCCCCGGAACGGTCGAGGGATTGGACTGGTCGTCGTAAAACACCAGCTTCACGGGCCGGCCGAGCAAGCCGCCTTTGGCGTTGACCTCGCTTTCCCAGAGCTGCATCGCCAGCAGCGCCGACCGCCCGTTCGGTGCCAGTCCGCCCGTTAGCGCCATGCCGAAACCGATGGTGATGGGTTGCGCCTCCGGTGCTGACGGTGCCGCCGTGGACAGCACGGTCGCAAGGAGCAGCGCCCAACGCCACGGCTTCAGATTGCGATACTTGAGCATAACCGGTTTCCTCCCGCGTGATTTCTTTGCCGGCATCCTATGGCACGCGGACCGGCTGGCAACCCCCGGGGTTTGGTCCTAAGCTGCCTAGTGGATATAATCCGACGGAAAGTGCCGCCAGATTATATCCACTAGCCCATTGTTTTGGTGGGCCGATTCACCCGACCGCAAGGATGCTTCAGTCGGGATCGGACCACTCGGACCTGTCAAACGGGAGGCCTCCACCATGCAGGACCTGGACGAATTCACCGTCACCGATGAAGCGCTGCACCAGATGGCGGCGATCGATAATCCTCGGCTGAAGGAAATCTGCTATGCCGCCGTCAGGCACCTGCACGCCTTCGCCCGTGAAGTGAACCTGACCCCGGAGGAATGGCTGCAGGGCATCCAGTTCCTGACCGCCGTCGGCCAGAAATGCAGCCCGCTGCGGCAGGAGTTCATTCTGCTATCGGACGTGCTGGGCCTGAGCGCCGTGGTCAACGCGCTGCACGACAGGAAGGCCCGCGAACTCGGATCGCAGAGCAGCCTTTTGGGGCCGTTTTATCGTGAGGGGGTCGCGGTGATGCCGATGGGGACTCAGATTGTCGAGCACCCGACCGCCGAGGAGATCGTCGTCTATGGCAAGGTCACCGACAACGACGGCGCGCCCCTGGCCAACGCGCTGATCCAGATCTGGCAGACCAGCGAGCGCGGTCTATACGACCTGCAGGAGCGCAACGGCGAATCGATGGATATGCGCGGCAACTTCCTGACCGGGGCGGACGGCAACTACTATTTCCGCACGGTCCGGCCGCTCGGCTACTCGATCCCGATGGATGGCCCGGTCGGCGAGATGGTGGTGACGCAGAAGCGCCACGGTATGCGGCCCTCGCATATCCACGCCCTGATCGGCGCCGAGGGTCATCGCGAACTGGTCACCGCGCTGTATTTCGGGGATGACCCGAACATCGATTCCGACACGGTGTTCGGCGTCTCGCAGTCGCTGGTGGTGGATGCGCACGAGGATCCGGCCTCGCCCGTCCCCGGCCTGCGTGCGGTGCATTACGATTTCCGGCTCGCCAAGGCGGCCCCCGGCGAGAGCGGCCGGGTCGGAGCCGATCCATCGAAACTGATGAAGGCGGCGGAGTAATGCCGCGCCGGCTGGTCGATATCTCCTCGCCACTGAAGGCAGGGATCCTGAGCGATCCGCCGCATATGCTGCCGAAGATCGAATATATGGATCATCACCAGACCGCCCCGGCGATGGCGGAATACATGGGGGTCCGGGTCGATCAGCTTCCGGACGGCGAGTATGCCGCGGTCGAACGCGCGGAGATCAGCACCCACAACGGCACCCATATGGATGCTCCGTACCACTTCTTCTCCAGCATGAACCATGCGCTGAAGCCGGGCGGGGAGCCGTCCTGGCGGATCGACGACGTGCCGCTCGACTGGTGCTTCCAGCCAGGGGTCAAGCTGGATC